>CAVSFU010000006.1:0-251442 GCA_963727365.1 Paraconexibacteraceae bacterium | reverse complement strand
CTCAAACCTTCGCCTCGTCCCGAGCATCCCGTCGCGGCGAACCCTGCCTCCGGACACTCGGAGCGCTCGGTAGCGCCGACCCCCAGACCGGGCACAGACTTGCACGCTCCCCGTGCGGGCATCCGACCGCAGGCGTGGGTAGGACTCCTGCGTGGCTCGAATGCAGTGTGTCTACTACCGCCCGACGAAGGGCCGCGAGCCGGTCGACCTGTTCATCGATGCGCTCCCGCCAGAGCACCAGGCGGTGCTCGACCTGCAGATTGGTCGCCTCAACGGGCTACCGCCGAACGCGCCGCCGCTGCCGTTCCCGCACAGCTCGCAAGTCGACGGCGAGCTCCGCGAGTTGCGTTGCCACTACGGCCGGACGCTCTACCGCGTCCTCTACCGGCGGTCGGGGAACCTCTTCGTTCTTCTCCATGTGATCGCGAAGCGAAGCCAGAAGATCCCCGGGGGTGACGTCGAGACCGCGAAGGTCCGTTGGAAGGACTTCAAGTCCCGCATGGACGCCAAGCCGCGCCGGCCACCGCGGGCCGCCGGCCGCGACGCTCCCTAGAACCGACTTAACAACATCGTGAAGCTCGACGCATGGCGCGTTCTCCCATCGGCAAGACCCACGAGCAGGCGGTGCGCCGTCGCTCGAAGGATCCGGCCTATCGCGCGGCCGCCGCGAAGCTCGCGCCGTACGAACACCTGGCGCGGCTCGTCATCCACCGGCGGATGAAAGAGGGCTGGACGCAGGCCGAGCTCGCCGAGCGGCTGGGAACCAGCCACAGCGTCATCAGCCGCATCGAGTCCGGCCAGCACCCGACGAGTGTCACGGCACGCTCGAACGACTCGCCGAAGCGTTCGATACCAACCTCGTGCTCGGCTTCGCCGACGATGCGTCGGCGCTCGCGAAGGCGCGTGGCGTCACCGCCGAGCAGGCGCCTGACTCGCGCCTCGTGGCCATCTCGTAGGACCCGAACCTCGTTTCCCGCGGGGCGACCGCGGCACGACGCCCCGGCA
Organism: Paraconexibacteraceae bacterium; assembly: GCA_963727365.1. Taxonomy (GTDB): domain Bacteria; phylum Actinomycetota; class Thermoleophilia; order Solirubrobacterales; family Solirubrobacteraceae; genus Paraconexibacter. Next base: position 250,437 of record CAVSFU010000006.1, on the reverse strand, counting down.
AACCGGTCTGTCCGCCCAGCGGCCCTAACCTGTCCGGCGATCCCATGACTCGATCGAACTAGCTTCACCATGCGGTTTACATCGCTTCAGGTACGCAACCTGCGTGCGGTCAGGCAGTTCGAGGTCAGCGACCTTAAGGACTTCATCGTCATTGCCGGACCCAACGGGTCGGGCAAGTCGTGCATTTTCGACGCGATCCGCCTGCTCAAATTGATCGACGGCGGCTACTCGGCAGACGAGCACATTCAGTGGTTCGGCGAGTTCGCGATCAATCTCCAGGACCGGGAGTCGCTCAGGCGGATGTTCCGCGACCCCACGAGCCCCGTCGAGATTTCCGCCACCATTCAATACTCGGAGGCTGAGCAGGCCTTCCTGATCAACCACAGCGCAGACCTGGTTTGGCCCATCGCGTGGCAGCGTGTCACGGGCCAGCGGTGAGATCACTGGTCGTTCAACCGAATGGCGATCGCAACGCAGCTGGCCCAATTTCGCCAAGCGGCGGAAGACAAGATCCGCGAGATAACCGTCCAGTTGACGTCAGCGCTCACGACAACGAGTGAGCATCGGATCTCGGCTGTCATTAGCCCCGACGGCGATCTCGACATCGCGGAGTGTGTGCCTGCGGAGGTCGCTTTTCAGGCCTTCAAACCACTCGACCTCGGGATCATCGAATATCACAGCGCCTCACGTGCCTACACGCGCCAACCGCTGCAAGGGATCAACCTAGACGCGCGGGCGTTCGAAGATCAGCGACGTCAGCAGTCGTTGTACAACTGGCAGGGCAAGTACCAGAACGTGAAGACTGAGCTAGCGGCCGGCTATCTCCGCAATCTGATCGCGCAGGCATCAGGTCAGGAACTCGAGGGTGAGGACCTCAACGTCACGCTGCAAGAGTTGTTCCGCACCTTCTTTCCGGACAAGGAGTACGAAGGCGTACGACCGCTTCCCGGAGGCACCCTTGAGTTCCCGGTGCGCTTGCCGGGGGGCGAGACGCACGACATCGACGACCTAAGTTCGGGCGAGAAGGAGATCCTGTACGGCTACCTGCGTCTCCGAAACTGACGCCGCGCCGATCCGTCATCCTGTTGGACGAGCCGGAGTTGCATCTTAATCCGAGCTTGCTTCAGGGGTTCGCTGATTTCTACCATCGCCACCTCGGCGTGGCGCAGGAGAACCAACTGTGGTTGGTGACGCACTCCGACACGCTGCTCCGCCAGGCCATTGGGAACTCGAACTACGGCGTGTTCCACATGCTTGGTGCAACCACTTCGACGGGCAACCAGGCCTCCGAAGTGTTGCTGGAGGGACGACGTAGAGCGGGTGGTCGTTGATCTCGTCGGCGATCTCGCTGCCTACCGTCCACACGCGAAGGTCGTGATCCTTGAGGGCGCCAACCAAGACGGGTTCGACGTCGGGTTCGTGCGCCGCCTGTTCCCCGACTTCGCTCAACACGTAAACCTGGTGAGTGCCGGCTCGAAGCGCCGGGTGCGTGACCTCTACGCCGTCCTCGATGAGGCGATCTCTCAGGTCGGCGTCGAGAACCGGTTCTTCGCGATCGTCGACCGGGACGCTGAATCGTACGTGGCAACTGAGCCCGGCACGCGCGAGTTCACCTGGAGCGTCTATCACATCGAGAACTTTCTGCTGAGCGCCGGTGCGGTGAGATCGGCTTGCGCGTCACTCCTTGGCGCGGATCCGTTCGAGTCCGACGAGGCCGTAATGGCTGCGCTCAGGACAGCCGCATCCAAGCTGGTTGGCGGGCTGAGCATGGAGCGAATACAGGCCGAGGTGAACAACGACCTCGTCGCGGCGATCAACATCGGCGGACCTCCCGATGGCGAGGACGTCGCGACAGACATCCGGCCGTCGATCGAGGGGTCTGTTGAACGACTCGTCGCAAGGGCCGACGACTTCACGAGCGAGCGTCTCGCAACCCGGGTCGACGAGATCAAGAGCAGCGCTGCTGACAGCGCTGGAGACGGAAGCATGGGCCACGGAGTTTCCGGGACGCCGGATACTGCGCCGGTTCGTTAGCGATCACCTGCCCGAGCTCGGCTACGAGCCGTTCCGAAATCTCGTGCTCGACAAGATGGCGCTTTCGGAGGAGCGGCCGGAAGGGATGAAGCAAGTCCTCGATCAGATCGCCGCGGCGTAGAGAACACGTCGGGCGCGAATCGCGCGGCGGGCGCTAACGATGTGCTCGTCCGCCGCGCAGGTGTTCTCTCGCAGAGCGCGGTCGGGTCGTGCAGCGCCCGACCGAAGCGATGGTTAGCGGGTCACCCGATGTTCGGGTGCTGGTCGATGAGCCCTCCCAGCCATCCCGCCATGAGGCGCAACTTGGTGACTGCGCCGTGCGCCGCCGACTTCTTCTCCCCGGCAAACGTGTAGACCGCCCGCTGCGTGCCCGCCGGGGCCTCGACCACCGGCAACTCCGGGAAAAAGTCGTCGAACTCTTGACGGAGGTCTCCGTCAAGCCACGCGGCGATCTCCGCACGCAGTGTCTCGTACGCGCTCGTGAGGCCAGGTGCATGATTGCCATCGATCGCGCCATCGGGAATGGCCGCTAGGACCATTCCTCGGAGCCGCTGCGCGCGCGCAATATCGAGCGCCATGATCCCGACGATACCCCGGCGTGTCAGCCCAGCGTGCGGGCCGTCGCTGGCGCTAACGTCGTCGGATGACGTCTCGTCGCTGGGACGACCGCGAACCGACTGCTCTGAACACGACGCGCCACGACGCAGCTGAGTTGATTGCTGGATTGCAGCGCCGTGCGACGGACCTGCTCGAGGCGGCAAAAGAGGTAGCTGCCGCGCAGCAATACCAATCATGGGAGGCCGACTATCAGCGCTGGCGAGACGTCGCCCAGGAAGCGCTCCGGACCTTGTACACCTCCGAGGAACCCATCGACGAGTTCGCTGGTGCGACCACGGAGCCGCTCGTCATCGGCGGCGCCGGGATGGAGCAGGAATTCGAGTGGCAAAGGGAGGCGATCGCGAGAGGCATAAACAAGCTCGAGTCCCTGAAGGAGCGGCTCCAATACTTCTCCGAGCTGCCGCCGGCGGTCACGCCGGCCGTGGGGGCGCAGCGCTGCCTGACGCACCCACAAAGGAGGCCAAAGTGTTCGTCGTCCATGGGCGCAACGACGAGGTCAAGACTAGTGTCGCGCGCCTCCTCGAACGAACTGGACCGGCACACAAGGTGGTGATCCTTCACGAGCAACCAGATCAGGGCCGCACCATCATCGAGAAGTTCGAGGACTATGCGACGCAAGCCGACCACGCGATCGTGCTGATGACGGGGGACGACGTCGGCGGTCTCCGGAACGACGCCGGCGAACCCGAACTCCAACCCCGTGCGCGTCAGAACGTCATTCTCGAGCTGGGGTTCTTCGCCGGACATCTCGGCCGCGCCAAGGTCACGGTCTTGCACGAGCAGGGCGTAGAGATGCCGTCCGACTACATCGGCGTGGTCTACATCCCGCTGGACGGCGGCGGTGCTTGGAAGTACAAGCTTCTAAACGAGCTGAAGGCAGCGGGACTGACCTACGACCTCAACGATGTGGCCTGACCGCGCCGATTCGTGGGCCGGAATGGGCCGGATCGACCCGGCCCGCGTGGCCCGGCTCAGTCCTCGGAGTCCTCGTCCCAGAGCGCCAGCTGGTCCTCGCCGGGATCCACGGGAGCATCGGAACGCCCCGAAGGCGCGCGAGGCCGTCGCCGGCCGCCCGCGCGCCGCGACCCGCGGCCGCGCCGCGATCCACCCCGACCAGGAGGCCGCGATGGCCGAGATCGCCGACATCCTCGGCGCCGCCCTCGGTCACGACGTCCGCGTCCGCCCACGGGGCACCGGCTACAAGGTCGAGCTCGCGTTCGAGAGCCCGGACGCCGCCGCCGCGCTCGCCGCGCGCCTGCGCACGCGCTCGGCCGCCTGACCCCGTTTGCCCGGCCGCAAGGCCCCGCGCCGCCTCGCTACACTGCCCCGCCGAGGGCGATTAGCTCAGCCGGTTAGAGCGCTTCTCTGATAAGGAAGAGGTCCCAGGTTCGAGTCCTGGATCGCCCACTGGAAGCCCGCCTGCGCGGGCTTCGCCGTCAGGGCCGATCGGAGCCGGCGCTACGGCGCCGGCGGCGTGGCGAAGGCCTGAACCGAGCCGGCGGTCGTGCCTGTCGCGTTGCTTGCCACGAGCCGGTAGAGGTATGTCGTCCCTGGCGACAGCCCGGTGATCGGCAGGCTCACACTGAGCGTGCTCCCCCCAGATCCGGCGTTGTCGACGGCACTGATGTCCCCGAAGCTCGTCGTGGTGCCGTACTCGAACGTGAAGGTCGTCGCGCCCGCGCGCGGGTTGACGGTGCCCGAGAGCGTCGCGCCTGTGGCGGTGATCAGGCTCGCCGGGCCCGTCGTGACGGTCGGCGCCGTCGCCGGTCCGGTCGTCGTGAACGCCATCACCGAGCCGGTTGTCGTGCCCTGCGCGTTGCTTGCGACGAGGCGGTAGAAGTACGTCTGGCGTGGCGCGAGCCCGCTGAGCGCCGCGGTGACCGGGAAGTCCGCGGCCGTCGAGCCGCCGTTCTGCACCGGCGTGATGTTCCCGAAGGCCGTCGTCGTGCCCCATTCGAACGCGTACGCCGTTGGCGATCCGTGTGCGTTGGCCGTGCCATTGAGGGTCACGCCGGTGTTGGCGATCGCGGTCGCCGCTGCGGTGGTCGCGGTCGGCGCCGTCGGCCCACCGGTCGTCGTGAACGCGACGACAGCGCCCAGCGCCTGTCCGGGCGCGGCGTTGAATCCAGCGACGCGGTAGTAGTAGGTCGTCGCCGGCGCCAACCCTGTGATCGGGGTGCCGGGCTGGGCGACCGCAATCGATCCTGATCCCGCGCTGAAGTCCCCGACGACCGTGCCGAAGGACGTGGTCCGCCCGTACTCGTAGCGATACGTCGTCGACGACCCGTTCGGGTTGATCGTCGAGTTCAACGTCGCGCCGGTGGTCCCGACCGCCGTCGCCGCGCCGGTCGTGACCGTCGGCTGGGGGGCCACGACCTCGAGCTCGAACGCGCCGATGTCGTCGGCGGCGCCCTGCGGACGCGCAGTCCCGCGCTGATCGGTGGACAGTGGCGTCGCGCCCGTACCGAACGCCGGACTCGTCGCGGTGATTGCCATCGTCTGCGTCGGACCGCCGTTGGCGGCGAGCGACCCGAGCCCCGGGTCGGTGGTCAGAGGCGCACCCGTGATCGTTCCCGTGCGCGACTCGACGAGGTCGTGATCGGCGGCGGTGACGGTCGATACAGCGGTGTTCAGATCACCGCCCGTCAACGCTCGCGGGCGCGTTCGACACGAGGTCTGAACCGGCCGTGGAGTTCGCGAGGATCGAGTTCGCGAGAACCGTGCTCGCCACGTACGCGTGACCGCCCGGGTCAGACGTGTCGTCGCCGAGATAGCCGAGGTTGTAGATCCCGCCGCCGGCGTTCCCCGCGATCGTCGCCGAGTCCGCCGAGACGCTGCCGTTGAGGTTGAAGACCGCGCCACCCAACCCCTGGCCCTCGTTCGCACCTAGCCCGCCCAGCGCCGTGTTCTGAGAGAGCGTCGAGTTGATGATCGAGACGCTGCCCTGATGGTTGAAGATCGCACCGCCCATGCCGGCCCCGCCACCACCACCGAGGTCGGCACCGCCGTCACCGCCGCCGAACCCACCCGCGCCGGCGCAACAGCCGTCGCCACCGCCACCGCCGCCGCCGAAGCCGCCCTGCGCCCCAGCAGCGCCGCCGCCGCCGAAGCCGCCGCCTCCGCCGCTGAAGGAGCCGAAGCCGAGGTCGCCGAGGCCGCCACCCCCGCCGACGCCGCCGCCACCACCGCCCGCGTCGAAGGCGTTGTCACCGCCGTCGCCGAAGTCGCCGCCTCCCCCGCCGAGGCCATCGCCGAGTGTGCCGTTGGCGCCGCCGCCGCTGCCGTCGCCTGCATCACCGCCGGCCAGTGCCGCGCCACCGGTGCCGGTGGTCGGGCCGCCGCCGTCGCCGCCGAACTGCAGACTCGCGGAACTGCCGTTCTCAGAGACGCGGAAGCCGCCACCGCCGCCGCCGTGGCCGCCGAAGGCACTGGCTGAGCCACCGCCGCCGCTGCTGAAATCGCCCTGGAAGCCAGGGCTCGCATCAGTGAAGCCGCCGCCGAACGGTCCGATGGCGTCTGCCCCGATCCCGCCGCCGCCGGTCGATCCCCCGAAGCCGCCCGATCCGCCGCTGGCGGTGTTGGACGCGAGCGTCACGCGCTCGAGCTGCACGGCGCCCTGGGTGAAGATCGCGCCGCCCATGCCGGCGCCGCCACCACTCCCGCTGCCGCCCTGCGCGAGCCCACCGCGGAGCGTGAGGTTGCGCAGCGTCAGGCTCCCTGCGCCGGGACTGGCGTAGTTGAAGGTGTCCGCGTCTGCGGGATTGGCGCCGACGAAGAACAGGCGGAACGGTGGCGTGCCCACGCTCGCGTCGCGTGCGATCGCCGCCCCGTTGCCGTTGATCGTGATCGGCGAGGCGATCGCCGGCAGCGCGGACGGGCCGTACCAGAAGTCGTAGATCGTCGACGCCGAGCTGTACGGCGTGGTCAAGGTGTAGACGCAGTTGGTGCCGAGCTCGATCGTCGTCGCGTCCGCGTTGACATTCGCTGCCTCGATGGCGGAGATCAGCTCGGCGTTGGTGCATCCGATCGCCGACGCACTTGCTGGCGCGATCGCGCATACGAGCAGAAGGACGCACGCCATCGACGACACGCCACGAACTCGCATGGGTCGCGAGTGTACGGCGCTGGCGCGCTCGCGGCGAAGCGGCGATCGCTCCAGCGACACGCCCTGCCCTTGGACGCAGCCTGGAAGCGGCAGGTCGCAGCCGATCGCATACTCGGCGCCGCTTACGGCCCGATTGCGACGACGCTTCGACGAGTGCCGCGGCAGAGCGAAGGAGACGCCACCGCCTGATAAGGAGGTCCCAGGTTCGAGTCCTGGATCGCCCACTCAAAGGCCCCGCAATTGGGGCCTTGTTCAGGCCTCCGGTGCGCCTCCTGCGACGCTCGCGCTGGTCCGACCGCGGGCACTCAGCCTGGTCTCGTATGTGGTCAGGAGCACGCCGCCAGGGAACGTACGGGTTTCCACCAGGTCCAGGTTGACCCAGCTGTCCAAGGCCGTGAAGAACGGCGTACCGCCGCCCACCAGGACCGGATGGGTGACGATCGTGTACTCGTCGATCAGCCCGGCCCGCATGGCCGCCGCGGCGAGTGTGGCACCGACGATGTCCATGGGGGCGCCGTCCTCGGCCTTGAGCCGGGTGATCTCGGTGACCGCGTCGCCGGTGACCAGACGGGTGTTCCAGTCGACTGTGCTTGTCGTCGAGGAGAACACCACCTTCGGCATGTCCCGCCAGCGGCGGGCGAACTCGATCTCCGCCGGTGTAGCGCCCGGCTGCTGGTCGGCGGTCGGCCAGTGGGAACTCATCCCCTCCCACAGCCTGCGCCCGTAGAGCGCCAGCGCGGTGGCCGCAACGCGGTCGGACCACCACTGGAAGAGCTCGTCGCTCGGCCCGCTCCAGCTGAGGTCGTCGCCTGGCGCGGCGGTATAACCGTCCAGGCTCGCGTTCATGGCGAAGGTCAATTTCCTCATGGCGTCACGTCTCCTGTGAGTCGGCTTCGGTGTACAGACCAGCACGGCGCGCAAAAGTCATCGGTCAGCACCTGGCCCGCCTCGTGATCCATCGCCGGATGAAGGAAGGCTGGACGCAAGCCGAGCTCGGCGAGCGGCTTGGGACCAGCCACAGCGTCATCAGCCGCATTGAGTCAGGCCAGCATCCGACGAGCGTCACGACGCTCGAGCGGCTGGCCGAGGCGTTCGACACCAACCTCGTACTCGGCTTCGCCGACGACGCGTCTGCGCTCGCGAAGGCGCGCGGCGTCACCGCCGAGCAGGCGCCTGATTCGCGACTCGTGGCGGTCTCCTAGGACGCAACGCGTCGCTCGGCCGCCATCGCCCACTTTGAAAGCCCCGTTGGCGTGGGGCTTGTTCGTTGGCGACGGCGTCGCCTATGCGCAGCTGCTCGCCGGGATCGGCAGCGCGATCAGGTTCAGCAGCACGAGCTCGCATTTGGCCAGCGTGGCCTGGGCCTGGGCGGAGGTGTAGGTCTCGTCGAAGCCGTTCACGGTCCAAGCGAAGTTGCTCAGTCCGTGGTCAGCGGGAGGGCGATCTCCTCGGTGTGCGTTGCTGCGTGCACGAAGATGTACCGGTCGTCTTCTGCGATCCCGAAGTGACGGAGCCAGTGGAGCGATGGATCGATGACTCGCTGCGCCGACTTGACGTGGGCCGCGTCGGCTGATGTCTCCGTCGGTCCGAACGGCGACGGCTTCCACCCCCGCGCACGCCACGCGGCGATCAGGTCGCAGGTGTTCTGCTTCAGCGCAACGCCCTTGTAGATCCGCGCATGGACGTCCGCAAGCTTCTTCACCGCGCCCGCAACGCGTCGCAACCGCGCGCTGCGGCTGTGGACCGCGAGCAGCTTCCGGCTCATCTGCCGGTACTTCGGTTCCGTGGCCTGTGTCGCGCCGAGGTTTGCGAGGCCGTACGGGAGCATCGAGATCGTCGTCTGAAGGTCCGGTGGCGCATCCTTCGCCTGGTCCTTGCACCCCTCGTACGCTGCCTGCTCTGCGCTCAGGCGACTCTTGGCCGCGCGCTGGAACGCCTCGTGATACTTGGCCGCCGCCGCCACGAATGCCCGCGCGTCGGCGCGCGAATCGGCACTTGCCGACGCGGCCGGCGCGGCGAGGACCGCCACGGCTGCCAGAGCGATCGCCGATCGACGTCTGGGCATGGCCGGCGACGATAACGGAGAGCTGTCCGCGAGTCAGCTTCGAACCCGTGGGCGGTCAGCCCAACGCCACGAGCGCCACGCCGGCCGCGACGACGACCGACCCCGCGAGGCGCAGCCGGGTCACCGGCTCGTGCAGGAAGACCGCGGCGAGCAGCACGCCGATCACGACGCTCGATTCCCGGATGGCCGAGACCGCAGGCGCGGGGGCGGTTTCCAGGGCGGCGAGGGCCAGGCCGTACGCGCCGATCATCCCGACCCCGGCGAGCGGCGCCGCGGTGCGCAGGGTCGGCACGAACCGCTCCCGCATTGCGATCGCGTAGACGAGTGCGGGCAGCACGAGGACCGCTTCGAGGTAGGCGAGCGGACTCGCGTGGGCGAGCCCCTCCTTGTCGATGACGGTGTAGCCGGCGATGCAGATGCCGACGGCCAGCGCGAGGCGCGCGCCCGTCCAGCTCGCGCCGCGCACGGCGAGCACGCCGACCGCCACGGTTGCGACGCCGGCGACGGCCAGGGCAGACGGCGACGTCCCGAGGGTCACGGCGCTGAGGACGAGCACGAGCACCGGCGCCGACCCGCGCGCGAGCGGGTACACCGCGCTCAGATCGTCGCGGCCGTAGGCGAACGCCAGCAGCGCGAAGTAGGCAAGCTCGAGCACGGTCGACGCGGCGACGTAGGGCAGGGCGTCGGCGTCGAGCTGCCACGTCAGCGCCGCGGCGGGCGCGAGTGCGAGGCAGCCGACGACGAGCGCCACCGCGGTGACGGCATGCGTGTCCTGTTCACGCGCGACGAGAACGTTCCACAGCGCGTGCACGACCGCGGCGCCCAGCGCGAGCAGGAAGGCCTCGACGGGCAGGGCGAATCTCCTAGAGCGTCCACGAGTAGCTGACGCTCTTGCCGTCGGGCTGCTCGCGCTCGTAGAAGCGCTGGGCGTCGGCGCGCGCCCACCCGGTGTCCAGCTCGAGGTGCGTGGCGCCGCGTTCCCGCGCCCAGGCCTTCGCCGAGTCGAGCAGCGCCTTGCCGACCCCGGCGGAGCGGTGCACCGGCGAGACGGCGAGGTCCTCGACCCAGCAGCGCCGGCCGAAGCGCACGGAGTCGAGGTCGAGATATGCGGTGATGAGGCCGACGAGGGTGCCGTCGTCCGCCTCGGCGACCAGCACGGTGCTGTCCGTTCCGGCGATCGCGGCAGCAAGGGACGTCGCACCGCGGCCGGGGTTCCACGAGGCGACCGGCGGGCCGGGTGGTGCGAAGAGCCACTCGTACATCGGCAGCACGGCCTCGACCTCGTCCTCGCGCGCGGGTCTGATCGTCACCCGCGACACGATCCCAGAAGCGCGTGAGCCGCCGTGCCTGCCCGGCCGACGGCTCAGCGCTGCGCGCCTTTCGACGCGGCGAGTCGGTGGTGGCGCTACGTCTGGCGCTCGAGGTCGGCGACCTCGCCGGCCTTGTCCTCGGCGCGCTCGACGGCGTTGTCGCGCTCGTCCTTGGCCTCGCCCTTGCGCTCTTCCTTACGACCCTCCTGGCGCAGGCCGGCGTCGTCTGCGAGGTCGCCCGCGGCCTGCTTCACGCGGCCGGTGATCTTGTCGGTGATGTCGCTCATGAACAACGCCTACCCGGGCGTCGCTCGCAAACACGGCGATGTCCATCGCCGGACGACCGGCCTACGCGACGGCGTCGCCTCGGTCTGCGGGATCGCTCTCGAGGAGCCCCAGCCGCTCGCCGAGCCCGAGCAGGTCGATCGTGCGCCGCGGTGCTCCGTCGCTCGTGCAGAGCGTGATCAGGCGCCGATCCTGCGCGCGCAGGCGCACGTACAGCGAGACGAGGATCGCGAGTGCGCTCGAGTCGATGAAGGTCGTGGCGCGCATGTCGACGACGATCGTGGTGTTCGAGTCGAACGACGCCAGTGCATCCTCGATGACGGCGCTGAGCTCGTCTCGCCGCGCGATGTCCCACTCGCCCTCCAGGACGATCGTGCGGCAGTCGGGCGACGCAGTCATTGGACGGACGCTACCGATCACGGTCACCCCGGGTACACCCGGCATGTGGACACGATCGGGCTCACGTTCGAAGCTGGACCGGATGCGACCTGGACGCCGCAGATCCTCGCCGCGCTGGAGGAGTGTGAGAGCACCGCGACGTTCTTCGTCGTCGCGAGCCGCGCCGTCCAGCAGTGCCGGCTGACGGCGCAGGTGCGCCTCGCCGGGCACGCCATCGCGCTCGGCTGCGACGAGCTCCCCCAGGGTCAGCGAACGCGCACCGAGCTCGCGCTGGACACCGACCGCGGCCTGTCGCGCCTCCACGCGCTCGGCGTGTCCGCGCGGCTGTGGCGCCCGTCGGAAGGCGCCCGCGCCCCGATCGTCGAGCGCCTCGCGCGCGAGCGTGGTCTGACCGCCGTCGACTGGACGATCGACAGCCACGACTGGCGCGGCGACACCGCCGAGGAGATGCTCGCGCGGATCAGCCCCGAGTTGCGCGATGGCGCCGTCATCCGCGTCCACGACGGCCTCGGCCCTCGCGCCAACCGCGCGGGCTGCGCCCAGACCGTGCAGCTGGTCCGCTTGCTGGCCAAGCGTGCTCGTGCGCTCGGCCTGACGCTGGCGGCGCTCGAAGACGACGGTCAGGTGGGCGCGACACCTCGCAGGACGAGCAGCCCCTCGCCGTCCGCCGTGGCGTCGAGCAGCCCGCGCTGAACGTCCGGCAGGGTCACCACGCGCATCGCCGGGTACGAACCGGGGGTGCCTCCGCTCACATCACCGGTCGCGGCGAGCGGAGCCTCGGCGGACCCCGAGCACTGGCGCCGCCGGTTCGACGAGCCGGCGGCGCTGACCGTCGGCATCGAGGAGGAGCTGATGCTGCTGGACGCGGCGACGCTGGACCTCGTGCCGGGCGCGGCGCAGCTCACGCAGGACGCGGGCGACGACGACCGCATCCGCACCGAGCTGCCCGCCGCACAGCTCGAGCTCGTCACACGCGCGGCACCCGCGGTCGACGTTGCGCTCGCTGAGCTCCGCGACCTGCGCACACGCGCGGCCGCGCTGGCCGGCGCCCGCGGCCGGCTGCTCGCCGGCGCCGGCGCCCACCCGTTCGCGGCGCCGGCCGGACCGCTGACGGAGGGTCCGCGCTACGAGCGGATCGGCGCCGAGTACGGGCCGGTCGCACGCCGCCAGCTCGTCTTCGGCCTGCACGTGCACGTCTGCCTGCGCGGCGCCGGTCGCGTGCTCGCGGTCTACGACGCGCTGCGCGAGCATCTGCCGACGCTCGCCGCCCTCGCTGCGAACGCGCCGCTCTATGAAGGAGCGGACTCCGGTCTGGCGTCGGTTCGCCCGCTGATCGCCGCGCTGCTGCCGCGCCAGGGCGTGCCGCCCGCGTTCGGCAGTTGGGAGGCCGTCGCCGCCGCCCATGCCTGGGGCCGGTCGTCGGGGCGCGTGCCCGAGCCCGCGTCGTGGTGGTGGGAGGCGCGCCTGCATCCTGAGTGGGGCACGCTTGAGGTCCGCGTGCCCGACGCGCAGACGACGATCGCCGAGGCCGGCGCGGTCGCCGCAGTGGTGCACGCGCTGGTCGCCTGGCTGGCGGCACGTCACGAGGCCGGCGAACTGCCCGCGCCGGCGCAGACGTGGCGGATAGCCGAGAACCGCTGGAGCGCCTGTCGTCACGGGCTCGACGCACAGCTCGCGGATGTGCGGACGGGTGCGACGGCTCCTGCACGCGACGTGCTCCACGAGCTGCTCGTCGAGCTGGCGCCGTTCGCACGCGAGCTCGGCTGCGACGCCGAGCTCGAGACGGCCCGCGCGCTGACGCGGGAGAACGGCGCGCAGCGCCTGCGCGACGTCGCCGTGGGCGGCGACGTCCACGCCGCCACAGCCTGGCTGGCGCAGCGCTTCACGGCCTGAGCACCGGGTACGTCAACGAACGATGATCGTCCTGCCCCAACCCCGCGGCGCGATGTCGGCCGCGCTGCTGGATCACCTGCGCCGCGCGCCAGGACCGCTCGAGGTCGCGATCACCGCGGCCCCCGACGTCCTTGTCGACGAGGACTTCCAGCTTGCGCTGACGCTCTGCTACGAGCTGCACTACCGCGGCCTGCCGGGCGTCGACGAGCGCTGGGAGTGGGATCCCTACCTGCTCGCCGTGACACAGCGGCTGGAGGCGGTCTTCGAGCACGCGCTCCGCGAGCAGGTCGCGATCCCCGACGTCCTGCCGGTCGAACACGTCGACGTCGCCCTGCGCGCCCTCGCCGCAGCCGATGACGGTCCGTCGCTGTCGCAGCACCTGCAGCGCGACGGCACGCTCGAGCAGTTCCGCGAGTTCGCCGTCCACCGCTCGATCTACCAGCTCAAGGAAGCCGATCCGCACTCCTTCGCGATCCCGCGCCTGCACGGCTCGCCGAAGGCCGCGCTCGTCGAGATCCAGGCCGACGAGTACGGCGGCGGGCGCCCCGACCGCGTCCATGCGCAGTTGTTCGCCAAGGCGCTGCGCGCCTTCGGTCTCGATGACCGTTACGGCGGCTACGTCGACCACGTCCCGGCGATCACGCTGGCGACGAACAACCTGATGACGCTGTGCGGGCTGCACCGCCGCCTGCGCGGGGCGATCGTCGGCCATCTGGCGCTGTTCGAGATGACGAGCGCCGTGCCCAACCGCCGCTACGGCGACGCCCTGCGCAGGCTGGGCATCGACGACCGCGACGCGCTGGACTTCTTCGACGAGCACGTCGAGGCCGACGCCGTCCACGAGAGCGTCGCCGCGGTCGATCTCGCCGGCGGTCTCGTCCGCGACGAGCCTGCGCTGGCCGGCGACGTGCTCTTCGGCGCCTGCGCGCTGCTGCACGTCGAGGCGCGCTGGGCCGCGCACCTACTGGACGCATGGCAGCGCGGCGCGAGCTCGCTGCGCCTCGCGATCGCTGCCGGCCAGCCGACGGCGCTCGCGTCATGACGGCGCGCATCACGCCGTATCGCGACGGGCCGCTGCTCGTGCGCGGGCCGTTCGAGCTCGTCGACCAGGACGGCAATCCGATCACCGTCGAGCGCGAGACGATCGCGCTGTGTCGCTGCGGGCGCTCGCGGATCCGGCCGTTCTGCGACGGCTCGCACCAGCTCGTCCGCTTCAGCGCGCCGAGCGAGCGCGAGGATCGGCGATCCTGAGCGCCGTGCTCACCGGTCATTGCCTCTGCGGCGGCGTGCGCTTTGAGATCTCAGCGCCGCTGGTCGCCGCTCTGTACTGCCATTGCAACCGCTGCCAGCGGCGCACCGGCAGCGCCGCGTCGGCTCAGGCGACCCCCGCGCGCGGCAGCTTCACCATCGTGGCGGGCGAGCAGTTGCTGACCGCGTACGCACCGCCGCAGGGCGGCTTCACGAAGGTCTTCTGCTCGGTCTGCGGCGGTCACCTGTTCAGCCACCACCCCGACGACCGCGACGACATCAGCGTCCGTCTTGGCGCCTTCGACGGCGATCCCGGCATCCGCCCGCAGCGGCGGCAGTGGACCGAGTCGGCCGCGGTCTGGGAGCCGATCCCGGACGACGGGCTGCCGCACTTCGCGCAATCGTCGCGCGGCCTGGCGTAAGGGAAACCCCCGGAGGCGGGCCTATACTCGTGTCGCAGGACCCGGAACCCGCCGCGAGGAGCGCGACGTGCAGGAAATGGTGATCTACGGCGTGAGCTTCGACATGGTCGGCAAGCAGCCGATCGTGTTGCTGAAGACCGTCGATTCCAACAAGTTCCTGCCGATCTGGATCGGACATCCGGAGGCGGCGGCGATCCTGATGAAGCTGCAGGGCGCGACCACGCCGCGGCCGATGACGCACGACCTGATGATCGAGATGCTCGGCGAGCTGGACGTGCGTTGCACGCAGGTCGCGGTCACCGAGCTGAAGGACAACACGTTCTTCGCGCAGATCACGCTCGCGGTCAACGGCAAGGAGATGGAGATCGACTCGCGCCCGTCCGACGCGCTCGCACTCGCCGTGCGCTCCGGGGCGCCGATCTATGCGGCCGAAGAGGTCATCGCCGAGTCGGCGATCGAGTTCGAGCACGAGGTCGAGGACACCGAGGAGGTCGTCGACCGCTTCAAGGAGTTCCTCGACCAGGTCACGCCCGAGGACTTCGCCGGCGACGAATAGCGTCTGCGGGCGTGTTCGACGTCCGCTCACTCGCAAAGCCGGTCGTGCAGGCGCCGCTTGCGGGCGGGCCCTCGACGCCGGAGCTGGCGATCGCTGTGACCGAGGCGGGCGGGCTCGGGTTCCTCGCCGCCGGCTACAGGACGGCTGATGCCGTGCGCGCGGAGATCGCGCTCGTCCGTGCGGCAACCCGCGGGCCGTTCGCGGTCAACGTCTTCGTGCCCAGTCCCGCGCCGGCCGACCCGGCCGTCGTCCGCGCCTACGTCGATCGCGTCGGCGGCGCAGAGCCGCGCTTCGACGACGACGACTGGGACGCCAAGCTCGACGTCCTCGTCGCGCAGCGTCCGGCCGTCGCGTCGTTCACGTTCGGCCTGCCGGGAGATGACGTGATCGCCCGGCTGCACGCGGCCGGCGTCGCAGTGTGGGTGACCGTCAACACGCCGGAGGAGGCGTCGGCGGCGAGCGCCGCCGACGCGCTGGTCGTCCAGGGCGCCGAGGCCGGCGGCCACCGCGGGGGGTTCACCGACGGCGACGACGAGCCGATCGGGTTGCTGGCGCTGCTGCGGCTCGTCGCGCACGTGACGGACAAGCCACTCGTCGCGACCGGCGGCATCGCCGACGCTCCAGCAGTCGCCGCGGCGCTGGCGGCGGGCGCGAGCGCCGCGCAGGTCGGCAGCGCGCTGATGCTCGCCCCCGAAGCCGGGACCAGCCCGGCCCAGCGCGCCGCTCACGCGGCACCTGGCGAGACGCGGCTGACGCGCGCGTTCACGGGCCGCCGCGCCCGCGGCATCGTCAACGCATTCATGCGCGCGCACGACGCGGCGGCGCCAAGCGCCTATCCGGAGATCCACCACGCGACGAGCGCGCTGCGCGCGGCAGCCCGCGAGCGCGGCGACACCGACGCCTTCAACCTCTGGGCCGGGGAGGCGCACGCGCTCGCGCAGGCGCGCCCGGCCGGCGAGATCGTCAGGCGGCTAGCCGAGCATCCGTGACACGAGCTCGTCGAAGCCGATCCCCGCGGCCTCGGCCGCCTGGGGCAGCAGCGACGTCTCGGTCAGTCCCGGGATCGCGTTGACCTCGAGCAGCGTCAGCTCGCCGCTGTCCTCGTCGAGCATCAGGTCCACGCGCGAGAACCCGCGGCAGCCGAGCGTGCGGTGCGCCGCGAGCGCGAGCTCCTGTGCCCGGGCGGTGACCGCGTCGTCGAGCTGCGCCGGGCACTCGAAGCGCGACCCGCCGATCGTGTAGCGCGCGCTGAAGTCATAGAAGTCGGCGGTGTCGACGGGGATCGCCTCGACCACCGGCAGCGCCTCGTCGCCGAGCACCGAGACCGCGAGGTCGCGGCCGTGCACGTAGTGCTCGAGCAGCACCTTCGTCGAGTAGCTGAACGCCGCGACGAGCGCGGCCGGGACGTCACCCGCGTCGCGCGCGAACTTGATCCCCAGCGCCGAGCCCTGGTCCGCCGGCTTGACGACCAGCGGGAACCCGAGCTGCTCCTCGATCGCCGGCAGCGCGTCGGCCGCGCCGAGCTCCTTGAAGGCCTGCTCGTTGAACGACACGAAGTCCGGGGTCGGCAGGCCGGCGTCGCGGAACGTGTGCTTGGCGAGAACCTTGTCGGCGCAGCGGATGCAGGCGCTGACGCCGCTGCCGGAGTGCGGGATGCCGAGCACCTCGAGCAGCTCCTGGACCGTCCCGTCCTCGCCGTCGCGCCCGTGCAGCGCCACGAAGGCGCAGTCGGGCTGCAGCGTGCGCAGCTGCGCGACGAGGTCATGGCCGACGTCCAGCGCGGTGACGTCGTGACCGAGGCGCGCGAGCGCGTCCTCGACGCGCCCGCCGGACACGAGCGAGACCTCGCGCTCCAGCGAGCGCCCGCCCTTGAGCACGACGACCTTCACGAGGACTTGCGCCCGGCGTCGTCGCGCCGCGGCGGCAGGTCCACGACGTTCTCGGCGCGCTGGGGCTCGGCAGCCGGCTGCTTCCTGACGCGCGGGCGACCGGTGAGGGAGCCGAGCAGCTCGAGCTGGCTGTCGGCGACCTCGGCGATCCGGCGGATGCCCTCGCGCAGGTCGTCGTCGGCCATCGTCGCGAACGACAGGCGCATCGAGGTCGCGCCGCGGCCGTCGAGGTAGGCGGCGCGGCCGGGCACGAATGCGACGTTGCGCGTCAGCGCCTTGGCCAGGAGGTCGGTCGTGTCGATGCCCTCGGGCAGCGTCGCCCAGACGAACATGCCGCCCGCCGGCCGCGTCCACGTCGCGTCCTCGGGGAAGAACTCCTCGAGCGCGTCGAGCATCACGTCGCGGCGATGGGCGTACAGCGTCTTCAGGCGGTCGATGTAGGCCGGCCAGCGGCCCGAGCGCAGGTACTCGACGACGAACAGCTGCGTCATCGACGACGAGCACAGGTCCGACGCCTGCTTGCCGACGTTGAACTTCGCGATCACCGGGCGCGGGCCGGCGGCCCAGCCCAGGCGCGCGCCGGGGGAGAGCGTCTTGGAGAACGTCCCGCAGTAGATGACGAACTCGCCGCCGTCCAGCGCGTAGAGCGACGGCAGCGGCTCGTCCTCGTAGCGCAGCAGCCCGTACGGGTTGTCCTCGAGCACGAGCAGCTCGCGCTCGCGCGCGACCTCGACGAGCCGCTTGCGCCGCGGCAGCGACATCGTCACGCCGCCGGGGTTCTGGAACGTCGGGATCGTGTAGATGAACTTCGGGCGCTTGCCCTGCTTCTCGAGGTCGGCGAGCGTCTCCTCGAGCAGGTCGACGCGCATGCCGTCGGCGTCCATGTCGATCTGGATGACCTCGGCCTGGTAGGCGCTGAAGGTCGGCACGGCGCCGGGGTAGGTCGGCGCCTCGGCGATGATGATGTCGCCGGGGTCGACGAACGTCTTGCAGGCGAGGTCGATGACCTGCTGGCCGCCGGTCGTGATCAGGACGTCGTCGGGGTCGACCGGCGTGCCTTCACGCTCCATGATCCAGACGATCGGCTCGGTGATCTCGGGCAGGCCCTCGGTCGGGCTGTACTGCAGCGCGCGGGCCGCGTCCTTGGCCGCGACGACGGACATGATCTTCGCGAACTCCTCGGGCGCGAACGTCGTCGTGTCGGGCAGCCCGCCGGCAAGCGAGATGACCTCGGGGCGGGCGATCACGGCCATCAGATCGCGCATCGCCGAGGACTTCATGACCGAGGTGCGGTCGGCGAACAGGGCCGCGTAGCGCTCGAGGTCGCGTGCTTGTGAACGCCCCCCACGAGGCCGACGCTCTATCGTCATGCGGCCCCACGGTACCGGACGTCTCATGACTGCACTGTTCGCTCTCCTGCAAGGAGCCGGGTGCGGCGCCGCCATCGGCGTCCGTCCGTTCCTCCCCGCCCTCCTGATCGGCGCGCTCGCGTCGGCCGACGTCGGCGTCGACTATGACGGCACGAGCTTCGAGTTCCTCGAGACGACCGGGTTCCTCTTCGCGCTCGTCGTTCTCACCGGCGTCGCGACGTTCGCGCGGCGCTACGTCGAGAGCGGGCCGGGCCTCAGCGCGATGCAGGGTCTGGCGATCGGTCTGGCGGCCGTCGAGGGCGCCGGCATGCTCGACGACGTCTCCGACACGTGGTGGCCGGGCCTGATCGCCGGCGGCCTCGCCGCGCTGCTCGGGCTGGCGGCGTCGCGCGACCTGCTCGGCCGCGCCGCCAAGCGCCTGGACTCCGAGGCCGCGGCGATGCTCTTCCTCTACGCCGAGGCGTTCGCGCTGATGCTCGCGGGTGTCAGCCTCGCCTTCCCGCCGCTGGCGGTCATCGGCGTCGGTCTGCTGGCCTGGCTGCTGCTCGGCGGCCGGCGCCGTGACGGTGAGAAGTTCGCCGGGTTGCGCTCGCTGCGGTGAGCCGGTCCAAGCTCGTCCTCGCGGTCATCGACGGGCTCAAGCCCTCCGAGCTGGAGCGTGCGGTCGCCACGGGTCGCGCGCCGGTGCTCGCGCGCGTCATGGAGCGCGGCACGTACGTCGACTCCTGCTGCGCGGCGTTTCCGTCGGTGACGCCGGTGTGCGCGGCGACGATCGCCACCGGCGTGCGCCAGGACCGTCACCGGATCCCGGCGATGAACTGGTACTCACGGGCGGACGGGCGCTATGTCGAGTACGGCTCGAGCTTCGCGGCGACGCGCCGCTTCGGCGTCGCGCGCCAGCTCAACGATCTGATCTACCGGATGAACCTCGAGCACCTGGCCGCCGACACGCCGACGGTGTTCGAGTCGCTCGACGATGCCGACGTGCGCACCGCGGGGACGACGTACCTGTTCTTCCGCGGGCGCCACGAGCACAGGCCGGCGAAGGACTCGACGCTCACGCGGCTGGCGTCGACGGTCATCCGCAAGCCGGTGATGGGCCCGCGCGAGCTGTTCTACGCCGACGTCTTCGCGTCGCGCGACACCGGCTGCTGGTCGCGGCTGGGGATGCCCGGGCTGCGCGACCAGCACACCGGCTGCGTCGGCGCCTACCTCGTCGAACACGACCTCTTCGACTTCCTGCTGTTCTCGCTGCCCGACAACGACACGCACTCCCACGAGCACGGCCCCGAGCGCCAGATCGACTCGATCGCCGCGGCCGACCGCCAGCTCGAGCGTCTCGTGCACGCCGGCGGCGGGATCGACGCGTTCCTCGACGCGCACGCGCTGATCGTGGTCGCCGACCACTCCCACTCGCTGGTCGAGGAGCTGATCGACCTCGAGGGCGCGATGCGCGAGCGCTTCGCGGTGTTGGCCCCGAGCGGCCGCGGCGCCGGTGAGGCGGAGATCGCCGTCTGCCCGTCGCAGCGCTCGGCGCAGCTGTACGCACTCGTCGAGGAGGGGCGCGAGGCGCTGGTGCCACGGCTCGTCGACGCGGCGCTCGCGCTCGACGGGGTCGACCTCGCGATCCACCGAGCGCCCAACGGCGACGCCGTGATCGCGACCGCCGGCCGCGGCGTGCTGCGCTTCAGGCCGGGCACGCTGGCGGCCGACGCGCGCGGGGAGCGCTGGAACGTCACCGGCGATCTCGGCGCCCTGGGCGCGACGATCAGCGACGACCGCTTCGACGCGCCGGACTATCCCGACGCGCTGGCACGCGTCTGGGCGGCCGTGGAATGCGAGACGTCGGGCGACGTCCTGCTGTCGGCGGCGCCGGGCTACGAGTTCCCCGACTGGGGCGGGTTCGCGCACGTGGGCGGCGGGTCGCACGGGTCACTGCACGCGGCCGACTCGCGCGGCGCGCTGATCTACAGCGGCGTGCAGCCGCCGCCCGAAAGGGCCGACGGCGCCTGGTCGATCGCTGACATGGCGCCGATGGTCCTCACCCACTTCCGGGGTCAGATCTTGAAATCAAGCACTTCTCGGGTTTAAACCCGACGAACGCTCGATTTCAAGATCTGACCCCGTATCGTGCGGGGCATGGCGACGACCGACGAGGCCGCCGTTGTCCCGGTCCATCGCCGGGTTCACCGCGGGCTGCGCACACCGGCGAACTGGCTGCAGCTCGTGCGCTTCGGCGCGGTCGGTGGCAGTGGCTACGTCGTCAACGTCGGCCTGTACACGCTGCTCGTGCACGCTGCCGGCATCGACTACCGCGCGGCCGCGGTCTGCGGCTTCGTCGCCGCGCTGATCAACAACTTCTTCTGGAACCGTCATTGGACGTTCGACGCCGGCGACGGTCACGCGGGATTCCAGGCGGCGCGCTTTCTCGTCGTCAGCCTCGTCGCGTTCGCCGTGCAGTTCGCGCTGCTGCAGGTGCTCGTCGAGACCGGTGGCCTCGAGAAGGTCCCGGCACAGGCGCTCTCGATCCTCGCGGCGATGCCGCTGAACTTCCTCGGCAACAAGCTCTGGAGCTTCGGTCGGTGAGACGAATCGCGGCGCTCGCCGCCGCGCTGGTCCTCGTGCCCGCGGCGGCGGCGCATGCGCAGTCGACGACGCAGACCAAGGCCGCCGACCCGAACAAGCCCGTCGGCGTCTCAGATCTCGACGCCAAGCAGCCGGGCTACCGCCTGACCGGCAAGCAGGTCCAGGCGATCGCCGACAAGGTCGGCAAGATCCGTGCCGAGCGCAAGAAGTTCAAGAACTCCTATCCCGGTGTCTACACGAAGGGCCCGGGGCGCTGGCAGGTCTCCTACTTCTCGCGCGACAAGCCGCCCAAGGAGATCGGGCAGGCCTACGTCGATGACGCCAGCGGGCGAGTGACCGAGGCCTGGACGGACTACCAGGTGCCCTGGACCATGGCGCGCGGGTACCCCGGCGCATTCGGGCGCAAGGTCAACTCGCCGTGGGTCTGGATCTCGCTGACGATCGTCTTCCTGCTCGGGTTCTTCGACCCGCGCCGACCGCTGCGGATCGTGCACCTCGACCTGCTCGTGCTCGCCGCGTTCGGCGTCAGCGTCGCCTTCTTCAACGACGCGAAGATCGACACGAGCGTGCCGCTGCTCTACCCGCTGCTCGCCTACGTCCTTGCGCGCGCGCTCTGGATCGGGCTGCGCACGCGGCCGCAGACCGACCCCGCCGAGCGCGGGGAGAAGCTGCACATGTTGCTGCCCGCGTCGTGGATGGCGGTGGTGGTGATCTTCCTCGTCGGCTTCCGTGTCGGGCTGAACGTCACCGAGACCAACGTCATCGACGTCGGCTACGCGGGCGTGATCGGCGCCGACCGGATGACCCACGGGGAGAAGATCTACGACGCCTTCCCCAAGGACAACGAGCACGGCGACACCTACGGGCCGGTCAACTACATCGCCTACGTCCCGTTCGTGAAGATCTTCGGCTGGAGCGGCAGCTGGGACGAGCTGCCGGCCGCGCACGCCGCGGCGATCGCCTTCGACATCCTGTGCCTGCTGCTGTGCTTCCTGCTCGGCCGCCGGGTGCGCGGGCCGGCCCTCGGGATCGCGCTGGCGTTCGCCTGGGCCGCGTTTCCGTTCACGCTCTACACGCTGGCCTGCAACGCCAACGACGCGCTGGTCACCGTGTTCGTGCTGGCGACGCTGTACTTCGCGGCGTCACCGCGATTGCGCGGCGTGTTCGCCGCGCTCGGGGGGCTGACGAAGTTCGCGACGCTCGGTCTTGCGCCGCTGTTTGCCACGCACGACCTCGAGCGCGGTCGCGTGCGCAACCTCGTGATGTTCTCCGTCGCCTTCGCCGCAACCGCGGCGCTGGCGCTCGCGCCGGTGATCGCCAACGGCGACTCGCTCAGCACGATGTATGACCGCAGCATCGCCTACCAAGCCGAGCGCAACGCGCCGTTCTCGATCTGGGGCCTCTACGACCTCGACACCCTTCAGCACGTCTGGCAGGCGCTTGCCGTCGTGCTTGCCGTCGGCGTTGCATTGATTCCGCGCCGACGCGACATCATCGGGCTCGCCGCACTCGCCGCTGCCGTGATCGTCGCGCTGCAGCTCGGCGTGACCTATTGGTTCTACCTCTACATCGTGTGGTTCTTCCCTCTCGTCATGCTCGCAGTGCTCGGCCGCTACGCCGAGCCGGACCCGGCCTAGCGCTCGTCCTCGTCTACTGGCTGGCGACGACCGTCGGCCCGACGGCCGACATCTCGGTCAACGACCTCTACGTCTACTCCGTGTTCAACGGGCAGGTCGGCGCCGGCCACGTGCCCTACCGCGACTTCGGCTTTGAGTACCCGCCGCTCGCGCTGCTGCCGATCGCGCTGCCATGGCCGCTTGGCGCATCGCATTTCGAGACGACGTTCGCGATCGAGATGCTCATCTGCGCGCTGATCTGCCAGGAGCTGCTGCGCTCGCTCGCCGGTCCGCTCGCGGCGTGGATCTGGGCGCTCGCGCCGCTGGCGCTCGGCGCGCAGGTGCGCACGCACTTCGATCTCGCGGCGATCGCGATCGTGCTCGGTGCCCTGCTGGCCTTCGTGCGCGAGCGCCCGCGCGCAGGCTTCGCCCTGCTCGCCGCCGGCACGCTGGTGAAGCTCTTCCCGATCGTGCTCGCGCCCGTCGCCGCCGCCTGGTTGTGGGGACGTGGGCGCCGCGACGATGCGCGCGACGGGCTGCTGCTGTGCGCGGCGATCGTCGGCGCCGGGCTGCTGCCGTTCGCGATCCTCGGCGGCCTCGGCGGGATGATCGAGTTCCACCTCGACCGCCCGGTGCAGATCGAGTCGCTGAGCGCGAGCGTGCTGTTCGCGCTCGGCGGATCGTTCGTCACGAACACCGCGGAGCATCCCGACCGCTTCAAGTCCAACGGCCTGGATGGCGGCCACGCCGACCTCGTGCTCGCGCTGAGCACCGCCGCGCTCGTGGCCGCGCTGCTGCTCGTGATCGTGCTCGCCGCGCGGGCGTCGTCCGAGCGCCACCTGATCCGCTGCGCGCTGCTCGCGCTGCTGGCGTTCGTGGCCTTCGGCAAGGTGCTCTCGCCGCAGTACATGATCTGGCTGGCGCCGTTCGCGGTGCTCGCGCTGTGCGCGGGCGACCGCGCGGTCGCCGGCGCACTCGTTGCGGCGATGGTGCTCACCCAGCTGTGGTTCCCCGGGCGCTACTTCGATCTTGTCGACGGCGACGACACGATCATCTCGCTCGTCGCGCTGCGCAACCTCTGCCTGCTTGCGGCGCTCGGGCTGAGCGCGCGGGCGATCGCCTACACGAACAGGTCGGGCAGCAGCTCGTCGTCGCCGGGCGCGGCGCGGTAGGGCTCGAAGTCGGTGATCCCGGCGAAGCGCTCGAGCGCGTCCTCGTCGATGAACGTGTTGCCCGTGCACTCCGTGGCCGGCTGGTTGAAGATCGCGTAGGCCGCGTCGGCGACGATCTCGGGCGTGCGCGCGCGGGCCATCGAGCCCTCGCCGCCGAGCAGGTTCTGGACGGCCGCCGTCGCGATGATCGTGCGCGGCCACAGCGCGTTGGCGGCGACGCCGGCCTCGCGCAGCTCCTGCGCGGCGCCGAGCGTGAGGATGCTCATCCCGAACTTCGAGAGCGAGTAGGCCGCGTGCGGGCCGAGCCACTCCGGGCGCAGGTCGACCGGCGGTGACAGCGTGAGGATGTGCGGGTTGGTGCCCTGCTTGAGATGCGGGATGCAGGCGCGCGTCGTCACGAACGTGCCGCGCGCGTTGATGCTCAGCATGAGGTCGTAGCGCTTGACCTCGGTCTGCTCGATCGGCGCGAGGTTGATCGCGCTGGCGTTGTTGACGCAGATGTCGATCGCGCCGAAGCGCTCGACGGTCTGGGCGACGGCAGCGGCGACCGAGTCCGCGTCACGGACGTCGCCGACGATCGGCAGCGCCTGACCGCCGGCCGCCTCGATCTCCGCCGCCGCGGTGTGAATCGTCCCCGGCAGGCGCGGGTCGGGCTCGGCGGTCTTGGCCAGCAGCGCGACGTTGGCGCCGTCACGCGCGGCGCGCAGCGCGATCGCCAGCCCGATGCCGCGGCTGCCACCGGTGATGAACAGGGTCCGGCCTGCGAGGGACATGCCGCGGACAATAGTGAATCCGTTTCAGCTTGGCGGTGCGGCGGTCCCCGGCACGAGCAGCTGCTCGATCGCGCTGGCCCGCCGGGGCTCGGGTCCCGCCGAGATGACGACGCCGTTGAGCCACGGGTCCTCCTCGGACGGCTCGAAGCGCACGTTCATCTGCGTCACGAGCGACTCGATCGCCTGCTCGCGCTTGACGCCGAGCACGCCGTCGCGGGCGCCGGTCATCCCGACGTCGGTGATGTAGGCGGTCCCGCCGGGCAGGACGCGGGCGTCGGCGGTCGGCACGTGCGTGTGCGTGCCGACGACCGCCGTGACGCGGCCGTCGAGATACCAGCCCATCGCGACCTTCTCGCTCGTCGCCTCCGCATGCATGTCGACGAGCACGTGATCGCAGTCGGCAAGCGTCTCGAGGACGCTGTCGATCTCGCGGAACGCGGGATGCCCGGCGCGGATGTAGAGGTTGCCCGAGAGGTTCACGACCCCCAGGCGCACGCCGTCGCGCTCGACCACGAGCGAGCCGCGCCCCGGTTGTGAACGCAGGTAGTTGGCCGGCCGCAGGATCGGCTTGCCGGTCTCGAGGTAGGGGAGGATCTCCGCGCGGCGGTAGGCGTGGTTGCCGAGCGTGATCGCGTCGACGCCCGCGGCGAGCAGCTCGTCGGCGATCTTCGGCGTGATCCCGACGCCGCCCGCGACGTTCTCCCCGTTGACGATCACGAACGTCGGGGCGTAGCGCTCGCGCAGCCCGGGCAAGAGGCCAAGAAGCGTCCGGCGGCCGCAGGAGCCGACGAGATCGCCGCAGAAGAGGATGGTCACGGGCGCCGCTGGCACGCGGCGTACTCTGCCCGAAACACGAAATGCCGGGGTCAAGCCGCACACCGCCAGTCGTCGTGCACCGCTGGGTGCAGATGGTGCTGCTGCCGATCGCCCTGCTCGCCGCGTATGCGCTGCTGCGCGCGGCGGGCCACGCGATCGGGATCTTCGTGTTCGCCGGCGTCATCGCGCTGATCCTCAACCCGCTCGTGACGTTCGTGAAGCGCCCGTGGATGCCGCGGGGCATGGCGGTCGCGATCGTCTACGTCGGATTCCTCGCAGCCGTCGTCACCGCCGGCGTGCTGCTCGCCAACCCGGTCGCCGACCAGGCGCGGCAGTTCGGCGACGACGTGCCCGCGATCGTCGACAGCGCCAACGAGAGCCTCGCCGACGTGCAGACGTACTTCGACGACAACGGCATCGACATCGAGATCAAGGCGCAGGGCGAGACCGCGCTGGAGACGCTGCGCCAGGACGTCGTCGGGGGGACCAACGACGTCGTCTCCGCCGGCACCGAGATCCTCGAGCGCGCGGTCCGCGCCGGCTTTGCGCTCGTGCTCGTCGTCGTCCTGAGCATCTACATGCTGCTCTACGCGCCGCGCATCGGTGCGCTCGTGCGGCGCATCGTCCCGCCGGGCGACGGCACGCCCGACGACGACTACCCGCGCCGGGTGCAGCGCGCCGTCGGCGGCTACGTGCGCGGCCAGTTCCTGTTCAGCCTGGCGATGGGCACCGGCGCGGCCGTCTGCCTGTACGTCTACGGCCTGCTCGGGATCTTCCCCGAGGGCAAGACCTACGCCGTCGCCTTCGGGCTCTTCTTCGGAGCGATGGAGCTGATCCCGTTCATCGGGCCGTTCCTCGGCGCCGCGCCGCCGGTGATCGTCGCACTCTTCACCGATCCGCTGACGGCGGTCTGGGTCGCGTTGCTGTTCGTCGCGATCCAGCAGATCGAGGGGCACATCGTCGCGCCGCAGATCTTCGGCCACGCCCTGCGCATCAACCCGCTGCTCGTCATCTTCAGCCTGCTCGTCGGCGGCGAGATCTACGGGATCGTCGGCGCGCTCGTGTCGCTGCCGATCGCCGCGATCCTGCGCGAGACCTACGACTACCTCTCCGAGCGTGTCGCCTTCGCCCCCTGGAGCGAGGAGCACCCGGGCGCAATAGCCTCTCGCGAGTGAAGGCCGAAGGCCTCGTCAAGCGCTACGGGGAGCGGACCGCGCTGCGAGGCGTGAGCTTCGCGGCCGACCCCGGGGAGATCGTCGCCGTGATCGGGCCCAACGGCGCCGGCAAGACGACGCTGCTCTCGATCCTCGGCGGGCTCGTCGACGCGAGCGCGGGCACGCTGGACACGGCGCCCGACACGGTCGGCTGGGTGCCCCAGCAGGCGGCGGTCTATCGCAAGCTCTCGGTCGCCGAGAACCTCAAGCTGTTCGCGCGGCTGGAGAAGGTCGCCGATGCCGACGCAGCAGTGGCGCAGATGCTTGCGCAGACGGGGTTGCAGGACCGCGCCGGCGACGAGCTCGGTCGCCTCTCAGGCGGCAACCAGCAGCGCGTGAACATCGCCGTCGGGCTGCTCGCCGATCCGCCGGTGCTGCTGCTCGACGAGCCGAGCTCCTCGCTGGACCCGCGTCAGCGCGAGCTCTTGTGGGAGTTCATCGCGGGCCTCGCGCGCGAGCGCTCGACGACGGTCGTCTTCTCCACGCACAACGTCGGCGAGGCCGAGCGCTACGCCGACCGCGTGCTCGTGCTGGCCGACGGCGAGCTGCTGTTCGCCGGCACGCCCGAGGGCCTGCAGGCCGAGGTCGGCAACGGGGCGTCGGACTTCGAGGCCGCGTTCGTGCGCTTCCTGCACGCACGTGGGCACTGAGCGATGCGCTTCCTGCTGATCAAGGACCTGCAGATCCTGCGCCGCTCTCCGCTGCTGGTCGGGCTGCTGCTCGCGTATGCGCTGGTGATCGGGCTGCCCGTCGGCTTCGCGGTCAGCCGGCCGCCGCAGAAGCCGAAGGTCGCGTTTCTCAACGAGGTCGCGCCGGGCGCCTCGCAGTTTCGCGTCGGCGACAAGGAGCTCGACGCGTCGGACTACGCGCAGCGCCTGTTCGACGCGATCGACCCGGTGCGCGTGTCGAGTCGCAAGCAGGCCGCCGAGAAGGTGCGGTCAGGCGAGGCCGTCGGCGCATTGATCGTCCCCGCCGACGTCACCGCGAAGTTGCAGGCCGCGGTGAGCCTCGGCGGCAGCGGCGGGCTGCCCACCCTCGAGGTGCTCTACAACGCCGACAACCCGCTGAAGCGCAGCTACGTCGAGAACACGATCGAGAGCCAGCTCGCGAAGGCCAACACGGCGCTGTCGCGCGAGCTCACCAAGGTCGCCGGCTCCTACCTCGACATCCTGCTCGACGGCGGCCGGATCTCGCTGCTGGGCCGGCGCCTGAACATCCTCGGCCTGCAGCGCTCGGCGACGATCCTCGCGGCCGCCGAGCAGGGCCTGCCGCGCGGCGACCCGCAGCGCCTTGCGATCGCGGAGGTGCGCCGCTTCGCCCAGGAGGCGATCGAGAACCTCGACCTCTCCCAGCCGCTGCTCGAGTCGATCAGCTCGCCGATCCGCGTCAAGGCGACGACGGTCGACGGCCCGACGAGCTCGCTCGACGGCTACGCGGTCGCCGCCGCGCTGACCGTCGCCCTGATGTTCGTCGGTGTCCTCGTCGCGGCGGGGATGCTGGCGCTCGAGCGCGAGGAGCACGCGTTCGGCCGGCTCGTGCGCGGGCTCGTCAGCAGGGCGTCGCTCGTGGTCGAGAAGCTCGTGCTCGGCGGCGTCTGCGCATTTGCCGTCGGCCTGCTGCTGCTCGGGTTGCTCGCGCTGTTTCAGGACATCCACTGGGAGCGCTCTGCGCAGATCGCCGCAGCGCTTGCGCTGGGGGCCTTGGGGTTCGGCGGCCTGGGCACCGCGATCGGCGCGCTGACACGCGACGTGCGCGCGGCCTCGCTGCTGGCGTTCCTGCTGTCGCTGCCGATCGCGGCGCTCGCGCTCGTCCCGTCGGGCACCGTCAACGCCACGCTGTTCGACGCAATCGAGATCATCAGCTCCGTGTTCCCGTTCAAACCCGCGCTCGAGGCGCTCGACGCCGCGCTCAACGACGCCGGCCCGTCGCTGGGCGGCGCGCTCGCGAACCTCGCGCTGCTGGTCGCCGCCTACGCCGTGCTCGCGCGCGTGGCCCTGAGGCGGTTCGCGTGATCCGCCCCGGCGTCCCGCGCCTGCGCCTGGAGGACGGCGTGACCGCGATCCGCCCGTTCGCGCGCGGCGACGTCGACGCGCTGCTCGAGGTGCGCGTGCGCAACCGCGAGTTCATGGAGCCCTGGGAGCCGGTCCGCGACGAGAGCTTCTACTCGCGCTCGGCCCAGGCGCGTGAGATCACACTCGACACCGAGGCCTGGGTCCATGGCACGGGCTACGCGTTCGCGGTCCTCGACAACGCCGCCGACGACCGCCTGATCGGCCGCGTCGCGCTCTCCAACGTCGTGCGCGGCGTCTGGCAGAACGCGACCCTCGGCTACTTCGTCGACGGCGCCGCCAACGGCCGCGGCCACTGTACGCGCGCGGTGCTGCTGACCTGCCGCTTCGCCTTCGAGCACGCCGGCCTGCACCGCGTCCAGCCCGCGATCATGCCCCACAACGCGCGTTCCCAGCGCGTCGCCGAGAAGGCCGGCTTCCGCCTCGAGGGTCGCGCCCGCCGCTACCTGAAGATCGACGGCGACTGGCGCGACCACGACATCTACGCGATGACGCGCGAGGACTGGGACGCGCGCTAGCGCCGCCGCCGCGACCCCGCGCGGGCCGCCGCGACCCCCTGCTTACAAGAGTTGGCTGCGTTTGTCCGACTTTTCGCTAGCCAATGCAAGCCACTTTCTGAACCCCACCCCCGCGCCCGCTAGCGCACACGCAGGCGCACAACCTGCGTCAGCGAGCGGGTGCCGTCGGCGGCGAGCGCCACCAGCGCGACGGCGTCGGCGCGGCGCCAGACGCGCAGCGTCGTCCGCGTGGTCGTGCGGCGGCCGACCTCGTGCCAGCGGCCGCGAACGAGCCGGCGCAGCGTGAGCTCGGTGCGCGCGGCGCCGGCCGTTCGCCAACGCAGCACGCCGCGCCGAGCGCGCGGCTCGGTCACGCGCGGCAGCGCCGCCCGGCAGCCGTCGACGGTGACGGGGTGCTCACTGCGGCGCACGTCGCCGGACCTGCCGACGAGCCGCACCTTGATCACGTGCGTTCCGCAGGTGCGGGGGAGCGCCAGCGGCGTGCGCGCGCCGCCGTCCATCGTCAGCGCGAGGCTGGTCGCGGCGACGTCGGGCAGGCCGTCGAAGCGCAGCACGATCTCCTGTCCGGGGAGGACCTCGAGGATCCCCTCGAACGGGAGTCGCACGAGGCCGCCGAGCCCGGCGACCGCGCCGACGACACGGAAGTCCTCTGTGAGGAACAACTCGCCGTCGGCCGGGCCGAAGACCGACGTCGCGTGGATGCGGCCGATCGGCTCGGCGGACCGCACGAAGCCGGCGTTGAAGCCGAACGTGCCGGGCAGCCGCGCCTCGATCGTGCGGTGGGAGTCCTCGCCGGTGGCCTGCGCGACCGTCGCCGTGAACGCCGCCGGTGAGCCCGGCCCGCCGGCGGTCGGCACCTGCATCGTGACGCGCGGGTCGTAGGCCGCGTGCGCGGACGCAGGCAGCGCGAGCAGCATCAGCAGCGCGAGCGTGCGCCTCATCGCACGCGCACCGTCTGCAGCATCGTCGTCGGGTGCAGCGCGCAGAACAGCCGGTACGTCCCGCGGGCGGTGAGCGTCTGCGCGTAGGTGCGCTCGCCGTCGAGGTCAAACGAGGAGAAGCCGCGCGGGCCCTGCGCGAGGGTGACGTTGTGCAGCGTCTTGCCCGTGAAGCGCCAGCGCAGCGTCGCGCCGCGGCGGACCTCGAGCCGCGCCGGTGAGAAGAACAGGTCGCCGACGTCGATCTCCCCACCGCGCGAGCGCACCAGCGGCGCGCCGGGCGGTCCGCTCACCGGGCGCGCCCGCCTGCCGCTGCCGAGTTGCGCGGGCGGCAGGTAGTTCAGCGGGATCGTCGTGCGCGGCGTCGCGGTGCGTCCCGGCTGCGTCGTCGTCTGATAGCTGCGGACGTCGCCGGGCAACGCGCCGCAGGCCCGCGTGACCGCCGGGTCGGGCGCGAAGGCGAGGATCATGATCCCCATCGCGCGCACGTGCGGACGCTCTCCGTCGTAGCTCGCGGTCAGGCGCAATCGCTCGCCCTTGGCGACCGGGATGCCCTGCGCCGAGCTGAGGTGCGACATCGAGATCGGCCCGGGTTCGTGCAGCACGGGGCGGACCTTGTAGAACGGGTGCGTCGGAAGGCCCCACAGCGGCCGCGAGTCGTAGAGCACCCGCCCGCCGCAGTCCAGCGAGCGCAGCGTCAGGCCCTTGCCGCCGCCGTGCACGTGCGCGCCGCCGAACACGATCCGGCCCGCCGCCGGCGCGACGAACTCCGCGTGGCGCTCGTGCGTCGACCCGCGCCTGCCGCCGCCCGGTACGTCGTAGATCGGATCGAGCTTGCAGTTGACGACGTCCAGCCACCAGGGGTCGATCGGCACGAGCTCGCGGCCGGTCTCGACGCGCACGCGGTACTCGACGAAGACCTTGTCGGTGCGGTTGCGGTGGTTCATCAGCATCAGGCTCATCGCCCAGCGATCGCCCGCGCGGATGCGGTAGCCGTAGCCGTCGGGCAGGTCCAGCCGCGCGCGTTCCTCGCCGGCTGCGTAGAAGCGCTCGCCCAGGCGCGGCAGCGTGCGCTCGCCGTCGAACAACGTGAACGTGTCGCACGTCGCGTCGCGACGCTCACCCAGCCGCCCGCCGGTGTTCGCGAGCACGATGTGGTGCAGCATCGTGCGCGAGATCGGTACCTCGGAGCCGTCGGCGTCGACGACGTTCGCGCTGATCGCCGTCAGCCAGCCGTCGACCTGTGGCGCGGGGACGCCGTAGCTGACCTCTTCGCGGTGGACGTCGTACGGCCCGAGCGTGACCGGCCCGTAGCGCAGGACCTTCTCCTCGACGGCCGCGTCCGCCGGCGCCGCCGCCAGCAACGCCAGCACCGCGAGGAGCAGCGAGCCTGCCAACCGGTTCCTCACGTTACTCAGGGTAACGACGTGCGCAAGCGAAGCCAAGCCTGCGCGTCAGGCGCCGCCGGCGTAGGCGTCGTCGAGCAGCGAGCGCAGGCACTCGCCGGGCGCGGCGACGAAGGCGGGCTCCAGGTCGCCGGGGTCGCTGCCGCTCACCGCGCGATGCCAGGTCAACGCGCGCGCGACCTTCGCGACCCGGCATGCGAGCGCCGCCGTCCGCGCCAACTCGTCGCGCGGCGCGAGGTCGGCGTACGCGTCGAGGTAGGCGTCGCGAAGCGGCGTCAGCGCGGCTGCGCCGCCGCGCCGGTTCGCCATCCCGAGCGGGACGAGCAGGCAGGCGAACGGGTGCGCGAGAACCGCGTCGCCCCAGTCGTAGAACCGCACGTCGCCGGGGCGGCGAAGGTCGCCGACGAGCATGTTCCACGGATGCAGGTCGTTGTGGTCGACGCTGGCCTCGCCCGCCGCGCCTGCGAGCGTCTCGCACCAGCCGCGGTAGGTGTCGCGCATAGCCACCACCCGGTCGCGATCGGGAAAGTCGCCGACGCTGGCCAGTGCTTCCTCATAGCGCTCAGGCATAACCGCGGGACGCATGTCCGCCACGCCCGCTGCGAGGACGGCGGTGGCGTGGGGCGCAAGCGCGCGCTGCAGCTCGGCGTAGCAGCGCAGGATCACCGCGAGCGCCCCCGTCAGCTCCGCGCCGTCGACGCGGTCGGCGAGCTCGAGCCCGCCGTCGGGCAGCAGCAGCCACCCGCGCCCGGCATCGACGGCGATCGGCACGAGCACCCGCTCGGGGACGACCTGCGCCAGGAGCCGGTAGAGCCCTGCCTCGAACGCCGTCCCTTCGCCGGCCGCCTTCATCCACACCGTCCCGGCCGACGTGGTCGCCTTGTAGATCGTCGCCCACGCGCGCGACCGCACGAGCTCGACGGCCCCGGTGCGCGCGATTCCGGCATCGGCAAGCCGCGTGTCCAGCCACGTCGTGATGTCGCCGATCGGCGCCACGGGCGTACCCTGTCAGGCGATGGCGTTCCCGCAAACCCGCCTGCGTCGCCTGCGCGCCACCTCGGTGATGCGCGAGCTTGTGCGCGAGACGACCCTCGCCCCGAGCGACCTGGTCGCGCCGTTCTTCGTCCACGCCGAGTCGGGTCGCACGCCGATCGACGCGATGCCCGGTCAGGCGCGCCTGGGCATCGACGAGCTGGTCGCCGAGGCCGGCGCCGTCGCGCAGCTGGGCGTCCCCGCGGTCCTGCTGTTCGGGATCCCGGCCGCGAAGGACCCAGAGGGCACCGGCGCCTACGACGACGAGGGCATCGTCCAGCTCGCGACGCGGGCGCTCAAGCAGGCGCACCCCGAGCTGATCGTGATCACCGACGTCTGCCTTTGCGAGTACACCGACCACGGCCACTGCGGGCTGCTGCGCGCGGATGGCTCCGTCGACAACGACTCGAGCGTCGAGCTGATCTCGCGCGCCGCGATCTCCCAGGCCCGGGCCGGCGCCGACATCGTCGCGCCGAGCGACATGATGGACGGGCGCATCGGCGCGGTCCGCAGGGCGCTCGACGACGAAGGCCTCAGCGACACGCCGATCATGGCCTACAGCGCGAAGTTCGCGAGCGCGTTCTACGGCCCGTTCCGCGAGGCCGCGGACTCCACGCCCGCCTTCGGCGACCGCCGCGGCTACCAGATGGATCCGGCCAACGGCGACGAGGCGCTGCGCGAGACGCTGCTCGATGTCGAGGAGGGCGCCGACCTCGTCATGGTCAAGCCCGCGCTGCCGTATCTCGACGTGCTCTGGCGCGTCAAGCAGGCCACGCGGATGCCGGTCGCGGCGTACAACGTCAGTGGCGAGTATGCGATGGTGAAGGCCGCTGCCGCCGCGGGTCACATCGACGAGCGGGCGATCGTCCTGGAGACGCTCACCGCAATCCGGCGCGCCGGCGCAGACCTCGTGATCACCTACCACGCCAAGGACGCCGCGACGTGGCTTCAGTAGACAAAGCAGCCGTCCCGAAGATCCGCGAGCGCAAGGACGGCGCTGCGATCCCGCTGACCGACCTCGACCGCAAGCTGCTGAACCTGATGCAGGGCTCGTTCCCGATCGAGGCCCGCCCGTACGCCGCCGTCGCGCGCGAGGCCGGGGTCGCCGAGGACGAGGTGCTCGCGCGCGTCCAGCACCTGCTCGACAAGCGGATCATCCGCCAGGTCACGCCGATCTTCGACACGCGCGCGTTCGGCTACGGCTCGATGCTCGTCGCTGCCAAGGTCGACCCCGAGCATCCCTGGCGGGCGGCGAAGATCATCAACTCGCACCCCGGCGTCAGCCACAACTACCTGCGCAACCACGAGTTCAACATGTGGTTCACGCTGGCCGTCGAGGAGAACTCCAAGCTCGGCCTGCAGGGGACGCTGGACGTGTTGCAGGAGCTGACCGGCGCCGAGTCGATCCGCCAGCTGCCGACGCTGCAGCTGTTCAAGATCCGGATGGATCTCGAGATGGAGGGCGACACCGCCGCGCTGTCGTCACAGGGCGACGAGAAGGCGCCGATCGAGCTCGACAAGCAGGCCTACGACGACACCGACGTCGCGGTCGTGCGCGCGACGCAGGGCGACCTGCCGGTCGTGCCCGAGCCCTACGAGGACGCCGCGCGGGCGCTGGGGATGACGGTCGACGCGCTGCTCGAGCACCTCCGCGGCATGCAGGACCGCGGGCTGCTGCGCCGCGTCGCCGCGATCCTCTACCACCGCCGCGCCGGCTTCAGCGCGAACGGCATGGGCGTGTGGCGGGTGCCGGACGATCGCATCGACGAGATCGGCCCGCGCATGGCGGCCTTCCGCGGCATCAGCCACTGTTACGAGCGCCCGACCTACGAGGACTGGCCCTACCAGATCTTCACGATGGCCCACGGCCGCTCCAAGGAGGAGTGCGACGCGGTGCTCGACGCGATCGCCGCGGAGGTCCCCGAGATCTCCGACCGCGCGACGCTCTACTCCTCGACGGAGTTCAAGAAGGTCCGGCTCCTGTACTTCACCGACGCGTTCAAGGACTGGGAAGCGCAGCACGCCGGTTGAGTTTCGTCGGCGCCGCCCGCGGGCATCTGCGTCAGCGTGTCACGGAAGATCGTCTGCGCCCTCGCCGTCACCGCGCTGCTCGTCGTGGCGCCCGCCGCCGAGGCGGCCTACAGCGGCAAGAAGACCAACAGCAACGGCACGACGCGTCTGTACTTCGGCGGCGGACTGGTTCGCCTGACCGTCGGCGCGAAGGTCGCGCGCGGTCAGCCGGCGTTCGCGGTCGACTGCAAGCGCGCCGGCAGCTCCACGAGCTTCGCCGTCGCCGGCACGCGCCGCGGACAGCGCCGCTTCGTGGCGCCCGCGACGCCGCCGCGGGGCGCGAGCAGCTGCACCGTCAAGCAGGGCAGCAAGCGGATCGCGACGATCCGCGTCCGCCGGACGTGACGGGCCGCGGCCCGCGTAGTCTGCGGGCCGCATGTCCGTCTCACTGAGCGACACCAAATCCGCCGAGCTGTACGCGCGCGCCCTCGCACGGCTGCCCGGGGGCGTCAACTCGCCGGTCCGCGCGATGCGCGCGATCGGGCGCGACCCGCTGTTCATCGAGCGCGCCGACGGCGCCGAGATCGTCGACGCCGACGGCAACCGCTACATCGACTACGTCTGCTCCTGGGGCCCGCTCGTCCACGGCCACGCGCACCCCGACATCCTCGCGGCGATCAGCGCGGCCGCGCAGCTCGGGACGACGTTCGGCGCACCGACCGCGGCCGAGATCGACCTCGCCGACGAGGTCGCGCGGCGGATCGCCTCGGTCGAGATGCTGCGGATGACGTCGAGCGGGACCGAGGCCTCGATGAGCGCGATCCGCCTCGCGCGCGCGGCGACCGGCCGCGACAAGCTGCTGAAGTTCGCCGGCGCCTACCACGGACACGTCGACGGCCTGCTCGCCGAGGCCGGCAGCGGCCTGGCGACCGCCGCGCTCCCGGCGTCGCCCGGGCGTGCCCGCGGCCGCGACCGCCGCGACGATCGTCGTGCCGTGGAACGACGGCGAGGCCGTCGTCGCGGCCTGCGCAGAGCACGAGCTCGCCGCGATCCTCTGCGAGCCGTTCCCCGCGAACATGGGCCTCGTCCCACCGCAGGAGGGGTTTCTCGAGCTGCTGCGCAACCAGGCCACCGGCAACGGCGCGCTGCTGATCTTCGACGAGGTGATCTCGGGCTTTCGCGTCGCGCCCGGCGGCGCCCAGGAGCTGACCGGGATCAGCCCCGACCTGACGGTGCTCGGCAAGATCATCGGCGGCGGGCTGCCGGCCGCGGCCTACGGCGGCTCGGCGGCGCTGATGAACCGGATCGCGCCGGCCGGCGACGTCTACCAGGCGGGCACGCTCAGCGGCAACCCGCTGGCCGTCGCCGCGGGCCTCAAGACGCTCGAGCTGCTCGACGAGCAGGCCTACGCGAACCTCGCGGCGACCACCTACGCCCTGGCCACCGGCCTGGCCGAGGCCGCCGGCGACCATCCCGTCCAGATCGTCTCTGTTCCCGGTCTCGTCACGACGTTCTTCTCGGAGGAGCCCGTCCACGACTACGCGGGCGCGCGCGCCTGCGACCTCGACGCCTACGCGGCCTGGTGTCGTGCGCTGCTGGCGCGCGGCGTCTACCCGCCGCCG
This sequence comes from Paraconexibacteraceae bacterium, assembly GCA_963727365.1. Lineage (GTDB taxonomy): Bacteria > Actinomycetota > Thermoleophilia > Solirubrobacterales > Solirubrobacteraceae > Paraconexibacter. The sequence continues at coordinate 214,471 of CAVSFU010000006.1, read as the reverse complement.
TCACAGTTCGAGGCCTGGTTCCCGTCGACGGCACACACCGCCGAGCAGCTCACGCGGACCGTCGAGGCGGCGGCCGCGGCGTTCGCCGAGATCGGTTCGTGAACCCGCTGGTGGAGATCGCCGGCGCGCTGCGCGCCGAGGGCGGTCTGCTGGCGGACGCCGTGGTGGGAGACGACGACCTGCCGGCGGCCGCGTACGCGCTGCCGAGTCCGGACCTCGCGTTCGCCATGGAAGCGGTTCGCGAAGGCTGGTTGCTGCACGCCCGCGACGACGCCGCGCGGGTCGTCCGCACCGGCGATCGCGACCTTGCGCTGCTGGCGGGCGACCGCCTGTACGCGCTCGGGGTCGAGCGTCTCGTGGCGATCGGCGATCTCGAGAGCGTCGCCGTGCTCGCCGACCTCATCGCGCGCGCCGCGCAGACGCTGGCCGAGGGCCTGCCGCAGGAAGCGGAGCCGATCTTCGCCGCCTGCGCGGATCAGCTATCACAGGCCCACGACATCAGACAGCACGGCTGATTTACCGACCGATAAGCTCCGCGGAGGATGCCCGACCGCCACCAGTCGAAGAGCAGATACACGCTGGACCGCAACATCCCGGGTGCCTTCGAGGGTGAGACGGTCACGCGCCGGCGCTTCATGACCGGCACGGCTCACGGCGCCGGGGCGATCGCCGCCTCGGCCTTCCTGCTGCCCGCGCTGGGCTTCGCCCTCGGGCCGGTGTTCGAGGAGGTCGAGCAGCGCTGGCAGGATGTCGGCGAGGTCGGCGAGTTCCCCGACGACACGTACGTCCCGGTCGTCACGCAGATCGCCGACGGCATCGGTGAGACCGGCAAGACGACGGTCTACATGCGCAAGCACAACGTCGACATCGACGGCAAGCTGCGCGACAGCTACGACGAGCACATCGCGATCTCCACGAAGTGCATGCACCTCGGCTGCCCGGTGCGCTTCGTCGACGCCGCGCAGCGCTTCATCTGCCCCTGTCACGGCGGCGTCTACGACTTCGTCGGCAAGGTCTCCGGCGGCCCGCCGGTGCGCCCGCTGGACCGCTTCTACACCCGCATCCGCAACGGCCGCGTGCAGGTCGGCCCGCGCTACTCGGTCAACTCCGAGCTGCGCCGCTTCTCCCCGCGCGACCCCGGCGAGCCGCTCGACGGCATCGGCCAGTTCCTGTATCCGTCGCGGCCCACGATCCGCAAGATCCCCGGCACCGAGTAGAGGTCGACGAAGATGCCGAAGCTCAAGCTCCCGTTGCCCCCGATCCCGCAGGCGCTGAAGCCGCCGCCAAAGCGCCCCGACGAGCACAAGCAGACGCCGTTGGAGGTTGCGGCGGAGGCCGGCACGCACGCCGTCGGCTGGATCGATGAGCGCATGACGGTGTCGGGCCTCGGACGCTGGGCGATGTTCCGCAAGGTGCCCAAGGGCACCAACTGGTTCTACACGCTCGGCTCGGCGACGCTGTTCGCGTTCCTCAGCCAGGCCGTGACGGGCGTCTTCCTCGCGATGTACTACCGGCCCGACGCGGCCGGCGGGGCGTACGAGTCGATGAAGTACGTCAACAACGAGGTCTTCCTCGGCGAGTTCGTGCACGGCATGCACAAGTGGGGCTCGACGGTGATGGTGATCCTCGTGTTCCTGCACATGGGGCGCACGTTCTTCTTCGGTGCCTACAAGTACCCGCGCGAGCTCACCTGGATCATCGGCGTCGTCCTGCTGATCCTGACGATGACGATGTCGTTCACCGGCTACCTGCTGCCGTTCGACCAGCGCTCCTACTGGGCCACCATCGTCGGCGTCAACATCAACGGCACCGGCCCGCTCGTCGGCCCGTACCTCTCCGACTTCCTGCGCGGCGGCCCGGAGTTCGGGGCGACGACGCTGTCGCGCTTCTACGCGATCCACATGCTGCTCGTCCCCGGCCTGATCTTCGCGCTGATCGGCGCCCACCTCTACCTGGTGACGAAACTCGGCACCACGGCGCCGCCGTGGCTGAAGGCCGAGAAGCCCGAGCACCTGCGGGAGGAGGACGCATGAACCAGCGTGAGAAGGAGCAGTACCTCCGCGAGTACTCGCTGCTGAAGGCGCAGGGCAAGCCGTTCTTCCCGTACGCCGTCGCCAAGGACGCGGCGATGGCCGTCGTCGTGATGATCGCGATCATCCTGATGTCGCTGACCCTCGGCGCCGAGCTCGGCCCGAAGGCCGACCCGACGACGACGACCTACACGCCGCGACCCGAGTGGTACTTCTTCTTCCTCTTCGAGCTGCTCAAGGTCATCAAGCCGGCGGAGCTGGTGCCGTTCGCGACGATCGGCATCCCGACGATCTGCATGATCCTGCTGTTCCTGCTGCCGTTCTACGACCGCGGTCCCGAGCGCCGGCCCGAGCGCCGGCCGATCGCGCTGACGGCCGGCATCTTCACGATCGCCGCGATGGGCTACCTGACCTACCTCGGTGCCGCCGCCGGCGCGCCGACCCAGATCGACATGCCGACGCCGGCGCGGATCGTCGCCGAGGGCGGCGACACGCTGCGCGCGTATGAGTCCGGTCGCCTGGTCGTGGCCCAGTCCGGCTGCCAGGGCTGCCACAAGATCGGGGAGAACGGCAACGACGGACCCGGTCCCGAGCTGACCGAGATCGGCAACCACACGCAGAAGCAGGCGATCGAGCGCACGCTGCTCAATCCGACGGCGCCGATGCCGTCGTTCGCGAAGCTCAAGGCCGACGATCCGGAGAAGTTCGACGACATGGTGCTGTTCCTCTCCGAGCTCAAGGAATGACCAAGACTGCGGCCACCAGCGGCACGCTGGCCGAGCCGCAGGTCGAGGCGATGTTCGATCGCATCGCCGGCGTGTATGACCGCCTGAACTCGGTCATGACGGCGGGGCTGCACCACAAGTGGCGCCGCCGCGCGGTGGATCTCGCGCAGGTCGGGCCCGGTTCGCTCGCGCTCGACGTCGCCACGGGCACCGGGGACCTGGCGATCGAGCTCGCCTCGCGCGGCGCCGACGTCGTCGGGTCGGACTTCTCCGAGCAGATGCTCGCGATCGCGCGCCAGAAGGCGCCCGCACTGCGCTTCGAGCAGGGCAACGCGCTGGAGCTCCCCTACGACAGCGACGAGTTCGACGCCGCGACCGTCGGCTTCGGCGTGCGCAACTTCTCCGACCTCGATCGCGGTCTCTCCGAGCTGACGCGCGTGGTCAAGCCCGGCGGCCGCGTCGTGATCCTCGAGATGACGACGCCGGTCAAGCCGCCGCTGTCGACGTTCTACTCGGCCTGGTTTGACCGCGTCGTGCCGCTGCTCGGCAAGGTCGCCGGCGACGAGGACGCCTACACCTACCTCCCGAACTCCGTCAAGCGCTTCCCGGGCCCGCAGGAGCTGGCCGCGCGGATGGACGCCGCCGGGCTCTCCGGCATTCGCTATGTGATCACGGCCGGTGGCATCATCGCGATGCACGTCGGCACCAAGGGGTGACGATGCTGGCGCCCGAGGCGGCGCCGATCGCCGCGGCGGCCGGACCGTACGTCGCACCGTTGATGGGCCGCATCGAAACGCGCCTGGCGCAGATCGCGGCGGCGCACGGCGAGGCGCTCGCGACCCACGCGGCGGCGACGATCGCCGCCGGCGGCAAGCGCCTGCGCCCGCTGCTCGTGCTGGTCGCCGCCGGACCCGACGGCCGCGACGACGACGCGCTCGTGCGTGCCGGGGTGGCCGTCGAGCTCGTGCACTCGGCGACGCTGGTGCACGACGACGTGCTCGACACCGCGGCGCTGCGTCGCGGCGCGCCGACGGTCTGGGCCGCGGCGGGCCGCAGTGCGGCCACCGCGACGGGCGACATGCTGTTTGCCGCCGCGTTCTCGGAGCTGACTCTCTCCGGCGACGCCGGACAGCTGCGCACGCTGTCGCGGGCGGCCTCGGCGCTCGCGCTCGGTGAGCTGCTGCAGCGCGCCGACGCCTGGGACACCGGTGTCACGATCGAGCGCTACCTGCACCGCTGTGAGCTGAAGACTGCGCGGCTGTTCGAAGCGGCGTGCGTGCTCGGCAATCCCGAGCTCGCTGCGTTCGGCGCGCGCATCGGGCTGGCCTTCCAGCTGCTCGACGACGTCCTCGACGTCAGCGGCCCGGCCGAGCGCACCGGCAAGCACCGCGGCACCGATCTGCTCGACGGCACGGTCACGCTGCCGCTGATCCTCGCGCGCGAGGAGATCGGCCTCGACGACCTGCGCGCGATCGCGACGCCCGCGCAGGCGGAGGAGCTATGCGACGCGATCGCCGCGACCGGAGCGCTGGAGGCTGCACGCGAGCGCGCGCTGGCGCTCGTCGCGGATGCGAAGGAGGCGCTGCCCGCTGGTCTGCCGGCGGCCCAGCGCCGGGCGCTGGAGCTCGTCGCCGACGGCGTCGTCGCACGGTACGCCTGAGAGGACCGCGCGCGCTTGGGGGCGTCGCGCGCGCGGTCCTCCCGGCGGTCCTCCCTGTGTTCCCCTAGAAGTCTTCGGGCTTGATCGCGTCGGCCTGCAGTGCGAAGACGAAACGCGCGATCTCGTCTTCCATGTTGGCCTGCAGCAGGCGCTTCAGATCGCCGACGAGCGACTCCGTCGCGGCGTCGAGCTGCGTGTCGAAGCGCTCGACGATCTCCTGCTCGAAGATGCCGGTGCCGATCCACTCGCAGTTGGGGCAGCGAAGGGTGACCTCCCAGTGGCGCGTGCCGGCCTCGTGCCAGTCGATCGGGTAGACGAGGGTGCCCTGGCAGGTGCCGCAGATGCTGAGATCATCGACGTGCGCGTCGACGTCGGCGGGCAGCGCGGGGGCCGGCGCGCCGACGGGGCGGTCCTCGAAGTAGACGACCTCGATGGTCTTCCCGGAGGGAAGGACGACGCGGCGGACGTAGTGGTTGGAGTCGTGGCTCATGTCGGCGGTGTGGGCCTGCTGGACACCACCTCCATCGGCACGGCGCGACGACGGCTTTAGACGAATGTTCGAGTGTCGTCCGGCGGGGGCGTGTGAAAGGCGCCTGGAGTAGCCTTCGTCCGGCAATGCCGAACATCGGACCGACCGAGCTCATCATCGTCCTCGTGATCGTGCTCGTGATCTTCGGCCCCAAGCGACTGCCCGGCCTGGGCAAGCAGCTGGGGACCGGGATGCGCGAGTTCAAGGACTCGATCACGGGCTCGAACAAGGACGATGACGACGACGAGGGCGTGGCGGGTCTGCCGCCGGCGCCGGACGTGGAAACACCGAAGAGCGACGGCCGCGAGCGCGCCGGCCGAGCGCGACAGCGCAAGCTCCTAGCGGGGGCCCGTGGCCACGGCCATCCGCCCCGTCGGTCACGAAGACCGGCTGAGCATCGTCGAGCACCTCGACGAGCTGCGCACGCGCCTGATCGTCAGCGTCGTCGCGTTGCTGATCGCGTTCGCGGTCTGCTTCGGGTTCAACAAGCAGCTGCTGGACCTCGTCGGCGAGCCGCTGGCGGAGACGACGAAGGAGCGCACGCTCGACGGCAAGGGGCCGCTCGGGCAGATCTACGTCGCGCAGCAGGGCGCCCGGGCGGCGCTGGCGGGCAACGTCCGCCTGCTGCGTGTGCTGGCGGCTGACGACTCGCTGAACCGCGCGTCGCGAGCGGCGCTGACGACGCAGCTGCGCACGGCGCAGGTGGCGCTCGCCAAGCTGCCGAATGCGCCGCCCCCGAACAAGCCGGTGACGCTCGGGGTCGGCGAGCCGTTCATCACGACGATGACCGTGGCGCTGTACTTCGCGCTGCTGTTCGCGGTGCCGCTGCATCCTCTGGCAGCTCTACGCCTTCCTGCTGCCCGCGTTCAACCCCGAGGAACGGCGGGTCGCGCTGCCGCTGATGTCGATGGTCCCGGTGCTGTTCGCGATCGGGGTGGTGTTCGGCTACCTGATCGTCCTGCCCGCGGCCACCAGCTTCCTGCAGAACTTCAACTCCGACGAGTTCAACGTCCTCGTCCAGGCGAAGGACTACTACAAGTTCGCGGCGCTGCTCCTGCTTGCGATGGGCCTGGTCTTCCAGCTGCCGGTCGGCATCCTGGCGCTCACGCGGCTGGGCGTCGTGACGGTGCCGATGCTGCGCAAGAACCGGCGCTACGCGATCCTCGTCCTCGCCGTGGTCGCGGCGGCGCTGCCGGGTGTCGATCCGGTCACGATGCTGATCGAGCTCGTCCCGCTCGTCCTGCTCTATGAGATGTCGATCCAGATCGCCCGCGTCTTCGGCGGGCCGCAGGTCGAGCACTCGCGCTGGGCGTGGAACCTCGACGACGAGGACGACGACGAGGACGAGTGGACGACGAGGACGACCACGACGCTCTACCCTCAGGCTGACAAATGCTGTTCGATCTTCGTGCTCGTGGCCGTCGCAGGGCCATCAAAGTCATCTACGCCAGCCTCGCGATCCTCATGGGCGGCGGTCTCGTCCTGTTCGGGATCGGCGGCGACGTCCAGGGAGGGCTGTTCGACGCGTTCAAGGAGGACTCGGCAGCTCGAGTCCACGACGTCTTCAAGAAGAACCTCGAGTCCGCGGAGAAGCGCGTCGAGCCAACCCGCGCGGCCCGCCGGGTGGGCGAACCTCGCCAAGGTCCGCTACCAGTCGCGCCCGCAGCGCGGCTTCGACGAGACGCAGGGCCCGTTCACCGAGGACGGGCAGAAGGACCTCGCAAGCGTCGAGACCGCGTGGGCCCGCTACCTGCGGCTCAAGCGCGACAAGGCCAAGGGCGACGCCAGCATCGCGCTGCTGATGGTGCAGGCGTTCGGTCCCGGTGGCCTCGGGGACTACGACAAGGCGGTGAGCGCGATGGAGTTCGTGCTCGACTCGCGAGAACCCGCGGTCGGCTTGTACGTCCAGTACGCCGGCCTGGCATACCTCGCGGGGCAGACCGCAAAGGCGACCTCGCCGGTAAACGCGCCGAGGAGCTTGCGCCGAAGGACCAGAAGGAGCAGGTCAAGCAGACCATCGACCAGGCCAAGCAGTCCGCCGCTCAGGCGCATCCGGCACAGGGCGCCCAGACGGTCCCCGTTACGACGCAGCCGATGCGGCTAGCCAGCGCGCGCGGCAGCGCCGGCGCGCCCGCGCTACCATGCTCGGCCGCGCCCCTATAGCTCAACTGGCAGAGCAGCGGACTCTTAATCCGAAGGTTCTAGGTTCGATTCCTAGTGGGGGCATCTCGACCCGTGATGTGTCCGCGCTACACGCGCGTGGTCACTCGCTTCACCGTCCGATGCCCTGAGCGATCGCGCGCGACGATGCGGAAGCGCACGATGGTGCCCTTGTGCAGCCGTCTGGTGTCGTACTCGATAGCGGTTTCCTCCAGCGGGGCGAGTAGCCCACGAGTTCGGTGGGCCAACGCCGTCCTGCGACCGACGGTCACGAACGCGTCGACCCGGCAGCGTTCGTTGCATGCCGCTCGGATCACCAACGCGTTGGGAAAACGCCCGAGATCAGCGGTGACGATCTGCGGCGGGTGCGCGTCGGATAGGCCGGTCCCGAAGGGAACCGCGTGGTCGCGCAGCGTGATTGCGAGGCGTTCCGGCGTCCTGAGTGTGAACGCGGGGGCCGGGTTCGTCTTCGTGATTCGCACGGGCTTGGCGAAGGTCCCGTCCTTCTGTCGCGTCGCCGTCCACATGCCACGGGGGTAATCGAGGCGCCACTGCGTATACGGCGTGAACAGGATGGCTGCACTGCCGTCTCGCCAGGTGTACAGGCGCGGGTCCGTGCACGCGCCGTCGGCCGCGCAGACCGCGACGACGTCGGGTGCGACGCGCACGCGCGTTGAGAATTCACCGCGCACCTCGACCCCACGGCCGGTGTTGGCGCGCGCCGCGGCGGTGAGCGAATCGTCTGCTGGGAAGGCGACCTCGGTTGCGGGCCCGAACGGCGCGCGTCCGGCCCGCGCGGCCTGGACGCGGCGAGAGAGACCGCCCTCCGCCTGGCGGTGCCAAAAGACGGACACCGAGCCGTCGGCAGCGATCGGGGACACGCGCGGATAGCGGCGCGCGATCGCCGACGGATCCGGACAGAGGCAGTCGGCGAACGGGGCACCGGCATCGAGTTGCTGCTGCGGCGCGAATCGCCCGCCGGGTTCACGGGCGGCGGCAACGATCGCGTTGTTGCCGGTCGACGCGACGCGCGCGGTCGACGTCACCACGACCGTGCCCTTGCGGTCAGCCTCGAACTCCCACTCGGGCACGATGTCGCCATGGATGTTGTACTCCTGGGTCACAACATCTCGCAGCACGACGACCGCTGGCTCCACCGCGCCGGTTGCGCGAATCGTGCGCGCGAGCACCTGGTGGCGAGTGGAATCGTCATACAGCACCGCGATGCTGCCGCGTTCGAGCGGGACGATCGCATAGCGCTGCGGGCCGGTCCCGACAGAGGGAAGTGCGAATCGCCGGCGCCAGCGGTTGCGGGAATCCAACTGGAGCACGCTCGCGCGGCTGGGTGTCGTGGAGGTGCGCTTGGTCGTCGCGACGACCGACGGCCGCCAGTCGGCTCCTGAGAAAGCCGCCCTCACGTCGTCGATCCCAGGTGCGATCAGCGAGCCCTCACCGAACGACGGCGTGGCAGCTTCTGCGGTGGTTGTCGCGACGCTCATCGCAAGCGCAACAGCGCCGAGGGTTGCAGCGCGTCCTAGGTTCGGCTTCATCGCGGAGCAAACGTAATGTGGGCTCATAAGTTTCGCCCGCGCGCGATGGTCGCCCGGAGGTAGCCGGCGAGCATCGTCACGCTGGCCAGCAGCGCCGGCGCTGCCACCAGCGCCTCCTCGACCGGGATGCCTGAGACGTGGGCGAGCACGTCAGAGCGTGTGGTCGTACTTGTCGTGCCAGCCGCCCCAGGTGTAGGGCGGGGTCTGCGGCCAGCCCTCGGGTGAGTCCTCCCACTCCTCCTGGCGGCCGTACGGGGTGATGTCGAGGAAGTTCCAGGTCGACCCGAGCGCTTCGTCGCCGCGGGCGTCGATGAAGTACGTGCGGTAGATCTCGTCGCCGTCGCGCAGGAACACGTTCGTGCCGTGCCACTCCGCGACGTCGTGATCGGCGTCGAAGTCGTCGCGCAGCGTGTACCAGGGGAACTCCCAGCCCATCTGCTCGCGGTAACGCTGCAGGTGCTCCTGCTCGCCGCGACTGACCGCGACGAAGCGGGTATCGCGCTCACGCAGGTGCAGCAGGTTGCTCAACTGGTCGGCGTACATCGAGCAGCCGGGGCAGCCGCGCTCGGGGTAGACGTCCATGTCCGGATCCATGAAGAACCGGTACACGACGAGCTGGCGGCTGCCGTCGAAGAGGTCGAGCAGCGACGCGTCCCCGCCGCCGGGCGCGGTGAAGCGATAGTTCTTGTCCACGCGGATCATCGGCATGCGCCGGCGCTCGGCCGCAAGCGCGTCACGCGCGCGCGTGTGCGCCTTCTCCTTCACGAGCAGCGCCTCGCGCGCGGCGCGCCACTGCTCAGGGGAAACGATTTCGGGTTTGGCGGTGCTCATCGGGGCCTCCGGGTGGTGTCGTGGACCGCGCCTCTCGCGGCCCTTCACCTAGTGAGCGGAGCCGACGGACGGTTCTCGACATGCAACGCAAACGTCTCGTGAGCGCAGGGCGGCGTCACGCTGCCGGCGCACGCGGTTCTCGTGCGCGGCATGGCCGGCGGGTCGCTCTAGCGACACTACGAGCGTCGAAGCGCGTAGCTTCGCTTCCCCGTGGGGGAACTTCGCGACATTGAGGTCTGGGGTGACCTGACGCCAAAGCAGACGGCTAACGCGCGGGCGTGGCTCGAGCCGTTCCTCGTCGAGGGCGAGCGCATCGAGGTGATGTTCGAGTGCGACGCGTGGCGGCCACTGATGTCGATCGCGGTCCTCACAAACGCGCGGCTCGTCGGCGTTCCCGACGAGCACGAGGGGAGGCCGCGCCGGCAGGTCGCGCGAGCCGAGATCGTGGCGGTCAGGAGCGAGCGACGGCGGGTGCGGCGTCGGCTCGTGGTCGAGCATGGCGACGGCGTCCTGCGATTCGCGGGCGTGTCGGAGCGGATCGCGCTGCGGCTTGCACTCCGGCTCGCGCGCGAACCCGTCGGCCGCGAGGCCCCGCGGATCGAACCGGAGGAGCTCCACACGAGGCCGGACGAGGTGACGCCACTATTCGCTCTCGAAGGCGTGGAGTCGATCGCGTTCGTCGCGCTGCTGTTGTGCGTGCTCTGGGTCAGCCCGGCGCCGCTTGCCGTTCAGATCTCGCTGACCGTGATCGGAGTCCTAGGCGTCGTCGCGTTCGCAGGGAGCATCTGGGAGGCGCTTCGCTGGCATTTCGGTCAAGCCCGGGGTGCGTCAGATGCGGAGTTCGATGCGCTCATCGACGAGGTCGAGTCGGCGGGAAAGCTCGACCCGCGGGAACCCGACGACTTCGACCTGCTGGTCCGGCAGGCGCTCGATGCCCTGCCGCACGCCCTCCACGAGGTGCTGCGCGGCAACGTCGCCGTGATCGTCTCCGACCTAGGCGCGGACCATGGGGCCCACGGTCTCTACGACGGCGACCGCATCGTCCTCTTCCGCGACACGCTCGTCGAGCAGTTCGGCGACAACCCCGACCGCCTGCGTGAGCAGGTCAAGATCACCGTGCTTCACGAGCTCGCCCACCACCTCGGCGCCGACGAGCGTCGAGTGCGCGAGCTCGGCCTGGAGTGAGCGCCTAAATCGGCGGACGTCGTGCGCGTGCGGCCTCGCGGTGGTCTTCGCGATAGGCGCCGCGGAACTCGGCTGTCACGTCCGCAGGGATCATCGGCTCCGGCGAGAGCGTCCAGCTGCGCGCGCGCGTCTCCGCTACCCCTCCGAGGGTCCCGCCGAGGACGAACGACGCGACCACCACTGCCTCTCGCAGCAGCAGCGCCTCGGTCTGGATCACCAGATACAGCGCCACCCCCGCCGCCAGGCCGAGAGCAGCGCCGACGTACGGCAGGTACGGGACGAGCGCGGGGAGGCGATCTCCAAGCAAATCGGTGAGCACGCGCGTGCGCCGCTCGATCACGGTCTCGTCGTCTGGCTCCCCCGACACTGCACAACGATAGCGCTGCGACCTCTTCCTGGCCGTTCCTAGAAAAGTCAGCTGCCAGTGACATAGGATGCGACCTCCACCCCACTCCCCGGAGGTCCATCCGTGCAACTCCCCGTCCGCAGCGTGCTGGCGCTCGCTGTCTGCTCCCTCGCACTCGGCGTGCTCGCCTCGCAGGCACCCGCGCAAGGCGTTGATCGCACCGTCATCGCCTCCGGCCAGGCGACGGTCGTCCCGAAGCCGAAGAACCCACGCAGCGACGCATCGATCGCCGCGGCGGTGAAGGCGGCGGCGGCAAAGGCGGTGCCGCAGGCACTCGCCGACGCCAAGCTGCATGCCACCGAGCTCGCGACCGCCGCCGGCGTCACGCTCGGCGAGATGCTGTCGATCGCCAACTCCCCGTCCGGCGGCCCGTTCTACGGCCCGATTTTCGGCGAGGACGGCACGTTCGGCCCCGGCAAGTACTGCGGCCGCCGCACGACGGCTCGGCGCGTCAACGGCAAGATCGTGCGTCGCACGCGCCGCGTCTGCCGTGTCCCCCGAGTCACGCGCCAGGTCGAGCTGACGTACGCAATCGCCTGACCCGGACCGCGACATCGCGGCTTACCACGATCCGCGACAATCCGTGGCGGATGCTCGCCGACGCCGATCGAGTTGTTGGACAGGTTCTCGACCGCGTCGACGCGCGTGCTCTGACAGACGAGATGACCGCGGCATTCGGGGTGCAGCTCCCTGCCCACCGTGCGCTTCCCGCCGAGGTGCTGTGGGGTCCTGCGTGGGAGTCCTCGTTCGCCTGGACGGAGCTGATGCTCGCGATGCTCCGCGAGGACCGGGCGCCATCGGACTTCGAGATGGAGGAGATCCGTGCGACGCGCGCAGCCAGGCGGTCCTGAGCCTCACGATCGACGAGATCCTGCAGGCGGGGTCACTGCTCGTGGCGGGCGTGTGGCAGCGCATCGCCGAGCTCGCCGCGCCCGAGGAGATCCGTGCGCTGGCGACCGCAGCGCCGCGGATCTTCGCGCTCCTTGACGTTCTCTCCGACGTCTTCTCCACGTACCTACGCGACGGGCACCACGCGCGCGCGGAAGCGAGCGCGAGGCACGCGAGCGCTACGACGCAGCGTTGCGCGGCGAGTCCTCAGCGGCCGGCGGCCTGCTGGACGCCGAGCGTCCGCTGCGCCCGTTCGAGCTGGTGCAGCCCGTCGCAACGGCGCGGAGCACTCGACGATCGCCGCTGAGCTGCGAAGCGCGGGGATCCTCGCGACGACCCAACTGGACCGCGTCGTCGGCCTCGCGGCAGCGGACGTCGCGGACGATGACTTCCCGGCTCATCGGTCATCGTCGCGCTCGGGTCGGCGCACGACGTGGACGACCTCGCGGCCGGTGTTGAGGAGCTTGCGAACCTGGTCGAGGTCGCCCTGCGTGCCGGACGACGCGGCATCGTCCACGCCAGCGAGCACCTACCCGAGCGGCTGCTCTCATCGAGCGTTCCGCTCACCGAGGGGATGATCGTTCGCGTACTGATGCCACTGACCAGCGCCGGGCGGCCCGGACGCATCGACCTCCTCGGGACGCTCGTCACGTACCTGGAGCACGACCTCGAGCGCCAAAGCGCGGCCGCGGCGCTCGACATCCATCCCAACTCGCTCAGCTATCGCCTCGCACAGATCACCAAGCTCACCGGACTGCGCTTCGATCGCGCCGACGATCTCGCGCTGATGGCGCTCGCGGTGCGCGCGATCGACGAGCCCCGTCTGGCATGAGCGCGGCGGCAGACCACGTTGTCGCCGCGGTCGTCGAGCGCCTGGATCGGGAGGCGCTGGTGGACGAGATCTTCGCGATCTACGTCGATCGGTTCGAGAGCTACGCCTCACTGCCGGCGGATCTGCTCGCCGGCCCGATCCGCGACGGCGGACTCGCGAACGTCGACCTCGTGCTCGCGTTGCTGGCCGACGATCGCGACGCGATCGACGAATGCCGAGTCGCGGCGCAGGCAGCACTGCAGGGACGCTTCGCAGCCGGCGTCACCGCCGAGGACTCGCTCAAGAGCCTGCGCATCGCCGCCGACCGCATCTGGCAGGCGGCGGTGGCCGCGGCATCGCCGGAGAGCTGCCCGCGCTCGTCCGCTCGGCGGGTCGGCTCCTGCCTTCCTGTCCGTGATCGGAAGCGCCGCTGGGAGCCACGCCCAAGCGGTCGACAGCTCACTGCAGCGCGTCGAGCGACACTCCCGCGCCCTGCTTGACGCGGTGCTCGCCGGCGGACCGTCGCGCACCGTGGAGACCGATCAGGCCGCCAGAGCGCTGGGGTTTCGGCTCGCCGATCGCTACCGGGCGTTCACGCTGCTCGCAGCCGGATCGGGCCAGACACCGACGATGCTCGCCGCCGAGCTGCAACGACGCAGCGTGCTCGCGGTGGCGCAACGTGACCCTCTCGTCGGCTCGCGCCGGAGGCGCTCGCGCATCGCGCATTCCCACGCGGGACCGTCGTCGCGCTCAGCGACCCGGTCGGTGCGAGCGAGCTGCGCTCGACGCTCGAGCAGATGCACGAGTTCGCGGTCGTCGCGTTGCGCGCGGGTCGGACTCGCGTCGTCGGCGCCGGCGACCTCGTGCCCGAGCGTCTGCTCGCAGCGAGTCCGGGGCTCGCGCGGCTGGTGCTCGCTGAGGTGCTGGCGCCACTGGAAGCAGACGAGGCGGGCGGGTGGACCTCGTCGGCACGCTGCTGACGCACGTCGCGTGCGACTTCGATCAGGCTCGGACAGCCGACGCCCTGCATCTACAGCCCAGCTCGTTGCGCTACCGACTCGAGCGCATCACGGAGCTCACCGGCAAGCGCTTCGACCGCGTCGTCGACTTGACGGTGTTCACGCTCGCCGCGAAGGCGCGCCGGCTGGCCGATGGTCAGCCCGCGACGCCCCCCGCAGGCCGTTTCGTTCCTGGCGCGAACAACGCGCTCGCACTTCCCCGCGCCGACGATGACACCTGAACGTCCGTCTGACTGAGAGCGGCTGCACGGCGTGGGGTCGTGCGGGGGCTTAGGGCTCACTCGATCAAAGGGGTTTGATCTCATGGTTTTCCGACGAGGCGCCGCGCGCCGGGGTTGCTGCGCCGATCCTGGCCGTGCTGGTCTGCGCGACGTTCACCGCTACCGCGAGTGCTGCCGAGCGGCAGCCTGCTCAGCTGGGGCTTCAACAACCAGGGCCAGCTCGGCAACGGCACCACTACGTTCCGCGACCTGCCGCTCGACATGACGCTCCCCGGCCGTCGTCACGCAGGTGTCGTCGCCGCCGTCCTTCCGCGCACAGCCTCGGCGTGACCTCCGACGGGCTCCTGCTCGCGTGGGGCAACAACAACCAGGGCCAGCTCGGCGACGGCACGACCACCCACCGCCACTCCCCGGTGTTCACAGACCTGTCGATGCTGGCTCCCGGCGAGTCGATCGTCGCTGCGGCCGGCGGCGAGGATCACAGCTACGCGCTCACCTCCACCGGCCGAGCGCTCGGCGTGGGGCAACAACCTCTAGGGCAACCTCGGCGACGGACGACACCAATCAGCACACGCCGTGTTCGTCGACCTTCCAGCGGGCGTGACGTTGAAGGCGATCACCTCCGGATACAACCACGGTCTCGGACTCACCACCGACGGCGAGATCCTGTCCTGGGTCTCAATCACCTCGGCCAGCTGGGCGACGGCACGACCACCAGCCACGAGCTGCCGCCGAGATCGACCTCTCGCTGCTCGATCCCGGCGAGACGATCACCGCGATCGCTTCGATGACCTACCACAATCTCGCGCTGACCTCGCACGGCCGCGTCATCGCCTGGGGCGACAACCCCTTGGTCAGCTCGGCGACGGCACGACGACGGCACGCCACACACCGGTGTTCGTGAACATCCCGGCGGGTACGACGATCGCCGCAATCGGTGTCGGCTGGGACCACAGCCTCGCGGTCACCAGCGACGGTGACGGCCTCGGCTGGGGCACGGATGACTTCGGTCAGCTCGGCGACGGACCCGGAAACCCTGTGGTGCAGACCGCGATCAGGAGCATCGTGCTCCCGGCCGGCGTCAAGCTGAAGTCCGTTGACGGTGGCATCGACCACTCGGCGGCGCTCACCACCGATGGTCGCGTGCTGACCTTCGGCTACGGCGGCAGTGGACAGCTCGGCAACGGCACGACGCCGGGGGTCACCGACACGCCCGTGTTCGCGACGCTCCCGCCACATACCTCGGTCACCGCGCTGGACGTCGGCGAGTACCACGACCTGACGGTCGCGGACGTCAACCTCGACCCCACGGTCTCGATCACCACTCCCGTCGACGGCGGCACGTACGAAGCGGGCTCTACGGTGCTCGCCGACTACGCGTGTGCCGATGCCGAGGGGATCGCCAGCTGCGTCGGTGATGTCGCCGACGGTGCCGCGATCAACACCGCGACGCTCGGCACGCACGCCTTCACGGTGACCGCGACCGACACCGCGGGCGTCGAGACGGCCCAGACCGTCCACTACGACGTCGTCGACACGACAGATCCCGCCGTGACGATCACCACACCCGTGGACGGCGCGACGTACGCGCTCGGGCAGACCGTCGCCGCGGACTACGCGTGCACGGACCTGTTCCTGGCGTCCTGCGTCGGCCCGGTGGCCGACGGGGCAGCGATCGACACCGCAAGCGTGGGCGCGAAGACGTTCACGGTCACCGGCACCGATACGTCGGGCAACACGGCCAGCAAGACCGTCAGTTACCGGGTGCGGGCCGGCACGCGGCTGATCGCCGAGCCGGCGATCCTGCGGCTCGGCCCGGGGTTGAAGCTGACGCTGACGTTCTCGGCCAAGCTCGTGCGCAGCCATGACGGTGCGCCGCTCGCTGGCCGTACCGTCGCGTTCGGGTCGACGGCGCTGGGTTGCTCGGCGGTGACGAACGCCAACGGCGTTGCGACATGCGGCGGGCTCATCAGCTCCGTGCTGTCGGTCCTGTCGCTGGGCTACAACGCCGGCTACGCCGGCGACGTGGACCACTTCCCAGCATCCGCCCGCGGCCCCGTCGTGCAGGTCGGCGCGCTGGGAATCCTCTAGAGCAGGCGACCTACGCCGCGGTCGCCTGACCGCGCGTAGGCTGCGCTGCAGAGATGCAGCGCAAGATCGGGATCCCGCTGCCGCGACGCGGCTCACCGAGCCGCGTCGACCAGCCTGACGACAATGCCCACAAGGGCAGCCGCGCGATTGAGCACGCCGTCGTCGACTGCGCCTTCTACGAGGAGGGCGTGCGCCGCGGCGCGCACGCGCTGCCGCTCGACCAAGCGGTCGAGGCGATGGAGCAGACCGACGACGGCTTCGTCTGGATCGGCGTGCACAACCCCAGCAAGCAGGCGGTCGAGGCGGTCGCCACGCGCTTCGACCTCCATCCCCTCGCCGTCGAGGACGCGATCCACGCCCATCAGCGCCCGAAGCTCGAGCTGCACGGCGACGTGCTCTTCGCGGTCTTGAAGACCGCGCGCTACGTCGACTCCGAGGAGCTCGTCGAGATCGGCGAAGTGATGTGCTTCGTCGGCCCGAAGTTCGTCGTGACCGTGCGCCACGGCGAGGCGAGCCCGCTGCACGGCGTGCGCACCGAGCTCGAGGAGCACCCGACGCTGCTCGGGATCGGCCCGAGTGCCGTGTTCTACGCCGTCATCGACAAGATCGTCGACGACTACGCCGTCGTCCTGGACGGCCTCGAGATCGACGTCTCGGAGATCGAAGAGCAGGTCTTCGGCGGCGAGATGCGCGCCAACCCGGCACAGCGGATCTACCGTCTCAAGCGCGAGGTGATCGAGTTCAAGCGCGCGCTCGTGCCGCTGGACCAGCCGCTGCAGAAGCTCGCCGAGGGCCGCGTCGGCGTGCTCGATCCACGCAGCCGCGAGTACTTCGCCGACGTCCGTGACCATCTCCTCAGAGACGGCGAGCGCCTGCACAACATCGACGAGCTGCTGACGAGCGTGCTGCACGCCAACCTCACGCAGCTGACGATCCAGGACAACAAGGACATGCGCCGCATCTCGGCGGTCGTCGCGATCCTCGCCGTCCCGACGATGGTCTTCGGGCTCTACGGCATGAACTTCAAGCACATGCCCGAGCTGGGCTGGCGCTTCGGCTATCCGCTCATCCTCGTGATCACGCTGAGCATCTGCTCGCTCGTCGCCTGGCGCTTCCGCCGCTCCGGCTGGCTGTAGCCTGGGCGGCGTGAGTCATCTCGCGTCCGTCGACGGCGCGATCGGCGCCGCTGCCGACGCCGCGATCCCGATCACCGACGAAGGCCTGCTGCGCGGCGACGGCGTCTTCGAGGTCGTGCGTGTCTACGACGGCCATGCGTTTGCCTGGGACGAGCACCTGCGCCGCATGGCGCGCTCGGCCGGCAACCTTCGCCTCGAGCTCGACGTCAACGCCGTCGCGCGCGAGGTGCAGGCGCTGCTGGAGGAAGCGCCCGGCTTCGACGGCCAGATCCGCGTGCTCGTCACCCGCGGCGGCAAGCGCATCGCGATCCTCGAGGACGTCAAGCCCCACGGCGCGACCGTGCGCCTGTCAACCGTCGAGTACGTCCCGACGCGGATCCTCGACCAGGTCAAGTCGCTCTCCTACGCCGCGAACATGCTCGCCTCACGCCTGGCCGTCGAGAAGGGCGCCGACGAGGCGCTGCTGGTCACCCCGCACGGCCGCGTGCTGGAAGCACCGACGTCGACGTTCTTCTACGTCCTCGACGGGCGCCTCTACACACCGCCGCTGGACGACCACATCCTCGACTCGATCACCCGCCGCCACGTGCTCGACCTCAGCGACGCCAGCGAGCGCATCACGACCACCGACGACCTCGCCCAGCTCAGCGAGGCGTTCCTCGCGTCGACGACGCGGGAGGTGCAGGCGGTCTCCGCGATCGACGACCGCGTGCTCGAACCGGGCCCGCAGACCGCGGTGGTCGCCAAGGCGTTCTCCGAGCTCGTCCACGCCACGTGAAGGTCGTCACCGTCATCGGCAACCGGCCGCAGTTCGTCAAGGCGGCCGCGGTCTCGCGCCTGCTGCGCGCGCAGGCCGACGAGCTGCTTGTGCACACCGGCCAGCACTACGACGACGAGCTGTCGACGGTCTTCGTCGAGGAGCTCGGTGTGCCGCGCCCCGAGCGCGAGCTGGACATCCACGACGGCACGAACACCGCGCAGACCGCGCGCATGCTTGCGGCGCTTGAGCCTCTGCTGCGCGACGAGCGGCCCGACAAGGTGCTCGTCTACGGCGATACGAACTCGACGCTCGCGGGTGCGCTTGCCGCAGCGCAGGCGCAGATCCCGGTGGCGCACGTCGAGGCGGGCATGCGCTCGTTCGACCGCAGGATGCCCGAGGAGCTCAACCGCGTCGTCACCGACGAGATCTCCGACTTGTTGCTGTGCCCGTCGCCGAGCGCTGTCGAGAACCTCACGCGCGAGCACGTCCACGGCCGCGTCGAGCTGGTCGGCGACGTGATGGTCGACATCGCGCTGCTGTTCCAGCCGCGCGCGAAGGCAGACGAGGTCCCGCTGCGCGAGGCCGGCGTCGCGCCGGGCGAGTACGTGCTCGTCACCGCCCACCGCGCGGGCAACGTCGACGACCCCGAGCGGCTGCGCCGCCTCGTCGACCTGCTGCTGGCGCTGCCGCTGCCCGCAGTGGTGCCGCTGCACCCACGCACCGGTGCGCGCCTTGATGCCGCCGGCTGGCTCGACGAGCTTGCCGCCGCGCCGCACATCAGCCTCACGCCGCCGCTCGGCTACCTCGCGTTCACCGCGCTGCTGACGAAGCGCGCGCGCGATGCTGACCGACTCCGGCGGCGTGCAGAAGGAGGCCTACCTCGCGGGCGTGCCGTGCATCACGCTGCGCGACACGACGGAGTGGACGGAGACCGTAGACGCCGGCTGGAACGTGCTTGTCGACCTCGACGGTGAGGCGGCGCTGGCCGCGCTCGATCGCACGCCGCCCGCCGAGCGCCCGCAGCTCTACGGCGACGGCAACGCCGGCGAGCGCGTGGTCACGGCGCTCCTATCCGCCTGACGCCGCCGAACGTCAGCACGCCGCGCCCGTCGACGATCACCTGTCGCGCCGGGCAGATCCTCGCGCGTCAGCTGCGCGTACTCGCGATGGTCGGCCTGCACGAGCACGGCGTCGATCGCGCCACCGTCCCACGGCTCGAACCCGAGCGCGCGCAGCTCGTCGTCGTCGTACAGCGGATCGCTTGCGACCGGCGCCGCGCCCGACGCGACCAGTGCGTCGCGCACGCCGAATGCGCCGCTGAACGCGGTCTCCTTGACGTCGCCGCGGTAGGCGACGCCGAGGATCAGCACGCGCTTGCCGGCGACGTTGCCGAGCAGCGAGACCGCGTAAGCGGGCATCGCCTCGTTCACACTGCGGGCCGCGGCGGGCAGCGTCGCGTCGGGGTCGCCCGCGAGGTAGAAGCGCGGGTACACGGGGATGCAGTGCCCGCCGACGGCCACACCGGGGCGGTGAACGTGGCTGAAGGGCTGGGAGTTGGCGGCGTCGATCACCTGCTGCACGTCGACGCCGAGCGCGTCCGCGTGGCGCGCGAACTCGTTGGCCAGCGCGATGTTGACGTCGCGGTAGGTCGTCTCGACGAGCTTCGTCAGCTCGGCGGCCTCCGCACTGCCCATCGTGCGCACCTCGGCCTCCAGGAACGAGGCGTACAGCTCGGCCGTGCGGGCCTCGCCGGCGTCGCTGAGCCCACCGACGAGCTTTGGGTAGGTCGCGAGGTCGGCGAAGACGCGGCCGCTGAAGACGCGCTCGGGGCTGAACGCGGTGAAGAAGTCGCGCTCCTCGCGCAGCCCACTCGCCGCCGCCAACGCGGGCGCGATGCGCTGGCGCGTGGTGCCGACGGGCAGCGTCGTCTCGACGCTCACGGTGGTGCCTTCCTGCAGCCCCGCGCCGATGGCAGCGATCGCGGCATCGAGCGCAGTCCAGTCGGGCTGGGCCTGCGCGTCGACCACCAGCGGTGGAACGCAGATCACGAGGTCGGCGCCCTCCTCGACCGCCGCGGTCGTGTCGGTGGTCGCGCGCAGCAGATGGCTCTCGACGACGGCCATCAGGTACTCGTCCAGGTGCGCCTCGCCGGGAAACGGCGCGCGGCCGGCGTTGACGGAGTCCACCACGCGCGCGTCGATGTCGCAGCCGACGACGTGATGCCCGGCGCGGGCGATCTGCACGGCAATCGGCAGGCCGATCTTGCCGAGCGCGACGACGACTGCTCTCACGACAGATCCACCGTGCGCCCGTCGGCGGCGCTTGCCAGCACCGCCTCGGCGCACGCGACGATGTCGACGCCCTCCTCGAGCGTCACGATCGGCGCGGCGGTGTCGCCCTCGAGCAGGTCGCAGAACGTCTCCAGCTCGACCAGCAGTGGCTCGCGCCGCGACAGCGCAAAGCGCGTCATGTCGCCCTCGGACACGCCGCGGAACTGCTCGTCGGCCGGCCACGAGCCGCGCACGACGCCGTTGGCGTAGAACGTGAGGTCGGCGCTGAGCGTGTCCGCCACCAGCATCCCGGCCTCACCGAGCACGCGCGTGCGGCGGACCTTCGTCGGCGTCAGCCAATCGACGACGCAGTTGAACGCCGTGTCGTTGGCGAGGCGCCCGGTCGCAAGGACGAGGTCTTCGTGATCGCGACCGGCCTTGTGGGCAGTCTCGGCAGCGACGCGTGCGAGCGGGCTGTCGCCGAGCCAGCGCACGAGGTCGAGGTCGTGCGTGGCGAGGTCCTTGACGACGCCGACGTCCTTGACGCGATCCGGGAACGGCCCGAGGCGCTCGGTGGCGATCAGGAACGGCCGGCCGAGGTCGCCGCGCTGGACACGCTCGCGCATGCCGGTCAGCGCGGGGTTGAAGCGCTCGACGTGACCGACGGCGCCGTGCAGGCCGGCGCCGCGGACGATCTCGGTGAGCTTGCTTGCCTGCGCGGTGGTGGCGGCCAGCGGCTTCTCGACGAGCACGTGCACGCCCGCGGCGGCCAGCTCGGTCACGGCGCCGAGGTGCTCGTCGGTCGGGACCGCGACGATCGCGAAGTCCACGGGGCCTGCGGCCAGCAGCTCTGCGATCGAGGCAAAGACCTTGCCGGGGTCGCGAACGGCGCCGAAGGCGTCACCGCCGGGATCCACCGCGCCTGCGAACTGAACGCGCGGCGTCGTCTGCAGCAGACGTGCGTGATGGCGGCCGATCATCCCCAGGCCGAGCAGGGCGCCGCGCAAGCTCACGATCCCTAGGGTATCCGGCATGTCGGCTCCTGGGCTTGTGCTCGACCCCACCGCGCAGGTGGGCGCGGGCGTCACGTTCGGCGCAAATGTCGTCGTCCACGCCGGTGTCGTGATCGGCGACAACGTCACGATCCAGGATGCGGCGATCATCGGGAAGAAGCCGGCGCTGTCGCCGCGCTCCTCCAACGCCGGTCGTCCGGTCGATGCGCTCGTGATCGAGGCGGGTGCGACGATCTGCGCGCAGGCGATCGTGTTCGCGGGTGCGCGCATCGGCGAGCGCGCGATCATCGGGGACCAGTCCTACGTGCGCGAGCGCGCCGTCGTCGGCGCGGACTCGATCATCGGCCGCGGGTCGGTGGTCGACAACGACGTGATCATCGGCGAGCGCGTGCGCGTGCAGACCTCCGTCTACCTGACGGCCTACAGCGTGCTCGAAGACGACGTCTTCGTCGGGCCGTGCGCGATGACGACCAACGACGACACGATGGGTCGCCTGTCGCCTGGCGAGGTCCTGCGCGGCGCGACGCTGCGCCGGGCATGCCGTGTGGGCGGCGGTGCCGTGCTCGTCCCCGGCGTCGAGATCGGCGAGGAGGCGTTCGTCGCCGCCGGTGCCGTGGTGACGAACGACGTCGCGCCGCGGGCGCTCGTGATGGGTGTGCCCGCGCGGAAGGTGCGCGACGTCGCCGCCGACCGTCTGCTGCAGCGCGCCGACTAGCCGGCGCTGCGCTCGATCAGAAGCTCGGTCTTGTCGACCGAGGCGCGGGTGCCGGGCGTCTCGGTGGCATCCATCGCGTTGAGGATGCGCTCGCCCTCGGCCATGTCCTCTGCCGAGTCGTAGTGCTGCAGGACGACTGCGGTCCCCTGTGCCTCGTCGACGAGGACCTGGATGCGGGTGCTCGGCACTCCCTCGGGCGGACCGTCGGACTCGCCGACGCGCTGCTTGATCTCAGCGATGCGCTCGGGGGATACGTCGGTGAAGCGCACGACACGAACGAACATCTGACCCTCCTCAGTTGGAAGGACGAGCCTACACGGCTGCTTCGGCGCTGATCTGCGTGTGGTCGCGCGCGTCGTCGGCCCAGATGATCTGGTCGCGGCTCGGGCCGACGCCGACCATCACGACCGGCACCCCGGCCTGCTCGCCGATGAAGTCGAGGTACTCGCGCGCGGCGGCCGGGAGGTCTGACCAGCTGCGGCACTCGGTGATGTCTTCGGTCCACCCGGGGAGCTCGACGTAGTCGCCCTTGGCCTTGTGCAGCACGCTCTGGTGGTATGGGAACTCGTCCAGCAGCGCGTCTTCGCTGGTCCGGTAGCGCGTGGCGACCTTGATTCGATCCAGGCCGGTGAGGACGTCGAGCTTGGTGATCACGAGCGTCGTCATCGAGTTGATGCGCGCGGCGTAGCGCAGGCCGACGGCGTCGAACCAGCCGGTGCGCCGGCGCCGGCCGGTGGTCGTGCCGAACTCGTGGCCCTTGTCGACGAGGCGCTCGCCGATCTCGTCGAACAGCTCGGTCGGGAACGGACCCGCACCGACGCGCGTGCAGTACGCCTTCGCGACGCCCCAGACCTCGTCGATCGCCTTCGGTCCGACGCCTGAGCCCGTGCAGGCCGCGCCCGCGGTCGGGTTGGAGGACGTGACGAACGGATAGGTGCCGTGGTCGATGTCCAGCAGTGCCGCCTGCGCACCCTCGAAGACGACGAGCTGGCCGTCGTCCTGCGCGCGCCAGATCAGCGCCGCGGTGTCGGCGATGTGCTGCTCGAGGCGGTGGCCGAACGTCAGCGCGTCCTCGGTCATCTGCTGGAGGTCGAGCTTGGGCCCGAACTCAGGGTCGCGCTCGAAGGGGCGCAGCATGAGCTTCTTCGGCTCCAGCGCGGCCATGATCTTCTTCTTGAGGATCTTCTCGTCGAGCAGGTCCTGCACGCGGATGCCAAGGCGCGCGGCCTTGTCGGCGTAGCAGGGGCCGATGCCGCGCTTGGTCGTGCCGATCTCGTGGCGGCCGAGCTTCGCCTCGCCCGAGTGATCCAGGGCGATGTGGTACGGCATGATCACGTGCGCGTTGGCGGAGACCTTGAGCCCCGACACGTCGACGCCGCGGCCACGCAGGCCGTCCAGCTCGGTCAGCAGCACGCCGGGGTCGACGACGACGCCGTTGCCGATGATGCAGGTCTTGCCCGGGTAGAGGATGCCGCTCGGGATGAGGTGGAACTTCCACGTCTCGCCGGCCGACACGATCGTGTGGCCGGCGTTGTTGCCTCCCTGGAAGCGCACGACGGCGGCGGCCTGCTCAGCGAGCAGGTCAACGACCTTGCCTTTGCCCTCGTCGCCCCACTGGGCGCCGACGATCACGATGCCTGGCATACGCCGTCGAGTGTACGGTCAGACTGTCTCGGGCGACGTGCGCTGGTCTTCGCCAGTCAACGGCAGCACGACGCACATGTGCTCCAACCGCGAGACCGTTCGCTCACCGATTTGCGCGGCAAGTTGCTCGCGCTCGAGGTTGGTCGTCAGCACGATCGCCCGCTCCTCCTCGTAGCGCGCGTTGACGATCGCGTAGAGCTGCTCGAGCACCCACGGGCTGGTCTGCTCGGCGCCGACGTCGTCGAGGTGCAGGAGGTCGACGTCGCCGAGGCGGTCCAGCAGGTCCAGGTAGGTCGTCTGCGAGTTGTCGTCGAACGTCTTGCGGATCTCGGCCAGCAGCCGGGGCATCGTGTAGATCGCGACGCTGTGGCCGGCGGTGAGCGCGGCCTTGGAGACGAGCATCGCGAGCTCGGTCTTGCCGGTGCCGGGACGGCCGAAGAACCACAGCCCGCGGCCGCTCTCCAGCTGCGATTCGAGGTCGTCGAGGTAGCGCTCCACCTCGCGGACCTGTGTGCGCGCCCGCGCGCGGATGTCGTGCATCACCGTGCTCTCGAGCGAGACGTTGCGGTAGCGCTTGGGCAGCACGTTGGAGAGGTTCGACGCGCGCCGACGCGCGATCATCTCCGCGCGGCACTCGCAGTCGTAGGCGGTGTTCGTCGCCTCGTCGACGATGAACCCGGATCCGTCGCAGCGCTCGCAGCTCACTGGTAGCGGTCGCCGGCGTAGTTGAGGAACTTCGGGTACTCGGCCTGGAACGTCAGGCGCACGTCGCGCAGGGCGCCCGAGCGGTTCTTGGCGATGATCAGCTCAGCCTCGCCAGGGAACTCCGTGTCGTCCTTGTTGTAGTACTCGTCGCGGTAGATGAAGAGCACCATGTCGGCGTCCTGCTCGATCGCGCCGGACTCGCGCAGGTCGCTCAGCATCGGGCGCTTGTCGGTGCGCTGCTCGACACCACGGTTGAGCTGGGAGAGCGCGACGACCGGCACGTCGAGCTCCTGGGCGAGGATCTTCAGCCCACGCGACATCTGGCTGATCTGCTCGGCGCGATTCTCGATGCGCCCGTCGGAGCGCATCAGCTGCAGGTAGTCGACGATGATCATCCCGAGCTTTCCATGCTGGCTGTGCATGCGCCGGCACTTCGCGCGGATGTCCAGCACGCTGACGTCTGAGGAGTCGTCGAGGTACAGCGGCGACTGCGCCAGCTCGTTGGCGGCGGTGAGCACACGTGGCCACTTGTCCTCCTTGACGCGGCCCTTGCGCAGGTCGTCGCCCTTGATGCGCGCCTGCGAGGCGACGAAGCGCTGCGCGAGCTCAGCTTCGGACATCTCGAGGCTGAACAGCAGCACTGGCCGCTGGTCCTTGATTGCGGCGTTCTCCGCCATGTTCGTGACGAGGCAGGACTTGCCCATGCCGGGACGCGCGGCGATCACGATCAGCGCGCCGGGCTGGAAGCCGCCCGTGACCGCGTCGAGGTCGTCGAAGCCGGTCGGCGTGCCGGTGAGCGCCGCGCCGTCGACGGACAGCTGGTGGAGGATGTCGATCTGCTGGTGCAGGACCTCCTCGATCGCGCGGAAGTCCTTCTTCGTGTCGTCGCGCGCGACCTCGAGCACGAGGCGCTCGGCGCGTTCGACCAGCTCGCGCGGGGCGGCGTCGTGGCCGTGGACCGAGGCCTGGATCTCGTAGCTGGCGTCCAGCAGCTTGCGCAGGAGCGAGAGCTCCTTGACGATCTGGCCGTAGCGGCGGAGGTTGGCGATGTCCGGCGGCGCGGCCGTCAGCGCCTCGACGGCGTTCTGGCCGCCGGCCTCCTCGAGCGTGCCCCCCTGGCGCATCTGCTCGACGACGGTGAGGATGTCGATCGGCTCGCCGGCGTCGAAGAGCGCGAGCATCGCGCCGAAGACGAGCTGGTGGCGCGGGCGGTAGAAGTCGTCCGGACGCAGGTTGTCCGTGACGACGTACTGGTACATCGGCTTCTCGGACAGCAGGATCGCGCCGAGCAGCGCGGTCTCCGCCTCCATCGAATGCGGAGGCGCCATGCCCTGCACGACGTTGCTCGGTTGCTGCTCGGGGCGTCGATTCGGGGCCGAACTCATCTCCGCGGCCGAGGGTAGCGGCGGGCTCGGCGGAAGCGCCGAACCGGATCCCGCAAACTGGCGGAGTTTTCTGCGGCCGCCGCAGCGGCCGCGTCCCCGGCTACTGCAGCTCGGTGACGAGCGTCTTGACCGTTGCGGTCACGCCCGGCTCGAGCTCCACGACGACCATGTACGTGCCGATGTTCTTGATCGGCTCGTCGAGGTGGATGTGGCGGCGGTCGACGTCGGTGCCGCGCGCCTCCTTGATGGCGTCGGCGATGTCCTGCGTCGTGACGCTGCCGAAGAGGCGGCCGTCTTCGCCGGCCTTCTCGGAGATCGTCAGCACCGTCTTGGACAGCTGCTCGGCCAGCTCACGCGCACGCGTGGTCTGCTCCGCGGCGAGCTCGCGGTCGGAGGCGACCTTCTTCACGGCTGCCGCCATCGCGGCCTTGGTCGCCGGCTGCGCGAGCTTGCGCGGAATCAGGAAGTTGCGCAGGTAGCCCTTGGAGACGTCGACCACGGCGCCGCGGCTGCCGAGGTTCTCGACGTCCTTGAGCAGGATCGCCTCGGGCATGGCCTAGCGGTCCTCGCGGTCGCGACGGCCACGCGGGCCGCCCTCGCGCTCCGGCGCGCCCTCGGCGACGTACGGCAGCAGCGCCAGCTCACGGGCGCGCTTGACGGCCTTGGCGACCTGGTTCTGGTGCTTGCGACAGGCGCCGGTGATGCGGCGCGTGCGGATCTTGCCGCGCTCGGAGATGTAGCGCTGGAGCGTGTCGACGTCCTTGTAGTCGACCTGCTCGACCTTGTCCTTGCAGAACAGGCACGGCTTGCGACGGCCGCTGCCCGGGCCGCCCTTCTTGTCGCGACGACGCGTAGTCGCCTTTGCTCGGCGTTGCTTAGCCACTGAGGTCCTCGAAGAGTGTGCTGCAGAGATGAACCGGCGCGCCGAGTGGCGCGCCGAAGGTCCATTCTGACACGTTCGCCTTCAAAGAGACTCCCGGAAGGATCGTCGTTGCTGGCAAGGACGCAGCCCCGAAGGCGTGCTGGGCACGTCGAGGGGCGAGGACGCCGCCAGCGGCGACGAGACGACGGGAGACTAGAAGGGGATGTCGTCGTCGCCTGTGGGTACCGGCGCGGGGGCGGGAGCGCCACCGCCGACCGGTGCGGCCTGCTGGCCGTAGGCGGGCTGGCTCTGCGGCGGGCCGAAGTCGCTGGTGTCCGTCGGGATGTCCGAACGGCCGCTGAAGCCGCCGCCGCCGCCGTTGTCGTCGCGCGGGGAGCCGAGGAACTGGACGGTGTCGGCGACGATGTCGACCGCGGAGCGGTTCTTGCCGGTCTCCTTGTCCGCCCACTCGCGCCACTCGAGGCGGCCGTCGATCGCGACGGGGCGACCCTTGCTCAGGAACTTCGCGCAGTTCTCGCCCTGCGCGCCCCAGACGGTGACGTCGAAGTAGTTGGGCTTGTCCACCCACTCGTTGGTGGTGGCGTCCTTGCGCCGGGTGTTGACGGCGATCCGCAGGCGGCACACGCTGGTGCCGCTGCTCAACGAGCGCAGCTCGGGATCAAAGGTGAGGTTGCCGGTCAGGACGACCCGGTTGATGTTCGAAGCAGCCATCGGCCGCAAGGCTCCTTTCGGGGGCGAACGCTTTTGGCCAGTCTAGGTGTGGTGCCCGACGGCAACGGCCAAGAAGCCCGCTCCCTCCGCAGAATTGATGCAAACACGTGTCGAAGCTGACACGTGCCGTCGCGAAGCTGTCGCGACTACGCTGCGGGAGCCGGCTCTTCAGCCGACTCGTCGAAGCTCGGCGGCGGCGGGGCCTGCTCCTCAGCGGCCTGCGCGCGAGCCGTCAGGTCCGGAGGTGAGCCGATGCCGGGGGCGAGCTTGATGAGGCGGAAGCGCAGGACGCCGTCGGTGATGTGCAGCGTCCGGTTCAGCGACGCGAGCAGCTCCGCCGACCCTGAGTGGAACTGCATCAGGTGGTAGTGCGCCTCGGTCTTCTTCTTCGCGACCTCGTACGTCGTCTTGCGCACGCCGTAGTCGTGCTTGCCGATCAGCTCGCCGCCGCCGGTGATGGCGGCCTCGGTGTCGGTGAGGATCTTCGACTTCTGCTCGTCCGCAACAGCGGGATCGAGCAGCAGCATCAGGTCGTAGGTCGGTTGCGAATCAGACATGAAGAGCGGTCGAAGGTAGCAGAGGGGGGCGAATTCTCGCGGTCTGCGCGCTATCGAAGGTATGAGCGACGAATCGCTGCTGGGACGGGTGAAGTGGGCGAACGTGGCGCGGCTTGCGGCCTTGGTCGCGCTGGCGGCGCTGGTGGTGATGCTGCCGCGGATGCGCGGGCCGGCGGTGGAGGTGCCGCCGGATCTGGTGGTGCCGGTGGCGCCCGCCGCACCGCCACCGCGCGCGCGCGCCGCCGCGGCGTGTGCCGCCGCCACCGCCAGTTGCTGCGCCGCCTCCGGCCGCTGCGGCTCGCCCGCGCGCACGCGGCACCGCGCGGCGGACCGGCTCGGCAGAGAGGGGCGTGCGGCGTCGGCGGCCCCGCCCGCGTCGGCGGTCGGCCCCTGTCCCGACCGCAGCGCAGCCTCGTGCGCCCGTGGCACGGAACGAAAGGCCCCGTAGTGGTGCGTTTCGTTCCACTCCCCCTCCCGCGCGCCCCGAATTCGGGCCTGGCGGGGAGTTCTAGGCGGCGGTAACGCCCGTCTTCTTGCGGATGTCCGCGAGCTGCTCGTCGATCCAGACGCCCGGATCGCGCTCGGTGACGATCGTCTCGAGGCCACGCATGCGCCGCACGCGCTCGTCGACGTCCATCGTCAGCGCTTCATAGATGCGGCCCGCGAGCTCCTCGATGTCGAACGGGTTGACCGACAGCGCGAACTCGCCGAGCTCCTCGTGCGCGCCGGTGTTCTCGCTCAGGATCGAGACGCCGTTGCGCTCGTTGACCAGCGGCCCTTCCTTGGCGACGAGGTTCATCCCGTCGAACATCGCGTTCACCAGCAGCACGTCGTAGTGCTTGTAGGCCGCCATCGCCTCCTCGAGGTCGTCGCGCAGCTTGAGCTGGATCGGCATCCAGTCCGGCGTCCCGTGGCGGTGGTTCACGACAGCCACCAGCGCCTCGATCCGCTCGAGGTACTCGGCGTACTCGGGCACGTCGGTTCGCGACGGCATCAGCTGCGCGATGAACGTCACGCGCTCGCGAAACTCGGGGTGCTGCTCGAGGAACAGGTCGAACGCGCTGAACCCACGCAGCACGTTCTTCGAGAGGTCCGCGCGGTCGACGCGCAGGATCAGGTAGTCGCGCCGCCGGCGCTGCAGCTCGGCCTCGAAGTCACGCGTGCGCTCGCTGTTGGCGACCGCCTGCGTCGCGCGCGCGTCGATCGGCAGCGGGTAGGACCGCACCCACACGTCGCGCCCGTCCGGCGCGTGCACGACACCGGCCTCCATGTCGACCTCGAGGTCGAACAGGTCGCGGCAGCACTGCAAGAAGTTGCGCCGGTAGGAGCGCGTGTGAAAGCCGATGATGTCGTTGGCCAGAAGCCCCATGTAGACGGCCTCGCGCATCGCCTCGGGCAGCACGCGCCACGAGTCCGACTGCGTCCACGGGATGTGGACGAAGTGGTGCAGGAAGACGTCGGGCCGCGCCTCGCGCACCATCGCCGGCAGCGTGTAGAGGTGGTAGTCGTGGACCATCACGACCGGGTCCTCGATGCCGTCGATCTCCTCGACCACCGCGGTCGCGAGGTCGCGGTTGACCGCCTGGTAGCCGTAGTCGAACGCCTCGACCTCGTTGCGCCGGATGTCCGGCGCGTTGGAGAGGTCCCAGAGGTAGTGCTGGATGAACCACAGCATCGGGTTGGCGACGATGTTGTAGAACGCGTCGTAGGCGTCGGGCTCGGACACCACGAAGCGCACCTGGTACTCGCCGCCGGCGGGCGAGCGGACCCGAAACGGCCGGCCGCCGGCCTCACGCGCGCGCACGGCATCCATCGGCGTCATCGCGCTCGCGATCCACGTCACCTCGCGGTGCGACGCCAGGCCGGTGAGCGCCGTCACCAGCCCGCCGGTGCCACGAACGACGCTCCCGTCGTCCTGATAGGTGACGGGACCGCGGTTGGACACCAGCACGAGCGCGGGGGCGTTGCTCACTCCTCCAACCTACCCACGATCAGGGTCACTCAGCGGACGTTCACCGAGCTTCACATCGAGGGTGCGGCGCTTGCCGTCGCGAAACAGCTCGACGGCGACCGTGTCACCCGGCTCGTGGTCGAGCAACACCGTCGCCATGTCGTCGTCGTCCTCGATGGCCACATCGCCGACGCGGACGACGACATCGCCGCCCGTGACCCATGGCCGGCCCTGGAACGTCGCCACCGGGCCACTAGCGCGCAGCCCGGCTTCGCTGGCCGGGCCACCGGGCACGACCTCCTGCACCCACACGCCCTTGCGCGCGGGCAGCTTGAAGCGCTCGACCAGCTGCGGGTAGAGCGGCGCGCTGGAGACCCCGATGAACGCATAGCGCACGCGACCCTGCTCGCGCAGCTGCCCGAGCGAGCGCTTGACGGTGTCGACGTTGACCGCGAACCCGACGCCGCTGCCGTCGCCGCCGGTGGAGCGGATCTGTGAGTTGATGCCGAGCACGCGTCCTTCTGCGTCGAGCAACGGCCCGCCGGAGTTGCCGTGGTTGATCGCCGCGTCGGTCTGGATCGCGCCCGTGATCTGAAAGCCCGTCAGCGAGTCGATCGCGCGGTTGGTCGCCGAGACGATCCCGGCCGACAGCGACTGCTGCTCGCCGAACGGCGAGCCGATCGCGAACACCGGCGCGCCGACCTGCACGTTGCGCCCCGAGCCCAGCGTCAGCGGCCGCAGACGCAGTCCGTCGGGATCGATCTTCAGCAACGCCACGTCGGAGAACGGGTCGACTCCGACGATCTGCGCCGACACCTGGTTGTCGTCCGGGAAGACGACGTACACCGTGCTCGCTCGCCGCAATGCACCGCCAGTCCCACGCGTGACGACGTGGGCGTTGCTCACGACCTCGCCCTTCTCAGAGACAACGAAGCCGGAGCCCTGCCCAGCCGTCGAGATCACCGTGACAACCCCCGCACCGTCGCGCTCATAGACCTGCCCGGCGGTGGAAGGCGCGGCCGGTGCAGCCGCGGCCGGTGAGGTCTCCGTCACGGTCTTGGTGTCCCCGCCGCAGCCGCTCACCAGCGCGGCAGCCGCGAGCACCCAGGCAAGCTTCCTCACGAGGGCAGCTCCAGCGTGAACGTCGTCCGCCCGGGTGTCGAGCGCACGCCCAGCGCACCATCCATGCGCTCGGCGAGCTCGTGCGCGATTGCCAGGCCGAGGCCCGATCCCATCGCGTCATCGGACGTGACGAACGGTTCGAAGATGTGCGGAAGCATCGCGTGAGTGATACCCGGTCCGAAGTCCGAGACCCCGATTCGCGCCTTGCCGTCCGACCGCTCGGCCGACACGACGAGGTCGGTCCCGGACGGCGTGTGGGTCAGCGCGTTGTCGATCAGGATGCGCAGCACCTGCCCCACGCGCTCGGGGTCGCAGACAGCACGCAGCTTCTCCGGCGGCAGGCGCAGCTCGAGGTTGGAGTCGTGCGTGTGCAGCGCCGGCTCGAACTCCGAGACGACGACGCGCGCGATGTCGCGCAGGTCGACGGCCTCCACGCGCAGCTCCAGCGAGCCGGAGTCCAGCCGGCTGAGGTCCAGCAGCTCGGTCGCCAGCCGCCCGAGCCGCGCGACCTGCTCGCGCACCTGCGTCAGGAAGCGGTCGCGCGTCTCCTCGTCGAGCTCCTCGTCCTGCAGCAGCTCCAGGTAGCCGCCGAGTGAGAAGATCGGCGTGCGCAGCTCGTGCGACGCGGTCGCGATGAAGCGCCGCCGCGCCGAGTCGACCTCTGCCAGCTGGCGGCGCATGTCGTCCAGCGTGCGCGCGAGCTGCCCCAGCTCGTCCTCCTGGTCGACCGGGAAGCGCGCGTCGAAGTCGCCGGCTGCGACGCGCGTCGCGGCCTCCTCCAAGCGCGCGACCCGCCGCGACAGCTGGCGCGCGAGCACGGCGCCGCCGAGCAGCGCGACCACCAGCGCGATGCCGGTCGCGCCGAGCACGCGCCGGCGCACGACCGCGACGCTGCGCTCGGAGTCACGCAGCGGCTCGGAGTACACGAGCACCGAGCCGACCAGCCGTCGGCCCTCCTGGCTGCGGAAGAACAGCGGTCGTGCGGCCTGGCCGACACGGCCTGAGGGCGTGTCCTCGGTCGCGGTGATCGAGCGGCTCTCGCGCGCGGCACGCCGGGCGACGTCGAAGCGCAGGTCGATCTTCACCTGCGAGGACGAGTCGGACTTCACGAACGTCTGCAGCTCGGTGCCGCGGTTGACGCCGATCAGCGTCACGCGCGCGTTGGCCTGGTCGGACGCCGAGCGCACCACGCGGTCGAGCGTCTCGACGTCGACGCCGCTGCGCGTCGCGCGCTCCGTCGGCCCCGAGTACAGCCGCGCGGCGGTGCTGAGGTCTGACAGCTTGTCGGCGACCAGGCTCGACTCCAGGCCCGGCACGACCGCGATGTAGACGAAGCCCATCGCTGCCAGCGCGATCGCGCTGAAGATCAGCGACAGCCGCAGCCGCAGGGAGCGTGGCTGGATCACGTCTCCGTGTCGCGGAAGCGGTAGCCGACGCCACGCACGGTGAAGATGTACTCCGGGCGCTTCGGGTCTTGCTCGAGCTTCTCGCGGAGATGCCGGATGTGGACGTCGATCGTGCGCGGATCGCGAAACGCGCTGTCGCCCCAGATCCGCGTCAACAGGACGTCGCGCGTGAAGACGCGGCCGGGCGCGCTCGCCAGCACGCCGAGGATCTCGAACTCGACGTAGGTCGTCGGCACGTCCTCGCCACGCACGCGCACGCTGCGCTTGGCGAAGTCGATGCGCAGCTCGTGGCGCTCCAGCGGCGGCTGGGAGTCGTCGCCGTCGTCGTCCCGCGCGCTCATCCCTGCGCGGCGCAGCGCGGCCTTCACGCGGCTGCGAAACTCGCGCATCGAGAACGGCTTGGTGATGTAGTCGTCGGCGCCGAGCTCGAGCCCGAGGACCTTGTCGATCTCCTCGGTCTTCGCGGTCAGCATGATGATCGGCACGCTGCTTTTCTCACGCAGCCGGCGGCAGACCTCGAGGCCGTCCAGCCGCGGCATCATCACGTCGAGCACGACGAGGTCGAAGGTCTGCTCGTCGAAGCGCTCGAGCGCCTCACGGCCATCGGACGCGCGGACGACGTCGAAGCCGTCCTTCTGCAGCGGGTAGGAGAGCAGCGTCTGGATCGACTGCTCGTCGTCGGCGAGCAGGATCCGTGGCGGGCGATCAGGCATTCCCCGTGCTACATGGTAGGCGCGCGGGCGCATACCCTCCGTGGCGGTGCTCGACCCGCGCATCTATCGCGCCGCGCTGCTGCCTTTGCTGCTTGCGTTCCTCGTGGTCGCGTTCAGCCTCGAGGACCGCGCGCGCCCGATCGGCACGACGCTCCCGCCCGACGCCTTCGACGGCGTCGCGGCCTGGACGACGCTCGGCCAGCTGGCGGACCGCTACCCCGATCGCCGTGCCGGTGACGCGGGCGACGATTCGCTGGCGCGTGACATCGCGCGGCGCATGCGCACCACCTTCGGCGACAGCGGCGTCGTGCGCGAGGACTCCTACGAAGGGCACACCGCTGACGGCAAGCGCGACCTCGTCAACGTGATCGCCTCGCGCCCCGGCGCGGCCGGCGCGCAGATCGTGGTGGTCGCCCATCGCGACGCGCTCGAGCGCGAGGCGCGCGCCGAGCTTTCAGGCACGGCCGCGCTGCTGGAGCTCGCGCGCGTGGCTGCCGACGGGCGCTTTCGCCGCACGATCACCTTGATCTCCACATCCGGTGGCAGCGGCGGCGCCGCGGGCGCGATCCGCGCCGCGCAGGAGCTCGACGGGCCGGTCGACGCCGTGCTCGTGCTCGGCGATCTCGCAAGCCAGCAGCTGCGCAAGCCGTGGGTCTTCGGCTGGAACGACGGGCCCGGCGTCGCGTCGCTGCAGCTGCGGCGGACCGTGGAGCAGGCAGTGCGCGCCGAGGTCGGCCAGGACGCCGGCGGCCCACGCGCGCTCGCGCAGTTCGTGCGTCAGGCGTTCGCGGTCGCGCCCGGCGAGCAGGGCGCGTTCGGCGCCGCCGGGTTCGCCGCCGTCACGCTGTCGGCGAGCGGCGAGCGTGGCCCGGTCGCCGACGCCCCCGTCGGCCGGGACAAGCGCCTGGCGCGCTTCGGCCGTGCGGCGCTGCGCACGATCGTCGCGCTCGACAACGGCCCGACGATTGCCGAGGGCCCGACGAGCTACG
The DNA here is from genome assembly GCA_963727365.1 of Paraconexibacteraceae bacterium. Lineage (GTDB taxonomy): Bacteria > Actinomycetota > Thermoleophilia > Solirubrobacterales > Solirubrobacteraceae > Paraconexibacter. Next base: position 180,405 of record CAVSFU010000006.1, on the reverse strand, counting down.
TCGTCACGAAGCGCAAGGTCCTGCCCGGCTGGGCGATCCGGCTGCTGGCGGGGATGCTGCTGCTGCCGGTGTGGCTGGCGACGATTGGACGGCTACGCCCGCGCGCGTCGCCGCGGCGGTGGGGCCGGTCGCTGGCTGGGCTGGGTGCTCGCGCTGACGCTGCCGTTCGCGCTGACCTGCGCGCTGGCGTTCATCTTCGGCGTAACAGGGCTGCTCGAGCAAGCCACACGCACGACGCTGCCCGCGGGTGCCGCTGAGGTCGACGGGACCGCTATCGCCGCGCTCGGCCTGCTCGCGATCGGGCTCGCCGTCGCGTTCCTCGTGATCCGCCCGCTTGCCGTGCGCGTCGCCGGACCGTCGAGCAAGGCGCAGCCCGTCGGCGCCGGTCCGGCTGCTGCCGTCGCGCTCGCGATCTCGCTGTTGACACTGGTGACGTGGGCCGTCAACCCGTTCGCGGCGCTGCTGCTGGCGCCAGCCGCGCACCTCTGGCTGTTCGCCGTCGCCCCCGAGACGCGCCTCGGGCGCAACGGTCGCGTCGCGTTCGTGCTCGGCGGGCTCGTGCTGCCCGCGCTTGCCGCGGTGATGCTGTCCCGCGAGCTCGGCCTCTCGGTCTTCGAGGGCGCGTGGTTGACGATTCTTGCGATTGCCGGCGGTGCCCTCGGCCCGATCACGTGGGTGGCCTGGTCGCTGCTGGCGGGCTGCACGCTCGCGGCGCTGAACGTCGCGCTGCACCCGCCTGAGCGCGAGCAGCTCGCGCCGACCGAGGTCACGTCGCGTGGCCCGCTGACCTACGCCGGTCCCGGCTCGCTCGGCGGGACCGACTCGGCGATCCGGCGGTGACCGGAGGGGTGCCGAAGGGCGGCAAATTCAGCCGCCCTGAGGCGGGCCCCCTGGGGCAGTCTCGCGCCACCAACCGCGGCGCGCCGCTGCGAGCCGAGCCGCGCAAGCGCCGCGGGCGACGGGCGCTGCGCTCGCTGTCGGTGGTCCTGATCGCAGCGGGCTCGCTGCTGCTGGTGGAGGCGGGGCTGACGGTGTTCTGGCAGGAGCCGATCACCGCGTACTTCGCCAACCGCACGCAGAACCGTCTCGCCAAGGACCTCGATCGCCTGCGTCCGGCCTCGCGCGCCGAGATCGCGACGGTCACCGCGCTGCCGCGCGAGAACCGGCTGCCGTTCCTGGCGCGCAGCCTGCGCCGGCGCATCGACGACGGCACGGCCGTCGGGCGGATCACGATCCCGAAGATCGACGCGTCGTTCGTCGTCGTGAAGGGCACCTCGGGCGCGCCGCTGCGCAAGGGCCCTGGCTTCTACGACGGGCTGCCGTTCCCCGGCTCGGGGCGCACGAGCGCGATCGCCGGGCACCGCACCACGTACCTCGCGCCGTTTCGCAACATCGACGACGTCAAGCGCGGCGACCGCATCACCGTGACGATGCCCTACGCGACGTTCAGCTATGCGGTCGAGGGCACGAAGATCGTCAAGCCGAGCGATGTGTCGGTGGTCAAGGACGTCGGGTACGAGCGGCTTGTGCTCACCGCCTGCCATCCGCTGTTCAGCGCCAGCGAGCGGATCGTCGTGTTCGCGCGGCTGGTGCGCACGCGCGCGGCGGCGACGCTTGCCCGCATCGGACGTCCGTCCGAGACCCTCAAGCCGGGACCGCCGCGTGGACGATGACCGTCAAGCAGGCCCGATGCGAGCTACCGTGACCGACATCCGGGCATTGCGCCTGCGCGACCTCAAGCGGCGCGTCGACGAGGGCAGCTACGTCGTCGACGTCGATGCCGTGGCGACGGTGCTCGCCGACGTCATACGTCGTGCTCGTAGCCGCGCAGCGGACCCGGAGCATCCGTCCAGCTGACGCCCGGCGCGCCGTCGACGACGGCGCCGACGACGGTCATCCCGTCGACCTCGACGCCCGGCGGCAGGCAGGCGCACAGCTCGTAGTCCTCGCCGCCGGTCGCGGCCAGCTGCGGGTCCTCGACGCCGGGTGCGAGCGGCAGGCGCGCGAGCTGCAGCTCCAGCCGGCGGCCGGAGCGCTGGGCGATGTGCTCGGCATCCGTGGCGATGCCGTCGGAGAGGTCGATCATCGCGGTCGCGCCCGCTTGTGCGAGGCGCTTGCCGAGCGCGAGGCGCGGCGTCGGGCGCAGGTATGCCTGCACGAGCGCGCCCTCGCTGTCGCCGCCGTCCAGCAGCGCCAGTCCGGCAGCCGCCGCGCCCAGCGTGCCGCTGACTGCGACGACGTCGCCGACCTGCGCGCCCTCGCGCCCGACGAGCAGCGCGTCGTCGTCGGCCCAGCCGTTGACGGTGACGCTGATCGTCAGGACTGGCGCGCGCGTGATGTCGCCGCCGGCGATGGTCGTCTGCGTGCCGGCGGCCAGCGCCTCCATGCCGCGCACCAAGTCGAGCACGTCGTCGTGCCCGAGGTCGGTCGGCAGCCCGAGCGCGACGTACGCCTCGCCGGCGTCGGCGCCCATCGCTGCGAGGTCCGAGAGCGCGCCGGCCAGCGCACGGTGACCGATGTCCGCGAGCGTCACGCCCGCGTGCTCGCGGCGGAAGTGCACGCCGTCGACCATCGCGTCGACGCTCGTCACAGCAAACGGCCGCGCGCGCACGACCGCGCAGTCGTCGCCGACCCAGCGCACGATGCGGTCGCCGCGGCGCTGCAGCAGCGCCTCGAACGCCGCGATCAGCGCGCGCTCAGCCAGTGCCGTCGTCGCCGACTGCCGCGCCGGCGCCGCCGTTGTCGCCCGTGCCGACGCCGGTGCCGTTGCCGTCCGGCTGGATCTGCGGCGGCGTCTCGTAGTTGTCGGGCGAGTTGTTGTCGTACTGGTCGCCGCCCCGGCCCGTGCCCTCGCCGTCCTGCTCGTCGGGCGTGGTCTTCGTCGGGTCGTCTTCTGGCTCCGCTGAGCTTCGGCGCCTTGCTGCCGCCGATCGCGTACTCGCCGATGAACGGCTCGCCGACGAACGGCGTCTTGGGCTCCGGCCACTCCTTGCAGGTCTTCTTGTTGACCTGCGACTCCATGAAGCTGTGGAAGATGCTCGCCGGTGCCGTGCCGCCGAACATCCCGGGCATCGGGAGGTTCGCGGCAGAGTGGCCGACCCAGACCACGGTCGACGAGGTTCGACGTCATGCCGGCGAACCAGGCGTCCTTGAAGCTGTCCGTCGTGCCGGTCTTGCCGGCGGTCGGACAGCCGCTGATGTTCGCCGCGGTGCCGGTGCCACCGGCGACGTTGGCCTTCATCGCTTGGATCGCCTCGTAGGTCTGCCCGTCGGTGAAGACACGCTTGTTCCTCGTGTCGGCCAGCAGCGTCGAGACCTTGCCGCTGGGGAACTTGACCTTCGTGATCGCGATCGGCTTCTTGCGCACGCCGCCGTCGCCGATCGTCGTGTACGCGCGCGCCATCTCCAACGGTGTGCAGCAGTTCCCCATGCCGCCGATTGCCTCAGCCGGCAGTCCCTCGAGCTTCGACGTGATCCCCATCTCGCGGGAGACCTCGGCGACGTTCTCCGGCCCGAGGTCGAGATCGAGCTGCTGGAAGACGGTGTTGTCCGAGGAGACCACCGCGTTGAACAGTGTCTTGCGCCCGCCGCCCTTGCCGCCGTCGGAGTTCTGGACGTCGATCTTCGTCCCGTTCCACATGAAGTTCAGCGGGTGCGACACGTACGCCGTCTTCTTGATGTCGATGTTGCGCTTCAGCGCCGTCATCAACACCAGCATCTTCGCGGTCGACCCTGGCTGGCGCTTGCCCTGCGAGGCGATGTTGAACTTCGAGTCCCGAGTACGCCTGGGACGTCGCCATCGCCTTGATCCAGCCGGTCTTCGGATCGATCGAGACGATCGCGCCCTCGGGCTGACCGGGGTCGCCGATCTGCGGATCGTCGAGGATCGCGCTGGCGCGCCGCCTTCTGGGCCTTGAGGTCGATCGTCGTGTAGACGCGCAGCCCGCCCTCGCGCACGGTTTCGCGGCCGTACTGGCGGACCAGCTCGTTGCGGACGTAGTCGACGAAGTAGCGCCTCGCGCTTGTTGCTGTAGTAGCTGGCTGCGCTTCACGCCGAGCGGCGCGGCGTTGGCGTCGGCCTCCTGCGCTGGCGGTGATGTATCCCGCCTCGCGCATCTGGTCGAGGACCTCGGCGCGGCGCTCGCGCGCGCGGTCGGGGTTCTCGAACGGGTTGTAGTCCGAGGGCGCCTGCGGCAGTCCGGCCAGCAGCGCCGATTCGGGCAGCGTCAGGTCGCGGGCGCGCTTGTCGAAGAACACGCGCGCCGCCGCCTGCACGCCGTACGCGCTCTGGCCGCCCACCGTGCCGTACGGGACGTTGTTGATGTACTTCGTGAGGATCCATTCCTTGCCGGCCTTGCCGGGGTGGACGTCCTCCAGCTCCTCCGCGAGCTTCGCCTCACGGATCTTGCGCTTGTAGTCCTTTGAGCGATCGTCCGTGTAGAGGTTCTTGATCAGCTGCATCGTCAGGGTCGAGCCACCCTGGACGGTCTCCTTGTTCTGGAAGTTCTTGATCGCCGCGCGGACGACGCCCTCGAAGTCGACGCCGCCGTGCTTGTAGAAGCGCTTGTCCTCGATCGCGATCGTCGCCCGGCGCATCGCGCGCGGCATCAGTCGCGACGGGATCTCGGTGCGCAGGTTGTCCGCCGGGATGACGGCAAGCTGCTTGCCATCGATCGAGTAGATGAAGGAGTTCGAAGCCTGGGGCTTGGGACGCAGGTCGCTCAGCGAGGGGCCCGACGTGGCAATCGACACCACGTAGCCGACGAAGCTCAGAACACCGATCGCGATCCCGGCGGTGATGACGCCGAGAGCGAGGAAGATGATCCGGCCGGGCCCACCCTTGCTGCGGCGCCGGCGACGCTGTCGTTCGCGGCGGGCGGACATAGGGGAAGTACGCTCGATTCTACCCTTGGTTTCGCGTGAGCAGGCGCAGTCCCTGCTCACGCAACGCCGCTTCGCGCGCCGCGCGCTCGGCGGGCGGGCCGGGCGGAGCAGTCAGCAGCAGGCGCGTTCCCTCGGCGCTCGTCTCGGCCACGACGGCCTTCTCGCCCTCGCCCAGACCGGCGCGCAGCGCGTCGATCGCGGCGACGGGGTCGTCGTCGCGGGGCAGCCACAGCGAGACCTCGCAGGCGACGGTTGGGGTCATGATCGAGTCGTTGCGCAGGATGCCCTGCGCGAGGCGCTCGTTGGGGATCACGAGGCGCGCGTCGGCCGGCGTGCGCAGCCAGGTCGAGGCCAGGCGCACGTCCTCGACGGTGCCGCTCTCGCCCTCGAAGGTGACGACATCACCGACCCGCAGCGGTTGGGTGATCGCGAGCTGGATCCCGGCGACGGTGTTCGCGAGCACGGGCCGCGCCGCGAAGCCGATCACGGCGGCGGCGATCGCGCTCGACGCGAGCACCGCGTTGCCGATCCGGTCGAGCGTGTCGAACTGCGCGAGCACCGCCCCGACGGCGATCACGACGATCAGCGTGTCGACGAGCCGGCGGATGACGCGCAGCCGCGTGTCCGCCGCGCGCGAGAGCTTGCCGTAGCGGGTGAGCGCACGGTTGGCAGCGACGAGCGCCAGCACCATCGCGGCCGCAAGCCCGACCGCGCGCAGCAGCTCCTGGTGCGCCTGAAACCACGTCTCCGCGAGAATGACCGCCGGCATGGCGCGCGAACAATGGCACGACGCGATCGGCGTCGCATGGCGCGCCACGCTGCTTTCACGGCTGCTCGTGTTCGTCGCCGGGGTGCTCGCGGTCGTCGTCTGGGGCGTCGCCGAGCAGGCAGACGCGTTCGACGCGGGCGGCGTGACGCATGGCTTCGGCTCGTGGGGCGACCCACTCACCGCGACGTTCGCGCGCTGGGACTCGACGTGGTTCCTGGCGATCGCCGACAGCGGCTACGGCCCCGACGACGCGCGCACCGCGTTCTTCCCGCTCTATCCGCTGCTCGTCCGCGCGGGCGGATTCCTGACGGGGTCAGACCTCGCGGCCGGAGTCATGATCTCGCTCGCGTGCCTGTTCGGTGCGCTCGCGGTGATCCACCGGCTCACGGCGATCGAGCTCGACGTCCCGGCCGCCGACGCCACCGTCTGGCTGATCGCGCTGTTCCCGATGAGCTTCTTCTTCTCGGCGGTCTACAGCGAGGCGCTGTACGTGCTGCTCAGCGCGGCCGCGATCTACGGCGCACGGGTGGACCGCTGGGCCTGGGCCGGCAGCCTCGGTGCGCTCGCGGCGCTGACGCGCAGCGCGGGGATCGTGTTGCTGATCCCGTTGGTGCTGATGTGGTGGACCTCGCGACGCCGGCCCGGCGATCTGGCGTGGGTGCTGGGCGTCCCGCTCGGGCTGCTCGGGTACTGCGTCGGCCTCTCGCTCGCCGGGATCGCCTTCGACGCGCCGTTCGACGCGCAGGACGTCTGGATGCGCGAGTTCGCCGGGCCGTTCTTCGCGACATGGGACGGCGCGGTCGCCGCATGGCAGGGTCTGCGCCAGGTCGTCTCCAACCAGCGCGAGACCGTCTACTTCACGCAGGCCGGCGGCGACCCGATCGAAGTCGCGCGCACGAACCTGATGCTGTTCGCCTTCCTGCTGCTGGCGATTCCTGCGGTCGTCGGCGTGCTGCGGCGGCTGCCGCTCGCCTACGGCGCGTACGTCCTCGCGGCGCTGGCGCTGCCGCTGTCCTATCCGGTAGGCCCGCAGCCGCTGATGTCGCTGCCACGCTTCCTTGCCGTGTTGTTCCCGCTGTTCATGTGGGCGGGCTGGTGGGTCTCGCGCGAGCGCCGCGCGGCGCGCGCGCGACCATGGGCCGAGGGGTTGAGCGCGGCGGCGCTCGTGGTCTTCGTCGCGCAGTTCGCGACCTGGCACTGGGTCGCATGAAGGCCTTGCTGCTCGACGCGCTGGGGACGCTCGTCCGCCTCGACGACCCGGTCGGCCGGCTGCAGCGCGCGGCCGGCCTGTCGCGCGAGGACGCGGCGCAGCGGATGCGCGCGGAGATCGACTACTACCGCGCCGAGCACCACCGCGCCGGCACGCGTGAGGGGCTCACCGAGCTGCGCGAGGAGTGTGCGCGGATCGCCGGCGTCGAGGTGGACGTGCTGCTCGAGGCGATCCACTTCGAGCCATACCCCGAGGTCGAGGGCGTGCTCGATCGCTGCGCCGAGCGCGGCATCGCGCTTGCCGTCGTCTCCAACTGGGACGTGTCGCTGCACGACGTGCTCGCGCAGCTCGGCTGGACCGAGCGCTTCGAAGCGGTCATCACCTCCGCGGAGCTCGGCGTCGCGAAGCCGGATCCACGCCCGTTCCTCACCGCGCTGCGGCTCCTCGACGTCGCCCCGCAGCACGCCGTCCACGTCGGCGACGACCTTGACGCGGACGTGCGCGGCGCAGAAGCGGCGGGCATCCGCGGCCTCTTGCTGGACCGCACCGTGGCGAGCCTTGACGAGGTTCTCGACTAGCCTCAGCGCGGCATGCAGACGCCGACGGAAGGACCCGCGACGTGGGAGTGGTGGCAGGGCGCGCTCGGCGTCCTCGTCGCCGTGATGGGCTCCGGCGTCGCCGTGCTCGTCTTCTTCGGCATCACCGCGATCTTCGGTGGCGACCCGGGCGACCCGCGTGGCGGCGTCACGATCGCCGGCCTGCTGCTGCAGAACGTCGTCTTCGTGTTCTCCGTGGTGGTTGCCGCGAACATGAAGGGCGGACCGGTCAAGCCGTGGATGCTCGGCGTGCGCGGTCCCGAGCCGGGCTGGGGCATGGCGGCGCTGTGGATCGGCGCGGTCTACGTGACGCTGATCATCTGCGGCGCGATCTGGGATCTCGTCGTGAACGTGCCGGACCCGGAGATCGTCGACGACCTCGGCGTGAAGGCCTCGGACACCGCTGCGATCTTCGGCGCGCTGGCGATCTGCGTCGCCGCACCGATCTGCGAGGAGCTGCTGTTCCGCGGGCTGCTGTTCCCGTCGCTGCGAGGGCGGATCGGCACGGCGGCGGCGGTGATCGTGACGGGCCTCTCTTTCGGGGCGGTGCACGTCGTCGGCTCGCCGGTGGAGGCGCTGCCGCTGCTGGCGATCTTTGGCGGCCTGCTGTGCCTGCTCTACGTCAAGACGCGCTCGCTGATCCCGTGCATGGTCGTGCACAGCATCAACAACGTGATCACCTACGCCTTCCTGCTCGACTGGGACTGGCAGGTGCCGATCCTGCTCGTCGGGTCGCTCGGGCTGATCTTTGCGATCTACCGGTTCGTAGAAGGACGGCTCGGCCCAGCACCTGCACACCTTTCGCCGGTCTAGACGGCATCATTGCGCGCTCAATGACGCGCTCTCGCCTGCTTGCCGCCCCGCTGGCCCTGCTGCTGCTCCCCGCCAGCGCCGCCGCTCAAGACCCTGCACCGGCACCCGTCCAGGGTCTCTTCACGCTCACAGCCGAGCGCGTCGGCAGCGGCAAAGCCGTCCTCGCCGGCCAGCGCTTCCGCGTCCGCGGTGTGATCCAGCCGTTCGTCGCCGGGCAGAGCGCGACGGTCCGCTTCTACCGCGGCGACAGGAAGCTCGCGGCGAAGAACGTGCAGCTGCTGCCGTCGAGCACCGGCAAATCCTCGTACTTCGTGGTCGGCTTCTCGACGAAGGTCGCGGGCAAGGTCACGGTGAAGGCCTCGCACCTCGCGACGCCGCAGCTCGCCACTGCGGTCGCCGAGCCGGTCTCGGTCGACGTGCTGCCGCTGCGCGCCGGCCCGGGGTCGCGCGGCACCGTCGTGCGCGAGCTGCAGCGCCGTCTCTCGGCGCTCGGCTACGTCGTCGGCAAGCGTGGCGTCTACGACGGGCGCACCGCGCGCGCGGTCCACGCCTTCCGCAAGATGACCGGGCTGTCGCGGACCTACATCGCCAGCAGCGACGTCTTCCGCAAGCTGGCGGCGGGCGCAGGGCGCTTCAAGGTCCGCTACCCGTCGCACGGCCGCCACATCGAGGGCGACCTCACACATCAGGTGCTCGCGCTGATCGGCAAGGGCGGCAAGGTCGAGCGGCTCTACCCGATGTCCTCGGGCGCGCCCGCGACGCCGACGATCCTCGGCAGCTACCGCGTCTACTCCAAGACGCCGGGCTACAACGCCAAGGGCATGTACTTCTCGGCGTACTTCATCCGCGGCTATGCGGTGCACGGCTACCAGAGCGTGCCGCCCTACCCGGCGTCACATGGATGCCTGCGCGTGCCGATTCCCGACGCCGTGTCGATCTACAGGTGGATCGGCCACGGCACGCGCGTGGACACGTACTACCGCTGAGGCGCCAGGCTCGTCGCTCGCCCCGAGGTGAAGCGGGCGAGATAGCCGAGGCCGAAGCCGAAGATGAGCAGCCCGAGCAGCGCCGGCACGCCGCGGCGCGTCCAGCGGCTGCCGCTGTCGGCGACGATCCCGGAGAACGGCGCGACGATCAGGTCGTTGCCGTCGTCGATCATCTCGCGCAGCGAGCCATGCGCCTGCTCACGCGCGCGCTCCTCGGCGGGCGATGGGTCGGCGGCGCGGGCGGCGTCGCGGCCGGCGACCTCCGCGGCGGTCTGGTTGGAGGCAGCGCGCGTCTCGTCGATCGCGAAGAGCGAGAAGGACACGAGGACGATCGCGCTGCACAGCAGCGCCAGCGAGCGCAGGGTCGATTCGAGCATGTCACTGGCCTGTATCGGCGGGCGCGGGCTCCGTCCACACCCCTAGGCTGCGCGGCATGGACGCCAAGCAGCGGCTGATCGACGAACTGCGCACCCACGCCGTGATCGTGGGTGAGGTGACGCTGACCAGCGGCAAGGTCGCGCAGTACTACGTGGACGCCAAGCGCGCGGTGCTGCTGCCGGCCGGGTTCATGGCGCTCGGCGAGCTCGTCGCCGGGCACGCCGCCGAGCTCGGCGCGACCGCCGTCGGCGGCATGACGATGGGCGCCGACCCCGTCGCCTGCGCCGCGCTTGCGGCAGGCTTCGACGGCAAAGCGTTTTTCGTGCGCAAGGAGACCAAGCAGCACGGCCTCTCCCGCCGCATCGAGGGCCCGCTGCTGGACGCCAGCGACCGCTGCCTCGTCGTCGAGGACGTCGTCTCCACCGGCGGCTCCACGCTTGCCGCGATCGAAGCGGTCCGCGAGGCCGGCCACGAGATCGTCGGCGTCGTCTCGATCCTCGACCGCCTGATGGGCGGCGCCGACGCGATCTCCGCCGCCTGCGCCCCCGCGCCCTACATCCCGCTGACGACGATCGACGAGGTGTACCCCGATCGCCCGGCGTAAGCGTCCGCGGGTCGTGACGATCGGCGTGTACGGGTTCACGCGCGAGACCTTCCTTGCCGCGCTGCACGCCGCCGAGGTGCAGACCCTGCTCGATGTGCGCCAGCGCCGCGGCGTGCGCGGACCCGAGTACGCGTGGGCCAACTCGCTGCGGCTGCAGGACGCGCTCGCCGGCGCCGGCGTCGCGTATCACCATCACCGCGAGCTGGCACCGACGACCGAGCTGCGCCAGCTGCAGTACCGCGAGGACGACCGCCTCGGCGTCGGCAAGCGCTCGCGCGTCGAGCTGGCCGCGGCGTACGTGGAGCGCTACACGCGCGAGATCCTCGACCGCGCAGACCTCGGCGCGGTCGTCGGCGAGCTGCCGTCGTCGGGCGCGGCGGCGCTGCTGTGCGTCGAGCGCGACCCCGAGGCCTGCCACCGCTCGCTCGTCGCCGCGCGCCTGGCGGACGAGCACGGCGTCACGGTGGAGCACCTGCGGCCCTAGTGCCCCGAGCTGGAGTCGAACCAGCGGCCTACCGCTTAGGAGGCGGTCGCTCTATCCACCTGAGCTATCGGGGCTGACGAGCGGGAGGATACGGCGCATGGCCGACCCCACGCTCACGCTGACGCGCTACGACGGGCCGTGGGACGACGACGACCCGGACGCGAACTTCAAGGCGCTCGTCGCGGAGTACTCGCAGCTCGACCCGACCGAGACGCTCGACGGGATGGCCGCGGCGCTGGACCTCCCGCCTGGCGCGGTCGCGAGAGCGGTGCTCGCGCGCTGGGCTGCGGACGGCAGCAGCGCGCTCATGGAGCTCGGCCCACGCATGGTCGATCGCCTGCACGAGCCGATCGCCCGCGCCGAGGCGAAAGACAGCGACGCCGAGCGCTTGGCTGCCTACCACCAGCTGCGCCAGATGCTCGACTGGCTTCGCGCCGGTGCATAAAGGGCGCATAACGAGACCTCTGGACGCAAGCGCAAATTCTTGAGCAACTTGCACAGCAAACGGGCGCGGCCACGTAGCAACTCGTGGCAATCTGACCGCTCCAGTCCGCAGTTCGTTCAGGTGCCGACACAACCGCATCGCGGCGGGTGTACAGTCGCCCCGACCTGTGCCGCCCGTGCAGGCCAGGCGTCCGACGTCAGTCCGAGACGCCGCAAGCAGCACCTGGGAGAGGGACCCATCACAACTGAACGGAAGAAGATCGCGGGGGCAAACCCCGCGTGAGCACACCTACGCTCACTGAGAGCGATGCCCTCGGGGGTACCGAGCACGATGTCGTGCCCGGCGAGATCGCGGCGCGCTCCCCGCTCGAGCTCTTCACTCGCCGTCTCAGGCGCGACAAGCTCGCGCTCATCGCGCTCGGGTTCGTCGTCTTCATCTGCGCCGTCGCGGTCTTCGCGCCGCTCATCGTCAGCGCGATCGGGACCCCCAAGCCAAACGTCACGAACGCCGACCTGACCGACGACTTCGGTCAGCCGCTCGGCCCGTCGAGCGCGCACCCGATGGGGGTCGACCCGCTCGGTCGCGACATCGCCAGCCGTGTCATCTACGGTGCGCGCGTCAGCCTCAAGGTGGCGTTCATCGCGACGTTCCTGAGCGTCCTGATCGGTGTGACGATGGGGCTGCTCGCCGGCTACTACCGCGGTTGGGCAGACAGTCTTCTGACACGCACGATGGACCTCTTCCTTGCGTTCCCCGTGCTCGTGCTCGCCGTTGGCATCGGCGTCGCCTGCTCCGGCAAGGAGGGCTGCGTCGGCGGCCTGATCAAGCCCGGCGAGACGGTCGTGATCTTCGTGATCGTCCTGACGACGTGGCCCTACATGGCGCGAATAGTTCGCGGCCAAGTGCTGAGCCTGCGAGAACGCGAGTTCGTCGAAGCCGCCAGATCGCTCGGCGCGTCGAACAACCGCATCATCTTCCGCGAGATCCTGCCGAACCTCGTCGCGCCGATCATCGTCTACGCGACGGTCCTGATCCCGCAGAACATCCTCTACGAAGCGGCCCTCAGCTTCCTCGGCGTCGGCGTCGATCCGGACACCCCGTCGTGGGGTCAGATGATCGCCGACGCCGTGAACATCTTCCGCGACGCCTGGTGGTTCATGACCTTCCCGGGCCTCGCGCTGCTTCTCACCGTGCTCGCGTTCAACCTCGTCGGCGACGGGCTCCAAGACGCCCTCAACCCGAGGACCGCGAAATGAAGACCACCCCACAGGAGTGCACTTACAACGAAAGGAAGGTTCGATGACCAATTGGTCGTTGAAGCTCTGCGCCGCTGCTGCGGCCGGGGCACTAGCGTTCGGCGCCGCGGCATGCGGCGACGACGATGACTCCGGGTCCTCGGGCGGTGGCAGCCCGGCTGCCCCGACGAAGGCCGACATCCCCGAAGGCACGCAGGGCGGCGTCCTGAAGGTCTCGGGTGCTTCCGACGTCGACTACGTCGACCCCGGTCATACCTACTACACGACCGGCTACCAGCTCGCGTATGCGATCGGCCGGCCGCTGTACTCGTTCAAGCCCAACGAGGACACCCCGACTGCGGACCTCGCCGAGGGCGATCCTGAGATCGCGGCGGACAAGAAGCAGATCACCGTCAAGATCAAGAAGGGCGTCAAGTTCGCGCCGCCGGTGAACCGCGAGGTCACGTCGAAGGACGTCAAGTACGCGATCGAGCGCGCGTTTTCTGCGAACGTCGGTGGCCAGTACACGTTCTTCTTCGCGAAGATCGCGGGCGCACCGGAGGAGCCGACCAAGGGCGTCAAGCCGATCTCCGGCCTGGAGACCCCGGACGACAACACGCTCGTGATCAAGCTGTCCGACGCCTCGGCTCCGGCCGTCGCGCCCGCGCTCGTGATGCCGATCACGATCCCGGTGCCTGAGGAGTACGCGAAGGAGTTCGACGCGAAGAATCCCTCGACGTACAACACGCACGTCGTCGCGTCCGGCCCCTACATGGTCGAGAACGACGCGAAGGGCAACCTGACCGGCTACAAGCAGGCCAAGTCGATCAAGCTCGTCCGCAATCCCAACTGGGACAAGGCGACGGACTTCCGTCCGGCGTACCTGGACGGCGTCGAGTGGACGACCAACGACGCGAACGCGCCGGTGGCGGCGCAGCAGGTGCTGAAGGGCTCGCACATGGCGCTCGAGGCGAACGCCCCGGCGGCTGAGCTGAAGCTCGCGGTCACCCGCTACAAGGGCCAGTTCCAGACGGTCCCGGCCGGTGGCTTCCGCTGGTTCCCGCTGAACAACACGATCAAGCCGCTGGACGATCTCAACGTCCGCAAGGCGATCCTCGCGGCGTTCGACCGCACTGCCGCCATCAAGGCGCGCGGTGGCTCGTTCGTCGGCATTCCCGGCACGCACTTCATCCCGCCGGGCATCCCCGGCTTCGAGCAGGCCGGTGGCAACGACGGGTTCGGGGTGGACTACCTCGCCAACCCGCGTGGTGACATGGCTGTCGCCGCGAAGTACATGAAGGCCGCGGGTTACGCGTCCGGCAAGTACGACGGCGACGCCGACCTGCTGATGGTCACCGCGAACGTCGACCCGGGCAAGGCGCAGGCGCAGGTCGCCAAGGCGCAGCTCGAGAAGCTCGGCTTCAAGGTCACGCTGCGTACGGTGCCGCAGGACGCGGTCTACACCGAGTGGTGCCAGCAGCCGAAGAAGAAGGTCGCGGTCTGCGGCTCGTCCGGGTGGTTCAAGGACTTCAACGACCCCCAGTCGATGCTCGAGCCGACCTTCAAGGGCAAGAACATCGCCGAGGACGGCGGGAACAACAACCTGGCGCAGCTCAACGATCCCGCGATCGATGCCGCCATGGACAAGGCCTCGCTGCTCGAAGGTGAGGAGCGCCTGAAGGCCTGGGCCGACATCGACAAGATGATCGTCGAGAAGGCGCCCGCGGTTCCGTTCGTCTGGGACAACACGACGATCCTTTTCTCGAAGGACGTCAACCCGGTCGTCAACCGCTACTACACGGACATCGACCTGTCGCACGTGTCGTTCAAGTAGGACCTCTGGGGGCGGGGCCGCAAGGTCCCGCCCCTTGACTTCCCATGGGCATTTACATCTTCCGCCGCGTCCTCTGGACGATCCTGCTGCTCTTCGTGATCACTGTGGTCACGTTCGTGATCTTCAGCATCCTGCCGAGCGCCGATCCCGTGCGCCTGCGCGCGGGACGCAACGCGTCGCCTGAGGCGCTCGAGGCGATCCGCGAGCAGTTCCATCTCAACGACGGCAAGATCGCGCAGTTCTGGCACTACATGAAGGACCTCGTCACGGACTTCGACTTCGGCGTCTCGATCGCCAACGACGCTCCGGTCCGCGAGACGATCTTCGACCGCCTGCCCAACACGCTCTGGCTGATCACCGGCGCGGCGGTCATCTGGTTCATCGGCGGCGTCATCGTCGGCACGGTCTCCGCTGTTCGCCGCGGCACGATCTCCGACCGCGTCGCGATGACGCTGGCGCTGGTCCTGATCTCGGCGCCGGTCTACTGGCTGGGGCTCGTCGCGACGTACATGTTCTCCAACGACCTCGGCGTCATCCCCCTCTTCCCGGGCGTGGGGGCGTTCCAGAACGCCGACGGCTTCCTCGACAAGGCCTGGGCGATGGTGATGCCGTGGACCGTCCTTGCCTGTGCGTTCGCCGCGATCTATGCGCGATTGCTGCGCTCGAACATGCTCGAGGTGATGAGCGAGGACTACATCCGCACCGCGCGCGCAAAGGGGCTGCCCGAGCGCAGCGTCGTTCGCCACGGCCTGCGCTCGGCGATCACCCCGATCGTCACCGTCCTCGGCCTCGACGTCGGCATCCTCGTCGGCGGCGCGATCCTCACCGAGACGGTCTTCTCGATCCCCGGGGTCGGGCGATTGGCGTTCGACGCGATCCAACGCGGCGACCTCGTGATGATCCAAGGGACCACGCTCTTCCTCGCGCTCGCGGTCTGCATCTGCAGCCTCGTCGTGGACATCCTGTACGCGTTCCTCGATCCTCGCGTGAGGTACTGACATGCCGGTGCTCGAGGTCAAAGGACTGAAGGTCCAGTTCCAGACGGAGGACGGCGTCGTCCACGCGGTCGACGGCGTCTCCTACTCCGTCGAGCAGGGCAAGACGCTCGGCATCGTCGGCGAGTCGGGCTCCGGCAAGTCCGTGAGTTCGCTGACGGTGATGGGGCTGACGCGTGCGCGCAACGCGACGATCTCGGGCGAGGTGATCTTCGACGGCAAGAACCTGCTCGAGGCGTCGGAGCACGAGATGCGCGCGGTCCGCGGCGGTCCGATCGCGATGATCTTCCAGGACCCGCTGAGCTCGCTGCACCCGATGTACAAGATCGGCAAGCAGCTCGTCGAGGCGGTGCTGATGCACCAGGACGTGACGAAGGCGCAGGCGCGCGACCGGGCGATCGAGATGCTCGGCCTCGTCGGTATCCCCGAGCCGCGCCGGCGCATCGACGCCTACCCGCACGAGTTCTCGGGTGGCATGCGCCAGCGCGTGATGATCGCGATGGCGCTGTGCAACGACCCGCGGATCCTGATCGCCGACGAGCCGACGACGGCGCTCGACGTGACCGTGCAGGCGCAGATTCTCGAGCTCATTCGCAAGCTGCAGTCCGAGCTCGGAACGGCGGTCGTCTTGATCACGCACGACCTCGGTGTCGTCGCGGAGGTCACCGACGACATCGCGGTGATGTACTCGGGGCGCATCATCGAGAAGGGCACGCGCGATCAGATCTTCGCGGCGCCCGAGCATCCATATACGTGGGGGCTGCTGCGCTCGATCCCCCGGCTGGACACGCCGCGCGACCAGGAGCTCGTGCCGGTGTCCGGGCGTCCGCCGTCGCTGATCAACCGGCCGTCAGGCTGCCATTTCCACCCGCGCTGTCCGTACGTGCGCGAGGCCCACAAGAAGACCGACCCGCAGCTCGAGCCGATTCCGGGCGACAGCGAGCATCTCGTGCGCTGCCTGCTGTCGTCGGAGGAGCGCCGGCGTTTGTGGGCGCAGCTGCAGGCCGGCGAGGACCCGGCATCCGCCGCGGCCGCCGCCGGCGTTGCCGCACCAGCGTTGGAGGGACCCGCGTGAGCGAGCCGATCGTCCAGGTCCGCAACCTGGTCAAGCACTTCCCGATCCACGGTGGGCTGTTCGGACAGAAGCAGGTCGCTGCGGTGCAGGCGGTCGACGACGTGTCGTTCGACGTGCTCAGCGGCGAGACGCTTGGGCTCGTCGGCGAGTCGGGCTGTGGCAAGTCGACGACCGCGCGGTTGATCACTCGCCTGTTGGATCCGACGAGCGGGTCGATCTCGTTCGAGGGTCGCGACATCGCCGGCATGTCGCGCGCGGAGCTCAAGCCGCTGCGGCGCGAGATGCAGATGATCTTCCAGGACCCCTACTCGTCGCTGAATCCGCGCAAGACGGTGGGCTCGATCATCAGCGAGCCGTTCATCATCCACGACGTCGAGTCCGACGAGGACGCGCGCAAGAAGCGCGTGCAGGATCTGATGGACACCGTCGGGCTCAACCCCGAGCACTACAACCGCCTGCCGCACGAGTTCTCGGGCGGCCAGCGTCAGCGCATCGGCGTGGCGCGCGCGATCGCGTTGAAGCCGAAGCTGATCGTCGCCGACGAGCCGGTCTCCGCGTTGGACGTGTCGATCCAGGCGCAGATCCTCAACCTGCTGCGCGACCTGCAGCGCGAGCTCGGGCTGACGATCATCTTCATCGCCCACGACCTGTCGGTCGTGCGGCACATGTGCGACCGCATCGCGGTGATGTACCTCGGCAAGATCGTCGAGCTGGCGAGCGCCGATCAGCTCTACCAGCACCCGCGCCACCCCTACACCGGTGCGCTGCTGTCAGCGGTGCCGGTGCCGGACCCGCGGCTGGCGCGCGAGAAGCAGCGCCAGATCCTCGGCGGCGACGTCCCCTCGCCGACGAACCCGCCGCAGGCTTGCCGCTTCCACACGCGCTGCCCGAAGGTCGTGGCGGGCAAGTGCGATCTCGACGAGCCGATCCTCGAGCGCAAGGAAGGCGGCAACCTCGCCGCCTGCCACTTCCCGCTGACGACCGCCGAGATCACCGCGCGCGTGCCGACGGCTGCCGCGTAGGGCGCTCGCGACGGACGGTCTGCCGGCGCGGCGAACGTCCGTCTAGTGTCCAATAGCGACACCAGATGGACGGTCGATTCGACGGTACGCTCCGCGGCGTGCGCTGGCCGTCCAAGGACCACCGGGACTACCAGCAGCGCGGGCGCTGGGACGGCCGTGGCGTCCCGCGATACGTGCTCGAGGTCATTGCTGGCGTGACCGTCGGCGTCCCCATCGCTCTCGCCGCTGCCTACGAGCTCGATCCTCTTCTGCAGGGCCCGTGGTTTGCACTGGCGCTGAGCTTCCTTGGCCGCGCTGTCATCTCGTACCGGCGGCGTGAGCCGTCGGCTGCTGGCTGACCCAGTAGAGGACCGCGCAGGTCGTGGCGAGACCGGTCAGCGAGACGGCGTCGAAGAGACCGACGAGCAGGTCGCCGTTGGCGTCGTTGACGTCGGCCCAGTGGTTGATCGCGTGGAAGCCGAAGAAGAACGCGCCGCCGAACAACGCCCCGGGGCGTAGCTGGTGCCAGCGCGCGGCGGCGAGCAGCAGCGCGCCGACGCCAGCGTTCATCGCGGCGGCATCGGCGATGAAGTGGCCGTTGTAGACGCCGAACGAGCCGAGCGTGTCGTAGAACGACCGCGGGAACAGCGCCATCCAGAGACCGACGGCGATCTGGGTGGCGCCCACGGCAGCGAGCGTCGGAACCTCGAGGCGGCGCAGCATGGGCTGACGCTACGGCGCGCGCCGGTCGGAGGACAGGGCCAGTTTCGCGTAGCGGAGGCGAGCCAGTTCCGGTTCTCGGAAAGCTCGGGCTGTCTCGCACGCCCACTCTGCGACGCTCTCTTCGTGGCCTGGAGACGGCTAGCGGCGGTCGGCATCGACGCGGTCCTCGTGGGGATCCCCGCGCTCGTCGTCGGCACCCTCGTCAGCCGCTGGGGTGCTCATTCCGTGGTCATCGCACTCGCCGTCGCGATGGTCGTGTACCTGGGGGCAGCGATTGCGCTTCAGCGTCGCCCTGGTGCCCACGCGGGACAGAGCCTCGGCAAGCAGTTGCTGGGGTTGCGCGTCGTTCGTCGCGACGGAGAGGGGACCCCGTCAGCGGGCCAGCTGATCGCCCGCGAACTCCTACGCTCGCCGCGCTGTCCGTGTACGGCGCCGTCGAGAACGCCTCGCGGCGCACGCCGACCTGGCACGACAAGCTGCTCAACACAGAGGACGACCGTGGCCACGGCTGACAGAAACGTGGCGACCCCGAACCAGTAGCGCCGTACGGCCGTCACCCGCTCCACGGTAGGAAGAGGATCCAGAAGCACCAGAGGACGACAAGCATGAGCACGATCGCGGCGACGCCTGCGACGTCGCCTACGACACCGTTCGCCTCGCTTTGCACGACGAGTGCCGCGGTCAACAGCGCAAGGAGTGCGACGAAGAGCGCGAGGGCCCATCGCGCCTGGCGCACGAGTGCGCGGAGTCCGCGTTCCTGGGACCCGGTCTGGCTGATGAACGGGGAGCTCGGTCGCATCAGCGGTATCGCAGTATGGCGAGCCGACGTCCTTCCTTGGCACCTCTGGCTACACAGGAAGGACGTTCAGTCCAGGAAGACCGCGACGTCGTCCACCGGCGCGCGCCCCGGCGTGTACTGCTCCTGCCGCGCGGGCCCGAGGTGGATCAGCGCCACGGTGTCTTCCTGGGCAGGAATCCCCAAAGCCAAACGGCCGGCGTCGCTCTTCAACACACCCGGCGTACGCCAGTAGCCGGCGAGTCCGCGCGCGTGGGCGCCCAGCAATACGAGATACGTAGCGACAGCAACAGCGTCGCGGTCCTCGTCTGGGTCTTCACCGTCGTTGCGGCATGTCACCGCGATCAGCGTCGGCGCGCGGTCGAGCTTCGCTCCGCTGCCCTCCTGCTGGGCATCGGCCGCGGCCTTCAGGCGCGCGCGTGCGGCGGGGCCCAAAACCCTGAAGCGCCACGGATTCGTCAGGTGGTGATTCGGAGCGAACGTCGCGAGCTCGAGCAACGAGCGAACAACGGCCTCCTCGACCGGCTCGGCGCCGTAGACCTTGTGCGTGCGGCGCGTGCGGACCGCCGTCTCGACGTCCACTACGCCTCCTCGCCCTCCTCGGCGTCGTCCTCATCCTCGTCCTCGTACAGCGACTCGTGCGCGAGCTCGCGGCCAAGGCGATCGAACAGCTTGATGTCGAGGATGTCGCCGCGGTAGTTGTCAGGCGCGATCAGCGTAAAGCGACCGTCGACGAGCGTGCACTGGTCGACAGCCAAGTCAGCAAGCTCGCCGGTCACGGTCTGGCCGCCGCGAATCAGCGGCCGCCCCCACACCAAGGTCATCGCCGCCGACTTGCCGATCTCCCCCCGCCAGACGCCGATCACGTCCTCGCACAGATCCAGCTGCCAGTCCGGGTTTGCCGCGGCGGTCTCCGCGGTGAAGTCGGCGGACGCGGTGAAGTCCGCCGCCTCCTCACCCTCAGTGGGCGGCACGAACGACACGTACCCGTAGAGCTCGAAGCCGGCGGCCGTGGGCGCCGTCGCGGGCACGTACGTGCGCCCGTTCCACGTGCGGTCGGGATAGAAGAGGACGTCGCCGGGGTCGCCGAGCTCCTCGCCCTCCGTATCGATCGCCAGGCACGCGGCAAGGAACTCCGCCCGCAGCGTGTCAGCCCACTGGCCGTAGGGCAGCGCGTCCTGCGGGGGCTCAGCGGAGTAGCGGGCGACGAAACGATCCGTGGGCGGCATTGCCGGGATGCTATGTGTAGAACGATGCGCCGCACGTCCCCAGGCAGCCTCGTCCTCGTGCTTTGCTGCCTGGCGCAGTTCATGATCATCCTCGACGTCGCGATCGTGAACGTCGCGCTGCCGTCCATCCGCAGCGACCTTGGCTTCAGCGACGTCGAGCTGCAGTGGATCGTCAACGCCTACACGCTGGCGTTCGCCGGCTTCCTCCTGCTGGGCGGTCGCGCCGCCGACATCCTCGGCCGCCGCGAGGTCTTCGCCGCCGGCCTCGCAGTGTTCGCGATCGCCTCGCTCGTCGGCGGCGTCGCACAGAGCAAGGAGATGCTGATCGCTGCGCGCGGCTTCCAGGGCCTGGGCGGCGCGATCGTCGCGCCCGCGTCGCTGTCGATCCTGATGACCACGTTCACCGAGGGCGCCGAGCGCAACCGCGCACTGGGCCTCTGGGGCGCGATGGGCGCCGTCGGTGGCGCCAGCGGGGGGCTGCTCGGCGGCTTGCTGACCGAGGCGCTCTCGTGGCGCTGGATCCTGCTCGTCAACATCCCGATCGGGCTCTTCGCGGCCGCCGCCGCGCTGCGCGTCGTGCCGACCGTCGCCCGCGACGTCAGCCAGCGCCGCGACTTCGACATCCTCGGCGCGCTGACCGTCACGGGCGGCCTCGTCGCCCTGACCTACGCCATCGTCGGCACCGAGCAGCACGGCTGGGGTTCGGCGCACACCCTCGTGTACGGGGGTGTGGGCATCGCCCTGCTGCTGACGTTCCTTGCAATCGAGGCGCGCTTCGCGCGCGCGCCGCTGATGCCGTTGCGGATCTTCGCCTCGCGCGCCCTATCGGGCGCAAACATCGTCGTCTTCTGCCTCGGTGCCACCGGCTTTGCCATGTGGTACTTCGTCAGCCTGTACCTGCAGCAGGTGCTCGGCTACACGCCGATCGAAGCGGGCCTGGCGTTCCTGCCGATGCCCGTCGCGATCGCGCTCTGCACACGCACCGCCTCGCGCTGGACGGGCCGCTACGGCGCCGGCCCCGTGCTCGCGTTCGGCATGGCGCTGATCACCGTCGGCATGTTCGGCTTCGGCGGTGTCGACGCCGGCGGCAGCTACGTCTCCGACGTGCTGTGGCCGTCGATCGTCACGGCCGCGGGCATCGGCTTCTCGTTCGTCCCCGCGACGATCGCTGCGACCACCGGCGTCGCCGGTCCGGAGGCCGGCCTTGCCTCGGGCATCGTCAACACCTCGCGCCAGGTCGGCGGCTCGCTCGGGCTCGCGCTGCTGGCGACGATCGCGACGCAGCGCACCGCCGACGTCGCCGGGCGCGAGACGTCGCTCGAAGCAGTTGCCGACGGCTTTCGCCACGCGTTCATCGCCGGCGGCATCATCGGCGTCTGCGGGATCGTGTTCGCGCTGACGCTGCTCGTGCGCGGCGCCGTCACGCCTCAAGCAGCAGCGTCACCGGCCCGTCGTTGACGAGCTCCACCTCCATGTGCGCGCCGAAGACGCCGCCCTGCGCATCCAGCCGCGCGCGGAAGCGCTCGTAGAGCGGCTCGGCAACCTCCGGCCGGGCGGCCGCGACGTAGGACGGCCGCGTGCCCTTGCGCGCGTCGCCGTACAACGTGAACTGGCTGACGACGAGCACCTCGCGCCCCGCGAGCGCGACGTTCATGCGCCCGTCGTCGTCGTTGAACACCCGCAGCGCGCGGACCTTGTCGGCGAGCTTGTCGCACGTCGCCTCGTCGTCCTCGTGGGTGACGCCGAGCAGCACGACCAGGCCGGGGCCGATCGCGCCGACGATCTCGCCGTCGACGCGCACGGCCGCGCGGCTGACGCGCTGCACGAGTGCTCTCATGAAAGTGCGTAGCGGCGGATGTCCGCCTCGAGCTTGTCGAGCTCGAAGTAGCCACCGCGGTGCACGTAGCGGCGCTTGCCGTCGGCGCCGTAGAAGATCGTCACCGGGTAGTACGTGCC
Source organism: Paraconexibacteraceae bacterium (assembly GCA_963727365.1). Classification (GTDB taxonomy): domain Bacteria; phylum Actinomycetota; class Thermoleophilia; order Solirubrobacterales; family Solirubrobacteraceae; genus Paraconexibacter. The sequence goes on along the minus strand of CAVSFU010000006.1, from coordinate 158,392 downwards.
CGCGCCCAGCGACAGCGCGATCTTCTCGTTGCGGTCGCGGTAGCTCGGGTAGCTCACCGGGAAGCGCTTGAGGAAGCCGAGCGCCGGCTCGTCGCCGTCGCCGGAGTTCAAGCCGACGAACGCGACGCGCTTGCCCAAGCTCGAGGCGACACGCTGCAGCAGCGGAAACTCGGCGCGGCACGGGCCACACCACGACGCCCACTTGTTCACGACGACGGGGCGCCCGCGCAGCTCACGCAGGCGTGACTTCATCGCGTCAGGGCCGCCGCCGAGCAGCTCGTTGGCCTGCCGGTGCAGCGCCGCCAGCGGCGCCGGCGCACCGGCGAGCGCGCGCTGCTGCTCGACGAGCGCGACCGACGCGAACTCGTCTGTCTCGTCGTCAGGTTGCTGCAACACGCCGATCACGAGGATGGCGACGAGCGCGGCAAGCCCGCCGATGACCAGCAGCAGTGTCCGTCGGCTCACCCCCGGGAGGTTGACAGGGCTGGCATTGCGATATCGTTCCGGGAGACCACGGAGGTACGGGGTCGCCGATGGGAGGGCCTCGTCTTTCTCGCTTCCGGGTCTGGTCACCCGGAGTTCCTTGAGCCGCAGCCGAAGTTCACGCTGCTGCTCCACCATCCAGTTGTTACGCCGGATTTATGGCTGAGTCCACGTCGGCGGCCGAGAAGGCCGCGCCGATCCCCACAGCCGCCCGTTTGAAGGCGGCGGAGCGCTTTACGCGCGAGCCTTTCGTTCACGAGGGCGAGGACCCCGCGGTCGCGCTCGCGCCCGGAGGGGCGCGTCGCCGTGCGCTGGACATGGCGCTGGCGGAGATCGACGCGAAGCTGAAGGTCCCCTCGACGAAGTGGCGCCGGCGCTACGCGATGCTGCTCGGGCTCGAGCGCGTCCTGTCCGACGACGAGCCGCACCTCGCTGACGGCACGCTGCTGAACCCCCACCAGGTCGACGCGCTCTCGGGCACCCTCGTCGCCCTGCTCGCGTCCGCCCAGAGCAACGGCGCGGTCACCGCGCCGGCCACCGCCGCGCCGATCCTCGCCGTCGACGAGACCACCGCCTACGCGCCGCCCGCCGAGGCCGTCGCCCCCGAGCGCGAGGAGGAAGCGCCCGAGGAGGAGGACGAGGAGCCCGAGGACGACGACGAGGACGAGCCCGTCGCCGAGGAGGACGACGACGAGGACGAGGACGACGAGCCCGAACCCGAGCCCGAGGAGGACGACGAGCCCGACGAGGCCGAGTCCTACGAGGACGACGAGGACGCCGACCTCGACGAGGACGTCGCGCCCGAGGGCTTCGACGACCCCAACGCGCACAAGCGCTTCTGGTTCGAGCACGCGACCGGCGCCGGCAAGACCGTCGCTGCGATGGGCTTCGTCGAGGCCTCGCGCACCGGCGGCATCCTGATCCTCACCCACCGTCGCAACCTCGTCGACCAGTTCAACGAGGAGCTGCGCACGCGCGGCTACGAGAAGCGCATCTGCGGCGCGCTGCTGGGCTCCGAGCACAACGACCGCGCCGACGGGCCGGTCACCGTCGAGACCTACCAGTGGTTCGTGCGCAACGCCGGCAAGATCTCGCCGGCCTACACCGTCGTCATCTGCGACGAGGCCCACACCGCGCTCGGCGAGAAGACGTCCGCCGCGATCCGCGAGTGGACAGGCCCGATCTTCGTCGGCATGACCGCCACGGGCGCGCTGATCGCCCGCCACGTCACCGACCTCTTCCCGACGCAGACCTCGCGCTTCGACCTCGCGCAGGCGGCGCGCCGCGGCGTGATCGCGCCGCTGCGCTGCATCCGCATCCCGCCCGGCGTCGGCGTGCGCTCGATCGCCAACGTGCCCTTGCGCAAGGGCGAGGTCGACATCGAGTTCGACCAGGAGATGCTGGCCGAGCTGTTGGATCAGCTGCCGTTCAACCTCGCGATCGCCGACCTCTACAAGACGCGCTTCAACGGCGTGCCCGGCGTGGTCTACGCCGCCGGTGTGCGCCACGCCTACAACGTCGCCGACGCGATGCGCCAGCTGGAGATCAAGGCGATGGCCGTGTCGGGCGAGACACCGAAGCGCGAGCTCGCCGAGATCCTCGCCGCGTACGAGCGCGGCGACATCGACGTCCTGGTCAACGCGCAGCTGCTCGCCGAGGGCTGGAACTCCCCGCGCGCGACGGTCTGCATGCACCTCGCGCCGACGGCCTCCAAGCGCATCTATCAGCAGCGCGTCGGACGCGTCACGCGTCGCCACCCCGGCAAGGAAGCCGGCGTCGTCGTCGACTTCGTGCACCCCGCGACGAAGAACGACGACCCCGTCGTCACGCTGCACTCGCTGCTGGACCGCGACGTCTATCGCGGCGGCGCGATCGTCGTCGGGCCCGTGCGCCGCGGCCGCGGCCGGCGCGTGCGCGTGGAGCGGCGCGTGATCCCGGTGACGCACGACGAGGAGCGCCGCCACGAGGTCTTCGAGCGTGAGCTCTGGCGTATCGCCGTCGAGTTCCTCGACTGGGGCGAGCAGCACATGTGGGCCGCGCTGGCCGGCGCGCGCGTCGCGCCGAGCGGCTGGCGCCGCGCCCGCGCGATGCTGCACTTCGACAAGTCCGGCGAGCTCAAGCGCCGCTTCCTGCTGACCGCCGTCGAGCGCAACAAGAACTCGCAGCTGCGCATCCGCGCGCTGCAGGAGATCGCGGCGTCCAAGGACGCCGAGGCATTCCAGGCATCCGTCGACGTCGTCGGCGGCTGGCCGCGCGACGAGAAGCGCGAGGGTGTCAAGGTGCTGCTGCAGGCGCTGGCCGAGAAGCGCATCGGTCGCCGCGACCAGGCCTCGCAGTGGATCTGGGACCTCGCAGACATGACGCGCGAGGTCCACGAGGAGTACGCCGTCCAGCGCTGGCCGGAGACCAAGCGCCTGCTCGGGCTGCTCGTCAACTCCAGCGGTGGCGCGCATGCGCGCAACGCCCGCCGCCTCGTGCACGCGTCACGCAAGCAGGATCGCCGCCTGCAGGCCGCGGTCCTCGCCGCCGCGGTGCCGCACACGCCCGAGGCGATGGAGGTTGTCCGCGGCGCGCGCACGCGCCTGGCGCGCAAGCCCAGCGCGCTCTCGCGCGAGCTGCTGCGCAACTTCCCGAAGGGCCGCGGCCGCCGCGGTCGCCGGCGCAAGCGCAAGGGCGGCGGTGGTGGCGAAGGCAAGGCGCCGCAGGCCGAGGCCAAGCAGACGCAGGTCAAGCAGACGCAGGTCAAGCAGGAGCAGGTCGCGCAGGAGCAGGTCGGCCAGGAGCAGGTCCTGGCCGGGATCGCCGACGCGGCCGCGCTGCTCGAGGGCAAGTCGGGCGACGATGCTCCGGCGTCGTCCAACGGCGCGACCTCGCGCGACGACGACGCCGTCGCCGCCGAGACCGCCGACGACCGCGACTAGCCCGATCGTCAGCGCCGCGTTGGCGCGTACAGCGTGTTCCAGATGATGCTCGTGTACGCGTCGATGAGGTTGTCGAGCTCGTTGTCGGATGCCTGGCGCACGAGCTGGTGCAGCCCTCGCTCGGCCATCCACGTCAGCCACTGCGCCGTTTGCGGCCCGGGCAGGTCGGGATCGATGAAGCCGTCCTTCTGGCCGGCGCGGATGTGCTTGCGCAAGCCCGCGACGTTGCGGCCCATCATCGTCGCGACGAGCTCGCGCACCGACGCGTCGTAGGCCGCCGCGTCGTAGGTGGCTGCCATCAGTGGGATGTGCGGGCGATAGCGGCGCACGACGCTGTCGAGGACCGCCCGCAGGTCTTCGCGCGTCGAGGTCTTGTCGAGCTCCCACCATCCGGACGACGCCTCGACGAGCTCTTCGACGATCTCGGTGAACCAGGCGCTGAGCAGGTCGCCCTTGTCCTCGAAGTAGACGTAGAACGTCGAGCGCGAGATGCCGGCCTCGGAGACGAGGCGTTCGACGCTGATCTCCGTGAAGCTCTCGCCCTGGCCCAGCAGCCGCTCCACGACCTCGAGCAGGCGGTCGCGCGTGTCATCGCGGCGCCGGGCGCGGCTGCTCTGCCGCTTGCGAGTTACCGATGGCATCTGCCGGCAATCGTAGGGCGTCAGGCCGGCTCGTTGCCGACGATCGAGATGAACGACACGCAGCTGCCCGGGCGCCCGCCGAGGTTGTGCGTCAGCCCGAGCTTGGGGTTCTCCAGCTGACGCTCGCCGGCCTCGCCGCGGAGCTGCGCCCAGCACTCGAACAGCATCCGCAGGCCGCTCGCGCCGACGGGGTGGCCGAAGGACTTCAGCCCGCCGTCGGGGTTCACGGGCAGGCGGCCGTCGAGGTCGAACGCGCCGTCGAGCGCGTCTTGCCAAGCCCGGCCGCGCTCGGAGAAGCCGAGGTCCTCCATCAGCACGAGCTCGGTCGGCGTGAAGCAGTCGTGGACCTCGGCCAGCGAGATCTGCTCGCGCGGGTCGCTGACGCCGGCCTGCTCGTAGGCGTCGCGCGCGCAGTGCACGACCTCGTGGAACGTCGTGTAGTCGTAGCTCGGGTCGATCGGGCCGGACGCGGGGCCGGCAACCATCGCCAGCGCCTTCACGTACATCGGCCGGTCGGTGTACCTGTGCGCGTCCTCGGCGCGGACGATCAGCGCGCACGCAGCGCCGTCGGAGACGCCCGAGCAGTCGAACACGCCGAGGCGCCCCGCGACCTTTGGCGAGGCGGCGATTTTTTCCTTCGCCACCTCCTTGCGGAACTGCGCTCGCGGGTTCTTGGCGCCGTTGACGTGGTTCTTCCACGCGACGTGGGTCATCGCGTCGCGCATCGCGTCCTTGTCGACGCCGTACTTCTCGCAGTAGGCGGGATCGAGCAGCGAGAACGCCGCCGGCGCCGTCAGCGCCTGCTCGGGTGAGGTGCCGTCGCCGGGGACGTTGGAGCGCACGAGCCCGGAGTAGCCGGAGTCCTTCAGCTTCTCGACACCGACCGCCATGACGACGTCGTAGGCGCCCGATGCGACGGCGTAGCAGGCGTTGCGAAACGCCTCCGAGCCGGTCGCGCAGAAGTTCTCCACGCGCGTGACCGGCTTGTAGTCGATGCCCAGCGGCCGCGACAGCACGAGCCCCGACTGGCCCGAGTTCATCGTCCCGAGCCAGTAGGCGTCGACGTCGTCCTTCGTCAGCGAGGGTGTCGATGCGAAGCACTCCTGGGTCGCGTCGACGAGCAGGTCGTCGGCCGAGCGGTCCCAGTGCTCGCCGAACGTCGTGCAGCCCATGCCAACGATCGCGACGCGGTCGCGGATGCCGTTACTGGCCATCGGCCGGCCTCACTTTCCAGAAGTAGTTGTGGACGCCGCCCGCGGTGTAGAGACGGCGGAACGTCAGCTCGACGGGGGTGCCGATCGCGATCTCGTCGGGCGTCGCGTCGGTGACCTCGAGCGTGTAGCGCCCGCCGCCCTCGAAGTCGACGACAGCGTCGATCATCGGCGGCGCGGGGGAGAACGCGAGGTGGTCGACCGTGCACGTCGCGACGGTGCCGGGTTGCGCGGCGAGCGGGCGGCGGGTCATCTGGTCGACGACCCCACAGCCGGCGCAGACGCGCCGCGGCGGCACGTGGACCTGCCCGCAGGCATCGCAGGCCGAGCCGACGAACGCGAACTTCCAGGACTCCGAACGCGCCGACGGCGGAGCCGCGGGACGGTCGGGCTCGGGGCGGCGCGGCGGCTCGCGTTCCAGCAGCCCGCGCCAGGTCAGGAAGGTCAGGTACGGGACGTCGCGGCCGTCGCGCAGCGGTTGTGGTGCGGCGGCGTTGGCGGTCACGCGCAGCACGGTCGCGTCGGCGCCGTCGGCGGCGACCACGAGCAGGATCGTCTGGCCGCGAGCCGCAGCGTCCAGCGTGGCGGCCAGGCGCACGCCGGGATCGGCGGCGCCGCTGTAGCCGATCGATGGCGCGGTCTCGGCCGAGCCGAAGTGCTTGGCGCCCGCCGCTGCGGCACGCGTGTGCGGGGAGGAGACGATCACGTGGTCGGCCTGCTCGATGCCGGCCGCGGCCAGCGCGCGCGCCCCGGCGTCCTTGATCAGCGGCAGGTAGGACTCGAGGCCGAAGCGCTCCTCCCACTGCATGCTGAACGACGCGCCGGGGGCGCGCCAGCGGTCGAGGAACTCGGCGGTCGCCGAGGCCTCGCCGATCACCTCCGCGACGCCATCGCCTTCGCCGAAGAGAAATGCTGCAGCCGCGTCGCCGCCGTCGCGCTCGTCGGAGCTGCCCGGGCGGCCGCTGCGTAGGTCCGACAGCACCGCAAGGCCGCCCGAGGCCGCCGCCGCGCGCAACGCGCCGACCGCGCCGCGCACCGAGCCCGCGAGGTCGACGGCGAAGCCCTCATGGCCGAGGTCGAGCGCTGCGTGGATCGCTGTCGCGTTGGTCTTGTCGGCGTACGCGGGCGCCGTCGTCGCGAAGTACAGGGCCGCGGGACGGGCGCCGTTCAGCGCCCGCCGTGCGGCCTCGACGCCCATCGTCGTGGAGTCCTCGTCGTAGGAGGCGACCGCTCGCGCGCCCCGTCCGCCGAGCTCGGCGCGCTGCAGGCGATGGCGCGGGACGTAGGTCCCGTAGGAGAGAACCTGGTGAGTCATGGAGTCCGCACCATCCTACAGAGTGTCCTGACAATGAGTACGATGCCTTCGTGAGCAACACCGTGCTCGTCCAGGAGGCCGACGGCATCGGCCGCATCACGCTGAATCGCCCCGAGGCGATGAACGCGATCACGACCGAGCTTGCGACCGCACTGCGCGACGCGCTCGCCGACCTCGGCGCGCGCTCGCGGGTGATCGTGATCGCCGGCGCGGGCTCCAACTTCTGCGCCGGCGGGGATTTCAAGGCGTTGGCAGCGATTCGCGACGACGCCGACGCGATGCGCGAGCTGTTCGAGACGTTCCATGCCGCCTGCGCGCTGATCGCCGAGCTGCCCGTGCCGGTGATCGCCGCCGTCGAGGGCGTCGCAATGGCCGGGGGCTTCGAGCTGATGCTTGCCAGCGACATCGCGCTCGTGCGCGAGGATGCGCGAATCGGCGACAACCACTCGAACATCGCGATGGTCCCGGGTGGCGGCAGCACGCAGCGCCTGCCGCGGCTCGTCGGGCGCCAGCGCGCGCTCGGGCTGATCCTCACAGGCGACCACCTCACGGGCGCGCAAGCGGCGGAGTGGGGCCTCGCCTACCGCGCGGTCGGCGCATTGGAGCCGGCCGTGAGCAAGCTTGCGGAGCGGCTGGCGGCGAAGGACCCGGTCGCGCTCAGGCGGACGAAAGCGGTCGTCCAAGCGGGCCTCGAGCGGCCGCTGACAGACGCAATCAACCTGGAGCTGGAGGCCGTGATGGAGCACCTGGCATGAGCGACGTGCTGCTGGACGTCGAGGACTCGGGCGTCGCGCGCCTGCGCCTGAACCGGCCGGACGCGTCCAACGGCGTCACCGCCGACTCGCTGCGCGAGCTGCACGACGCGATCCTGCGCTGCCACGGCGACGCCCGCGTGCGTGTCGTCCTCTTCACGGGTGAGGGCGACAACTTCTGCGCCGGCGGCGACGTGCGCGACTTCGTGTCGAAGGGCGACGGCCTGCCCGACTACCTGCGCGAGGCGACCGCCTGGCTGCAGCTCGCCGTCGCCGCGCTGATCCAGCTGCGCGTGCCGGTGGTGACGCTCGTGCAGGGGTTCGCCGCGGGCGGCGGCGGCATTGGCTTCGTGTGCGCGTCGGACCTCGTGCTGTGTGGGAGCTCGGCGAAGTTCCTGTCGGCAGCCACGCGCGTCGGCATGGCGCCGGATGGCGGCGCGAGCGTGACGCTCTCGCGCATCGTCGGCCACCGTCGCGCACTCGAACTGGTCCTGACCGACCGCGTGCTGACGGCCGACGAGGCACTCGAATGGGGCCTCGTCACGCAGGTCGTCGCCGACGACGAGCTCGCCGCCGCGGGCGACAAGTTGGCCGCGAAGCTCGCGGCCGGCCCGACGCAAGCCCTCGGCGAGGCCAAGCGCCTGCTGTGGGACGGCCTTGGCCGCGGCGTGCACGACTGCCTGCCCGACGAGGCGCGCACGGTCTCCGAGCTGTCGGGCTCGGAGGACGCGCGCGAGGGTCTCGCCGCCGTGATCGAGAAGCGCCGGCCGGAGTACCGCCGATGAGCGGTCGCGCGCTGGTCACCGGTGCGACGAAAGGCATCGGCCTCGGGATCGCCCGGCGCCTGGCGCGCGACGGCTTCGACGTCGTGATCTGCGCGCGCAACGTCGAACAGGTCGAGGCGGTCGCCGGCGAGATCGGCGCGACGGGGCTGGTGCTCGACGTCTCGGACGTCGACGCGGTCCATGCGGCGGTCAGTGCGCTCGGCACGCTGCAGGTACTCGTGAACAACGCCGGGCTTCGACGACTTCGGCTGGTTCGTCAACACGACGCCCGAGCAGTGGCGACGGCTGTGGTCCGTGAACGTCGAGGGCGTGCTCGCCACCACGCGCGCGGCGCTGCCCGGAATGTACGAGGCGCGCTATGGGCGCATCGTCACGATCGGCTCGGAGGCGGCGCGCATCGGCTCCAACGGCAACGCCGTCTACGCCGCGACGAAGGCGGCGACGCACGCGTTCACGAAGTCGATCGCCCGCGAGGGTGCGCGCTACGGCGTCACCGCAAACGTCGTCGCGGCGGGTCCGATTGACACGCCGCTGACCGAAGCCAACCGCCGCTTCGGCGAGACCGGCGACAAGATGATCGAGGCGATGAAGGCCGGCACGCTGCTCGGGCGCTTGGGCACGCCCGACGAGGTCGCGGCCGTCGTCTCGATGCTGGCGTCCCAGGAATCCGCGTTCGTCACCGGCGAGATCATCGGCGTGTCCGGCGGCATGGGCGTCGGCTCGGGATGATCCGCACGCTGGTGGAGCGCGTGTACGCGGCGCTCGGTGCGGGCGACCGCGACGCGCTGCTCGAGATCCTTGCGCCCGACTTTCACGCCAAGGCGGCAGCCGGCATGCCGCTGGCGCTTGGCGGCTCGATCGACGGAGCCGGGGCGATGATCGACTTCTGGTGGGAGCTCGGCCGTCACTACTCCGTGCGCCCCGACCCGGAGGAGTGGGTCGACTGCACGGACGGCCGCCTGCTCGTGCTCGGTACCTACCGCGGTCGTGAGCGCGCGACCGGCCATGTCGTCGAGGCCGCCTTCGACCACCTCTGGACCGCCCGCGGCGGGCAGCTCGGCGCGCTGCGCCAGCTGACCGACACCGTACGGTGGACGGCATGAGCGTCCAGCTCGAGATCAGCGACGACATCGCAACCATCCGCCTCGTCCGCCCGGAGGCGCGCAACGCGATCGACCCGCGCTTCGTCGCCGACCTGCGCGACGCCGTCAAGCGCGCGAGCGCGCCCGGCGCGGCGCGCTGCATCCTCGTGCTTGCCGAGGGGGACACGTTCACGGTCGGTGGCGACCTCGATCACTTCACGGCCAACGCGCATCGCCTCGGCGAGGAGCTCGGCGCGATGGTCGAGCCGTTCCACGAGGCGCTCGGCGATCTCGCGGAGGCGCCGCTGCCCGTGGTCTGCGGTGTGCGCGGCGCCGCTGCTGGCGGTGGTCTTGGCCTGCTCTGGGCTGCGGACGTCGTGATCGCCGGGGAAGACCTCAAGATCGCAACCGGCTTCGCGCGCATCGCGTTGACCGGCGACGGCGGCTGGTCGTACTACCTGCCGCGCCTCGTCGGCATCCGCCGCGCGCAGCAGCTCGTGCTCGAGGGCCGCGTGCTCGATGCTGCGGAGGCGCTGGAGTGGGGCTTGGTCTCGCGGTTGGTCCCGGTGGCAGAGGTCGACGGGGAAGCGCGCCGTGTGGCCGAGCGGTTTGCGATCGGTCCGACCGCGGCGCTTGCGGGTCAGCGCCGCCTGCTGCGTGAGAGCTGGGGTGCGAGCGTGCGGGAGCAGCTCGCCGCCGAGCTCGAGGCGATGCGCGCAACCGGCGAGACAGCGGACGCTGCCGAGGGCGTCAGCGCGTTCACGCAGCGGCGCGCGCCGCGCTTCGCCGGTCGCTGAACGCGTAGAGCCTCTGACTAGGCAGCGCTGAGGAGCTCGTCGACGACGTCGCGGGCGGTCTCGGCGCAGGACTGCGTGCCGCCCGAGCCGTAGTCGCGCACGCCGTCGCCGACGTTGTAGAGGTTGTCCAGCGGTGTGTCGCGCGGCATCTCGTACCCCGCCAGCGCGCGCTGCGCGGGCCAGTCGCCGCGCATCACGCGCGCGTCGATGACCTCGCCGCCCGGCAGTTCGCGCTCGATCTCCTCGAGCACGAGGCGCAGCTCGGTCTGCTCGTCGAAGTCGCCGACTGCAGGGCGAGGGACGGCGTAGACGACGGTGAGGTGCTTGCCCGCCGGCGCCAGCTCCGGGCAGGTCGCGGTCATGTTGCCCGCGTTGCAGACGCGCTCGGTCGCGCTGAAGACGACGAGGCCCGGCGTGTCGAGCAGCGGCTCGTCGGAGGCCACATGGACGATGAAGTTCGCAGTCGGCTTGGCGAGCGCGCGGATGCGGTTGACGTACTCCTCCCCGAATGCCGGCTCGCCGGCGAGCGCGATCGTCCCGGTCGGGCCGACGTTGGAGATGACCGCGTTGCAGCTGATCTCGATCTCCTGGCCGTCACGGCGGATCGTCGCGCCGGTGACGCGCCCGTCGGAGCTGTGCAGCGCGACGACCTCGCTGCGGAGCCAGATCTCTCCGCCCTCACGCGCAACCACGTCCGCAAGCGCCTGGCAGACGGCGATGGTGCCACCGGGGTGAAAGCCGAACTTGCGAAACGCGCCCTTCTCCATGAAGTAGGTCAGGAACGCCTTCGCCGGGATCTCGTCGGCGTTGACGGCGAAGATCGCCGCGGCGAGGTTGCGAAACAGCCGGTGGATCGTCTCGTTGGAGGTGGCGCCGGCGATCCACTGCTCGAGCGTCAGCTGCTCCTCGGGGTACTCGCCCTTGCGCGCGCTGCCGAGACCGGCCAGCAGCTTCGCGCCCTTCTTGGTGATCTGGTCGAGCAGGAACGACCAGCCGCCCTGCGCGGGGTTGATCGTCTTGCCCTTGATGCGAAAGACGTTGGCGGGGTTGGGGAAGCGCAGCTCGAAGTCGGCGCCGACCGCGTTGAACGTGTCCTCCATCGCGCCGCCGTGTTCGATCGCGACCGCGCCGGTGTTGAGCGTGTAGCCGTCCTTCTCGAACGAGGACGCGCGCCCGCCGACGCGATCGGCACGCTCGACGAGCAGCGGCGCCTGGCCGGCGGCGGCGAGGCGCGCCGCCGCGCAGACCCCTCCCATCCCGGCGCCGACGACGAGCACGTTGACATGGTGTTCGGACATGATGTTCGAGCAATCTACTACACTTCGTACATGCTGTCCGAAGTCCATCAGGATCTGCGCGAATCGATCCGCGCGTTCGTCGATCGCGAGGTCGTGCCGCACGTCGAGGAATGGGAGGAGACGACGTTTCCCGACGCGATCGTCAAGCGCATGGGCGACCTCGGCTTCCTTGGCCTCGCGATGCCCGAGGAGTACGGCGGCCAGGGCGGCGACTACTTCGCAAGCATTGTGCTGGCGGAGGAGATCGCGCGCTCCGGGAGCGGCGGATTTCTCATGGGCCTCTCGGTCCACACCGACATGACGATGCCCTCGATCCTCGAGTTCGGCAGCGAGGAGCAGAAGCAGCGCTGGCTGACGCCAGGCGTCGCCGGCGACAGCGTCTTCGCGCTCGGCATCACCGAGCCGGACGCGGGCTCGGACGTCGCCGCGCTCAAGACGCGCGCGGTCCGCGATGGCGACGGCTGGGTGATCAACGGCTCGAAGACCTACATCACCAACGGCCACCGCGCGGACATGATCATCCTCGTCGTCAAGACCGATGCCGACGCAGGCTACGACGGCTTCTCGATGTTCCTCGTGCCGATGGACGCGCCCGGCGTGATCCGCGAGTCCAAGCTCGAGAAGATGGGCATGCACGCGTCCGACACCGCGCTGCTCGCCTTCCAGGACGTCCACGTCGGGCCCGAGGCGCTGCTCGGCGAGGAGGGCCGCGGCTTCTACCAGATCATGTGGGAGCTGCAGGCGGAGCGCTCGATCGCCGCGGCGGGCTGCTTGGCCTACGCGCAGTACGCGTTCGACAAGACGCTCGCCTACGCGCTCGAGCGCAAGACGTTCGGCAAGGCGCTGGGCACGCATCAGGCGATCCGTCACAAGTTCGCGCAGATGGCGACCGAGCTGGAGGCGACGCGGCGGCTGATCTACGCCACGGCCGCCGACTACGCCGCCGGCGCCTACAACGTCCGCGAGATCTCGATGGCCAAGCTCAAGGCCACGCAGGTCGCGTGGGAGGTCGCCGACCAGTGCGTGCAGATCCACGGCGGCGCCGGCTACATGCGCGAGTACCCGGTCGAGCGCGTGATGCGCGACCTGCGCCTCTACCGGATCGGCGCGGGGGCGGACGAGATCATGCTCGACGTCATCGGCAAGAGCTACGGGTTGTGAGGGCACCGGCGAGCACTGGTCGCCAGGGTCGCGCCTACGCACGCGAAGAGGTTGAGCACCTGCTGCGCGACGCGCTCGGGCGCCTGATGGCGGACGGCACGCCGTTCGCCGACATCGGCGTCGAGCGCCTGGCGAGCGAAGCGGGCATGGCCCGCTCCACGATCTACAAATACTTCGCCGACAAGTCGGAGATGCTGCAGGCGCTCAGCGCCAGCGCGCTGAAGCACCTCTACGCCGCGCAACGGCTGTGGATCGTCAAGGGCGCGGAGGTCACGCGCGACGACGTGCGCCACAGCATGGGCGTGCTGCTGGACACCTTCCTCGAGGAGGAGGCGGTCATGCGTGCCGTCGCCGAATCGTCGGTCTACGACGCCGGCGATCGGCGCGCGTACGTCAGCGGCGTCGAGGACTACGCGCGCGCGATGCGGCGCTTCGTGCCCGCCGACACGGCGCTCGCGCTCGCCTGGATGGTCGAGCGCACGGTCGCGCAGCGCGCGCCGGGCGCGACGCCGCGGCGGCTGGACAGCGTCGCCGACGCGCTCGCTGACGTCGTCTGGGCGACGGTCCGTTCCTAGCTGCAGAACCTAAGGAGGGGTTGTGCACCTTCGGTAGGCGGGCGTTGGTGGATTGGCATCGTGCGGCCCTGGCTGCACGCCCTCCCTCTATGCCTCGTTGCTCGCGCAGCGGCCAACCCAACGGCCCAAACCGGCGCGGCACGATGCCAATCCACCAGCACCGCCTGAACAACCATCCGAGGAACTACACCGAGATCAGCTCGCGCAGCCGCGCGATCGACCCAAGCGGGTCGGGGCCGACCGGCTCGACCGCAAGCGTCGTGACGCCCGCGGCGCGGTAGGCGGCGACGCGCTCGGCAACCTGCGCGGCGCTGCCGATCAGGTGCAGGCGCTCCAGCAGCTCGCGCGGGATCGCGGCCGCGGCCTCGTCCTTCTTGCCGTCGAGGTAGAGGTCCTGGATCTCGCGTGCCGCGTCGGGGTAGCCGGCACGGCCGATGATGTCGTTGTAGAAGTTCTTGCCGCGCGCGCCCATGCCGCCGATGTACAGCGCCAGCGGCGGGCGGGCGGCGTCGAGCAGCTCGTCGACGGGCAGGTCGTCGCCAATCGCGAGCTTGCCGCCCGCGATCACGTCGAGCGGGCCGAGCTCGGGCGCGCGCTCGGCGGCGCCCGCGGCAAGCGCCGCACCCCACACGTCGCCGGCCGCCTCGGGCACGAACATCAGCGGCAGCCAGCCGTCGGCGACCGCGGCGGTGCTCTGCACGCTGCGGTCGAGCATCGCCGCCCACCAGATCGGCACGTCGGCGCGCTGCGGCGTCTCGATCAGCTTCAGCGGCTTGCCCAGCCCGGTGCCCTGATCGGCGGGCAGCGGGACCGTGATCGTCGGCCCGTCGTGCTCGAGCTTCTCGCGGCGCAGGACCTTGCGCGTGACCTCGATCACGTCGAGCGTGCGCGAGCGCGGCGCCTCGTAAGGGACGCCGTGGAACCCCTCGATCACCTGCGGCCCGGACGCACCGAGCCCGAGGATGAAGCGCCCGTCGGTGACGTAGTCGCAGCCCGCGGCGGTCTGCGCGATCGCCGTCGGCGTGCGCGAGTAGACGTTGAGGATGCCCGTGCCGATCTGGATGCGCTCGGTCGCCGCCGCGAGGTAGCCGACGCGGCTGACCGCGTCGAAGGAGTAGGCCTCGGCGACGAGTACGACGTCGACGCCCGCGCGCTCGAGGTCGGCGACGCGCGCCGCGACGTCAGCGAAGGGGCCGCGGCTGGCGGGGACGGTTATCGAGATCCGCATACAAGTTCACAGTCTGTCAGGACACGTTGTACGGTGTCCGGATGAGATCGCGTGCGCCTGCTGAAGGCGAGCTTACGAAAGCCGAGGGCGTCGTCGAGCTCGCGATGCTCGGCCACTCCGACGATCCCAACGTCGGGGAGCGCGCAGCGGCCGACGCGTCGGTCACCGGCGTCGCGACGGTCGACGGGCGCAAGGTCGCGGTGATCGCCAACGACGCGACGGTGCTCGCAGGCACCACCGGCAAGGTCGGTTCACGCAAGCAGGGACAGCTGATGTCGCTGGCAGGGCGCAAGGGCTACCCGCTCGTGATGCTCGGAGACGCCAACGGCGGGCGCCTGCCCGACCTGCTCGGCTCGGACTTCGGCGCCTACGCCGGCGGCGACGAGGGCGAGCACTTCCTCGGCATCCGCGTCGCGGAGGACCGCATCCCGCGTGTGACGGCGATCCTCGGCAACGCCTATGGCGAGGCCGCGTTCTGGGCCGGCTCCTCGGACTTCGTCGTCATGGCCGAGGGCCGCTTGGTGGCGCTGTCGGGCCCGTCGCTGGTCGGCTCCGCAACCGGCGGCGCGACCACGCACGACGACCTCGGCGGCCCCGAGGTGACGGTCAAGACGACCTCGTCTTCGTCGGCTTCGCGCAGGCGCTGCCGACGCTGTTTCCGTTCGTCGAGTCCCAGGCGCGGCTGCTGGCGCGCTACGTCGCCGGGCTCTACCGGCCGCCGTCAGAGACCGAGATGTGGCGCGTGATCGCGGCCGACGAGCGCCGCTACATCGGCCACTACGCCAGCAAGCCGCGCCACACCCAGCAGGTCGACTACTTCGACTACGAGCGGCGCATGCGCACGAAGGAGCTGCCCGCGGGCCTCAAGCGTGCTCAGGCGCTTGGGCCGGTGCGGCTGGCCGGCCGGGCGCAAAGGACACCGGCACCTTCGTAACCATGTTCGCCCAGGACGACGGCCGTCGTTCGGGCTCGCCGTCGAGGCGCAGATCCTCGAGGCGGCGGATGACCTCCTCGAACATGATGCGCAGCTCCAGGCGGGCGAGGCCGGCGCCGAGGCAGAAGTGGCGCCCGCCGCCGCCGAAGGCCTTGTGCTCGGGCTTCTCACGCGCGATGTCGAAGCGCTGAGGATCGTCGAAGACCTCCTCGTCACGCGACGCCGACGTGTACCACATCATCACCTTGTCGCCCTCGGCGATCGCCTGGCCACCGAGCTCGGTGTCCTTGGTGGCGGTGCGGACGAAGTAGTTGACGACGGACGTGTAGCGCAGGATCTCCTCGATCGCCGCGCCGATCTTGCTCGGATCCTCGCGCAGCGCCTGCAGCTGGTCGGGGTGCTCGAGCAACGCGAGCAGGCCGCCGGCCGTCGTGTTGCGCGTCGTGTCGTTGCCGGCGAAGACGAGTAGGCCGAAGAAGACGAGGATCTCGGTGTCGTCGAGCTTCTCGCCCTCGACCTCGGCGGCGCGCAGGCGCATCACGATCGTGTCCTCGACGCCCTCCGCGGCCTGCCGGGCGATCTGCTCGTGCAGGTACCCCGCGAGCTGGATGAACGTCTCGGCGGCGGATGCCTCGGTGCGTGTGGACTCCTCGATCTGGTCGGTCCACTCGCGCAGCTTGCCGAGATCCTCCTCGGGCAGGCCCATCAGGCTGATCAGCATTGCCAGCGGGATCGGGACCGCGAGCTCCTCGACGAGCTCGGCGCTGCCGCGCTCGATGAACGTGTCGATCTGGCGCGTGACGCGGTCGCGGACGGCGTCCTCCATCGCCCGGACCGTGTTCGGCGTGAACGCCTTCTGCAGCAGCAGCCGGTACTTCGTGTGCTCCGGCGGATCCTTGAACAGCAACAGCTGGCGGTTCATGTCCAACGGGTTGACGAGGTCGGGGTTGAGGAAGATGCCGGCCTTGTAGGAGGAGAAGGTCTCCGTGTCGCGGCTGACCGCCGAGATGTCCGCGTGGCGCGTCACCGACCAGAAGCCGCTGCCGTCGGCGAGCTTGTTCCAGCGAACCGGCGCCTCCTTGCGCATGCGCGCGAAGAGCTCGTGGGGTGGCCCGTCCTCGAACCACTTCGGGTCGACGATGTCGAGGTCGGCCAGGTCGATCTGCTCTGCCACGCTCATGGTCAGGACATACTAACTGGACAGTGTGTCCGATTTCAATGTAGGATCCCGACGTGGAGTTGCTCATCGAGCACGATCGCGTGCACGGATCGCTGTACACCGACCCTGCGATCTTCGAGCAGGAGCTGGAACGCATCTGGTACCAGACGTGGGTCTACGTGGGCCACGTCTCCGAGGTGCCCGAGCCCAACGACTACGTGCTGAAGTCGATCGGGCCGCAGCAGATCATCATGAGCCGTGACAAGCAGGGGGAGGTCCACCTGCTGCTGAACCGCTGCGCGCATCGCGCGAACCTCGTCTGCGACGCGGCAAAGGGCAACTCCAGCGCGTTTCGCTGCCCCTACCACGGGTGGACGTTCTCCAACGACGGGCGCCTGCTCGGCTACCCGTTCAACAGTGGCTACGGCGGGCGCGAGGAGAAGAAGAACCTCGGCATGGGCCGCGTGCCGCGCGTCGCGAGCTACCACGGCTTCGTCTTCGGGTCGTTCGCGGAGGACGGCCCGTCGCTGCTCGACCACCTCGGCGCCGCGCGCGACGCCTTCGACCGCTTGGTCTCGCTCTCGCCGACGCGCGAGATCGAGTTGACCGCCGGCTGGCTGCAGCACAAGGTCAAGGCCAACTGGAAGATGCTGCTGGAGAACGAGACCGACGGCTACCACCCGCAGTTCGTCCACGCCTCGATCTTCGAGGTCGCCAAGAGCGGCATCGGCGACCTCTACGGCGAGAAGTCGACCGCGGTCGCGCGCGACCTCGGCGGTGGCCACACCGAGAACGACCTGCGCCCGGAATTTCGCCGCATCGGTCAGCCGCTCGGCTGGTTCGGCACGGACCCGGGCAAGGTCCCCGACTACGTGCGCCAGATGGAGGAGGCCAACGGCAAGCAGAAGGCGACCGAGATCCTGATCGACGGCGCGCCGCACGTGATGCTGTTCCCGAACCTCTTCATCGCCGAGATCCAGCTGTTCGTGTTGCAGCCGCTGGCCGTCGACGAGACCGTGCAGCACGTGACCGCCGTGCAGTTCCCCGGCGCGCCGGACATGAACCGGCGTCTGCTGCAGCAGACGATCGGCTCCGTCGGCCCGGCCGGCTTCCTGCTCGCCGACGACTCGGAGATGTACGAGCGCAACATGCGCGGCGTGAAGGAGCTGCGGCCCGAGTGGCTCGTGCTGAAGCGCGGCATGCACCGCGAGCGCATCGACGAGAACGGCCACACGATCGGCGATGCCACCGACGAGGTGCCGCAGCGTGCGATCTGGCGCCACTACCGGGAGCTGATGGAAGCGTGACCGGGATCGAGGAGTTCCTCTACCGCGAGGCGCGGCTCGCCGACGAGCACGCCTACGACGAGTGGGAGTCGCTGTGGACCGACGACGCGATCTACTGGGTGCCCGCCGTCCACGAGCCAGGCGTCGCGCCCGATCCCGAGAAGGTCATGTCGGTGATCTACGACAACCGCGCCCGCATCGCCACGCGCGTCAAGCAGTACCACACGGGCAAGCGCCACTCGCAGAACCCGCAGTCGAGCCTGCGCCGGCTCATCTCGAACATCGAGGTGATGGGAGAAGACGGCGGCGACACGCTCGTCGGCGCGAACTTCCTGGTCGTCGAGGCGCGCGAGCGCGGCACCGTCACGTGGGGTGGGCGCTACGACTACCGGCTGCGCCAGGTCGACGGGGAGTGGCGGATGGCGAAGAAGACCGTCTGGCTCGTCGACAACGACCGCGCGCTCTACACCCTCGCGTTCTTGATCTAGATGGACATCGTCTCGGAGTTCGCCGCCGTCTCGCTCTCCGTGGACCTGGAAGGCAACGGCCCGCGCTTGCGCATCGAGGACCTCAAGACCGGGCACGTCGGCTTCCTCGACGCGCTCGAGCTGGAGACGCTCGCGTGGCTGCCCGACGGCGCACTGCACAAGTTCCTCGACCCCTCGTTCCACCGTTGGCGTGACCCCCAGGAGGAGACACCCGAATGACGACCCTGTGCGCGGCGTTTCAGAAGACCGCCGCCGCCCGCCCCGACGAGCCGGCGCTCTCGACGCCCGACGACAGCGTCCGCTACACGTGGGCCGAGTACGCGCGCGAGGTGCGTGAGCTGGCCGCCGGCCTTGCGGGTCTCGGCGTCGGCCGTGGCGACACCGTCGCGATCCTGCTGCCCAACCGCCCGGAGTTCCACCTCGTCGACACCGCGGCGTTCCATCTCGGCGCGACGCCGTTCTCGATCTACAACACCTCCTCGCCCGAGCAGATCGCGTATCTCTTCGAGAACGCCGAGAACGGCGTCGTCATCACCGACGGGACGGGGATCGAGCGCGTCAAGGCGGCCGCGGGCGACCGCCACGTCATCAACCTCGACGAGGGCCTCGACGCGCTCAAGTCAGCGGCGGCCGACGACTTCGACTTCGACGCCGCCTGGCAGGCGGTGCAGCCCGACGATGTCGCGACGCTGATCTACACGTCCGGCACCACCGGCCCGCCGAAGGGCGTGCAGCTGACCCACGCCAACCTGCTTGCCGAGTGCCACGCCGTCGTCGAGGTGCTCGACATCCGCCCGGGCGACCGCATCACGTCCTACCTGCCGAGCGCGCACATCGCCGACCGCTGGTCGGGGCACTACAACGGCATCATCTTCGGCGTCCACGTCGTCTCGATCGCCGACCCGCGCGCGATCGCGCCCGCGCTGCCGGCCGTGCGCCCGACGATCTGGGGCGGCGTCCCGCGCGTCTACGAGAAGATCAAGGCCGCGCTGGAGGCCGGCGGGATCACCGACCCGAGCACGCTGCCCGACGAGGTCAAGGCCGGCGTGCGCGCCAAGCTCGGCCTCGACGAGGCACGCTGGATGATCGTCGGCGCCGCACCGCTGTCGCGCGACGTGCACGAGTTCTTCCTGGCCCTCGGGCTGCCGCTCGTCGAGCTGTACGGCATGTCCGAGGCGTCGTGCGTGATGACCGTCGCCAAGCCCGGCGAGGACAAGATCGGCACCGTCGGCCCGGCGATCCCCGGGCTCGAGCTGAAGCTCGCCGAGGACGGTGAGCTGCTCGCGCGCGGCGCGACGATCATGGCCGGCTACCGCAAGGAGCCGGAGAAGACGGCCGAGGCGGTCGACGGCGACGGCTGGCTGCACACCGGCGACATCGCCGAGATCGACGAGGACGGGCACGTGAAGATCGTCGATCGCAAGAAGGAGCTGATCATCAACGCCGCGGGCAAGAACATGTCGCCGGCGAACATCGAGCAGGTGATCAAGGGCGCCCACCCGCTGATCGGCCAGGTCGCCGTGATCGGTGACGCGCGGCCCTACAACGTCGCGCTGCTCGTGGTCGACCCGGAGGTGAAGGCGACCTTCAACGGCGACGTCGCGAGCACCGTCGCGTCGGCGGTCGACGAGGCCAACGAGCGGCTCTCGCGCGTCGAGCAGATCAAGCGCTTCGAGCTGCTCGACGACGAGTGGATGCCGGGTGGCGACGAGCTCACGCCGACGATGAAGCTCAAGCGCAAGCCGATCGCCGAGAAGTACGCCGAGGTCATCGAAGGGCTATACAGCTAGGCGTGTTCACGCCGGCACACCGCGGCGGTGCAGGCACGCCGCTGGTGTGCCTGCACGGCTTCACCGACACGTGGCGCACGTGGGAGCTCGTGCTGCCGGCGCTGGAGCGCGAGGCGATCGTCAGCACGCCCGAGGGGCGGCGGCGTGCGACGTCGTTCATCACCGTCAACTTCGAGCACCTCGAACCGGAGCTGCTTGCCCACCAGCTGCGCGGCGTGGCGCAGTGCACGGCGGTCGGCCCGTTCGCTGAGTACGCGTCGAAGGAGGGCTTCGAGCTGGACGCCGAGCGCATCAGCTGTCCCGTGCGCGTCGTGTGGGGGACCGAGGACCGGCTGCTGCCGTGGCCCTCGGCGGCGACGCGCTACCGCAGCGAGTGGGTGCCGCAGGCCGACTGGGTCGTGCTCGACGACGTCGGCCACTGCCCGCAGCTCGACGTCCCGCTGGAGACGGCGCAGTTGATCCTCGGCGCTACTTCAGCCTGACGGGGATCGACAGGTACTGGTTGAGGAACAGCGCCTTGACGCGCTCGGTGTCGCCGTCGAGCTGCATGTCGGGCCAGCGCTCCAGCGTCTCCTCGATCCAGATCCGCAGCTCCATCCGCGCGAGCGCCGCACCGAGGCAGAAGTGGCGGCCGCGCGCGCCGAACGCCTGGTGCTTCTCGAGGTCCGTGCGCGTCACGTCGAAGCGCTCGGGGTCGTCGAACAGCTCGGGGTCGCGGTTGGAGGCGATGTACCAAAGCAGGACGCGATCGCCCTCCGGGATCGTCGTGCCCGCGATCTCGACGTCACGGGTCGTGGCGCGGCCCATCATGCTGAACGCCGGGAAGCAGCGCAGGCCCTCCTCGACGGCGTTGGGGATCAGCGAGGGATCGTCGACGAGGAGCTGACGCTGCTCGGGGTCGAGCATCAACGCGCGCATCGTGGCGCTATAGGTCGCCCGCGTGGAGTCGTTGCCGGCCGCCAGCAGCAGCACGAAGAACGTCGCGATCTCGAGGTCGTCGAGGTGGTCGCCGTCGACCTCGGCGGTGATCAGCGCGCTCAGCAGGTCCTCGCCGAGGTGCTCCTTGCGCTCGTCGCGGACGGCGTTGACGTAGTTGACGACGTCCATGATCTCGTTGATCGAGTCGTCCCAGCCGGCGCGGATGTCGGGGTCCTCGAAGGCGGTGCCGACGTTGGTCCAGTGCAGCAGCTTGGGGTCGTCGGACTCGGGCGTGCCCAGCAACGACCCGATCACGCGCGCCGGGATCGGGCGCGCGATGTCCTTGACGAGATCGCAGCGGTCGGCGTCGCCGACACGGTCGAGGATGCGCCGGATGATCGCGCGGACGTCGTCCTCGTGGCCGGCGATGCGCTTCGGGGTGAAGGCGCTGCCGACGAGCTTCTTCAGACGGTCGTGGCGCGGCGGGTCCATCGAGATCATCTGC
Source organism: Paraconexibacteraceae bacterium (assembly GCA_963727365.1). Classification (GTDB taxonomy): domain Bacteria; phylum Actinomycetota; class Thermoleophilia; order Solirubrobacterales; family Solirubrobacteraceae; genus Paraconexibacter. Next base: position 137,063 of record CAVSFU010000006.1, on the reverse strand, counting down.
AGCCGCTGCACGTCGAGCGGGACGCCCATGTCGTCCATCAGCATGATCCCGCGCTTCTCGGAGGAGAACGTCTCGAAGTCGCGCGTCGCGGCGTGCACGTCCGCCGCACGCGTCAGCGACCAGAAGCCGCCCTCGTCGGGGTAGCGGCGGTTCGGGCTGAAGTGGGCCGGCGCCTCGCGCCGCATGCGCGCAAACAGCTCATAGGGCGGCTCGGGGTGCCAGTGCGCGTGGTCGCCGATGTCGAGGTTCGCAAGGTCGGAGTCTGCGGTCGCCAGCATGCGGATAAAGTCGCATAGACTTTACACGGTGTCAAGTCATCGAGTCTAGCGTTGGCGTCGAGTACACTCGGCCCATGGCAACCCTCTCTAGGCGAACCACCCGCGCGGCCGCGCAGCGCGAGCGCGGAACCGCCGCGCTGCTGGACGCCGCGGCGGCGCTGGTTGCCGAGGGCACGCCGTTCGGCGAGGTGGCGGTGGACGCGATCGCCAAGCGCGCCGGGTTCTCGCGCGCGACGTTCTACGCCTACTTCCCCGACAAGCGCGCGTTGGTGCTCGCGCTCGGCGAGCGCTTCGCGATCGACCTGGAGAGCCGCGTCGGCGCCTTCCTGCGCGGCGAGGAGGCCGAGCTCCACGACACGCTGCGCGCGGTGCTGGCCACGTTTCGCGTCCATGAGGGCACGATCCGCGCGCTCGTGGAGGCGGCGACCTACGACGACGACGTCGCCGCGCTGTGGCGCGGACTGCACGACCGCTTCCGCAGGCAGCTGCGTGAGCGGCTCCTTGCGGCCGGCATCGCGAAGCGCGCGGTCGACGCGCACACGTTCGTGCTCGTCTGGAGCACCGAGCGCTGCGTCACCGAGCACGTGATCGCGCCCGCGGTGAAGGACGACGTCTTCATCGACGCGCTTGCGGCGACATGGCCGGCGCCTTAGCTGCGAGTCCCGAGGTCGACGATCGCTTCGACGTCAGCGCCGTCGAGGGCCGCGACGTATGCCGCGGCCGTCGCGCGCAGTCGCTTGTCGTCGCACGTCGCGGGCTGGCGGCGCTCCAGCGACCGGCGGGCGCGCTGAAGCGTGCTGTTCACCCCCGCCGTCGTGGTCCCGAGCAGCTCGGCGGCTTCCTTCGCTGAGAAGCCGAGCACCTCGCGAAGGATCAGGACTGCGCGCTGGCGCGCCGGCAGCACCTGGAGCATCGCCATGCAAGCCAGCTCGATTGACTCGCGCCGTTCGTAATGAACCTCGGGGCCGGCTTGCACCCCAGCGCCGCCGGCGTCGACGGCCGCGACCTCTCGCGCGCGCGTCTCGGCGTAGCTGAGACAGGTGTTGGTGGCGATCCGGTAGAGCCACGCGCGCAGCGAGCTGCGCGCCTCGAAGCGCCCGATGCCACGCCATGCCTTGAGCAGTACTTCTTGCAGGCCGTCCTCGGCGTCATGGGCTGAGCCGAGCATCCGCCGGCAGTGAGCACGGATCTCGGGCACGAGCGGTGAGATCAGCTCCTGGAAGGCATGCTCGTCCCCACGCCGGGCTGCTTCGAGCAGTGCACCTTCCATTGCTCTGCCTCTCTGATCGGGGATAGTCTTGCCCGATACATCGAGCCAGAACAACCCCAACGGCGCAATCGGATTCGCCCCACCGGTCTGCGCAGACCGATCGTCAGCGATGCGCCTGAAGCCGAGCTCCTATCTGATCCTCGGCATGCTCTCCCAGGGCAGGCAGACGGGGTACGAGATCAAGCGCGCCGTCGATCGCAGCACGCGCTTCTTCTGGGCGGCGTCGCTTGCCCAGGTCTACCCCGAGCTCGCCGCCCTGGAAGAGGACGGCTACGTCGTCAGTGCCGACGAGCCGCGCGGCGCGCGACCGCGCAAGACCTACCAGCTGACCGACACGGGACAGGCCGCCTTCGAGGCCTGGCTGACCAGCCCCCGCACGCCGCAGTACGAGTTCCGCGACGAGGGGCTGCTGCGCCTCTTCTTCGCCGACTCGGTGCCGCTCGCGGACGGTGTCGAGGTGGTCCGGCGCCTACGAATCGACGCCGAGGAGGTCGAGCGCGCGTTTCGCGAGGAGGTCCTGCCGCTGGCGCAGGCCGACGAGCGCCGCTTCCACGGTCTCGCCGCGCGCCAGGGCGCGGCGTACTTCGCGTGGCGTGCCGCCTGGTTTCGTGAGATCGAGGCCGAGCTGGAGGACGAGCTCTAGGAGACCTGGCGCTCGCGGCCTTCCCAGTAGGGCTTGCGCAGCTCGCGCTTGAGCAGCTTGCCGGCGCCGGACTTCGGCAGCGGCTTCGTCGTGGAAGTCGATCGAGCGCGGCAGCTTGTAGCCGGCGATCAGCGGGCGGCAGTGCTCGACGATCTCCTCCTCTGTCGGCCGCCGTGTCGGGCTTCAGGACGATCGCGGCGTGCACGCGCTCGCCCCACTGCTCGTCGGGCACGCCGAAGACGGCGCACTCGAGCACGGCGGCGTGCTGGTAGACGGCGTTCTCGACCTCCGTGCAGTACACGTTCTCGCCGCCGGAGATGATCATGTCCTTCACGCGGTCGACGATGAAGAGGTAGCCGCCGTCGTCGACGTATGCGGCGTCGCCGGAGTGGTACCAGCCGTCGTCGTCGAGCGCGGCCGCCGTCTCCTCGGGGCGGTTCCAGTAGCCCTTCATGATGTTCGGCCCGCGCACCCAGATCTCGCCCGGCTCGCCGACGTCGGCCGGCGTGCCGTCGTCGCGGCGCACCTCGGCTTCGACGCCGACGATCGGCTGGCCGGCGGAGCGCAGGCGCGCGCGCGGCTCCTCGCCGGCTGCACCGCGCGGTGTCCCGAGCGAGCACGTCACCAGCGGCGAGGCCTCGGTCATGCCATAGCCCTGGTACCAGTCGCAGGGAATCGCCGTCATCGCCGCGCGCAGCAGCTCCTCGGGCATCGGCGAGGCGCCGTAGAGCATCCCGCGCAGGCCCGAGAGGTCGGCGTCTGCGAGCGCCGGGTGGTTGACCACCATGTTCACCATCGTCGGCACCAGCAGCGCGCGCGTGACGCGCTCGGCGGGCACCGTCTTCAGCCACAGCTCCGGTTCGAACATCGGCACGATCACATGGCGCCCGCCGATCCACGTGAGCGCGAACATCGACGCGCCGTTGGCGAGGTGGAACATCGGCGCGGCGTGCAGGTAGGTCTCGTCGTCGCCGTAGGCCAGCGCGAGCAGCACGTGCTTGGCGTTGGACACGAGGTTGCGGTGCGTGAGCATCGCGCCCTTCGGCAGACCGGTCGTCCCGCCCGTGTAGAAGATGCCGGCGATGTCGTCGGGGTCGACCGTTGCCGCGACCTTGCCGGCGCCGCTCGGAGAGGCGCGTCGGAGTCGCTGGTGGTGTGGATCGAGGTGCTCGACGCACGCGCACGCCTCGGCCAGCTGCTTGCCGACCTCGAGGAACGCGTCGTCGACGATCAGCACCTTCGCGCCCGAGTCGCTGAGGATGAACTCCAGCTCGGCGGGCGCCAGGCGCACGTTGAGGTCGTTGAGGATGCGTCCTGAGCGTGGCACCGCCAGCCAGGTGACGAGGTGCGCGGCGGAGTTCAGCGCGAGCACGCCGACGACGTCGCCGTGCTGCAGGCCGAGGTCGTCGAGCGACGCGTCGAAGGCGGCGACCCGCTGCTGGAGCTCTGCGTAGCTCCACCGCAGGTCGCCGTCCACGACGGCCTCTCTGTCGCCGAACAGTCGTCCGGCTCGGTCAAGGGCGGCGCCGACGTTCTCGCTCACGCCGCGACTATCTCACGCCGTGAGCGGCACCGTGATCTGTGTCAGGCGGAAGGCGTTGCCCGACAGGTCGCGGAAGCCGCAGTCGATGCCGTAGGGGCGCTCCTCCGGCTCCTCGGTGAACTCGACGCCGCGGGCCTTCAGGTCGGCGAAGTCGCCGTGAACGTCGTCGGTGGTGAGGAAGACCGTGCCGGCGAAGCCCTTGCCCATCAGCGCTCGGACCTCCTCCTGCGTGGCGGCGTCCATCACGGGCTCACCCGGGATCGCCATCAGCACCACTGAGAAGTCCTCCTGGTGTGCGGGCCCGACGGCGAGCCAGCGGAAGTTGCCGAGCTCGGGAACCGTGACGTCCGAGCGGACCTCCCAGCCGAGCTTCTGCGTGTAGAAGGCGAGGGCCTCGTCCTGGTCGTGAACCCAGAGCTGTGCGTTTGCAATTCGGATCATGGCCGCCACGCTAATCCGCGTCGCCGGTGCTGTCTTCTCGAAACGTGCGGTTGCGCGGGCGGCCATAGGCCCGCGCGACGCAGCCCGGCACGACGGCGTGCGCCACGGCCGGCGGGTACTTCGCGCGGTAGGCGGTCGGCGACATGCCGTAGACGCGCCCGAAGCTCGTCGTGAACGAGCCGACGCTGCTCAGCCCGACCGCGAAGCAGATCTCGGCGACCGAGTGATCGGTGGTGCGCAGCAGCGCCGCGGCGCGCTCGAGCCGGCGGGTCAGCAGGTACTGGTGCGGCGATTCGCCAAACGCGGAGCGAAACTCGCGGCTGAAGTGGGCGGGCGAGAGCCGCGCGGCGGCGGCGAGGTCCTTCACGTCCAGCGGCTCGGCGTAGCGCGTGTCTGCGAGGTCCTTGGCGCGCAGTAGATGGCGGGCGGGTGGCACGAACGCCATGGATTGCAGTATCGCGTCCCGGGTAGCCCCGCAGTCATGCCCGAGATGAACGCTCGCGACACGAAGCTCGCCCAGTGGCTCAACGAGGCTCATGCAAAGGAAGCTGAGCTCGAGGCCAACCTCACCGCGCACATCGCGCTAACCGAGAAGACGTCCTACAAGAAGCGCCTGCAGCAACACCTCAAGGAGACGCGCGACCATAAGAAGCGCGTCGCCTCACGCATCAAGAAGCTCGGCGGCGATCCCTCGACGGGGCCGCTGCCCGGGCCCGTCGGCGAGGTCGCCGGCAAGGCCGTGGCCGCCGTGAAGGGCCAGGTCGGCGTCGCCCGCGCTGTGATCTCTGCGCAGAACGAGACGCAGCTGCGCAACGCGCAGGAGGAGCTGCGCGAGGAGCACGTCGAGATCGCGCTCTACACGCGCATCGAGACGTTTGCCGAGGCCGTCGGCGACAAGGAGACCGCGCAGCTGGCGCGTGCGATCCGCCGCGACGAGGAGCGCATGGCGAAGTTCCTCGACGCCGAGCTCAAGCGGCTCGTGAAGGCGGTCGTGAAGGACGCTGTGCCGGCAGCGGAGCGCAACGGCGCCACGCGGCGCCGCAGCACGAGCACCACGCGCCGCAAGAAGACGACGGCGTCGCCCAGCGGCAGCCGCAGCACGTCCGGGCGCAGCCGCGCGACCGGCAGCGGCGGCGGGCGCAAGAAGACCACGACGCGCCGGCGGACGACTGCTAGCGCGCGCGGCTGATCGCGCGCCAGCACGCGCTGGCGACAAGCTCCAACTCGCCGTCGCCGAGCTGCACCCCGGCGACGGCGAGGCGGACCGCGGGCGCGAGCCCGAGCTCGTAGAGCACCTCCGCCGGCAACGGCAGCAGTTCGGCGGCGAGCGCGCTCGCTTGCGCGATCAGCGGGTCGTCGGCAGGAAGCGCATCGTGGGCGCGCGACTTGTACGGGGAGTGGTCGACCTGCAGCAGGAAGCGCGCATGCTCAGGGTTGGCGGCGAAGTGGCGATAGGTCGCCAGCCAGGCGCCGCGAAACCACTCCGCCGGGGCGGCGGCGGGGTCGAGGTCTGCGGTTGCGGCCGCGGTGAGCTGGGCCTTCGTCTCCACGTAGGCCGCCAGCACCAGCTCGTCCTTGGAGGCGTAGTGCGTGTACGCGGTGCCGGTCGCGACGCCCGCGGCTTTGGCGACGGCGCCCATCGACGCGCCGTGAAAGCCGCGCTCGGCGACGAGCGCACGCAGCGCCGCACGCACCGCTGCGGCGCGGTCGACCGTCACCGCCACCGCCAACGGCACGCCGGTCTCGCGCTCTGAGACCTCCCATAGTCGCGCGACGCCGCGGCTCAGCCCGAGCCGGCGGAAGACCGGCTTGCGCACGGGCGGGCCGTTGTTGACCCAGAGCGGGCCGTAGAACGCGCCGCCGCTCGGCGCCCGGGTCGGTCGCTGCGCGCAGCTGCGGCAGCGCGCCCTGGGCGGGCGTCATGCCGCTGCGCTTCGCGAGGTTCTCGAAGAAGCGCTGGCTGCGCCCGCCGCCGGTCTCCTGCACGCTCACGGTCTGCAGGTCGGTGTTGGAGAGGCCGGGGTGGGCGATCAGGCTCGTGACGCCGGAGCCAGCCGCGGCCAGCTGGCGCTGCAAGCCGAGGCCGAAGTGAAAGTTCGCGAGCTTCGCCTGCCCGTAGGCGCGCCACGGGCGGTAGCGGCCCTCGAGGTGCGGGTTCTTCGGGTTGACCGCGCGGCCCATGTGATGCGCGGTGCTCGTGACTGTGACGATGCGCGCGTCGGGCGCCATCGCCGGCAACAGCAGCGCGGTCAGCGTCCAGTGGCCGAGGTGGTCGACGCCGAACTGCATCTCGTAGCCGTCGACGGTCTTGCGCTCCGGGATGCCCATCACGCCGGCGTTGTTGACGAGCAGGTCGATGCGTGGGTGGTCGGCGAGGATCTGCTCAGCAGCCGACTTGACCGACGCCTGCGAGCCGAGATCCATCGGGATCAGCTTCAGCGAGGCGTCGGGCACGCTGGCGCGGATGTCCTCGACCGCGGCGGCAGCCTTCTCCTGGTTGCGCACCGCCATCAGCACGAGCGCGCCCTTGCGGGCCAGCTCGCGCGCGGTCTCCAGCCCGAGGCCGCCGTTGGCCCCGGTGACGACCGCGACGCGGCCGGCCTGGTCGGGGATGTCCTGCGCGGTCCAGCTCACGATCTGCCTCCGGGATGAATGAACATTCAATCGGGAGGCTAGCGCACTCAGATCTGCAGCACGGAGAGGATGTTGCCGGCGGGGTCGGTGAACCAGCCGATCGGCGGGCCCTGCGGGTCGCGCGCGACGCCCTTGTCGTCCTGGTCGAAGCCCTCGTAGCGCAGCAGCTGGACGCCGCGAGCGGTGAGCTCGTCGACGGCCGCGTCGATGTCGTCGACCGGGAAGTTGAGGATCGTGTAGCTCGCCGGCTCGTGGTCGGGCTTGGGGTAGACGATCACGTCGCGATCGGCGAGGTGCAGCGTCAGCAGCCCCATGTCCTCGTCCGAGGTCTTCAGGCCGAGCGTCTCGCCATAGAACGTGCGCGCCGCGTCGATGTCGGGCACGGCGAAGCCCTGGAATGCCTTCGTGTTGGTGAACATGTCTATGGAGACCCTCCCAAACGGGCGAAGTCATCGATGAATTTCCGGATCGATGGCCGTCGTAAGGTTGATGACCATGACCACCCACCCCACCACCCCACTCGCAATCGAGGCGTCGGGCTTGGTCAAGAGCTTCGGCGACACGCGCGCCGTCGACGGCGTCGACCTCGCCGTCCGCACCGGCTCCGTGTACGGCGTGCTCGGCCCCAACGGCGCCGGCAAGACCACCACGATCCGCATGCTCGCAACGCTGCTGAAGCCCGACGCCGGCAGCGCGCGCGTGCTCGGCCACGACATCGTCAAGGAGGCCGACGCCGTTCGTGCGGCGGTCAGCCTGACGGGCCAGCTCGCGTCGGTCGACGAGGAGCTCAACGGCCGCGAGAACCTGATCCTGCTCGGGCTGTTGCTGGGCTACAAGCGTGCTGCCGCGAAGGCGCGTGCGGACGAGCTGCTCGACGCGTTCGGCCTCACCGAGGCGGCGGGCAAGCTCGTGAAGAACTACTCCGGCGGCATGCGCCGGCGCCTGGACATCGCGGCGAGCCTCGTCGTGACGCCGCCGCTGATGTTCCTGGACGAGCCGACGACGGGCCTGGACCCGCGCTCGCGCAACCAGGTCTGGGACATCGTGCGCGCACTGCAGGCCGAGGGCACGACGATCCTGCTGTGCACGCAGTACCTCGACGAGGCCGACCAGCTCGCCGACGGCATCGCGGTGATCGACCGCGGCAAGGTGATCGCCGAAGGCACGCCCGCGCAGCTGAAGGCCTCGGTCGGCTCGGGCGCGCTGCACGTGCGCCTGCTGGACCCGGGGCAGCGCGAGGAGGCGGCCGTCGCGCTGGAGCGCACGCTCGGTCCGGTCACGCGCGAGCGCGACCCGGCCGCGCTGTCGGCCAAGTGCGCCGATGCCGACCGCGCCGCCGAGGCGCTCGCTGATCTGACGCGCGCAGGCGTGCGCATCGGCGACTTCTCGCTCGGCCAGCCGAGCCTCGACGAGGTCTTCCTCGCGCTGACCGGCCACACCGCGGAAGAGACGATCGAAGAGGAGGCGGCGGCATGACGTCCACCACGCAGTCAGAGCTGCAGGCTGAGGCGGTCCGCAGCGCGATCGCGACCGGCCCGCGTCCCGCGCGCGCCGGCGCGCCCGCGGCGATCGCGGCGTTCGGCTGGCGCGGGATGCTGAAGATCAAGCACGTCCCCGAGCAGCTGATCGACGCGACGATGACGCCGGTCCTGTTCACGCTGATGTTCACCTACATGTACGGCGGTGCGATCTCGGGGTCCACCGGCGAGTACCTCGAGTTCATCCTGCCGGGCGTCTTGGCGATGTCGGTCCTGTTCACCACCGTCTACTCGGGCGTGGCGCTGAACACCGACATGACGAAGGGCGTGGTGGACCGTTTCCGCTCGCTGCCGATCTGGTACGGCGCGCCGCTCGCGGGCGCCGTCGCCGGCGACGCGGTGCGCTACTTCGTCGGCGGCACGGTCGTGCTGGTTGTCGGGTTCGTGCTCGGCTACTCGCCGCCCGGCGGCCTCGACGGGGTCGTGCTGGCGCTGCTGATCACGGTCGTCTTCGCGTTTGGCCTGTCGTGGGTGATGACCACGGTCGGCCTGCTGCTGCGCGCGCCCAACGCGGTGATGAACGCGGGCTTCATGACGCTGTTTCCGATCACGTTCCTGTCCAACGCGTTCGTCCCGCCGGACACCCTGCCCAAGGGGCTGAAGGCGTTCGTCGACGTCAACCCGATGTCGCTGCTGGTGGACGCCAACCGCGGCTTCATGAACGGCACGTCGCAGGCCGGCGACTGGCTGTTGGTGCTCGCGATCGCGGCGGCGCTGACGCTGGTGTTCGCGCCGCTCACGATCCGGCTGTACCGGACCCACGGTTGACGGCGCGCTCGTAGTTCAAGCGCAGGAGGGCGATGACGTCGCGCACGTCCTCCTGCGTCTCGATGCGCCGCGACGCGAAGCCTGGCTTGCCCGGGAAGACGGGGTGGTAGTCGATCCGGCCGGCGTCGTGCAGCTCGTGCCAGACGGCCTTTGGGAAGCCGATGTGCAGGGTGTAGTCGCCGTGCAGGTGGCCGATCTCCTTGCGGCCGTGCTTGAAGGAGAACTCGCCGCGCTCGCCGTGGCCTGCGCTGACGCCGTCCCAGGAGGTGACCTCGGTGGTGATCTGCTCGCTTGCGGTGGGCATGGCCCCATCGTCCGCGGCCATGCGTGCGTGCGGTAGCGGCAATTGGTCCTAGGACCGGGGTGAATCGGGTTCATGTAGCGTGCCGTCCGTGCCAGCGCTCGCCAGCACGTTGGACCCCGCGTCAGACGTCGCGCGCGCCAACCGCGACGCGATGCTCGCGCGGCTTGCCGAGCTGGACGAGCTGCTCGAGACGTTTCGCGGCGGGGGCGGCGAGAAGTACGTCGAGCGCCATCGCAAGCGCGGCAAGCTGCTCGCGCGCGAGCGCATCGAGCTGCTGCTCGACCGCGACGCGCCGTTCCTCGAGCTGCAGCCGTTCATCGCGCACGGCACGCAGTTCCCGGTCGGCGGCAGCGTCGTCTGCGGGATCGGCGTGATCGAGGGCGTCGAGTGCGTGATCTGCGCCAACGACCCGACGATCCGCGGCGGCACGAGCAACCCCTACACATCACGCAAGGTCGGGCGCGCGATGGAGATCTCGCGCATCAACCGGCTGCCGTTCGTGCACCTCACCGAGTCCGGTGGGGCGGACCTGCCGACGCAGGCGGAGATCTTCGTCCCGGGTGGGGCGATGTTCAAGAACCTCACGCAGCTCAGCGCCGCGGGGATCCCGACGATCTCGCTGGTCTTCGGCAACTCGACCGCCGGCGGCGCCTACGTGCCGGGGATGTGCGACTACACGGTCTTCGTCAAGGAGCGCGCGAAGGTCTTCCTCGGGGGTCCGCCGCTGGTGAAGATGGCGACGGGCGAGGAGTCCGACGACGAGTCGCTCGGCGGCGCGGAGATGCACTCGCGCGTGTCGGGGCTCTCGGACTACCTGGCGGCAGACGAGCACGATGCCCTGCGGATCGGGCGCCAGATCGTCGCGGATCTGAACTGGCGCAAGCTCGGGCCGCAGCCGGCGCCGTTCGCGGCTCCCCGCTACGACGCCGAGGACCTCGCTGGGCTGATGCCGGAGGACCCGAAGGTGCCGTTCGACCCGCGCGAGCTGCTCGCGCGCATCCTCGACGGCTCGCGCTACGACGAGTTCAAGCCTTTGTATGGAAGCGCGCTGTCGACTGGCTGGGGATCGATCTACGGCTACCGCGTCGGCGTGCTCGCCAACGTGCGCGGGATCCTCTTCTCCGAGGAGGCGCAGAAGGCCGCGCAGTTCATCCAGCTGGCCAACAGCAAGCACGTACCGTTGCTGTTCATCCACAACACGACCGGCTTCATGGTCGGCAAGGACTACGAGCAGGGCGGGATCATCAAGGACGGCGCCAAGATGATCAACGCGGTCTCCAACTCGAAGGTCCCGCACCTCGGCGTCATCGTCGGCGGGTCCTACGGTGCGGCCAACTACGCGATGTCCGGGCGGGCCTACGACCCGCGCTTCCTGTTCTCCTGGCCGAGCGCGCGGATCGCCGTGATGGGGCCGGCGCAGCTGGCGGGCGTGCTGGACATCGTCGCGCGCGAAGGCGCCGCGGCACGCGGCCTGGACTTCGACGAGGACGCGGCGGGCAAGATGAAGGCCGCCGTCGAGGCGCAGATCGAGGCCGAGCAGACCGCGCTTGCCAACTCCGGGCGCGGCTACGACGACGGGATCATCGACCCGCGCGACACGCGCACGGTGCTCGGGTTCGCGCTGTCGGCGCTGCACAACAACGAGGTCGCGGGCGCCGCGGGCTACGGCGTCTTTCGCATGTGATGCAGCGGCTGCTTGTTGCCAATCGTGGTGAGATCGCGCGGCGCGTCTTCCGGACGTGTCGCGAGCTCGGCGTCGGCACGGTCGCGGTGTTCTCGGACGTCGACGCCGACGCGCCGTTCGTCGCCGAGGCCGACGTCGCGGTGCGGCTCGGCGGCGCGACGCCGGCGGAGTCCTACCTACGCGGCGACGCGATCATCGCCGCGGCCGCGCGTGTCGGGGCGGACGCGATCCATCCCGGCTATGGCTTCCTCGCCGAGAACGCGGCGTTCGCGCAGGCGGTGCTGGACGCCGGGCTGATCTGGGTCGGCCCGTCGCCCGCGGCGATCAGCGCGATGGGCTCGAAGACCGAGGCCCGCACGCGCATGGAGGCGGCGGGCGTGCCGGTGCTGCCCGGCGCAAACGATCCCGCCGATGCAGCCGCCGTCGGGTTCCCGTTGCTGGTGAAGGCATCGGCCGGTGGTGGTGGCAAGGGCATGCGCCTGGTCGAGCGCCCCGAGGACCTCGACGACGCCGTTTCCGCGGCGCGGCGCGAGGCCGGCAGCGCGTTCGGCGACGACACGGTCTTCCTCGAGCGCTACGCGACCCGCGCGCGTCACGTCGAGATCCAGATCTTCGGCGACGCGCACGGGCGCGTCGTGTCGCTGCACGAGCGCGACTGCTCGGTGCAGCGGCGCCATCAGAAGGTGATCGAGGAGTCGCCGTCGCCGGCAGTTGACGGCGACTTGCGTGAGCGCATGGGTGCCGCAGCGGTTGCCGCGGGCGAGGCGCTCGGCTACGTCGGCGCGGGGACGGTCGAGTTCCTGCTCGCCGACAGCGGCGAGTTCTTCTTCCTCGAGGTCAACACGCGCCTGCAGGTCGAGCATCCCGTCACCGAGTTCGTCACGGGCCTGGACCTGGTGGCGTTGCAGCTGCACGTGGCCGAGGGCGGGGCGCTGCCTGAGGTGCCGCCGCTGCAGGGTCACGCGATCGAGGCACGCCTGTACGCCGAGGACGCTGCCAACGACTTCCTGCCGCAGACCGGCACGCTGGAGCGTTTCGAGCTGCCCGACGGCGTGCGCGTCGACACGGGCGTTGCCGACGGCTCGGTGATCTCGCCGTACTACGACCCGATGATCGCGAAGGTCGTCGCCCACGCCCCGACGCGCGAGGCAGCGGCGCGCAAGCTCGCCGACGCGCTTGCGCGCGCGCGGCTGCACGGGCTGACGACCAACCGCGACTTCCTCGTGCGCGTGCTGCGCCATCAGGACTTCCTCGGCGACGCAGCGGACACCGGCTGGCTCGAGCGCGTCGACGGTCTGGCGACGCCGCTGGTCGACGCTGACGGGCGCCGGCTTGCCGCCGCGGCCGCCGCCCTCGCCGGCCAGGCCGCGCGCCGCGCCGAGGCGACCGTGCTCGGGGCGCTGCCGAGCGGCTGGCGCAACAACCCTTCGCAGCTGCAGGAGACCAGCTACGCGGTTGCCGGCGAACCCGAGCCGCTCACGGTCGGCTACCGCTTCGACCGCGCCGGCGCGTTGGCCGCGCTGCAGATCGGTGGAGAGCCGTTGGTTGCCGAGCTGATCAGCTGCTCGGCGCAGCGCGTCGAGCTCGAGGTCGACGGCGTGCGCCGCCGCTACGACGTCGCGCCCGGTGCGGTCAACAGCGCCGAGGGTCAGGTCGACCTGCGCGAGCTGCCGCGCTTCCCGGATGCCGCTGACGACGCGCCGGCGGGCTCGCTGACGTCGCCGATGCCCGGCCTCGTCGTGCGCGTGCTGGCGCAGGCCGGCGACGCGGTGACGAAGGGCCAGCCGCTGCTCGTGCTCGAGGCGATGAAGATGGAGCACGAGATCGCCGCGCCCGCCGACGGCGCGCTCGCGGAGCTGCGCGTGGTCGAGGGTGCGCAGGTCGAGGCCGGTGCCGTGCTCGTCGTGATCGACGAGCCGAGCGACTAGACCAGCGCGCGCAGCTCGCTGGCGACGCGCTCGAGCGGCGCGGTCGAGCGTTGTGCCCGCGCGAGGATCACCGCGCCCTCGACGGCCGCGACGACAAGCGTGGCTTTCGATCGTGAGCCCAGTGCCTCGGTCAGCAGGTCCTCCCAGTGCGTGAACGCGGCGGCGGCATCGTCGAGTGCGACGCCCTCGGCCGTGACCGCGACGACGGGACAGCCGGCCGCGAAGTCGCTCGACTCGAGCGTCTCGCGCCAACCGCCGACGAAGAGGTCGATTGCCGTCGCGGCGTCGCCCACGGAGAGTGCCGCGGTGAGGCCGCGGCCCGTCCACCTTGCGGCATGCCGCGTCGCCTCCTCGACGAGCTCCGTCTTGCCACCCGGGAAGTGGTGGTAGATCGAGCCGCGCGGCGCGCCTGAGTGCGCGAGCACGTCGCTGAACGACGTGCGCTCGACGCCGCGCTCGCGGATCAGCAGCGCGGCGCTGACGATCATCTTCTTCTTCGCGTCAGGCATTGACTATGACGCGCAGCATAACGTAGGGTGAGTTTCATGCCGCTACTCGAGGACTGGCAGCCGACCGCTTGCATCCTCTGCGAGTGCAACTGCGGGATCGAGGTGCAGCTCGACGGTCGCCGCCTCGCGCGCATCCGCGGTGACAAGGCGCACCCCGCGTCGCAGGGCTACACCTGCAACAAGGCGATGCGCCTGGACCACTACCAAAACGGTGGCGGCCGGCTGACGTCGCCGCTGCGCCGGCGCGCCGACGGCACCTACGAGGAGATCGACTGGGACACCGCGATCACCGAGATCGCTGCGCGCTTCGCGGAGGTGCGCGACACGCACGGCGGCGAGACGATCTTCTACTACGGCGGCGGCGGCCAGGGCAACCACCTCGGCGGCGCCTACAGCACGGCGCTGCTGCGCGCGCTCGGCGCGCGCTATCGCTCCAGCGCGCTGGCCCAGGAGAAGATGGGCGAGTTCTGGGTGGACGCCAACCTCTACGGCGGTCACACGCGCGGCGAGTTCGAGCACGCCGAGGTGTCGGTGTTCGTCGGCAAGAACCCCTGGCAGTCGCAGAGCTTCCCGCGGGCGCGGCTGACGCTGAAGGAGATCGCACGCGACCCGGCGCGCTCGATGATCGTCATCGACCCGGTGCGCACCGAGACCGCGGACCTCGCGGACTTCCACCTGCGCGTCAAGCCGGGCACCGACGCGTGGTGCCTGACCGCGCTGCTCGGCGTACTCGTGCAGGAGGACCTCGTCGACCACGACTTCCTCACGGAGCGCACGACCGGAAGCGAACCTGTGCTGTCGGCGTTGCGGGAGATCCCGATCGACGACTACGCCGCGCGCTGCGGGGTCGACGCCGAGCTGATCCGCGCCGCGGCGCGCCGCATCGGCACCGCGCTGAGCGTGTCGACGTTCGAGGACCTCGGCATCCAGCAGGCGCCGCACAGCACGCTCAGCTCCTACCTCAACAAGCTGCTGTGGCTGCTGACGGGCAACTTCGGCAAGCCCGGTGCGATGGGCCTGCACTCGTGGATGGCTCCGCTGGCGCGCTTTGACCTGCGGGAGATCCGCACGCCCGTCACCGAGACGCTGATCCTCGGCGGGCTCGTGCCGTGCAACGTGATCGCCGAGGAGATCCTCACCGACCATCCGCGGCGGATGCGCGCGATGCTCGTCGAGAGCTCCAACCCGGCGCACTCGCTCGCGGACTCCAAGCGCTTCCGTGAGGCACTCGAGGCGCTCGAGCTTGTCGTCGTGATCGACGTGGCGATGACCGAGACGGCGCGGCAGGCCGACTACGTGCTGCCCGCCGCGTCGCAGTTCGAGAAGTACGAGGCGACGTTCTTCAACCTCGAGTTCCCCGCCAACTCGTTCCACCTGCGCGCGCCGCTGCTGGAGCCACTGCCGGGGACGCTGCCCGAGCCCGAGATCCACGCGCGCCTGATCCGCGCGCTCGGGGTCGTGCCGGAGGAGCAGCTCGCGCCGCTGCGCGCCGCCGCGCAGGAGAGCCGCGCCGCGTACGCCGCGGCGTTCGGGCAGGCGGTCGCCGAGAACCCCGCGCTCGGCGGGATGTTGCCGTTCGTGCTCTACGAGACGCTCGGCCCGTCGCTCGGCGACGCTGCGGCCGCGGCCGCGTTGTGGGGCCTGGCACACCGCTGCTTCATGCAGTACCCCGACGCCGTCCGCCGCGCCGGGCATGCCGACGGCGAGGCGCTGTTCGACGCGATCCTGCGCGAGCGCTCAGGTCTCATGTTCACGGTCGACGAGCACGAGGACGTCTGGCACTACGTCGCGCACGGCGACAAGCGCATCCATCTCGAGATCCCGCAGCTGCTCGCGGAGATCGCGGCGTTGCGCGACGCGCAGCCGGGCTGGACGACCGCCGAGTTCCCGCTGGTGCTCGCCGCCGGCGAGCGCCGCCACTCGACCGCGAACACGATCATTCGCAACCCGGCTTGGCGCAAGCGCGACGCCGGCGGCGCGCTGCGCGTCAGCCCGGCGGACGCCGTGAGCCTCGGCCTGGCGGACGGCGGCCGCGCGCGCGTGACCACGGCCGCCGGCTCGGCCGAGACGCTCGTCGAGGTCACCGACACGATGCAGCCCGGTCACATCTCGCTGCCCAACGGCCTCGGCCTCGACCACGAGGGCGTCGTCACCGGCGTGCCGGCAAACGAGCTGACGTCGCTGGAATGGCGCGACGCCCTCGCCGCAACGCCGTGGCACAAGCACGTGCCCGCGCGCGTCGAGGCGCTGGTCTAGCGCGACTGACAGACTGCGGCCCGTGCGTGAACGCGCTGCTGCCGTCTTCCCGTTTGTCCTCTCCGCCGCGCTGCCGCTGGCCGGCCTGATCCTCGCCGGCCTGAGAATTGCCGAGGGCGAGCGCGAGTACGGAGCTCGGCTCGCCCTGGCGGCCCTGCTGGGCGCTGTGTTCTACGTGCTCATCATCACGGCTTAGGCCGTCGCGGCTGCCACGCCGGCCGGCAGCTCCGGCGCCTGCGGCTGCGGATGCGCATGGCGCGGCAGCAGGAAGGCGAGGACGAACGCGACGGCGGCGATCACGCCGACGATCACGGTCGTCGTCTGCGCGGCCTCCACGAACGAGGCGGCGCTGCCGTCGACGATCCCGAAGTAGACGGTCCCGATGATCGCGATGCCCAGCGACATCCCGAGCTGCTGCGTCGCCTGCAGCACGCCCGACGCCGAGCCGACCTCATGCCCCTCGACGTCGGCGAGGATGATGTCGTACATCGGCACGAAGATCGCGCCCATGCCGAGGCCGTAGATCGCAAACGGCGCCGCGAGCTCCCAGCCGCCGGTCTGCACGCCGTACTCGCCGAGCACGCTGTGCAGTCCCGCCAGGCCGACGCCGATCAGCACGAGCCCGCCGTGCAGGATCTTGCGGCCGAGCTTCTCCATCAGCATGCCGCTGATCGCCGAGCCGACGAACGCGCCGACGGGGATCGCGACCATCGCGATGCTCGCGTCCATCGCGTCGTAGTGCAGCCCGACCTGCAGCAGCACCGCGGGGATCAGGAACATCCCGCCGAGCACGCAGCAGAACGTCGCGGCGAACAGCACGCCCGAGCTGTACGAGCGCTTCGCGAACACGCTCGGCTCCACCAGCGGCATGCGCCCGGCGCGCTTGCGCTGCACCTGCTGTGCGGCGAAGGCGACCAGCACGACGACGGCGCCGGCGAGCAGCAGCTTGACCCACATCGGCCAGCCGAGCTCACGGCCCTGCACGAGCGCATAGATGAGGCCGAACATGCCCGCGCCCGCGAGCGCGACACCGGTCAGGTCCAGGCGGCCGCTCTCGGTCGCCTCGTCGGCCGGGATGAACTTCGCGCCGACGACGAACGCCGCGATGCCGACCGGGACGTTGATGAGGAAGATCATGCGCCAGCCGGTGCCGAGGATGTCGGCGTCGATCAGCACACCGGCCAGCAGCGGCCCGGCGACGGCCGAGAGGCCCATCACAGGCCCGAAGACCATGAACGCCTTCGCCATCTCCTGCGGCGGGAAGAGCTGGCGGATCAGCCCGAAGCCCTGCGGCACCATCACCGCGCCGATGCCGCCCTGCAGCACGCGCGAGACGATCAGCATCTCCGGCGACTGCGCGACCGCGCAGCCGATCGATGCCACGACGAAGCCCGCGATCCCGACCAGCAGCGTGCGCCGGCGGCCGAACAGATCGCCCAGCCGTCCGCCGGTCAACAGCATCACGGCCATCGCCAGCGTGTAGCCCGCGGCGATCCACTGCAGCGACGCGTACGAGCCGCCGAGATCGTCGCGAATGGCGGGCGCAGCGACGCTTGCGACGGTGGAATCAAGCAGGTCCATCACGCTTGCTGCGAGGACGGCCGCGAAGGCGATCCAGCGGAAGCGATACGGCGTTTTGGAATCACTCATTCCATGAGCCTAAGCTGCGCCAGAGCCCTTGAAATCGGGCATTTGGAGCCAGTTTCGACCCCTTACCCCTTACTTTTCGAGGGGCTCCGCGCAGACCCCTTAGTCGCTGATCGCAAAGCGCGCGTGCAGCCGCCGCAGCGGCGCCGGCGCCCACCAATTCCACTCGCCGAACAGGCGCATCAGCGACGGCACCAGCAGCGCGCGCACGATCGTCGCGTCGATCAGCACGCCGACGGCCTGGCCGACCGCGGCCTGCTTCATGAAGAACACCTGGCTGACGCCGAACGCCAGGAAGACGACGGCGATCATCAGTGCCGCCGCGGTGATCACGCGACCGGTGCGGGCGATCCCGATCGCGACGGCTTCCTCGTTGGACATGCCGAGGTCGTGCTGCTCCTTGATCCGCGCCATCACGAGCACCGCGTAGTCGGTCGCAAGGCCGAACACGACCGCGAACAGGAAGACGAGCGTCGTGACCTCGACCGCGTCCGGGCCGGTGTAGCCGAAGAGGCCGTCGAGCAGTCCGTGCTGGAAGGACAGCACGATGATCCCGAGCGTCGCGGCCAGCGTCAGCCCGTTCATCACCAGCGTCTTGATCGGCAGCACGATCGACCCGGTCAGCAAGAACAGCAGCAGCAGCGTGATCCCGCCGACGACGGCGACGATCAGCGGCAGGTGCTCGACGAGGCTGGCTTTTTCGTCGATGAAGCGCGCGGTGTTGCCGGACACGAGGATCTCGCCCGGCAGCGCGCGGATCCTGTCCACCGCGTCCTGCGAGCGGCTTGAGAGTGCGTAGCCCTCGGGGGCGAAGTTCGCGAACGCCACGTCGGGGCCGGCCCGCACGAACGGCGTCCCTCCCGCGATGCCGTCGATCGCAGCGATGCGCCGGTGCAGCGCCTGCAGGTCGCGCTCGCCGCGCACGCTGACGGTGACGGCCTCGGCGACCTCGCGCCCGTAGTGGTCCTCGACGTACGCGTTCACCGCGTAGGACGGCTTGGACGGGGGCACGGCCTGCGCGCTCGGCCCGGTCAGCGTCGTCCCGAGCAACGGCGCGCCGGCAAGCAGCAGCGCGCCGATGCTGAGGCCGGCGATCAGGACAGGTCGTCGCATCACGCCGCGGGCGATGCGGTACCAGCCGTCGGACGTCGCCGACACGGCATGGCCGCGCCGGATCGAGAGCGCGTTGATCCGCGTGCCCAGCAGCGCCAGCAGCGACGGCACGACGAGGATCGCGATCACCGCCGAAAGGACGCCGACGGCGATGCCCGCAACGGCGATCGAGTAGAGGAAGCGCTGGGGCATCAGCAGCAGCCCGGACATCGACGCCGCGACGGTGAGCCCGGAGAAGACCGCGGTGCGCCCCGCCGTCATCACCGTTCGCCGGTGCGCTTCCTGCGTCGCCTCGCCGCCCGCGCGTTCGATCTCCTCGCGGAAGCGGGATATGAGCAGCAGGGCGTAGTCGACCGCGAGACCGAGGCTCAGCGCCGTCGCGATGTTCAGCGCGAACAGCGACGTGTCGACGAGCGCCGACATGATCCGCAGCGCGAGGAACGTGCCGAGGATCGAGAACACGCCGATCAGCAGCGGGATGCCCGCGGCCACGACGCCGCGGAAGACGATCAGCAAGAGCAGCGCCAGCGCAGGGAATGCGATCAGCTCAGCCTTCGTGAGGTCCTCGCGCGTCTGCTCCTCGACCTCGCTGAAGCTCGGCGCGAAACCACCGAGCGAGACGTCGAGGCTGTCGGAGCGCAGCCGCTTCTTCGCGGCCTCCGCAGCGTCGCCGCCCTCGCTCTCGATGTCCTGCGTCGAGAGGTAGCCGGCGATGACGGCGGAGCGGCCGTCGCGTGCCGGCTGCGCCGGCGCGACGCGCCCGACGTGGTGGATGCGGCCGAGCTCGTCGCGCAGCCGGTTCAGCTCGCGGCGCACAGCCGGCGCGCGCACGTCGAGCCGGCCGCCGTCGCGCGGGCGGACGAGGACGACGATCCCGGGATTGGGGTCGTAGCCGAGCTCGTCGCGGAGCACCTTCGTCGCGCGCTCGCTCTCAGAGGCGCTGTCGGTAAACCCGGCGGGAACGAGGTGGTGCTCGACGTTGTAGCCAAACGCTCCGGCCAGGGCGACGAAGACGCCGACGAGCGCGAGCACGAGCTTCGGGCGATGCCACGTGAGATCCGCGACCCTGCCGAGCATTCGGTGATGCAACCTACTGGTCACGGAGTACGCTCGGTAGCCATGAGCGCAACCGCAGACGCAACTGTGACAACACTCACAGAAGCGACCGGGTCGAAGCACATCGACGCACAGCGGCTGGCAGATCTCGCCGCGCGCGTCGCGACCGCTGGAGAACGTGAAAGCAACTGGATCGAGAAGCCGTTCACCGGCGGCATCCTCGGCCGCGTGCCGAAGTGCACGCCGGAGGACGTGGCCGCCGCGCTCGAGCGTGCGCGCCGCGTGCAGCCGGCGTGGGCGCAGTCGAGCTTTCGCGAGCGCAAGCGGATCCTGCTGCGCTACCACGACCTCGTCCTGCAGCGCCAGGACGAGATCCTCGACTTGCTGCAGCTCGAGGCAGGCAAGGCGCGGCGCCACGCGTTCGAGGAGGTCCTCGACGGTGGGCTGACCGCGCGCTACTACGCCAACACTGCCGAGAAGCATCTGCGCGCCGTGCGCCGGCGCGGCGCGCTACCGGTCCTCACCGCGACCTACGACCACCACCATCCCGTCGGCGTCGTCGGCGTGATCGCGCCGTGGAACTACCCGCTGGCGCTCAGCATCTCCGACAGCATCCCGGCGATCGCCGCGGGCAACGCGGTGATCATCAAGCCCGACAGCCAGACGCCGTTCAGCGCGCTCTGGGGTCACGCGTTGCTGGAGGAGGCGGGGCTGCCCGCGGACGTCTTGCAGGTCGTCACCGGCTCGGGCGCAGAGCTCGGCCCGCATCTCATCGACGGCGTGCAGTACATGATGTTCACGGGCTCGACGGCGACCGGCCGCACGGTCGCCAAGCAGTGCGCCGAGCGCCTGATCCCGTGCTCGATGGAGCTCGGCGGCAAGAACGCGATGCTCGTGCTGGAGGACGCCGACCTCGACCGCGCCGCCGAGGGCGCCGAGCGCGCGATGTTCTCCAACGCCGGCCAGCTGTGCATCTCGATCGAGCGGCTGATGGTCCACGAGTCGGTCGCCGACGCGTTCACCGAGAAGCTCTCCGCGCGCACCAGCGCGATGAAGCTCGCGACGGGCTTGGACTACAAGGCCGACATGGGCTCGCTGATCTCGCAGTCCCAGCTCGACACGGTGCGCACGCACGTCGAGGACGCGCTGGGGAAGGGCGCGACCGCGCTGGCCGGCGGCAACGCGCGCCCGGACATCGGCCCGTACTTCCACGAGCCGACGCTGCTGACCGGCGTGCGCGAGGGGATGACGTGCTTTGCCGACGAGACCTTCGGTCCGGTCGTCTCGATCTCGCGGTTCACGTCCGAGGCTGACGCCGTGTCTCGCGCCAACGCATCGGACTACGGGCTCAACGCGTCGGTCTGGACGCGCGACGACAAGCGCGGGCGCAAGCTCGCGACGCAGATCAAGGCCGGCACGGTGAACGTCAACGAGGGCTACTCGCCCGCGTGGGGTTCGATGGATGCGCCGATGGGCGGGATGAAGGCGTCGGGACTCGGCCGTCGCCACGGCGCGCCGGGAATCCTCAAGTACACCGACCAGCAGACGGTGGCCGTCCAGCGGCTCGTGCCGATCGCGCCGTCGCACGGCCTCTCGCAAGGCCTGTGGGCGCGGCTGATGGTGGTCGGGCTGAAGCTGCTGCGGCGCGTGCCCGGCGTGAAGTGACTCCAGCGGTCGAGGCAATTCGCCGCGGCGACGTCCACGCGCTGCGCGCACTGCTCGCCGACGACCCGTCGCTTGCCTCGGCGCAGGTGCCCGAGCCGGGCTGCGCCAACACACGCTCGCTGCTGCACATCGCGACCGACTGGCCCGGGCACTTCCCGCGCGTAGCCGAGACGATCCGCGCGCTGGTGGACGCGGGGGCAGACGTCGACGCGCGTGGCGGCGGCAAGATCGCCGAGACGCCGCTGATGTGGGCGGCAAGCTCCGGCGACGTCGCAGCCCTCGATGCGCTCCTCGATGCCGGCGCGGATGTGGACGCGCGCGGTGCCGTCATCGCCGGCGGAACGGCGCTCGACGACGCCGTCGCCTTCGGGCAGTGGGAGACGGCGCGACGGCTTGTCGAACGCGGCGCGACTCCCGGCTTTCGCGAGGCGGCCGCGCTCGGGCTGCTCGACCGCCTCGACGACGAGGTCACGCCCGACGAGCTCGCGATGGGCTTCTGGTACGCCTGCCACGGCGGTCAGCTGGAGGCGGCACAGCGCCTGCGCGCACGCGGCGCATCGCTCGACTGGGTCGCGCCGTGGGACGGCCTGACGCCGCTCGCAGCGGCTGGGCGCAGCGGCGCAGACGCGGTGGTCGCGTGGCTGGGGGCCGTCACCCCTTGAACGTCGAGGGCCCGGGGTCGCCGAAGGGCTCGTCGCGCGCCAGCACGGCGGCGCGGAAGCCTTCAGCGGCGGCCTGCTGCTGGAAGCCGTAGCCCTCCTTCGTGTGGCGCGTGATGCCGTCGAAGACCGTGCCGATGACCTGCGTCGCGTGCAGGCCCTGCTGGTAGAGCGACTGGTTCACGAGCAGCTTCATCATCTGCAGCTGGTTCAACGGCATCTGCGCGATGCGGGCGACAAGGACCTCCGTGCGCGCGTCGAGCTGGTCGGGCGCCGGCGCCTCGATCGCCAGGCCCCACTCGACGGCCTCGGCCCCAGACAACGAGTCGCCCGTGAACAGCAGGCGCTTGGCGCGCTGCGGCCCAAGGCGATAGGCCCACATCGACGTCGTCGGCGAGCCCCACACACGCGCAGGCGGGTAGCCGATCTTGGCGTCGGCAGCCATCACCAGCAGGTCCGAGCACAGCGCGAGGTCGGTGCCGCCGGCAACGCAGAAGCCATGGACCTTGCAGACGACCGGCTTGCTGCAATGAAACAGCGTCATGAACGCGCGGACGTTGCGGCTCATCATCGCGTAGTCGACCATCGGGTCCCACGTGTCCGCGGGGTTGTGGTTGGCCGCCATCACCATCGGATCGAGCGGCGAGCCGGCAACGCCGTCGCCGTACTGCGCGTCGCCCATGCCCTCGGCGCTGGCGACGAGGTCATAGCCGCCGCAGAAGCCCTTGCCGTTGCCCGACAGCAGGAGAACGTGGACGTCCGGGTCCAGGTCGGCGCGCTCGACGGTGGCGGCGAGCTCGGAGATCAGCGTCGGCGTGAGGCCGTTGCCGCGCTCAGGGCGGTTCAGCGTGATGCGCGCGATGCGGTCGGCGACGGCATAGGTCAGCGTGGTCGGCTCTGACATGGCTGCGAGCCTATGCGCGATCATCGACGCGTGATGCGGCGGGGGACGCGCAGACGCGAGCTGCTTGTCGGCGCGGCGGCCTCGCTGCTGCTCGCCGACCGCCTCGCCCTCGCCGCGGCCACGCGCAACGCCTGGACGACGAGCGGCGCGGCGAACCTCCACCGCGACGGGAACGGCCTCGTGCTCGAAGCGGCGACCGACGTCTTCCCGACCGACCCGCGCCCCGTGGCCTTTGCGCTCGACCAGCGCTTCGCCGACGGCACCGTGCGCGCGCGGATCGCCAGCGGCGGAGCGGGCGCGGGTGTGGTCGTCCGGCGACGCGCGCACGACCGCTACCTGGCGGCGATCTACGACGCCGAGCGCCATCTGCTGCTGATCGTGCGCCGCGCGGGAACCGCGCACACAGAGCTTGCGAGGACAGCCGCGCTCCCACTGCTGTTCCCGGTCACGCTCGAGCTGTGCGCCGAAGGCACGCTGCTGCAAGCGGTGCTGACCGACGCCGCCGGACTCACCACGCGCGTGCGCGCGCGAGACGACGACCCGGCAGCCGGCGACCCGGGCGTGCTCGCCACCGCGCGCACGCTGCTGCCGAGCACCGGGCCTTCTCTCTTCCCCGCGCTGGGCAACCTGCGCGCGCTGCCGTACGGCATCCAGGAAGGCCAGGCGCTGCTGGCGACCCCGGTCGGCGGTGCGCTGATCGGCGCGATCCGCGAACGCTCGACGGCCGTGTTCGAGCGCGTCGAGATCGATGCTCGCGAACGTCGCCCGACCACCGCCGCCGTCGTCGCCGCGACGACGGGCGCGCCGGTGACAGGCGGCGCGCGACTGCACGTCGCCACCGACGTGCCCGCACGCGTGACGATCGAGCTGTCGAGCTCGCCGCGCTTCCAGCGTCCGCGCATGGTCAGCGCCGGCATCACCGGTGCATTCGACGCGAAGACCGTGGTCGTTCGCGGGCTAGGCCCGGGGGAGCGGGTCTACTGGCGCGCGCGGGTGCGCCGGCGGCGCCGCACGACGGTCGGCCCGACGCGCAGCTTCCGCGTGCTGCCGAAGGACGGTGAGCGCGTGCGGCTGGCGATCGGCTCGTGCGCACAGCAGTTCGGCGCCTGCTTCGACGAGATCGCCGCACGGCGTCCGGACGCTTTCATCTGGCAGGGCGACCTCAACTACCCCGACACGATGGGTCCGCTCGCGCAGACCGAGAGCGGCTACGCCGGGATCTGGCGCGACTTCCTCGCCAACCCGCGCCTCGCGCCGATTCTCGAGCGCGCGTGCTTCGTCGCCCAGCGCGACGACCATGACTACGGCCTGCAGGACGCCAATGCCACCAACCTCGTGTCGTGGGGCCTCGCCCCGTGGGACGCGCTGATGAACGACCGCACCTACCTGCGCTTCAGGGCCGGCCTCGCGGAGGTCTGGGTGCTCGACCAGCGCCGCTTCAAGAGCCCTGCTGAGAAGACGCTGCTGGGCGCCGCGCAGCGCGACTGGCTGATGCGCACGAGCGCCGTCTCACGTGCGCCGTTCAAGCTGATCTGCTCGCCATGCACGCTGATGCCGACCGGCCAGGGCAACGCCCGCGACGGCAGCTGGGCCGTCGGCTACACCGCCGAGCGCGACCGCATCCTCGAACACGTGAAGGGCGTCTCCGGCCGCACGCTCTTCGTCACCGGCGACACCCACTTCACGATGGTCTACGACCGCGACGGCGTCTTCGAGGCACGGCCATGCCCGCTGAGCATCCCCACGCCGCACGACATCACGCTGAGCCAGCCGACCGCCGCCCGCAGTCTGCGCGCGATTCCCGGCGTCGTCTACGCCGACGACACGACCAGCCACGTCGCGTTTGTCGACGTCCACGGCGAGGGCAACACCGCGGTGCTGGAGCTCGCGCTCGTGCGCGAGGACGGCCGCACCACCTACCGCAAGCGCTTCACTCAGCCGATCGCCGCTGCGTAGACTCGGTCGCACCGTGCTGCCTCCCGGTCCATCGACGCCGAGCGTCTACAACCTCGCCGTCTTCGCGCGGCGACCGCTCGACGCGCTGTTGCACTGGCAGCGGCGCTACGGCAACACCTTCAGGGTCAACTTCGCCGGCTTCGGCGACGGCGTCTACGTCGCCGAGCCCGAGGCGATCCAGCAGCTGTTCACCGGCGACCAGTCCGACATGCACGCCGGCGAGGCCAACGCGATCCTCGAGCCGGTGCTGGGTCCGAACTCGGTGCTGATCCTCGACGGCCCCGAGCACCTGCGCCAGCGGCGCCTGCTGCTGGCGCCGTTCCAGGGCTCGCGCGTGAACGCCTTCCGCGAGGTGATTCGCGAAGCGGCCAACCGCGAGGTCGACGGCTGGGCGCCCGGAACCGACCTCGTGATGCGCGACCGCATGCGCGCGATGACGTTCGACATCATCGCTCGCGCCGTCTTCGGCGTCACCGATCCCGCGCGTGTCGAGCGCCTGCGCGAGGCGCTCGTCGCGGTGATCGACACGAGCAACGTGCTGATGGTCGCCGACCCGCTGCGCTGGGACCTCGGGCCCTGGAGCCCGGGCGGCAAGCTCGCGCGCCGGCTGGCGAAGGCCGACGCGCTGCTGCTCGAGGAGATCGCCACGCGCCGGCGCGAGCCGGACCTCGCCGAGCGCACCGACGTGCTCTCGCTGTTGCTGGTCGCGCGCCACGAGGACGGCCACGCGATGAGCGACGCCGAGCTGCGCGACGAGCTCGTGACGATGCTCGCGGCCGGGCACGAGACCACCGCCACGGCGCTGGCGTTCGGCTTCGAGCTGCTGCTGCGCACCCCCGGCGCCTACGCGCGCCTGCGCGAGGAGATCGAGGCCGGCAACGATGCCTACGTCGACGCCGTCGGCAAGGAGATCCTGCGCCTGCGGCCGATCATCGACGCCGTCCAGCGGACGCTGCTGGAGCCGCGCCGCGTCGCCGGCTACGACTTGCCCGCGGGCATGAAGGTGTACCCCGCGATCGCGCTGACGCATCTGCGCGAGGACCTCTATCCCAACGCGCACGAGTTTCGCCCCGAGCGCTTCCTCGAGGGCGCGGTCTCCTACACGTGGCTGCCGTTCGGCGGCGGGATCCGGCGCTGCATCGGCGCGGCGCTGGCGCAGGCCGAGCTGTCCGAGGCGCTCAAGGTCATCGTCCCGCGCGTGGACCTCGCGCCGCTGCGCGACAAGCCCGACCCCGTGATCCTGCGCGGGATCACGGTTGCGCCGAAGTACGGTGTCGGCGTCCGCGTGCTGCGCAGCGCTACGGTGAAGCGGCATGGCACGGACGCACGCGCGACGGCGCGCGATCGCCCTGATCACGCTGGCCGCGCTGTTGGGAGCGGGCCTGGCGCTGCTGCTGCGTAGCAGCGGCGACGACGCCACCCCCAACGACGATCCTCTCCGCTACCGCGCCTCCCAGCGCACGTCGTTCGAAGCGCGCGCGGCCGCCGGCGAGGGACACGTGCTGTTCGCGAAGTCACCCGGAGGCGCCGTTGCCACCGCGGCGCGCGTGGCGGCCTGGCGCCCGTTGGTCGAGCGTGCCGCGGACAGCACGGTCTCGCCGGACACGCTCGAGGCGATCGTCTTCCTCGAGTCCGCCGGGCGCTCGAACGCGCAAGCCTCAGACGACCTCGACGGTGCCGTCGGCCTCACGCAGATCCTCGCGCAGACAGGGCGTGACCTGCTCGGGATGAAGGTCGACGTCGCCGCGTCCGCGCGGTTGACGCGCGGCATCGCGCGCGGCCGCAAGG
Organism: Paraconexibacteraceae bacterium; assembly: GCA_963727365.1. Classification (GTDB taxonomy): domain Bacteria; phylum Actinomycetota; class Thermoleophilia; order Solirubrobacterales; family Solirubrobacteraceae; genus Paraconexibacter. The sequence goes on along the minus strand of CAVSFU010000006.1, from coordinate 110,479 downwards.
TCCGCGCACGGCGGGCCGCACGCCGGCGCGTCGACGAGCGCTTCGATCCGCGCAAGGCGCTCGCCGGGACGGTGCGCTACCTCGAGATCGCCAAGCGCGAGCTCGGGCGCGACGACCTCGCGGTCGTCAGCTACCACATGGGCATCGGCAACCTGCAGCGCGCGCTGAGCGCCTACGGCGACGACGAGATCCCTTACGCGCAGCTGTTCTTCGACTCCAGCCCGCTGCGTCACACGAAGGCCTGGGACGTGCTGAGCGCGCTCGGCGACGACAGCGCGACGTACTACTGGCGCGTGCTTGCGGCCGCGCGGATCATGCGCCTGTACCGCGACAACCCCGCGCAGCTGCGGCGCGAGCAGACGCTGCAGACGCAGAAGGCCTCGGCGGAGAACCTGCTGCGCCCGCCCGGCGCGACGCCGTTCTACGGCGACCCGTTCGCGCTCGGCCGCGCGCGGGCCTCGGGCGAGCTGCAGGCGCTGCGCGGCCTCGGTGCCGTCGGCGTGCGCGTGGACGGCCGGATGGGCGAGTTCGCGGCCCGCGTGCAGCAGTCGCCCGGCCTGTACCGCGCGCTGCGCCCAGAGGCACTTGCCGTCCTGCGCTACATCGGTCGAACCGTCCGCGAGATCGCCGGCACCAAGGCGTCGCTCGTGCTGACCTCGACCGCGCGCGACGCCCAGTACCAGCGCGTGCTGGCAGCGCGCAACCGCGAGGCGACGCGCGCGTTCAGCCAGCACACGACCGGCTACGCGTTCGACATCGAGCGCGAGTACGCAAGCCGCCAACAGGCGCAGGCGTTCCAGTTCGTGCTCGACCGCCTGCAGTCGCACAACGTGATCGCGTGGGTCCGCGAGCCGGCCGCGATTCACGTCACCGTCGGACCAAGCTCGCGCCGCCTCGGGCTGTAGCCTGAGAGCAGTGACCGCCGCTAGTTTGGACCTGCCGCTCATCGCTCGCGGGAAGGTCCGCGAGATGTACGACCTCGGCGACGCGATCCTCATGGTCGCGTCGGACCGGATCTCCACCTACGACGCCGTTCACCCCAACCCGATCCCCGACAAGGGGAAGGTGTTGACGGGCCTCAGTGCGTTCTGGTTTGACCGTACCGCCGACATCGTCGCCAACCACGTGTTGAGCTACACGGAGGACGTGCCGGCCGAGGTTCGTGGTCGTGCGGTGAAGGTCCGCAAGCTCGAGATGCTGCCGGTTGAATGCGTCGTGCGCGGCTACATCACCGGCTCGGGCTGGAAGGACTACCAGGCCACCGGCGAGGTCTCGGGGATCGCGCTGCCGGCCGGGCTGCAGGAGTCCGAGCAGCTGCCCGAGCCGCTGTTCACGCCGTCCACGAAGGCCGAGGTCGGGCACGACGAGGCGATCGACTTCGAGCGCGCCGCCGAGCTGGTCGGCGACCGTGCGCTCACCGAGCGCGTCCGCGATGCGTCGATCGCGCTGTATGAGTTCGCGCGCGACCACGCGCGCGGCAACGGCGTGATCCTGGCGGACACGAAGTTCGAGTTCGGCCTTGACGCGGACGGTCAGCTCGTCGTCGGCGACGAGGTGCTGACGCCCGACTCCTCGCGCTACTGGCCGGCCGACGACTACGAGATCGGCCGCGGCCAGCAGAGCTTCGACAAGCAGTACGTGCGCGACTGGGCGTCGGGCAGCGGCTGGGACAAGCTGCCCCCGGCGCCAGAGATCCCCGACGACGTCGTCGCCGGCACGCAGGCGCGCTACGTCGAGGCCTACGAGCGCATCACCGGCGAGCCGTTCAGCGCGTGGCTGCAGCGGACGGCTGCCTGATGCGCGCGCGTGTGCTGATCCGCCCCAAGGCCGGGATCCTCGACCCGCAGGGCAAGGCTGTCGAGGAATCGCTGCCGGCTCTCGGCTTCAGCGGCGTGTCCAACGTCCACGTCGGGCGGATGGTGGAGCTCGACATCGAGGACCCCGCCCAGCTCGACGAGATCTGCACGAAGCTGCTGAGCAACCCGCTCATCGAGGACTACGAGGTCCTCGGCTCGTGAATTTCGGCGTCGTCCAGTTCCCCGGCTCGTGCGACGAGCGCGACGCGGTCGCCGCGTGCGAACGCGTCGAGGGCGCAAGCGCACGGCTGCTGTGGCATCGCGACCCCGACCTGTACGGCGTCGACGCCGTCGTCGTCCCGGGTGGCTTCTCCTACGGCGACTACCTGCGCGTCGGCGCGATCGCGCGCTTCAGCCCGGTGATGGAGTCGGTCATCGAGTTCGCCAACGAGGGCGGGCCGGTGCTCGGCATCTGCAACGGCTTCCAGGTGCTGTGCGAGGCGGGCCTGTTGCCGGGCGCGCTGCTGCCCAACGCGGGCCTGCGCTTCCTCTGTCGCCAGGTCGACGTCGAGGTCGCCGACCGCGACACGATCTTCACCCGCGACTGCCCGGAGGGGACGCTGTCGATCCCCGTCAAGCACACCACCGGGCGCTACTACGCGCCCGACCCGGTGCACGTGGTGCTGCGCTACGCCGCCGGGCAGAACCCGAACGGCTCGCAGGACGACATCGCCGGCGTCGTCAACGAGGCCGGCAACGTGATGGGCCTGATGCCGCACCCCGAGCACGCCGTCGACCCGCTGACGGGCTCGACCGACGGGCTGTCGCTGTTCTCCTCGCTCGCGCTGGCGCGCGTCTAGACCTTTACGACGTTGATGTAGTCGGGAAGGTCGTCGAAGTCGGCGTCCTGCGTCAGCAGATCGGCTTCGTGCGCGAGTGCGGTCGCGGCGATGACGGCGTCCTGAATGCTGAGCCGCTTCTTGCCTTCGTAGCGGATGTCCGCCAAGAGGCCTGAGAAAGCTTGCGCGACGTTGCGATCAAACGGCAGCGCCGTTAGCCGCTCGACGTCGCGGAGCGTGCGCAGCCGTCGGCCGCGCACGCTCGGGATCGTCGCGTTGAGAACGCCGAGTTCGAGCTCGGAGACGGTCATCATGGATACGCCGAGCTCAACGTGCGCGGGGATCGGTCCGAGCGGTCGGCCGCTCTCCCTGGCCACGAAGATCGACGTGTCGGCTACGGCTCGCGGTCCCACCGCTCCCAGAGACTTTCGATCGTGTCGGGCATCAGCTCCTTGAGCTCGTCGCGCAGGCCTGGGTCAGCCGGGTGCGCCGCGACCTCGGCGAAGAAGCGATCGGCCGGCATCCACATCGGCTTCTCCTGCCTGAGTGGCACGAGCTGCGCGACCGGTCGCTTGTTGCTGAGCACCGTCAGGGTCTCGCCGTTCTCGACGCGACGCAGCACACCCCCCGTGTCGTTGCGGAGATCGCGGACCGATACGCTCACCATGTCGCACACCGTAGCACGACTGCGACACGACCGTGGAAGCCGGACCGATAGCTAGCATCCGGCCACGTGAACCAGACCCAAGCGCTGCCCACCGTCGAGGACGCCGTCGCGCTTGGGCTCACGCGTGACGAGTACGCGCTCGTCGTCGAGAAGATGGGGCGCGAGCCCAACCAGGTCGAGCTCGCGATGTTCTCGCTGCTGTGGAGCGAGCACTGCGCCTACAAGCACTCCAAGAAGCTGCTGCGCACGCTGCCGACCGAGGGTCCGGCGGTCGTGATGGGGCCGGGGGAGAACGCCGGCGCCGTCGACGTCGGCAACGGCATCGCATGCGCGTTCAAGGTCGAGTCGCACAACCACCCGTCCGCAGTCGAGCCGTTCCAGGGCGCCGCCACCGGCGTCGGCGGCATCCTGCGCGACATCTTCGCGCTCGGCGCACGGCCGGTGGCCGTGCTCGACGCGCTGCGCTTCGGCGAGCCGACGTCTGAGCGCTCGCGCTACCTGCTCGATCGCGCGGTGGCCGGCATCGGCCACTACGGCAACTCGATCGGCGTCCCGACGATCGGCGGCGAGGTCTATTTCGAGGCGCCGTACGAGACGAACTGCCTCGTCAACGCGATGGCGCTGGGTCTCGCAGAGACGTCGAAGATGGTGCGCAGCGCCGCAGCGGGCGTCGGCAACGTCGTCGTCCTGTTCGGCGCCTCGACCGGCCGCGACGGCATCGGCGGCGCGTCGGTGCTCGCGTCCGCCGAGCTCGGCGAGGACGACGCCGACAAGCGCCCGACCGTCCAGGTCGGCGACCCATTCGAGGAGTCCAAGCTGCTCGAGTGCTCGCTGGAGCTGCTCGAGGCGGGGCTGCTCGTCGCGCTGCAGGACCTCGGCGCCGCGGGCCTGACGTCGAGCGCCAGCGAGATGGCCTCCAAGGGCGAGGTCGGCATCGACATCGACGTCGCGAAGGTGCCGCTGCGCGAGGCCGATATGGAGCCCTTCGAGATCATGGTCTCCGAGTCGCAGGAGCGCATGCTCTGCGTCTGCACGCCGCAGAACGTCGAAGCCGTCGTCGCGCTCACCGACAAGTGGGACGTGCACGGCGTCGCGATCGGCACGGTCACCGACACGCGCGCGATGCGGATCTTCAAGGGCGACGAGCTCGTCGGCGAGATGCCGGTCGACGCGCTGGTCGACGACGCGCCGCTGTACGACCTCGCGCCGGAGAAGCCGGCGCAGCAGATCTACCCCGCGCCGGAGGCAACGCTTAGCGCCGACGCGAGCCCGCGCGAGGCGCTGCTGGCGCTGCTGGCGTCGCCCAACATCGCCTCGCGCCGCCCGCTGTTTGAGCAGTACGACTGCCTCGTCCAGTCGCGGACCGTCCGCCGGCCCGAGCAGACCGACGCCGCCGTGCTGCAGCTCGACGACGGCTCGGGGCTCGGCGTGTCGATCGACTGCAACGGCCGCCGCGTCGCCGCCGACCCCTACACCGGCACCGTGGAGGCGGCGCTGGAGTGCGCGTCGAACCTCGCGTGCGTCGGCGCTAAGCCGCTCGGGACGACGAACAACCTCAACTTCGGCAACCCCGAGAAGCCGCACATCGCGTGGCAGCTGACGGAGGCCGTGCGCGGCCTCGGCGACGCCTGTCGCGCGCTAGACGCGCCGATCGTCGGCGGCAACGTGTCGCTGTACAACGAGGGTGAGACCGGCCCGATCTACCCGACGCCCGTCGTCGGCATGGTCGGCGCGCTGCCCGACGTCACCCGCGCCGGGCGCCTGGGCTTCCTGCGCGAGGGCGATGCCTGGGGCTTCTGCGGCCCGAACCGCTCGCCGTCGCTGGCGGCGTCCGAGCTGTCGAAGCTGCGCGGCGAGCCGCTGCCCGACGGGCTGCCGGAGGTCGACGTCGATCAGGTGCTCCAGGCGCAGCGCGCGATCCGTGACGCGGTCCGGTCCGGCGCGCTGTCGAGCGCCCACGACTGCGCCGAAGGCGGCTTCCTCGTCGGCCTTGCCGAGGCCTGCATCGGCGGCGACATCGGCGCGCGCTTCGACGCGCCGTGGGACGGCCCGATCGACTGGGCGGTCCTCTTCGGCGAGATCCCGGGGGCGTTCATCGTCTCCGGCCCGCGCGACGCACTCGAGCGCCTCGGCGAGCACGCGCCGACCGACATCTTCGGCACTGTCGGCGGCGAGACGCTCGACGTCGCGGGTCTCTTCAGCGTCACGCTGGATGAGCTTCGTGGCGCCCACGCGGCGCTCGCGCCGCTGTTCCCGTAGCCGCGCTCCGGGCATACAGCCCGAGTGACACGGATCGTCATCGCGGCGCGTTGGCCCATCGTCCTCGCGTGGCTCGCGGCAGCCGCCGCGGCGGTCGCGTTCCTGCCGTCGCTGCGCACCGAGTCGACGCCGGTCGACGACATCATCCCCGCGGACTCCGCCGCGCTGGCTGCGCAAGCGCGCTCGGCGCAGCTGTTCGGCGTGCCGGCGGGGTCGGACGTCGTCGTCGTGCAGCGGCGCCCGGGTGGCCTGACGCAGAAGGACGTCGCGGCGCACGTCGGGGCCGCCGACCGCCGCGTGCTGCCGATCGTCAACCAGCCGCTCCCAGGCGTGCAGTGGCGCGAGACACGCACAACGGCGCTGGACTTCCTCTTCCTCGATCCCAGCCTCAACCTGCAGGATCGCCGTGCCACCGGCGAGCGCCATGCCGCCGCGCTCGGCGTCGCGCCCGGCTCACGCGTGGGGGTCACCGGCGCGGCACCCGCGCGGCTTGCGCAGTTCGAGCACATCGAGGACCTGCTGCCGTGGATCACCGCGGCGACGATCGCCGTGATCGCGCTGATGACGGCGCTCTACTTCCGCACGCTCGGCGCGCCGCTGGTGACGCTTGCGACCGCCGGGATCGCCTACGTCGTCGCGGTGCGCGGCGTCGCCTGGCTGTCGCGCGAGGTCGACGTTCACGTCCCGCGCGAGATCGAGCCGCTGCTCGTGGTGCTGCTGCTGGGGTTGACCACCGACTACTGCGTCTTCTTCCTGGCTGAGGCGCGACGCCGGATGCGCGAGGGCGCCGATCGCCTCGAGGCCGCGCGCGGCGCCACCACCCGCATTGCGCCGCTGGTGATCACCGCCGGCACGATCGTCGCCGCGTGCTCGGCCGCGCTGCTTGCCGGGCGCCTGGAGTTCTTCCGCGTCTTCGGACCGGGCATGGCGTTCTGCGCACTCGTCGTGACGATCGTGGCGGTGACGCTCGTTCCCGCGCTGCTGGCGATCTTCGGCAACCGGCTGTTCGGCGGACGCGAGCTCGCACCGGCCCGCCCGCCACGGATCTCGCGCCTGCTCACAGCACGACCCGTCGCGCTGTTGCTGGCGTTGGTGGTGACGGCCGGCCTCCTCGTGGCCGCCGAGCGCGCGCGCCACATCGACCTCGGCGTCAACACGATCGCCGCGCTGACGCAGGACGACGAGGTGCGCCGCGCCGCCACCGACGCGCAGCGCGGCTTCACGCCCGGGATCCTCGCGCCGACGGAGATCGTGCTCGAGGCGCCCGGCATCGGCGCCGCGCGCGCGAATCGCGACCACCTCGCTGCCGCGATCGCGCGGCGCGCGGAGGTCGTGACGGACGTCGGCCTCGTCGCGCGCAGCGGCGACGCCGCACGCGTCGTCGTGCTCTTCGACGACGACCCGACGAGCGCGACGGGCCTGGCGCAGCTGCGCGAGCTGCGTGACGCACTGCCGTCGCTCGTCGCAGAGGCCGGCCTGCCGCGGACGACGCGGATCTCGCTGGCCGGCGAAGCGGCGCTCGGCGCCGAGACCGTCGACGCCGTGCACGACGACGTGCTGCGCATCGCCGTCGCGATCGCCGCCGTGACGTTCGTGCTGCTTGCGCTGTTCCTGCGCGCGCTGATCGCGCCGCTGCTGGTGCTCGCGGCCGGCGCGCTCGGCTTCGCGGCCGCGCTCGGGCTGACGACGCTGATCGCCGGCAACGAGATCACGTACTTCGTCCCGCTCGTCGCCGGGGTGCTCGTGCTCGCGCTCGGCTCGGACTACAACGTGCTCGTCGCGGGACGCGTGCGCGCCGAGGCCGCCCGACACGACACGCGCGACGCGATCGCCATTGCGGTGCCGCAGGCGTCGCGCGCGATCACGGTCGCGGGCGCGACGCTGGCAGCGACGTTCGCGCTGCTCGCGCTCGTCCCGATCGAGCCGTTCCGCGAGCTTGCGCTGCTGCTGTGCCTCGGTGTGCTCGTCGACGCGCTCGTCGTGCGCAGCGTGCTGATCCCGAGCCTGCTGGCGCTGGCGGGCAGCGGCGCGTGGTGGCCTATGCGGCCGGCGCCCACGCCGGCGCGCGACGCTTTGCCCCCGGACCCGGACGCACCTCCACGTCGTGAGGATCCAGATCCTCGCCACACTGGTCGCACACCACCCGCGCGTGCGTGACCTCGCCGCAGCTGCGGTGGACGAGCTCGGTCGGCGCGCCGTTGACGAGGCCGGTGTGCTTCTCGCCCCACGCGAGGATCGCGGCGATCACGGGGTACAGGTCGAAGCCTGCCTCGGTGAGGCGGTACTCGCTGAGCGTGCGCTTGGCCCCCTGCGCGTAGGTCTGGCGCTCGAGGATCCCGAAGTCGACGAGCCGCTGGAGGCGCTCGCTGAGGATGTTGCGCGCGATGCCGGTCTCGCGCTGGTAGTCCTCGAACGTGCGGGCCTTGAAGTACGCGGCGCGCAGGATCGCGATCACCCAGCGTTCGCCCAGCACCGCCCCCGTCCGGGCGATCGCGCAGTTGGCTCCAAGCAGGTCGTCGTGCTTCATCTCTCTGTGATGGTACTCACAGTTGCAAAACGCAACGACGCTCGATTAGCGTGTCGTTGCATGTTGCAACGACGCACGCTGGCGCTGATCGCAATCTGTGCGAGCTCGTTCATCGCGTTCCTCGACACGACGATCGTCAACACGAGCTTCCCGAGCATCTCGGCGTCCTTCCCCGGGGCCTCGCGCGCCGAGCTGAGCTGGGTGCTCGACGCCTACTTCATCGTCATCGCGGCACTGCTCGTGCCCGCCGGGGGCCTCGCCGACCGGCTCGGGCGCAAGCGGCTGTTCATGACCGGCGCGGCGGCGTTCCTCGTGACGTCGGTGGCCTGCGCGATCGCGCCGACGTGGGAGACGCTGGTCGTCGCCCGCGCGCTGCAGGGCGTTGCGGCGGCGATCATCGCGCCAGTCTCGCTGGCGCTGCTGCTGCCCGAGTTCCCGCCCGAGCGCCGCGCGGCGGCCGTCGGGATCTGGGGCGCCTCGGCCGCGCTGGCTGCGGCGATGGGTCCACCGCTCGGCGGCCTGCTCGTCGAGGTCGCCGACTGGCGCTGGATCTTCCTCGCCAACATCCCGCTGAGCCTGCTGATCCTCGCGGCCGGCCGCCGCGGACTGCGCGAAAGCGTCGACGAGCGCGCGACCGGCCTGCCCGACCTTCTCGGCGGTGCGTTGACGATCGCCGGGCTCGGCCTGCTGGCGCTGGCGATCGTCGAGGGTGAGGGCTGGGGCTGGGGCAGCCCGGCGATCCTTGGCAGCTTCGCCGCGTCTGCGGTGGCGCTGACGTGGCTCGTGCGCCGCTGCGCGACGCACCCGCGTCCGGTCGTCGACCCGGCGCTGATGCAGATCCCCAGCTTCCGCATCGGCAGCCTCGGGACGCTGCTGTTCGCGATCGCGTTCTTCTCGCAGATCCTCGGCAACATCCTCTTCCTCACGTCGGTCTGGGGCTACAGCGTGCTCGACGCCGGTCTCGCGGTCATGCCCGGGCCGGTGATGACGACGCTGTTCGCGATCCCTGCGGGCCGCCTCGCCGATCGCTACGGCCACCGCGCGGTGATCGTCCCCGGCGCGCTGGTGTACGCGATCGGCATGCTGATCCTGCGCAGCGCGGGCGCCGAGCCCGACTACGTCGGCACGTGGCTGCCCGGCCAGGCGCTGATCGGCGTCGGCATCGGGCTGGCGTTCCCCGCCTTCGGTGCGGCCTTGGTCGCCGACGTCCCGCCTGAGCGCTACGGCTCGGCAAGCGCGGTCGGGTCGGCGTTCCGCCAGTTCGGGGCCGTGCTCGGGACGGCGCTGCTGATCGCGATCGTCGGCGACCCCGCGACGGTGCAGGACGCGCTCGTCGCGTCAGACCGCGCGTACCTGCTCGGTGTCATGGCGGCGCTGGCGTCGGGTGTGGTCGCGTTGTGGCTGCGCCCCGCGCGGGCGCGGCGACCCGTCCTCGCCACGGAAACATCGTTTCAACCTTGACGTAACAGGCGCGGTCTTGTGACATTTGCCTCATGGGAGTGGGTAATGCGACACGGGGGACGCTGCAGGAATCATCAACCGTCGCCGCGCTGAGTCGCGCGCGCGCCGCTGCGGTGCAGCAAGCGACCGTCTGGAGTGCGCGTCCGGGCCGCGTGTTGGCCGTCCTGCTGGCGGCCGGGGCCGCGGTTGGAGTGGTCGGGGTCCCGCTCGGGATGCTGATCGCCGACGACCAGGCGGCGGTCTTTCGCGAGCTGATGCCCGGGACGTGGCTGAGCTTCGCCGAGATCCTCGCGATCGCCGCGGCCGCCGACGCCACGCGTCGTTTGCTCGCGCCAACCGCCCGCTGGCACGAGACCTTCTGGGGCGTCGCGGCCGTGGTCTTCGCCGCGCTTGCGCTCGTGGAGATCGCCCAGCCGACGGTCTTCGTGGCGCACTGGCTGCGCGACAACCTCGACGTCGCGACGCCGTTCGGGCTCGCCGACCTCGACGCGGCGATCCTGGTCGGCGTGCTGCTGTTCGTCGCGACCGCGCTGCTCGTGCGCATCGGGCCGCTCCTGCGCCAGCCGCGCGCACTGGCGCTGATGGCCGTCGGCGCCGCGTTCGGGGCGGCGTCTCAGACGCTCGACGCGGTCGTTCCGGCGTCGCGCTGGGAGTTCGTCGCCGAGGAGACGCTGAAGCTCGCCAGCTGGCCGTTCATCCTTGCCGGCTTTCTCATGGCGCTGGCCTCGGCGGTCGATACAGGCCTAACGCCCCGCAGCGACGGGTAACCGCCCACGCGGCGGTCGCCGCGGCGGCGTCCCGCCGCCATGCGCCCGCCTGCGTCACAATCACCCCCAGTGAGCTCCCTTGCCCGGCACACCGCCGAGCTGCTGCTCGCGGTGCTTGCGCTGGTTGTGGTGGCGCTCCTCGCGGTCGGTGTGCACCTCGATCCCCACGTCGACCTCGCGGTCGTGGCGCAGGTCCACGGCCTTGCCGCGACGTTCGACAGCGCCGCGATCCAGGCGGTCACCGACCTCGCGGCGTCGCAGACCGTGCTGGCGCTCACCGTGCTGTGCGCCGCGCTGCTGGTGCTGCGCCGCCACTGGCACGGCGCGCTGGCGCTGACGGTCTCCGTGGCGGCGTGCCAAGCGGTCGTCGCGCTCATCAAGCATCTCGTCGCGCGCGGGCGCCCGCCGGGCGACGACGCGCTCGTGCACGCGGGCGGCTACTCCTTTCCGAGCGCGCACTCGGCCACGAGCGTCGCGTTCTACGGCGTCCTCGGGCTGATCGCCGCGCACGAGCTGCGCGGTGGGCTCACGCGGCGCTCGGCGATCGCTGCTGCCGGGCTGGTCTGCGCCGCGGTCGGCGTCAGCCGCGTCTACCTCGGCGCGCACTACCCGACCGACGTGCTCGCGGGCTGGCTCGTCGGCTGCGTGATCGCGCTTGGCTCATGGCGCGCCGCGCTCGCGCTGCGCGCCGCCGTCTAGTCGGTCCACCACCCGGGCTGCATGTCGGCGTCGCCCTGGTTGTGCTGGCCGAACGCGACGAGGTCCATCCCGTCGTCGCCGGCTTCCCACTCACGCATCGCGCCCGGCGCGACGTAGACGACGTCGTGCTCGGCGAGATCGACGAAGTCGTCGTCGACCTTCATGCGGCCCGAGCCCTTGAGGACGAGATACATCTCTTCGCTGTCTGAGTGCGTGTGGCCGAATCCCGGCCGTGCGCCGGGCTTGACGCGGTAGTAGCTCATGCCGACGCCCTTGGCGCCGAGGTCGTCGCGGACGAAGCGGGCCTCGCCGTGCGCGTCCATCCCGTACTTCGGGGCCAGGTCCTCCGCGGTGTCGATGTTCACCTTGCCGTAGCTCATAGGCGTGTTGTACCGATCGGGCGCTCGCCGTCGCAGTACGTGCGCGAGTGCGCGGCGCTATGCACGGCTGACGACGCGCCGTATTGCGGAGCGGCCGCAACCTCCGCGGTTTTCGCGCGGCGGCGCCGCCGACCTCGCTGCTACCGTAAGCCGTGTCGTCGTGCTGACGACGTGCCTCCGATGACCCGTCATCTTCCAGTCCTCGACGAGCGCGAGGGACCGCGCGACGAGTGCGGCGTGTTCGGGATATTCGCGCCCGACCACGAGGTCTCGCGCCTCGCGTACTTCGCGCTGTATGCGCTGCAGCACCGTGGCCAGGAATCGGCCGGGATCGCGGCTGCCGACGACGGCGGCTACATCATCACGCAGCGTGCGCTCGGCCTCGTCAACCAGGTCTTCAAGGAGCACGACCTGCGCGCGCTCGCCGGGGACCTCGCAATCGGGCACGTGCGCTACTCGACGACCGGATCCAACGAGTGGGAGAACTCGCAGCCGGTGCACCGCAGCGCCGGCGCCGGCGGCAACCGCCGCGAGCTCGCGCTCGCCCACAACGGCAACCTCATCAACGCCGTGGAGCTGCACACGGAGCTGCTCGAGCAGGGCGTCGCGTTCGCGGGCACGAGCGACTCGGAGATCATCGCCGCAGCGCTCGCGTCGCATCCGGGCGAGCACATCGAGGACGCGGTCGCCGACGTGCTTCCGCGTCTGCAGGGTGCGTTCTCGACGGTCGTGATGACCAACGACCGCGTCGTCGCGTTTCGCGACCCGGCGGGGCTGCGTCCGCTCGTGATCGGCAAGCTCGGGGACCGCTACTGCGTAGCGTCGGAGTCGTGCGCGCTGGACATCATCGGCGCGAAGTACTGGCGCGACGTGCACCCCGGCGAGATGGTCTCGATCTCGGCCGAGGGCATCACGACGCGCATCGTCGCGACCGCCGCGCGCCAGGCGTTCTGCGTCTTTGAGTACATCTACTTCGCGCGGCCCGACTCGCGCATGAACGGCGACGTGCTGCAAGCCTCGCGCGGGCGCATGGGGGAGATCCTGTACCGCGAGTCCCCGGCGCTTGGCGCCGACCTCGTGATCGCGGTGCCCGACTCGGGCAACGCGGCGGCCCGCGGCTACGCGCGTGCGGCAGGCCTGCCCCAGGACGACGGGCTGATCAAGAACCGCTACGTCGCGCGCACGTTCATCCAGCCTGGGCAGGAGCTGCGCAAGCACGGCTTGCGGCTGAAGTTCAACCCGCTGCCGGAGATCGTGGCGGGCAAGTCGCTCGTGGTCGTCGACGACTCGATCGTGCGCGGCAACACCACGCGCCAGATCGTGCAGATGCTGCGCGACGCGGGCGCGCGTGAGGTGCACCTGCGGATCTCCGCGCCGCCGATCAAGCACCCCTGCCATTACGGCATCGACATGTCCACGCGTGAGGAGATGATCGCCCACGAGCGCACGGACGCCGAGGTCGGCGCGGCGGTCGGCGCGGACTCGCTGGCCTACCTCTCGCTCGCGGGCGTGTACGAGGCGGTGCGCGGCGACCGCGGGAGCCACTGCGACGCGTGCTTCACGGGCGAGTACCCGCTCGCGGGCACGGACGACGCGAACGGCAAGTTCGCGCTCGAGTTGCCGGTCGTCGCCTCGACGCGGTGACCGCGCTCGCGGCGTGGGACCGCGCACACCGCGCGTTCTACGACGCGCTCGTGGTGGCGGCGCCGGGTGGTCGCGTCGTCGAGTTGTCGGACGGCGTCGCGTGCGCGGTCGTGCCGTCGGCGCCCGAGCGCTCGCTGCCCAACGGGGTGATGGTGGAGGACGCCGCGGCGCTGCGCGACGCGTTGCCTGCGATCGCTGCGTTGTACGCCGACGCCGGCGTACGCGCGTGGACGGTGTGGGTCGGCCCGGGGCGCGAGGAGCTGCGCGCGGTCTGCGAGCAGGCTGGCCTGAAGCACGACGGCAAGCCGGCGCTGATGCATGCGCCGATTGCCAATATGCAGCTCGACGCGGAGGTCGGCTGCGAGGTCGTCGAGGATGGCTCGCACGGGCCGGTGTGGCCGCTCAACGACGCCGCCTACGGGCTGCCGGCGGACGCCGGCTTCGCGGCTGCGTTTGCGGGCGACGCCAGCTCGGCGATGCGTTCGCTGGTTGCCGTGCGCGACGGGCGGCCTGTCGCATGCGCCTGCTGGCTGCGCAGCGGCGACGACGCGTTCATCTCGCTTGTCGCCGTGCTGCCGGACGCACGCGGCGGCGGGCTGGCGCGGCGGTTGATGAGCCGCGCGCTCGTGCGCGCGCGCGAGGAGGGTGCGGTCACGACGACGCTCGAGGCCAGCGCGATGGGCTACCCGATCTACGCGCGCATGGGCTACGTCGACTACGGCGCCTGCGGGATGTGGGAGTCGCGCGTTACGACTTCGTGACGCTCTGCAGCGACTTTGCGACGGATTCGGCGGCAACGTTCGGTCCCGACCGATCGCACGGCTATGGTCGGCCGCCGCTCATGGACTCGCTGACCGCCCTGCACCAGCACTTCGGCTTCGACGCCTTCCGCCCCGGTCAGCGTGAGGCGGTGGATGCGGCCACCGCCGGGCGCGACGTGCTCGTCGTGATGCCCACCGGTGCGGGCAAGTCGCTCTGCTACCAGCTGCCGGCGCTGATGCGCTCGGACCTGACCATCGTCGTCTCGCCGCTCGTGTCCCTGATGCAGGATCAGGTGCAGGCGCTCTCGGCGCGCGCGCCGGGCCGCGTCGCGCTGATCAACGCCCAGCAGGACGCCGCCGACAACCGCGAGGCGCTCGAGCGCGCGCGCCTGGGGGAGCTGCGGCTGCTGTACGTGGCGCCGGAGCGCTTCTCGTCGCCGGCGTTCATCGAGGGCATCTCGGGCGTGCCGATCGGGCTCTTCGTGGTGGACGAGGCGCACTGCGTCTCGCAGTGGGGGCACGACTTCCGGCCCGAGTACTTCCGTCTTGCCGACGCGGCGCGCTGGCTGGGCTCGGCGGCGATCGTGGCGTCGACGGCCACAGCGACACCGCGCGTCGCGGCCGACATCGTGGCGCGGCTGGGCCTGCGCGAGGACTGCGTGCGGGTGTCCACCGGCTTCGACCGCCCGAACCTGACGTTCACCGTCGTGCCGGCGAAGACGCCGGCGGTCAAGGGCCGCCAGCTCGTGTCGGCGCTGTCGGAGCCGGACGCGACGCCGGCAATCGTCTACTCCGGCACGCGCGCGCAGACCGAGCAGACGGCGGCACGCCTCAGCGAGGAGCTCGGCTGCGAGGTGCTCGCCTACCACGCCGGCATCCCGCGCGAGGCGCGCTCGCGGGCGCAGACGCGCTTCATGTCGGGTGAGGTCGACATCGTCGTCGCGACCAACGCGTTCGGCATGGGCGTCGACAAGGCGGACGTGCGCACCGTCGTGCACGAGTCGGTCCCGGCGTCGCTCGAGGCCTACTACCAGGAGGCAGGGCGCGCCGGGCGCGACGGCAAGCCCGCGCGGGCGCTGCTGCTGGCGGCCGGCAAGGACAAGGGCCTGCACCGCTTCTTCATCGAGCGGGCGGGGTTCGACGACGGCGACGTGGCGCGCGTCGCTCGCGCCCTCGGCGACGGCCCGCGCTACGACGTTGCGCTGTCGTCGCTGCCCGGTGACGAGGAGGACCAGGTGCGCGCGGTGATCGGCGCACTCGCACGCGCGGGCGTGATCCAGCCCGCACCGTCGCCGATGGACCGCGTGCGAGGCCGCATCCTCACGCCGTTCGACGGGCGGGCCGCCGCGATCTGCCGCACCTTCGCGTCGGAGGCCGAGAAGGGGCGCTGGCGCCAGTACCGCGCGATCTGGGACTACGTCGACGGTGCGCGTTGCCGGCGCGAGGCGATCCTGCGCCACTTCGGCGACGGCGCCGCGCCGCAGACCGAGCCTGGCGTGCCGTGCTGCGACGTCTGCGACGACATCGGGATGCCGTCGGGCGCAGTCAGTGCCGCGGTCGGCGAGGATCTCGATGTCGCGATCCTGCGCGTCGTCGAGACGGCTGAGCCGGCGGTCGGGCGGACGCGGGCCGTCGAGATCCTGCGCGGCGGGCGCTCGAAGGCGCTGCTCAAGAACGCCTACGACGGGCTGCCGGGATACGGCACGTTCGACCACCTTGGCGGCGACGAGGTGCTCGAGCGCGTCGACGCGCTGATCGCCGCCGGGCGCATGCGCTCCACAGGCGGGGCATACCCCAAGCTCAAGGTCGTCACGCAGGACACGCTGGCGGCATGAGCTGCCGCGTCGGCGTTCTTGCCTCGGGCAACGGCAGCAACCTGCAGGCGCTGTTGGACGAGGTTCACGGTCGCGAGGCGAATGTGGTGGCGGTCGCCTCGGACAAGCCGGATGCGCGAGCGCTGGAGCGCGCGCGCGAGGCGGACGTCGACACGGGCGTGTTCGAGGTCGGCCAGTACCCACACCGCGTCGCGCGCGACATCGCGATCGCCGGCTGGCTGGAATCACACGACGTGGACCTCGTGTTCCTGCTCGGCTACATGGCGCTGCTGGACGCCTCGTTCGTCCAGCGCTTCGACGGGCGGCTGATGAACGTGCATCCCGCGCTGCTGCCGGCATTCCCCGGCATCGGCGCGGTCCAGCAGGCGCTCGACTACGGCGTCAAGGTCTTCGGTGTCACCGTCCACTTCGTCGACGACGGCGTCGACACCGGCCCGGTCATCCTCCAGCGCGCGCTCTCGCTGCCGGCGGCGGGCAGCGCCGAGGACGTCTTCCCGCAGATCCACGCCATCGAGCACGAGCTCGTCTGTGAGGCGGTCCGCGCGTTCGCTGACGGACGCATTCGCCGCGACCCTGAGCATCCGCGGCGAATTCTCGTCGATTAATCGCCAACCTCCGCGCGCCGCGGTGGGTCTTGTTCGTTGTGGCCCAGGTCGCCGGAAGCCCCCCGGGCGGCCACGGGACGGGCCAGTGACTGACGTCCGCCGGCACGACGCCGGCGGACGTCACGTCTTACTCGTCGCGCTGCGGCTCGCCCGCGTCACCGAGTGTCGCGTTCGGGGCTTTCTCCTCCGCTTCGGTGATGTGCTCGTCGAGGGTCTTGAGGCGCTCGTCGAGCTCCTCGGTGGTCTTCTCGAGACCGCGATCGGGGTCGCTGGACATGTCCTGGGGGATTCCCGGCCCGTGCCGGAATATGCTGCGGGCAATGGCAGAGCAGACACCGCAGACGCCCGCGCTGACCGCTCCTGGAGAGGTTCGCGTGCGGCGCGCGCTGCTCTCGGTCTCCGACAAGCGCGGCATCGTCGACTTCGCCCGCGGGCTGGCCGAGCTGGGTGTGGAGCTCGTATCCACAGGCGGTACGGCGCGTGAGCTTGGTGACGCAGGTCTGCAGGTCCGCGCGATCGATGACTTCACCGGTTTCCCGGAGATCATGGACGGGCGCGTCAAGACGCTGCACCCCAAGCTCTACGCGGGGCTGCTCGCCGTCCGCGACAACGCCGAGCACCTGCAGGCGGCCGCGGACAACGAGATCGAGTTCGTCGACCTCGTCTGCGTCAACCTCTACCCGTTCGAGCGCACGGCTTCGCGGCGCGGCGTCGGCGAGGCCGAGGTGATCGAGAACATCGACATCGGCGGGCCGACGATGATCCGCGCGGCGGCAAAGAACCACGCGTTCGCGGCGGTGGTCGTCAAGCCCGAGGCATACGACGCCGTGCTCGAGGAGCTGCGCACCACCGGCGGAGCCATCTCGCTGCCGACGCGTGAAGCGCTCGCGGCCGACGCCTTCGCCTACACCGCGCGCTACGACACGGCGATCTCGCGCTGGTTTGCCGAGAAGGCCGACGACTTCCCGCCGCTGCTGGTGCGCGCGTTCGAGAAGGTCACCGATCTCACGTATGGCGAGAACCCGCACCAGCGCGCCGCGTACTACCAGCAGATCGGCACGCGGATGCACCTGCTGTCGATGGTCAAGCAGCATCACGGCAAGGAGCTGTCGTTCAACAACCTGCTCGACCTCGAGTCGGCGCGCGCGATCTCGCGCGACTTCGAGGTGCCGTGCTGCGCGATCGTCAAGCACAACAATCCGTGCGGCGTGGCGCTGGGCAAGACGGCGCTCGAGTCCTACGAGCGCGCGTTTGCGTGCGACCCGCTGAGCGCGTTCGGCGGCGTGTTGGCGTTCAACCGCCCGATCGACGCCGCCACCGCGCAGAAGCTCAGCAACCAGTTCATCGAGGTGCTGTTCGCGCCGGGCTACGACGAGGACGCGCTGGAGATCCTCACCCAGAAGCCGAACATCCGGATCCTCGAGGACCAGGAGCGCCGCGGGCCGCTGCTCGGTGAGCCTGAGGTGCGGCAGGTGCTCGGCGGGCTGCTCGTCCAGGACCGCGATTCCGCCCGCGACGAGCGCGGCGCGATGGAGGTCGTCACCGGCCATTCGCCGTCTGAGCCTGAGTGGGAGGACCTGCTGTTTGCCTGGCGTGTGTCCAAGCACGTGAAGTCCAACGCGATCGTGTTGACGAAGGGCCTCGCGACGATCGGCATCGGCGCGGGGCAGATGTCGCGCGTGGATTCGGTGCGCCTGAGCATCGAGAAATGCCGCGACGCCGAGCTGATCAAGGGCGCCGCGCTCGCGTCCGACGCGTTCTTCCCGTTCGCCGACGGTCCGCAGCTGGCGATCGAGGCGGGCATCAGCGCGGTCATCCAGCCTGGCGGCTCGGTGCGCGACGACGAGGTCGTCGCGGCGGCCGAGGAAGCGGGCATCTCGATGGTCATGACGCGCCGGCGCCACTTCCGCCACTGACGATTCGTTGAGTCTGCGCGGCGTCGCTCGCGCGCCGGCACGCGGATGCCGAGAAGCGAGGCGATGGCCGGCAAGCTCGACGCGATCGACGCCAGCCCGCTGGCGGTCGCGATCCGCGATGCCACGGGCTGCTTCCTGCGTGTCAACGAGTCTTTCGCGGCGCTGCTCGGCGTCGGGTCGGATGACCTGACCGGAAGCGCGATCAGCGAGCTGCTGCCCGCCGACGTCGCCGAGGGCGTCGAGCGCAACGACACGATGGCGCTGCACTCGCCGGGCGTCGTCGTGCTCGAGGAGTGGGTCGTCGACCGCGTCGGCCGCCGCCGCATCGCAACCGCGCGCTTCGCGTTGCACGACGCCGACGGCCGGCCCGCCGGCGTCTGCTGCGTGAGCTCCGCCGCCGGCCACGATCGCGTCGTGAAGACCGAGGGCGAGCGCCTGCACGCGCTCGGCATGCCGCTGCCGGAGCCAGCCGCCGCCGGGCCGTCGCCCGCCGAGCCGCCGGCACCGGCCGCCGAGCCGCCGCCAGTGGCCCCGCCGCCACCGGCCGCCGAGCCGCCGGCCGCCCCCGCCCCGCGCGCCGAGGCCGCCGAGCTCCAGCGCCGCCTCACAGCTCAGGCGGCAGCCGCGCTCGCCGCAACCCGCCGCGCCGACGACCGCGACGCCCAGGCCGCCGCTGCGGCGGCCGCGCGCAACGCGGCGATCGCGGAGGTCGAGCAGCTGCACGAGCGGCTGTCCGCGCAGACGGCGGCGCTCGCGGCAGCAGAGCAGCGACTGGCTGCCGCCGACGGGCCGCCCGCCGCGGCGCCGGATCACGACCTCGCGGCGCTCGGCGACCTCGTCCGTGTCGTCACCCGCGCCGACGACCACCACGCCGCGCTCCAAGACGCCGCCGCCTGCCTGGGTGCCGACCTCGGCTGGGACGCCGTCTTCGTCTGGCAGCAAGAACGCGGTGACCGGCCGCTGCGCTGCGTCGCCGCCTGGACCAGCCCCCACGCCGAGCTGACGCGCTTCGCGACCGCTTCGTGGCAGGGGGTGTTCTCCCCCGACGCGTTCGCCGACGGCGCGCGCTCGCGCCCTGCGCAGGCGGCGGGCCTGCAGACGCGGATGGTCGTGACGCTGGACGACGACACCGTCCTCGAAGCATTCGCGCGCGACACCGTCCCCGTCGCACAGCGCGAACTGCTCGCAACCGCGGCGGCGATCGTCGGCGACCTGGGACGTCTGCTGGACCGCGTGTCGCGCCCGCGCTGGTCGGTCCACCGGCGCTGAGCGACGTAGACTCGGGCCGGTGATCGATCGCCATGGATCCGGCGCCCCTTGGGAGCCGGTGGTCGGCTACGCGCGAGTGGTGCGCGCCGGCCCGCACATCTGGGTCAGCGGCTGCACCGCGATCGGACCGGGCGGCGCCGTGATCGGCGAGACGCCGCGCGAGCAGATGCAGCAGGCGCTCGCCAACCTCGCCAGCGCGCTTCAGCAGGTCAGCGCGACGCCCGCCGACGTCGTGCGTACGCGCATGTTCGTCACCGACATCTCGCGCTGGGAAGAGGTCGGTCGCGCCCACGGCGATGTCTTCGGCGACGTGCGACCCGCGACCTCGATGGTGCAGGTCGCGGCGCTGATCGACCCGCGGATGCTCGTCGAGATCGAGGCGGACGCGTTCGTGGCGGACGCCACGACCGCCGCTTGAGCGCTTGAACAAGGCCCCTGCGCGTCTGTCCGGCACGACCGCTTTCCTGCCCGGTCCGTGACCACCGCTGCCCGCCGACAGACCCACGCCCTGCGCGCGTGGCAGACGGCAGCGCTGAACGCCGCCGAGGCATGGCGTGGCGGCTCGTTTCTGATCGCCGCTGCTCCCGGTGCGGGGAAGACGCGGCCGGCGATCGAGCTGGCGAATCGGCTGCTCGCACGCGGCGAGGCCAAGCGCGTCGTGCTCGTGTGCCCGACGGCGCCGCTCACGCGCCAATGGGCCGCCGCGGCCGCGAAGCTCGGCCTGCATCTCCAGCCGGACGCACCCACTCCGCGCCCGCCGCGCGACTTCCACGGCGTCTCGGTCACCTACGCCCGCGTCGCGCAGAGCGGCGCGAAGTGGACGAGGTTCGTCGGGCCCGACACGCTCGTGATCGCCGACGAGGCTCATCATCTCGGTGAGGATCTCGCGTGGGGTGACGGCTTCGCCGCGGCGTTTGCGCACGCCAAGCGCACGTTGCTGCTCTCCGGCACGCCGTTTCGCTCCGACGCCACGGCGATCCCCGGCGTCACGTACGACCGCGCCGGCGTCGCGGTCGCCGACATCGCCTACTCCTACGCCGACGCCGTTCGCGACCAGATCTGCCGGCCGGTCACCTTCATCACGTTCGACGGCTCCCTGTCGTGGCGCTCGGGTGACGACGTCATCGAGTCGTCGTTCGACACCGTGCTCACCGGGCGCGAGGCCTCGCGCCGCTATCGCACCGCGATCTCGACGGAGCTGCCTGACGGCCTGCCGCGCATCCTGCGCGAGGCCGATGCGCGCCTGCAGCGCCTGCGCGCCGACCGCCAGCGCGACGCCGGCGGCCTCGTGATCGCCGCCGACTCCGAGCACGCCCGCCAGATCGCCAAGCTCCTGCGCGAGGCGACCGGCAAGGCGCCCGTCGTCGTGCTGCACACCGAGGCGCAGGCGGCGCGCAAGCTCGCGGACTTCACGAGCTCACGCGAGCCGTGGATCGTCGCGGTGAACATGGTCTCCGAGGGCGTCG
Source organism: Paraconexibacteraceae bacterium (assembly GCA_963727365.1). GTDB lineage: Bacteria > Actinomycetota > Thermoleophilia > Solirubrobacterales > Solirubrobacteraceae > Paraconexibacter. The sequence continues at coordinate 89,588 of CAVSFU010000006.1, read as the reverse complement.
ACATCCCGCGCCTGCGCGTGGGCGTCTACGCGACGGCGGCGAAGACGCCGCTGATCTTCCGCCAGATCGTCGGCCGTTTCGTGCGGACGATCCCCGGCCGCGCGGTCGAGCCGTCGTGGCTCTACCTCCCGGCCGATCCGGTGCTGCGCGAGCACGCCGCGAGCGTCGAGACAGAGCTGCGCCACGTGCTCAAGCGCGTCGACGACGAGGGCGTTCTCGACGAGCCCCGCGTCACCCGCGAGACCGAGCGCAGCGAGGTGCCGGAGTTCGTCCCGCTCAGCGCCGACGTCGCGCCCCAGCTCGCGCTGTTCGGCGGCGGCGACCCCGCGCCCGCGCCGGCAGCCGCGACGTACGCACCCCCACCACCGTCCGCCACACGCGACGACGACGCCGGCACCGGCCTTGCCGCGTTCGAGCGCCGCCAGCACCTGCGTGACCGCCGCCACCGCCTCGTCTCCGATCTGCGCCGCAGCTCGGGCCGCTCGCAGCGCGAGATCAACGCCTGGCTGAACCGCGCGACCGGCGTGACGAAGGTCGGCGACGCGACGATCGACCAGCTCGACCGCTCGATCTCGCTGCTGCTCGACGAGCTCACGAAGACCTCGCGGCGCCGGTGATCACGCGTACACTTCGGCCACGGGTCGCTAGCTCAACGGTAGAGCAGCGGACTTCAACGAAAAAGGAGCGCCAGCAGGGAAACCACTGGTTTGTCGGCAGCTGTTTGCTGGGACCCCCTTAGAGCCTGGAGTACCCATCGCGGTGACAATCTCCAGGATTGGGCAATCAGCAGGCAACCCCGTCTCGGGAGAGCCCTCAGAGGCCATACGCTGCCCGCCCTAACGTCGAGTCGAGGGCGAAGAGATGGTCCAGACCGCAAACCGTCCTTCGGGGCGGCGGCCGGTGAGAGCCGGTGCGGCAGGTTAATCCGTAGGTTCTGGGTTCGAATCCCAGGCGACCCATGCAGCACCAGGATGTCTGGAGCGAATGCGAACATGTGTTCGTGTCGCGCGATTCGTCGATTGGCCGGAGGCGTCCGCCGCAGGCGGGGAGCACGGGCTTCGAACGGGAGTGTCCCCGTCACGGGCTGACGATCTTTCATCGATACGCCAGTGGCCGCGTCCGTTGCAAGCGGTGTATCGGCGAAGCGGTGTCGCGGCGACATCGTCTGATGAAGGCGACGCTCGTTGCGGAGTCCGGCGGCTGTTGCGCGGTTTGCGGGTACGGCCGCGCGATGCGCAATCTCCAGTTCCATCACGTCGATCCCGCGACGAAGTCCTTCGGGATGCAGATGGGAACGGGCAAGTCGCTCGCGCGCTATCGAGCGGAGGCGCTCAAGTGCGTGCTGGTTTGCGCGAACTGCCACGGTGAGATCGAGGCTGGGCTCATCCCGAGCCCTCCAGTCGGTGCGCGGTTCGAACCGACTGTGCGGCCATAGCGACGCGTACACTGCGAGACGGTCACGCCCCCATGGTCTAGTGGTTATGACGCCGCCCTTTCACGGCGGAGATCGTCGGTTCGATCCCGACTGGGGGTACTCGCTCGAGTGCTCAACCTCCCCGCAACACAAGATTGATCGCATCTTGAGGTTCGGCGGGCAAGGTGTTCACATCGTCTGCGGCGGGTCAAACCGCCGCGACGTGTGACAGACACATAGACCGGCCACCCCCCTTTCTGGCCGGTCGCCCTCCCGCCCCTGCACGGCCCGGCGTTCGTCCCTCCCACACCCACCACGGATGAACGCCGGGCCTTGCTCTTGCCATTAGACGGGAGCGTTCACACAACCGCCACACAGCCATGACGCCACCCGTTAGCGTTGGCCGCAATGGCTGAGCTGACCGATCGGGGGGCGGCTGAGCGACTCGAGCACGACGCGCCGGATGAGTACGTGCGTCGTCGCGAGTTCCTTCAGCGGACCGCAGTCACCGCGGGACTGGGCGCGGGGCTCGCGACCGTCCTGCCGTCGGACACGCTCGTGGCGGAGGCGGCGCGCAAGCAGCGCCGCCAGCCGCTGCCGAGCCCGCGCAACATGCCGATCGACACGATCGTCGTGTTGATGATGGAAAACCGCTCCTTCGACCACTACCTCGGCTGGATGCCCGAGGCAGACGGTCGCCAGGCCGGCCTCACCTACACCGACAAGCACGGCAACAAGGTCGAGACGCGCCGGCTGGCGCCCGACTGGCAGGGCTGCGGGCATCCCGATCCCGACCACTCGTGGCGCGGCGGGCGCACGCAGCTCAACGGCGGCAAGTGCGACGGCTTCCTGCGCTCGGGCGACAACGACGAGTTCGCGGTGTCCTACTACCAGGAGGGCGACCTCGGATTCATCCAGGACGCGGCGAAGGCCTTCACGACCTACGACCGCTTCTTCACGTCGCTGATGGCCTCGACGCTGCCCAACCGCCAGTACATGTGGGCGGGCGAGTCCTACGGCAATCAGAGCAACTCGCTGCCGCCGCAGACCACGCACGAGATCGGCTTCCCCGACAACACGATCTTCGCCGCGCTGGACAACGTCGGCGTCTCCAACCGCTACTTCTTCAACGACCTGCCGATTGCCGCGCTCTGGGGCGTTCCCGGTCTGCTGCGCAGCAGCTCGATCGTCGAATACTACGCCCGCGCCGCGTCCGGCACGCTGCCGCGCGTCTCGTTTGTCGACCCGAACTTCGCGCTCTCGGTCGGCGAGGGCCTGGGCCTCTCAGGCGACGAGCACCCCCACGGCGACGTGCGCACCGGCCAGGCGTTCATGGCCGACGTCGCGCACGCGTTCATGGAATCGCCGCAGTGGAAGACCGGCGCGCTGTTCATCACCTACGACGAGTGGGGTGGGTTCTTCGACCACGTCCGCCCGCCGCGCGTCCCCGACCAGCGCAACAGCCGCGACATCAACAAGGACTACGGGCAGATGGGCTTCCGCCTGCCGACGCTCTGCCTCAGCCCGTACGCGCGCCGCGGCCACGTGTCGCACTCGATCTACGGATTCGAGTCGATCCTGAAGTTCATCTGCTACCGCTTCGGCCTCAACGCGCTGAACAAGCGCGTGCGCTACGCGAACAACATCGCGCGCTCGCTGGATTGGGAGAGCAAGCCGCGCTACGACCTCCCCGACCTTCCGCGCCCGGAGTTCGTCGTCTCCCAGCCCTGCGCGGGGAGCGCTGACGGCGACGCCGTGCGCCCGAAGGACCACGACGTCGTCGAGATGCTGACGTCCGGCTACCTCGACCGACTCGGGTTCCAGTACCGGGCTGCATCCGCGGAGACGACCTTCCGCGAGCCGTCGAAGATGACGCAGGCGTTCGTCCGATGAGGATCGTCGCGCTGCTGCTCACGCTGCTGGTCTGCGCGGCGGTCGCCGATGCCAAGACCGTGCGCGGGACGGCGAAGTCCGAGCGCATCGGCGGTACCGCGCGCGCCGACCACCTCTCCGGCTACGGCGGCAACGACCGCATCTACGGGCGCGCCGGCAACGACCGCCTCAGCGGCGGGCGCGGCAACGACCGCCTCGTCGGCGCCGCCGGCGACGACGACCTCCGCGGTGGCCTGGGCAAGGACAACCTCAACGGCGGCGCGGGCGCCGATGACCTCGACGGCCAGGACGGCGTCGACTACCTGATCGGCGGCGCCGGCCTCGACGAGCTCACCGGCGGCACGGGCAACGACACGATCGACGCCCGCGACGGCGAGGCGGACACGATCGACTGCGGCGACGGCGACAACGACGTCGCGATCGTCGACAACGAGGAGGACGGGGTCTTCGACTGCGAAGACGTACGCTTCGCTGAGTGAGTGACGAGCTCGGCGCGATCCGCGCCCTCGCCAACGCCGGGCTTGCGCTCGCGCGCAAGTCCTCGTCCGGGCGCATGGCGCTCGCGCGCGTGGCGGAGATCGCCGATCCCGCACTGCTGCCGGCGAAGATCCGCGACGTCGCCGCGGAGGAGCTCGCGTCCTGGCGGGTCACTCCCGAGCCGCTGAAGGACGTCGAGAAGCTGCTGCGCTCCGCTTGGGGCGAGAAGCCGTCGAAGGTCCTCGACGACTTCGAGGACGAGCCCGTCGCGCTCACCGTCGGCGCGCAGATCCATCGCGGCACCCACGACGGCCGTGCTGTCGCAATCAAGATCCTGCGTCCAGGACTCGTCGAGGTCGTCCGCGCCGATCTCAAGCTGCTCGAGACGCTCTCCGGGCAGATCCGCGGCGCGCTGCCCAACGCCGACCCCCAAGCGCTGATCCGCGAGACCTCCGAGCGCGTGCTCGACGAGCTCGACCTCGAGCACGAGGGCGCCGCTCAGCGTGCGCTTGCCCGCGCCTTGCGCGGCGGCCCGGTGCACGTGCCGTCGCCGGTGAGCGAGCTCACGCATCCCGGCGTGCTCGTGCGCGAGTGGGCCGAAGGGACGACGCTCGCCGAGGGTGCGAGCGTCCCCGATCCTGAGGCAGCCGCGCGCGCGCTCGTGGAGGCGCTGGTTGCCAGCGCGCGTGCCGGCACGATGCATTGCGACCCCGAGCCCGGCAACGTCGTCGTCGCGCCCGATGGGACGCTCGCGCTGATCGACGCCGGCGCCAGCGCTCGCGTCCCGCCCGAGCGCATCGACGGGCTCGCCGACGCGCTGGCAGCCGTGCGTGCCGACGACGCGGAGCGCCTCGGTGCGGTGCTCGTCGCGCTCGGCGTGGTCGGCGACAGCTCGCACGCCGGGGACATCGACGCGCTCGCGCGCGAGATCCTCGGCCCGTTCCTCGAGGGCCCGCAGCGCCTCGACGCCCCCGCGCTCGGCGACCGCTCCGACGTTGCCTGGAGCCGGCTGCGCGAGATCGCCGCGCTCGCGCAGGTCGTGCGACCGGTCCCGCAGGATCTGTGGCCGCTGCGGGGCATCGCGGGCGCCGGCGCGTCGCTTGCCAAGCTCGGCGCGACGCACGACTGGCCCGCGCTGGTGGAGGAGGCGCTGCGCGGGTGATCGACCGTCGCGTCGCCGTCCGCGCGGGGCTCGTGATGGTCGCGACGCTCGCGCCGGTCTTCGTCGCACTGGCGATCGCGCTGCCGAAGTCGTTCTTCGAAGATTGGGGCTGGATCGCGGGGCCGGCGGTCTGGATCGGCTGCGCGCTGCTGACCGGGCGGATCCTCAAGCTGTCGCTCGAGCGCGTGACGATGGCCGCCGCGATCGCCGGCATTCCGAGCCTCGCGTTCGTCCTCGTGGGCCTGCACGACGTCGGCCCGGTCATCTCGCTGCCGCTGTTCGCGGTCTTGTGCGGACACATCCCGGTGCGGGAAGGATTGCCGGCGCGATAGCGTCACCCCACTTATGCGCAAACTCATCCCCGTCGCCACGGTCGTTGCCGTCGGCGTCTCGATTGCCGCCATCCCCGCCTTCGCCGCGCCCAAGACGGTCTCGGTGCGCGACAACTCGTTCTCCCCGAAGTCGATGACCGTCAAGAAGAACACCACGGTCAAGTGGGTGTGGCGTGGCAGCAACCCGCACGACGTCCGCGCCACGAAGGGTCCGGTCAAGTTCAGGTCGGCCGTGAAGACCAGCGGCTCGTACTCCAAGAAGCTCACGCGCAAGGGCACGTACTCGATCATCTGCACCATCCATGACGGGATGACGCAGCGGATCCGGGTGAACTAGCGCCCGAGCGGGTAGGAGTGGTGGCGATGGCCACCGCCCTTGCTCGACTCGTCGCCGGGCCCAACGCTCCAGCCGCGGCGCGTGAGCGCGCCGCGGATTTCTTCAGCGACATCGCCACGGGCGAGGACGCCGCGCTGCTGCGGCTGCTCGTCTCGGAGATCGTGACGGAGGCCGTCGAGCGTGTCGGCGGCGCGCGCCGCGTGCTGGAGCTGCGCTTCGAGCGCGACGACCACCGCCTGCACATCGAGGTCACGCACACCGGCGCCGACGACCTGCCCGCAGGCAACGGCGAGGACCTGCGCCGCGAGATCCTCGAGCAGGCCACCGACGCCTGGGGCGCAGACGAGCGCGACGGCGGCCGGCTGTGGTTCGAGCTCGACCTCGCGTCGGTTGCCACCGGCCGCGGCTGGACGCGCGCGAGCGATCTGCCGCGCTAGCGCCGCGGGCGCACGTAGATGAACCAGTAGAGCGTCATCGACCACGGCAGCAGGTACAGCGCGATGCGCCAGCGGTTGCGTTGCAGCTCGTCGACCTGGGGATTTATCGCGAGGTCGGCGTGGTAGTGACCCCACGCCCAGAGAAAGCCCAGCGAGGTGACGGCCGCGATCGTCCATCCGATCGGACCGAGCCCGGCCGCAGAGGCGAGGAGGACGACGCTATGCGCTGTGGCGAACGCGGCATAGCGCGTGAGGCGGTCGTCGATCGTTTGCTTCACGGCGTCGGCAGGGTTGCACACGCGACGCTCGTCAGCCGGAAGACAGAGGTTGGCCGGAGTACCCGATCTGGGTACGCTGAAAGACGCGACCAGCTCCGCGCGGGGCCAGGTCGTCTTGAGGCGCTCGAGCGGGCACAGGTCGTGTACAACGAGCACGGCGTTGGACCATCGAGACAACTTCTTAGGTGCTTGAGAGGAGGTTGCGCCGATGGTGTATCTCATTTGCCCGCGATGCCAGCTGTCGATCCGACAGGACGACACCGCAGATCCGCGCGACCGCCCCACTACTGCGCCCTGTCCTCGTTGTGAGAGGCGCGATCACGTGAGCGCGGACATGTTCGCGTCGCCGATCGCCTACCGCGAACTCGCCGCAGACGAGCCGGCGTTCGGGGAAGCCCGATGAGACCCCATGGCGTCGTGTCGCCGATCGGCAGCGCGGCCCCGCGCGTCCCACCCGGCAGTGCGGCCAGCGTCGCCTGGGTTGAGGAGAACACGTACTGCATCGCGCTCATGGGCGAGCTCGATCTTGCATACGCCGACGCGCTGAAAGCGGCGCTCGACAAGGCGCTGGCCTCGGACGCATCGTCGATCGTCGTCGATCTCAGCGGGCTGGACTTCATCGACTCGAGTGGCCTGGCGGCCATCGCGCAGGCATGCCGCGGGCGCGGCGAGCGCATCAAGCTGCTGCGTGGCCCGCGGCGGGTTCATCGCGTGTTCGAGGTCACCGGTCTCGACCAGAAGCTGCCGTTCGTGGAGTAGCATCGGGAGCACTGCGAGTTCTCGCCGGGCCTGAGGGTTACGGGCGGGGAACGCGGGCCGTCCCGTCGGGTTTCTTCGTTTCCGTTCGTCTTGCCGCGCGGCCCAGATCTCTCAGAGGGGAGACGAGAAAGTCGGTGGGGCGATGCCCGCCTCCGAGTCCGACTCCCGTGCCCAGGGCGAGCTGGCGTCAGCCATCGCAAACGCCGTCGTGCGCGCGTTGAGCGAGTACACCGGTCGCGGCCCGACGAAGGCCCGCGCGTACTTGCATCCCGACGTGATCACCGTCGTCCTCGGCGACACCCTGACGAAGGGCGAGCGCAGCCTCGTCGCCAACGGCCAGGCCGATCTCGTCATGCAGACGCGCAAGCAGTACCAAAACGCCATGGGCCCCGATCTCGTGAAGGCGATCGAAGAGCTCACGGGACGACGCGTCGCCGCGTTTCTCAGCGACAACCACATCGATCCCGACATGGCGGTCGAGACCTTCGTCCTCGAGCCGGCGAACCCTTAGGTTGCCCTACACCACCGCGCGCTCCGGCAGCGCGTCGGCGAGATACCTGCGCGAGGCGATGCCGAGCTTGGCGAACACCTTGTGCAGATGCCACTCAACCGTCCGCGGGCTGAGGAAGAGCTCGGCGCCGATCTCGGGGTTCGTTCGCCCGTCGCGCGCGAGCAGCGCGATCTGCTCCTCCTGTGGCGTCAGCTCGTCGCGGGTCTCGGCGCCGCGCTTGCGAACCGTCTCGCCCGTTGCCGCGAGCTCGCGACGGGCGCGTTGGCCGAACGCTTCCATCCCCATGTCGGTGAACATCTCGTGCGCTGGCCGCAGCTGCTCGCGCGCGTCCACACGCCGGCCCTTGCGGCGCAGCCACTCGCCGAAGAGCAGACGTGTGCGAGCGAGCTCCGCGCGCATCCGTGTGCGGCCGAGCAGATCCGCCGCCTCGAGGTAGAGGCTCTCCGCCGCCGGCCCCTCGCTCACCAGCGCTCGGCAGCGGGCTTGCATCCCGAGCGCCCAGTCCGTGCCGCTGGGCGTCGTCACCTCCTCGAGGCGATCCACGGCGTCCTGTGCCAACGCGGGCTGGGCTGTGCGGGCGGCCGCCTCGACGAGCTGAGGAAGCGACCACGCGGCAAACGCGAGCTCTTGCGGGTGTGCGGCCCCTCGCTGTGCCGCGTCGCACGCCTCCTCGTAGCGGCCGAGGCCGTTGTAGAGCACGGCTGCCGCGTGCTCCACGAGCGTCAGGCCCATCCCCTCACCGCGCGGTCCGAGCTGCTCGCGCGCGGCCTGGATCATGCTGGTGGCCTGTGCCTCGCGCCCACGGAAGGCCGCGAGAGCCAGCGAGCCGTAGTCCGGCAAGCCGGTTCCCGTTGCGGCGACGACAGCCGCCGATTCCTCGACCAGCGAGGCGGCCTTCGTGAGCTCTCCGGCGAAGAGGTGTAGACCGATGCGAGCGGCGAGCGCGAGCGGCAGCACGGTCAGCGCGCCCGCCTCGCGCGCAAGCCCCAGATGTCGTTCGCACAGCAGCTCCCAGCTCTCGTCGTCCCAAAGATCGTGGGCGGCGTGGGTCGCGAGCCAGAGCCAGCGGATCGCGTCCGCCGCAGGCATCTCCTCCGCGCGGAACGCGCGTACGGCTCGCTTCAACACCGGCGCGCCGATGGCGTACCCGTCAGCGATCGTGACCGCCAGGCCGTCGAGCAGTAGATCTTGCGGTCGCCGCGCGCCGTGCGGCGGAGCAGCGCCCGCTGCCTTGGCGACTGCCGCGAGGTCGAGGTCACCGCCCAGCCGCCCGACGAACAGCGCCGCCGAGAGTGCGTCCAGATAGGTGTCGCGCGCCAGTGCCGGGTCCAGCGGCTCCAGCTCGCGCGCTGCCGCCAGCAGGAGCAATGGCGCGTCGCGGCCCTGGCTCGAGCCGAATGCGGCCTGTCCGCGGAGCAGGTGCACGAGCGCGCGCCCGAGCTCGTCCAGGGGACCAGCCTCGGCCTCGGCCACCAACGCGAGCGCGGCCTCCGGCGCGCCCGACTGCAGCGTGGACCCAGCCGCGCCCAGCGCGCGTCTTGCGCGATGCGCTGGGTCGGGTGTCAGCGCAGCAGCGCGCGCGAGAAACGCCGCGGACGACGCGAGGCCTCCGCGCATCTGCGCTCGTCCTGCAGAACGCTCCAGCTCGGCAGCCACATCTTCGTCCGGATCGGATGTCGCCTGCGCGCGGTGCCACGCGCGGCGATCCGGGTCGACGTCGGCGCGAGTGGCGTCGGCGAGCGCATCGTGGACCCTGCGGCGCTCGACGTCGGTGGCCGATCGGTAGACAGCCGAGCGCACGAGTGGATGACGGAAGCGCACCTTTGCGCCGATGTCGAGGAGGCCACTGCGCGTTGCCGGCTCGAGCGCGGTGGCGGCGACTCCGAGCTGCGTGGCAGCGTGCCACATCACGTGCGGGTCGCCGACGGGCTCCGCGGCCGCGACGAGCAGCAGCAGCCGCGTCTCGTGAGGCAGGTCGTCCAGATGGCTCAGGAAGCGCTCCTCGATGCGGGCGTCCAGTGACCGCTGCTCGTGCAGCCCGAAGCCACCCGCCAGCTGTGCGACGGAGAGCCCGCGCGGGAGCTCCAGCAGTGCCAGCGGGTTGCCGCGGGCTTCGGCAACGATCCGGTCGCGGATGTGCGCGTCCAGCCCGCCGGGGATGACGGTCGCGAGCAGGGAGCGCGCATCCTCGTCGTCGAGCCCGCCGAGCAGCATCTCGGGCAAGCCCGCGAACTCGCCGACGGTGCTCGGCTCACGCACGGCGAAGACGATTGCCACCGGCTCGGCCAGCAGGCGTCGGGCGACGAAGCCGAGCACCTGGCGCGAGGCGGCATCCAGCCATTGGGCATCGTCCACGACGCACAGCAGCGGCTGTGACTCAGCGACCTCGGCCAGCAGGGTCAGCAGCCCGAGCGCGACCAGGAAGCGGTCCGGTGCGTCGCCGGCTACGAGGCCGAGCGCGACGCGCAGCGCGACCTGCTGCGGCGGTGGCAGGCCGTCGAGCTGGTCGACCATCGGCGCGCACAGACGGTGGATGCCGGCGAACGGCAGCTCCATCTCGCATTCAACGCCCGAGATGTCGGCGACGTGGAACGCCTCAGATTGGTCGGTGAGGTGACGCAGCAACGCCGACTTGCCGACGCCCGCCTCGCCGCGGATCACGAGGACGGCGCTGCGCGCGCTGCGCGCCTCGCGCAGCAACTGCTCGAGCGCCTCGCGTTCGCCCAGCCGATCCCGCAGCTCGCGCGTCCCCCCGATCGTCATCCCACGGACCACCATAATCAACCGGACCAGTGGGAAATTCGCGTGGGACCCCGCCGAAGCGGGGTCCCAACGGGACGACGGCTCAGGTCGCGACAGGGACCGGCGCCAGGAACGCCGTCAACGCGTCGAGCATCTCGTCGGGTGATTCCTCGGCGACGAAGTGGCCGGTTCCGGGGATGACGACGCCCTGCACATCGTCAGCGACGAGCGCGAGGGCGTCGGCGACGTGCGTGCCGAAGCTCGCCTCGCCACCGATCGCAAGGACAGGCATCGACAACGGTCGTGCCTTGCGCTGCTCGTCCTGAGCGATGGTGGTGTCGAGCGCGCGATACCACTCGAAGCTCGCGCGCAGCGAGTCGGGGTGGGAGAGCATGCTCACGTAGTAAGCGATCACCTCATCCGGGAGCGGCTTGGCCGCGGCGTCGAACTCCCAGCGGTAGAAGATCTCCTCGCGTCCGGTGACGAGCTGCTCGTTGATCGTGTACAGCCTGTTGAAGGGTAGGTGCCAGAGGCGGTCGTTGATCGGCCCGGGAACGAACACCGGGGGTGAGGGAGCCGCCCCGGGGGATCCGGGGATCTCGGCTAGCGCGACGCGCTCGACGCGCTCCGGATGGTCGGCCGCCAACGCGTAGCTGATCGCGAAGCCGGTGTCGTGGCCGACGAGGGCGAATCGCTCGTGGCCCAACGCGTCCATCAGGGCGACGAGGTCGGCGGCCTGTGAGCCCGTGTCGTAGCCGTGTGCCGGCTTGTCGGACAGGCCGATGCCGCGCTGGTCGACCGCGACGACCGTGAAGTCGCGCGCCAAGCGCGGCATCAGCAGCCTCCACGCGTACCAGCTCTCGGGCCAGCCGTGGACCAACAGCAGCGGCGGACCTTCGCCGCCAACGACGGCGTGGAGGCGCACGTCGCCGGTGTCGACGTAGCGGCTCTCGAACGTGTCGGTGAATCCCGGCGGGAGGTTCGGCGCACCGGAAACGGAACCGGGTCCTTGCGGGGTGGGCAGTGGTGTTGCGGACGAGCTCATTGCGACTCCTTTGCAACGCCTTTGGGGCGTCGGATTGCTTGACGTCGCCGAGCCTCCTCGCTGTGCTCGCCCGTCGCCCCCGTGTAGTCCCTGGTCTCGCGGGCCGGCGAACCCGTGGGCTGCCCGCTCTGCGTGAAGCATGAGCGTCTATCCCGATGGCTGTCGCTGCTTTCGGCTGCGTCGCTGATCGTCGTCGTGGCCCCAGCCATCGGCATCCTCGTCGACGGCTCCACGCCGTGCCGCTGGTGGAAGCCGAGATGCCCAGCGTCATCCGGCGATCCAGACCCACTCATGGCGGTCGGCTGGGTCGCGGCCGTGACGCTCCTTGTCGGCGGTTACATCTACGTGCGTTGGTTCGACAAGCCGTAGGAGGGAGACGACCGCCTCTCGCCGCACGAGGGCACGCAGGCGCTCGGCGGCGAGGGCAACGACACCTTCGCGCCGCGCAAGGTGGGATGCCTGGGCGCGATCGTCGCGCAGGGTGGGCCCGGCACCGATACCGCCGTCCTGCGGGCGTCGACAACCACGAGGCCGACATCGAGAACGCCACCGCCGGATCCGAGGGTGTCGCGCTGATCGGCAACGAGGCCGCCAGCGTCCTACGCGGCGGCTCGGGCGACGATTTGCTCATCGGCGCCGGGGGTGCTGACACCCTGGCCGGCGAAGGCGGCGCTGACCTCGTGGATTACTCGACGCGCACCGCGCCGGTCAGCCTCACGCTCGACGAACAGGCCAACGACGGCGAGGCCGGTGAGCAGGACGCGATTGCCGGCGACGTGGAGTTCCTCTCCGGTGGCGAGGGCAACGACACCCTCACCGGAAACGGCGCGGACAACGCGCTGTTCGGTGGGCCCGGCGACGACCCCATCGACGACGTGGGCGGCGAGGATCTGCTCTCCGGCGACGCCGGCGCGGACGTCATCGACAGCGTCGACGCGGCGGCCGACGTCGTGGACTGCGGCACAGGGAGCGACAGCGCGCGCCACGACGCGGTCGACGGCGGAGGCGGCGGCGGGTTCGGGAAAGCTGAACGCCACCGGCAAGCGCGCGCTCACGCGGCTGCCGCGCGGGACCTACGTGCTCAAGCTCTCCGTGATCGACATTGCCGGGAACACCCGCAGGATCACCCGCAACCTGCGCGTGCGCTAGCCGAGAGTCGCCCGCGCCATCGGCGGATCGTCGGTGATGATCGCGTCGATGCGCTGATTGCGGGCTGTCAGCACGCCGGCCGGCGTGTTGATCGTGTAGCCGGCGATCCGCTTCTTGAACAGGCGCGCCTGCGTCAGGAAGCCACTGTCCAGCCCGCGACCGAAGTCCGGCGAGACCCACCCGTAGCCACGGACGGTGGCGACCAGCGGACCGGTCGCGTTCAGAGCCGCGAGCGTCAGGAACGAGAGCTGCGCGCTCGGGATGACGAGCCGGGCGATCTCCAGGTTCAGCGGCCAGAAGCTCTGCAGGATGATCCGCGACTGCGGCACCCCGGAGGCGCGCAGGGCGCTGCCGATGTTCAGCGCGACCAGGCCGGTGACGTCGAAGTCGCTGGTCAGCAGCTCGTCAACCGACAGCGGCGGGATGTTCTTGATCTCGGGGCTGATCGTCGCGCCGGTCGAGACCGCGAGGTTCGTGACCTCCGACAGCGTCGGGATCAGCTCGGGCGTCGGGTCGGGGGCCGACGGCCCCTCGCCGGGCCGGCCGAGGAACTGGACGCGGCACGCGCGCACCTGCGCAAGCGTCAGGGTGCGGATCGGTCCGCGTCCCTTGCAGTCGGTGACGCGGTCCAGCGTGTCGTCGTGCACGACGACCGGCACGCCGTCCTTGGTCACGTGGACGTCGAACTCGAGCACGTCGCCGCGCGCCGCCGCGGCCGCGAGGCCCGGCAGCGTGTTCTCGCCGTAGGTCGGCACGCCGTTGACGAGCGGCCCGCCACGGTGAGCCTCGATCACGATCGCGCCCGCAGGCGCTGCCCCTGCCAGCAGCGCCCCCAGCGCTGCCGCCACCACAAATGCACGCATCCTCAACCCCCGTTGTCAAAGCGGAGTGTAAGCGGGATGCGGGGCCGGCGTCAGGCGTCGGCCGGAAGCAGCGCGAAGGGTTGGCCGTCGAGCGCGGTGATCGCGCGGAAGTGGCGCTGATCAAACGTCGCAACTGTGTGCGTCGATCGGGCGTGGGCGAGCACGACGATTGAGGCGTCTGCGAGCCCGAGTTCGAGATCGCGATACTGCGCGCACAGCTCGCGGGCCCGGGCGAGGCCGCGAGCGTCGAGGGACTGCACGTTGAAGATGCTGGTGAGGTCGTCGAGGAACGCGAGCTCGGGCTCGATGCCAAGCCGCGAGAGGATCAGGTGGTCCGCTTCGGCGGCGGTGAAAGCGGATACGACGAGGTCGCCGTCCCACGTCTCGAGGACGGCCACGGTTGCGGCGTGGTCCGGGTCGCGCGCATCGACGGCGGCGTACAGCGCGCCGGCGTCGACGATCAGCGGGGGGATCGCCCGAGCTCCTGGCGCACGAGCTCGTCGGCATTACGAGCAATCGGCTCGCCGCTGCCTTGACCGGCGCCGGCCGAACTGAGCCGGCGCGGCCGGCTGTCCGCCGAAGTCGCCTGCGCGATCGCCTCGCGGATGATGGAGGCCTGCGAACGACCGGTCTGTGCCGCGATGCGACGAAGAGCCGCCGCCTCGCGCTCATCCAGATAGACCGTCGTCTTGACCATCCGACGTATGGTACCACCCGTTCCTCCTGGACTTCGGGCCCGGCGGCGGCGCTGCCCGCCGGGCCTGAAGCGGGTCAGGTGCCGCTGCCGGCATGGCGCGTCCGGCGCCGCACTCGAGCTTGCGTGCCTTGCCGGGTGAGTCGATGTGGCAGGCCTTCATCGCGCTCCGCACGCTCGCGTCGTCGCTGTGCTCACCGATCCAGCGCTTGTGCGCTGCCCGTGTGCTGCTTGCCGTGCCATCCGGGCACCAGTGCCCAAACGATCGGGTTGCAACTGCCGGCGGACGGTCGCTTAGGACGGCCTGCTTCGCGGGGCCGATACGGGAGGCCCCCTCCCCGAGATGAGGAGTGGCACCCATTCCGACTCGGTCGGGCAGATCGCATGCTGATGCGGTGCGCGTGTCCGTCCAGCGGCCTGCGGTTCCGGCGTCATGATTCGCGCGGCGGTGGTGGCGTCAGGAGCTGCGTCGGGACGCGCCTTTCGTGCGCTGGCGGGCATCGACGGCGTCGTCGTGGTCGGGTCCGCGGAAGAGGAGCTGGCGGTCTGGCCCATGCTGCGTCGCGCTCGGCCCGACGTCGTGGTCGTGGAGCATCAGATCGCCTCGCCCGAGCGTCTGGTGTGGGCGCGCCGCGTGAAGCGTCAGCCTCCACCCACGCCTCGCGTGGTCGTGTACTCGCTGTCCGCGTCTCCGCTGGTCGGAGTCGCTGGGTTTCTCGCGCGTGCGGATGAGGTGGTGTTCGCGGCGGCTCCCGCCCAGGATCTCGCCGCGTCGCTCGGCGCGTCCAAGGATGACTCGGTCGGTCAACCCGCGATCACGCGTGTTGCCTTGGCGACGTCGTCGCAAGTGCTGCCCGAGGAGGACCGCCCGATCGTGCCGATGCTCCTGGGCGGCGCGTCCGAACGCGTCGTCGCGCAGACGCTCGGCGTCACGCTGGAAGAGCTCGAGGCGCGGATCGAAGCGACCATCGCCAGGCTCGGCGGGTCTTCGTCCGTGGAGCGCCGTTAATGACGCACGTCTTGATCCTCGTTCGCGGAGCGGCTCACGTCGATTTCGGGGGCGGCTGACGCGTGCTTCGTCAGTCCCCACCATCGTCGCCGGGTGGCACGGCGTCGGCGCCGCGACCGTTGATGGCATGCAGGTCGCGGCCGCAGACCGAGCACGTCTCTGCGCCGACTGGGGCCGGGGTGCCGCAGTTGGGGCACTTGATCTCGTCGATCGGCTCTTGGTGGCGGATGCGGCTGAGAAAGCCCATGCTGTCCTCCTCGATCGCTTGTCCGTAGCCTCGCGCGCGCACCGGGGCGGTGCTATGGGTGCTACTCCCCATCACGAGTCGGCGCCGCACTTTGGTCGTGTCCGTGGTGGACTTGGCGACGTGTCGTTGTTCTGGCGGGTGTTTGCGGTCAATGCGCTAGTGGTTGTCGCTGGGGCGGTGCTGTTGATGGCTACGCCCGCGACGGTGAGTCACCCGGTGGCGACGACGGAGGCCGTCGTCCTTGCCGTGGGGATCGCAGCGATGTTTGCGATGAACCTTTTGCTGTTGCGTCGCGTGCTTGGACCGCTCAGCCGGCTGACGCGTTTCGTTCGCGGTGTGCGGCCACTCGAGCCAGGCGCCCGGGCGGATGTCGGGCGCGCTGATCACGACGTCCAAATGCTCGCCGACGCGGTCAACGAGATGCTCATGCGGCTGGAGGGCGAGCGCCGCGAAAGCGCGCAGCGCGCGCTCGCGGCACAGGAGGACGAGCGTCGCCGCGTCGCCCGCGAACTTCACGATGAGGTGGGTCAGGCGCTGACCGCGACGATGCTGACCCTGCGCCAGGCAGAGCGCCACGTCCCCGAGGGTGCCGTTGCGCCGCTCGCGGAGGCGCGTGAGCACGTCCGTCAGAGCCTGCACGACGTTCGCGCCATCGCCACGCGACTGCGACCAGACGTACTCGACGACCTCGGACTAGTAAGTGCGCTCACCGCGCTCGCGACCGAGCTGGAGCGCGGCAGCGACGTGCGAGTCGAGCGCACCCTGGCATGGGATGGTGCAGATGCGGCCGCCGAGGTCGAGCTCGTGATCTACCGCGTCGCGCAGGAGGCGCTGACGAACGTCGCGCGTCACGCCGACGCGATGCGCGTGTGGATCGAGCTGCGCACCGATGCTGGGGAGGCGGTGCTGCGCATCCACGACGACGGGCGCGGTGCGGGCGGCGCCGCTGAAGGCACCGGGATCCGTGGGATGCGCGAGCGCGCGCTGCTCGTCGGCGGGCACCTACGCGTCGGCGGTGCGGCGGGCATGGAGATCGAGCTACGAGTCCCAGTCCGGTGAGGCTGGTGACGCGCATCCTGCTCGCCGACGACCACGCGCTCGTGCGGCGGGGGTTGCGGATGGTGCTGGACGCCGAGCCCGACCTGGAGGTCGTCGCGGAAGCCGGCGACGGTGCCGAAGCGGTCCAGCTTGGGCTCGAGAGCGGCGTGGACCTCGCGATCCTCGATGTCGCGATGCCGCTGCGCACGGGACTGTCAGCGGCCGCCGAGCTCGCGCGCCATCGCCCGGAGCTGCGGATCCTGATGCTGTCGATGCACGAGAACGAGCAGTATCTGTACGAAGCATTGAAGGCCGGTGCTTGCGGGTACGTGCTCAAATCCGGCGCCGACCGCGACCTCGTCGAGGCATGCAGGGCAGCGATGCGCGGTGAGCCGTTCCTATACCCAGCGGCTGTCACGACGCTGATCCAGGACTTCCTTCGCCGCGTGCGGTCAGGGGAGGAGCCGCCGCGGGATCCGCTCACGCCGCGTGAGCTGGAGGTCGTCAAGCTCGTCGCCGAGGCACACACCAGCGAGCAGATCGCAGAGGTGCTCGGGATCAGCCAGCGGACCGTGGAGCGTCACCGCGAGAACGTGCTGGGCAAGCTCGGGCTGCGCGACCGCGTGGAGCTCACGCGCTACGCGATCCGCCGCGGCCTGATCGAGCCCTGAGCTGGGGCCACCGCCCCCGGCGGTATGGGGGCACGATCCCATAGTGCAGGCAGGCCCGCGAAGGCAGTGTGGTCGAGGTGCGCCAGATTCTTGTTCTCTGCGCGATGCCCGCGCAGCTGCGCCACGGCGCCGCGCACACGTGGCTGCTCGACAGCCTCACCGAGGTCGCCGCCCTGAGCGAGATCAACGACGTGCGCCTGACGACACTCGAGCGCACCCCGCAGCTCGCCCGAGCGTGGCCATGGATGGCCACGCTCGACCTCTCAAACGACGCCGATCCCGACGCGCTGCTTCGACGAGGGCCCCTCGCTGACCTGGTCGGCGACATGCGGCTCATCGGCATGCACCCCGAAGTGCTCGTCGTACCCGACGCGAGCGAGCCGGTGACGCCGTGACCGTCGCGATTGCGATCTTCGCCGTCACGCTGACGGCGATCGCCAGCGAGCGCATGGACCGCACCAAGGCCGCGCTGATCGGCGCGGCGCTGGTCGTGCTCACGCAGACGCTCGAGCAGGAGCAGGCAATCGAGTCGGTCGACTTCAACACGATCGGGCTGCTCGCCGGAATGATGCTGATGGTCAAGCTGACCGAGCCGACCGGCGTCTACACCTGGCTTGCCATCCGCGCCGGCCAGCTCTCCCGCGGCCGGCCGCTCGCCGTCGTGTTCGCGCTGGCCATCACAACGGCCGTGCTGTCGGCGTTCCTGGACAACCTCACGACGATCCTGTTGATCGTGCCGATGACGCTGCTGCTGGCCGACGCGCTGGACATCGACCCGCTACCGCTGATGATCATCGAGGTGCTCGTCTCGAACATCGGTGGCACCGCAACACTAATCGGCGACCCCCCGAACATCATGATCGCCGGCGCCACCGACCTCAGCTTCGCGGACTTCATCATCAACCTTGCGCCGCTCGCGGCTGTGACGTTCGTCGTCGTGACCGTGGGGCTCTATCTCTTCTATCGCGACCGCCTGCAAGTCGATCCCAAGGCCCGCGCGCGCGTTATGGACCTCGACGCTGCCAAGTCGATCGAGGACGCAGACGAGCTGCGCCGGACACTCCCGATCCTGCTGGCGACGATCCTCGTGTTCTTCATACACAAGCCGCTGCACCTCGAGCCCGCCACGGTCGCGCTCTCCGGTGCGGTGGTGATGCTGTTGTTCACTCGGCAATCGATCGAGAAGGCGCTGGGCGGCATCGAGTGGTCGACGCTGTTCTTCTTCATGGGGCTATTCGTGATCGTCGGCGGCCTCGAGCACACCGGCGCGATCGACAGGGTCGCCGACGGCATCGTCGACGTCACTGGCGGCGACCGTTCCGCCGAGCTGCTCGGAATCCTCTGGGCGTCGGCGTTCGGATCGGGGCTGGTCGACAACATTCCCTTCACCGCCGCGATGATCCCCGTCGTCGAACAGCTGCAGGCAGGGAGTGGCGACGACGCCTACTGGTGGGCGCTTGCGATCGGCGCGTGTTTCGGCGGCAACGCGACCCTTGTCGCCGCCGCCGCCAACGTCGCAGCCGCCGGCCTCGCCGCTCGCGCCGGCCACCCGATCGGCTTCATGACCTTCCTAAAGGTCGGACTGCCAGTCACACTCGTCTCACTGCTGATCTCCACCGCCTACGTCGCTCTTCGCTACCTCTGAAGGGAGCGCCTCAATGTCACCGCAGACCATCATGCAAGGGCTGCTCCAGGAGGTGCCGCTCCTGCAGTTGGACACCGAGATCGACGCCGCCGTCGAACGCATCATCGCCACGGAGGTCCCAGCGCTGCCCGTCATCGACGACCGCGGCAGCTTCGCCGGCGTCTTCGGAGAGCGCGAGTTCATGGCCGCGCTCTTCCCCGGCTATGTCTCAGAGCTCAAGAGCGCCGCCTTCGTGCGCGCCTCACTCGACGACGCCATCGAACGTCGCGCGAGCTGCCGCACCGAACCCGTCGGGCGCTACGCCCACACCGAACACGTCGAGGTCAACCACGACGCCTCCGACGTCCAGATCGCCGAGACGTTCCTTCATCACCGCGTGCTGATCGTCCCGGTCTGCGACACCAACAGCCACGTCATCGGCATCGTCACCCGCAACGCATTCTTCCGCGCCCTCGCGCAACGACTGCTCGACAGTCGCTGACGACGCCGGGGCCATCAGCTCGACGGCAGCGGCATTCGCTGGGACACCGGAGTACATGCTGACCTGGCTAGAGCAGGCATTCGGTCGTCGGCAACATCAGCCCGGCGCACCGGGGTCTTGCCGGGGAGGTTGAGGCGCTCACGCGACTTTCCAGTAGGGATGCTTTCTCTCGGAAAGACCTCGGCCGGCCCCGGGGCCGCGCGGTACTAGACCGATCAGGTCGCGCGTGGTCACGACGACTACTAACACGGGCGACGGCGAGGCGCCCGGGCCGTGGGTGGGTCGCGGAGCCGCCGCGCTGGGGCTCTCACGAGACGTTGACGCGGCGCGAGTCGCGAACCTGCTCGCGCTCGGCTGGGAGGTGCCGGTCTATTGGGCACTATCGGGCACTGGGAGGCGCGAGAGGACGGGTCCCTCGGGACCACCTACTCCTCCCGAACACGCGCAAGAGCCCTCAGACAAGGGCTCAAAGGAGTGGGCGCGGCTGGGCTCGAACCAGCGACCTTCCGCTTGTAAGGCGGACGCTCTGACCAGCTGAGCTACGCGCCCGGGGCGCGGAATGTAGCGTCCCCGGGGCGTGCGCACCGGCGTCGTCGTCCCCGTTCACGGCTTTGCGCCGTACCTTGTCGAGGCGCTGGACTGCGTGCTCGCGAACGCACCCGACGCCGTGGTGGTGGTGGACGACGGCTCGCCGGTGCCGATCACGGTGCCACATGACGTCCTGGTGATCCGCCGCGACACGGCAGGCGGGCCGGCCGTCGCGCGGCAAACCGGGCTGGACGCGCTGCCCGACGTCGAGCGGATCGCGCTGTGCGACGCCGACGACGCGTGGGAGCCCGGACACCTCGCCTCGATGCAGCTCGGGCAGCATGGGTGGGGCTTCTCGCGCGCGCGAATCGTCGGGCCTGACGGCCGCGAGACCGGTGAGGAGTGGGAGCGGCCGGCGCCGGGTCCGCATGGGGCGCAGGCCCTCTACAGAGCGAACCCCGTCCCGACCTCGTCGGTCGTACTCGAGCGTGCAGCGCTCGAGGAGGTCGGCGGCTTCCCTGGCCCGGTGCGGGTCGCCGAGGACTGGGAGCTGTGGCTGCGCCTCGCCGCCGCGGGCTATGACGGGCTGTGCGTGGATGGCCCGGGCATCCGCTACCGCCGCCATCCCGAAGGCCTGACTGCCGACGTCGCCGGGCTCGCCGAGGCACAGCTGACCGTGCACCGGCAGCACGCCGCGCTGGTCGGCGAGGCCGCTGCCGCGGCGGCGATCGCAGCGGACGAGCGCGTGCTGCGCAAGGAGCGGCTGCGCGCCCGCATCCCGCTCAGGCGCCGCGACGCCTACCGGGGCTAGGCCGGTTGGGCACGAGCCGGCCGAGCTCGAACGCCCACACCGCCGGTCCATCCAAGAGACCCTCGATCGCCGCCTCGCGATCGCCGCGCACACCAGCGGCCAGGCCGGCCCCAAGCCGCCGCGTCGCCCACCACGCAAGCCCCGGCCAGCGCCGCGCCGGCACCGACCCCGGATGCACGTGGTCCAGCCAGGCAGCGCCGCTGCCATGGCGGAAGCGATTCGCCAACAGCGCCGGCACGGTCGTGCGCGAGCGATGGACGACGGCTGCACCCGGCCGCGCCTCCAACCGCCAGCCCGCGGCGCGCGCGCGAAAGCAGAGGTCCGCGTCGCCGCCCGAGCGCACGTCCGCGCGAAAGCCCCCGAGCGCCGCGAACGCCTCGCGCCGCACCGCGGCGTTGGCGGTCTGCGCAAACGCCCACTCGCCGCGCCCGGTCCGCGTGGTCGCGTCGGACAGCGACGCCTTGCGCGCGGCGTAGCGCACGGCGGGCGGCGCGTCCGCGCCGGGCGGCTGGTCGACGATCCCGCCGGCGAGTACACCGACGTCGTCGTCGGGAGACGGCGTGAGCAGCCGGTCGAGCAAGTCGGCGCTGGGCGCCACGTCGGCGTCGAGGAACACGATCCACGGCGCCACGCCACGCGCCGCTCCCGCGTTGCGCGCGTGGTAGGACGTGTGCAGGTCCGCCGCGACGAGCACCTCAGGCGCGATCACGCCGACGCCGCGGTTGTCGACGATCGTCAGCGTGTCGCCGTCGCGCAGCACGAGATCGCGCATGCGCGCGAGCGTCGCGCGCACGGTCTCGGCCGATCCCGCGACCGGGACGACCACGTCGGCCACGTCGCGTTGCTCGCCGGACACGCTTGAGAACACTATGAGACCCGCCCTCGCACAAGCGCGCTTAGGATCGCCACAAGCACAAACACCGTAACCCCAGCGGTCCGGTTTCCGTTCGGAAGCCGTCAGGTCACTTCAGAGAGAGGGAAACACGCTCATGACGTCCAACCGCTTTCTCGGCGCTCTGGCCGCAGGCGCCGCGCTCGCGGCTGCCGCGCCAGCAGCGGCCGAGGTCCAGGTCGGCTCGTCCGGCTGGACCTGGGGCAACCCCCAGCCCCAGGGCAACACCATCCGCTCCATGGCGTTCGCCGGCCTCACCGGCTACGCGGCCGGCGACTTCGGCACGCTGCTGAAGACGACCGACGGCGGCGCGAGCTGGAGCGGTCTCTCTGTCGGCTCGTTCCAGAACTTCCGCACGGTGCAGGCCGTCAGCCCGACGACGATCATCGCCGGCGGCGGTTGTGTCGCGCGGCGCTCGGACAACGGCGGCGCGACGTTCACGCGCATCGACTTCGCGTCCTCTGAGATCGGCTGCAAGACCACCGAGCAGCTCGTCGGCGTGTCGTTCATCGACGCCAACACCGGCTGGCTGCTGCTCGGCGACGGCACCGTCACGCAGACCGCCAACGGCGGCGGCAGCTTCAGCCAGAAGACGGCGCTGCCGGGCACCGGCGCGGCCGGTGGACAGGCGCAGCCGACGGACATCGCGTTCGTCAGCGCGACGACCGGCTTCGGCATCTCCTCGGAGGGCAAGATCTTCCAGACCACCGACGGCGGCGAGTCCTGGAAGGTCGTCTCCGACACGAAGCGCAAGGTCTCCGACATCACGTTCGTCAACGCGACGAACGGCTTTGCCGTCGGCGACGCCGGTCTCTTCCTGCGCACCACCGACGGTGGCGCGACGTGGACGCCGAAGGACCTCGGCGCAGGCGCGCAGAACCTGACCTCGGTCCGCTGCGCGGACATCAACCTCTGCATCGTCGCGACGGCCAAGGGCGACCAGCTCGTCCGCACACCGGACGCCGGTGAGACCGCGTCGCTGCTGTCGCCGTCGACCGACCCGATCTACGCGGCGGCGTTCGCATCGCCGACGCAGCTCGCGGCGGCCGGCGCCAACGGCTCGACCGTGATCTCCGCCGACGGTGGCGCGAACTTCACGAAGGTCGGCGGTCGCCTGACCGGCAAGTACTTCGGGATCCGCGCCGGCGGCCAGCAGGGCACGGCCTACGCCCCCGGCGACAACGGCTCGCTCGCGGTCACGACCGACGGCGGCAAGAACTGGGTCCGCGGCAACGTCGCGACGTCCGAGGACGTCCAGGACGTGTCGTTCCCGACCGCGACGACCGGCTACGCGCTGGACGTCTCCAACACCGTGCGCAAGACCACCGACGGCGGCAAGTCGTGGACGAAGGTCAACGTCGGCCCGCCGGCGACCTTCAGCTCGATCTTCTCGTCGAACGCCGACACCGTCCTCGTGATCGGCAACCGCGGCATCCGTCGGGTTTCGAGCGGCACGCCGACGCAGATCTCCGACGGCGACGTCGCGAAGAAGTCGCTTGGCGGCGTGGACCGCGCCGGCTCGGCGATCGTCGTGTGGGGCTCGCAGGACGTCGTCGTCTCCAGCGACGGCGGCAAGTCCTGGAAGCCGATCCTCAAGCCGGGCAAGTACGTGAAGCGCGGCAAGAAGCGCGTGAACCGGCGTGCGGTCGACCAGGTCGACTTCACCACGGCCAAGCAGGGCTTCCTGCGTGACTCCAAGGGCATCCTCTGGCGCACGTCCAACGGCGGCAAGAGCTGGAAGCAGCTCTCCGCGGTCGGCACCGAGGACGCGGTCGGCATGGCGTTCTCCAGCGCGACGGCGGGCTACCTCGTGATCCCGAGCTTCGGGCGCACGAGCAACGCCGGCTTCCTGCTGCGCACGACCGACGGTGGCACCACCTGGCGCCCGCAGTTCGTCGTCAACTCGCCGATCAAGCCGTTCGGCATCGCCGCGGCCGGCGGTGGGACCGACTACCTGCTCGGCGGCGACACGTCGCTGCTGTACTCGACCACCGGCGGTGACCGCGGCGGCAAGGCGTCGATCTCGCTGAAGAAGCCGCGGCGCGCGCCGACCAAGCCGGGTCGCCTGGCGATCGGCGGCACGCTGACCAAGGGCGGCAGCAACCAGGCCGTGACGATCAGCTACCTGCCGCCGGGCTCGGCGTTCTGGCAGCACCAGACGATCGACACCGCCGAGGACGGATCGTTCTCCGCCAACTTCAACCTCCGCCGTGGCGTGAACACGTTCGTGGCGCAGTGGGCGGGCGACTTCGAGAACGCCGGTGCCGGCTCGAAGGTGCTGACGGTGAACGTGCGCCGCAAGCGCTAGCCGCTTGGAAGGACCGGATAGTCGGGTAGATGCGGCGGGGCAATGCTCCGCCGCATCTCGTTCCGCGCCTTCTACCGTCCGCTACGTCGCGCGCGCAGCGCGATCGCTTCGCGCAGGTCACCGAGATCAGCCTGGCGGCGCAGCAGCTCCATGCGCTTCTCGCGCGTGAGTTTGTGCGACGACAGCTTCTCGCCAACGACCTCCAGCTCCTTGAGCAATCGGGACGTGTCGAGTGGCTTCTGCATGTGTCCAGGGTAGGCCATCGGCTAGGCGCAGCGCTCACGGGCGGGCTGGCACCTGCCGCACAACCGCTAGCGGATCGTCACGACCGCGCCGATGCCGCCGCGGCACACGGTGGGATCGGTGCCCGAGCAGCTCATCGAGTACGTCGCGCCGGTCGCTGGGTCGAAGACGTCGATTACCTCGGCGCCACCCGAGCGTTCGTACGTGTCACGCACGTCGCGAGCGATCTGGCACGGCGTGGTCGCGTTGACTGAGAGCCCCTCGCCGCACGCGGTGCTCGCAGAGCGTGTGGTGCTTTCGCCGCCTTCACGTCGCTCAGGCGCGCCGCGAAGGACGCGCCGCATGGCCTCGCTGAGTCGCGCGGTGGCGAACATCGTCTCTGCCGGGACCAGCTCGCGGACCCCGCCGACGGTCCGCGCGACGAGCGAATACGCGCGCGACGCCCGCGTCCCCGCGTCGCGGGCCTGGCTCAGCGAGCTATTCGCCGCCTGACGAGTCCGCGCGCGAGTCGCGTCAATCGCGAGTTGCAGGAACGCCCGCTGCTCCAGGGCCGCGTCGATGAGCCGCCGCTCGTCGCTGCCGCGATCTGGCGCCTCCGTCAGCACGGCGATCACGTCGGCGGTCTGGGCAAGCGCAGGCTCGAGGCTCGCGCGCAGATCCTCGAGCTCGTCGGGCGCGCCGCGCACGTCCTCGATCGCGCGCGCCGAGCTGTCCATCGCATCCTGCAGCGAGACGGCGGCCGCGAGTGCGGTCTCAGAGGTGCTGCGTCTGCCCTCATCGTCAGACCCGCCGCAGCCGGCGAGTCCCAGCACCAGCAGGACGACTGCCACCCGGCGCATGCTCCTAGGCACAGCTCTCCACGTAGTCGACTTCGGGGATGCGCCCGACCGAGATCTGGTCGATCCGTCCCGTCGCGGTGGTCTCGAAGACGACGCGCCGGCGCTTGGTTGTCACGCGCAGGTAGAACCCGCCCGCGACGTAATGGTGCGGCACTGCCACGACGCTGCGGCCGTACCGCGCGTAGACGTCGCGCTCGCGGTGGCCGACATGAACGCCCGTGCGTGTCCTGTAGCGCGGGGTGGCGATGTAGATCCGCGCCAGCCGGCCGTGGGCGAAGATCGCCGAGATCTGCTTGCCGAGGACGGCGTTGCCGCACGACTCGTCGTGCAGGTACTGGACGTCGAGCTTGCGGCCGACCTCCTTGCCGACCTGCGCGATCGTCATCCCGATCTCGACATCGCCGAGGCCGTTCTTGGTGATCCGGTCCGACGGCGCGAACGCCACGGCCGGAGCGGTGAGGACGAGTGCCGCCAAGCCTCCGAGCACGAGTCGCATGCCGGCGACGCTACAGGCTGACGGGCGCGGCACCCCGGGAGCTCGGATCCGGGGGCCGCGCCGCGTCATTCGGACGGGGCGTCCGGTGCACTCATAAGAACAAGCACCGCGCCGCGGAGTTGCGGGCCGGCTCCTATACTTGGCGGCCCGATTTCCTCGGGGGCGTAGCTCAGTTGGTTAGAGCGCCGGCCTGTCACGCCGGAGGTCGCGGGTTCGAGTCCCGTCGCTCCCGTCAGAAAGCCCTGCGCGGGGCTTTTCTATGCGGCGGCTCGCGTGCGGGCCGCCTGGCGGATGAGGTGATCGCGCTCGGCGACGTTGGTGGCGCGGCGGGCGGCCTCGGCGAACGCCGTAGCCGCGGCAGGCAGGTCGCCGTCGAGCTCGTGCAGGTATCCGCGCACGGCGTGCCAGCGATGGCGCTCGCCGAGCACCTCGCGTAGCCGCTCTGTCTCGCGCAGGCCGGCAGCGGCGCCGAGCACGTGGCCGACGGCGACCGCGCGGCCGAGGACGGCGGCGGGGTCCTGGCGTACGGGCTCCTCGGTCAGCGCGACGAGGTCGTCGTACCAGGCCAGGATCTGCGGCCAGTCGGTCTCCTCGGCGCTTGCCGCGTCGTCGTGCAGAGCGGCGATCGCGGCCTCGACCTGGTAGCGGCCGGGCCGCTGAAGAGCCAGTGCCGTCTGCAGCACGCGCACGCCCTCGGCGATCGCGCGCGTGTCCCACAGGCTGCGGTCCTGCCGGTCGAGCGTGACGATCCTGCCCTCCGTGTCGAAGCGCGCCGGAAGCCGCGCGTGGTTCAGAAGCATCAGTGCGAGAAGCCCGCGCGCCTCGGGCTCCTCCGTGGCCAGTGTCAGCTGGCGTGCGAGCCGGATCGCCTCGCCGGCCAGGTCGACGCGCCCTGCGTGGCCGGCGGTGTAGACGAGGTAGAGCACGCGCAGCACGACGGCCAGATCGCCGGGCTGGTCCAGGCGGCGCCCGCGCAGCGTGCGCTTGGCGCGGCTGATCCGCTGCGCCATCGTCGCCTCAGGGACGTAGAAGGCGTCGGCGATCTCCTCAGTGGTGAGGCCGCCCACGGCGCGCAGCGTCAGCGCCACCTGGGAGGCGGGCGAGAGGTCGGGGTGACAGCAGCAGAAGAGCAGGAAGAGCGTGTCGTCGCCCTCGTCCGTGACGACCGGCTCGGGCTCGGCGTGCATCGCCTCCTCACGGCGCTGTCGCGCAGCCTCGCTGCGCCGCGCGTCGACGAGCCGCCGCGTCGCCACCGTGGTCAGCCATGCGCGTGGATCGCGCGGGGGATGGTCGGGCCAGACGCGCAGCGCCTCGAGCAGCGCCTCCTGCAGCGCGTCCTCGGCGGCGTCGAAGTCCTCGCCGCGGCGGACGAGGGCTGCAAGCACCCGCGGGACGAGGGCCCGCAGTGCGCCCTCGTCCAGCCGTTGCAGCGCTTCGCCGGCCACGACGGGTCAGTCCTCCGCGTGTGACCCGGACATGACCTCACGGACGTCGATCCATTCGTGCAGCGGCCCGCCGCCCGGGCCGGGCTCTGAGGAGATGTACGCCGCGATCTCCAGCGCGCGCTCACGCGAGTCGACGTCGACCATGTACCAGCCCGCGATGAGGTCGTTGGTCTCGGGGAGCGGGCCGTCGGTGGTGACGGGTGCCGCCTCCGGGCCGCCGTAGCGCACCCAGGTCTGCGTCTGCGTCAGCCCCTGCCCGTCGACGTACTCGCCGTTCTCCTCGAGCAGCTTGCGGACCCCTTTGAGAAAGGTGAAGTGCGCCTCGACGTCCTCGGGCGCCCATTGGTCCATCGGAGGAAACGGGCGGTACGGCTCCGGGCCGCCGCGGTAGTGCTTGAGCAACAGATACCTGGGCATGTGCGTGTCTCCTGGTGTCGTGTGGCCGCGCTTTTCGAGGCCCTCATCTCCATGAGCGGAGCCGGCCGGCGTTTCTCGACATCCTGCCGATCACGACGCTTCGAGCGCTGCCGACGTCTCCAGCCACTCGGTCTCCAGGCGCTCGCGTTCGGCCGTCAAGGCGCCGAGCTCGTCCTGCAGCTCGTGCAGGCGCGCGTGGTCGGTGGCGTTGGCGGCCATGTCCTCGTGCAGTGCCTGCTCGCGCGTCGCGAGCTTCTCCAGCGCACGCTCCAGCCGCGCGACCTCTTTGCGTGCGGCGCGCAGCACCGCGCCTGCGGCGGGCGGGGCGCTGGCAACGGCGGCGGCGGGAGGCGCTGGTGTCAGCCGGCGCCGCTCCACGTACTGCTCGATGCCGCCGGGCAGGTGGCGCAGCGTGCCGTCGTCCTCGAGCGCGTGGACGTTGTCGCAGACGCGCTCGACGAAGTAGCGGTCGTGGCTCACGACGACGAGCGTGCCGGGCCAGCTGTCGAGCAGATCCTCCAGCGCCGTCAGCGTGTCGATGTCGAGGTCGTTGGTGGGCTCGTCGAGCAGCAGGACGTTCGGCTCGCCCATCAGCAGGCGCATCAGCTGCAATCGCCGGCGCTCGCCGCCGGACAGGTCGCGCACGAGCGTACGCGCGCGGTCGCCGCGAAAGCCGAAGCGCTCGCACAGCTGGCCCGCCGTCAGCTCGACGCCGCCGCTGGTGACGGCGCGGCCGCGGACCTCTTCCAGCGCCTCGAGTACGCGCAGGTGCCCCGGAATCTCGGCGGTGTCCTGCGAGAGCTGCGCGAGGCGCACGGTCGCGCCGCGCTCGACGTGCCCGCTCGTCGGCGCCAGCGCGCCGGCGAGCACGTTCACCAGCGAGGACTTGCCCGAGCCGTTGACGCCGACCAGCGCGACGCGGTCGCCGGCACCCAGCCGCCAGGTCACGCCCGTCAGCACGGGATGCTCGCCGAACGCGAGGGAGACGTCGACCGCGTCGAGCACCTTGTCGCCCAGGCGCGCGCCAGCGAAGCGCAGCAGCTCGACGCTGTCGCGCGGTGCCGGCTCGTCGGCGATCAGCGCGTTGGCGGCCTCGATCCGGAACTTGGGCTTGGACGTACGCGCCGGCGGCCCGCGGCGCAGCCATGCCAGCTCCTTGCGCAGCAGCTGCTGGCGGCGGTCCGCGCGTGCGGCGGCCTGGCGGTCGCGCTCGGCGCGCGCCAGCACGTAGGCCGCGTAGCCGCCGTCGTACTGATGCACGGCGCCGTCGCTGACCTCCCAGGTCGACGTGCAGACGGCGTCGAGGAACCAGCGGTCGTGCGTGATGACGACGAGCGAGCCACGTCGCGCGGCGAGGTGACGGGCCAGCCAGTCGACGCCCTCGACGTCGAGGTGGTTGGTGGGCTCGTCCAGCAGCAGCAGCTCGGGGTTGCCGAGCAAGACCTTGGCCAGCGCGATGCGCCGCCGTTCGCCGCCGGACAGCGGCGCGATCGGTGTGTCGAGCCCCAGCGCGAAGCGCGTGATCGCGACGCCGCCGAGCAGCCCGTCGAGCACGCTGCGAAAGCGCGCGTCCGCGGCCCACTCGTGGTCGGCGCGCCCGCCGACGAGCTCCGTGCGGATCGTGGCGTTCGCGTTCAGCTCGTCACCCTGGCCCAGCAGCGCCAGCGTCACTTCGCCGCTGTGCGTGATCGCGCCCGCGTCGGGCGCCTCGGCGCCGGCGATCAGCCGCAGCAGCGTCGACTTGCCGTCGCCGTTGCGCCCGACCACGCCGATGCGCTCTCCCGCGGCGACGCCGAGCGTCACGTCGCGCAGCACCGAGCGGCTGCCGTAGCCCTTGTCGACCGACTTGAGATTGACGAGGTTGTCGCCGCGGCGCACGCGGCGCATTGTCGCGATCGGCAGACCGCGATGATGTCGGGCTGGCATGAGCGCGCTCGAGATCATCGCCGTGCTCGCGGCCGGGGCTGGCGCGGGCATGATCAACGTCGCTGTCGGCAGCGGCACGCTGATCACGTTCCCCGTGCTCGTGGCGGTCGGCTTTCCGCCGGTGACCGCGAACGTGTCGAACTCGCTTGGCCTGGTGCCCGGCTCGGTGGCGGGCGCCGTCGGCTACCGGCGCGAGCTCGAAGGCCAGCGGCGGCGGATGCTGATGCTCGTGCCGTTCTCGCTCGCGGGCGCGATCGCCGGCGCGGTCGCGCTGCTGGTGCTGCCTGAGTCGGCGTTCGAGGCGATCGTGCCGCCGATCATCCTGCTCGCGCTCGTGCTGGTGGTCGCGCAGCCGTGGCTGACGGCGCGCCTGGCGCAGCATCGCGCCGACAGCGAGCACGGCGGCCCGGCGCTTGCGACCGGTGTCTTCGCGACCGGCGTGTACGGCGGCTACTTCGGTGCGGCGCAGGGCATCATCCTGCTCGCGCTGCTGGGGGTCGCGCTGCCCGACGACCTGCAGCGCCTCAACGCACTGAAGAACGTGATGGCGGGGCTGGTGAATCTGGTCGCGGGGTTGATCTTCCTCGTGATCGCCGACGTTGCGTGGGACGCCGTTGCGCTGATCGCGGCCGGATCGCTCGTCGGCGGCACGATCGGCGCCCGCTGGAGCCGCCGGCTGCCGCCGGCGGCCCTGCGCGGCCTGATCGTGGTCGTCGGCATCTCCGCCGTCGCGCAGCTCTGGTTCTAGCGGGCGGCCTGCGGCGTCAGCATCGCGACGACGTCGGCCGCGGACTCCAGGCGGTCGATGTCGCGGACGACTTCTCCGGCGTACAGGGCGGTGGCTTCGATGCGCTCGGCGCGCATCCCTTGGTGCGCCGGCAGCGGCGTGAGCAACGGCCACCACGGCCGCTGACGGGCGGCGATCACCGCGGCCCCGGGCGCGCGACGCATGAGCGGCTCGAGCTCGGCAGCGAGCGGCTTGGGGTCCAGATGGCCGACGAACCCGATCCCGCCCGCGGCGGCGACCGCGCCCGCAAGCGGTGCGCCCGCCAACCCGCCACCCATCGGTGCCTGTACGACGGCGGCCTGAAGGCGCGCAAGCATCGGCGGCAGTGTCGCAGGGCCGGCGGTAGGGTCCCGGCGGGAGGGAGCATGAGCGAGCACGACTACGACTGGTTGGTGATCGGTTCGGGCTTCGGGGGCAGCGTCAGCGCGCTGCGCCTGAGCGAGAAGGGCTACCGCGTCGGCGTCCTGGAATGCGGGCGGCGCTTCGAGGACGTCGACTTCCCCAAGTCCACCTGGGATCTGCGCCGCTACTTCTGGGCGCCGAAGCTCGGAATGCGCGGGATCCTGCGGATGTCGATATTCAAGGACATCTTCATCGTCAGCGGCTGTGGCGTCGGCGGCGGCTCGCTGGGCTACGCCAACACGCTCTACGTCCCGCCGAAGGCGTTCTTCGAGGACCCGCAATGGCGCGACTTCGCGCCGTGGGAGGCAGAGCTCGCGCCGCACTACGCCGAGGCGGAGCGCATGCTCGGCGTCGTCACCTACGACGAGGACGATCCGGCAGACCAGATCCTCAAGCGCCTCGGCGAGCACCTCGGGGTCTCCGAGACGTACGGCAAGACGCGCGTCGGCGTGTTCCTCGGCGAGCCCGGGAAGACCGTGCCGGACCCGTACTTCGGCGGCGAGGGACCGGATCGCACCGGCTGCCTGCGCTGCGGACGCTGCATGGTCGGCTGCCCGCACGGCGCCAAGAACACGCTGCGGAAGAACTACCTCTGGTTTGCGGAGCGCAACGGCGTGAAGGTGCACGCTGAGCGCGAGGTCGTCGACGTCCGCCCGATCGGCCCGGCCGACGGCAGCGAGGGCTACGAGGTGATCACCGAGCATCCCGGCGCGTGGCTGCGCAAGCGCCGCCAGACGTTCACGGCGCGTGGCGTCGTGCTCTCTGCGGGTGCGCTCGGCACGAACAAGCTGCTGCAGCGCTGCCGCCTGGCCGGTGGGCTGCCGAACGTCTCCGACCGGCTCGGTGAGGTCGTGCGGACGAACTCCGAGGCGGTGCCGAGCGTGCTCGTGCCCGACGACTACCCCGAGGACCTCACGCACCGCATCGCGATCACGTCGAGCATCTACCCCGACGCGCACACGCACATCGAGACGGTGACCTACGGCCACGCGGCGGACTCGATGCATGGCGTCACGACGCTGCTGACGCCGGACGGGACGAAACTCACGCGGCCGCTGAAGTGGCTGTGGCAGTGCGTGCGCCACCCGCGCCGCCTGTGGGCGTCGATCTACCCGTTCGGCAGCTCGCGGCGGACGATCATCATCCTCGTGATGCAGACGCTCGACAGCGCGATCGCGCTGCGGCCCAAGCGCGGGCTGTTCGGCGGCATCCGCCTGCAGACCGAGCAGGATCCCGACAAGCCCAACCCGACGTTCATCCCCGCTGCCAACCACGCGGCGGAGTGGATTGCGAAGGAGACCGGCGGGATCCCGCAGAGCGGCATCTTCGAGGCGCTGCGCAACGTCCCGACGACGGCGCACATCCTCGGCGGCGCGATCATGGCCGCCGACCCCGCGCACGGTGTCGTCGATGCGTCGCACCGCATCTTCGGCTACGAGAACCTGCTCGTCTGCGACGGCTCGGTCGTCCCGGCGAACGTCGGCGTGAACCCGTCGCTGACGATCACCGCGATGTCCGAGCGCGCGATGAGCCTGATCCCGGAGGCGCCCTGATGCGCTGGCTGGCGCTTGCGCTGGTGCTTGTGATCCCGGCGACCGCGAACGCCGCGCTGCCGTCCGACCCGCAGGTCGGCGCTCAGGAGCCGCTGCGGATCATGCGCGTCGGCGAGGCGCTCGATCTCGTCGGACGCCCGCTGCAGGACGTCAACGTGCTCGTCGCCGACACCGGCCTCGATCTCGACCACCCGGACTTCGCGTCGCGCCTGTTCTCGCTGCCGGCAGCGGTGCCCGCACCGAACCCCGATGGTGTCGGCGACCCGGGGACCGTCGCGGCCGGCAGTCCAGGCTGGGACCTGCTGGGCGTCGCAAACCCCGACCCCGGCGGGCTGCAACCCGACGGCGATCCCAGCGACCCGGTCGGCGGCAGCGGCCACGGCACCGCCGTCGCGGGTCTGCTCGGTGCCGCCCACAACAACGGCCAGGGTGGCGCGGGCGTCGCCCCGAACGCGCGCTTCGTCGCCTTGCGCACGTGCTGGGACAACGACAACTGCTACCAGTACCTCCAGGACGACGCCTTCCGCTGGGCGGCCGATCGCGGCGTGCGGGTCGTCAGCCTCAGCTGGCTGTCGGGTCCGATCGAGCCCGAGCTCGAGGCCGCGATCACGCAGCTGTCGAACGTCTTGTTCGTGACGATTCCGTCGGGCAACGGCGGCGCCAACGACGCTGACGGCGACAACCCGATGCCGTGCGCGCTGGAGCTGTCGAACGTGTTGTGCGTGTCGACCTCGGCGCCGAACGACGGCCTCGACTGCGGCGGCTACGGCCCGAAGTACGTCGACGTCGCCGTGCCGACGCAGAACAGCATCACGACGACCAACGGCGGCGGCTTCGGCCCGACCGGGTGCGCGACGAGCTATGCGTCGCCGACCGCCGCCGGGATCGCGACGATCCTCTTCGGCATCGATCCGTCCGCGAGTCCGGCCGACGTCCGTGCGGTGATCATCGACAGCGCCCGGCGCGTGCCGGCGTGGGCGGGCAAGTCCGTCAGCGGCGGGATCGCCGACGCCGCGGCGGCGGTCGCGCTGTTCCAGCAGCGCCGCGGCATCGCGACGCCGCCACCCCCGCCTCCGCCGCCTCCCCCGGCAGCCAAGGACACGCGCCGGCCGACGCTGAGCAGGCTGACCATCAGCCGCCCGCGCAGGGGAGTCCGCCTGACGCTGACGCTCGACGAGCCCGCGACCGTGCGGCTCTCGCTGCGCCGCAAGTCGGGCAAGGCCTACCGGACGGTGCGCTCGTCCACGCGTCGCCTGAAGAAGGGCCGCACCGCGGTGATGGTCACCTCCAAGCGGCTGCGAGCAGGGCGCTATCGCCTCGTCGTGAACGCCACTGACGCCGCAGGCAACCGCGCCCGCTCGCGGACGGTCTCGTTCAGGGTCCGCTAGCGCCCTACTGTTCGCAAGCGGATGCCCGACCGTCCGCTTCTCGCCGACCGGCGCCTGCCGCTGTGGATGGGCATCGTCGCCGCGGTCGGCGGCATCGCGCTGGCGACCGCTCTGGTGTACGCACTGGACGACGTCGCGCCCGTCGTGTCGCTCGGCGTCGTCTACCTGCCGGTCGTCCTGCTCATCTCGGTCACCTGGGGCGCGCGCCTCGGCGTCGTCGCGTCGGTCGCGGCGGCGCTGACGTTCAACTTCTTCCACATCCCGCCGACGGGGCGCTTCTCGGTCGCCGAGGGCGAGAACTGGATCGCGCTCACAGCTTTCGTCGTCTGCGCGGTGGTGGTCTCGACGGTCGCGGAGGTCGCGCGGCGTCGCGGCGACGAGGCGCAGGCGCGCGCGCACGAAGCCGACCTCGCGGCCGACCTCGCGCGCGGGATGCTGGCGGGGCTCGACCTCGACGTGCTGTTGCGGACCGCGTCGCGCCGCGTTGCGGATGCGCTCGGTGTCGACGCGGCCGGCATCGTGCGCGGCGCGCGCGAGCCGCGTGAGCGCGAGGCGGCGTTCGCGCTGCGCGACGCGCACGACGACCAGGTCGCGACGCTGCTGCTTCCCGCCGACGTCGATCGCGAGCGCGTCGAAGCGCGGCTGATCCCGTCTCTGCAGGCGCTCGTCGCCGCAGCGCTACAGCGCGAGGCGCTGCTCGGCGAGGTCGTCGAGACCGCCGCCCTGCGGCGCAGCGACGACCTGAAGACCTCGATCCTGCGCTCCGTCTCGCACGACCTGCGCTCGCCGCTGACCGCGATCCTCACCGCGGGCCACGCGCTCGGCAGTGCAGCGCTGCGGGAGGACGAGCGCGAGGCGCTGGCGGCCGGAATCGTCAGCGAGGGCGAGCGCCTCGAGCGGGTGATCGCGAACCTGCTGGACCTCTCGCGCCTGGAGGCGGGGACCGCAGAGCCGCGACGCGACTGGGTCGATGTCGCGGACGTCCTCGCCGGAGCGGCCGACGGCGTGGCCGGCGACGTGCGCTTCGCCGTGGACCGCGACCTGCCGCCGGTGCGCGCCGACCACGCCCAGCTGGAGCGCGCGTTCGCCAACCTCATCGACAACGCCGTGCGTCACTCCGACGGGCGCCCGGTCAGCGTCCGTGCCCGCGCGGTTCGCGAGCGGCTGCTCGTGCGCGTCGTCGACCAAGGGCCCGGGATCTCCGAGGCCGAGCAGGAGCGCGTCTTCGAGCCGTTCTACAAGGGCAACGGCAGCGCCGGATCGGGCCTGGGCCTGGCGATCGTCCGCGGCTTCATAGAGGCCAACGGCGGGCGCGTGTCGATCGAGTCACTGCCTGGGCAGGGGACGAGCTTCGTCGTGGAGCTGCCGCTGTCATGAGGATCCTCGTGGTCGACGACGAGCCGCAGATCGTGCGCGCCCTGAAGGTCGTGCTGCGCGAAGCCGGGCACGAGACCGTCGAGGCGTACACGGTCGAGGAGGCACTGGACCGCGCCGCGGTACGCCCGCCGGACGCAGCGATCGTCGACCTCATGCTGCCCGACGGCAGCGGCGTCGACCTCTGCCGGCGCCTGCGCGAGTGGACGCAGGTCCCGATCCTCGTGCTGTCGGCGGTCGGCGACGAAGACGCGAAGGTCGAGGCGCTCGAGGCCGGCGCCGACGACTACGTCACCAAGCCGTTTGCGCCGCGCGAGCTGGTGGCCCGTCTCAACGCCGCGCTGCGCCGCGCGCCGGCGGCCGCGGGGGAGCCGGTGATTCACGCCGAGGGATTGGAGATCGACCTCGGTGCGCGTGTCGTGCGGCGCGACGGCCAGGATGTCCATCTGACGCCGATCGAGTTCGACCTGCTGCGCGTCCTGGCGACCCAGCGCGGGCGGCTGATGACCCACCGTGCGCTGCTGACCGAGGTCTGGGGTCCGGGCTATGCCGAGGACACGCAGGTGCTGCGCGCGCACGTCGCCAACCTGCGCCGCAAGATCGAGCCGGGTGACGGCCCACCGCGTCACATCCGCACCGACCCCGGCGTCGGTTACCGCTTCGCGAACTAACGCGACGACTTCGTAAATTCTCTGTGCCGGAAGTGCGAAATCCGGCCGCGCCGGCACGGGCTCGTGATTCGCTGCGGCGCATGTGGATGGGACTGCTGCACGTCGAAGCCGAGCGCTCGCAGACAGGCGAGACGATGGCCATGCTCTCGCTCTATCGCGACGACGGCTCGCGCCTGCTGCGGATCGGCGGCGCGCCGGACGTCGTGCCGGAGATGGCGCGCGTGCTGCGACACGCGAGCTTCGGTGCGCCGCGCGGGCAGCCGTGCTGTGAGAGCTGCGGCGCCGACCTCGGGATGCCGGATCTGGACGCATGCGCTTCCACCTGATGCACATCGACAACGAGCTGCGGCCGTTGGACGAGGACGAGGAGGTCTACCTCTTCACGCCGGGCTCGGGCAAGACCGCGGTGGCCGTGTCGCTCGACGCCGTGCCGCGTGTGCTGGACCTGCTCGAGGAGGCTTATGAAGGCGTGCCCGAGCAGTGCTGCGAGCACTGCGGGGAGACGCTCGTGCGCCCGGAACGGACCGGTGGATGACGCCGCGAGCGGTCGCTACCCTCGAGGGCGTGGCGCTGCAGACGGAGCATTTCGAGGAGCCCTACCTGCTGACGGTAGACCAGTACCACCGCATGATCGAGGCCGAGATCCTCACGGAGGACGATCGCGTCGAGCTGTTGGAAGGACGGCTGGTCGCGATGATCGCCGAGGGGCCGCCACACCGTGCGGTGTCCGCGCGGCTGCTGCGGTACTTCGCGCAAGGCCTCGACTGGGAGCGTTACGAGCTTGGCGCCGGCAACGCCATGACCTTCGCTCCCCGCTCCGAGCCGCAGCCCGATTTCAGCGTCGTCGAGCATGGTGCCGGGACGATGCAGCATCTTCCCGCGTGGGGGCTGCTGCTGGTCGAGGTGTCGCATACCTCGCTGTCGAAGGACCGCGTGATCAAAGCGCCGATCTATGCGACCGCCGGCATCCCTGAGTACTGGATCGTCGACCTCGTCAACTGGCGCGTCGAGGTGCACACCGAGCCGAAGGACGGCGCGTACACCAAGACCGAGGTCGTCGAGCGCGACGGCGTCGTGCAGGCGCGGTCGGTGCCGTTGCCGCCGCTGCAGCTGGCCGAGCTCTTCGCGTCGTAGGCACCTTCACACGATCTTGATGCCGGTCGCGAGGTCCTGCACGCGACCTTGACGGCCGCGGCCCGACGCTGTCTGGCATGGACATCGTCGCCATCGTCCTCGCGCTCGCACTGTTCGCGGCGCTGTGGGCGGCAATCGAAGGGCTCGACCGCATATGAGCGCCGTGAACGCCCTCTCGGTGGTCGCGTGCGTGCTCGTCAGCGCGTACTTGATCTACGCGCTCCTGCGCGCAGAGAAGTTCTAGGGCGATGGCCCAGGGCTTTCTCCAGATCGCGATCTTCTGCGCGGTCCTCGTCGCCATCATGCCCGTGCTGGGCAACTACATGGCGCGGCTGTTCAGCCGCGAGGAGCCTGCGCGCGTCGAGGCCGTCGTCTATCGGGCGCTTGGCGTCAATCCCGGCACCCAGCAGGACTGGAAGACGTACGCCAAGAGCGTCATCGCCTTCAGCGCGGTCGGCTGGCTCCTGCTCTACCTGATCCTGCGCACGCAGACGCTGCACCCGCTCAACCCGAACGACTTCCACTCGGGCACCTGGGACCTGAGCTTCAACACCGCGTCGTCGTTCGTGACGAACACGAACTGGCAGTACTACGGCGGCGAGACGACGCTCTCGAACTTCTCGCAGATGACCGGCCTCGCCGTGCAGAACTTCGTGTCCGCGGGAGTCGGCATCGCGGTCGCTGTCGCGCTGATCCGCGCGATCGCGATGCGGCGGTCGAGCGCGACGACGAAGGCCGAGGGCACGATCGGCAACTTCTGGGTCGACCTGACGCGCGCCTGCCTCTACGTGCTGCTGCCGATCTCGATCGTCGCCGGCCTGCTGCTCGCCAGCCGCGGCGTCGTCCAGAGCCTGGACATGTCGGTCGCCTCGCAGGAAGCCATCAAGGAGCTCGGCACCAACGGCGGCGGCTACTTCAACGTCAACTCCTCACACCCATTCGAGAACCCGACAGGCTTCACCAACTTTCTCGAGATGGTGCTGATGCTCTGCATCCCGGTCTCGCTGACGTGGACCTACGGACGTATGGTCGGCAACCGTCGCGAGGGTCTAGCGATTTTCGCGGCGATGGGGCTTGTGTTCCTCGTCGGCGTTGCAGTCATCTTCGCCGCCGAGCACCACGGCACGCCGGCGCTGCACGCTGCCGGTCTCGACGCGCCGAACCTGGAGGGCAAAGAGGTCCGCTTCGGCGACGCCGGTACCGCGCTCTGGGCAGCCGTCACGACGGCGACGTCCAGCGGCGCCGTCAACGGCGCGATGGAGTCGCTGACCGGCACCGGCAGCCTCGTTCCGTTCGCGAACATGTCGATGTCCGAGACGATCTTCGGCGGCGTCGGTACCGGCCTGTACTCGATGCTGTTGTTCGTCCTGCTGTCGGTCTTCATCGGCGGCCTGATGGTCGGTCGCACGCCGGAGTACCTCGGCAAGAAGGTCGAGGCACGCGAGATCAAGCTCGTCGCGCTCGGCACGCTTGTTCACGCCGATCGCCGTGCTCGTTGCCGCGGGCGTCGCGCTCGGGACGAAGTGGGGCACGCCGTCGATCTACGCGTCTGCCAAGCCGCAGGCCGTCTCCGAGACGCTGTACGCCTACCTCTCCCAGGGCAACAACAACGGCTCGGCGTTTGCCGGCTATACCGGCGTGACGTTCGCCGACCTCCTCGGTGGCTCGGTGATGATTCTCTCCCGCTTCGCGCCGATCCTCATCGTGCTCGCCGTCGCGGGCTCGCTGGCGCAGAAGCGCTCGGCGCCGATCGGGGCCGGCACGCTGCGCACGGACAGCCCGACGTTTGTCGCGCTGCTCATCAGCGTCGTCGTGATCGTGGGTGCGCTCACGTTCTTCCCGGCCCTGCTCCTCGGCCCGATCACCCAGGGCCTGACCGACAGGTTGTTCTGACATGCGTGAACTCCGCACCGCAGCGATCGCGATCGTCGTCTTGACGCTGCTCCTGGGCCTCGCCTATCCGCTGGCGATGACGGGCGTTTCCCAAGCGCTCTTCGGTGATAAGGCCGACGGCGACACCACCCTGCTCGCCCGCGAATGGCACCCGGCCGACCGGTACTTCCAACCGCGGCCGTCCGCGACTGGCTACTCGGCTGACGCGACGTTCTTCTCCAACCGCGGACCGAGCTCCAAGCTGGCGCGCGCCTTCTACCGCGCACGCATCGACGTGTATCGCCAGCGTGAGGGTGTCGCGGAGAACGAGATCCCCGTCGATGCCGTCACAACCTCGGCCTCCGGAGTCGATCCGCACATCTCCGAGGCGAACGCCGAGATCCAAGCGCGGCGCGTGGCGCGCGTGCGCGCAATCCCGCTGCGACGCGTCCAGCAGCTGATCGACGACAACACCGACGGCCGCTTCCTCGGCCTGCTCGGTGAGCCCGGCGTCAACACCACCAAGCTGAACGAGGCACTCGATGATCAAGGCTGACGTGCTGGTCCAGTCGCTGCGCAAGCTCGACCCGCGGATCCAGGTCCGCAACCCGGTGATGTTCGTGGTCTGGCTCGGCGCGTGCGTCACGACGGTCGCGCTCGTCGTCGGGACGGACGATCCGCGCTGGTTCACCCTCACGATCGCCGTCTGGCTGTGGCTGACCGTCATCTTCGCCAACCTCGCCGAGGCGCTCGCCGAGGGCCGTGGGCGTGCGCAGGCCGACACGCTGCGCGCGATGCGCACGCAGACCGTCGCGCACATGCAGGACGGAACCACGCGCCCGGCCGCCGAGCTGCACAAGGGCGACATCGTCGTCGTCACACCGGGTGAGGTGATCCCCGGCGACGGGACCGTCATCGAGGGCATCGCATCGGTCGACGAGTCGGCGATCACCGGCGAGTCGGCGCCCGTCATCCGCGAATCGGGCGGCGACCGCAGCGCGGTCACCGGCGGCACGCGCGTGCTGTCGGACCGCATCGTCGTCGAGATCACGCAGGAACCAGGGCAGTCGTTCCTGGACCGCATGATCGCGCTCGTCGAGGGTGCCGAGAGGCGCAAGACCCCGAACGAGATCGCGCTCGGCATCCTGCTGGCTGCGCTCACGCTCGTCTTCCTCGTCGTCACCGCGACGCTCAAGCCGTTCGCCGAGTTCGCGGACACCACGATCTCGATCACGACCTTGATCGCGCTGCTCGTCGCGCTGATCCCGACGACGATCGGCGCGCTGTTGTCAGCGATCGGAATCGCCGGCATGGACCGCCTCGTGCGCCGCAACGTGCTCGCGCTCAGCGGCCGCGCCGTCGAAGCGTCAGGTGATGTCGACGTGTTGCTGCTCGACAAGACCGGCACGATCACGCTCGGCAACCGCGAGGCGTCCGAGCTGATCCCGATGCCGGGCGTCGCCGAGGCCGACCTGGCCGAGGCCGCGCAGCTGAGCTCCCTTGCCGACGAGACACCCGAGGGGCGCTCGATCGTCGTGCTCGCCAAGCGCTACGGCCTGCGCGAGCGCGAGCTCGCGCCCCACGAGGCCAGCTTCGTCCCGTTCACCGCGCAGACGCGCATGTCGGGGGTCGACTACGACGGCGCGATGCTGCGCAAGGGCGCGGCGGACTCGATCCGCGACTGGGTCGCGAGCCAGGGCGGCACACCGCCGAGCGAGCTGCAGGGCGAAGTCGACCGCATCGCGCGCGAGGGCGGCACGCCGCTGGCCGTCGCGCGCGACACCCAGGTCCTCGGCGTCGTCTATCTCAAGGACACTGTCAAGGAGGGCATGTCCGAGCGCTTCGAGCGCCTCCGATCGATGGGCATTCGTACCGTGATGGTGACGGGCGACAACCGCCTGACGGCCGCGCAGATCGCCAGCGAGGCCGGCGTCGACGACTTTCTCGCCGAGGCGACGCCGGAGCGCAAGATGGAGCTGATCCGCCACGAGCAGGCCGAGGGCCGGCTGGTCGCGATGACCGGCGACGGCACCAACGACGCGCCGGCGCTTGCGCAGGCGGACGTCGGCGTGGCGATGAACACCGGCACTCAAGCAGCCCGCGAGGCGGGCAACATGGTCGATCTCGACTCCAACCCGACGAAGCTCATCGAGATCGTCGAAGTCGGCAAGCAGCTGCTGATCACGCGCGGCGCCTTGACGACGTTCAGCATCGCCAACGACATCGCGAAGTACTTCGCGATCCTGCCGGCGATCTTCGCGTTCACCTACGGCGGTGCGCTGGACCAGCTCAACGTGATGTCGCTCGGCTCGCCGCGCAGCGCGATCATCAGCGCGATCGTGTTCAACGCGATCGTGATCCCGGCCCTGGTGCCGCTCGCGCTGCGCGGCGTGCGCTATCGCCCGGTCGGAGCGACGGCCCTGCTGCGCCGCAACCTGCTGATCTACGGCGTCGGCGGGCTCGTCGCGCCGTTTGCCGGCATCAAGCTCATCGACCTCCTGGTCCACAATCTCTTGGGCGCGTGAGACGTGGGCACTACACGGTCTTGTTGGGGATGGTTGCCGGTGTCGGCAAGACCTACCGGATGCTGCAGGAGGGTCACACGGAGCTGGAGGCCGGCCGCGACGTCGTGATCGGGGTGCTCGAGACCCACGGTCGCGCCGATACCGCGGTGCTCGCGGAAGGGCTGCCTCTGCACCCGCGCCGACGCATCTCCCACCGCGACACGGTGATCGAGGAGCTCGATCTCCCGGGCCTGCTACGCCGCGCGCCTGACCTCGCGCTGATCGATGAGCTCGCGCACACCAATGCCCCGGGCGTCGAGCACGGCAAGCGCTACGAGGACATCGAGGAGCTGCTCGTCGCCGGCATCGACGTGATCTCGACGGTGAACGTCCAGCACCTCGAGTCGCTCAACGACCGCGTCACCGAGCTGTCGGGTGTGCGCGTGCGCGAGACGTTTCCCGACTCCGTGCTCAAGGCCGCCGACGAGGTCGTGCTCGTCGACGTCCCGCCCGAGGCGCTGCTCGCGCGTCTACGCGCCGGCAAGGTGTACCCGCCCGAGCGCATCGAGGCCGCGCTCAACGGCTTCTTCAAGGTCGAGAACCTCGCTGCTCTGCGCGAGTTCGCACTCCGTCAGGTCGCAGAGGAGGTCGAGGCCAAACGCGTCACGCACGAGATCCTCGGCACGCGCACCGAGGACGATGTCGCCGCCGACGCACCGCAGGCTGTCGGTGAGCGGCTGCTTGCGCTCGTCGAGCCCGATCCCGGCGCGCAACGTCTGGTGCGCCGTGCGTGGCGCTCGGCCCAGCGCCTCGGCGCGGAGCTCGACCTGCTGTGGGTCGCGCCGCCCGGTCGCGAGCCCGGGGACGACCAGGAGCGCCAGCTCGCAGCGATGCGGGAGCTGGCCTCGGTGCTCGGCATCACCTTCCTCGTCGAGCCGTCGGACGACTTGCCGGCGATGGTCGCGCGCGTCGCGCGCGAGCGTGGGACGACCTACATCCTGATGGGCCGCTCGCGCCCCGCGCGTGGGCCCGCACGCCTGCGTACGCCGCTGCCGCAGCGCCTGATGGAGGCGCTCCCGGGCGTCGACGTGCGGATCGTCGCCGATCGTGCGAGGCGTCGATGACGATCCTCCACGTGCTGGTCGCGGCGGTCCTCGGGCTCGGTGCCGGCGCTGTTGCCGGCTGGTGGCTGCCGCCGCATGGCCGCCGACCCGGGAGAACCGAGCGTGCCGACGCGACGCGCCGGATCCTGCTGCCGTTCACCGGCAACGAGATCTCCAAGCGCGCGCTGCAGGCCGCGGTGCGCCTGGCGCGGGCTGAGGACGCCGTGATCATGCCGGCATACCTCGCGCGCGTGCCGATGACGCTCCCGCTCGACGCGCCGCTGCCGATGCGCTGCAACGAGGCGATGCCGATGCTCGAGGCGATCGAGCAGCGCGTCTCAGGCCAGGGCGTGGCGGTCGACGCGCGTGTCGTGCGCGGGCGCACCGAGCGCGACGCGCTTCGCCGGCTGCTCGAGCAAGAGCACGTCGACCGCGTGATCGTGTCGGTCCCGCACAGGCCAAACGGCATCGACGCGGCCGACGTCGAGTGGATGCTCTCGCGCGTCGATGCCGAGGTCATGATCTTGCGGCCGGCGCCAGACGACAAGCGCACGCTCTCGACTGACGCCGTCGAGGGGCACTTCTAGATCGGGATGCCCCAGAGGGGAAACCAGCGCTCGAGCTCGGGCTCGAACGGCAGGTCTGACCCGAGCTGGGCCTGCAGCTGCAGCTCGCGCTCGGACGAGCGCTGCTGCTCGCCGTCGGCTGGCACGAACGGGTACCACTTGCCGCGCTTGTAGTTGTAGATGAAGTACAGCGGCTTGCCGCCGGACTCCTGGAAGGCGAACACGGCGCAAAGCACGCGGTCGGAGTAGCCGCCCACGGCGAGCGCATCGGAAACCGCGTTGACGCCAACCGCCAGGTCCTCGATGTCGGTGTCCGACAGCACGAACCAGCGGTAGCCGAAGCTGTCGGCCGATGTCTCGACCGTCGTGCCGGTCTCGCTGCCGGTCGCGCGAACGAGCTCCTCGACCTCCGTGGCGATGCGCTCGAAGTCCCCGGTTGCCAGCGGCTGGAAGACGATCGCGGCCTTGCCGCGCGACGTGACGCCGAGCCCCGTCTCGAGCGTGACCTGGGCGGTCGTGATCGCGAACAGGCGGTCCGGCGCCGGGCCCTGGATCTTGCGGCGGCCGAGGAGGCTGTCGAGGAAGCCCACTAGACGGCGAGCGCGGAGCGGTCGGTGCCCTGCAGCTGGCGCTCCAGGCGCTGCAGCGCCTCGATGCGCTTCTCCATCGGCGGGTGCGTGGAGAACAGGCCGGCGACCGAGCTCTTGAACTTCGGCGACACGATGTAGAACGCGGCCATCTGCTCAGCGGCACGCAGGTCGCGCTGCGGGATGCGCTCCATCGTCCCGGAGATCTTCAGCAGCGCCGACGACAACGCGCTCGGGCGGCCGGTGATCACCGCGGCGCCGCGGTCGGCGGCGAACTCGCGGTAGCGCGACAGCGCCTGCATCAGCAGGAACGAGATCGCGTAGACGGCCATCGACACGAGGATCACGACGAAGAAGCTCGGGCCGCTGTCGTCGCGATCGCGGCTGCCGCCGCCACCGAAGAAGAAGCCGAACTGCACGATCATCGAGGCGATCGAGGCGAAGAAGCTCGCGAGCGTCATCACCATCACGTCGCGGTTGGCGATGTGGCTGAGCTCGTGCGCCATGACGCCCTCGAGCTCAGCGGGCGAGAGCAGCTGCATGATCCCCGTCGTCGCGCAGACGGTTGCGTGCTTGCGCGAGCGGCCGATCGCGAACGCGTTGGGCATCGGCGTGTCGGCGACGGCGACCTTCGGCTTGGGGATGTCGGCCTGGACGCAGAGACGCTCGATCATCGCGTGCAGGTCGGGGTACTCCTGAGGCGAGACTTCCTTCGCGCCCATCGACGCGAGCCCGATCTTCTCCGCGGCGAACAGCTGCACGAGCACGAGCGCCGCGCAGACGACGAGGATGATCGCGCCGCTGGCACCGGCGGCGAAGAGCACCCCCACGAACACCGCGTAGACGAGCCCGAGGAGCAACATCGTCACGAGCATGCGGGCCTGCAGCCCGGTGTCGCGACCAAAAGAGGTGGGACGCATCGTCCCTTCAGGCTAGCGCGAGCGCGCGAATCACCTGACCGCCTCGAAGGCGCTGCCTGGGACGCGCTTGAGCTGTTCGAGCTGAGCGTCGTCCCAGCGGCGGTCGGGCGTGCCGCTGATGAACCAGTCCGAGCCGTTGTCGGCGACGATCATCCCGTAGACCTTCAGCGCTTTCAGGATCGTCCTCGCCTGTCCGCTGTAGCCGGCGAGCGAGAACGACCGCTTCAAGCGGAAGCGCTGGCCCATCGCCGGGACGTTCGGGTCGTCGCTACTGCCCGCCTGATGCCGGGCGGGTGCGGCTGACGTCGCGGTTCCAGGCGTTTTCGGCCGGGAACACGGGACATCCGAACGCGGCGGCGGCAAGCGGCAGCACCATTCCCAGCACGCTGGCACCATACGCCTGATGGGTCGACGTGTCCTCGCGCTGTCAGTGCTCGCCGCCACGGTGCTCGCGGGCTGCGGCGCGGCCGAGGACGAGGGTGACGGCGCGAAGCTCAAGCGCTGGCGCGGTGAGGTGCTGTACCTGCCGCCGCCGACCCCGCGCGCAGCGGCAGCGGAGCCGAGCACGCCCACGCAGCAAGCCGAGGGCTCGGCCGGGTCGCGCGGCGCGCCGTCGGACGCCGAGGTCCGCGCGGAGTTGCGCGAGGCGTTCAAGGGCTCGTCGGGCAGCACGAGCGACCTCGTCGACGCCGCGACGCTCACCACCGGCGATCTCGCGACGGTCCCGCCGGGTGCGCCCGCCAAGGTTGCGGCGATCATCAACGCCGCAAACCAGGTTGCGCGCAAGCCCTACGTCTACGGCGGTGGGCACGGCGGCGGCCCCGAGGGGATCTTCACCGACAGCGCCTACGACTGCTCGGGCTCGGTCTCCTACGCGCTCGCTTCGGCGGGCTTCATCGACTCGCCGATGGATTCGACGCTACTCGCGAAGTTCGGCAAGCCCGGACCGGGCAAGTGGGTGACGATCTTCGCCAACGCCGGCCATGCG
Organism: Paraconexibacteraceae bacterium; assembly: GCA_963727365.1. Classification (GTDB taxonomy): domain Bacteria; phylum Actinomycetota; class Thermoleophilia; order Solirubrobacterales; family Solirubrobacteraceae; genus Paraconexibacter. Next base: position 44,650 of record CAVSFU010000006.1, on the reverse strand, counting down.
TGGATGATCGTCGCTGGCCTGCGCTTCGACACCAGCGGACGCGCCGAGCGCGGCTCACGCTGGCAGTCGGCGATGCGCGGCACGGGCGGCTTCACGGTTCGCCACCCGCCGGGCCTCTAACGCTCCAGCGCGGCGATCGCGCTGGGGAAGATCTCGCGCTCGGCGTCGCGGCCGAGCCACGGATCCATGTGGCCGTAGCGGGGCCACTCGAGCTGCTCGTGGGCGCCGGGCGCGAACGCGTTGAAGTGGTCGAACGAGCGCTTCTGGCCGGCCGGCAGGAAGACGCGGTTGTTCAGCCCGCCCGCAAACGTGATCTTCGTCTGCTGCTTCGGCGGGCCGGTGTAGCTGTCCGGCAGCTCGGGCAGGCCCGCGAACGGCACGAGCACGCCGGCCTTCTGCGAGCGGTAGATCTGGCGGAAGAAGCGGATCGGCACGTAGCCGAACTCGCGCGAGACGAACCGGTGCATGTCGTCGTCAAGCAGCGCGTGCTGCCACAGCAGGTCAGGCCCAACGCCGTAGCTGAAGTTCGCGACCTGGCAGGCGGGGTCGTCGCAGTCGCGTCCGCGAAACAGCCGTGCGGTCAGCGCGATCGACTTCGCATAGGCATGCGGTGCGCGGATGCCCCACTGCGCGTCCAGGTAGGGCGTCGTCAACCGCAGGCCCGGCATCAGCAGCCCGGTCTTCAACCGCGCTAGGCGCGGGACGACGGGGTGCAGCCCGATCGCGCTGGCGAGCAGCGTCTTGACCTGTGGCACCAGCCCCGCGACGACCGCGATCGTGAACGATGCCGAGCCGAGGCAGTGCGCGAGCACGCGCACGTCGCCGCGCCCGCTCTCGCGCACGACCGTCGCGATCGCGGCGGGATGGTCGTAAGCGGCGGCCTCGTCGAGCGACCAGCGCCGCGGCGGGTCGTCGATGCTCGCGCGCCAGCCTTCGACCCAGACGTCGTGGCCGCGCATCAGCAGCGCGTCGGCGATCGTCGTCTGCAGCGGCGCGCCGTAGAACAGGTTTGGTCGGGCCGCGGCGCCGTGGACGAGCACGACCGGGCCGCGGTCGGCCACGATTCCCGGGCGGCGCAGCTGGTGCAGCACGAGCTGCTGGCCGTCGGCGGTGCGAAACGGGACGATCCGGCGCTCCAGCGCGCTGCGCCCGCGGACCGGATGCCACGTCTCGGGGTCATAGCCGCCAAAGCGCGGCGGGTCGACGGGGAATGCGGGCCGGGTGTCCCCGGGCTCGGCGCCGCCGTAGGCGCGCAGCACGCCGCGCAGGAACGTCGTCCCGAAGCCGAGGCGCCGCCCGCGCATCGCACCCATCATGCGCATGAACGCAAGCGGGCTCAGCGTCAGCACGCCGGTTGCGATGACCGCGTCGATGCGTTCGTCCTCGACGTCGTCGATCCAGCCCGCGAAGACGCGCACGAACAGCGTCGACATGTCGGTGCGCGCATCGAAGCCGGGGTCGTCCTCGACGAGCTTGACCCCCGCGACGGTGACGGGGTGGCCGGCCGACGTCTCGCACTGCAGCCGGTAGCGCATCCGCGCGTGCCGGGTGTCGGGCTCGGGGACGAACAGCTGCAGCGTGCCGTGGACGACGTCCATCGGCGCCCCCAGCGCGGGCAGCTCGACGCGGCCCGAGGCACGGATCGCCAGCGCCGGGTCCGCGCGCAGCGCGTCGGCGTCGTCGACCTCCATGTGCAGGCGCAGCGCCATCCGCCGGCCGGCGCGCCGCCCCTCGTGCAGCGCCTGCGTGTGGTCGAGCTCGGTGAACGAGACGTGGCCCGCCATCACCTCGTCGAACTGGACGTCAGCCGGCAAGGCGTTCCTTCATCCGCGCGCTGAAGCGCTCGGCGCAGGCGGCGATCGTCAGCGACGGGTTCACGCCGACCGCGCCCGGCATCACCGAGCCGTCGGCGACGAACAGGCCGGGGTGGCCGAAGACCTCGCCGAACGGGTCGACGACGCCCTCCTCCCAGGTCTCGCCCATCGGCGCGCCGCCCAGCGGGTGGACGGTCATCGTCCGCAGCTTGCGCACGAAGCGCGCGTCGACGAAGCGCCCGCCGAGCTGCTCGGACACCGCGCGCCCGACGCGCACGATCTCGTCGTAGTGCTCCTCCGAAGGCTCCAGCGACCACGTGCACTCCAGCTCGCCGTCGCGCAGACGCAGCTCGCCGTCGGGAACGTCGCGCCCCATCGCCAGCAGCGGCAGCATGTTCGCCGACGCCTGACGCGTGCGGAACGCCGCCGCGATGTCGGCGCCCAGGCGCGTGTCGCGCCGGCCCTGCAGGGCCTCCCAGCTGCGCAGCCAGACCTGGTTGCCCAGCAGCGCCAGCAAGTCGCGCGGCAGCGCTTTCGCCTGCCAGATCCAGTCCATGAACGCGGGCTGCCCGGCATCCTGCAGCACGAGCTCGCGCCCGGAGTCCGCCTCGTCGTCGGCCAGCCGCAGCATCGTCGTGATCACCGGCCCGCGCGACGGGCGCATCGGCTCCTTCGTGTCGAAGCAGAACGCGAGCATGTCGCCGTTGGCCGAGATCGCCTGGCCAAGGCGCGGGCTCAGCCCGGGCAGCGCGCCGCGCGCCCCGAGCAGCAGCCGCGCGGTGCCGAAGACGCCCGCGCTGAGGACGAGGACGCGCGCACGCACGCGCACGCGCTGGCGCTCGGGGTCGGGGTCGTGCAGCTCGGGCCAGCGCTCGTCGCGTAGGTCTGCACGTTGGGTGTAGGTGAGCTCCCAGCGCCCGTCGGGCAGCGGGCGCAGCGACGTCGCCTCACAGCCGCAGCGGATCTGCGCGCCGGCCGCACGTGCAGCCGAGAGGTAGGTGTGGTCGAGCGTGTTCTTCGCGCCGTCGTTGCAGCCAAGATCGCATTCGCCGCACAGCCGGCAGGGCGACCGCGGCAGGCCGAAGAGGTTGTCGTCGTCCGGCTCGACCGGGTCGAACGCGACGGCCAGCGGCGGGTGCTCGACGCTGCCGCGATCCAGCGCGCGCGCCGCGGCCGCGAACGCCGCGCTCTTCGGCGTGCTGTCGACGTGCGGGTAGGGCGTCGCGCCGAGCATCGCCTCGGCCTTCTCGTAGCCGTCGACGAGATCGCTGGCGCCGAGCGGCCAGCGCTCGCGCCCGCCGCGATCCAGGCGCTCCTGCACGAACGTCTGCGGGTCCTTGCGCAGCAGCACATTGGCGTAGATCAGCGAGCCCCCACCGAGGCCGCTGGACACGAGCGCCGTGAAGCCGTCGAACGTCTGCACGTCGATCAGCCCGAGCGCGTCGTCCTCAGGCTCCCAGAAGCCGCGCTCGTTCAGGTCGGCCGGCGTGCGCGGGAAGCTGCCCGGCGGCCACGCGCGCCCGCGCTCGACGACGAGCACGGCGTGGCCCGCCTCGGCGAGCCGGCACGCGCTGACGGAGCCCCCGAACCCGGAGCCGACGACGATCGCGTCGAAGTCGTCATTCATCGACGCGCCATTGCAGCGGTCGGCGTGGGTCGGGCTCGTACGAGCAGAACGTGCCGGTGCGCAGCGTCGCTTCGAGCTCGTGGCCGAGCTCGGCGTCGATCTCGGCGAGCTTCTTGATCTGCGCGCGGATCGCGCGGGTCGCGTTGACGCGCGCGCGCTCGGCGTTGGAGCCGGTCTCGCGATCGCGACCGCCGAGGCCGATCGCGCCGGACAGCTCGCTGGCGATGAACTCGAGCTCCGCGCGCGCACGCTCGACGCGCTCGGGGTCGTTGAACTCGCGCGCCTCCTCGAGCTCCTCCGTCAGCTCGGTGGCGCGCTCGCGGTACTCGCGTTTGGCCTGCGCGTCGAGCACCGGGCCGGTGCCGCCGGCGGTGTCGCTGTCGCCGCCGACGAGCTGCAGCGCGTGGATCTCCTCGCCGGGTGCGCGCAGCAGCGTGGCGATGTAGCTGAGGCCTTTCGCATCCTTCACACGCGTGGTGCGCCCGCCGTACTCGAACGCCCAGACGTCGCCCTCGCGGCGCAGCTGCGCGCTGGAGGGAGCGGCGGTGGTGGCCGCCGGGACCGCGGCGCTCGCCGGCGGCGCGCCCAGCTCGCGTGCGCGCGCGGCGATCTGTGGCATTCCGAGCTCCTCGGCCAGCCGTTGCGCGCGCGCCGCGCGCTCGCCTGCGCGCGGGTCGCCCGCCAGCGCGACCGCCTCGTCCAGGGCGATCCGCGCGAGGTAGGGCGCGGCGCTCATGCGCTCGGCCTCGACGCGCGCGGCGCCGAAGCGGTCGAGCGCAGCGTCGCGATCGCCCGCCAAGCCCGCGAGCTGCCCGAGGTGGCGGTTCACCGGCCCGCCGTAGATGCCCTGCGCGGTCGCGAGGTGGCGCCCTTCGTAGGGCTCAAGCAGCGGCATCAGCTGCGCGCCACGGCCGCCATCGCCGAGCAGCACGCAGGTCTCCGCGAGCATGCCGAGGCAGACCAGGCGCGTGTGGTCGTGCGGCAGCGCGGCGAAGTTGTCGGCCGCGAGGATCCCGAGCGTCGACGTCGCGCGCGCCTCGCGCCCGGCCTCCGCGTATGCCAGTGCCTGCGCGGTCCGCCACGCCGCGATCCCCGGGAACGCCGCCGTGGCCTGGCTGAGCGTGTCGCTGAGCTCGGCGATGCGGCCCTGCATCCAGCGCGCGCACAGCAGCTGCGCCTGGTAGACGAGCGCCGCGACGGTGCCGGGCACAGAGGTCCCGATCTTCACGGCCTCGCCCGCGAGCCGCTCGAAGTCGTCCCAGCGCCCCTCGATCATCGCCAGCAGCGCGCGGTGGCAGGGGACCAGCCAGTTCACGCGCGGCTGGTGGATGCGGCCCGCGAGACGGTCGAGCACGTCGACGTCGGCCACGACGCCCGGCCCGTCGCCGACCTCCAGCGCCGCGGGGATGCGGTGCAGGACGGCGAACGTCAGCCACTCGAGCTCACCGGTGCGTTGCGCGAGACCCTGCAGCTCGGCGGTGTTCGTGACGCGCCGCTCGAGCGTGTCGGGCCCCGTCAAGCCGATCGTCGCGTGCATCAGCACGAACCCGCGTGTGCGCTCGTCGCTGCCGCGCGAGAGCTCCAGCGCCTCGTTGGCCGCCGCGCGCCGGCGCTCGACGTCCGGCGACCAGCCCAGTGCTGCCGACAGCCGCGCGAGCAGGCGCGCGCGCAGCGCGGTGTCGTCGTCGCCGAGTCCGGCCAGCGCCTCGTCCAGCAGCGCGATGCCCTCGTCGTCGGTGGTCGGCGACAGGCCCCACACGACGAGCCCGAGCGCGGCCTGCCCGAGCGCACGCGCGTCGCCGCTGGCACGCGCCAGCTCGGCGGCCTCGAGAAACGCGGCGCGCGACCCCGCGGTGTCGCCCGCGCGCACGCGTGCGTCGCCGAGCGCCAGCAGCAAGCCACCGCGCCGTGGGTCGTCGGCCGCGACCAGGCCGAGGGCGCCCAGCGCACGGTGGAAGTGCTCCGCAGCCTCCTCGTAGGCCATCGCGCCGAGCGCGCGCTGGCCCGCGCGCGTGGCGTAGTCGATCGCCTTGTCCATTCCCGCCAGCGGCGCGGCCGCGAGGTAGTGGTGCGCAAGCTCAGACAGCCGCCGCTCGACGGCGTCGCCGTACAGCGCCTCGAGCGCGGCCGCGACCTCGCCGTGCAGCCGCGCGCGGTCGCCCTCCGCGAGGTCGTCGTAGAGCGCCTCGCGAAACAGCGCGTGGGCGAAGCGGTAGCGGCCGATCTCCGCGCGGTCGGCGACGAGCACGCCGGCGCTGATCGCGCCGGACAGCTGCGCAAGCAGCGCGTCGCGATCGCCTTGGGCGACGTGCTCCAGCGTGCGCAGGCGAAACTCGCGGCCGATGACGGCCGCCGTCGAGAGCGTCTCGATGCTGTCGCCCGCCAGCGGCCCGAGCCGGCGGCGGATCGTCTCACCGACACCGAGCGGCAGCGACAGCTCGCCGGCGCCGACGCGGTCGATGCCGCCCTCGGCGGCAAGCATCCGCACGATCTCCTCCGCGTAGAGCGGGTTGCCGTCGGTGAAGCGATGCAGCGTGCCGACGACGTCCTCGCCGACATCGTGCCCTGCGCGCGCTGCGATCAGTTGCGCGAGGTCCTCGCGCGGCAGCCCCGGCACCTCGACGGCGTCGCCGAGGCTGCCGACGCGCGACAGCGCGGCCGCCGCATCGGGTCGCGCCCGCAGCTCGAGCTCGCGGTAGCTCGCGACGATCAGCGTCGCGCCGCTGGCAAGCGTCGCCGCGAGCATCTCGAGCAAGCGCAGCGAGCCGACGTCCGCGGCGTGGAGGTCTTCGAGCAGCACCACCTGCGGGCCGCTGCGCGCGCTCGCGCTCAGCAGCGCACGGACGGCCTCGAACAGCTCGAAGCGCGCCTGCTCACCCTCGAGCGCGACCTGCGACGGCGCCGCGCCCGCGACCTCGGGGACGATCTGCGTCAGCCACCCCGCCGCCGGCGTGCCGATCTCGTCCAGCAGCGCGTCGCCCTCGGGTGTGTCGAGCACCGCGCGCAGCACCTGCGTCCACGGCCAGAAGCCGGGCGCGCCGCCCGCTTCCCACGAGCGCCCCCACGCGACGAGCATCCCCGCGGTGCGTGCCTCGGCGGCGACGAGGTCGAGCAGGCGGGTCTTGCCGATCCCGGCGTCGCCCGAGACGGTGAGCGTGCGCCCGCGGCCGGCGCGCGCGTCGTCCAGCGCGCCGAGCAGTGCGGCACGCTCGCGGCGGCGGTCCAGCAGCGCGCCGCTACTGAAAGATTCGATGGTCGTCGGAGCCACAGGTGGCGCAAGTCTTTCACGCACGTTGTGTCTCACGTGGGCGATCGTTAGCGTCGCACCGGATGGTGGAGCAATCAGCTGACTTGATCCGCGACCGCGCGCCGCATCCGCGCGCTGTCACTGCCGTGACGCCGTTCCGCTGGCCTGGCTGGGGAGGCTGGCTGCGTTTCCTGTTTTGGTTCTCCCCGCGCTTTGCGCCGATCCTCGCCAAACCGCTGGTGAAGCTCGCGTTCATCCATGTCGGCCGCTGGGCGGTCGTCACGAAGTTGCCGTCGCGCGATCAGCCCGGGCGCTGGGAGCGCGTCAAGCCCGCGGGCTTCCTCGTCTTCGAGACGAACTTCGACGGCGCGTGGCGGCCGTACATCGAGGCGTTCGCGCGCGTGATGCCGACGCAGTGGGTCGGGATCTGGATCGGCACGCGCAGGTTCCCGGGGCCGATCCCGGCGTCTGGCCTGCTGGCGCACATCGACGAGTTCGACGTGGCGCCGGCTTACTACTACTCGGCACATGGCGACACCTCGCTGAAGGCGATCGTGGCCGCGTTGGAGGTCGACGAGAAGCTCGATCGCTTCGTTGCCGCCGATCACGACGCCGACGGCTTCGACCGCGACTTCGAGGCGCTGCTGACGGAGGCCCAATGGCGGCTGTGAAGAACGACCGCCTCGGCCAGCTGACCGGGCTGAACGCGGCCGCGCCGCTGCGCGCCGGCGCCGACGCGTCGCTGCTGGCTGCGATCGCGGCGCTGGGGCAGGGGCCGCAGTCGCCGTTTGCGCGGCTGGGCACCGTCCACTTCGCGCGCTGGGTGCTGCTGCGCGACAAGCCGCGCGCGGGCGTGACGACGGTCTGGTTCTCGGCGACGTTCGACGGCACGCTCGAGCGCTTCGTCTCGGGCCTGTCGCGGCACATGCCCGCTGAGCTGGACAGCGTCTTCGCGCACTGCGTCGACTGGCCCGGCGCGCGCGACCGCGACGGCCTCGAGCGTTGGTTGCGCGCCCTGCGCGTGCCGGTGAGCTACTTCCTGGCGGCGTATCCCGACGCGCCGCTGCCGCGCATCGAGCGCGCCCTACGCCGCAGCCGTGCGCTGTCGCAGCTGGCCGTCGAGGCGCCGCACATGAAGGCGGCCGAGCTGCACGCCGCGTTCGCGGAGCGGGTCGCATGACGCGGATCCACCCGCTGCGGGCGCGGACGCAGAAGCCGCGCCTGGAGGCGATCCAAGGCAACGTCATCAAGGGCTACACGCATCGCGCGGCGGCCTACGTCTGGCTGCGCTTTCGCGATGCCGGCGCCGGCCGGCGCTGGCTCGCCGCGCTGGACGTCACCACCGCCGCGCCGTGGGACGACAAGCCCGTCGTCACGCGCAACGTGGCGCTGACCGCCGACGGGCTGCGCGCGCTCGGCGTGCCCGAGCGCCTGCTGACGACGTTCTCCGACGAGTTCCTCGCCGGCATGCGCGGCCGCGCGCGTAGGCCCCTCGGCGACGTCGGCCCGAGCGATCCCGAGCACTGGCCCGCGCCGTTCGACGGTCAGCCGCTGCACGCGCTGCTGACGTTCTATGGGCAGGACGAGGCAGCGCTGCGCGAGCTGGTTGCCGACGCGCCGGCCGATGGCGTCGACGTCGTCGACGCGTCCTATGCCGGCCTGCTGCCCGAGCAGGACGGCGACCCCACGCGCGAGCACTTCGGCTTCACCGACGGCTTCTCGCAGCCGTCGTTTCGCGGCGTCCGCTACGACGGCAAGCAGCCCAAGGGCAACGGCGTGCCGCTGCGCTTCGGCTGGCGTCGCCTGGCCCTTGGCGAGCTTGTGCTCGGCTACGTCGACGAGGACCGCGTCTACCCCGAGATGCCGGCAGGCGTGCTCGGACCCGACTCGACCTACATGGTCTGGCGGCGCCTGCGCCAGGACGTCGCGGCGTTTCGCGCCTGGACGCTCGGCGCGGCCGATGGCGATCCTGCCGGCGCCGCGAAGGTGCGTGCTCAGATCGTCGGCCGCTGGCCCGACGGCACGCCGCTGGTCGGCCACCCCCACGGCCCCGACCGCGAGGTCTCGCTCGACCCGCACCGGCGCAACGCCGTCCGCTACAAGCACGATCGCGACGGCCTCGCCTGCCCACTCGGGGCGCACGTCCGCCGCGCCAACCCGCGCGACGGGATGCACTTCGGTCACAAGCTGAGCTTCCGCCACCGCATCGTACGACGCGGGATGCCCTATGGGCCTGAGCTCGGCCCCGATCCGGCGCCGGAGCAGCAGGAGCGCGACCGCGGGCTGGTGTTCGTCTGCTTCAACGCGAACATCTCGCGCCAGTACGAGGTCGTCCAGGGCGAGTGGCTCTCGGACGGCCGCGCGTTCGACCTCGCGCACGACCGCGACCCGCTCACAGGCGGGCCGCAGGAAGACGGCAAGCTCGTCCTGCACGGACGGCCGCCGCGGGTGCTCGCGCCGCTGCCGCAGTTCGTCTGGACGCGCGGCGGCGAGTACCTGTGGGTTCCGTCGATCCCCGCGCTGAGGGCGCTCAGCGCGGGAACCGAGGCTGGTTAGCGGCCGAGCAGCCCGCCGAACAGGTTGCCGAAGAGGCTGCCGAAGCTCGGCAGCATCCCGGTGATGCTGTTCAGCAGGCCACCGAGCAGCCCGCCGCCCGCGGACGGCGAGCCGCCCGGGATGACGGTGCCGGGGTTCGACGGCGTGCCCTGGCCGAACAGGCCACCGAGCAGGTCCTTGACCATGTCGATGACGCTGCTGACGATGCCGGTGACGGCCGACGTCGTGTTCTGCAGCGTCGGCATCAGCGCCGACAGCACCGACTTGACCGTCTCCAGCGCGTGCGTGAGCGGCGCCTGGACGATGCTCGGCAGGCTCGGGATGAGCTTGGCGATCTCGTCGAGGCCGGTCTGCAGCGCCGCCGACGCCGCGGCCAGCGCGGAGTCGATGATCGAGCTGATCTGCGTCGGCAGGTCCGTCAGCGCGGTGTTCGCGAGGGCGGTGACCTGGTCGGGACCGTCGGCCTGCAGCAACGCGACCGCCTGAGCGGCCAGCGCCTGCGCCTGGCCCGTGAGCTTGCTCACGAGGTCGGTCAGCGTCTGCACGAGCTGGTCGCGCCCGGCGATGCTGCCCGGGATCGCGTTGGCGATCGCCTGCTGCAAGGCCTCCGAGGCCTTCGGCAGCAGGGCGGCGAACTGCTCGATCGCGCTGCCGAGGTTGCCCGCGGCGGCGGTGAGCGAACCGACGGCCGCCTCGGCGGCAGCATCGGAGCGGTTGGCGCGCGCGGCGAGCACACGCGCCTGGCGTGAGGCGACCGTGGCCTCCTTGCGTGCGGCCTTCAAAGCACGCTTGGCGGCGACGGCGTCGTTACGACGAACGGACTTCGCCAGCTGGCTTTGGGCCTTCTGGGCCTTCTTGACGTGCGTCTTGACGGACGCGGTGGTCACCTTCGGCGCAGCCTGCGCCGAGGCGGTGGGGACTCCGACGGCAACCGCGGCAAGGGCGGCCACCACGAGTCGGGTGGGACGGGTCATGCTGAGCTCCTCTCAGGGGGCAACTGGGCGGCCTGCTGTGCAGGTCCCTGGCTTTGCGTCCCCGCCTCACGGCGGGTTTGCCTTTCTCGATGTCTCAGAGGCACGCGCGTGCGCCTGCGTGAGGATCGACTTCAGAAGTTGGCGCGTCGGCGCTATCGGGAACCGCCGGCCAGCGCGGACTGCAGCTGCTCGCGCAGCTGCTGCAGCGTCTGCTGCGCACCGGCGAGGACGCTCTGCGTCGTCGTGGTGATGTCGGCGATCGCCTCGCGGATGCGGTCCTGCGTGCTGGCCATCGCCGCTGCGACTGCCTGCGGCTGCGGCGTGGTCGTCGTCGGGGTCGTGCTCGTCGGCGGTGTCGCCGTCGTCGTCGTGGTCGTCGTATGCGCCGGGCTGGCTGGGGCTGACGAGCGCACCGGCGCCGTTGGCTTCGCGACCACCGTCATGCGCGGCTTCGCGGCGATGGCTTGCATCACTGTCCGGCGCGGCTGCGTCCGCCGCGGCTTCGGCGCCTTCGTTCGCGCCGTCGCGCGCACCATGGCGACCCGTCCGGCATCCTGCCGCTCGGTCGCCCCGGTGCCCGTGGTGCGCGACGGCGCGAGCGACGGCGTCGGGCCGGCGGTCGCGGACACAAATCCTTTGCCCTGGCGCAGATGTGCGGTCTCCAGCGCGGCGACCGACCCGCCGACGACGACCGCCGTCGCACAGAGCGCGGCGCACTTCGTCGCGACCGTGGCGCCGCCGAACAGCGCCCAGCCCGAGCCCGACCCGGCGGCGACGATGCCGGGCAGCGGAAACAGCGCGCGCAGCGAGCGCCGGCGCGTACGGATCTGCGTCGCGAACGCGTCGCAGAGCTCGCAGGAGTCGAGATGTGCGCGCAGGTCGCGCGAGCGGGCCGTGCGTCCGTCGCCTGCCGACAGCCGCAAGCGCACGTCTTCGCAGTCGCTGGCGCGGCCGTCGCGCTGGGCCCACAGCGCGCTGCGCGCCTCATACACCGCGGTGCGCGCGGCCTCGCCGGACATCTGCAGCGCCGCACCGACCTCGCCGTAGGACAGGCCCTCGAGCTCGCGCAGCACCAGCGCCGAGCGCTGGCGGCCGGGCAGCGTGCCGAGGTCGTCGAGCAGCTCGCGCAGCGCCGCGCGCGACTCGCTCGCGTCCGGCGCAGCCATCTCGGCCGCCTCGTCGTCCAGCGCGGCGACGGCGGGACGCCGCCGGATCACCTGCAGCGCCTCGTTGTGCGCGATCCGGTAGAGCCACGGCCGCAGGCGCAGCGGCTGGGTGCGCTCGGGGGCGCGCAGCGCGCGCAGCGCGGCGGTCAGCGCGTTCTGCGCGGCGTCCTGCGAGTCGTCGGCACCGAGCAGCATCGAGCGGCAGTAGCGCAGCAGCGGCGCGTGGTAGCGGTCGTACAGCGCGGCGAAGGCGGCGTCGTTGCCACGGGCCACCGCACGGGCCAGCGCGTCGTCGCTGGCCAGCCGCCAAGCGAGCGCCGCACCACGGCCGGCGTGCGGAAGCTCGGACTCGGACAGGGCGGCCACGACGCCTGTATCGGCGCGGGTGCCAGCCGCCTGAAGCGCTGCCGGCGGCCGTTGCTGCCAGACTTTCCGTAATGGCCACCGAGCCAAATCCCGGCAGGCGCCGCCAGCAGCGCGGTGAGGAGCGTCGCCAGGCGCTGCTCGACGCGACGCTCGGGATCATCGAGCAGGAGGGTCTGGAGGGCGTCACCCACCGTCGCGTGGCAGATGCCGCCGGTGTGCCGTTGGCTGCCACGACCTACTACTTCTCCTCCAAGGAAGACCTCATGCAGGCCGCCATGGAGGCGCTGATCGAGCGCGAAAGCGAGAACCTGCGCTTGATCGGCGACCTCGTGCTGAAGGCCGGCGACATGAGCCTGCAGGAGGGTGTCGAGGCCGTCATCGCCTGGCAGAGCGAATTGCTGCGCAACCACCGCCTGCAGCGCTTCGCCGAGATGGAGCTCTACCTGCGCGTCGCGCGCACCGCGCCGCGCCCGACGGATCTGCCCGACTGGCCGCACGCCTTCCACGAGATCACGACGATGCTGCTGGAGACGATGGGCGTCCCGAACGCCGAGCGCGAGGCCAACGCGATGGTCGCGCTCATCCACGGGCTCGTGCTGCACGGGCTGATCTCCAAGGACCCGGACTACATCGAGCACGTCTTCGCTCCGGTCCTGCGCGAGCACTTCGCACGCGTGCTGCCGGGCGTGCCGGCGCCTGAAGTCGCCTGACGCCGTTAGGCTCGCGCGTCGTGGAGGACGGGTCGGTCTTCACCGACGTGCTGCTGCCGCTCGGGGTCGCGATGATCATGCTGATCCTCGGCCTGTCGCTGACGATCGCCGATTTCCGCCGCGTGCTCATCGCGCCGCGCGGCGTCGCGATCGGGATGGCGAACCTGCTGATCCTCTCGCCACTGCTGGCGTTCGGGATCGCCGAGCTGTTCGATCTCGATCCGCTGCTTGCCGTCGGCCTCGTGTTGCTGGGGGCCTCGCCGGGTGGCGCGATGGCGAATCTGCTCACGCACCTCGCGCGGGGGGAGACCGCGCTCTCGGTGACGATGACGGCGGTCTCGAGCGTGCTCGCTGTGATCACGGTCCCGCTCTATCTCGGGCTTGCGATCGATCACTTCGGCGCCGACGTCGGCGACGACGTCGAGATGCTCGGCATCGTCGTGAAGGTCTTCGCCATCACGATCGTGCCTCTGTCGATCGGCATGCGCCTGCGCGCGCGGAACCCGGCGCGCATCGCCGAGATCGAGCCACGCGCAAAGCGCTACGCGTTGCTGTTGCTGCTGCTCGTGATCGCCAGCGCCGTCATCGCCGAGTGGGATCGCATGACCGAGAGCTTCGGCCAGACGGCGCCCGCCGCGGTCGCGCTCAACCTCACCGCGATGACGATCAGCTTCACGGTCGCGCGGCTGGCGCGGCTCGGCGACCGCCAGGCGACGGCGATCGCGATGGAGCTCGGCGTGCACAACGCCACGGTCGCGATTGCCGTCGCGACGACGATCAATACCGAGCTGGCGATCCCAGGAGCCGTCTACGGCATCTTCATGTTCTTCACCGCGGGCGCCTTCGCGCGCCTGATGTTCAACAGGAACGAAAGCGCGGCGATCGCCAGTGCGGCGATCGCCAGCGGCAGCGCAGGCCCGTCGTCGTCCTCGGAGCCGGCGGCGGCTGACGCGCGCGGCTGAGCGGCGGTCGGCGTGTCGCCGCCGTGCGTGCTGACGACGTCGACCGGCGCCGCGCTCTCCGACAGCGTCACCCGGGGCGACGGCTCGTCGCTGTCCGGCGTGCCGATCCAGCGCACGACCTCGCCGCCGCTGTAGCGCTGCAGCGTCTTGAACGTCACCGCGCCGGTCTGGACCGGATTGCGGACGATGATGTGGAAGACGCCGTAGCCATCCGGCGGGATGCGGCCACCGCGGTAGCGGATCACGCGTGGCTGGTCGTCCCGGCGCACGACCTGCGCGCGCCAGCCCGCCACCGACTGCGCCAGCGCGGCGTCGACGCCCGGCGGCAGCTCGACGTCGATGCCGATCGTGTCGCGATCGGTCTCCTCGTTGGGCACCAGCAGCCGGTACTGCTGCAGATCGGCCGGCCGCGAGGAGGTCGGCGAGATCGTGACGTGCGCTGCGGCCGGGGCGGCGAGTACCGCCACCCCGGCCACTGCGAGCAGGGAGGCCCTGATCACTTGTTGATGCTGAGGCACGACTTCGGGTGCTCGGCGCCCTTCGCCGGGTCGCCCTGCCACTCGACGATCTCGGACTTGCTGCGCGAGCCGTTGACGTTGCGGTAGTACTGCGACGCCGGGAAGCAGAGCACCGCCGGCTGAGCCGGGTTCTGCAGCCGGAACTCGAACTGCTCGTAGAAGCCGGGCTCGATCTCGGTGGACGCGGAGTTCGCCGTCCACGAGATGCGGGTGGTCTTGTTGTCCGCGCGCGTCAGGCGGACGGTCCAGCCCGCCAGCTTGCGCACGCTGATCGAGCCCTGCACGGGGCCCGGCACGTACATCACGACCTTCCACGTGTTCTGAGCGTCCTTTTCGTTGGGGACGCGCAGCGCGTAGGTCGCGCGGGCAGCCGTCACCAGCGCGCCCGAGCCCTGCGGCTGGATCGCTGAGACGGTCGCGTGCCCGGAGCTGAGCGCCGGCACGACGAGGGCGGTGGCGGCAGCCGCAAGTGCGGCGGCGCCGATGGTCTTCTTCATGGCTTGTGGTTCCTTTCGGATTTAGCCGCGGTCGGCACGGATCGCGAAGGACGTTGAGAACGTCCGATAACGCGAGCCCTTGCGATAGCGGCCTGAGAATTGGATCCGGTACGCCGCGGCGTCCGGGAAGGTGATCGACGTGCGTTTTCCGACGGCGCGGCTCAGCAGGACCTTGCCGCTGGAGTCGGTGACGCGCAGGCGCGGCTTGCCGCTTCGGAAGGTGAACTTCCCGCCCTTCGGCGGCTTGACCTTCTCGACGATGATCGTCGCGGGCTGGCCGGCGACCGGTGCGTCGTCGGGGTTGACGTGCAGCGTCACGGCGACGCCTTTGCTACGCGCTGTCTGGTGCGCGAGCGCCGGGACGGCGCTCACCGCGGTGATGACGGCGACCGCGATCGCGGTGCGCCGAAAGGACATCGACATGGCGACGGCCTCCTCTCGGTAGTGATGGGCGTTGGTCAGACGCCCAGCGGAGGAGGCCGCGTCGCGATCCCGCTCGCGACGAGGCGTCCGCCACGCGGCAGCAGCACCGCGGGACGGCGCGCGGCAACCGGCACGGCGACGCCCGTGGGGCGACGCGGCGCGGTGCGCGCTGTGGCAAGGCGGCAGACCGCTGCCTCGCCGACGTAGCGGCCCTGCGCCAGCGGCAGCGCCAGAAGCAGCGCCGGCGTCAGGTACAGCAGGCCGGTGGTGATGCCGTCGACGTGCGCCACGCCGATCGCGCAGGCAGCGAGCGCCGCGAGTGTCGCGGCGCCCAGCAGCACGAGACGCTGTCGGCGGGCCATCGGCCGCAGACCGTACACGTCAGGTCAAGCCTTTGACGCGACGAAACGCGGTCGTAACGTGCCTGTCATACGATTCGCCCCAGTGCCCTCGCGCAGCGACCGCCGCATCATGCTTGCCATCGGCCTGTTGGCCGTGCTCGTCGCGACGACGCAGACGCTGCTGCCGCTGCACGGGATCGAGACGGGGCTGCTGTACCTCGCTCCGGCGCTGATCCTGGCGCTGCCGCTGCTGGCCGGTCGCTACGTCGGTGAGGACGACATCGCCCGCCTGGCGCGCGGCATCGTGTGGCTGCGCCGCCGCCGCACCGCGAACCGCCTCGTCGCACGCCTGCCGCGTGCGCCGCGTGCGCTCGTCGTGCGTGGCGGTCGCCTGCTTGCCGCCGGTCTCGCACAGCGCGGGCCGCCCAAGCGCCGCGTCGTCTCCTTCTGAGCCAACCGACCGACGAGGAGGGCCGCATGCGCCGCCTGCTCGTGGTCGCCGCGGCCACCGCGCTGGTGGTCCCGGCGATCGCATCCGCCCACGAGGGCAACCCGAACTTCCGCAGTGACATCACCGCCGTCACGCCAGCGAACGGCTCCGTCAAGCTCGACGTCCTCAACGGGGACGACCGCCTCGAGCTGATCAACCAGAGCAACCAGCCGGTGCTGATCTACGGCTACAACGACGGCGATCCCTATGCGCGGATCCTGCCCGACGGCACGGTCCAGGTGAACGCGGACTCGCCGGCGACCTACCTCAACGAGGACCGCTTCCAAGAGGGCGTCAAGGTGCCGGCAGGGGTCGACGGCAAGGGCACGCCGCGCTGGAGGCTCGTCGACAAGACCGGGCGCTTCGAGTGGCACGACCACCGCATCCACTACATGACCAAGGGCGTCCCGCCGACACGTCAAGGACGAGAGCGTCAAGACGAAGGTCTTCGACTGGACCGTCCCGATGCGCGTCGGCACGACGGCGGGCGCGGTCCGCGGCGAGCTGTTCTGGATCCCCAAGGACGACGGCGGCCCGCCGGTGCGGTGCGATCGCCGGCTTCGCAGCACTGCTGCTGGTCGGTGGCGCGCTCGTGCTCCTCACGCGGCGCCGGCGCGGGGAGGGCACTGCCGAGTGGTGAGACGCGCGCTGGCGCTGGCCGTCGCGCTGCTGGCGCTCGCGCCGTCGGTTGCTTTTGCCCACGCGCAGCTTGAGGCGACGGCGCCGGTGCGCGGCTCGGTGCTGAAGACCCAGCCGCAGGAGGTCGTCTTCACGTTCTCCGAGGCCGTCGATGCGCCCGCCCGAGCGCATTGCGGGTCTACGACGCGCGGTCCGAGCGCGTGGACGACGGCGACGTCGCGCATCCGAGCGGCGACGCCGACCGGCTCGGCGTCGGATTGAAGCCGCGACTGCCCGACGGCACCTACACCGCGACCTACCGCGTGATCTCCGCCGACGGGCATCCCGTCTCCGGCGGGATGGTGTTCTCGATCGGCAAGCCCGGCGCGGGGCCGGCGAAGACGATCGACGAGCTTGTCGGCGACGCCGGCGCGAGCACCACGGCCAAGGCGGTGCAGCGCGTCGCCAACGCGCTGCAGTACCTCGCGACCGCGCTCGCGGTCGGGTTCGTGATCTTCGTGCTGCTGTGCTGGCGCGCCGGACTGCAGGCGCCGCGAGCGCGGCCGCTGCTGCTCGGCGCCGCCGCGCTCGGCGTGCTCGCGAGCGTTGTGGGCCTCCTCGCCGAGGCCGAGGTCGGCGGCGGTCTGAGCTTCGTGCTCGACACCCGCTTCGGCCACGTCTGGGGTGCGCGCACGATCGTCTGGCTGGTGTTCGGCGCGCTGGCCGCTGCATCGGCGCCGCTGGCTGCGCTCGCCGTTCCGGCCGCGCTGCTGGCCGTCGCACCGGCGCTGGAGGGCCACTCGACGACGATCTCCCCGACCGCGCTGCTGATTCCGCTCGACGCGCTGCACGTGCTGGCGATGAGCGCATGGCTCGGGGGGCTCGTCGCGCTGCTGTTCGTCGTCACGGGCGATCGCGCCCCGATCATGCGGCGCTTCTCGCAGCTGGCGCTCGTGTCGGTGATCACGCTTGCTGTCACCGGCACGATTGCCGCGATCAGCTTGCTGACCGCGCTCGAGCAGCTCTGGGACACGGGCTATGGGCGCGAGCTGCTGGCAAAGATCGCGCTGCTCGTCGTCCTGATCGGCCTGGGCTGGCTCAACCGCCGCCGCCTCGCCGGCGGGCGCACGATCCGCGACGTGGTGCGGGCGGAGGTTGCGCTGATCCTCGCCATCCTCGGCGTCAGCGGCGTGCTCGTCGACGGCGTGCCGCCGGTCTCGGCGGCCGCGGGTCCATTCAGCGCGACCAAGCGCCTCGGGCCGCTGGACATGCAGCTCACGCTCGACCCGGCGCGCGCCGGTCCCAACGAGCTGCACCTCTACCTCTTCGACGCGCGCACCGGCGCGCCGTTCACGCAGAGCAAGGAGCTGCGCCTCACCGCACGCTTGCCCGGCGAGAACATCGGGCCGCTGCCGCTGACGATGCGCCGCTCGGGCCCCGGGCACTTCACCGCGGACACCGTGCAGCTGCTGCCGGCGGGCGACTGGACTCTCCTCGTCACCGAGCGCGTCTCGGAGTTCGACCAGTACGAGACGACACTCGAAGTGCCGATCCGTTAGCGCAGCTTCAGCAAACGCAGCGCACCTGTTTAGGAACGCCCCCTACGGTCCCGTGGTCTCATGAACCATGACTGATCGCTCGCGCCGCCGGCTGGCTCAGCTCGGCGGCGTTCTCACGCTCGCCGTCGCACTCGTCCTCGTTGCCATCGTCGTCTCGGGCGACAGCGACAACGACCCTCCGAAGAAGCAGCCGGGCGAGACCGTCGCCGGCCAGACCGAGGTCCGCGAGATGCTCAGCGGCATCCCGCAGTACGGCGTCACGCTCGGCGACCCGAAGGCCAAGGTCACGATCGTCGAGTTCGCCGACCTGCAGTGCCCGTTCTGCAAGGAGTTCTCCCAGCAGACGCTGCCGCTGGTGGTGCGCGACTACGTGCGCAACGGCAAGGCGAAGATCGAGTTCCGCAGCCTCGCGTTCATCGGCGAGGACTCCGTGCGTGGCGCAAACGCCGCCGCGGCTGCCGCCAAGCAGGACAAGCTCTGGCACTTCGTCGACCTCTTCTACTTCAACCAGGGCCCGAGAACGCGGGCTACGCGACCGACGACGTTCCTCAACCGGATCGCGCGCGCCGCGGGCACGACGGTCACCGCCAAGGGCGGTGAGCAGGCGATCGCGGACGCCAACGAGCTGGCGCAGCGCTACGGCGTCGACAGCACGCCCACGCTCGTCGTCGACGGCAAGAAGGTCGACGGCTTCGACTACGACAGCGTGAAGTCAGCGATCGACGCGGCGCTGAAGGCGTGAGACGCGCGGCGATCGCCCTGGCGGTCGCCGGCATCGGCATCGCGGGCTACCTCACGTATGTCCACTATGCGGGCATCGACTCGGTCTGCGCGATCGCGCACGGCTGCGAGAAGGTGCAGACGAGCGAGTGGTCCAAGCTCGCCGGCATCCCCGTGGCGCTGCTCGGCCTGCTCGGCTACGTCGGCATCCTCGCGCGCGCTCGTCGTCGACGGGGAGCTCGGGCGCCTCGGCGCCGTCGCGCTGACTTGGCCGGGCTTCGCGTTCAGCGCCTACCTCACGTATCGCGAGATCTGGAGCATCGACGCGATCTGCATCTGGTGCGTCGCCAGCGCAATCGTCCTGACGCTGCTGGTCATCGTCACGACCACGCGCTTCCTGACAGCCCAGGAGGAGTGATACCCTACGTAGGGTGAAGAAGACGAGCCTCTACCTCGACCCCGAGCTGGACGAGCGCCTGGCGCAACGGGCGGCCGAGGAGGGCTTGACGAAGGCGGAATTCATCCGCCGCACACTGGAGGCCGCGGTCACGCGGCCGAAGCGCGCGAAGCCGTCGGTGGCCGTCTGGTGACGGTCGTCGTCGACACCAGCCTCGTGCTTGCGCTCTACGACTCCGGCGCAGAGCAGCACGACCGCGCCGCGGCGTGGCTGCAGCGCGTCGACGAGGACCTCGTGACGACGCCGCTGGGCGTCGCCGAGATGGACACCGAGGTCACGCGCCACGGCGGCGAGCGCGGGCGCGCGGCGCTGCTGCGCGACCTCGACAAGGGCGCGTTCGTCACGCGCTGGTGGGCCGACGGGCTGTCTGAGACGCTTGCGATCGCCCGCCGTCACTCCGACCTCGACCTCACCGACGCTTCGCTCGTCGCGCTCTGCCAATCGGCTGCGCACGAACCGAATCGCCACGTTCGACCTCCGCTTTGAGACGTTTGACCTGACGCTGCTCCCGAAAGGACCTGAAACATGGCCGAGAACCCCAACTCCTTCGGCGCCAAGGCCGAGCTCAACGGCAAGACGATCTACCGCCTCGACGCGCTGCAGTCGCAATACGACGTCGCGCGGCTGCCGTTCAGCCTCAAGGTGCTGCTGGAGAACCTGCTGCGCACCGAGGGCAACGGCGCGGTCACCAAGGAAGACATCGAGGCGCTCGCGACGTGGGACCACACCGCGGCGCCGTCGAAGGAGATCGCGTTCACCCCGGCGCGCGTCGTGATGCAGGACTTCACCGGCGTGCCGGCCGTCGTCGACCTCGCCGCGATGCGCGACGCGATGGCCGACCTCGGCGGCGACCCGCAGAAGATCGAGCCGCTCGTGCCCGCCGAGCTCGTGATCGACCACTCCGTGCAGGTGGACGCGTTCGGCACGGCCGACGCCTTCCGCATCAACGCCCAGCGCGAGCACGAGCGCAACGAGGAGCGCTACCGCTTCCTGCGCTGGGGCCAGGGCGCGTTCGAGTCCTTCAAGGTCGTCCCGCCGGACACCGGCATCGTCCATCAGGTCAACCTCGAGTACCTCTCGCGCGTCGTCTTCACCAACGACGCGACCGGCGAGGCCTACCCCGACACGCTCGTCGGCACCGACTCGCACACGACGATGGTCAACGGCCTCGGCGTGCTCGGCTGGGGCGTCGGCGGCATCGAGGCCGAGGCCGCGATGCTCGGCCAGCCGATGTCGATGCTGATCCCGCAGGTCATCGGCTTCAAGCTGCACGGCGCGCTGCCTGAGGGCACGACCGCGACCGACCTCGTGCTCACCGTCACCGAGATGCTGCGCAAGAAGGGCGTCGTCGGGAAGTTCGTCGAGTTCTACGGCGCCGGCGTCTCACGCCTGCCGCTCGCCGACCGGGCGACGATCGGCAACATGTCGCCGGAGTTCGGCTCGACCTGCGCGATCTTCCCGATCGACGCCGAGACGATCCGCTACATGGCGTTCACCGGGCGCCCGAAGGAGCTGCTCGAGCTGACCGAGGCCTACGCCCGCGAGCAGGGCATGTGGCACGACGAGCATGCCGAGGACCCGACGTTCACCGACACCCTCGAGCTCGACCTCGGCGAGGTCGTCCCGTCACTCGCCGGCCCCAAGCGCCCGCAGGACCGTGTGCCGCTGACCGACGCAAAGGAGCGCTACCGCGAGGCGCTCGGCGACCTCGTCAACCCGGGCCCCGCGTCGCAGCCGGGTGAGCGCGCGATCGAGGACGAGAGCGCGCTCGGCACCGCGACGCGTAGCGCCGTCGCCGTCAACGGCGAGGACTTCAAGATCGACCACGGCCACGTCGTGATCGCGGCGATCACGTCGTGCACGAACACCTCGAACCCGAGCGTCATGCTCGGCGCCGGCCTGCTGGCCCGCAACGCCGCCGCACGCGGTCTGAAGAGCCAGCCGTGGGTGAAGACGTCGCTGGCGCCGGGCTCGCTCGTCGTCACCGAGTACCTCGACCGCGCCGGCCTGACGGACCCGCTCAACGAGCTTGGCTTCAACCTCGTCGGCTACGGCTGCACGACCTGCATCGGCAACTCCGGCCCGCTGCCGGACGCGATCTCCGCGGCCGTCAACGAGGGCGACCTCGCGGTCTGCAGCGTGCTCAGCGGCAACCGCAACTTCGAGGGCCGCATCAACCCCGACGTGAAGATGAACTACCTCGCGTCGCCGCCGCTCGTGGTCGCCTACGCACTGGCCGGGACGATGGACATCGACCTGCTCAACGACCCGCTCGGCCAGGACGCCGACGGGGCCGACGTCTACCTGCGCGACATCTGGCCGAGCGCCGCAGGAGGTTGCCCGCACCGTCGAGGAGGCCGTCCAGTCGGACATGTTCCACACGAGCTACGCCAAGGTCTACGACGGCGACGACAACTGGCGCTCGCTCGACGTCCCCGAGGGCGACAGCTTCGCCTGGGACGACGCCTCGACCTACGTGCGCAAGGCGCCGTACTTCGACGGCATCCAGCCCGAGCCCGAGGCAGTCACCGACATCGAGGGTGCAAAGGTCCTCGCCAAGCTCGGCGACAGCGTCACGACCGACCACATCTCGCCGGCCGGCGCGATCAAGAAGGACGGGCCCGCGGGCAGCTACCTGGTCGAGCACGGCGTCGAGCCGAAGGACTTCAACTCCTACGGCTCACGCCGCGGCAACCACGAGGTGATGATCCGCGGCACGTTCGCGAACATCCGCCTGCGCAACCAGCTCGCGCCCGGCACCGAGGGTGGCGTCACGCGTCAAGGACGGCGAGGAGATGTCGATCTACGACGCCTCGATGGCCTACCAGGAGGCGGGCGTGCCGCTCGTCGTGCTCGGCGGCAAGGAGTACGGCTCGGGCTCGTCGCGCGACTGGGCGGCGAAAGGCACGAACCTGCTCGGCGTGCGCGCCGTGATCGCGGAGTCCTTCGAGCGCATCCACCGCTCCAACCTCGTCGGGATGGGCGTGCTGCCGCTGCAGTTCCCCGAGGGCGAGAACGCCGAGTCGCTCGGCATCGACGGCTTCGAGGAGTTCTCGATCACCGGCTACGCCGCGCCGCTGAACGACGGTGAGCTGCCGAAGACCGCGAAGGTCAAGGCGGGGAACGTCGAGTTCGACGCGGTCGTGCGCATCGACACGCCGAAGGAGGCGGACTACTTCCGCCACGGCGGGATCCTGCTCTACGTGCTGCGGCAGCTGGCGACGAGCTAGCCGGCGGCGTCGCGCTCGTCGCCGCGGGCGGCGAGGCGCAGGCGGTCGAACAGCGCGGGGAGGTCGTGGGCGTCGTCGACGATTGCGGCGCAGCCCTCACCCGCGACCAGCGGGCCGCGCGTGCCGAGCACGACATCGGGGCGTGTGCGACGCACGTGCGGGCAGGCGTCGCGCGTCGGCACCGTGCCGACGCACACGAAACCGGGCTCGGAGCGCAGCAGCGCTTCCAGGCCGGTGCGCACCACCGGGTGGTCGTCGACGACGAGGACGCGGATCACGAGTCGAGCATGCTTTCGGAGAAGCCCCTACCTGCATATACGGGCAGCCCCCGATTTCGTGACGCTGCTGACAGCATTGTTGCGGTTGCCGAATTGGTCGCGAACGTCGTTTGGGCAGACGTAAGCGCGCTCTCCGGAGCGCAGATGGCGGCGCGTCAGCCAGCGCTCGCGCCAGCGCCGCGCGCGGGCACGGGCGACCACGCGGTTGCCGCGCGCGAACGTGACGACGACGCGCGTTGCGCGGCCGGTGTCGGCCCATGGCCGGAAGGCGCAGTCGTCGCAGAACCACTCGAAGCGCGAGCGGTCATCCGGTGCGGCGGGGTCGCGCACGAACGTGCGCACGTGCTTGATGAAGCGCGGCTTGCCCGGCACGTCGCCCCAGCTGTCGGGATAGTCGATCGGCGCCAGGCGCAGTGAGACGCGACGGCTGCGCTCGACGCGCACGTCGTCCACGCGGATGCCGGTCCAGACGCCGACGCGAAACGGCTCGGAGGTGAGCTTGTAGTCGCGGCGGCGCGTCTGGCCGGAGACCACGAAGCGGTACGTGCCGGCCGGCGTCGCGCGCGGTGAGCCGGGCAGCGGATAGCGCGACGCGAACGCCTCGAACCACGCCGTCCAGCGCCACTGCTGACGACCCGACAAGTACGCCGGCAGCTCGCCAACCGACGGATACCGGATCGTCACCGGGATCTCGCCGGACTGGTCGGCGAACAGCTGCCAGCGCCCGCGCACGAGCCGCTCGACGACGACTTCCGGGTTGTCGGTGTAGTTGGAGCCGCCGCGCCAGCTGAACGACGCGACGTGGAAGCGCTCGACGTCGCGCGGCTGCGTCAGGGCTGCGGGCGGGCCTGCCTCGTCGGGCAGCCGCGCGGTGTAGGCGTTGACGACCTGGCGCCCAGCGACGCCGATCGCCTGCGTCTTGACCTCGGCGATGAGCTGGTCGGCGATCGTCTTGGCCTCGAGCGCCGCCAGGTCGGCATCGGGATCGGGCGCGCCGTTGAGCAGGCGGTCGGGCGCGGGGCCGCCGTTGAGCTGGCGGGCGAGCTTGACCATGCGCGTGGCCATGTAGTCGCTGGAGTGCGGGCCCCAGCCGGTCAGCGCCTTGCGGTAGTGGTCGCCGCGCTGGTACTCGCGGTACGTCGCGATGTAGCCGTTGTAGTCGTTGGCCATCGAGATCGGCACCGTCAGCGCGTAGCCGAGCTGTGCGCTGCGCTCGTCGTCGTCGCACGTGTAGGCGCCCTTGATCTTCGTGATGTCGATCGGCTCGGACTCGGCGTTGGCCGCCCAGCTGGGTGAGTTCCAGCCGTTGGCGCAACTGCGCACCTGCGCGCGCATGCGCTGGAAGCGATCGTCGGGGATGCCGGTGAGGCGCGCGTCGAACGGCGCGCCGCGGCAGGTGTTCGTGAACGCGCTGCCCTTGAGCAGGCACTCCTTCGTCGGGTTCGGGCAGGACCAGGTGCCGTTCGCTTCGCGGAAGCACGGCGTCGTCTTGGCGGTCTGCGGCTTGGGGCAGGACCAGTTCGTGCCGCCGTAGGGCGGCCGCTCGAAGCACTCCACGCCGGTCTCGTCGAGGCCGCGATAGGAGGTCCAGTCAAAGCCCATCCACTCGTTGTGCGCGACGCGGTCGGTGCGCGACTTGATGTTGCGCGACTGGTCGGCCCACTGCTCGCACGAGCAGACCGTGAAGAGGATCGGCCCGATCCGGAACGCCTGCAGGTGGACCGAGACGTCCTCCTCCAGGCCGGTGTACGACGGCGCGCCGTAGTTGTCCAGAAGCGGGATGCCGGGGTCCTGCACCGGTCGCGGCGGCAGCGTCAGGCCGACTTCCTCGAAGAGGCTGCGCGGGCCGGCGCAGTCGGGCAGCCCGACGAGCGGCAGCTGCGGGTTGCCGGCGAAGATCTGGTCAGTCCGGCAGTTGGACACCGTCGGGAACGGGTGCGTCAGCGGGCCGGGGAACCAGCGGTCGGCGATCGCGAGCGGGCCGGAGTCGAAGAAGTTGACGCGGCCCTTGCGTGCGCCGATGTCGCGGAACAGCTCGAGGGTCGCGCGCGCAATCAGCGCCGCGTTGTACTCGGCTTGCCCGTACTGGCGGTGGTCGAAGAGGAAGCGCTCGTGGATCGAGTGGTAGGAGTTGCGTTCGTTCTCCGAGGTGCCGACGGCGTTCTGCGTGAAGACCGTGAACGCCCCGGTCTCGCGGTCGAGCATGCGCTGCAGCGGACCGAGGTAGTCGGCGGAGATGAGGTCGTTGCCCTCGAGGTTCTCGGGATGCAGCGAGAAGTTGACGAGGTTCGCAAGCGGCTTGGGCTTCGCCGGATTGGAGATGTCGTCGAAGCGCACCAGCGTCAGGTCGCGGTCGGTGTACGAATCCGGGAAGCCCGCCGGCGTGCCGTCGTCGGCGACGGCCGGCCCGAGCGCGTTGCGGTTGCTCTTGGCGAGCGGCACCACCGCCGCGCCGACGCGCACCGGGACGAGCTTGTCCTCCGCGCGCAGCACCGCGCGTGCCAGCGCACGGGCGTAGTAGTCGAAGGCGCGGATGTCGAAGATGTCCTGGAACGTCCACGCGCCCCACGCGGTGGACGTGTAGTAGGGCGAGGAGTGGTCGTGGCTGACGGCCATCACGAGGTTGGTGTGGCCGATGCGGCTGCCCGCCGCCTGCAGCAGCTGGGCGGTGCGTCGCCACAGCGTGTCCTGAGGGATGTAGAGGTCGTTCTTCACCAGCGCGAGGATCTGATCGCCGTCGGCGACGACGAGCGCGCGCGCCTGCAGGCGCGACTGCACGCCGTAGGACGGCAGCTTCGTGAACGACTGGATGTGCGGGTCGAACTCCTGCTCCTTGAACGCGTTGCCCGACGCGTACTGGCCGGCGCTGGCGCCGACGTGCCAGGTGGCGTCGGCCATGCCGACGCCTGCGCGCAGCGTCCCGGCCTGCGCGCTGGATGCAGCCAGCGCGAGCACCAGGCTCGTCATCGCGACAACGCGAGCAACACCTCCCACGGGCGAAGTGTAGATAGGGTCGCGCTCATGCGACGCGTTCTCGCACTTTCCCTCCTGGCAGCTGCCGTGCTGGCGGCGCCGGCCGATGCGCAGCAGCGCGGTGGGATCATCACGGTGCTCGACTCAAGCGACGTCGACTACCTCGACCCCGGGCACACGTACTACACGACCGGCTACGCGGTGGCGCTTGCGACGGTGCGGCCGCTCTACGGCCACTTCCCGGGCGATGTCGGTTTCGAGCCGCGGCCCGACCTCGCCAGCGGCCCGCCGCAGATCAGCGACGGCAACCGCACGATCACTGTCCCGCTGCGCCGCGGCGTGCGCTTCGCGCCGCCGGTGAACCGCGACGTCGAGGCGCGCGACGTCAAGTACGCGATGGAGCGCGCGTTCAGCCAGTCGGTCGGCGGGCAGTACACGTTCTTCTTCTCGGACATCGTTGGCGCGCCGAGCCGCCCGCCGCGCACGCCGCGCGCGATCAGCGGGATCACGACGCCCGACCCGTACACGCTGCGCATCGCGCTGAGCCGGCCGGTCGCCGGGCAGGTCGCGGCCGCGCTCGTGCTGCCGATGACCGCTCCCGTCCCCGCGGAGGTCGCCGGCCCTGACGACCGCAAGCGCGTCAGCACGTACAACAGTCACGTCGTCGCGAGCGGCCCGTACATGGTCACGAGCTACCGCCAGGCACGCTCGATCCAGCTGCGGCGCAACCCCAACTGGAACCCGGCAACCGACCCGCGGCCCGCGTACGCCGACGGCTTCGACTTCGACGTCGACAATGCCGACGGCTACCGGATGGAGCAGCGCGTGCTCGCCGGCTCGCGGATGCTCGCCGGCGCCAACGCCGACGAAACAGACCGTCCGCGGCCGGGCGGCACGACCGTCGCAGTTCGTCAGCATCGACAGCGGCGGCACGCGCTACCTGTCGCTGAACACGCGGATCAAGCCGCTGAACAACGTCAACGTGCGGCGCGCGATCGTGGCCGGCTTCAACCGCGAGCGCATGCGCGCCGTGCGCGGCGGTGCCCTGGCCGGCAAGATCGCCACGCACTTCCTCCCGCCGGGCGTGCCCGGCTTCGCCGAGGCCGGCGGTGATGCCGGCCCCGCGCCAGAGCTCTACGGCAGCCCGCGTGGCAATCGCACGCTGATGCGCAGCTACTTCCGCAAGGCGGGCTACAAGGGTGGGCGCTACCGCGGCAAGGCACGCTTGCTCGTCGTCGGCGCCGATGCTCAACCCGGGCCGCGCCCAGGGGATCGAGGCGGCGCGTCAGCTGCGCGGCATGGGCTTCCGCGTTCGCCTGAAGCTCGTCCCGCAGGATGCGGTTTACACGGAGTGGTGCCAGCGGCCGCGCAGGCGTGTCGCGATGTGCACGAGCGTCGGCTGGTTCAAGGACTTCAACGACCCGCAGTCGTTGCTGCAGCCGCTCTTCGACGGTCGCTGGATCACGCGCAATGGTGGCAACAACAACCTCGCCGAGCTCAACGACCGCGGCGTCAACCGCGCGATGAGCACGGCAGCGACGCTCGCGCCGGGTCCGCAGCGGCTCGCCGCCTGGGCTGCGATCGACAAGCGCATCATGCAGCTGGCGCCGGCCGTGCCGTTCCTCTGGGACGTCACCACGTCCGTGCAGTCGGCCGACGTCGCGGGCGTCCTCAATCCCTACACCACCTACTGGGACTACAGCTTCACGGCGCTACGCTGACGCACTTCATGGCGATTCCCGAGCTGCTGCACGCCCTGCTGACCGCCGACGGCCCGTCGGGCTACGAAGGCGCCGCCGCGGAGGTCTGGCGCGATGCCGCCGGCGCGTTCGCGACGGTCGAGACCGACACGATGGGCAACTCGTTCGCGCGTGTCGCCGCGACCGGCGACGGGCCGAGCGTCGCGATCGTCGGGCACATCGACGAGATCGGGCTGATCGTCACGCACATCGACGACGAGGGCTTCCTGTGGTTTGCGCAGGTCGGCGGCTGGGACCCGCAGATCCTGATCGGCCAGCGCGTCGTCGTGCAGACCCGCGATGCACGTCTGCCGGGCGTGCTCGGCAAGAAGCCGATCCACCTGCTGTCGCCCGACGACCGCAAGAAGGTGCCCGAGCTCAAGGAGCTGCACATCGACATCGGCGCAAAGGACGGCGACGAGGCGCGCGCGCTCGTGCGCATCGGCGACACCGCGGTGATCGACGCCGCTCCCATCGAGCTGCCCAACGGCCGCGCCGCGTCCAAGGCGATGGATAACCGGCTCGGTGCCTACGTCGCGCTCGAGGCCGCGCGGCGCGTGTCAGAAGCCGGTGGCGCGGGCGGCGAGGTGATCGCCGTCGCCGCCGTGCAGGAGGAGATCGGCTGCTTCGGCGCCGGCCCCAGCGCCTACCAGCTCAACCCCGACATCGCGATCGTCGTCGACGTCACGCACGCCACCGACGCCCCGGGCATCGAGGTCAAGCAGATCGGCAAGCACTCGCTGGGCTCAGGACCGGTGCTCGAGCGCGGCTCGATCCTTCATCCACGCCTCTTCGAGCTGCTGCACGACACGGCCGAGGCCAAGGAGATCGCGTTCACCGTGTCCTCCAGCGGCGGCAAGACCTACACCGACGCCGACGCCGTCTTCATCTCGCGCCAGGGCATCCCGGTCACGCTCGTGTCGTTCCCGCTGCGCTACATGCACTCGCCGGTGGAGATCGTCAGCCTCGACGACGTCGACAACGCCGCGCAGCTGATCGCCGAGACGATCCGCGCGCTGCCCGCAGACCTCGACCTCAAGCGCTGAGCGCGTCGCGCAGCTCGCCGCGGCCCTTGATGTCGAGCTTGCGGTAGACGTGCCCGAGGTGCGTCTCGACCGTCTTGCGCGTCACGAACAGCGTCTGCGCGATCTCGGGGTTGCTGCGTCCTTGCGCTGCGAGCTCGGCGACGCGCCGCTCTGACACCGTCAGCTGCTCGAGGCCCTCGCCCGTGGGATCGCCCGAGCGCCCGCCGGCGGCGCCCAGCTCGGTCAGCCCGCGCATGGCCAGCGCGTCGGCGCCACAGCGCCGCGCGAGCGCGACGCCCTCGTCGAGCGCGCCGCGCGCCTCCGCGCGCGCACCGCTGCGCCGCAGCGCCGCGCCGAGGTCGACGCTTGCGCGCGCGTGCTCCAGTCGCGCTGGTGTCGCCGCCAGCACGTCGACGGCAGCGCGCAGCTGCTCGATGTCGTCGCTGACGAGGCCGTGCGCGCGCAGCGCGACGCCGATCCCGCGGGGGCTGCCCCAGCGCTGCGCACGGTCGAGGTCCTCGGCGGCGAGTGCGTCATCGCCGAGCGCGAGTGCCGCGGCGGAGCGCCAGCGCGACGCCAGCGGGCTGGCCGCGCCGTAATCCTCGTCGCGGCTGCCGAACTCGACGAGGTCCTCGTGTGCCTCGCCCGCGCGACCCTGCGCAAGGCGCAGGCCTGCGCGTGCGTGCAGCAAGAAGTTCCGCGTCATCCCCGGCGCGATCGGCTCGCTTCCGAGCAGTGCTTCGGCCTCGTCGAGCGCGCCGCGCTCGACGAGGCTCTCGATGACGAGCGCGCGTGCGAACGGGACGCCGAGGCCGATCTCGTGGACCGTCAGCAGCTCGAGCGCGCTGCGGCCGTCGAGCTCGGCCTGGGCCAGCTCGCCGCGCAGCAAGGCTGCGCGCCCGCGCCGCGCGGTGATGTAGGCGACGGTGGGGATCGAGCCTCGCGCCCGGGCGGTGTCGAGCGTGCGCGCAATCACGCCGTCGGCGAGGTCGAGCGCGTCGGTGGCGAGGAGCCCGAGCAGGAGGTCGTAGATCGTCCCGACGATGTCTGCGTCCTGGTCGTCGAGCAGTCGCTCGTCGTCGACCACCGGCTGCAGCAGCGCGACTGCGTCGGCGTCTGACTCCGCCTCGCGCGCCCGCTCGAACGCCAGGCTCGCGCGCACGAGCCGCTCGCCTGGAGTGTCGCCCGCCGCGTCGCGTGCGGCCAGGCGCCGCGTCGCAGCGGCGCGTGTCTCGGCGCTTGCCTGGCGCGCGCACGTCGCAAGCTCGGCTTCGAGCACCAGCGCGAGGTCGTCGTCGACCGTCGCGATGATCGGCTCGAGGACCGCAACGGCCGTGTCGGCCTGCGCGGCGATCGTCAGTGCAAGCGCCTGCTGGCGAACGGCGTGTGCGGGGTCGTCGAACAGCGTGGCCGCGGCGGCAAAGCGCTCGGCCGCGGTGGGCGCGCCGAGCCGCAGCTCCGCCGAGCCGAGCTCCAGCAGCAGCTCGCCGCGCAGGGCGGGCTCGGGCGGCTCGTCGAGCGCGCGCGTCAGCCACGCCACCGCCGCCGACGGTGCACCGCCTGCAAGTGCGTCGTCAGCGGCGCGTCGCAGCAGCGCGACCCGCTCGCGGTCGGCGGCCGGCGGTGCGGCGACGATCTGCGCCGCGATCCGCTCACTTGCCGCACCGTCTTGCGCGAGCAGCTCCGCGGCGCGCGCGTGCGCGGCGCCACGCTCGTGCGGACCGATGTCGGCGAGCACCGCCTCGCGCACGATCGGGTGCGCGAACGCCACGGGCGCGTCGGGCGCGAGCAGGTCGAGCGCCGCCAGCGCGTCGGCCGCGTCGCGCACAGCGGTCTCCTCGAGCGTGGTGAAGCGCGCGAGCTCGGCGATGCTCGCGCCGTCGCCGAGCACGGCCGCAGCGCGTAGCACCGGCGTCGCCGCGGTCGGCGCGTCGGCGAGCCGCAGCAGGACCGCACGCGCGACCTCGGCAGGACCGATCCCCCGCACGGCGTCCGCCGCGAGCCCCTCGGTCTCGCGCAGCAGCGCCGCGAGGTAGAAGGGGTTGCCGCCGGTGGCCTCGAAACAGGCTGCCGCGAACTCCGACGCACCGCCGCACAGCTCTGCGACCCCGGCAGCGCTCAGCGCTCGTGGCCGGATGTGCGTCGTCTCCGGCGCGGCGGCGACACGTGCGAGGTCGCTTGCTGCGCTCGGGCGAGTGGCGGCGATCACGGCCAGCGGCAGGCCTTCCAGGCGCGGCGTGAGGTAGGAGAGGAAGCGCAGCGAGGCGACGTCCGCCCACTGCAGGTCGTCCAGCAGCAGGACGGTTGGCCGCGTGGCGGCGAGGTCCGAGACGCGCAGATACAGCCCGTGCAGCACCGCGAACGCGCCATCGGCGTCGACGGCCACCGGCTCGAGCAGCTGGCGCACGAGGCCGTAGGCGAAGTCGTGCTCCAGCTCCGTTGCGCGCGCGCTGAGTCGTGCGCAGCCGGCTGCGTCGGCGATCTCTGCGGCGGCGCGCAGCAGGCTCGTCTTGCCGAGGCCGGCGTCGGCCTCGATCAGGACGAGCCCGCCCTCGCCCGCCTTCGCCGCTGTGATCGCGGTGTCGAGCAGCGCGAGCTCGTCCTCGCGTTCGAGCACGTCAGCGCTCGTCGATGGCGTGTGGCGCACCGTAGTCGGCGAGCCGCTCGAGGTAGGGCACCGCGTCGAACGCCTCCGGCCCGAGCACGCCGGCGCCAGACCATGTGCCGTCGGCGATCAGCTCCAGCGCGACGACCGCGCAGACCGCGGTCTGCCAAACCACTGCCTGATGGCCGTACTCGCGCATCGACCACTCGTTGTCGACGACGTGGTGCAGGTAGCTGCGGCGCGGCTGGCCGTCCTGCCCGGTGCCGGTGACGTAGGTGCCCGCGCACGTCAGCCCGGTCATCTTGTCGCCGAGCGTCGCCGGGTCGGGCAGCGCGGCGGCGATGACGTCGCGCGGCGCGACCTCCATGCCGCGCACGCTGACCGGCCTGGTTGAGTCGAGCCCGAGCTTGTGCAGCGTCTGCAGCACCTCGATGAACTCCTCGCCGAGCCCGTACTTGAACGTCACGCGCTCGCAGTGGATCGCGCGCGGGACGAGCACGACCTCCTCGTGCTCGACGTTGACGCACTCGACCGGGCCGATGCCGGCGGGGAAGTCGAACGTCTCGGGCTCGGAGAACGGGGCCGTCGTGTAGAAGCCGCGCTCGCGCTCCCAGATCAGCGGCGGGTTCAGGCACTCC
The DNA here is from genome assembly GCA_963727365.1 of Paraconexibacteraceae bacterium. Classification (GTDB taxonomy): domain Bacteria; phylum Actinomycetota; class Thermoleophilia; order Solirubrobacterales; family Solirubrobacteraceae; genus Paraconexibacter. The sequence goes on along the minus strand of CAVSFU010000006.1, from coordinate 13,117 downwards.
TCGATCGTCGTCCAGATCGAGAACGTCGGCGCGAAGTCGTAGCCGGCGACGACGAGGTTGGCGCCGTCGCGCACGCCGACCTCGTCGATCGCGCTGAACAGGTGGTCCTGCGCGTAGCGGGCGAACACGTCGGCAAGGCCGGGCTCGACGCCCATCCCGACGAGCGCCAGCTGGCCGGCGTCGCGCCAGTCGCCATGGGCCGCGAGCTGCGCGTCGCCGAGCTTGACCCCGGGCAGCTCGTACGGCCGCTCGGGGTGCGGTTCAGACAGCGTCATCGCCATGTCGACGTACGTGCCGCCGGCGGCGCGAACGGCCTTGAAGATCGGCGGGTTGAAGCGCGGGTCGCAGGCGTTGAGGACCAGCTCGATGCGCTCGGAGCGCAGCAACGCCACGAGCGCCGCCTTGTCCGACGCGTCGACGGCGACCGACCTGAAGCGGTCGTCGTCGGTGCCCTGGGCGGCCGCGCGGGCACGGTCGCCGTCGATGTCGGCGCAGACGACCTCGGTGAACGCGTCGCCGGCGCGCGGCGATCGCGGCCGCCGCGGCGCCGACGCCGCCGCTCCCGAGGATCAGCAGCTTCAAACGGCTTCCCCGTTTGCCGTCAACGTGACGTCGATGTTGCCGCGCGTCGCGTTGGAGTACGGGCAGACCGTGTGCGCGACGCGGACGACCTCCTTGGCCTGCGCGGCGTCGGAAATCGACGGCAGCGTCACGTCGAGGCCGGCGCTGAGCTTGAAGCCGCGCTCCTCGGTCGGGTGCAGGTTGACGGTGGAGGCGATCGACACGTCGTCGGCGTCGAGCTTCATGCGTCGCGCGACGACCTTCACCGCGCCTTCGAAGCAGGCTGCGTAGCCGACCGCGAAGAGCTGCTCGGGATTTGTGCCGCCGCCCTGGCCGCCCATCTCCGACGGAAGTCGCAGGTCCACCTCCAGCGCGCCGTCGTCGGTCTGGCCGTGGCCTTCGTCACGTCCGCCGGTGACCGTGGCCCGGGCGGTGTACAGGACTTTCTCGCTCATTCCCCCGACGCTATCGCAGCGTCAGATCTCGCCGAGGATCTCGCGGCGCTTGGCGTCGTACTCGGCGTCGGTCACAGCGCCCAGCGCCTTCAGCTCGTCGAGCTGCTTCAGGCGGCGCGCAACGTGGTCAACCTCACGCTTTGGCGCGACCGGGGTCGGCCGCGGCGCGGGCGCTGGAGCGGCGGGCACTGCCGCCGTTGCGCGTGAGCGCAGCGCACGGCCGCCCAGGATGAGGCCGCCCACGAGCAGCGCGAGCGAGACCCCGCCGATGCCCCAGAACGTGATCGCGACGGCGGTCGAGCCCTCGCCGCCGTCCACCGGTGCGCCGGGACCATGGCCGGCGACCCAGGCCGCCGAGCCCATCGCGATCCAGCCGAAGGTCCACAGCAGCCCGATCAGCCCGCCGACGGTTGGGAGGCCAATCATCCCCTTCGTACGCAAGCCGAAGACGATCACCGACGCGGGGGCGAGCACGAAGATCGACCCGATCATCGCGAGCATATGTCGCCCAACTCCCTCGGGGCACGGTCGCGCGCTCAGATACGGCCCGCCCGTGGCGCACGACCCGATGCGGACGAGGTGGTAGATCGTGACCGACGCGATCACGACGCTGGCCGCGGCCATCAGCACGCCGCCCAGCGCGCGGAGGAGGTAGCCGATCGTCATGTCGGCGTCAGTCGCCCGGCGCCGTCGGCCGCTTGGTGGTTGCGCTCGATCGGGACCTTCTCGAAGAACAGGTCCCAGCGTGCGGGGTTCGTGGCGTCAGGCGCGTCGTAGACGACGTAGTTGAGGGTGCGCGACGACCAGCCCTCGCGCGCGAGGATCGCCGCCAGCGCGCGCGACGGGGCGTTGACGTCGATCCCGGTCAGCCCGCGCGGGCCTGTCCTGCTGTCCGATCCACTCGAGTCGAATACGCGCGCGTCGTAGTCCAGGCCGACCTGGATCTCACGCCGTTCGCCGAGCGTGTTGCGGACGGTCACGTCCAGCCGCGTCGGCGAGAGGCGCAGGTTCGTGAGCTGGTGGTCGGGCTTCAGCTCGGCGCGCGCGAGCGCGAGCGCCCGCGCGAGGTTCGCCGGCGCGAGCAGCGAGAGGCGTTCTGCACCGACGACCTCGCCGCGCTGGCCCTTCTGGACGGGGTCGTCGAGCGCCTCGCGCTCCTCGTGGACGAGCGCCAGCGCCGTCCCGCCGAGAGCCAGCACGACGAACAGCACGAACAGCGCGAGATCCATCCGCACCACCGAAAGCGTCGAGCGGCTCGGGGAGTCCTGTTGGTGTCCGAACGCATCGCTCATTTGCGGCGGCGACTGTATCGGCGGATGATCCTCCGTGTTGCTGCTCCTCTTCGACATCGACGGAACGCTGCTGCTCAACGGGGCGCATGCGCACCGCGAGGCGCTGCTCGCGGCGCTGCACGAGGTCCATGGCGTCGACGGCCTTCTCGACCACGTCGAGACCGCTGGGCGCACCGACGGCGAGATCGCGCGTGCCGTCCTGCTGCGTGCCGGTGTCGACGCCAGGCGCATCGACGACTGCGCCGAGCAGGTGCGCGATGCGGCGTGCGACGCCTTCGCTCAGCTGTGTCCCGAAGATCTGTCCGATCGCGTCGCGCCGGGTGTGCCGCAGGCGTTGGAGCAGCTCGCCGAGGACCACCAGCTCTCGCTCGTCACCGGCAACCTCGAGCCGATTGCGCGCATGAAGCTGATGCGCGCCGGGCTCGGGCGCTACTTCCCGCGTGGCCAGGGCGGGTTCGGGTCAGACCACGAGGATCGCGCGGCGCTGCCGCAGGTGGCGCGGGTCCGCGCGGGCACGCCGCATCGTCCGCACCCGCGCGAGGACACCGCCGTCATCGGCGACACGCCGCTGGACATCCAGTGCGCCCGCGCCGACGGCGTGCAGGCGATCGCCGTCACCACCGGGCCGTTCTCCGAGAGTCAGCTCGCAGACGCCGACGCGGTCGTGGGGGCCGTGGCGGATCTGTCGCTGGTGCTGCCTCGTTAGGGTGGCCCGCAATGGGCCAACTTGGCGGTGAGGCAACGATCGAGGTCGACTACCCGATCGACGAGGTCTGGGCGGTGCTCGAGGACGTGCCCAGCCACGACCAGTGGCAGGGCTTCCTCGATTCGGCCGAGGCGGTCGAGCGCGACGACCAGGGGCGCGCGACGCTCGTGCGCTTCGTCGGCGACATCAAGGTCCGCAAGATCGAGACGCTCAACCGCTTCTCCTACGAGCCGAAGACGGCCGTGCGCTGGACGCAGGAGAAGGGGGACATCAAGTCGTTGAAGGGCGCGTGGCTGCTGCGCGACCTCGGCAACGGGCGCACGCACGTGACGTTCATGCTCGACGGCGACCCCGGGCGTGTGCTCGGGATGCTGCTGCGCGGGCCCGTCGAGGCGACGGTGCGCCAGCTGCTCGTCAACGGTCGTCCGAAGGAGCTTGCGGACTACATGGCCTCGGGCCGGTAGGTCCCGAAGCTCCAGGTGTTGCCGTCAGGGTCGCTGACGGTGGCGTGGCGGCCGCCGTAGTCGGCGTCGTATGGCTCGAACAGGCTCGTTGCTCCGGCCGCGACGGCCCGCTCGTAGATCGCGTCCACCTCGTGGTCCTCGCCGAGCACCCAGTACGTGGAGGACCCGCCCGCTGGCTGCTCCAGCCCGCCTTCTCGGCCGCTGCCGCACATGAACATCGCTCCGCCGATGGTGAGCTCGGCGTGGTCCACGTCACCGCTGACCATCACGGTGGTGGCTCCAAACGCCCTCTCATAGAAGGAGATCGTGTCGCGGCTGGAGATGCGGATGGCAGGAATCACCGTCGTCATGCCGGCAACGTACCCCGCCGCTGCGCGCCGGTCTTGGACGGAAGTGATCAGTCGTCGTCGAACAGCGTGCGGCTGTCGGGCCCCTGGTGGGACTCGGCCAGCGCGGTGATCGCGTCGACGGTGCGCCGCAGCTCGTCGACGAACGGCTCGGCGAGCGGGCCGATGCGGTCGCGCTCGCGCTCGAACGCGGCGGCGAGCTCGCGGTAGTAGACGCGTGTGGCGAGGCCGCGGCCCTGGCCGAAGCGCGACCACAGCTCGTCGCCGTGGGTGCGGTAGTCGAGCAGGATCGCGCGCGCGTTGTGGACCTTGTCGGCGAGGCTGACGCGCAGCGCCGCGGGTGACTTGCCGGCGATCCCGCCGACGTAGGTGCGCTTGCGTTGCCACCACTCGGGCTTGTGCTCGGTGTCGCCGCCTGTGCTGTCGCTGTTGGCGAGGACGATCGCCGCGACCAGCTCGCCGAAGCGCTCGCGAATCTCCTCCAGCGCCGGCTCGCCGCCGCCGTCCTCGACGACGTCGTGCAGCAGCGCCCCGATCGCCTCGTCCTCGTCGCCACCCATCTCCAGCGCGAGGCTGGCGACGGCGAGCAGGTGCGCCACGTACGGCACGTCGGTGCCCTTGCGAAGCTGGCGCGCGTGGTGGGCGGTGGCGTAGTGCAGCGCCCCGTCGAAGCGGTGGGTGAGGAATGGAGCGTCGGTGTAGTGCTCAGGCATGCATTCGCGCCAACTTCCAGGGTACGGGGGGCGAACGTACGTCGCACCGCGGCTATTAGGGGTATGACGTACGTTCGGTGGAAGGAGCTCGCTGCGGCGCAGCTGGACCTCGTGTCGCGCTGGCAACTGCTGGCAGAGGACGTGCCGCTCAGTTGGGTCGAGCGGCGAGTTGCGGACCGCGAGTGGGGGCAGGTGCTCGATGGTGTCTACAAGACGAATCTGGCGCCGCTGACGCTCCAGCAGACGCGCATGGCTGCAGCCCTCACTGCGCCCGACACCCGTCTCAGCCATGCCAGCGCGGCGGACCACTGGGGCATGCGGAACTGGCGGGGTGCCTTCGAGGTCGTCACGCGGCCCGGCAACGGTGGGCCGCGTCGATACGGCGTCGTCCTGGTTTGCCACTCCACCCGCCTCGCCGGCAACACCACCACACACAACGGCATCCCGATCACGACGCCGGAGCGGACGCTGATCGATCTGAGCGCGGTGCTCAACCCGCGGGAGATCACAAGAGCAGTCAGGGAAGCACTGCGGCTCAAGCTCACCACCCCGGCCAAGCTCGCCGCAGCCCTTCTGCGCCATCGCGGCGCACGGGGCACTGCCTTGCTGTGGGAGCTGCAGCGGAGGTACGCGCCGCTGAAGCTGCACGAAGCGAAGTCCGACGCCGAGAGCTATGCCCAAGAGCTGATTGCAGCCGCTGGTCTCCCCGTCCCCGAGATCAACGTCGACATCGCCGGCGAGGAGGCCGACCTCGTCTGGCGCGAGCACCGCAAGATCGTCGAGATCGACGGCCCCCAGTTCCACCTGTTCAAAGAGGAGGACGAGCGCAAGCAGCGCCGCTGGGAGGGCGACGGCTACACCGTCGACCGCATCTCCAGTGCCGACGTCTACGCCAAGCCCCAGAAGCTGCTCGACCTCACACCGGCGTCCACTCTCCCCGCCGCCGGCTGACGATCGTCGCCAGCAGCGCGATGATCGCCAGCGAGGCGGGCAGGACGATTGCGATCTGCCAGTCCCAGCCGATCAGCAGCGGGATCACGATCGCGTTGTTGATCGAGTGCGCGAACATCCCCGGCAGCAGCCGGCCCGTCCGCGCGAACAGCCAGCACAAGCCGACGCCGATCAGCGCGCGGTTGGCCAGCGCCACGGGATCGAAGTCGAAGTGCGCGGCCGCGAACCCGACCGACGAGATCACGGCCGCGCCCCACGTCCCGCGCCGCTCGCGCAGCGCCTGGAAGACGAAGCCGCGGTAGAAGAACTCTTCGAAGATCGGCGCCACCACGGTCCCGATCGCGACGAACACGATCGTCCACGTCGTGCTCGCGTCGTCGGGGACGATCCCACCGCCGTCCTCCGTCGCGGCCGCGAACGGCCCCACGAGCATCGCCAGCGCAAACAGCACGACGCCGGCGATCGCGACGAGCACAACCGCCCAGCCGAGCGAGCGCAGCGGCCGGATCGCGTGCAGCCCGAACTGCGCGACGGTCAGCGGACCCGACTGCGACGCGAGGTAGATCGCCAGGTAGGGGCCGATGAACTGGATCGCGAGGTCGGCCAGCAGCACGATCCACAGCGCCGGCTCGACGCCGAGCGACGCGCCGACGAAGAGCGACGAGATGATCATCACGCCGACGAGGTCGACGCCCACGGCGACCCAGCCGACACGCCGGGTCCACGGCGGCAGCGGAGCGTAGTCGCGCCCCGGTCGCGCACCGGGCCGCAGGCGCGGGTCGGGCTCAGGCACGCGCGGCCGCGCCGGGGACACCAACAGCAGCCAGCAGTCGAGGTCGGTCGCGAACGCTTGCGCGGTCCACTGCGCCGCGCGCAGCCGCGCGGGATGGCGCCGCGCGAGCACGAGGCACAGCCACGCCGCCACCGCGAACAGCCCGGCGAAGACCGCCGTCAGGTAGCGCAGCAACAGGTACCAGGGCGCGGCGACGAGCCGCGCAAGCGCCGACCGGCGCGAGACTTCGGCCGGCGGCGGACGCAGCGTCACGGTGGACCGTCGCGGAGGCCGGTCGGTCAGCAGCCACACGTACGCGCGCGTGCGTGCCGCCCGCGTGACGACGATCCACGCCAGACGCCGCCACCACCGCGGCGCGCGTCCCAGCACGAGCGTCGCCACCCACGCCGGCAGCCACAGCAGCAGCGCGACGGCCCGCAACACGACCAGCACCACCAGGGCCGGCAAAACCGAGATGCCACGCACGAGCGCACGCCAACGCGTGCGGCGAGGGGTCGCGCGCATCCGCCGGACCCTATCCTGAGGCGCAGTGTCCTCCCAGTACGTCTTCTCCACTCACAAGCTCACAAAGCGCTACCCGCCCGATAAGACGGTCCTCGACGACGTCACGCTGGCGTTCTACCCCGGCGCGAAGATCGGCGTCCTCGGCTACAACGGCGCCGGCAAGTCGTCGTTGCTGCGGATCATGGCCGGCATCGACGACGACTACCGCGGCGAGGCGCAGCTCGGCGTCAACCGCACCGTCGGGATGCTTGCGCAGGAGCCCGACCTCGACCCCACCAAGGACGTCAAGGGCAACGTCGAGGACGGCGTCGCCGAGACGAAGGCGCTGCTGGACCGCTTCAACGAGCTCGCCGCCAACTACACCGACGAGACCGCCGACGAGTTCGCCGCGCTGCAGGCGAAGATCGACGCCGCGGACGCGTGGAACCTCGACACCCAGCTCGAGTACGCGATGGACGCGCTGCGCTGCCCCCCGTCTGACGCAGACGTGACGACGCTCTCCGGCGGCGAGCGCCGCCGCGTCGCGCTGTGCCGGCTGCTGCTCTCGCAGCCCGACCTGCTGCTGCTGGACGAGCCGACGAACCACCTCGACGCGGAGTCGGTCCAGTGGCTCGAGCGCTACCTCCTCGAGTACGCGGGCGCGGTCGTCGCGGTCACCCACGATCGCTACTTCCTCGACAACGTCGCCGGCTGGATCCTCGAGCTGGATCGCTCCAAGGCCCTTCCGCACGAGGGCAACTACACGTCCTGGCTGGAGGCAAAGGCCAAGCGCCTGGAGCAGAAGGAGCGCCGCGACCACGCGCGCGAGCGCACGATCAAGGCCGAGCTCGACTGGGTGCGCACCAACCCCAAGGGCCGGCGCGTGAAGCAGAAGGCGCGCCTGAACCGCTACGACGAGCTCGTCAACGAGGAGAAGGAGATTCGCCTCGACGAGGTCCAGATCCACATCCCGAGCGGCCCGCGTCTGGGCGCCGACGTCCTCAAGGTGGACGGCGTGCGCAAGGCCTTCGGCGACAAGCTGCTGATCGAGGACCTCTCCTTCGATCTGCCGCGGTCGGGCATCGTCGGCATCATCGGTCCCAACGGCGCCGGCAAGACGACGCTGTTCAAGATGATCGCCGGGCAGGAGCAGCCGGACGAGGGCACTGTCGAGCTCGGCGACACCGTCAAGCTTGCCTACGTCGACCAGTCGCGCGCCACGCTCGATCCCGACAAGACCGTCTGGGAGGAGATCTCGGGCGGCATGGACACGATCAAGGTCGGCGACCGCGAGATGAACTCGCGCCAGTACGTGTCGGGCTTCAACTTCAAGAAGACCGACCAGCAGAAGAAGGTCGGCAAGCTCTCCGGCGGTGAGCGCAACCGCCTGCACCTGGCCAAGACGCTCGCCACGGGCGGCAACCTGCTGCTGCTCGACGAGCCGACGAACGACCTCGACGTCGAGACACTGCAGGCGCTCGAGGAGGCGCTGACGCGCTTCCCCGGCTGCGCGGTGATCATCTCCCACGATCGCTTCTTCCTCGATCGCATCGCGACGCACGTGCTGGCGTTCGAGGGCGACTCGCAGGTGCGCTGGTTCGAGGGCAACTTCGAGGCCTACGAGGACTACCGCCACGAGCTGCTCGGCGCCGAGGCGGACCGTCCGCACCGCATCTCCTACAAGAAGCTCACGCGGAGCTGAGCCACGCACGTCAAGCGACACGGTGGCTTCGACGGTGGCGCCGAGACGGTGCGCCGCCGCGAGCTGCCGTTCGCGGGGGTCGCGGTCATCCTCGAGCTTGACGGCGCCTGGGATCTGTCGCTCTCAGAGGACGGCCCGCCGGAGCGATTCGGCTCGTTCGTGGGCGGTCTCATCGACCGGCCGGCATTTTCTGCGAACGCTGGGCCGACGGCGACGTTGCAGTTCAACCTCACCCCGCTCGGCGCGTTGGCTGTGTTCGGTGTTCCCGGCTCGGAGCTCGCCGGCCGGATCGTTGAGTTCTCCGACCTCGTGCCGGATGCACACCTGCTCATAGAAGAACTCGCGGGGCAGAGCGATTGGCCGGCACGTTACGCGCTGCTCGATACCTGGCTGACGCGCCGCTTCGCTGGCGCGGGCGAGGTGACCCCGGATGTCGAGTGGGCGTGGCGGCGGATCGTCGGCAGCGCTGGCGCGATCCCGATGTCCGAGCTGCAGCGCGAGCTCGGCTGCTCCTCGCGCCACCTCTCCGCGCGCTTTGGCGAGCACGTCGGGATGACGCCCAAGCGCTTCGCGCGGATGGTCCGCTTCGAGCACGCGGTGCAGCGGCTGCGGGCGGGGGACGAGGAGCTCGGCGTCATCGCCGCCGACTGCGGCTACTACGACCAGGCCCACTTCAACCGCGACTTCCGCGCGTTCGCGGGCGTGGCGCCGGGCGCGTTGTAGCCCGAACGTACGTCGTACCCCCAATAGCTGCGGCAGGACGTACGTTCGGTCCTACAAACGCTCGCGCCAGCTCGTCGACGCCGCGGCGAGCTCCGCCAGCGCCGCTTCGAGTCCGTAGCGGTCGCCGGCAGTGCGCGCGCGGGTGACTGCGGTCAGCGCCTCGGCGAGGACGCTCGGTCCGGCGGGTGCTGTGCTGCGGCGGCGCTGCGGACCGCCGCTGTGGCGCCGGCCGTCGGTTGCGGTCGCGCGCAGCGCGAGGACGCGCGCGCGGTCGGCATCGGCGCGCGCCGCAGCAGCGGCGGCGAGCGCCGCGCCCGCGCGCTCCTCGGCCGCCGCCGCGCGCTCGTGCGCGCGGGCAAGCTCGTCGGCGAAGCGCTCCTCCAACGCCGCCACCCGCGCGTCCGCGTCGCGCGCAGCAACACGCGCGGCCGCGGCCGCGTCGACCCGCAACGACTCCAGCCGCGCAACCGCACGGTCACGCGCAGCGCGAGCACGACGCTCACGGTCACCAGCAGCGCGGGCACGGGAACGAGCGTCGGTTGCCTTCTCAGACGAGCGTGCTTCGCGGAGAGCAGCTGCGGCCGCGCGGCGCTCGGCGGCTGCGGTGGCGGCGCGGGCGGCGGCTGCCTCGGCGTGCGCGGCAGTGATGTGGTCGGCCATCGCATCGGCCGGGCTGAGCGGCGGCGTGTGGCGGGGACTCACCGCCGGCCGTGCCACGCCCGCAGCGCGCGGGGGACCCGGCCGCCGCGGCTCGAACCCCGCCTCGCGGATTGCCGCTGCAAAGCTGCCTTCGAAGCGCCGCTTGACGGCGTTCAGCGACGGCCACGGCCGGCCCGACTCGGGGTCGCCGGCGCGGTAGCGCGCGATGCGCCACTCCTGCGCGCGCCAGCGCGCAACCGACGGGTTCCAGTCGGCGCTCACGGGCGGCTCGCCGAACAGCGCGACCCAACGCCGGATCGCATCGAGGATGTCGTCGCGGGAGAGACGTGCGTCACCACGCCCGCCCGCTGCCTTAGCGGACGGGGTCATGAGCTTGACCGGTCCGCTAAGCGGCGGGCTTGGAGTTCGGCGTCGTCGCCGTCGTCGCAGGGGCGGCCGCGGAAGGTGCAGCGGCGGCCTGTGCGAGGGCGAACATCGGCGGCGGACCATAGCGACCACGGCGGCGTCGCACAACACCCGCGGGCGGCGACGGCAGGCGGCTCGCAGACGTGGGCTCGAACCCGCCTTCAGCGCTACTCTCGTCTGCTGTGCCTCAGGTCCTCGACATCGAGCAGTCGCTGCTCCTTCTCGAGCTCGAGCCGCCGTTTGACAAACGCGCGGTTCAGTTGGCACGACGCAAGCTCGCCAAGGTCTGGCACCCCGACCTCGCACCCCCCGGCCGCCAGTTTGAGCACGAGCGCCACCTCAAGGCGATCAACGAAGCGGCCGACCAGCTCGAGAGTCTCGCTGAGGACTCGCGCGGCGGCCACGTCACGCGCAACGCCGTCAAGGTCTCCGCCGCCGCGGCACGCAAAGCCCGCGAGGAGGCCGGCCGCCGCGCCTACGAGGCCGAGCAGCGTGCCCGCGAGGCCGCCAAGGACCGCGCGCAGAACGACCCGTTCGGCGCGCGTGTGCCCGACCACTCGGTCGTCCACCGCTACGCGCGCTGCCTCTCCTACCCCGAGTGGGGCGTCGGCAGCGTCACCGGCATCTACTTCACGGGCGACGGCGACGACGTCCAGCAGTGGGCGCGCGTGAAGTTCCAGGTCGGCGTGCGCACGATCCCCGCAGGCTCGCTGCAGTTCGTCGACTTCTCCAAGCCCGACCCCGGGCCCGAGCGCGTGCAGCGCTTCGTCACCGCCGCCCAGCACGCGATCGCCGAGGGCAACTACTCGCTCGCCGCGCAGCGCCTGATCTACGCGCGCGACGCCGAACCCGACAACGTCAGCGTGCTGCGGCTGATGACGCTCGCCTTCTGGCAGGCCGGCAACCTGCCGGCGGCCGGCCGCAGCGTCCGCGACTGGGCGCGCTACGACGCGGCGCGCCCCGCACCGCACCGCTTCGCCGCCCGCATCTACGAGGACATGGGCGCGATCTCGCTCGCGGCCGAGGCCGCCGAGCGCGCCGCCGAGCGCGCGCCCGCGGACGCCGGCGAGTGGGAGCGCGTCGGCCGCCTGCGCCTGCGCTTGATGCAGCGCGAGGCCGCGATCACCGCGCTCGAGCGCGCCCGCGGCCTTGGTCCCTCCAGCCAGGGGCTGCTCGACCTCGCGCTGGCCTACCACCTGGCCGGCGACCTCGGTGGCGAGTTGACCGCGATCGAGCAGGCCACGCACCTCGATCCCGAGAGCGCCGCCGCCTGGTCGCGCCTGGCCCACACGCTCGCCCGCACCGACCGCACCACGGACGCGATCGCGGCCGCCGAGCGCGCGCTCGCGCTGACGCCGGACGACGACGAGGTCGCCGACCTGTTGGCGCGCCTACGGGACGCCGAGCAGCGCGTGCTGCCGGCCGCGTAGGCTGCACCGATGAGACTCGCGTTCGCGACGATCGTCGCGTCGCTCGCCCTCGTCGCCACCGCGCACGCCGCGTCGCCGGGCGTCGTGGTCAGCGGCTACGACGCCGGCGACATCGACCGCGCGCTTGCAACCGGCGCCCAGGAGGTCGTGCTGTACGCCGGGTCCTCTGACCCGGGCCTGACGAGCGCGGTCAAGCAGGTCAACGGCGCAGGCCGGCGCGTGCACCTCATCGTCACCGGCACGGACACCGCCGGCGTCGTGGCCAGCATCGTCGCCGCCGGCGGCCGCATCGATCGCGTGCAACCACCGCGCGGCGACGACGTCGATCGCTCCGCGGCGCTCCTGCGCGAGGCCTACGACGCCGTCAAGCGCCTGTCTCCCACGACGCAGGTCTTCGCCACCAGCGCCGACGGCGCCGACCCGGCATGGGTCGAGCAGCTGCTTGCGCGCGCGAACGGCAAGCTCGACGGCGTGGCGATCAGCCTCGCCAGCAGCTGCGCCACCGACGGCCCGGACAAGCTCTACCGCGAGGCCGACGGCCGCCTCGGCCGGTTCACGTTCGTGGGCTTCCTCGAGGTGCTGAAGGTGCTCGGCAACCTCCCGCTCGCGATCCCGGTGATGGGCGTCAGCTCGACCAACGGCGGGCCGACGTCGTGTGCGCGCGGGACCTTCGCGGGCAAGAAGCCCAGCGGCGTCACCGAGGCGGTGCAGGCGCGCATCCTCAAGGCGCAGTTTGAGTGCCTCGCCAACTACCCGCAGGTCATCGCCGCCAGCTGGTTCCGTCTGGAGGACACCAGCGGCGACCCGATCAGCGCCGAGTTCGACCACTACGGCCTGTACCACGTGGACGGCACGCCCAAGCCCGCGCTCGCGGCCTTCAAGGCGGTGACCGCCGGCATCACGAAGGCCAGCCCCTGCGCCGACCTGACGGCGCCCGCGATCCACCTCAGCACGCCCGAGCGTGGCTATCGCTTCGAGGACACGCTCGACTTCCAGGTGCGCGCGGCGGACCGCGGCGGCGTCGGCCTCGCGCGCATCTCGCTCTACGTCGGCAACGCGCTGATCCGCAACTACACGCAGGGTCTCGTCAACAGCCGCACCTACGGGCTGCGGCCGTGGCTCGGCTCGCGCCGCCTGGCCGCCGGCGCGCACACGCTGCGTGCCGTGGCCGTGGACAAGAACGGCAACCGCTCCAGCATCAGCGTCACCGTCGAGAAGGTTGCGCGCGTTGCGCGGACGCGCACGCTGCGTTTCACGGCCAAGCCGCGTGTGCGCTGCGCGGCGCGCACCTGCACCGCGAGCTTCGGGCGCCTCACGCCGACCACGCGCGGCGGACCTTCGCCGCCTGGGAAGGTCGCCGTCGAGTGGCAGTGGCGCGATGCCAGGGGCCGCTGGCACCGGCTGGTCGGGGCAGACCGTCCGGCCACCAAGT
>CAVSFU010000005.1:0-186290 GCA_963727365.1 Paraconexibacteraceae bacterium | reverse complement strand
GAAGCGCTCCCAAACCGTGCGCAAGCCAGCTTGGCTGCGGATGTACTCCCGGTACTCGCGGTCCGCGCGGATCTTGCGGAGTGGCAGCTTGTGCGTCCGCACGGCGTCTGCGATGGCCGAGTTCCGCCACTCGTCTCGGCGATCGTCGTAGTCACGCCCGACGATTCGTCGGCCGCCGCGAACCTCGGCTACGTACGTGCGGTTGCGTTCGCGATAGTCGATCGCGACGCCGTCGGCGACGTCGCGCGTCTCGATGTCGAGGCTCCACCCCCGTCCCACCTTTCGTCCGATCTACGTGGCGGAACGATGAACTTCGCGTCGGACATCTGAACGAGAGCGGCCCCTAAGGGGTGGAGCCTCAGGGGCCGCTCGCTACGTAGATCGGCTGACGCCGATGAGACGCCGGGTGGAGCCGGCCGGACGATCCTGGCACGGGGCGCGGTCGTCAGATGCGGCGCGCTTGCACACACGCGACCCGGGCTTTCGACGGTTCCCGCCGCAGCCACCGAGGCGCGGGCCCGGAATAGAGGGCTCGGCTGCGTGGCAGCCATCGTCACCGAGCGCCAATCGCCGTCTGTTTTCAGTCACGAGTCCACCTAACGAGTAGAGCCCGGTGCCCACGCTCGCTGCGGGACCAACGCCGCACCACGCCCGGCTACGTCGCGGCACGGTGATCCGCGAGCAGGGCTCCTGCCAGTCCACCTCGCGTCTCGCCGCCGAGTCGGCGTCCGTTGACCTTCGCGCCGGGCGCCGGGGTCGGGGGTTCTCGCGGCCCCGGCAGCGCCGCGAGTTCGCGCAGCGCTCGCGCGAGCTGACGAATGTCCTCGAGGTTTCGTGCCGCGACTGGTCTGTTCTCCAGGTCGGTCATCTGCGCGTCGATCGCATTCACCAATCGACGCCGCAGACGTTCCGTGGCGTCCGTTGCGGGGAGCGCCAGGAGCTGTGAGCGCACGAGGCCGGCTCGCTTGCGCCGTGCTTCGCGGGCCATCGACCGGACCGAGTCTTCCGGGATCTCGAACGCATGAGGAAACCGCCGCCGCGTGCCCGAAGCTCGCCCGCCCCAGCGAGTTCGACCAGCCGTCGCGCGGGTCGGATCCCGCGGCGGTCATACGCATGGACGATCGCGTCGCGCTGCTGCTGCGTGTACTTCGCCTCGAATGCCATCGGCTCCCAGGATCCGCCGCTGCCCGGACGGGTGACGGTTCTGCGAGCCCTGCCGCACTCTCTAACCGTCACACGCGTCCCGCGCGACCTCGACCCTCGGATCACGTCGCCCGCCCGCCGACGGGATCCCCTGGAACAGCCGGCCCGCAGGCACGTTGAGCGCCGCAGCCAATGCGACGACCGTGGGAAAGCGCGGCGCTCGATCCGCGCGCTCGATCTTCGACAGCGCGGTGACGTGAAGGCCGGCGGCGTGCGCGAGATCTTCCTGCGTCATGTCGCAGGCCGCCCGCAACTGCTTGAGGTTCGCCGCGAAGCGCTCGAGGGCGTCGTCCACCGCCCGCGACCCTCACCGAAGAGCGGCCGAGTCAACAGAGACAAATCGACAACACTCGAGTAGCGTCTGAGGCCATGCGTATCCGGTGGAAGAGCGCGCGTCTGTGCGCCGTGAGCGCTGTGCTGTGCGTGGCGCCACTCATCGTCAGCGCGACCGCGCGCGCTGACGTCGTGCTCACCACGAAGCCGCCGGGGTACGTCGACAGCGCCGGCTTCCTCAACACCGCCCAGAAGCCTGCGACGTTCGCCTGGGCCGTCGTCAATGGGAAGACGTGCCCACCGCCGTCGGAACTGATCGAGAGCTGCACAGACGGGGCCGCCACCTTCACGGTGCATCTCAACGCTCCCGGAGGCGAACCGCAGTCCGGCCCCGGTCCGCCGACTCCCCGGCGGAGCCTGGCACTACACCGGACCAGCAACGAGCCGGGCTTTCCCGTGGACGACGCCTGGGAAGGCTCTCGTCTCGGTCGAGGCGCGCCACATGCAGTGCCTCAAGTACCGCGCGTTCTCGACGCCGGAATGCGCCAACGTGCTCGATGGCTCGATCAACTACACGTTCATCCTCTCGAGCCCGAGCGGGACGTCGCATCCGTCAACCGGAGCGACGCCGACCTACTACTCGATCAGCGAGGCCACGAGCGACGCCCGTCAGGCTGTGCGCGCCCGGTATCGGGGCGCGACGACCATCCGCGTCGCCGCGTGTCGTCAGGTCACGAGCACGCGGCGCCACTGCACCGTGTCGTGGCGACGTCGTGGCAAGCGCTACCGCGCGACTGTGCAGCTTCGCGAGCTGAGCAGCAATCGCTTCGAGTACCGATTCACGAACGTGCGCCGCGTTCGCAGCTAACCGATGCCCTCGCCCGCCATCAGAGGCGCCGGAGTCCCAACTGCGGTCAGGTCACGACGGCTCGGACGGGGTGGCGGGGGTCTGTCTCGCGAGGCCCCCGGGGGCGTTCCCGCTTCCAAATCGCTTCCGTAGCCACCGCAGACTGGCGGCGTCGCGGCTCGTGGGAACGAGAAAACCCCGCGTTGCGGGGCTCGTTCCGAGTGGGCGATCCAGGACTCGAACCTGGGACCTCTTCCTTATCAGAGAAGCGCTCTAACCGGCTGAGCTAATCGCCCTTCGGCGGGGCAGTGTAGCGAGGGTCAGGCGGGCGAGCGTGCGCCGAGGCGCTCGGCAAGTTCGACCGCGTCGTCGGGGCTGTCGAAGGCCAGCTCGACCTTGTAGCCGGTGCCGCGCGGGCGGACGCGGACGTCGCGGC
The DNA here is from genome assembly GCA_963727365.1 of Paraconexibacteraceae bacterium. Classification (GTDB taxonomy): domain Bacteria; phylum Actinomycetota; class Thermoleophilia; order Solirubrobacterales; family Solirubrobacteraceae; genus Paraconexibacter. The sequence continues at coordinate 183,531 of CAVSFU010000005.1, read as the reverse complement.
CGAAGGCGGCGCCGAGGGCGTCGGCGATCTCGCTCATCGCCGCTTCCTGGTCGGGATGGATGGCGGCGCGGCCGCGGGTGGCGGTGCGTGGGCCGGCGGCCGCGTCGCGCGCCTTCTGCTCGGTGACGCGGACTGACCAGCCGTGCTCAGCCGCAGCGCGGGCAAGCGAGCGACGGTCGGCGTGGTCCTCGGCCAGAAGCAGTGCGCGACCGTGTCCTTCGCTCAATGCACCGGTTTCCAGCAAACTGAGTGCCTCGTCGGGAAGATCGAGGATCCGCAGCAGATTGGAGACCGCGACGCGGCTGCGGCCGATGCGCTTGCCGACCGCCTCGCGCGTGAGACCGAGCTCCTCGACGAGCGCCGCGATTGCGCGTGCCTCGTCGACGGGATTGAGGTCCTGGCGCGCGACGTTCTCGATCAGCGCGACCTCGAGCGTCTCGGCGTCGTCGCGCTCGCGCACGATCGCCGGAATCGACTCGAGGCCGGCGAGCTGGGCGGCGCGCCAGCGGCGCTCGCCCGCCACGATCTCGTACGTCCCGCCCGCCACGGGGCGCAGCAGCACCGGCTGCAGCACGCCACGCTCACCCAGCGAGTCGGCGAGACCCTGCAGCGCCTCCTCCTCGAAGCGCTTGCGCGGCTGGCGCGGGTTGGGACGGATCAGCTCGACGGCGATCTCGCGCAGCTCGTCCGCCGGCTCGGTGCCGTTGGTCGGCGGTGCGGAAACGCTGAGGATCGCCGACAGGCCACGGCCCATCCCGGTCTGCCTAGCCACGTGCTGCCACTTCCTTTGCAAGCTCGAAGTACGCGTCGGACCCGACGCAATGTGGGTCGTGATGGATGACCGGGACGCCGTAGCTGGGCGCCTCGGAGATGCGGACGTTGCGCGGGATCACGGTGTCGAAGACGAGGTCCGGGAAGTGCTCGCGAACTTCACGCTCGACGTCGCGCGCGAGGTTCGTGCGCCCGTCGTGCATCGTCAGCAGCATCCCGGCGATCGCGAGGCGCGGATTGAGCTCGCGCTGCACGAGCTTGAGCGTGTCCAGCAATCCCGCAACGCCCTCCAGCGCGAAGTACTCGGTCTGCACCGGGACGATCACGCGGTCCGCCGCGACCAAGGCGTTGACCGTCAACGGCCCCAGCGACGGTGGGCAATCGAGCAGGATGTACGAGAACCGCTCGCGAATCGGCTCCAGCGCGTCGCGCAAGCGCCCTTCTGAGCCCGCCTCGCGCGGCAACTCGACGTTCGCGCCCGCCAGGTCCGGGGACGACGGCAGCACCGTGAGCCGCTCGATCGCCGACGGCAGCAGGGCTTGCTCGGCCGTCGCCTCGCCCGACAGGACCTCGTAGATACTCGGTTCAGCGTCCTTCGGCAGCCCGAGCCCGACCGTCGCGTTGGCCTGCGGATCGATGTCGACCAGCAGCGTCTCGTAGCCGGCCTCGGCGATGCAGGCCGCCACGTTGACCGTGGTCGTCGTCTTGCCGACGCCGCCCTTCTGGTTCGCAAACGCGTAAACGGTGGCCATCCGCCCGCCAAGGTAGCGGCGCCACCGGTCGCACGGCCCCGAACTTTCCCGCTCTTTACGCGCGAATTGGTCGTTTTCGGGCCATACCCGCACGCCGCGGGAATCGCTCGGGCGTCTCGGCAGCCTTCTTGTAGACGTATAGCGTCCGCTGATCTGACCCCGGCCGCGGCTCGATCTCGACCCGTTCAGCGAGCTCCAGGCCCACCACCGCGGCCGCGGCGGCACCGTCTGCCTCCTCCTCGCCGTCCGGCCGGCCCTTCCAGGCGACGAACGTCCCGCCCGTGACCAGCAGCGGCGCCGCGTACTCGACCAGGATGTTCAGCGGCGCAAGCGCCCGCGCCGTGACGGCCGAGACCGCTCCGCCCCACTGCTCCGCGCGAGCGTTGACGACCTCTGCGTTGTCCAAGCCCGCGGCAGCCGCGGCGCGGTCGATGAACGCGCACTTGCGGCCGACGCTCTCGACGAGGAACACGTGCGCCGACGGCAGCGCCGCCGCAAGCACCAGACCTGGGAACCCCGCCCCGGACCCGATGTCCGCGATCGTTGCTGCGGACCGCAATGCCGGAACGCGCAAGCCGTCGAGCGAGTCCTCGACATGCACGCGCATCGCCGCGCCGGGCTCACGCACGGAGCTGACGGACGCCGGCTCCTCGGCAAGGAGATCCAGCACCGTCGCCATCTGCGCAGCGAACGCAGGTGGAAGCGGACCGTAAAACGTGAAACCTCTACTCGGAGGGCGTCAGGGGGGCGACGACGAGGTGCCGGTCAGGCTCCTCGCCCTCGGAATACGTCTCAACCCCGCCGCGCTCACGGAGGTACTCATGCACCAAGCGCCGCTCGCTCGCGGTCATCGCATCGAGCGCAACCGGGCGCTCGTACCGCAGCGCCTCGTCCGCGGCCTCGTCAGCCTGGCGCTCGAGCGCCTCCTGACGCCGCGCGCGGTAGCCCTCGGCATCGATCACGATCCGCCGGCGCTCGCCGAGACCATGGAGCACCATCCGCACCGCGAGGTGCTGCACCGCCTCGATCGTCTGCCCGTGCCGCCCGATGAACAGCCCGAGATCCTCACCGTGCAGCGTGCCGCGGATCTCTTCCTCGCTCTCGACGACCTCAACCTCAGCCTTCAGCTCAAGGCTGTCGTTGAGCTCGTCCAGCAGATCCTGGACCACGTCGACCGCTGTGCGCTCCTCGCTCATCGCGCGCGCAGCCTACCGTCGGCGCCCGGAGCGCTTCTTCTTGCGCCGCGGTGGCGGCGGCGGCGCGCTGGCCGGGCCCCCGCCTGCAGCGGCACCTGCGGTGGCCGGTGTGGGTGACGGGGGTTTCCCGCGCGCACCCGCCTTTGGCGTTGGCTCCGGCGGTGTGGGCGGCGGCGGCGCGTTGCGGCGCATGATCCAGCCCTGGCCGACGGTCCAGAGGTTCGTGGTGATCCAGTAGACGAGAAGACCAGCAGGAAAGCCCTGCACGAAGAGCACAAAGACGAACGGCAGCGCCAGCATGATGTAGCGCTGGTTCTTGTCGACCGTGGTCGACATCAGCAAGCTCGAGAGCAGCTGGGAGACGACGTACATCACGAGCAGCGCAATCAGCGTGCTGCCCGACGCCGCCGCGGTCAGGTCGTTGATGAAGAGGAACTTCGCCGAGCCGGGATCGACCGAGTCGCAGCTGACGTCCGCGAGCTTCTTCCCGGCCTGCGCGGCGATCTGGTCGAGCCGTGCGGCAGGTCCGCAGATGTCGTGCTTGAGGTCCTCGCGCAGCATGTAGAACAGCGCGATGAAGACCGGCATCTGCATCAGGAGCGGCAGGCACGACCCAAACGGGTTGACCTTGTTCTCCTGGTAGAACTTCATCATCTCCTGATTCAGGCGCTGACGATCGTCCTTGTACTTCTCCTGCAGCTTCTTCATCTCGGGAGCGAGCTGCTGCAGGGCCCGCATCGACTTGAACTGCTTGTAGGTCAGCGGGAACAGGATCAGGCGGATGACGACGGTCATCAGGATGATCGCCATGCCCCAGCCGACGCCGATCCCGTGGATCGCGAGGAGAAGCTCCTCGAACACGTCCACCATGGACTGGAGAGGTTGGAAGACCGCTAGTGACATGAAGCGTGGGAATCGGGGCGCGGCTGGAACAACCGCTGCTCGTCGACGGGGTCAAAGCCGCCGTGACTGAACGGGTTGCAGCGCAAGATGCGCCAGCCCGCCAGAACGAGACCGCGCAGTATGCCGTAGCGCTCGATCGCCTGCTCTGCGTATGCCGAGCACGTCGGCTCGTACTTGCAGCGGCGCATCGTCCCGGGGGAGATCAGCCGGCGGTATAGGCGCAGCGGCGCGAGCACGAGGCGCCTCATGTGGACGCCTTCGTCTCTGACACCTTGCCGACGAGCTCACCCAGCGCACCGCGGACGCCGTCGAGGCCGTCGCGTTCGGCGAGCTCGAGCAGCTCAGGACGCGCGACGATGACGACGTCGTGATCCGCGGGTACGGACGCGCCCTCGGCTGCGAACGCCTCACGTAGGAGTCGCTTCAGCGTGTTTCGCTGTACCGCGCCGCCCACCTTCCTCGACACGGACAAGCCGACCCGTGGGGTCGCGTCAAGCTCGGGCGTCTCGGCAGCCTCCGCGCGCGGGAAGCTGTAGAGGACCAGGTAGCGGTTGGCGTGCGAGCGGCCCTGGCGAAAGACGCGGTCGAACTCGGCGGAGCGGGAGAGGCGGCCCTTCTTCTGGCGACGGGACGGCCCGCCAGCGGGCGCCGCGTCGCTCACGTCAGGCGCTCAGCCGCTTGCGACCCTTGTCGCGACGGCGCTTGAGCACCGCGCGTCCGCCGCGCGTGGACATGCGCTCGCGGAATCCGTGGGTACGCGCGCGCTTGCGCTTCTTGGGCTGGTAGGTGCGCTTCATCGCAATGAGAAAGGGTCTGTGGCAGGGCACAGCGCCCCACCGGCCGACGAGTGTAGCGCGGCGACCTCGGCCCCGGCGGCCGGGCACTTGCGCACAGATCTATACACACGCGTTGCACACTCCCCGGACAGCATTTTGTGCGCGATTTGCGGGGTCGCCGCGGGGGTGCTGGTGAGGGCCAAGAACCCTCTGCTATGTTCGCCGAACGCCGCGCCGGTGGCCCCTTGGGACCCGCGTAGCGCCTCTCTCCACTGTCTGTCACGCGCGTCCACTAGGAGCTGTCGACCCCTGCCGTGAATCCCGAGCTCGACCACATCTGGAACGCGGTTCGGGTGGAGCTCCAGCGCGCCGTCAGCGCGACGACCTTCGAGATCTGGCTCGCGCCTTTGCGGCCTGTCGCCCTGCGTGACGGCGAGCTGGTGCTCAGCGCCCCAGCTGAGCTGCGTGGCTGGATCGCCGACCGCTACGCCCAGCCGCTGCAGGCGGCGACGGCCCGAGCGGTCGGTCCTCACGCGCGCGTGCGCGTGACCACGCAGGACGACGACGCGCCACAGCCGGCTGCCGCGCCGGCGGAGCCGCCTCCGCCGCGGGTCGCGACGCCGGACCTCAATCCGAAGTTCACCTTCGGCCAGTTCGTCATCGGCGACGCGAACCGCTTCGCGCACGCCGCAGCGCTCGCCGTCGCCGAGCTGCCCGGGCAGGCCTACAACCCGCTCTTCATCTACGGACCACCCGGTGTCGGCAAGACGCACCTGCTGCACTCGATCGGCAACTACGTCCGCAGCTACATCGTCGGCATGACCGTCCGCTACACGACGGTCGAGCACTTCACCAACGACTTCGTCGCCTCGATCCACGCCGGCGGCAACGCGATGGAGCGCTTCAAGGACCGCTACCGCGGCGTCGACGTGCTGCTGATCGACGACGTCCAGTTCCTCGAGTCCAAGGTCAAGACCGAGGAGGAGTTCTTCCATACGTTCAACGCGCTCCACGACATGGGCGCGCAGCTCGTGCTGACCTCCGACCGCGTGCCGCGCGACCTGCTCGCGCTGGAGGACCGGCTGCGCGAGCGCTTCGAGGCCGGCTTGGTCACCGACATCCGCGCGCCCGACATCGCCACGCGTGTGGCGGTCCTGCGCAAGCGTGTGCAGCACGACGCGATCGAGCTTGCCGACGAGGCGGTGCTGGAGCTCGTCGCCAAGCGCATCCCCACCAACATCCGCGCCCTCGAAGGCGCGCTCATCCGCGTCGTCGCGTTTGCGTCGCTCACCGGCCAGCCCGTCGACGTACGCCTCGCCACCGAGGTCCTCGACGGCCTGTACGGCTCAGCAGTGGCACCCACCCGGGGTATCAGCCTCGCCACCATCCAAGAGCTGACCTGCGAGGCCTTCTCGATCACCCGGGACGAGCTGCTCTCCGAGAGCCGCTCTGCCCGCGTTGCATGGCCACGCCAGGTCGCGATGTACCTCGCACGCGAGCACACCGACGAGACCTTGCCCTCGATCGGGCGCCAGTTCGGCGGGCGCAACCACACGACCGTCATGCACGCGGTGCGCCGGACAGCCGAGCGTGTGGCCGCCGACCGTGACGCTTTCGACACCGTCGCTCGTCTCGCCGCCCGCCTGCGTGAGCAACCCGACCGCAAGGACTGACAGACTCATGCACGCCCTTCACCCCCCATCTGTGCACGAGATCCCCGCAACCTGCGCGGTCTTTGAAGGCCTGTGCACATATCCACTGCCCCTATGACTCCTTCCTTCTCTAAGAGGTCTTCATCGTGAAGCTCTCCACGAACAGCGCCGAGCTGCTCGCCGAGCTGCAAACAGCCACACGCGTCGCGTCCACCCGCAGCGCTGTGCAGGCGCTGTCCGGTGTGCAGATCGATGCCTCCGACGGTCGCGTCGAGCTCCGCGCCACCGACATGGAGATCGGCCTGCGTGTTCCCTTGACGGCCACGGTCGAGCGCGACGGCACCGTCGTCCTCCCGGCGCGGTTGCTGCTCGACGTCGCTCGACAGCTGCCCAATGGCGCGGTCTCGCTGGAACTTCGTCCGGCCGAGCAAGACGTCGAGGTCATCGCCGGCCCTGCGAAGTTCCACATCCGCACGCTGCGGGCCGAGGATTTCCCGACGCTGCCCGAGCCTGGCGGCGACGAAGTCGTCGACATGCCCGCCGCGGCGTTCGTCGAGACGATCTCCAAGGTCGCGGTCTCCGCCTCGCGCGACGAGACCCGCCCGATCCTCACCGGCATCCTCGTCTCCGCCAGCGGCAGCGAGCTGCGGATGGTCGCGACCGACTCCTACCGCCTGAGCGTGAAAGAGACGCAGCTCGAGGCGCCGCTGGCCGGCGGCTTCGAGGCCAACGTGCCGGCGCGTGCGCTGCAGGAGCTCGAGCGCATCGCCGCTGGACTCTCGGAGGAGCGCATCCGCATCGGTGTGCGAGCGAACCAGATCGTCTTCGAGATCGGTGACGTCAAGCTCTCGTCGCGCCTCATCGATGGTCAATTCCCGAACTATCGCCAGCTGCTGCCCGAGACCTACGAGCACGAGCTGCACGTCGACGGCGAGGAGCTCGGTGCGGTGGTGCGGCGCATCAGCCTGATGGCGCAGAAGAACGCGCCGCTGCGGATGAGCTTCGAAGAGGGCCAGCTCACCGTGAGCGCGCAGACACCTGACGTCGGCGAGGCTTCCGAGCCGCTGCCGCTGCCGTTCACCGGCGAGAAGTTCGAGATCGGCTTCAACCCGGAGTTCCTCAAGGACGGGCTGCAGAGCGTCGGATCCGGCGACGTCGTGCTGAAGCTCATCAGCCCGCTGCGCCCGGGGCTGATCGAGTCGGGCGACGGCAGCGGGTTCCTCTACCTGATCATGCCGATCCGGCTCAACGTCTAAGGACCCGTGCTCGTCACCCGGCTGCGGCTGCGGGACTTCCGCACCTACGCGAGCGCCGATGTGGCGCTCGGGCCGGGGTTGACCGTGGTCCACGGTCCCAACGGCGCCGGCAAGACGAACCTGCTCGAGGGCCTGTACTTCGGCTGCACCGCGCGGTCGTGCCGGACGAGCAACGAGCGTGAGGTGCTGCGCTTCGACGCGGCGGCCACGCGCGTCGAAGTCGAAGGTCACGACCGCGACGGAGACCACGCGATCGCCGTCGGCTTTCAGCCCGGCGAGCAGAAACGCATCACAGTCGACGGCGCGCCGGTGGAGCGCCTGCTCGACGCGCCGCACCGCCCGCTCGTCAGCGTCTTCCTGCCCGACCGCCTCGAGCTGGTCAAGGGTCCGCCGGCGCTGCGCCGCTCGCACCTCGACGCGCTCATCACGGGACTGTGGCCTGCACGGACGTCGACGCGCCGCGCGTACACGCAGACGCTGGCGCAGCGCAACGCGCTGCTGGGGCGCATCCGCGCCGGCGGCAGCCGCAGCGCGATCGCGGCCTGGGACCTCGAGCTTGCCCGCCACGGGCTGGCGCTGCGCACCGACCGCCAGGCCGCGGTCGACCTCCTGCTCGAGCGCTTCACCGTCGTCGCCACCGAGCTTGGCCTCAACGGAACGGCGGAGCTGCGCTACCGCCCGCGCACCAAGGCCGACACGCCGGAGGCGTTTGCTGCCGAGCTGGCCGAGCGGCTCGATTCCGATGTCGAGCGCGGCTTCACGCAGCACGGACCCCATCGCGACGATCTCGCGCTGCTGCGCGACGGCCGCGAGCTGCGCGTCTACGGGTCGCAGGGGGAGCAGCGCCTTGCCCTGCTCGCGTTGCTGCTGGCCGAGCGCGACGCGCTGACCGAGGAGCGCGGTGCAGCGCCACTGTTGCTGCTGGACGACGTGATGTCCGAGCTGGACGCCGACCGGCGCGGTGCGCTGATCGCGCGTGTCACCGCGTCGGGCCAGACGCTCGTGACGACAACCGACCTCGCGCATGTACCCAGCGCCGAAGACGCGGGGGTCGTCCGCCTCTCGGTGGCCGGCGGCGCAGTGGTGGAAGAGGTCGCCGCGTGAAGCGCCGGCGCATGCCCCGCAGCGCCGCGACTGCGCTCGAGTCGTTGACGCGGACGATCGCGCCCGCGTCACTGCTGGCCGACGTGCAGCGCGCCTGGCCGGAGGCGGCCGGCGAGCAAATCGCCGGCCGCGCGACGCCGACTGGCGCGCACGCCGGCGCCGTGACGCTGACGTGTGAAAGCGCCGTCTGGGCGCAGGAGCTGACGCTGATGGCGCCCCAGCTCGTCAAGCGCATCAACACGGTCCTCGGGGACGAGCGCGTGCTCGAAGTCCGCTGTCGGACTGGGGTCCCCACCTAGCCAAAGACTGGGGAGGGTCCCCGTTGTCAGGTGGGGGACGTGGTGGTTCAGTCACCGTATGCCACTGTCTCGCCGACGCGCCTTCGCCGCGCTCATCTCCGCCCTGGCGCTGTGCTTCGCCGCCGCCGCCACCGCGAAACCCGCGCACGCGCTGCTTCCGAGCACACCCGCGCCAAGCCTGCAGAGCGCGTTCTCCAGCAACCCGACGGCGCTGCTGAATGCGCTGACCTGCCCGGCCTCGACCGCGCTTTCGACGACCACGTCGGACATCCCGGGAGTCGGCCAAGTCACAGACCAGCTCAAGAACGTCCTCTGTGCGCTGAACATTCTCGGCTACGCGTACCGCACGACCTACATCCCGCCCGGAGGCGGGCAGCCGATCGTCCGCTACACGCGTGCGATCGCACTCGTCGGCACGCTGATCGACGTCGACGGCAACGGCAGTCCGGACTTCACCGGCAACGTCGCGCCGACGCCGACGGTCAACGGTCTGCAACTGACGATCGGGCGGCTCGGCTGGCCGCTGACGAACTTCCCCGCCAACGGCAAGGTCTCCGTCGAGGCCGTGTTCCTCAACCCGCTGACGCCGAACACGTACCTAGCGATCGGCGAGGACGGTCGCCACGCGGGCACGGCGCCCAACTGGAAGGCGACCGTGACGATCTTCGGCATGTCGAGCACGACGACCGACCTCGCGCTGCTCATCACCGGCAACGGGATGCCGTCCAAGGTCGGCGTGATGGGCGAGGTCTTCACCGGCGCCAACCCCGACGCGCCGACGACGGTCCGGCGCGGGAACATCGCCTTCAGCCCGGGCGTCGGTCCGGTCACGACGCACGTGCGCCTGAGCCAGGGTCGCCAGCAGGCGATCGTCACCACACCGACGCCGGTGAGGGTCGACGGCCAGGTCAGCTTCATCGAAGGCGCCAATCAGCGCGACGTCGACGTCACGATCGACAAGCTGCCGACGTCGACCGACGTCGTGCACACCTCCGCGAACGGCCACGAGAACGTGACGTTCAACGCCGCCGCCCCGATCGGAGCGGTGAACGCGACCTATCGCGAGCGCCAAGGGACGGAGATCCGCACCGCCGCGCAGCTCGATGCGACGAACGTCCCGCGGGCGATCACCTTCGACCAGGTCGACGGCATCACGACACTCGACGCGCCCGGCAGCTCGTTCGGCTCCGTCGAAGCGCGCTACGCAAAGGGCGGCGACGTCCCCGCGCCAGGCCCGGGCAGCGATCCGTACGCGGCGTTTCACCGCGTGAGCTCCTCGCAGCTGACCGCCGGCCTACGCCTGAACAACCTCAAGTCGGTGGCGATCGACCAGACCGGTCCCTACGCCGGCCGGCTGATCTTCAGCTCGCCGCTCGGCCCGCTGCCGTTCTCCGCAAAGGACGACGTCAAGGGGATCTCGCTGTCCGGCGGCCTCTCGAGCCTCCCGCTCGACACGGAGGTCGTCGTCGATCCCGACAACGGTGCCGTGACGTTCGACGGCCACGGCAGCGGCATCGACAAGATCGAGCTCAGCGCACGCAAGACCGGCGGCACGTTCTTCTCGAAGGCCAGCCGCATCGACGCGACGATCGAGGGCGTCCCCGCCCTGGAGACGATCAACTTCAAGCAGGAGGACGGGTCGGTGAAGGTCGCCGCGAGCGAGCCGCCGACTACGCTCAGCCTGCTTGCGAGCAGCGGCGACGACGCGCCGGCAGTCGACGGGTCCTACGCCTGGTTCGAGGACACCACGACCCGCTACCGCGCGTTCGCGCGCATCAGCGGCCTGAAGGGCATCGCCTTCAGCTCGACCCCGGTTGCCGGCTCGTTCGACACCGCGGCGCCGCAGGTCCTGAACCTGCACGCTGAGGCTGGCGGCGTCACGGTCGACGGCAAGATCGACAAGCTCCCGTCGCACGTGGAGTTCTCGGTCCCCGACGACCGCGTTCACATCGAGAACAACGGCACGATCGACCACATCCAGCTGCAGGCGAAGGGCCTGCCGGCGTCCGCGAAGTTCAAGAACGCAAAGGTCGACATCTTCGGCATCTCGCCGGTGCTCGACGTCTACCTCGGCATCGACCCGGCGACCCGCTCGGCGGCGATCCAGGCGCGTGCGTTCAACTGCCCGCCGGAAGACGGGCCGTGCAACGAGCCGCCCGACCCGCCGTGCGATCCGCAGACCGAGGAGTGCGAGGATCCCGATCCCGATCCGGACCCGCCGCCGCCCCCGCCGCCGCCGCCCGCGCCTGAGCTGTTCGGTGTGGACGCGCACGGCCAGGGCGTCGAGCTGATCGTTGCGCACGCGTGGGCTGACGACGCCGACCTGGCGCTGCACCCAGACCTGCCGACGAACCGTTCGCTGGCGCTCTTGCAGCAGGACTGCCCGCCCGAGGGCTGTGAGCCTCCGCCGTGCAACCCCAACGACGACCCGGAGTGCGAGGAGGAGCCTGACCCCGACCCGAACCCGGGCCCGATCACCCCGCCGCCGTTCCCGGTGCCGGACACGGCCAACGCGATCCTCTACGACGCGAAGACCCCCGGCCACGAGGATCTGCGCGCGCGGATCTCCAACATCAAGCAGGCGTTCTTCACGAAGAACGCGCCGCTGAACGGCCCCGACGGCTTCTTCAACGGCACAGACGACATCGACATCGAGTTCACGCAGCCCGGTGACATCACGCTGGGGATTCGCAAGGAGGACGTCCACGGCACGGTGAAGATCCCGCACGTCGAAGGACGTCAGCTGCCGACGAAGTACGGCCTGGAGATCGGTACGCGGCGCCACACCGTGGCCCACTTCACCAGCGAGAACGTGGGGATCCCGCGTGCCGAGATCGCGATGGCAGTCGGCAAGGACGTCGAGGGCGAGCGCAAGGCGCTCATCAGCGGGAGCATCGACAACATCCCCACGGACGCCAACGTCTGCATCTCGAAGATCAGTGGGTGCGGCGCGTGGCTGCCCCACAGTGAGCAAGGCGGCAACTCGACGAAGGTCATCTCGCCGGAGATCGACGTCCGGATGACGACGAACGGCCCGCCTGTCACGAGCGACGACGCGATGACGATCAACGCGCGCGTCTGCTTGGACGAGATCGGCTCGAACGCCTGGGTGCCAGGGTCGTGCCTCATCGATCAGGTCGCCAAGAAGTACCTGGACATCAAGAACCTGAAGGTCAAGAACTTCGGGGTCGGCTACAAGGGCGAGTTCGTCGCCAGCAAGTACCAGGACAACTTCGGCAGCGACGACGCGATGGCGGCCTACCTCGACACCGACGGGATCCTGGTCGACAGCCTGCGCTACGTGAAGGACGGCGGCAAGGGGGTCGAGTTCGTCAAGACCGGCCAGCCGTTGACCGCGGATGACTTCTTCATCGCGGTGAACTACTCCTTCAGCGTGCGCGCGCGGGTGATGTTCCGCAGTGGCGGTCTGTCGTGTCCGCCGAGCACGGGTCTGTTCCTGCTCGACCGCTCCGCCGACGGATCGGTCGACCGCTACGGCCTGCCGTTCGACGACGAGACGAACCTCTGGAGCCTCGTCAAGGCCGTCACCGGCTGCTAGGCAACCAGCGAGGGTTGCCCGCCGGCCGCAAGGTCGGCGGGCAGCGCGTCGCGGCCGGCGATCCCGAGCTTGCGGTAGACGTTGCCGAGGTGCATCTCGACGGTCTTGCGCGTCACGAACAGCTGCTGGGCGATCTCGGGATTGCTGAGACCGCGGGCAGCGAGCTCGGCGACGCGCCGCTCGCTTGGCGTCAACGCGTCGGTGCCCGAGAGGGCCTCCCGGCGCATGCGCATGCCCGAGGCCGCCAGCTCGGCGGCGGCGCGCTCCGCCAGCGTCGTGCTGCCGCAGGCACGCGCCAACTCGTAGCCGGCGCTGAGGTGCTCGCGTGCGGCGGCGCGCTGACCCGCGCGGCGGATCGTGGCGCCGAGGTCGACCAGCGCGCGGGCGTGCTCGAGCCGCGCGGTCGAGTCGGCGAGGACGGTCACGGCCTCAGTCAGAAGATCGATCGCCTCGTCGCCGTCGGCCAGCAGGCCGAGAGCGCGCAGCGCGACCCCCAGCGAGCGCGGTTCGCCGGCGGCGCGTGCGAGCTCGCGCTGCTCCTCGACGAGCCGGCGGGCATGTGCTGCGTCGCCACGGGCGGCAAGCGCGCCGGCGACGTCGCTGCGCCACAGCATCGCGAGCGTCGCGCGGGCGCCCATCTGCTCGCGCTCGCAGCTGAGCAGGTCGGCGATGCCCTCGTCACGTTGCCCCGCGGCGATCCGCACGCGCCCGCGCGTGACCTGCGTCCAGCGGAACATCTGCAACTCGGGCAGGTCGCCCTCGAGCCCGGCGTCTGCGAACAGCTTCAGCGCAGCGTCAGCGTCGCCGGTCTCGACGAGGCAGTCCGCTGCAACGGCGACGGCAAGCGGCACCGCCGCGCCCCAGCCGGCGGCGATCTGCGCGTCGAGCGACGTCTGCGCGTCGGCGGCCGCGTGCACGACGTCACCGCGCAGCCAGCGCATGTGGCTGCGCACCGCCAGCGCGATCGCCGACCCAAGCAGCGAGCCGCGCGCCTGCGCTTCCTCCAGTGCGACGGTCAGCCAGTGCTCGGCGAGGTCCTCGCGGCCCGCGCGGTAGAGCACGTACATGAGCATGTAGAAGACGGGCGAGTCAGAGGTCTGCTCGCGCAGCAGCGCGCCGTCGCGCAGCGCGCGTTCGGCGAGGCTCGCGAGCTGGCCGGCGGGCGCCAGCTCGTTGGAGCGCAGGTGGGCGTAGCTGGCGAGCACGAGGCGCTCGCCAGCCGTCTCGCCGGCGAGACCCGGCGCCACCCGTCGCAGCCGCGCGCCGACGCGCGTCGTCGCGGCAACGGTCAGCTGCCCGATCGCGCCGAGCTCGCCTTCGAGTCGCAGCGCGCGCTCGCGGTCGCGTCCGTCGATCGCGTCGATCCCGCGCTCCAAAGCGTCGATCGCATCGGGCATGCGCCCGACGGCGCTCAGCGCGATCGCGAGCTGCCCAGTGGCGGCGGCGATCTGGCCCGGCGTCGTCGCGACCTCGCAGCGCCTCCTCGAGATGCGCAACCGCCTCGGGTCGCCGCCGTGCGCGCCTCGGCGGCGCCCAGCTCGCACAGCAGTTGCCCGCGGACCTCGGCGTCGGGCGCTTCCTCCAGCGCACGCTGCAGGTAGCGCACGGCCGCCTGCGGAGCGCCGCGTCCGAGCGCGCGCTCGGCGCACTGGCGAAGGAGCGCGACGCTCTCGGGGTCGCCCCCGGGCTCGCACTCGAGCAGGTGGGCGGCGATCCGCTCGGGCTCGATGCGCGCCTGCAGCACACGCGCGGCGCGACGGTGCTCGAGCAGGCGCTGGCCGACGGGCATCTCCTCGTAGATCGCCTCGCGCGTGAGCGGGTGGGCGAAGCGCAGCGGCGCGTCGCGCGCGAGCAGCCCGGCGGCGATCAGCTCGTCCAGCGCGTCGGCGGCGGTGCGTTCGCCCAGCTCGGCCAGCCGGGCAGCGTCGACGAGCTGCACGCCCGTCCCGAGCACGGCGACGGCGCGGGCCAGCGCGATCGCGTCCTCGGACCGGCGCGACAGCCGGTGGATCACGCTGCGCGCGACGTTCTCGGGCAGCACATGGGCGATGCGCTCAGCGGCGCCGGGCGCATCGGGGGAGACGCCGGACTGCGCGATCGCGACGGCGAGCTCGTGCACGACGAAGGGGATCCCGGCGCTGCGCTCGTGCACCGCGGCCGCGGCCTCGGGCTCGGGCTGCACACCGGTGACGTCGGCGATCACGGCGGCGGTCGCATCGACGCTGAGCGGGCGCGGAGCGATCACAGTGGTGGCGGGCTCGGCGGCGAGCGCCGCAAGCGGCGGTGACATCGCCGCCGCATCCTCGGTGCGGGCGGCACCGAGCAACAGAATCGGCAGGTCGCTGAGGCGGCGCGCGAGGTACAGCAGCCACGACAGCGACGGCTCGTCCGCCCACTGCGCGTCGTCGACCTCGATCACCAGCGGCTGCGTCGCGGCGAGGTTGGCGCACAGCCAGTAGAGGCCGTGGGTGACGGCGAACAGACGGTCCTCGCGCAGCGGTGCCGCAGGCGCGGCGCCGACGCCCAGCAGGGGTGCGGCGAGGGCGGCGGCGCCGGTCAAGAGCGCGGCGCGCTGACCCTGCGAGCGCTCGAGCAGGGCAGGCTCGAGCAGCTGCCGCGCGACGCCGAATGCGAAGTCGCGCTCGAGCTCACCGCCGCGCGCGCTGAGGCGCAACGCACCCCCTTCGGCCGCGCGTTCGGCGGCCACGGACAGCAGGCGCGTCTTGCCGATCCCGGCAGGGCCTTGGATCAGGACGGCTCCACCGATGCCGTCCCGCATGGCCCCCAGCGTCACATCGAGTTGCGCCAGTTCCGGCGCGCGTTCCAAGAGCATTCGTGTCCCCGCGTGGGCAGTATGTCGGCTCTACGCGGGTGCGCCAATGCGGGACCGCCCCGATCCGTGTCTGGTCGCGCGAATTTTCCTGCGTTTTGCAGCACTTTTGTAACAGGTACGAGCGTCTGGATAACGCGTTGAGGTGCTATACTTCTGTGAACTAGCAGGAGTTGCCCCGACCCGGTGATGGCAACCGCGGGCTCGGGGTTTTTTCACGTTTATCGGAGGACCATGTCGGAAGACAACGGCAGGCAAAAGGGCTCAGCGAGTTACGACGCCCAGGACATCACCGTGCTCGAGGGCCTCGAGGCGGTCCGCAAGCGTCCCGGCATGTACATCGGCTCCACTGGACTTCGCGGCCTGCACCACCTCGTGTACGAGATCGTCGATAACTCCGTCGACGAGGCGCTCGCCGGTTTCGCCAGCCGTGTCGACGTCACGATCCACCCGGACAACTCCTGCACGGTCGGCGACGACGGCCGCGGCATCCCCGTCGCGAAGATGGAGAAGGAGGACAAGTCCGCGCTGGAGGTCGTCTTCACCGTCCTGCACGCCGGCGGCAAGTTCGGCGACGGCGGCGGCTACAAGGTCTCCGGTGGTCTGCACGGCGTCGGCGCGTCCGTCGTCAACGCGCTGTCCGAGCAGCTGCACGTCGAGGTCCGCCGCGACGGCTTCGCCTGGACGCAGGACTACGAGCGCGGCATCCCGCAGGGCACGATCGCGAAGGGCGCAGCCACCAAGGACACCGGCACGCTCATCACGTTCCATCCCGACGAGGACATCTTCGAGACGACGGACTTCGACTTCTCCGTGCTCGAGCAGCGGCTGCGCGAGACCGCGTTCCTCACGCGCGACCTGCGCATCTCGTTGGTCGACGAGCGTGGCGAGGGCAAGCGCGTCGACTTCCACTACGAGGGCGGCATCTCGGACTTCGTCACGTACCTCAACGACGGCAAGGAGGCGATCGGCAAGAAGGTCGTCTACTTCGAGCGCGAGAGCGACGAGGGCTACGTCGAGGTCGCGATGCAGTGGAACTCCACCTACCAGGAGTCCTGCTTCTCGTTCGCCAACAACATCAACACGCACGAGGGCGGCTCGCACATGTCGGGCTTCCGCTCGGCACTCACCAACGCGGTCAACCGCTACGCGCGCGACAAGGGCGAGCTCAAGGAGAAGGACGTCAACCTCTCCGGCGAGGACGTGCGCGAGGGCCTCACGGCGGTCATCTCGGTCAAGCTGCAGGACCCGCAGTTCGAGGGGCAGACGAAGACCAAGCTCGGCAACCCCGGCATGGAGGGGTTCGTTCGCTCCGCCGTCTACGAGGCGCTCAACGAGTTCCTCGAGGAGAACCCCGCCGACGCGCGCGCGGTCATCCGCAAGGCCGTCCAGGCCGCGCAAGCGCGCGCCGCTGCGCGCAAGGCGCGCGACCTCACGCGTCGCAAGAGCGCGCTGGAGAACTCCAAGCTGCCGGGCAAGCTCGCCGACTGCTCGGTGCGCGACCCGTCGCTGTCGGAGATCTTCGTCGTCGAGGGCGACTCCGCGGGCGGCTCGGCCAAGCAGGGTCGCGACCGCCACACGCAGGCGGTGCTGCCGCTCCGCGGCAAGATCCTCAACGTCGAGCGCGCGCGGATCGACAAGGTCCTGCAGAACAACGAGGTGCAGGCGCTGATCACGGCAATCGGCACCGGCGTGCGCGACGAGTTCGACCTCGAGAACGCGCGCTACCACAAGATCATCCTGATGACGGACGCTGACGTCGACGGCGCGCACATCCGCACGCTGATCCTGACGCTGCTGTTCCGCGAGATGCCCGAGCTGTTCGACTCGGGCTTCATCTACATCGCCAAGCCGCCGCTGTACAAGCTCAAGCAGGGCCGCAACGAGCGCTACATCGAGAAAGAGTCTGAGCTCGAGGAGATCCTGCTCAGCGACAAGTTCGAGAAGCTCGCGATCTACGACCGCTACGCGAAGCAGTTCAAGCTCACCGAGGCCCGCTGGCAGCGGATGAGCAAGCTGCTGCGCCAGCACGAGGGCTGGGCGTCGACGCTGCGCGCCGCGCATGGCCACGACGCCATCGAGTTCCTCGAGGAGAGCGGCCTGCTCGCCGCGCGCGTGGAGACTGCCGAGGCGGCGGTCAAGCTGTTCAAAAGCGACGACGAGACCGACAGCGTGCTCACGGTCGAGTTGCTCGAGGAAGACCCGATGGAGCTGCGCGTCCGCGCGCTGGAGCGCAAGACGGGCCTGGCGCGCACGCACCGGCTCAAGCGAGCGATGTTCGAGTCGCGTGAGTACCGCGAGTTCCTGAAGGCCGACGGCGCGCTCGTGGAGCTCGCCGGCACGCCGGCGTTCACCGTGACCCTGGCCGACCGCACGGAGACGGCGACGTCGTTCGCGGCGCTGCGCGAGGCCGTCCTCGGCCTTGCGCGCCGCGGCGTCCAGCTGTCGCGCTTCAAGGGCCTCGGCGAGATGAACGCCGACCAGCTCAACAAGACGACGATGGACCCGGCGACCCGCACGCTGCAGCAGGTCAGCATCGAAGACGCGGCCGAAGCCGATCGCATCTTCTCCCAGCTGATGGGCGACGTCGTGGAGTTCCGGCGCGCCTTCATCGAGACGAACGCGTTGGCCGCAACGGTCGACGTCTAGGAGGCAACTGACGCATGTCGACGATGGACACACTCTCCGGAGGAAACATCGAGCCGCGCGCGCTCGAAGACGAGATGAAGACGGCGTACCTGGACTACGCCATGTCCGTCATCGTCGGCCGCGCGCTGCCCGACGTCCGCGACGGGCTCAAGCCCGTCCACCGGCGCGTGCTGTTCGGGATGAGCGACCTCGGGCTGCAGCCCACGAGGCCCTACTCGAAGTGCGCCAAGATCGTCGGCGAGGTGATGGGCAACTATCACCCCCACGGCGACTCGGCGATCTACGACACGCTCGTCCGCATGGCGCAGGACTTCTCGATGCGCTACCCGCTCGTCGACGGCCAGGGCAATTTCGGCTCGATCGACGACGATCCCGCAGCAGCCATGAGGTACTGCGTCACGGGCGACACGCGCGTGTCACTTGCCAACCGCACCAAGCGCATGGACGCGATCGCAGACGGGCTGGCGCCGGACAGCGAGCGCGTAGCGCGGCTGTCCGTCCGCGACCGCCGCGGGCGCAAGGTCCACGCGTCGAAGGTCTTTCACTCCGGTGCGCATCCGACGCTGCGCGTGCAGACGCGCGAGGGCTACGCGGTCAGCGGCTCGCTGAACCATCCGTTGCTCTGCCTCGTCGACGTCGTCGGCGTGCCGATGCTGTTGTGGAAGCGCCTCGACGAGATCAAGCCCGGCGATCGCGTGGTCATCAACCGCACGCCGCGCCCGCTTGGCAAGCCGCTGAGCGACCGCGCTCGTTCGCTGGCGATCCTGCTCGGAGCGTTCGTGTCCGAGGGCTGGGCATCGCAGACGCGCGCTGGCTTCAACAACACCGATGGGGCCTTCTTCGATCAGGTGTTGGCCGCCTACGACGAGCACGTTGGCGGGGCTCGGTACGTCTCCGCGCGCACGATCGCGTCGGGCAGCGAGCTGCACGAGCTCGACGTGCACGACCTCACGGCGCTGCGGCGCAGCTGGCTGTACTTCCTGATCGGCGCGCGTGCCGCTGACAAGCGCGTGCCCGAGCAGGTGTGGGGCGGCAGCGCGCGCTTCAAGCAGGCGTTCCTGCAGGCGCTGTTCACCGGCGACGGCTCGTCGTCGCTGCTGCCGCGCAGCACGATTCAGGTGTCGTACTCGAGCTACAGCCGCGGCCTCGCCGAGGATGTGCAGCAGCTGCTGCTCGAGTTCGGCGTCGTCGGCCGGCTCTGCACGTCGGGCGACGAGCACAAGGTCGTCATCACCAATCGGCGCGACGCGCGGCTGTTCTCGCAGCGCGTCGGGTTTCTTGGCGCCAAGCAGGACAAGCTCGTTCGCGACCTCGGGACGATTCCCGAGACGAGCCGCGCGTTGAGCTCCGACCACGTGCCGGGCCTCGCGGCCTACGTGCGCGGGGAGTCGGGCGATGACTGGCTGCGCCGCCACAACATCGATCGCGTCGAACGCTGGGAGCGCGACGGCACGGCGATCATGGAGCGGATCGCATCTGACGAGGTCCGCGCGGTAATCGCGCCGCTCGTCGCGCCTGATCACTACTACGCCGAGGTCGTCAGCGTTGACGACGCCGGGGTCCAGGACGTCTACTCCGTCAAGGTCGAAAGCGACGACCACTCGTTCCTGACGAACGGTTTCGTCAGCCACAACACCGAGGCTCGCCTCGCGCGGCTCGCGACGGAGATGCTGCGCGACATCGACCAGGACACGGTCGACTTCGGTCCGAACTACGACGGCTCGCGTCAGGAGCCGCTGGTGCTGCCGGCGCGCTTCCCGAACCTGCTGGTCAACGGCAGCTCGGGCATCGCGGTCGGCATGGCGACCAACATCCCGCCGCACAACCTGCGCGAGGTCGTCGACGCGACGATCGCCTTCATCGACAACCCCGACATCACCGTCGAGGGCCTGATGCACCACATCAAGGGCCCGGACTTCCCGACGGGCGGGATCATCCTCGGCATGGGCGGCATCCGTGCTGCCTACGACACCGGGCGCGGGCGCGTGCGCGTGCGTGCGAAGGCGTCGGTCGAGGACATCGGGCGCGGCAAGGAGGCGCTGATCGTCACCGAGCTGCCCTACCAGGTGAAGAAGGGCGGCGAGGGCGGGCTGATCACGAAGATCGCCGAGCTCGTCAACGACAAGAAGATCCCCGAGATCTCAGACATCCGCGACGAGTCGGACCGCCGCGGCATGCGCCTGGTCATCGAGCTCAAGCGCGACGCGATCCCGAAGGTCGTGCTGTCCAAGCTCTACAAGCACACGGCGATGCAGTCGACCTTCGGCGTCAACGCCGTCGCGCTGGTCGACGGCGTCCCGCGGACGCTGTCGCTGCGCGAGATCATCCACGCGTACGTCGACCACCAGCGCGAGGTCGTCGTCCGCCGCACGAAGTACGAGCTTTCGCAGCAGGAGGCGCGGGTCCACGTCCTCGAGGGCCTGCTGATCGCGATCGAGAACCTCGACGCGGTCATCGAGCTGATCCGCGCGTCGCGCGACCGCGACAGCGCGCGCGAGCAGTTGATCGCGCGCTTCGAGCTGACCGCGATCCAGGCGACCGCGATCCTCGACCTGCGCCTGTCGCAGCTGACGGCGCTGGAGAGCGACGAGATCGCGCGTGAGCACAGCGACCGCGTCGAGCGGATCAAGGAGCTGCGCACGATCCTCGGCGACGAGTCACGCGTGCTCGGCCTGATCAAGGAGGAGCTCTCCGAGATCGCCGAGCGCTTCGAGGACGAGCGCCGCACCGAGATCACGTTCTCCGAAGATGAGGTCGAGCTCGAGGACATGATCGCCGACCAGCAGATGGTCATCGCGATCACGCACACGGGCTACATCAAGTCGCTGCCACTGGCGACCTACCGCGCGCAGCAGCGCGGCGGGCGCGGCGTCACCGGGATGGACATGAAGGACGGCGACTACATCGAGCACCTTTTCGTCACGTCCTCGCACGACTTCCTGCTGTTCTTCTCCAACCGCGGCAAGGTCTATCGCTCGAAGGTCTACGAGCTGCCCGAGGCGTCGCGCACGTCGAAGGGCCGCGCGCTGGTGAACATCCTGCCGCTGCGCGAGGGCGAGCGAATCCAGTCCGTGCTCTCGACGCGCGACTTCACCGAATCGAAGTACCTGATCTTCGCGACGAAGTCCGGCACGGTGAAGAAGACCGAGTTCCTCGCCTACAACACGCCGATCAAGGCGGACGGCATCATCGCGATCAAGATCCGCGACGACGACGAGCTGATCGCCGTGCGTCGCGTCGACCCAGGCGACGAGGTGATCATGACCTCGCGCGCCGGCAAGACTGTGCGCTTCAAGGAGGACGACGCCCGCGCGATGGGTCGCGACACCTCGGGCGTGCGCGGGATGAACGCCGCGGAGGTCATCGCGATGGACGTCGCCCGCGACGACATGGAGCTGCTGGTCATCACCGAGAGCGGCTACGGCAAGCGCACGAAGATCGACCAGTACCGCGAGACCAAGCGCGGCGCGCAGGGTGTGATCACGATCAAGGTCACCGATCAGAAGGGCGGCCTCACCGCCGCGCTCGTCGTCCGTGAGCACCAGGAGCTCGTCTTCATCTCGGAGACCGGCATGGTCCAGCGCACCGCCGTCAAGGGCATCTCGCAGCAGGGTCGCGGCGCGACCGGCGTGCGCGTGATGAACCTCAAGGACGACGACCGCGTGTCGGCCGTCGCGCTGGTCGTCGAGGGCGAGGCCGACGGCGAAGAGGTGCTCGTCGACGGCGAACCGCTGCCTGTCGAGGGCGAAGCGCTGCCCGCCGAGGGCGACGAGACAGCGGTCGCCGACGACGAAACGCCGCCCGCGGAGGAACCGGAATAGTTCCGTCCGAGCGCTTGCTACAGTCGGATCACCAGAGAAAGGAGGTGGTCCGTATCTGTAGTCACAGTTCTTTCGGGACCCTGGAGGTGACCGGCCGCTAGGTCGGATGGCTGGACCCGCTTAGCGGAATCCAACCCGGGCCACCGTCGTACGAATGCCGGATTGGTCCCACCGGTGGAGCTCTTCGGAGCTCCAAGTTCGTTCGATTTCTTCCAGTTGAAGTACTCCGTGAGGGCGCCGCGTCGACGGCGCCCTCACTCGTTCTCGCAGCTCTCCGCGAGCGCCCGCAGCGTCAGCAGCTGCTTGCGCATCATCACGAGGTCGCCGAGCGCCAGGGGCGCGCCGATCGCGCGTGGCACCGTCGCGCGCACCCGCACCAGCAGGCGCGTGCCGCCACTCCACGGGCGAACGGCGTACGTCACCGCGACGCGCGCGCTGCGCAGCGTGATGTGGTCGTCCTCGGCGAACGAGTCCAAGACGAAGAGCGACATGAAGCGCTGGCCGATCGCGAGCCGCTCGAGGCCGGGGGTCAGCGTGCGCGGGCTGCGCCGGCCGCCGTTGTCCAGCAAGTCGTAGCTGTAGGGCGCGGCGCGCAGCTGACACAGCCAGCGAAAGACCGTTGCGACCGGCGCGGTCACGTCGATCGCGCGGTGCGCGATCGTGCCGGCGCCGGGATGCAACGTGTCGCACGGCAACGCGAGCGCGCGCTCGGCCGCCGTCTCACCCCAGCTCAGCCCGAGCATGCCTGCTCCACCTGGCGCAGCACGCGGCGGGTGGCGAGCACGTGCAGGCGTGTGCTGATCACGAGCGCGCGATAGGCGCGGCCGTGCAGCTGCGGGAACACCGCGTGCGTGATCGCGCGCAGCACCGTTCCGCCGCCGTCGCGCTCCAGCTCGAACGCCAGCTCATAACGCGAGAAGCGGTGGCGGCCGCGCAAGACGAGCCGCTGCGGCGCGACCTCGTCGGCGATCGCAAAGCCAGCGGCGGGCTGCAGGCCCCAGGCGCGCACGACCGGCTGCGGCAGCGACGGCGTCAGGTAGCCGGCGACGACGCGCTGCAGTGCCGACCACGTCGCCTCGGGCGGCGCGGCGATCCGTCTGCGATGCTCGTCAATATAGGGCAGACGTTCCATATAGAGCGATCGTACTACTTTGGCGCCACCACGCAAGCACACGACCGACGAGATCCTCGACGCCGCAAGGGCGATCGTGCTCAAGCACGGCCCGCGGGCCGCGTCGGTGAAGGCGATTGCCGCCGCAAGCAGCGCACCCGTGGGCACGCTCTACCACCGCTTCGGCAGCCGCGACGGCCTGCTCGTCGCGGTCTGGCTGCGCGCGCTGGAGCGCTTCCAGCAGATCGCCCTTGCCGCCGCCGCGGCGCAAACCGACCCGCTCGAGCGCGGGGTGGCGATGGCGCGGTCGTCGGTGGACTTCGCGGTCGAGCATCCCGGCGACGCGCGCCTGCTGCTGGCACTGCGCCGCGACGATCTTCTCGACGTCGCGCCCGACGCGGAGCTCAAGCAGCGCCTCGCGGCGATGAACGCGCCGCTGATCGCCGAGGTCACCGAGCTCGCGCGCCAGCTCCACGGTCGCGCGGACTCTCGCTCGATCGGCGCGGTGACGCGCGCGGTCGTCGACCTCCCGTACGCGGCCGTGCGCCGCTACGCAGGTGTCGCGCAACTGCCGGCCTGGCTCGCCGACGACGTGGCGGCGGACGCCCGCGCGCTGCTCAGCAGCTAGGCGGCGTCGGCGATCGGCCCGGCGTCGGGCAGCCACTGGCGCCAGGCCGCGGGGATCCGCGGGGAGGCGACGTGGATGAAGACGTGCGGGTTCGGCGCACGCGGTGTGCGCGCGGGAATCATGTTCGCCTGCGCCGGCAGGTGGTCGCCCTTGCGGCGGTTGCACGGCGCGCAGGAGGCGACGATGTTCGTCCAGTCCGAGCTGCCGCCCTTGGAGCGCGGAATCACGTGGTCGACCGTGAGCTGGTTGCGCGCGCCGCAGTACTGGCACGTCCAGTTGTCGCGTGCGAAGACCGCGCGGCGCGTGATCTTGCGGCGATGCGTGTCGCGCGGGACGTTGACGTAGGTGACCAGCCGGATCACGACCGGGCGCGGCATCTGCGTGTGCTCGGAGCGCAGGGCGTACTGCCCGTGCTCGACGACTTCAGCCTTCTCCTTCAGCAGAAGGACCGTCGCGCGCCGCACCGTGCAGACGTTGATCGGCTCGAAGGACGCGTTGAGGACGAGCACCCGACCACCACTACGTTCACGCCGCCGGTGCTCGTCGAGCGGCGTGAACCCCCGTGGGTCAGGTGGAGTGATTACCCCCATGGCCATCGCGGATGGTAGCGGTCGCGGCGGCGTAGGTGCCCAGCACCCGCACGTGTTCACAATGGCGGCCGAGGGCCTCGATCGCCCCGGCGACGGGTTCGGATCCTGCGTGGCCGTCGCAATCGACGTGGAAGATGTAGTGCCCGAGCTGCGAGCGCAGCGGCCGCGATTCGATGCGGCTGAGGTTGACGCCGCGGAACGCGAACTCCGACAGGCAGCGCACGAGCCAGCCCGGCGAGTCGTCGCCGGCGCCGTAGAAGAGCACCGACGTCTTCGTGCCGGCAGCGTCGCTGGCATCACGTGCGAGCCACGCGAAACGCGTCTGGTTTCCCGCGATGTCCTCAATGCCCTCGGCAAGCACGTGCGCGTCGTAGCGCTGCGCGGCCGACGCGGTGCCGATCGCCGCGGCGCGGCCCGCGACCGAGCGCACGGCCTCGGCGGTGCTCGTCGCGGGGACGAGCTGGGCGTGCGCAAGGTGCTCGCGCAGGAAGACGCCGCACTGCGCAAGCGCGACGGGGTGTGAGCTGACGCTGGTCACGTCGGCGAGCGCCAGCGCGGACGCCGCGACCAGCACGTGCCGAACTGCTGCGAGGTCCTCGCCGACGATCGACACGTCCGGCGCGTCGAACGCGAGCGCGTCGAGCACCGCGGTGACGGCGCCGTCGATCGTGTTCTCGATCGCCACCACGGCGCGATCGACCTCGCCGCGCTGCACGGCGACGACGACCTCGTGGTTCGTCGCGAGCGCGACCAGCTCGTCGCCGTCGCCACCCTCGGCAGCGGCGACGTCGTGCGAGAAGGTTCCCTCGGGGCCGAGGTAGCCGATGCGCATCAGGGCGCCGGCGGCGGCTCGCCCGAGGTCGCGACGCGGATGGCTTCCTGCTCCTCGGGCGAGAGCTGCAGCTCGGCCTGGCCGGCACGCACCTGCTTGGCATAGAGCCGCGCCTGGTCGCGGTGATGAATCGAGGACAGCACGATGCCCGAGCGCGAGGCGTCGAGCAGCGCGATGCTCGTCGACTGGTGTCCTGACATCTCGTTGTAGGCGTCGTAGCGCACGAGCCCGTGGTAGGCGATCGCCTCGTCCAGGCGCGCCTCGGCGGTGCCAAGCCGCTCGTCGAGGCGCCGCGCGACGTCCTCGACGTAGGCGTGCAGCGCCTGGTAGCCGTGCTGCAGCTCGGCGCTGTGCGTCACGAGGTCGGTCGCCTGGCCGCCGAGCACGACGGTCTGGTCGGCGCGCAGCCGCCGCAGCCGCATCGTCGCGACGACCGCGACGACGAGAGCCGCGAGCGCGACTGCACTTGCGCCGAGGGCGACGAGCCCCGTGGTCGAGGTGAGGTCGTCCATCAGGAGGATCGTAGTCCGGCCCGCGGCCGGCGGTCACGCCGGTGCTAGCCGCGGGTGAACAGGGCGGTGTAGCTGGCGCGGTTGTTGTCGACCGTCTGCTCGCGTGGGACGCGCACGACCTCGACGCGGATCGTCACCGGCGTGCCGGCCGGCGCTGCGCCTCCGAGCGGGATGTTGACCTCGGCCGGGCTGCCCGCGCTGGTCTCCGGGACCTCCTTCTCCACGGAGATCGTGCGGCCGGTCGCAGGGTCGAGCGTGATCTTCACCGTCACGTCGCGCTCGTCGTTCTCGCCCTGGTTCTGGAACTTGACGTTGAAGGTCGGGTTGCTGCCGACCGTCAGGCGGTTGGTGCCCTGCGTGTTCAGCGTCGTCTGGCCAACCGAGACGCTGGTCAAGCCGTGGCCGTGCGTGCCCGGTGCCGGCTCGGCGCTCTCGCCCTGACCGCCCTCGGCGCGCTTGGCATCCAGCACGCCCGCGATGTTGTCCTTGTCCAGCCAGGAGATGTCCGGCAGCACGCGGCTCTCGACGATGCGCTGCCCACCGATCTCGGCGTCCTCGAGCGCGCCGATGATGTTGGCCTGCACGCGCTGGGAGTAGATGACGTCTGACGACAGCAGCGCCTGCATCTGGCCGGTGATGCGGTCCACCGCGGCCTCGGCGGTCTGGCCGTTGTCGCTGGAGGCGTCGTCGATCAGCGCGGCGACCTTCCCGTAAGCGGTCGTGCGGAAGTTCAGCGCCATCTCCAAGCCGACCTGGGCGCGGCGCATGTCGCCCGGGACGTCGAGCTTCTTCGCGCTCTGCACCTGCTGCTCGGACTGCTGACGCAGCTGGTTGATGCGCGACTGCAGGTCCTCGACGCTGCCCCCCTGGTTGAGCTGCTCGAAGAACTGGCGCGCGGTGTCGACGGAGTCCGACGCGACCTGCGTGACGTCGCGGTTGTAGTCCTTCAGCGCGCGCTCCGTGCGGCTGGAGGCGCAGCTGCGCAGGCCTAGGAAGATCAGGACGACGAGTAGAACGAGGATGCCGGCCGCGATCATGCGGCGGCGCATCAGCTCCTCGGACGGCGGCGCCGCGCCGCGCGGACCGCGCGGGCCGCCGCCCCCCGCGGGACGACGCGGTGGCGCGGGACGCCGCGGTCGCGGCTGGGCTCGTGTGGGCGGCTCGTCGCCGTCTTCGAAGAACGACATGGCAAGCATGATTCCCCGCAAATGCGGGGGGATCGACGTCCAGTATGCCCACAAGGGCGATCGACGCGACGATCTGCAAGTTCGCCTTCACCTGGCGCGCCCCTGCCGGCGCAGGCAGGGGCAGGGGGCGCGATGGCGAACGCGGAGGCGGTGACGCAGGCCGATGCCACGACCGGGCCGCAGGTCCTGGGCCGCTACCGGCTCACGCGCCGCCTGGGCTCTGGCGGGATGGGGATCGTGTGGCTTGCGCACGACGAGCAGCTCGACCGCATGGTCGCCGTCAAGCGCATCGACGTCGGCGACGAGGCGGTGGCCAAGCGCGCCGAGCGCGAGGCGAAGGCCGCGGCGCGCCTCGGGCACCCGGCGATCGTCGCGCTCTTCGAGGCGGCGCGCGACGAGGAGGCGGTCTATCTCGTCTCCGAGCTCGTCCGCGGCCGCACGCTCGCGCAGCTGATGGCCGACGGCGAGCTGTCGGACCGTGACGCCTGCGCGATTGGCGCGGCGCTGTGCGAGGCGCTTGCCCACGCCCATCAGCGCGGCGTCGTGCACCGCGACGTGAAGCCCGCCAACGTGATCGTCCCCGACGACGGGGTCGGCGTCGCCAAGCTCACGGACTTCGGGATCGCGCGCCTGCACGGCGAGGACGTGCTGACGCGCACGGGGGACATCGTCGGGACGCTGGCGTACATGGCGCCCGAGCAGGCCGACGGCAAGGATGCCGGGCCTGAGGCCGACCTCTATGCGCTCGGGCTCGTCGTGTACGAGGCGCTCGCCGGCGTCAACCCGGTGCGCGGGCGCACGCCGGGGTCGACGGCGCGCCGGGTCGGCGTGCGCCTGCCGCCGCTGGAGCGCCTGCGCCGCGACCTGCCGCTGGAGCTGTGCCGCGCGATCGACCGCGCGGTCGTGCCACGTCCTGCGGAGCGCGGCAAGCTGAAGGATCTGCGCGCGGCGCTGCGGGCCGCTGTTGCGGACGTCGACGACGAGCCCGGAACCGTCGAGGCGGGCGCGCTGGAGCCGGTGACGCGCGTCGCGCGTGTCGTCGGCGGGCACCGGCGCGTACGGCTGGACGACGACCTCACGGGCGAGCCGTGGGTTCAGGAGCGCACGCGGGCGACGCCGAGCGCACGCCTGATCGCGGCGCTGGGCACCGGCGCACTCGCGGCCGCCGCGCTGCACTGGCTCGGGCCGCAGCCGCCGCTGCAGCCGCTCGCGGGCGGCGCGATCGCTGCCGGCACCGCCGCGTTGCTGCCGCGCCTCGGCTGGCTTGGCGTCATGGCCGCGCTGACGACCTGGATGCTCGCGCTGGCGCAGGCACAGGGCGGCCTTGCGCTGCTGCTGCTGGTCGCCGCTGCACCCACGGCAATCCTGCTGTGGCGCACCAGCGGCGCGTGGTGGTCGGTGCCCTCGTTCGCGGCGCTGCTGGGAGCAGTCGGCGTCGGCGGCGCCTTCCCGGCGCTGGCGGGCCAGGCGCGCAGCGTCGTCACCCGTGCCGCGCTCGGCGCGTTGGGTCTGTGGTGGCTGCTGCTCGCGGAACTCTTGACGGACAAGCGCCTGTTGCTCGGCCCGGCGCCGGACACGGGCGCGGGCTGGGAGACATCTGCGCGTGCGGCCTCCGAGCATGCGCTCTGGCCGGCCATCGCCAGCGGCGCGCTGGCGATCGCCGCGCTCTGGGCGCTTGCGGCGGCGGTGCTGCCGCTGATCGTCCGCGGTCGCGCGGCGGCGCTGGACCTCGTCGTGGCTGGGGCGTGGGCGGCCGGTCTGGCTTCGGCCACGCAGGCGATCGCGGAGTCGTTGGGCTGGGCACCGCAACCGCGCGGCCTCGCCGCGGGGGCGGTCGTGGCCTGCGTGATCGCCGTCGGGGCGCGCGCATGGCGCGGACCTGCCTGACCGCGACCGCGTAGCCTTCCCCCGACTGCCGTGACTGCGCGCCCTCGCTCGACCAGCCGCAACGGCAACCCCCAAAGTCGTTTCTCGCAATGAGCGTTCTTCGCAACCTCGAGAGCAAGCTGGCCGGCCTCGTCGAGGGGACCTTCGGCCGGGTCTTCCGTACGGAGGTCCGTCCGGTCGAGATCGCGCGCGCGCTCGCGAAGGAGATGGACGAGCACCGCACCGTGTCCGTGTCGCGCACCTACGTTCCCAACGAGTACGTCGTCTGGCTGTCCGAGGAGGACCGCGCGCGCTATGACGGCGTCGAGCACGAGGTCGCCGACGAGCTGGCCGTCTACCTGCTCGAGCACGCGCGCCGCGAGCGCGTCGACCTCGTGTCGCGGCCGAGCATCTCCTTTCGCACCGACGAGCGCCTCGGCCTCGGGGAGTTCGGCGTCCAGGCGCGGCTCGTGCGCGCGGCGCAGCCCGACGCGCAGGTGTCCTCGGAGTTCGAGCAGGCCGACCACGGCCGCACGATGGTCTACTCGACCGCCCAGCGCGTGCAGGAGCCGCTGTCGCAGGAGCGCAAGCGCTCGACGCGCGCGTTCCTCGTCGCCGAAGGCAAGCGCATGCCAGTCGCCGCTGGCGGCGCGGTGATCGGGCGCAGCCGCGAGTGCGACATCGTGCTGGCCGATGCCAACGTCTCACGTCGCCACGCGGAGATCCGGCCGATCGGTGGCGGTTGGGCGGTCACCGACCTCGGCTCGACCAACGGCGTCCGCGTCAACGGCGTCGCGGTCGGCGGTGGCGGCGCGCAGCTGCAGGGTGGCGACCGCGTCGACATCGGAACCGTGCCGGCGACGTTCGAGGTCGACTGAGTGCTGGCGGCCGTCGAGCCACTGTCCGTGCTGCTGAAGTACGGCTTCCTCATCATCCTGTACCTGTTCCTGATCTGGATCGCGCGCAGCGTGTTGAAGGACCTGCGACGTGTGCGTGAGGTCGCGGCGCCGGGTTCGGCCGCAGCGCCGCCCGGCCCGGCGCCCGACGCGACCGGGATCCATGCGCCCACCGGCGGCCGCGACCCGCGGCTCGTCGTCGAGCGCGCCCCCGGGCACACCCCAGGGATGGAGTACGAGATCGGCAACGGCGCGGTGCTCGGTCGTGGCGACCAGGCGGAGATCCGCCTCGACGACCCGTTCGCGTCCTCGCGCCACGCGCGGCTGACGCTGCAGGGCCGCGTCGTCGTGATCGAGGACCTCGGCTCCACCAACGGCACCTACCTCAACGAAGAGCTGCTGGGCGGGCCCGCGCCGCTGCACGCCGGCGACCGCGTGCGCATCGGCGACAGCGAGTTCAGCTACGTGGAGTCCTGATGCTGGTCGTCGAGGACTTCGCCCGCCTGACCGACACCGGCCGCCAGCGCCGGGCCAACGAGGACTCCTACTTCGCGCGCAAGCCGCTGTTCGTCGTCGCCGACGGCATGGGTGGCGCGCAGGCAGGCGAGATCGCGTCGGGCATCGCGGTGTCGGTGTTCGAACGCGGCCTGCCCGACGGTCCCGACAGTCCCGAGCAGCGGCTCGTGTCGATGGTCGGCGACGCCAACGAGCAGATCCACGACCTCTCGATCGCCGATCCCGAGCACGCCGGCATGGGGACGACGCTGACGGCGCTGTACGTCGGTGAGGACGACGTCGCGATCGCCCACGTCGGCGACTCGCGGCTGTACGTCTGGCGCGACGGCGAGCTGCGCAAGCTGACGCGCGACCACTCGTTGGTCGAGGAGCTCGTCGAGGAGGGGCGCCTGACGCCCGAGGAGGCCGACGAGCACCCGCAGCGCTCGATCATCACGCGCGCGCTCGGGCCCGAGCACAACGTGCAGGTGGACAGCCAGACGTACTCCGCGCGCGACGGCGACCTGTTCCTCGTCTGCTCGGACGGCCTCACGTCGATGGTGTCCGAGGCGCACATCGCCGAGCGCCTGGCCGCCGGCGGCGCGCTTGCCGACACGGCCCGGGTCCTGGTCGACGACGCCAACGCTGCAGGCGGGCGCGACAACATCACGGTCGTGCTCGTGCGGGTCGCAGAGGTCGCGGTCGGCGAGATCGAGCAGACGATGGTCGGCGCGCCCGCGGTGACGCCCGAGCCGGTGAGCGCACCCGAGGTGACGCCGACGGTCGAGCGGCGCCTGCCGCGCGCACCGAGCGCCGTCGCGTCGGCGCCACCCAAGCGCAAGCGCCTGCCGCGCCTGCGCCGTGCGCTCGGGCCGCTGGTCGTGATCCTGATCCTGTTCGCGGCGATCGGGACCGGCGGCTACTTCGCGACCACGTCGGTGTACTTCGTCGGCGCCGACGACGACGGCTTCGTGACGCTGTACCGCGGCGTGCCGTACGAGCTGCCGTTCGGGCTGAAGCTCTACACGCGCAACTACACCTCGGGCGTGGCGTTGCAGACGCTGGACCGGCGCTCGCGCGACACGGTCACCGAGCACGAGATGCGCTCGCGCCGGGACGCCGCGGACCTGATTGCCCAGATCGAGCGAGGCACGCTGGCGGGGCAGCAGTGACTCCGCGGACGCGTGAGCTGTTCGCGCTCGTCCCTGCGGCCGGGCTGCTGGCGATGGGCTTCGCGGCGATCTTCCTGTCGCGTGAGGAGCTGATCTCCGGCCTCGGTGGGCGCAACGAGATCTCTGACGTCTCGTTCACCTACGCGGGGATCTTCCTGGCGTTGTGCGTCGCGGCGCACGTCGTGATCCGCCTGGCGCTGCCCAACGCCGACCCGTACCTCTTCCCGCTGGTCGCGCTGCTGGCGTGCGTCGGACTGGTCGAGATCTACCGCATCGACGACACGCTCGCGCGCCAGCAGGCGCAGTGGTTCGTGATCGGGCTGGGCGCGTTCGCGGCGACGATCGTGGCGCTGCGCGACTACCGCAAGCTCGAGCGCTACCGCTACACGATCGCGATCGGCGGGATCGCGCTGCTGTTGTTGCCGCGGCTGTTTGCGCCGGTGAACGGTGCGTACCTCGCGATCCGCTTCGGCTCGGTCTCGATTCAGCCCGCGGAGCTGACGAAGATCGCGGTCGTCGTCTTCCTGGCGTCCTACCTGCGCGACACGCGCCAGGTGATGCTGCAGGGCGCGCGGCGCGTGCTGGGGGTGACGCTGCCGCCGATCAAGCACTTCGGGCCGCTGCTGATCGTGTGGGGGACGGCGATGCTGCTGCTCTTCTACATCCGCGACATCGGCTCGTCGGTGATGTTCTTCGGTGCGTTCCTGGCGATGATCTACATCGCGACCAACCGGCTGTCGTTCGTCGTGATCGGGTTCGGGTTGTTCGCCGCCGGCGCGTCGCTGGTGGCCGGGCAGATCGGCCACATCTCCGATCGCATCGACGCCTGGCGCGACCCGTTCGACCAACAGCTCTACGGCGCCGACGGCGGCAGCTACCAGCTGGCGCAGTCGCTGTTTGCGCAGGCCGACGGTGGGATGGTCGGCGCGGGCTTCGGGCAGTCGGTGCTGGACCTGCCCAGCTCGCTGTGCCCGCCCGGAATCACGGACTGCAACCTGCTGCCCGCACCGCATACGGACTTCATCTACGCGGTGATCACCAACGAGCTCGGGCTGGTCGGCGCCGTCGGGTTGCTCACCGTCTACCTGTTCGTGATCCAGCGCGGCTTCAAGATCGCGATGCTCGCGCGCGACAGCTTCTCCAAGCTGCTCGCCGCCGGGCTGACGAGCGTCTTCGCGCTGCAGGTCTTCGTCATCGTCGGCGGCGTCACGAAGCTGATCCCGCTGACCGGCGTGACGCTGCCGTTCGTCTCCTACGGCGGCTCCTCGCTGGTGGCGAACTTCATCTTGCTGGCGTTGCTGCTGCTCGTCTCCGAGCGGGCGAGGCGTGAGGCATGAACACGCCGATCAGCCGCCTGTTCGTCGTCGTGCTGGTGATGTTCGTCGCGCTGATCTACTCGACGTCGCGCTGGACGATCTTCGACGCCGACGCGCTCAACCACGACCACCCCGAGCAGAACCGGCGCGCGCTGGTGCGCGGGCTCACGGTCAAGCGCGGCGCGATCCGGGCGGACGACAACACGGTGCTGGCGGGTTCGATCAAGCGCTCGGACGGGACGTACACGCGCCGCTATCCGCAGGACGGGCTGTTCGCGCACGCGGTCGGCTACTCGTTCCTGACGGTCGGCACAGTCGGGCTTGGAGGCGGAGTACGACGACGAGCTGCGCGGCAAGCGCTCGGATGCGGAGACGCTGGTGGACGAGTTGCGCGGGCGCTCGAGCGACGGCAACAGGCTCGTCACGCACCTCGACCCCGAGGCCCAGCGCCTGGCACTGCAGCTGCTCGGCGGGCGCAAGGGCTCGGTCGTGGCCCTCGATCCAAGCAGCGGCGCGGTGAAGGTGATGGCCTCGACGCCGGGCTTCGATCCCAACGACGTGCGCAACACCGACACGTTCAAGCGACTCCAGAGCGACAACGACAACGCGCCGCTGCTCAACCGTGCGACGCAGGGCGGCTATCCGCCTGGCTCGACGTTCAAGGTCGTCACGGCGCTAGCGGCGATCGACTCGGGCAGGTTCACGCCGGAGTCGCGTCTGTCGGGCAAGTCGCCGATCGAGATCTCGGGTGCGCCGCTGGCCAACGACGCCGGCGAGCAGTTCCCTGAGATCGACATGACCGAGGCCCTGACGCACTCGGTCAACACGTACTGGGCCCAGGTCGGCGAGCAGCTCGGTGGGCGCGTGATGAAGCGCTACATGGATCGCCTCGGCTTCTGCAAGGAGCTGCCGCTCGACTATCCCAAGGGCCAGATCCGGCCCAGCGGCGAGAACATCGGCGAATCGCGCTGCGCGCCGCCGACCAACGGCCGCGTCGACCTCGGGCGCATGGCGATCGGGCAGGACAAGCTCAACGTCTCGCCGCTGCAGATGGCGATGGTTGCCGCGGCAGTGGCGAACGGCGGCAAGCTGATGAAGCCGCGCCTGGCCGCGCGCGTCGTCGATCCCGACGGGCGCACGAAGGAGACGATCGAGCCGGAGGAGTACTCGCGCGTGATGAGTGCCGACAGCGCCGCGAAGGTCGGCGAGATGATGGCGCACGTCATCGAGGAGGGCACCGGCACGGCCGCCGCCCTGGAGGGCGTCCGCGCGGCCGGCAAGACCGGCACCGCCGAGATCGGCGCGGTTCGCGCGCAAGACCTCACCCAGCCGTGGTTCATCGCCTATGCGCCTGTTGAGAATCCGCGCGTGGCGATTGCCGTGACCATCGAACGGACGGTCGGCGGCTTCGGGGGGACCGTTGCTGCACCGATCGCCAAGGACGTGATGCAGACGTTGTTGAGGAGCACGCAGTGACTGAGCGGCTGGAGTCCGGGACCGTCGTCG
Organism: Paraconexibacteraceae bacterium; assembly: GCA_963727365.1. Taxonomy (GTDB): domain Bacteria; phylum Actinomycetota; class Thermoleophilia; order Solirubrobacterales; family Solirubrobacteraceae; genus Paraconexibacter. Next base: position 149,852 of record CAVSFU010000005.1, on the reverse strand, counting down.
ACGGCCGCTACAAGATCGCCCACCGGCTGGGGTCGGGCGGGATGGCCGACGTCTATTGCGCCGACGACCTGCAGCTGGGCCGGCGGATCGCGCTGAAGCTGCTGTACCGGCGCTTTGCCGAGGACGCCGAGTTCGTCGAGCGCTTCCGCCGCGAGGCGTCCAGCGCGGCGGGGCTGCAGCACCCCAACGTCGTCTCGATCTACGACCGCGGCGAGTGGGACGGCACGTCCTACATCGCGATGGAGTACATCGAGGGCCGCACGCTCAAGCAGCTGATCCAGCAGGAGGCGCCGCTGGACCCGCGGCATGCCGGCGAGCTCACGACGCAGGTGCTGCGCGCGGCGCGCTTCGCACACAAGCGCGGTGTGATCCATCGTGACCTCAAGCCGCACAACGTGATGGTCGATGCCGAGGGCCGCGCGAAGGTAACGGACTTCGGGATCGCCAAGGCGGGGGCGTCGGAGATGACGCAGACCGGCTCGATCATGGGCACCGCGCAGTACCTCTCGCCTGAGCAGGCGCAGGGGCTGCCCGTCAGCGCGGCGTCGGACCTCTACTCGATCGGGATCATCCTCTTCGAGCTGCTCACCGGCAGCGTGCCGTTCGAGGGCGAGAGCGCGGTGACGATCGCGCTGAAGCAGGTCAACGAGCAGCCGGTGCCCCCGTCGCAGCTGAACCCGGCGGTCGGGCATGCGCTCGACAACGTCGTGCTGCGGGCGCTGGAGAAGGACCCGCCGCGGCGCTTCGGCGATGCGGACGAGTTCATCGACGCGCTTGAAGCGGCGGAGGGTGCGCAGCCGCCATCGGCGGTGGCGACCGGGTCGACGGCCGTCGCGATGGCGCCGATCGCTGCCGGGCCCGTGGAGGAGCCGACGGGGACCTACGTCGCCGCGCCGCTCGCGTATCCGGCAACGCCGCTGTCGCCCGAGCCCGAGCGTGAGGGCGACGCGCGCTGGTGGGTCGCGCTCATCGTCGGACTGCTGGTGGCGGCGCTGATCGTCGGCGGGCTGCTGCTGTTCGGCGGCGAGAAGGTGACGGTACCGTCCGTGCTGCGCTCGCCGGTTGCCGACGCACGCCTTGCGTTGGGCCGCCAGGGCCTCGAGGTCGACGTCGTCGACAAGATCAACGACGCCCCGACGGGCATCGTCATCGGGCAGGACCCCGAGACCGGAACGAAGGTCGACAAGGGCTCGACGGTGACGCTGACTGTCTCCGCGGGCCCGGGGTCAGCGCAGGTGCCCGACGTCGTCGGCGACGGCCGCAACGCCGCGAACAAGACGCTGACCGACGCCGGCTTCAAGGTCGAGGAGACCGAGGAGGAATCCGACAGCGTCACGACGAACCGCGTGATCCGCATGTCGCCGTCCGCAGGCCAGTCGCTGGAGAAGGGCTCGGCCGTACGCCTCGTGGTGTCGTCGGGCCGTGGCCGTGCGGCCGTGCCAGGCGTCGTCGACCAAGACGTCGAGGAGGCCACGCGCACGCTCGAGGACGCCGGCTTCAAGGTCCGCACGAACGAGCAGGAGTCCGACGACAAGGACCCGGGCACGGTGCTCGCGCAGGACCCGCCCGCCGACACGCAGCTGCGCAAGGGCCAGACCGTCACGCTGACGGTCGCGAAGGAGTCTGAGCAGGTCGACGTGCCCGACGTCGTCGACGATCCCGCCGACGAGGCCGCCGAGACGCTGTCGGCTGCCGGCTTCACCGTCCGGATCGAACGCGTGCCCGTGGACGACCCGGTCGACGACGGCGTGGTGCTCTCGCAGCGCCCGACGGCCGGCAGCAAGAAGGCCAAGCGCGGCGCCGGCGTCACGATCACCGTCGGGCGCTTCGTGCAGCCGACGACGCCGACGACGACCACCGAGACGCCGCCCGACGGAGAGGAGACGCCGTGAAGGTTGCGGTCCTCTCGGGCGGGCGCTCGTCGGAGCACGAGGTCTCGCTGACCTCGGGGACCGCGGTGCGCGAGGGCCTCGAGGGGGCAGGTCACGAGGTCCTCGACGTGCAGCTCGCGCGCGACGGCAGCTGGTCGTGTGACGGCGAGGAGGTCGTGCTGCGGGCGGGCGGCGGGCTGCTCGGTGCCGACGTCGTCTTCCCGGTCCTGCATGGGCCGTTCGGTGAGGACGGCACCGTCCAGGGCCTGCTGGAGCTGCTCGACGTCGCCTATGTCGGCGCCGGCGTGCTGGCAAGCGCGGCCTGCATGGACAAGATCGTCTTCAAGGACTTGATGGCGGCCAACGGGATCGCCCAGGTCGACTACGCCGGCGCCTATGCCGGCCAAGACGTGCCCGACGTCGAGCGCCTGGGCTATCCGTGCTGGGTCAAGCCCGCACGGTTGGGATCGAGCGTCGGCATCGTCCGCGTGGCATCGCCCGACGAGCTGCCGGGTGCGCTGGAGACCGCGTTTGCGCACGACCCGCGCGTGATCGTCGAGGCGTCGGCGAGCGGACTGGAGGTCGAGTGCTCCGTGCTCGGCGCCACGGCAGCCCCCGAGGTCTCGGTTGCCGGTGAGATCGTGCTGCTCAAGGGCGCCGGTTGGTACGACTACGAGGCGAAGTACACCGACGGCGGGATGCGCCTGGAGGTGCCCGCGCGGATCTCCGACGTGGCGCTGGGCAAGCTGCGCGAGCTCGCGGCGCGCGCGTTCACGCTGGCCGGTGTGTCGGGCCTGGCGCGAGCCGACTTCTTCGTCGACGGCGACACGGTGCTGCTCAACGAGCTGAACACGATGCCCGGGCAGACGCCGACCAGCGTCTACGGCAAGCTCTGGGGCGCGTCGGGGCTGGCCTATCCGCAGCTGCTCGAGCGCCTGTGCGAGATCGGCATCGCGCGCTTCGAGGCCGAGCGCGCCTTTCGCTTCTAGCTACTTGTCGCGCTGCAGCGAGATCTCAGAGATCTCGGCGGACGGCTTGCCTTCGGGCAGCTTCGTGATCCAGACGAGGTAGTAGCGGTAGCGCTCGCTGCCGGTGTCGAGCGCGACCTCGTTCTTGCGGCCGCCGGCCTGCAGCTCGCCGACGGCGGTCCAGCCGGCGGGCGGCGCCGCCGTCGGGCGTGGCGCGTTGGCCGCGTAGATCGTCGCGGTGAAACCAGGCGCCGGCGTCTGCACGACCATCTTGCGCGCGGCAACGCCGGGCTTGGCGTCGACGATCAGGCCCACGCCGGTCTTGCCGACACCCTCGAGGCCGTCGCGGTAGTTCTCCGTGCTCCAGGCCGTGCCCGTGTCCTTGTCGACGACCAGGCGCGCCTCGGGGCCGTGCTCGGAGTTGTCGCCCGGCGGCGGGTCGAAGTCCTTTGCGCTGTTCTGCCCGAGCGAGACGTTTCGCGTCCCAGGCGCGGCCTCGACGTTGGGCGTCTCGCTGCCCGTGCCCTTCGTCGCGTTGTCGCGTGCCAGCAGCGCCAGCACCGCGATCACGACGCCGGCGATCGCCAGCAGCGCGAAGATCCGCTTCGGGTGCATCACCCGCGAGGGGATGCGGCGCTGGGTGTTCGCGGGCAGCGTGCGGATGACGGCCGTTGCCTGGCCGTGCGTCTCGCCCGCGCGCGAGGCCTCGACGGCGAGAACCTCCTCGAGGTCGGCGATCATCGCGTCGGCGCTGGCGTAGCGCGTGCCGAGGTCCTTGGCGGTCGCGAGGTCGACCACGCGGGCCAGCGCGCTGGAGACCTCCGTGCGGCGGACCTGCACGTCGGGCAGCTCCTCGCGCACGTGCTTCATCGCGACGGCGACCTGGTTCTCGCCGGAGAACGGCACGTCCCCCGTGAGCATCTCGAACAGCACGATCCCCAGCGAGTAGAGGTCCGACTGGCCGGTGACCGCGTGGCCGAGCGCCTGCTCGGGGGACACGTAGTCGGTCGTGCCGAGCACGCGGCCGTCTGCGGTGAGGCCCTCCTGCTCCAGCGTGCGCGCGATGCCGAAGTCCGTGACCTTGGCCAGGCCCTCGCCGTCCACGAGCACGTTCTGGGGCTTGACGTCGCGGTGGACGATCCCGCGCTCGTGCGCCGCACCGAGAGCGCGGGCGATCTCGATCGCGTAGGCGACCGCCTCGGGCACCGGCAGGCGGCCCTGGCGGCGGATGCGCTCCTTCAGCGTCTCGCCCTGGACGTACTCGAAGACGATGTAGGGCGTCGCCTGCCCGGCCTCCTCACCAGCCTCGCCGGCGTCGATCACGCCGACCACGTGCTGGTGGTTGAGCTGCGCGACCGCGCGTGCCTCGCGCCGGAAGCGCTCGAGCTGGTCGGACTGCGTCGCGATGTCGCGATGCATGAGCTTGATCGCGACCTGGCGCTCCAGCGTCGTGTCGAACGCGCGGTAGACGGTCGACATCCCGCCGCTGCCGATCTGCGCGTCAAGGCGGTAGCGACTGTCCAGCAAGGTGCCGAGCTGCGAGCTCACTGCACCTATTGTGTCGCAAGGCCTGACCGGGGCGTCCTCTTCGTCTCCGCTTACGAATCGCTCAGGAAAACCTCGGAGACTGGAGGCATCGTGGCCGACATGCCCCGCGTCCTCGTCGTCGACGACGAGCCTGCCGTTCGCCACGCGCTCGAGCGTGCGCTGCGCCTGGAGCAGTACGAGGTCGGGCTGGCGGCGGACGGGCAGGAGGCACTCGACCTGCTCGCGACCGGTGGCCACGACGTCGTCGTGCTGGACATCGCGATGCCGCGCGTCGACGGCTTCGAGGTCTGCCGGCGGCTACGTGCCGCGGGCGACCGCACACCCGTCCTGATGCTGACGGCCAAGGACGCGATCGACGAGCGTGTCGACGGCCTCGACGCCGGCGCCGACGACTACCTCGTCAAGCCGTTCGCCCTCAGAGAGCTCAAAGCGCGGCTACGGGCGCTGCTGCGCCGCACCGAGGAGGACGCCGACGAGACGGTCCTGCGCTTCGCCGACCTCTCGCTCGATCCGTTGCGCTACGAAGTCACGCGCGGCACCCGGCGCATCGAGCTGACGCGCACCGAGTTCCAGCTGCTGCAGCTGTTCCTGGAGCACCCACGCCAGGTGCTGACGCGCTCACAGATCTTCGAGCGCGTCTGGGGCTATGACTTCGGCGCCACCTCCAACGCGCTCGGCGTCTACATGGGCTACCTGCGCCGCAAGACCGAGGACGGCGGCGAGCCGCGCCTGCTGCACACGGTCCGCGGCGTCGGCTATGTCCTACGCAGCGCTTCTTAGCTGACTCTTCGACAGCTCTACCACGGATCTCACGTGCGCCCGGCTCAATCCCGGGCATGAAGACCGTCACCGCCCTCGCGTGCGCGCTGCTGCTCGCCGCGTGCGGCTCCTCCAAGCCGTCGTCATCCGGGTCCTCCGGCGACGACCGCGACACCGCTCGCCTGAAGCTGCAGGAGTGCCTGCGCAAGGAAGGGCTCCAGCCGCCGGAGCGCGGCGACGGACCGCGCCGCGCGACCGCTGCCGAGGCGCGCAAGTTCGAGGAGGCCGTCCAGGGGCCGTGCAAGCAGTACGCCCAGGGCGCCTTCGGTGAGATGAGCGCCGAGCAGCGCCAGGAGCGTGAAGACCAGTTCGCGAAGTTCGCGTCCTGCATGCGCAAGAACGGCGTCGACCTCCCGGACATCCGGCCCGGAGAAGGCGCGCCGGCCGGCGTGCAGCGGCTCAACCGCAACAGCGCCGCCTTCAAGCGCGCCGTCGAGGCGTGCGAGGACCTGCGCCCCGAGGGCGGCCCGGGCGGCGGCGACCGCGTCGTCGGACAGGCACCGTCATGAGGCGCACCGTGATCGGCGCCGGTGGCGCGCTTGTCGTCGCCGCAGCCGCTACAGCCGGCGTGCTCGCCGGCACGTCCGGCGGTGGCAACGAGGCAAAGGGCGCCGACGGCTCGACCTCGACGAAGAGCGCCGTCGTCGAGCAGCGCGACCTCGTCGAGTCCGAGGCCGCCGACGGCACGCTCGGCTTCTCCGACGCACGCACCGTGCTCAACCGCGTCGCGGGCACCGTCACCTGGCTGCCGAGGGTCGGCTCGGTCGTGCGCACCAACCGCAAGCTCTACGAGGTCGACGGCAAGGCGGTCTACCTGCTCGACGGCGCCACGCCCGCCTACCGCACGCTTGGCCCGTCGACCAGCGACGGCGACGACGTCCGCACGCTGGAGCGCAACCTCCGTGCGCTGGGCTATGACAGCGGCGGCGCGATGACCGTCGACGGCGACTGGGACAGCGGCACGACGGCCGCGGTCAAGCGCTGGCAGGACGACAAGGGCATGGAGGAGAGCGGCTCGATCGAAGCGGGCCGCGTCGTCTTCCAGCCCGGCTCGCGGCGCATCGCCAAGCTCGACGTCCCACTCGGCGGGCAGAGCGGCAGCGGCAGCGCCGACACGGACGGCGGCGGCGTTGCCAGCGCAATCGGCGGCATCGTCTCCGGCGCCGCCCGCGCGCTGCAGCTGACGGCGCCGGTCGAGACGACACCGACGACCACCACGCCGACGACGACGACGCCGACGACGACCACTCCTGCCACGACGACGCCGGCGAAGACGACCCCGACGCCGACCACCCCCGCGAAGACGACCCCGACCAACACGACGCCGACGGAGCAGCCGCAGGGCGGCGGCGCACCACGCGCCGCGACAGGCGGCGGCGGTGGCGGTGGCGGTGGCGACGGCGGGTCCGGTGGCTCGGGCGGCGACGGCGACAGCGGCGGAACGGCCAGCGAGCTGATGACGACCACCTCCACGCACCAGCTCGTCACGGTCAAGCTCGACGCGACCAAGCAGGAGATCGCCAAGCAGGGCGCCCGCGTCAGCGTCGAGCTGCCCAACGGCGACGTCGTCGGCGGGCGCATCGCGCGCGTCGGCAAGGTCGCGACCACGGCCAGCTCCGGTGAAGGCGGCGAGGGCGACGGCACCTCGACGCTGAAGGTCACGATCAAGCTGTTCAAGCGCGTCAAAGCGCTCGACCAGGCGCCGGTGACCGTGAACTTCGAGCGCTCCCGCGCCAAGAACGTCCTCACCGTTCCCGTCACCGCACTGCTGGCACGTCCCGGCGGGAAGTTCGCCGTCGAGCTGCGCACGGGTACGGAGCGCAAGCTCGTCCCCGTCACGACGGGGCTCTTCGCCTCGGGCTACGTCGAGATCGAGGGCGGCGGGGGTTTGCGGCCCGGTCAGCGCGTCACGAACGCCGGCATCTGACCATGGACGCCGTCCTGCGCCTGCGTGGCGTGTGCAAGGAGTACCCCGGCGGCGTGCACGCGCTGCGCACCGTCGACCTCGACGTCGGCGGCGGCGAGCTGCTGGCGATCGTCGGCCCGTCTGGGTCCGGCAAGACGACGCTGCTGCAAATCATGGGCACGCTCGACCGCCCGACGGCCGGCGACGTGCGGGTCGCCGGCCTCGACGTCGCTGTCGCCACGGACGACGAGCTGAGCGCGTTGCGCGCACGGCGCATCGGCTTCGTCTTCCAGCAGTTCTACCTGCTCGACGGCCTGACGGCGCTCGACAACGTCGCCAACGGGCTCTTGTACTGCGGCTACAGCATCGACGACCGTCGCAGCCGCGCGCAAGCGGCGCTCGAGCGCGTCGGCCTCGGCCATCGCACGGGGCATCGGCCGACGGAGCTCTCAGGCGGCGAGAAGCAGCGCACCGCGATCGCGCGCGCGCTGGTCGGCGACCCCGCGATCGTCTTCGCCGACGAGCCGACCGGAGCGCTGGACACGAAGACCGGCGGCGAGCTCGTCGGCCTGCTGCGCGAGCTGAACGAGGGCGGCACCACGATCGTCGTCATCACGCACGACATCGCGATCGCCGCCTCGCTGCCGCGACGCGTCGAGATGCGCGACGGCGAGATCGTCGGCGACGACGCGCTGGTTGCGGCATGAGCGCCATCGCCGCGAGCAAGCTGCGCCCGCGCGACATCCTCTCCGTGGGCTCGATCGGCCTGCGCACACGGCGCCTGCGCGCGGCGCTCAGCGCCGTCGGCATCGCGATCGGGATCGCCTCGATGGTTGCGGTGCTCGGCATCAGCGCGTCCTCGCAGGCCGACCTGCTCGCCACGATCGATCGCCTCGGCACGAATCTGCTGACGATCACCCCGGGGGAGTCGTTCTTCGGGGACGAGGCGACGCTGCCGAAGACCTCGCGGGCGCGGATCGCGTCGATGCCGGACGTGCAGCTCGCCGCGTCGACCTACACGGTCAACGGCGCGAGCGTCCGCCGCAACCGCCTCGTCGACTCCGCCGAGACAAGCGGCATCACCGTCCTTGCCGCCGATCGCAACCTCCCGCAGACGCTCGGCGCGCCGATGCTCTCCGGCAGCTTCCTGACGTCCGCCACCGAGCACTTCCCGACGGTCGTGCTCGGGCGGGTCGCCGCGCAGCGGCTGGGGATCTCCAGCGCCGCCGGCTCACCGCAGGTCTGGATCGGAGACCGCTACTACACCGTCGTCGGGATCCTCGACACCGTCACGCTCGACGGCGCGATCGACCGCTCCGCGCTGATCGGCCTGCCGATCGCCGAGAAGCTGTTCGCCGCGACCGCCAACCCCGGCAAGACCTACGTCCGTGCCGACGACGACGCCGTCACCCAGGTCCGCGCGCTGCTCGGGCCGACCGCCAACCCGGAGCATCCCGAGGAGGTTCAGGTCAGCCGTCCGTCGGACGCGCTCGAGGCGAAGGCGGCGGCCGAGGGCGCGTTCACGTCGCTGCTGCTCGGCCTCGGCGCCGTCGCGTTGCTCGTCGGCGGCATCGGGATCGCGAACGTGATGGTGATCTCGGTGCTCGAGCGGCGCTCGGAGATCGGTCTGCGCCGTGCGCTGGGGGCTACGCGCCGCCACATCTCCGCGCAGTTTCTCACCGAGTCGCTGCTGCTCGCGCTCGCCGGTGGGATCGCCGGCGCGGGGCTCGGAGCGCTGACCACGGCGGTCTCCTCGACGGCGCAAAACCAGGCGATCGTCGTGCCGCCCGAAGCCCTCGCGGGGGGCGTCGTGGCGGCCCTCGTGATCGGCGCGCTCGCCGGCCTCTACCCGTCCGTGCGTGCCTCGCGGTTGTCGCCGACGGAGGCACTGCGGACAATCTGAGTCAGCGATGGAGATTCAGCGCCGACTGACGAGCCTCACCGCGGCCTGCGTGGGCCTTGCCGTGCTGCTCGCCAGCGCGGTCGCCTACGTCGCCGTGCGCGGTGAGCTCTACGACCAGGTCGACCAGCAGCTCAACCCGGGCATCGCCGGGCCCATCGCTGTCGCCGGCGGGCTGGATCCGGCGATCATCAGGGAGCGCCTGCTGCCGCGCATCCGCGATCCCGACCCGCGTGAGGGCGGGCCGATCGCGTTCGTGCAGGTCGTCCTGCCGACAGGCGAGTCGGTGCCGCTGCGCGGTGGCCTGCAGCTGCCGGTGGACGAGCGCACGCTGGACATCGCCAACGGCGGGCGCTCAACCGAGCCCGAGACCGCGCGCGCCGGCGACACGCGCCTGCGCATGGTCACACTCGGGCTGCCGAACGGCGGTGCGCTGCAGCTCGCGCGGCCGCTGGCGGCGACCGACCGCGTGCTCAGCCGCCTGCGGATCGTGCTGCTGTTCGTGCTCGCCGGCGGGATCGGCCTGGCGGTCTTCCTCGCACGCCGTGTCGGCGTGCAGTTCAGCTCTGTGCTCGGCGATCTCGAACGCAGCAACGCGGCGCTCGACTCGTCGCTGCGCGCCCAGCGCCAGCTTGTCGCCGACGCCTCGCACGAGCTGCGCACGCCGATCACGAGCCTGCGCACCAACATCGAGGTGCTGCTCGAAGGCGGCGAGCTCGACGACACCTCGCGCGCGCAGCTGCTGGACGACATGCGCGACCAGAGCGAGGAGCTCTCGGCGCTTGTCGCTGACGTGATCGAGCTCGCGCGCGGCGACGCGCAGGCGCCCGAGCCGCAGGACCTGCGCATCGACGAGCTCGTCGAGGAGGCCGTGACGCGGGCGCGGCTGCACGGGCCCGGCGACGTGCAGATCAGCCTACGAGCCCAGCCCGCGACGCTCTCAGGCGTGCCCGAGCGCCTCGGCCGCGCGATCAACAACCTGCTCGACAACGCCGTGCGCCACACCGCGCCCGGGACGATCGTCGAGGTCAGCGCCGACGCCGACGGTGTTGTCGTCCGCGACCACGGCCCCGGGATCGCCGAGGAGGACCTGCCGCACCTCTTCGACCGCTTCTACCGCGGCGTGCGCGCACGCGGCGAGCAGGGCACCGGCCTTGGCCTGGCGATCGTGCGCCAGGTCGCCGAGGCCCACGGCGGCAGCGTCAGCGTGTGCAACGCCGACGGCGGCGGCGCGGAGTTTCGCCTCGCGCTGCCCGGGCGGGCGTTCAGTAGCGCAGACCCAGTGGCACGACGCTGACGCTTCCGCCGGCGTCGGTCACCGTGCCGATGCGGGTCGTACCCGCGTGATGCGCACCAAGCAGCTCGACGGCGTCGTCGGCACGGTCCTCCGGCACGCAGGCCACGAAGCCGCAGCCCATGTTGAAGACCTCCCACATCTCGACCGCCGGCACGTTGCCGAGCCGCGCGATCAACTCGAAGATCGGGGGCACGGGCAGCGGCGACTCGATCGCCCAGCCGAGGCGGTCGCCGGCCAGGCGCGTGAGGTTGGTGACGCCACCGCCCGTGATGTGCGCAAGGCCGTGGACCGGCACGTCAGACGCCAGCAGCTCGACGACCGCGCGCACGTAGATCGTCGTCGGCTCGATCAGCGCGTCGACCACCGAGGCGCCGCCAAGCTCGGGCGGCGTGGCGTCCAGCGCGAGGCCGCCGTCGTGCTGCAGCGCGCGACGCGCGAGCGTGTAGCCGTTGGAGTGCGGACCCGATGACGGCAGGCCGATCAGCGCGTCGCCGGGCTTGGCGTCGGCGCCGGTGACGATCGCGTCGAGCGCGACCGTGCCGAACGCGGTGCCGCAGAGGTCGAAGCCGTGCGGCGACGGATGGCCGCGGATCAGCTCGGGGATGACGGCGAGCTCGCCGCCGGGGATCTCGATGTTCGCCTGCGTCGCACCGACGCGCAGCCCCTCGGCGATGCGCGCCAACGCCACGGGATCGGCCTGCTCGACGGCGAGGTAGTCGACCATCGCGATCGGCTCGGCACCGACGCAGATGATGTCGTTGACGTTCATCGCGATGCAGTCGATGCCGACGGTCTCCAGGCGGTCCGCCTGCTCGGCGAGCACGAGCTTGGAGCCGACGCCGTCGGTCGACATCGCGACGCCGAGATTCGGCGCGACGCGCAGCACGCTGGCGTAGTGGCCGCTGGGGATGACCGAGGCGCTCGGCCGGTCCAGCTCGATCCGCTTGAGGACCCCGACCAGCGCCGAAACGGCGGCGTCGGCCTGATCGGTGTCGACGCCGGCGGCGGCGTAGGCGTCACTCATCGCCCGAGATGCTGCCAAACCCGGCGGAGCACCAGCAGCGCGAGCCCCGCGCGGTAGGCCGCATAGGGTGCAAGCGAGCGGTCGCGCTCCACCTGGCGGATCAGCCAGGTCGAGCCCAGCGTCGAGGCAAACGACGCCGCGACACCGGCGGCGAAGCGCTTGCCCATCCCGCGCGGCAGGCCGCGCCGCGCCAGGCGCGTGCCCTTCAGGACGGTCGCGCCGACGATGATCGGCAGCGCGACGTGGCGCGACAGCGCGTTTGCGTCCTCGCGGTCGAAGCCGCGTGCCCGGGCCGCCGCCAGTGTCATCCCGTTGCGCGAGACGCCGGGCATCAGCGCACAGGCCTGCGCGGCGCCGAGCCAGAGCGCGTCGGCGGCGCCGGCCTCGTCGCGCGAGCGGCCGGTCGCTCCGAAGCGGTCGGCCAGCGCCATCGCGGCCGAGCCGAGCAGCAGGCCGATCGCGATCGTCGGCGGCGTGCCGAGGCGGCGCTCGATCGGGCGCTCCAGCAGCAACCCGGCGATCGCGGGGGGTGCGAACGACAGCGCGACGAGCGTCGCTCGCCGCCGGTCGAACCCGGTCGCGGCTTCGGCGACTTCGCCGCGCAGCGCCACGAGCAGCGCGGCGGCGGTGCCGGCGTGCAGCGCGACCTCGAAGGCCTTGCGCAGCTCCGGATCGAGGTCGCCGTAGGGCCAGCCCAGCAGCCACGGCACGAGCGTCATGTGACCCGACGAGGAGACGGGGAGAAGCTCGGCGGGCCCGTGCAGCGCCCCGAGCGCTATGGCATGCCCTACCGGGAGTGGATCAGCCGGCATCCGGCGCCGGCTTGCCACCGCCGCGGTTGCGCCACCAGCGCAACAGCAGGTACCCCGCCAGCAGCACGATGATCGCGGCGACGGCGTAGTCGATGTAGTGCAGCTTGTCCTTCAGGTCGTCCCAGTCGTCGCGCGCGGCCTTGCCCGCGAGCACGAGCCCGAGGTTCCACGGGAACGCGCCGAGGAACGTGAGGATCACGAAGGGCGTGAACTTCATCCTTGCGACGCCGGCGGGCAGCGAGATGAACGTGCGCACGATCGGCAGCATGCGGCTGAAGAAGACGGCGGGATAGCCGTACTTCTCGAACATCGTGTCAGCCCACTCGAGGTGCTTGGGGCTGATGTGCACGAGCTTCTGCTTCTCGAGGAGGTCCGTGCGCCCGCGGTATCCGGCGTACCACGCGACGATCGAGCCGACCACGTTCGCGACGGTTGCGGTCATGGCTGCGGCGAAGACCGAGTACTCGCCTTCGGACGCCGCGAAGCCGGCAAACAGCATCGTCGGCTCCGACGGAATCGGGATGCAGGCCGACTCGGGCGCCATCAGGATGAAGATCCCGGGGAGGCCCATGTCGGCGACGACGTCGGTCACCCATTCGGCGAGCGTGTCGGTGATCGACGCCAGGACGAGGGTCATTGTGAGCAGCACGCGACGGCGGAGGGTACTGGTCCCCGCCCGCCCACCCCACACCGGCCCCGCTAGCCTCCGCGTCGCCGTGGCCGTCCCGCTCTTCGACCCGCAGGCCCCGCTGGTCCCGCTGCGCGACGAGCTGCGCGCCGCGATCGACGGCGTCCTCGAGGACGGGCGCTTCATCCTCGGGCCGCAGGTGGAGGCGTTCGACGAGGAGTTCGCGGCACACGTCGGCAGCCGTCACGCGATCGGCTGCGCCAACGGCACGGACGCGATCGTGCTGGCGCTTGCGGCGCTGGGGGTCGGCGCCGGCGACGAGGTCGTCGTGCCGTCGTTCACGTTCTATGCGAGCGTCGAGCCGATCGTCCTGCTGGGAGCGACGCCGGTCTTCTGCGACGTCGATCCGGCGACGTTCCTCGTTACGCCCGAGAGCGTGAAGGCGGCGATGACGCCGCGGACGAAGGCGGTGATCGCGGTCCATTTGTTCGGCAACGTCGCGCCGATCGCCGAGATCGCGGCGGCTGCCGGCGTGCCGGTGGTCGAGGACGCCGCGCAGGCGGCCGGGAGCATCGGGTCCGCCGGGCGCCCGGGCGCGCTGGGAGAGATCGCGACGTTCTCGTTCTACCCGTCGAAGAACCTCGGCGCGTTTGGCGACGGCGGCGCGGTGACGACGAGCGACGACGAGCTTGCCGCGCTCGTGCGCACGCTGCGCTTCCACGGCTCGCAGGACAAGGTCACGTACACGCACGTCGGCTGGAACTCGCGGTTGGACGAACTGCAGGCCGCGATCCTGCGCGTGCAGCTGCCACACCTCGAGGCCTGGGCGGCGCACCGCGCGCAGGTCGGCGACTGGTACGCCGACGCCGGCCTCGGCGAGCACGTCACGCTGCCCGAGGCGACGCCTGGCACGCGCGCCGCCTGGCATCTGTACGTCGTTCGCGCCGCCGAGCCCGACGCGCTCGCCGAGCGCCTGCACGTCGCCGGGATCGGCTGTCGCGGCTACTACCGCGTGCCGGTGCACCAGCAGCCCGTGGGCGTCGCGCGCGGATGGTCCTCGGCGCAGCTGCCCGGCACCGACGAGGCCGCCCGCACGCACCTCGCGCTGCCGATCTCCGCCGCGATGACGCGCGAGCAGGTCGACGAGGTCGTCGCTGCCGTGGCGTCAGCAGCCAAGCGCGTCGCGTAGCGTTCGGCAGACTTCGGCGAGCCGCCGATCGGACAGTGCCGTCACGCGTCGCCGGAACGACTCCCGCGGGATCGTGTGGATGTTGTCGAAGTTGACGACGCAGGCCGAGGGAACGCCGTCCCGCGTGGTCAGGCGGAGCTCGGAGACAAGCCCGCGCTCGGTCCGCGTCAGTGCCGCGACGACCACGGACCCGATGCGATCGGCGACCGGGTCGCGCGTCAGGACAAGGACGGGACGGTCGCCTCCCGGCGTCACGGCGAACCAGACCTCACCCCGCTGCATCGGCCCAGTCGCCCCAATCCTCCGCCGGACCCCAGTCGGCGATGTCGGCGAGCGCGCGCTCGCCGACATCAAGCGGTTGCTCCGTCCACGCATCGATGTCGTGCGCGCTGCGAAGCTGCACGAGATGACGGTGCAGCGCCTCGCGCAGCAGTTCCGAGCGGTCGACGCCGAGCGTGTCGGCCCAGCGCTGCGCTTCGGCGGCCTCGCCCTCGGCGACGCGGAAGCTCAACATTGTCATACAGATAGGATACCACGTATGACAGGTGTCCGATGAGGGTCTGGATCGACCTCACGAACTCGCCGCACGTGCTCGTGCTGCGCCCGGTGATCGACGTCCTGCGGGCGCGCGGGCACGAGGTCGAGGTGACCGCGCGCGACTTCGCGCAGACGCTCGGCCTCTGCGAGCGCTTCGGCATCGAGCACACGGTCATCGGGCACCACCGCGGCAGCGGGCTTGCCGCGAAAGCCGCGGGGCTGTTCGACCGCAGCACGGCGCTGTACCGCTGGGCGCGGCGGCGCCCGCGCTTTGACCTCGCGCTCGGGCACGGGTCCAACGACGTGACGGTGGCGGCGGCGCTGCTGCGCGTGCCGCGCTCGACGATGTTCGACTACGAGTGGGCGACGGTGCAGCACACCGTCAACTGCCGGCTCGGCAACGCGGTGGTCGTGCCCGAGGCGATCCCGCCCGAGCGCCTGAACCGCTACGGCGCGCGGCGCAAGCTGCAGCGCTACCCCGGGCTGAAGGAGGAGTACTACCTCGCGGACTTCGAGCCGGACACGGCGGTGCTCGACGAGCTCGGGCTCGACGTCTCGCAGCCGCTCGCGGTCGTGCGCACGCCGCCAGAGCTGGCGCTCTACCACCGCCTCGAGAACGACGTCTTCGGCGAGCGTGCTGGAGCGCCTGCGCGGCACGCAGACCGTCGTGTTGCCGCGGGTCGAGTCCCAGCGCGCGGCGCTGGACGGCTTCATCGTCCCCGAGCGCGCGATCGACGCGCAGTCGCTGATCGCGTTCGCCGACGTCGTGATCTCCGCAGGCGGCACGATGAACCGCGAGGCGGTGGCGCTCGGCACGCCGGTGTGGACGACGTTCGAGGGCCGCCTGGGCGGCGTCGACGAGCGCCTGATCGCCGAGGGGCGGCTGCGAAAGCTGGCCGATGCAGGGGAGATCGAGCTGGCCAAGCGCGACCGCGGCGAGGGCGGCGAGCGCGTGCGCCGCGACCCCGCGCTGCTCGTCGACCTGCTGTGCAGCCCGGCGACCGACTAGCAGCGGCTCGCCACCGTACAATCACGCGCCATGGGCCGGCGCTTGCGTTCGGCCGCGTTCCCCCTGCATCGCCATTCGCTTCCCCAGCTCGCGATCGATGGGGTGCTCGTCGCGGTCTCCTACTACCTCGCGTATCGCGTGCGGTTCGACACGCGCTTCGAGGGCCGCTACCAGGAGCTGTTCGAGCAGACCGTGCTGTGGGCGGTGGCCGGCAGCCTCGTCGTCTTCACGCTCTTCCGGATGCACCAGAAGTGGTGGCGCTACACGCAGCAGCGCGACTACCTGGCGATCATCCAGGCGGTCGTCGTCGCGACGATCCTGATTGCCGCGCTCGTCGCCGTCTTCCACCCGGTCACCCGCAACGGCGCCGGCGTCGGCATCCCGCGCGGCGTGCTCGCCGCCTTCTTCATGCTGACGCTGCTGACCGTCGGCGGCGTGCGCTTTGTCGCGCGTGTCGCCTACGAGCGCCCGCTGACGGGCTTCCGCGCGCGCCGCGACGCACGCACCGTGCTGATCGTCGGCGCCGGCGACGGCGGCCAGCTCGTCCTGCGCGAGATCCTGCGCAACCCCGACCTGCGCCTGAACCCGGTCGGCTTCGTCGACGACGACCCGACCAAGCAGGGCCAGCGGATCATGGGCATGCGCGTGCTCGGCAGCACGGGCAAGGACTTCCCGCGCGTGCTCGACGAGGTCGAGCCCGACGAGGTGACGATCGCGATCCCCTCGGCGCCGGGCACGATGCGCGCGCGCGTCGTCTCAGCGTGCCGCAAGCGCGGCATCCCGGTGCGCACGCTGCCGACCGTCTTCGAGCTGCTGCAGACCGGCGGCGGCGCGGTGCGCCAGGTGCGCGAGGTCCAGGTCGAGGACGTGCTCGGCCGCGAGCCCGTGCTGGTGGACGTCGACGTCGCGGGCAAGTACCTGCAGGGCGAGGTCGTCATGGTCACGGGCGCGGGCGGCTCGATCGGCTCGGAGCTCTGCCGTCAGATCGCGCGTGTCGGACCGCGGCGGCTGATCCTGCTGGACCACGCCGAGGACAACCTCTTCGCGATCCAGCGCGAGCTGCTCGACGACCGCCACGTGCACCCCGACGTCATCGGGACCGTGCTGGCGGACTGCAAGGAGGGCGAGCGCATGCGCGAGGTCTTCGCCGCGCACCGCCCGACCGTCGTCTTCCACGCCGCGGCGTACAAGCACGTCGGGCTGATGGAGCTCAACCCCGTCGAAGCCGTGCGCAACAACGCCGTCGCGACGCGGCTGATGGCGCGCGTGGCGGGCGAGACCGCGGTGAAGCGCTTCGTGCTGGTGTCGACCGACAAGGCGGTGTCGCCCGCGACGGTGATGGGCGCCTCCAAGGCGCTGGCGGAGCTCGCGGTGGAGGCAGCGGCGCAGCGCTGGCCGGGCACGCACTACTCCAGCGTGCGCTTCGGCAACGTGCTCGGCTCCAGTGGCTCGGTCGTGCCGATCTTCCGCCGCCAGATCGCGCTCGGCGGGCCGGTCACGGTCACCGACGAGCGCATGAAGCGCTACTTCATGACGATCCCGGAGGCCGTCCAGCTCGTGATCCGCGCCGGCGCCGTCAGCACCGGATCGGGCGCGATCTACGTGCTCGACATGGGCGACCCGGTGAAGATCATCGACCTCGCGAAGGCGATGATCGAGCTCTCGGGCCTGAACCCCGACAAGGACATCGCGATCGAGATCGTCGGCCGCCGGCCAGGCGAGAAGCTCGACGAGGAGCTCTTCAACCCCTACGAGCGCGTGCAGCCGACGCCGGCGCAGAAGATCATGCGCGCCGAGCGCGAGCGGCTGGACCCGGACACCGTGGACGAGATGTTCGACCAGATCACGCTGCTGGTGCTGGAGGGGGACGCGGCCGGGCTGGCGGCGAAGGTCGCCGAGCTGTCAGCGGTGAGGGCAACGCCCGACATCGGCCCTGCGGCCTAGACTGCGCGCTTCATGATTTTCGTCGTCGCGGCCCTCGAGGTCTCCGACAAGGTCCAGACCGTCGGCGCCTTCGCCGGCTTCGCCGCCGTCCTCGGGCTTGCGGTGCTCTCGGTCCTGTACTTCGGGCAGGCACGCGAGACCAAGCGCCTGCGCGAGTGGGCCGGGCGAGCGCCGGAGCGGGCTGCCGAGATGCAGGAGCGCGTGTCCACGGACGCGCAGCGCCGCGTGGTTGCACAGCCGGTGGCGGCGCAGCAGCCGCCGCGCCCGCCTGCGGCCCAGCCTGCGACACCCGGTGCTGCCGCCGCCGGTGCGGCGGCTGCGGGCGCAACGGCGGGGGCCAAGACCGCGCCGGCACCGATGCCCGCGGGTGCCGCCGCGAAGACACCGCCGCCCACGCCGGGCCAGGCGACCGAGGTCAAGCCCGGCGGGCCCGCGCCGGTGACGGCCGCCGGCGGTGCCGCGCCGGTTGCGGCTCCGACCGCGCCGACGGGCCCGGCTGCGCCTGCGCCGGCCGGTGCGAGCGGCCCCGCTGCGCCTGCCGACGGCACGGACCAGCCGACGGTGCTGCAGCCGGCTGCCGGAGCGACCGCGGCCGCCAACAGCGGCGCCCCGCCCACCGCTGCGACCCCGCCGCCTGCCGCGACGCCGCCGCCCGCCGCGACCCCGCCACCCGCTGCAGCCAAGCCGCCGGCCCCGGCCCCGGCCGCGCGGCCCCAGCCGGCAGCCCCGCTGCGTTCGGCACGCAGCGCGCGCGAGGCGGCCGTTGCACCCGAGCCGCCGGCGTCTTCCGGGCCTGCCGGCGCCACGATCGCGATCGTCGCTGCGGTTGTCGCGATCCTCATCGCCCTGGTGCTCGTCGTCACCGGCGTCATCGGCGGCGACGACAACGAGCCGGCGCGCAACGAGATCGTCCCGACCGTGCCCGAGCCCTCGGAGACGACCGACGAGGGCGGCACGACCACCACGGCCACGCCGCCGTTGAACCGCGGCGAGGTGTCCGTGGTCGTCCTCAACGGCACCGGGGTCGGCGGGCTCGCCCGCGAGGCGGCCGCGAAGCTCGGCGACAACGGGTACCGGCAGGCTGCTTCGGGCAACCGCGGCGACGCGTCGATCCCGAGGACGATCGTGTACTACGCCTCCGGCCAGGAGCGCGCGGCGCGCGACGTGCGACGGGTGCTGCGGGTCGGCACGCTGCAGAGAATGGACGCAGGCACGGAAGTGGTTGCCCAGGGCTTCACGTCGGGGGGCGCCAAGCCGGACGTCGTCGCCACGCTCGGAGCCGACGCGGCGCAACCGTAGCCGCCGCCGCTCCCGTGACCGGCCCGATCTATCTCGCTCGCCACGGCGAGACGGACTACAACCGCGAGCGCCGCTTTCAGGGACAAGGCGCAGTCGGGCTGAATCCGCGCGGGCGCGAGCAGGCGCACGCGCTCGCGGCTGCCGCGCAGGGCCACGAGCTGCAGGCGCTGTACTGCTCGCCGCTGCCGCGGGCACGCGAGACCGCCGAGATCGTCGGCGCGGCCCTCGCCCTGACGCCGCTTGTCGACGAGCGCTTCATGGAGACCGACACGGGTGAGTGGACCGACCGCCTGTTCGCCGACGTCGAGCGCGAGCAGCCCGATGCCTACGCCGCCTACTACGCGACCGACCCGGGCTTCGCGTTCCCTGGCGGCGAGTCGCTGCGCGACCAGCGCACGCGCGTGCTCGCGGCGCTCGAGGACGTCCGGCAGGGGCCGACGCCGGCGCTCGTGATCGCGCACCGCGGCGTGATCCGCTGCGTGATCGACGACCTCGCGACGTCATGTCGGGACCTGCGACGACGCGTTCATGTCGCTGGGACGTGCGTCACAACGGCGCGCTGCGAGGCGCCTGTGACGCGCGTCGCGCGCTACGTCTTCGCCGCGCTCGTCGTCGCGACGTTCGGCGCGTTCTTCGTCGCCCAGCGGCTGAAGAACGGCCCGACGCTCGTGCAGAACTTCTACCGCGACCCGGTCTTCTCGCCGACGAAGGACGGGCGCCTCGACCGCCTGCGCCTGAGCTTCCTGTCGAGAAGGAGGACGACGTCACCGTCGACGTCGTCGACACGAAGGGCGACCGCGTCAAGCGCCTCGCGGACAACCGCCGCATGACGCCGTACAAGGCGCTCTTCCTGCGCTGGGACGGCACCGCCGACGACGGCGGCAAGGCGCCCGACGGGATCTACCGCGCCCGCATCACGCTGCGGCGCGAGGGCCGCAGCGTCGTGATCCAGAAGTCCTTCCGCAAGGACACGCTGCCGCCCGCGGTGCGCGTCACGCGGCATCGGCCGGAGAAGGGCAGCGGGCCGGAGCTGCTCCCGCGCGCGACGGCGAGCCGGCTGACAGATCAACTTCAGCGCGCCGCCGAGCAGCGCCAACAAGGTGCACGTCTTCCGCACCGCCCCGGGCCCGGTCGAGGCCGTGATCGAGCAGCGGCTCGACGCCACCGCGAAGAGCATGGAGCTGGGACGGCAAGCGCGACAACGGCCGCCGCGTGCGCGCCGGGCACGCTACCTCGTGGTCGTCGAGTCGCGCGACCGCGCCGCAGATCGTCGGCACCTCGGTGCCGCTCGACGCGCGACCGGCCTGCCGCAGCTGCACTACGGCCGCCGCTGCCCGGCCACGGCGGCATCACCGTCCGCTACCTCGGCGTCGCAGCCGCCGCTGACGCCGCTGCCCGCCGGCCGGTCGGCGCAGATCGGCATCGACGCGCGCGGCGAGACGTACGACTGGTCGCTGCGGCGCGTCGGCGGGCGCGAACCGTCGCCCGCCGCAGCGGTGGCCTAGCGGCACAGGCGGCGTGCGCGTGCCGATCCCGCGCGGCGAGTCCGGCGTCTACCTCCTCACCGTCCGCGCACGGCCGCGCAAGCAGCAGGTCCCGCTGCCGTGCAGCTCGTCAAAGCCCGCGACCGCGTGCTCGTCGTCCTGCCGGTCGATGACCTGGCAGGGCCGCAACCCGGCCGACGACGACGGCGACGGCCTGCCCAACATGCTCGACCGCGGCGTCGGCGCGACGGTCGACCGGATCATGTCGGCGACGGCACGGCCTGCCGGTCGGGTTCGCCAGCAGGAGGCGCCGCTGCTCGCCTACCTCGACGCCAACAAGCACCGCTACGACATCACCACCGACGTCGCGCTGGCCAGACCCGCCGGCCCGGGCCCTGCGAGCCTACCGCGGCGTGCTCCTCGCCGGCGACACGCGCTGGCTGCCGCCGCGCCTGGGCGCGCGCCTGCGCGCGTTCGTGCGGCGCGGCGGCACGGCTCGTCTCGTTCGGCACCGACTCGCTGCGCCGCGCAGGTCCGCGTCTCGCGCAAGGGCCGGCTGATCCACCCGACCGCGCCGGCGGAGGACGGACCTCTTCGGCGCGCGCATCGGCCCGCTCGTGCGCCAGGAGGCGACGCTGACGTCCTTCGTCGACGACGCCATCGAGCTGTTCGCCGGCGGCACCGGCGAGCTCACCGGCTTTCACGCGCTTCGAGCCGACGATCGACGCTCGGCCGCAGGCCTGCGCCGAGTCGCGGCAGCCGTCGCGACCGACGCGACGCCCAGGTGCCGTCGTCGTCGGCGCGCGCTTCGGCAAGGGCCTGGTCATCCGCACCGGCCTGCCCGAGTTCCCGACTGCGCTCGACGCACCGACCCCAACATCGCCGCAGCTGATGGAGAGGACATGGACGCTCCTGTCCCGCTGATCCTCGTGCGCGCTGCTCGCGGCCGGGCGCCGTCGCTCGCTCCGGCGCGCGCGGCGCGCGCGTGGCCGATGCTCGGCGCGCTCGTGCTGACGCCGGTGCTCGCTCGTCGCGCACGTCGACGACAACAGCGCGTTCGACCCGCTGCGCGACCGCCCGTCGCTGCTGGTCGCCGCCGCGGTCGCCGCGGCGCTCGTGGTCGCCGCGGCTCGCGCTGGCTGATCCGACCGCCGCCCGCGGTGCTTCCCGCTCGCGGCGGTCGCCGCGCTGCCGTTCCGCATCCCGATCGCCAGCGGCGGCTCGACGTCGAACCTGCTCGTCCCGCTCTACGTCGTCGATCGGCGCCGGCGCGCTGGCCTACGCCGTCCCGCGCCTGCGCGGCGCCGGCGAGGACCGCGACGCCGAGCGAGCCCGCGCCGGGCTGGCTGGAGCGCCTGCTGGCGCTGCGCTCGTGCTCTACGCCGTGCAGGCGGCCTACTCGCAGCGACTTCGACCACGCGCTCGAGAACGTCGTCTTCTTCTACGTCCCGTTCACGCTGCTGTTCGCGCTGCTGGCGCCGGGTCGAGTGGACGCGCGCGCTGGCCGCGCGCTGCCTGGGCGTGCTGGCGGCGCTGGCGCTCGCCTTCGCCGGCATCGGCTTCGTCGAGTACGCGACGCGCCACCTGCTGCTGAACCCGAAGGTCATCGCCTCCAACCAGTTCGAGTCGTACTTCCGCGTCAACTCGCTGTTCTTCGACCCCAACATCTACGGGCGCTTCCTGGCGATCGTGATGCTCGGGCTCGCCGCGCGTGCTGTCTGGGCGCGCGGCCGCGCGACGACGTGATCGCGGCGCCGCGTCGTGCTCGCGGTGCTGTGGGCCGGGCTCGTGCTGACGTTCTCGCAGTCGTCGCTTCGCCGCGCTGCTGGTCGGGCCTCGCCGTGCTCGGCGGCATGCGCTGGACGCGCGCGCGGGCGTGGCGCGGCGGCGATCGCGCTGGTCGCCGTCGGCGCGGCGTTCGTGCTCGATCGCGCCGCGACGCGATCCGCCTGGACCTCGGCGACTCCAAGTCCGCCGACACGCGCCACGAGCGGGCGCTACGACCTGATCAAGGGCGGCGTGCGACCTGTTCGCCGACAAGCCGCTCGAGGGCTACGGCGCGGGCGCGTTCGCGCGCGAGTACCGCCGCGCAGGAGAACGCCTCGGCGCGAGCAGCGCGACGTCGGCGTCGCACACGATCCCGGTCACCGTCGCCGCCGAGCAGGGCGCGCTCGGGCTGCTGCGTCTACCTCGCGCTGCTGGTCGCTCGCGTTCCGGCGCCTGTTCGCGCGGCGCGCGGCGTCGCTGCGCGCGCGCGGCGTCGCGGCGGCGTTCAGCGGCGCTGGTCGTGCACACGATGATGTACGCGGCGTTCCTGGAGGACCCGCTGACGTGGGCGCTGCTGGGTGCCGGCGTCGCGCTGGCGCGCGGCGCTCGCCCTGAGCCGCAGCCGGCATGACCGAGCGGCGCGTCTTCGCCGGCGCTGCTCGCGCGCGGCGCTGCTGACGGCGCTGCTGGTGCCCGACCTATCCCAACTACGACTCCTACTACCACCTGGTCTGGGGCCGCGAGCTCCTCGACGGGACACGCCGAGCTTCGAGGCCTACGCGGCGCCGACCGAGCACCCGCTGTTCCTCGCGTTCTGCGCGCTGCTGGACCTCGTCTTCGGCGAGCACGCCGACCGCGCGCTGGTGCTCGACGTGCGTCCTCGTCGTTCGTCGCGCTCGTGTGGGCGACGTTCCGCGTCGGGCGCGCGTGCTTCGGGCCGCTGGCCGGGCGTTCTCGCCGCGCTCTGCGTCGGCTCGTCGTTCGCGTTCCTGCTCTACGCCGCGCGCGCGCTACGTCGACGTGCCGTTCCTGGCGCTCGTGCTGTGGGCGGCGGCGCTGGAGGCCGAGCGCCCGCGCCGCGGGACGCGCGGTCGCGCGTGCTGCTGGCGCTCGCCGGGCCTGCTGCGCCCGGAGGCGTGGATCCTCGCGGGCGTCTACTGGCTGTGGTGCGGCCGCCGCGACGCTGCGACCTCGCTCGCGCTGGCCGCGGTCGCGCCCGTGCTCTGGTGCCTCGACCGACCTCGTCGTCACCGGCGACCCGCTGTTCTCGCTGCACGCGACCTCGGCGCTGGCCGAGGACCTCGGCCGCACGCGCGGCATCGAGCACGTCCCCGGCACGTTCGTGTCGTTCCTTGCCGACACGGCGCGCCCGCCGGTCTTCCTCGCGGGCCTGCTCGGCGCCGGCCTCGCGTGGTGGCAGGCGTGATGAGCGCGCTCGCTGCACGTGCCGCTGGCGCTGTTCGGCGCCGGCACGGTCACCTTCGTCGGGACCGGCCTCGCCGGCCTGTCGATCCTGCCGCGCTACCTGACGGTCCCGGCGTCGCGCTCTGCCTGCTCGCGGGCTGGCGCGGTCGCAGCGCTCGGGCGGCGCGGCGCCGCCGTCGCGCTCGTCATCGCCCTCGCCTTCGTCGCGATCCGCATCCCGTCGTTCAACGCGCTGCGCAACGAGCTGCGCTTCATCGGCGACACGCACGACGGCGGTTGCGGCGATGGCCGCCGACCGCCGACCTCTGTCTCCCGCTGACGCTGCCGACCTACCGGCTGGTGCCCGACCTGCGCTTCGAGCTCGATGCGTCCCGCGCCGACGTCGTGTCGCGCGCGCGGGCAGCGGCCGCACGGCGCCTGTCGCTGGTGCTGGTCGGCGACAAGCCGGTGCGGCGCTTCGGCAACGCCGACGGCGTGCCCGCGGCACCAACGTCGCGCCGCCCGCGGCACCGCTGGTTGCCGCGCACGGGATGCTCAGGGCGTACGGCGCGTGCGACGTTGCAGCGTGATGAACGCGGCCTCGTAGCCCTCGCGCTCGTAGAAGCGCCGCGCGTTCTCGTTGGCCGCGACCGTCGTGATGTTGACCTGCTCGACGCCGAGCGTCGCGAGCTGATCCTCCGCTGCGCGCAGCAGCGCGCTGCCGACGCCGGTGCCGCGCGCCTCGGGTAGGACGCTGAGCGACTCGACGTAGCCGAAGCGCTCGACGGACGCCCAGGTCGGCGAGCCCTCGTTCACTGTGACGAGCGCGTAGCCGAGGATCGTGCCCTGTCCGGTGCACGCGGCGACGAGGCAGAAGGCGTCGGGCTCGGCCAGCCACTTCACGTAGTCCGCGCGGCGCCGCGTCCACGAGTCGTCGTCGTCGCGCACCGGCCCCCAGTCCGGCGTGATCGCGCCGTGGTGGCGCGACCATCGCCAGCCACAGCGGGCGCAGCTGATCGACGTAGGCGGGGTTGTGCTGCTCGATCGTGAACTCAGCCATGGACGCCGAGGGTACGAAGGCGCTCCCAGAGTGGTGCGTTCTGGTTGTGGGCGGTCTGCGCAAGCGCCCACTCGCGCAGCTGCGTCGTCCGGCTGCGTTCGGGCCCCCGCGCTGGCGCGCAGCGCGGCGACGAACGCGTCGGCATCCGGCGCGACCGTCACGGCGTCCTGCCACGTCGCGACGCCCGCCAGCGGCGGCGTGATCGTGCGCCGACCGAGGCGCGCGTACTTGAGGATCCGGTAGGGCAGGCCGGCGTCGTTGAACGGCTCGACCTTGAACGGGACGATGCCGACGTCCGCGCAGAGGATCAGGCGCGCGGCGGCCTCGTCGTCCTGGGCGCCGAGCCAGACGAGGTTCGGCGCGCTGCGGCACGCGGCGTAGTCGGGGTCGTCCTTGCTCTCGTCGTCGTGCCAGGCGCCGACGAGCAGCAGCACCAGCTCGGGCATGCGCTCGGCGACCGCGCGCAGCAGCGCCCAGTCGGTGCGCCAGCCGAGGTGGCCGAGCGAGATCGCGACGACCGCCGCGCTCGGGTCCGGCGCCGGGAACGAGTCGGCTGCCAGCGGCACCAGCGCCGCCTCGCGCCCCGCGTCGCTGCTCGAGCTGCTGCAGCGCGGTGGAGCAGACGAACGTCAGCGCGCTGCGCGCCGCCGCCAGCTCGTGCAGCTCGGCCAGCCGCTCGCGCAGCTTCGGGCCGGCGTCGTAGGCGTGCTCGTAGCGGTCCCAGCGCCCGTACCAGAGCTCGGCGTCGGGCTCGTGCGCCAGCGCGCCGAGCGCGACGGGGTACTGCAGCGGGTGGAAGATCGTGACCGCGGCGATGCGCATGCCGCTGCGGTTCAGCGCGCGCACGAGCCGCCGGCCCTGCGTGCCGCCGATCGTCGCGGCAAGCGTCCGTGGCAGCCGGCCGAACGCGCCGTACGGGAGCCTGGGCGGATCGACGGCGAGCACGCCGTCCGATCGCAGCAGGTCCTCGGCCTGGTCGCGCAGGATGAAGCCCTCCAGCGGCTTGGGCAGCAGCAGCAGGCAGACGGGCCGCCGCTCGTCGCCCCGCGCGGCCTCGGAGGCGGCGTCGGCCGCGCGGGCCGCCCGACGCAGGCTGGGAGCCAGGGGCATCGCCGCGCAGGCTAACGTGCCACCGCCCATGGGCGGGTATCTCAAGCGACTGCTCGCCTCGAGCGCCGCCTACCAGGCCGCGAGCCTGCTGAGCGCCGCGCTCGGCGCTGATCACGCTGCCGCTCTACACGCGCCACCTCACGCCGGCGGACTACGGCTACGCCGAGACGCTGCTGACGTTCGTCATCTTCGGATCGATCCTGCTTGCGCTTCGGGATCGGCGAGGCGTTCGTGCGCTTCTGGTTCGACGACGACGATCCCGACGCGTCGCGCGGAGCTGATCCGCACCAGCATCGGCTTCGTCGCGATCACCACCACGGTCGTCGCGGCCGCCGGTGTCGCGCTCGCAGGCCCGCTGTCCGAGCTGCTGCTCGGCACCGAGGACGCGACGCTGATGGCCTACGGCGTGCTCGGGCCTGTGGGCGTTCACGAACCTCGAGCTGGCCTACGCGCTGCTGCGCGTGGAGGAGCGCCGCCGTGCCTACGTCACCGTCGGCGTCACAAACGTCCTGGTGACGGTGGCGCTGACGATCGTGCTGGTCGTCGTCTTCGACGCGGGCGCGCGCGGCTACGTCGCTGGGCAACTACGCGGCGACCGCGATCGTGCTGTTCGGGCTCTGGGCGTCGTTCGGCAAGCGCGCCCTGCCTGCGCTGCCGCGCAAGCTCGCTCCGCTGCTGCGCTTCGGCGCGCCGACCGTTCCTGCAGATGCCGACGGTGTTCCTCGCTCAACGTCGTCGACCGCGCCTACATCCTGCGCTCGCAGTCCGCGGCGGCGGCGGGTCTCTACGCCGTCGCGGTGAAGCTCTCGACGGCGGTCATCGTGCTCGTGCGCGGATTCCAGGCCGCGTGGCCGCCGCTGGCCTACAGCATCAGCGACGACGCCGAGGCCAAGCGCCTCTACGCGTTCGTGACGACCGCTCTACGTGCTTGTCGCCGGCACCGGCGTCGCGGCGATCACGCTGCTCGGCCGCTGGCTTGTGCGGCTGCTTGCCGACGCGCAGTACTTCGCTGCGCACGAGGCGCTGCCGTGGCTGGCGCTCGGCTGGTCGCTCTACGGCCTCAACCTCGTGTTCGTCACGGTCGCCGGCCGCGCGAAGGTGACGACGCGCAACTTCCCTGCCGCGCTGGCGGGCGTCGCGGTCAACGTCGCTGCTGCTCGTCGCCTTGGTCGAGCCGCTCGGCATCGCCGGGGCCGGGATCGCGCTGTGCAGCGCCTACGTCGTGATGCTCGTCGTGATCTACCTGCTGACGCGCGAGCTCTTCACCGTGCCGTTCGAGTGGCGCCGGCTCAGCGCGCTCGTCGTGCTGCTCGCGACGGTCTCGGTGCTCGGCGAGCTGCTGCTGCCGACCTCCGGCCTCGCGGGCTTCGCCTCGCGCGCCGGGGCACTCGCGCTGATCCCGATTGCCCTGCTGGTCGGGGGATTCCTAACCCCCGCGGAACGGGCGCGTTTGACCGCGCTCATCCCAGGGAAGCGTCACTAAGCGCGGTCTGGTCGCCAGGAAGGCGGCGCCGCGCATCCGTCCGTGGGGGACAACTGGTGCGTCGGCCCCTCGGGGTCGGCGCACCGGTGCTTCTCAGACCACGAGCTACAGCCGCGGGCCGAGGTTGTGGTCGGCGGCGGCCTCGCGCAGGCCCTCGCCGCGCTCGGGATGCAGCGTCGCGGTCACATGCCGCCAGTAACGCCGCGGGTCGTGCCCCGGCACGACGATCGCCGCGAGCGCCCGCAGCGCGTAGGTCCACGCCGTCAGCACGCGCACGATCGCCGCCGAGGCGCGCGTGTGGTGCTTGCGCATGTAGCGGTCGCGGTTGCGCGACAGCTCGACGATCCGCCGCTCGGGCACCGTGCCGGTCGAGAGCTGCTCGTGATGGATGCAGCGCGCCGCCGGCACGTAGAGGGTCGGATGCCCGGCGTTGCGCAGGCGCTTGCAGAAGTCGACCTCGTCGGAGTAGACGAAGAACAGCGGGTCGAACCAGCCGATCTCGCGCGCCAGCTCGACGCGCACGATCAGCGCCGCCGACTGCGCCCAGTCGACCTCGCGCGTCTCGTCGCCGAGCGACTGCACCGTCAACCGGCGATGCAGGAACAGCGCCCCGTAGAACGCGGTCCGCGGTGTCGGGAAGCGCCACGCCGACGGCTGGCGCCGGCCGTCGGGACGCTGTAGCGCCGCGCCGGCCGCGCCGACGTCCTTGCGCGCCTCCATCGCTGCGTGCAGCGCCGCGACGGCGCCGGGCAGCAGCTCGGAGTCCTCGTTCAGCAGCAGCGCGTAGCGCCCGCGGGCGCGTTGCAGCAGCGTCGTGTCGTTCTCGCCCTTGCCCAGGCGCCGGTCGTTGACGATCACGACGTCCGGCGTGCCGTGCTTGCGCGCCGCGCCGGCCGAGCCGTCGCGCGAGGCGTTGTCGAGCACGAGCACCTCGGTCTCAAACGGCAGCGCGGCGCGCTCGCGCGCGACGGCGTCGAGGCATTTCACCAGCAGCTCGCGCTGCTCGGTGTTGACGACGCAGAACGAGAGCTCGATCATCGCCAGCCGCCGGTCTCGCCGCGGTAGGTCGAGTCGCGGTGCAACAGCACGCCGACGGTCTTCGCGAGGATCTGCAGGTCGAGCTTCATGGAACGGTGCTGGATGTACCAGAGGTCGAGCTCGATGCGCTCGCTCCACGGCAGTGACGCGCGACCGTTGACCTGCGCCCAGCCGGTCAGCCCGGGCTTCACCGCCAGGCGCCCGCGCTGGCGCGCGTCGTATTGCGCGACCTGGACGGGAATCGTCGGCCGCGGCCCGATCAGCGACATGTCTCCGCGCAGCACGTTGACGAGCTGGGGCAGCTCGTCGATCGCGCTCTGGCGCAGGAAGCGCCCGAGGCGCGTGATGCGCGGGTCGTCCGCATCCACGGCCATGCCCGCGCCGATGTGCTCGGCGCCCGCGACCATCGTGCGCAGCTTCAGCACGTCAAATTCGCGACCGTCCTTGCCGACGCGGCGCTGGCGGTAGATCGGATGCCCCGGCGAGTCGAGGCGGACGACGACCATCAAGACCAGCAGCGGGATGCCGACGACCGCCAGCGCCGCCGCACTGACGAGGATGTCGACCAGGCGTCTCACCGCGTCCCCTCCGGTGGCTCCCAGCCGGCGGGCGTGCCGTGGCGCACCCAGTCCAGCAGCCCGCCCGCGATCGAGGCGGTCGTCAGCACGTAGTAGCGCGCGATCAGCCCCACCCGGCCCGCGCTGCGGCCGGCCGCGGCCGCAAGCAGAAGCGCGAGCTGGGCGACGAGCAGCAATCGCGCACTGCGGCTCACCGGCGCAAGCAACAGCGATGCCGCGAGCAGCCAGACGTGCAGCAACGGCGACGCGTAGCGCAGCGCGCGGTGGCTGGCGATCATCAGCGCGTAGACCGGCGGATAGCCCCGCGGGTCGAGCAGGCCGCCGCGCACGACGATCGGCCAGGCGTGGCTCATCATGCGCCGCTTGCGGGCGTATTCGCCCTCCACCGTCGGGACCATGCGCTCCGTCGCAGCCGCTCCTGGCGCGAAGACCGCGCGCCGACCGCGCTTGACGAAGTTGAACGGGAAGCTGAGGTCGTGGCCCATCACCTCGTCGACGACGATGTAGTCGGCCTTGCGCGTCGCGTAGATCGCGCCGTTGCCCGCGGTGACCGACCATCGTGAGGACTCCAGCGCGCGCAGGCTCATCTCGTAGCGCCAGTACAGGCCTTCCTGGTTGCCGCCACCCTCGGGATCGACGAACGACACCTGCCCGCAGACGTAGCCGACGTCGGGGTCGGCAAACGGCTTCACCAGCTCGCGCAGCGCGCCGCTTGCCCACAGCGCGTTGGCGTCGGAGAACGCGACGACCTCGCCACGTGCCGCTGCGACAGCCGCGTCCTGCGCGCGGATCTTGCCGCCGCGCGGCAGCTCGAGCACGACGTCGGCGCCGGCACGGCGCGCGAGCTCGGCGGTACGGTCGGGCGAGCCGTCGCAGGCGACGATCACCTCGAGCAGCTCGCGCGGGTAGTCCAGCGCGAGCGCGTTGGCGACCTTCTGCGCGATCACCGCTTCCTCGGCGTAGGCGGCGACGATCAGCGAGACGCTCGGCGTGACCGCGTCGCTGTGCACCGGTCGCGCCGGCAGCAGGCGCAGCGCCGCGCCGTACAGCGCGTGCGTCCAGGCGAGCAGCAATGCGGGAAGCCAGAGGATCACGAGGACAGATCGGCATACAGCCGCTGATGGGCTGCCGCGATCGCCGGCCAAGCGTATGTCGTCGCCGCCGCCTCGCGGGCTGCGGCCTGCAGGCGCGCGCGCTCGGTCTCATCCACGAGCAGGCGTCCGAGGGTCTCTGCCAGCGCGCCCGCGTCCCCGGCCGGCACGTGCGCCGCCGCGTCCACCTCGGGAAAGCCGCCGACGTCAGAGACCACGAGCGCGCGGCCCGCTCCCAATGCCGTGAAGAGCACGCCGGACTGGTCGATCTCGCGGTAGGGCAGCACGACGACGTCAGCGTGGGCAAAGCACCATGCCGCCTCGGCGTCGCTGACGAAGCGCGCCACGGTCCGCACACCGTCCGGTGCCGGCGGTGGCTGCATGCGCGGTTGCCCGACAACCCACAGCTCGGCGTCGGGCGCCAGCGCGCGCCACGCGTCGTAGAGCACGTCGAGGCCCTTGTAGGGCCGGACCAGCCCGAAGAAGAGGACGACGGGCCGGGTCGGCTCGGCCAGCTCGGGCGGTCGCGACGGCGTCGCCATCAGCGCCAGCACGCCGTGCGGGATCACCGTCGACTCGACGCCCAGGTCGAGCAGGCGCGCGCGTCCGTGCTCTGAGTGCACGACGACACGGTCGACCCGCTTCATCAGCTCGAGCTGCGCCTGGCGCTGGCCCGGCCGCGGCTCGCGCGCGAGCACGTCGTGCGCGGTCAGCACGAGCGGCCGGTCGGGCAGCAGGAAGCGGTCGAGTTGCGGCAGCGCGAGCCACTGGAAGTGCACCACGTCGGCCGCCCGCGCCGTACGGCGGTAGCGCAGCATGTCCGGCACGTGGCGCGCCAGCCGCGCCGCCGCGCGCGCCCGGCCGGGCAGCCGCTCGGTGCCGCGGTAGAAGCGCTCCTCGATGCGCACCCCCGGCGCCGGCGGCACGTCGCCGTGCGCGAAGCGGCCCGTCACGAGCGTCACGTCGACCCCGGCGTCCGCGAGCGCGGCACTCAGCGCGCGGTCGTAGGGCGGCGTGTAGGCGGGCGGGTCGACGAGGTGGAGGCGCATCACTCGAGCTGGCGCGAACGCGCGCGCAACTCCTCGTAGAGCGTGTCCAGCGCGGAGCGCACCTCGTCGATGCGGTCCTCCAGCGCGACGACAGCGTCGTCCTCGGCGCTGCCGCTTGCCGCGGCCGCTGCGCGCTCACGCTCGCGCTCGCGGCGCCGTTCGTCCGCGCGTGCGCCTTCCATCGAGTTGAGCACGATTCCGATGAAGAGGTTGAAGACCAGGAACGACGCGACGAGCACGTAGGAGACGAAGAAGACGATCGTCCAGTCGGAGAGGTCCTGGCCTTTCTCGATGTACGTCGGCAGGTTCTCCAGCGTCAGCAGGACGAACATCGTGATCATCGCCTGGCCGATGTTCCCGAAGTTCTCGGGGTCGTGGTCGTCGAAGATCAGCCAGCCGATCATCCCGTAGAGGTAGACCAGCAGCAGCGTCGCGACCGCGAGCGACGAGACCCCCGGCACTGCCCGTCCGACCGCGGCGATGATCACGCGCAGGTCCGGCAGGAAGCGCACGATCCGCGCGACGCGGCCGAGCCGCAGCAGCCGCAGCAGCGTCGCGTTCTCGCGCAGCCCCGGCAGGAAGCTGCCGGTGACGACGACGAAGTCGAAGACGTTCCAGCCGTTCTTGAAGAACTCGCCCGGGCGCGGCAGCGTCGCCGTCATCCGGATCAGCAGCTCGACGACGAAGAGCCCGAGGAAGACGTCGTTGAGCGTGCCGAGCAGGTCCCCGTGGTCGCGCTCGACCGACTCGTACGTCTCCGCGCCGAGGACGATCGCGTTGAGCGTGATCACGCCGAGCATCGCCGCGTCGAAGCGCGGCGACGCCGCCAGCGTGCGGCATGCCCGGACGATTACGGGATGAGCTCCGGCGCCTTGTCCGTGTACTCCTTGCGGAATGCGCGGACTGCGTCGAACACGCCGTCGTTCATGGTCTTGCAGCCGAGCAGGTGATCCCACGCGACCGCGGCGACCGCGAAGGGCATGCTCGTGTTGTTCTGGAAGACCATCATCTGGTAGCCCGGCGAGCCGTTGAAAGCCTCGGAGCCGAGCGTCTCGAGCTGGTCGATCGTGTTCTTCGGCGTGCCCGGCTTGTACTGGATCTCGATGCGCCCGTGCTCGAGCGAGTGGACCCAGTTCTCGGGCGCCGGCTCGTCGCCGACCTCGTAGAACCCGGCTTGCGCGGCGACGGGGTTGTGGTTGCCGGAGGTCGGCGGGTTGGAGCCCTGGCTGTAGTCGACCTTCTCCGTGACGTGCGTGCTGCCCTGGTTCTTCGGGTTCTCCAGGACGCAGCCGGCAGCCTTCGCAGCCGCCGTCAGGTCGGCCTCCTTCACCGCCGGGATGTCGACCTTCGCGCCCGCCGAGTCGGCAGGCGTGATGCCGTTGCCGTCGTCGCCGCCACCGCCTGACGAGACCACCAGGACGATTGCCGCGATCGCTGCAAGGCCGAGCACGACGCCGCCGACGATCTGCAGGCGCCGCGCGTTGGCGGCCTTCGACGCCGCCTGGCGTTCCTGCTCCTCGCGCTCGGCTCGGCGCTGGGCCTTCTCCTCTTGCCGGCTGCTCACGTCGCGGAACGCTACATCGTGGCGCGCCGCGAGGCGCCTGACGCGGTGTCAAATCGATCGGTACTCTGGCCGCATGGCCAAGACTCCTCGCGTTCTCCGCGGCCAGGTCGCCGCGATCACGGGCGGCGCCCGCGGCATCGGTCGCGCCACCGCCAAGGCGTTGCTCTCGGAGGGCATGAAGGTCGCGATCGGCGATCTCGACGCCGAGACCGCGCAGCAGACCGCGCAGGAGCTGTCCTCGCTCGGCGAGATTCGCGCCTACTCGCTGAACGTCGTCGAGCCTGAGTCCCACGAGGCGTTCATCGACGCGATCGAGAACGACCTCGGCCCGATCGACGTCTACATCAACAACGCCGGGATCATGCCGGTCGGCCGCTTCCTCGAGCTGGACCCGGTCGACGACCGCCGTCAGATCGACATCAACATCTTCGGCGTGCTCAACGGCATGCGCGCGATCCTGCCGCGCTTTCAGGAGCGCTACTCGGGCCACCTCGTCAACATCGCGTCGGCCGCCGGCAAGGGCGGCTTCCCGGGAGTCGCCGTGTACTGCGGCACCAAGCACTTCGTCGTCGGCGTCTCCGAGGCCGTGCACGTCGAGTTCCGCGACACGCCGATCTCGGTGTCGTGCGTGATGCCAAGCTTCGTCAACACCGAGCTCGTCTCGGGCCTTGGCAGCGCGCGTGGCGTCAAGAACGCCGAGCCCGAGGACGTCGGCCGCGAGATCGTGCGGGCGCTGCAGGAGCCGCGCTTCGACGTCTTCGTGCCGCGCATGATCGGCCCGATCAACAAGGTCATGGGCGTCCTGCCGCGCGGCGCGCGCGAGGGCATCGCCCACGCGCTGAAGGCCGACAGCGTGATGCTCGACGTCGACAAGTCCGGCCGCGCCGCCTACGAGCTGCGGACCGCCAAGAACGACCCCGGCCTCGAGGCCGGGGACGAGCAGAAGCAGCTCACGCCTTAGACAGCCACTCCGCGATCCGGGCGCCGATCAGCGCGCCCTGGTCCTCCTGCAGGAAGTGCGAGGCGTCGGGGATGACCTCCGGCTCGGGCCGCCCCAGCGCTTCGGCGAAGCGCTTGCCCGTGCTCAGCGGGATGATCGGGTCGCTGTCGGCCCACAGCATCAGCGCCGGGCGCGTGTCGACCTTCAACGCGTCGAGCACCGCCTGGCCCTCGACGGCACCCGGCGCCTCGGGCGAGGTCGGCAGCATCAGCGGGAACGCGCGCGCGCCGGCCTTCGAGGCAGGCGTCGGAAACGGCGCCTCGTAGCGCGCGACCTCCTCCTCGGAGAGCTCGCGCTTGCACGCGCCCTGCACGAGGAAGCCGACCGGCAGATCCTCGGTGCGCTCGACGAAGCTGCGAAACGCGATCCACGCCTCGGTCATCTTCTGGTGGCCGGTGAACAGGCCGGTGTCCATGATCACGAAGCGCCCGAACGCGTCGGGCTGCTCGACGGCGAGGCGCAGGCCGACCGGCCCGCCCCAGTCGTGGACGACCACCGTTGCGTCGCGCAGGTCCAGCGCCGTCAGCAGTGACGCCATCGCGGCCGTGTGCTGGTCGTAGGAGTACCAGCCGAGGTGCGTCGGCTTGTCGGAGCGGCCGAAGCCGACGAGGTCCGGCGCGATGCAGCGAAAGCCGGCGTCGCGGACCGGCGGGATCACGTCGTGCCAGAGATACGACCACGTCGGCTCGCCGTGCATGAACCACACGGCCGGCGCGTCGGCGGGCCCGGTGTCGACGTAGGCGATGCGCAGGCCGTCGCTGGTCTCGTGGTAGGACGGCTCGGGAAACGGGATGCCCGCGAAGCGCTCGTCGGGCGTGCGAAAGACGTCGGCAGCGGTCACGCAACTGACCCTAACGTGCGACACTCGGCAGCAGTGAAGCGCGCCCCCGCTCTCACCGCATTTCTGGTTCTTGCACTTGTCGCACCGGCCCAGGCAGCGGTCACGTCCTCGCAGATCACGACGCCCGCCGATCCGCTGCATGGCGTCTGGGATCTCTCCGCGGGCCAGGGCCCGTACGGCATCCGCGTCGCGGGCACGGCAACCGCGACGGTGCTCGACGACAAGGTCGACATCCGCTGCTACGGCCCTGCGGGTGAGGTGATGCAGCTCGGCACGTTCACGGTCGCCAACGCGACGCAGACGTTCGACGGCTGGGTCGAGCCGCGCGCGCTGCTGCGGCCGTGCGTGCTGCGCGCCGTCCCCAGCACCGACTCCCAGCCGGTGGCGATGGACAACTACAAGGGCGTGCGCGTCTACCCGACGGTGCTGTCGGACGCGCGCGTGACGGCGCTGGACTCACCCAACGCGGGCGTCCTCTACGACCTCTTCGACCGCGTCACGGTGCCGGGACGCACGAGCACGCTGGCGATCGGCTCGCTCGGCGGTTGCGGGCTGTACTACGCGCGGCCGCTGGATCCGGCAGGCGACCCGAGCGCGGGCGGGACCGACGTCTTCAACTGCGCCGGCTGGACCGACCTCACGGCCGACGGCACGCCGCAGTCGCGCTCGGGCATCGTCGTCGACGGGCGCAACGCGTTCACCGGCGGCATGCTGCAGTCCAGCGCGGGCACGATGAGCAACGTGCCCGGCATGCCGGGGCTGACTGCGCAGCGCAGCTTCGACCCCGCGTCGGGCGCGCTGAAGGTCGACGAGGCCAGCGCCGTCGTGCGCTGCGCGGCCGAGCTGTCGCCGTTCCCGCCGGCCAGCGCGCAAGCGGCAAGCGGGTGCGCGTTGACGGGCGCGGGCGTGCGCTACGCGCGCACGACACAGACTGCCGCGGGCGGGCGCACGGTCACCGTGACCGATCGCTGGAGCTCGACGGACCGCAACGCCCACACGCTCGACCTGCTGCTCGAGGTGGACATGGCGAGCGCGACCTATGGCTGGGAGATCCCCTGGCTGCGGCCGGGGTTCTTCGCCTATCCGGGCACGGCGTCGATCAGCGGCTCGCCGTCGGCGCCGGGG
Source organism: Paraconexibacteraceae bacterium (assembly GCA_963727365.1). GTDB lineage: Bacteria > Actinomycetota > Thermoleophilia > Solirubrobacterales > Solirubrobacteraceae > Paraconexibacter. The sequence goes on along the minus strand of CAVSFU010000005.1, from coordinate 114,507 downwards.
TCGATCTTCGTGCGCTCGGACACGACGCGCAACGACGGCGTCAGCGCGCCGCTCGGCGCGATCACGTTCAGCACGGCGCCCAACAGCATCGAGTTCTTCGACGACGGCAACCCGGTCTCGCGCTTCGGGCAGCTGCACTACATCCGCAGCGTCCCCGCGACGGGCGAGCTGGTCATGCAGCACACCTACTCGATCGCAACCGGGCTGGATGAGGCGCGGGTGATGGCGGCGCGCGTGCAGGACGCGATGGCGGGACCGATCGTCGCGATCACCTCGCCGCGCAACAACACGCTCGCGCGGCGCTCGCGCGTGACGATCTCCGGCACGGCGAGCGACAACGGCGGCGTGGCCGCGATGACGCTCAACGCCACCGGCGTCGCGTTGACCAACGGCAAGTGGTCGCGGCGGGTGCGGCTGCGCGGCGGGATCAACACCTACAAGGCGGCGGCCACCGACACCCAGGGCAACCGCACGGAGGTCGCGATCACGGTCCGCTACGGGCGCGCGGGCACGTGCATCGTGCCGAGCGTCGCCGGCCTCACGCGTTCACGCGCGCAGCAGCGCCTCAACGGCCGGCGCTGCTCGCTCGGCGCGGTGACGACGAAGTACTTCAAGCCGCGGCGCGTGCGCAAAGGGCGCACGCGCGTGACGGTGCGCTACCGCCGCGGACGCGTCGTGACGCAGAGCATCAAGCCCGGCGCAAAGGTCGCGGCGGGCACGCGCGTGCGTTTGAGCGTGCAGGGCCGTCCCTAGCGACGGCCGCTGCGCGACGCGCGGAACGGGCCGTAGCTCGTGCCGTTCGCGATGAACGACGGCACGCTCACCGTCAGCGTCGCGCGCGATGCGCGGATGCGCACGCTCGTCTTCGAGCGCAGCTTGACGATGCGCCGGACGGCCTTCTTGCGCCCGGGCACCCGGAACGACAGCGATGCACGGCGCCCGACGAGTGCCTTGCCCGCACGGATCGTGAAGCGCAGGTAGCGGCGGCTGTAGCGCGGCTTGTCGATCGTCAGGCGCGGCAGCGAGGCGGTCGTCGTCGGCGTCTGCACGCCCGTGCCGGCGGCCGAGCCCGTGCCGAACGTGAACGTCTTGCTCAGCGGCACCGTGCCCTGGACGATGAGCTGCACGCTCACCTCGTAGGTCGTGTTCTCCGACAGCGGCTTCACCGGGATCAGGTGCGCACCCTGCGGCAGGTAGTCGCCGAGGTTGCGACCGTCCGGCGTGGGGACGTCGCGGTCGGCGATCTTGATCTCGACGGGGGCGCCGCCGACCGGCTTGACGGAGGCCGTGACGACGTCGACGCGCGGCAGCGGTGTCGCCCACGGGCCGTCGACGAAGATCATGATGTAGCGGCCGGTGACCGTCCCGCGCGGGATGCCCATGACCTCACCCGGCGTGAACGGCCCCTCGTCGGCGATCTCGCTCGACGGCAGCGCGGGTGTGCCCGGACCGGGGTAGGTGTAGATCGTCGCGGCCTGCGTGGCGCCGCGCCCGTAGCCGGGGACGCCCGGCGGCGGCCCGAAGGTCGTCGTGCAGCTGAAGCCGCTGCTTTCGTTCGCGCCGACGGCGTTCAGGCGCGGGGCCAGCAGCTGGTGCAGGTGAATCGGCGCCTCGGAGAACGGGTTGCCGTTGTCCCACGTGTTCGTCGAGAGCACCGAGCCCTGGGCGATCGCGTCGCCCTCGGCCGAGTAGGTCGGGTGCTGCTTGTCGGTCTCGGCGTGCGTCAGCGTCCCGCCGTGGGCCGCCTGGTAGGCGTTGTGCTTGGCGCACGCCTGCGACCACGCGAGATTTTGCGTCAGCCCAGCCGGGAGTCCGGCGCCGGTGCGCTGCTCGTTCAGCGCGGCGATGATCTGCTCGGTCGTGGCGGCGTGCGCCAGGCCGGCTGTCGCCAACGTCGCGAGGGTGGTGACGATGGCAAGACGGACTCCCTTCCCCATACGAGTGAACTGTACGCCCTCGGGTAGGTTGTCGGGCCGATGACCGCTACACCCGAACAGCTCGCCGTCGACACGATCCGGACGCTCAGCATGGACGCCGTCCAGCAGGCCAACTCCGGTCATCCGGGGATGCCGATGGCGATGGCACCGGCCGCGTTTCTGCTCTACGCAAAGCTCATGCGCCACGACCCGGCAGACCCGGACTGGCCCGACCGCGATCGCTTCGTCCTCTCCGCCGGACACGGTTCGATGCTGCTCTACGCGTCGCTGCATCTGGCCGGCTACGACCTGCCGCTGGACGAGCTCAAGCGCTTCCGCCAGTGGGGCTCGCGGACGCCCGGTCACCCCGAGCGCGAGCGCCATGGCGAGGGCTGGCTGACGCCGGGCGTCGAGGTCACGACGGGGCCGCTGGGCCAGGGCTTCGCCAACGGCGTCGGGATGGCGGTGGCCGAGGCGTTCCTGCGCGACCGCTACGGCGCCGAGCTCGTCGATCACCACATCTACGCGATCTGCTCGGACGGCGACCTGATGGAGGGCATCGCCTCGGAAGCGGCGTCGCTTGCAGGCAAGCTGCGGCTCGGCAAGCTGATCTACCTCTACGACGACAACGACATCTCGCTCGACGGTCCGACGCAGCTGAGCTTCGACTCCGAGGACGTCACGAAGCGCTTCGAGGCATACGGGTGGGAGGTGCACTCCGTCCACGACGCCAACGACCTGACGGCGCTGGAGGCGGCGATCAAGGCGGCGCAGGCCGAGACGACGAAGCCGTCGCTGATCCGCGTGAAGTCGATCATCGGCTACCCCTCGCCCAACAAGCAGAACACCTCGAAGGCGCATGGCGCGCCGTTGGGCGAGGACGAGGTGCGCGCGACGAAGGAGGTCCTCGGCTGGGATCCCGACGCGACGTTCGTGATTCCGGACGGCGTGTACGAGACGTTCCGCGATGGGCAGCCGGGGCCGGCCGCTCGCTCTGAGTGGGCGGCGCGCTTGGAGGACTGGCGCTCGGACAACGCTGATGGCGCAACCGAGTGGGACAGCGCGTGGCAGGGCCGTCCGCTGGCGGGCGTCGGCGAGGCGCTGCCGCCGGACTGGGGCAAGGACAAGCTCGCGACGCGTGTCGCCGGGCAGAAGGCGATGGCCGCGTTTGCCGACTACGTGCCGACGATGCTCGGTGGTGCGGCGGATCTGTCGGAGTCGACGAAGACCGAGTTCCCGCCGGCCGAGGAGGAGCGCTACGTCGACGCCGAGCGCCCGGGGCGCAACGTCTACTACGGCGTGCGCGAGCACGGCATGGGCGGCGTCGTCAACGGGATGGCGGCGCACGGCGGGATCGTGCGGCCGTACGGCTCGACCTTCCTGCAGTTCGCCGACTACATGCGCGGGTCGATCCGGCTGGGTGCGCTGCAGAACCTGCCGACCGCGTGGGTCTTCACGCACGACTCGGTCGCGCTCGGTGAGGACGGGCCGACGCACCAGCCGGTGGAGCATCTCGCGGCGCTGCGGGCGATCCCGCAGCTGACGGTGCTGCGTCCCGGCGATCCGAACGAGACGGCGGAGGCGTGGCGCGTGATCCTCGAGGAGCTCGAGGGCCCGGCGGCGCTGATCCTGTCGCGCCAGGATCTGGCTGTGCTCGATGGTCCCTGCGACGTCGCCCGCGGCGCCTACGTGAAGCGCGCTGCTGACGGCGCTCCTGCCGTGGTCGTCGGCACCGGCTCGGAGCTCGGGGTCGCGCTCGCGGCCGCCGATCTGCTGTCGTCTGACGACGTGGCGGTCAGCGTCGTCTCGATGCCGTCGTGGGAGCTGTTCGCCGCGCAGGACGAGGCTTACCGCGAGTCCGTGCTGCCGGCCGGGCTGCCGAAGGTGTCGGTCGAGGCCGGCATCGCGCAGGGCTGGTCGCAGTTCGTCGACGCGTCGGTGTCGATCGAGCGCTTCGGCGCGAGCGCACCCGGCGGCGAGGTCCTGGAGAAGCTCGGGATCACGGCCGAGGCCGTGGCCGACGCGGTGAAGTCGCTGCTGTGAGCGCGGAGCGCTGGCGCGTCAAGCCCGGGTCGCGCCTGTCGCTGGCGCGCGTCGACCCGGGGGCGACCGACGGCGCGCCCGGTGCCAAGAAGAAGACGCGCGAGGCAAGCGCCGCGCTGCGCGATGAGCTCGCCGAGCTGCAGGGACGCCTGTACGCGGAGTCGGGGCAGTCGCTGCTGGTTGTGCTGCAGGCGATGGACGCCGGCGGCAAGGACGGGACGATCCGCTCGGTGTTCGCGGGCGTCAACCCGCAGGGCGTGAAGGTGACGTCGTTCAAGGCGCCGACCGACGAGGAGCGCGCGCACGACTTCCTCTGGCGCATCCACCCGCACGTGCCGCAGCTCGGGGACATCGTGATCTTCAACCGCAGCCACTACGAGGACGTGCTGATCGTGCGTGTCCACGGGCTCGTGCCGAAGACCGTGTGGTCGGCGCGCTACGAGCACATCACGGCGTTCGAGGCGAACCTCGCCGACGCGCGCACGCGGATCGTGAAGCTCTTCCTGCACATCTCGCGCGAGGAGCAGCGCAAGCGCCTGCAGGAGCGCATCGACCTGCCGGAGAAGCGCTGGAAGTTCAACGCCGGCGACCTTGCCGAGCGAAAGCGCTGGGACGACTACCAGGCGGCCTACCGCGACGCGATCGCGAAGACCTCAACGCCCAGCGCACCCTGGTACGTCATCCCCGGCGATTCGAACTGGTACCGCGACTGGGCGGTGCTGACGGTGCTGGTGGAGACGCTGAGGCAGATGAACCCCCAATACCCACCCCCACCCGAGGACGTCGCCGGCCTGGTCGTGGAGTAGGGAGCAGATCTGACCCCCACTACGCCACCGCGGCTTCGGCGGTGACGCCGGCGGCGCGGAGGATCAGGTCTGCGGCCTTCTCCGCCACCGCGATCACCGGGGCGTTCGTGTTGCCCCGTGGCACGGTCGGCATCACCGACGCGTCGACCACGCGCAGGCCGTCGGTGCCGCGCACGCGGCACTCGGTGTCGACGACGGCGTCGACGTCGCTGCCCATCCGGCAGGTCCCGACGGGGTGGTAGAGCGTCTGGACGGTGAGGCGCGCGTAGGCGAGTACGTCCTCGTCGCTGTCTGACGCCGGCGCCTGCATCGGCTCGGCGATCGCGCTGCGCAGCGGATCCTGCTCGGCGATCTCGAGCAGCTTCTGCACACCGCCGATCAGCGAGCGCCGGTCCGCCTCCGCGTCGAGGTAGTTGTGCTGGATCAGCGGCTTGGTCGTCGGCTCGGGCGACACGAGCGCCACCATCCCGCGGCTCTCGGGCTTCAGCACGCAGGCCAGCCCGGAAGTCCCGTGGCGGTCGCCGGGCAGCAACCCCTCGGCTCGCAGCATCCCCGGGATGAAGTGCAGCTGGATGTCCGGCTCGGCCATTCCCGCATCCGTGCGGATGAAGCCACCGGCCTCGGCGAGGTTCGACGTCAGCGGCCCGGTGCCGTGCTCGGCCCACTCCGCGAGCGTGTCGTCGTTCATCGCCATGAACAGCGAGTCCTCGTTGGTGATCGACCAGCAGACCGTCGCGTTGATGTGGTCGGAGAGGTTCATCCCGACCTCGCGCGACTCGGCCACCATCGGAATCTGCAGCAGCTCGAGCTCCTCGGATCGCCCGATGCCCGACAGCATCAACAGCTGCGGCGAGTTGTACGTGCCACCGCACACGACCACCTCACCGCTGCAACGGAACTCGACGACCTCGCCCGCCGGCCGGCGCCCCGCGACGCCCACCGCCCGCGCGCCCTCGAACAGCACGTTGGTGACGTGGACGTTGGTCTCGATCGTCAGGTTCGACCGCTCCGCCACCGGATGCAGGTAGCACGCCGCCGTGCTGCCGCGCCGCCCGTCGCGATGCGTCACCTGGAACCAGCCGACGCCCTCCTGCGTGGCCCCGTTGAAGTCCTCGTTGTCCTCAAGGCCCGCCGCCCGCGCCGCATCGAGCATCGTCTGCATGATCGGCGTGCGCGCGCGCCCCTCCTCGACACGCAGCGGCCCACCGACGCCGTGGTACTCCGACTCACCGCGCGCGTTGTCCTCGGCCTTCTTGAAGTACGGGAGCATCGCGTCCCAGTCCCACCCCTCGCAGCCCATGTTGCGCCACTCGTCGTAGTCCGAGCGCGCGCCGCGGATGTAGATCATCGCGTTCGTCGACGAGGACCCACCAAGCGTGCGACCGCGCGGCAGGTACACCCGACGGTTGTGCAGGTGCGGCTCCCAGATCGTCGCGTGGTCCCAGTCGACGTCGCTGCGCCCGATCGCCCCCACCCCCGCCGGGATGTGGATGAAGTCGTTGTAGTCGGGCGGCCCGGCCTCCACCAGCAGGACCTGGCACTCGGGGTCGGCGCTCAGCCGGTTGGCGAGCACGCAGCCGGCGGAGCCGGCGCCGACGATGACGTAGTCGAACATGGTGGCGCGATGCTCGCGCCGACTCGACACCGCGTCAAGTCAGACCGGCGTAGTGCGCTTCCAGCGCCTTCTGGAAGGCCTTCATGTCGCGCCCCGCATGCAGCGCGGTCGGCAGCGCACCGACCACCGGGATGTTGCGCACGATCCCGCCGGGGACGAGGTCTGAGACGTTGCGCAGCTCGCGCATCTTCCAGAGGAACTTCAGCGTGGCGATCGGCGTCCACCTCTCGGGGATCGCCTCACGCACCTGCTCGGAGTACTTGCCGGAGAGATAGCCCAGCAGCGACTGCTCACGCCGCGTGATCGCCTCGGCGGTCGGCTGCTCGTCGACCAGACCCCAGACGACGAGCAGGTCGGCGGCGAGCTGCTCGTCGCTGCGCTGCGGCGCGATCGCGACCGCCGCGCGTGCCTCCTCGATCAGCTGCAGGCCCTCCGCCGGGAGCTGGCCGACGAAGCCGGCGAGACCGGTGATCGCGCCCATCCGCCGCGCGCGCTTGCGCGCGTTGCCGCCGTCGGGATGCTCCTCGCGCAGTTCCTGCACAACCGCGACGAGGATCCCCTCCGGACTGCTGTCCGCGCGTCGCGCGATGTCCGCGAGCTGTTCACGCGACAGCGAGAGAAACGGTTGGCTCATGCGTCCAAGCGTCCCACGATCTCCGCCGCGTGGCGCGTGTAGTGCCCGAGGTCGAAGACGTCGTCGAGATCCAGGCCCGCGCAGCGCTCGTCGGCCGCGGCAAGATCCTTCAGCGGCGTCGCCGAGTCCCAAGCCTGCTGCGCGAGCTCCTGCGCGATGCGGTACGCGTCGTCGCGCTGCAGGCCGGTCGCGACGAGCGCGAGCAACAGCCGCTGGCTGAACAGCGCGCCGTGCGTGAGGTCGAGGTTCGCGCGCATGCGGTCGGCATGGACGACCATGCCCCGCACGATCCGCAGCGCGACGTGCGTGGCGTAGTGCAGCAGGATCGTCGCGTCCGGCAGGACGACCCGTTCGGCGCCGGAGTGCGAGATGTCGCGCTCGTGCCACAGCGCGACGTTCTCCAGGCCGACCTGCGAGTAGCCGCGAAGGACGCGAGCCAGGCCCGTGATGCGCTCGGTGTTGATCGGGTTGCGCTTGTGCGGCATCGCGCTGGAGCCCTTCTGCTGGCCCGCGCGAAACGGCTCCTCGACCTCGCGCACCTCCGTGCGCTGGAGGTGGCGGATCTCGGTGGCGAAGCGCTCGAGGCCGGCGCCCGCGAGCGCGATCGCGCTCAGCAGCTGCGCATGACGGTCGCGTGGCACGACCTGGGTGGAGACTGGCTCAGCCTGCAGCCCCAGCCGCCCGAGCACGCGCGCCTCGAACTCCGGTGACGTCGCGCTGTACGTGCCGACGGCCCCGGAGACCGCGCCCGTCGCAGCCTGCGCGAACGCCGCCTCCAGGCGCGCGGCGTTGCGTTGCGCCTCCGTCGCGAAGCCGGCGAGCTTGACTCCGAACGTCGTCGGCTCGGCATGCACGCCGTGGGTGCGCCCGACGCAGACGGTGTCGACGTGCGCACGCGCCTGCTCGGCGAGTGCCTCGGCGTACTCGAACGCCTGCGCGACGATCACCTCGCCCGCCTGCTTGATCTGCAGCGCAAGGGCCGTGTCGAGCACGTCCGAGGACGTCAGGCCGTAGTGGATCCAGCGCCCGCTGTCGCCGGCCGACGCGCTGAGGACGTCGACGAACGCCGCGACGTCGTGGTCGGTGACCTGCTCGCGCTCCTGCACCGACGCGACCGTGAACGTCGCCGCACGGATCGCCTTCAGATCCTCCGCGCGCGGCCCTTCCATCTCCTCGCAGGCGGCGACCTCGACCAGGCGCCACGCCTCGAGCTTGGCCTCGTCAGTCCAGATGGAGCCCAGTTCGGGCCGCGTGTAGCGCGCGATCACGTTCACGGACGCTATCGACGGCGGTACCTTCAGCGCATGCCGGACCTCCACACACTGCTGCTGTTTGCGGGCGCGAGCTGCCTGATCCTGGTGATCCCGGGGCCCGCGGTGCTGTTCATCGTCGCGCGCAGCATGCAGGAGGGACCGCGCGCGGGCCTCGTCTCGATGCTCGGTGTCGAGACGGGTGGGCTCGTGCACGTCTTCGCGGCAACCGTTGGCTTGTCGGCGCTGCTCGCCTCGTCGGCGACGGCGTTTTCGATCGTCAAGTACGCGGGCGCGGCCTACCTCGTCTGGCTCGGCATCACCCACCTGCGCCGTCGCGGCAGCGAGCCGGCCGCGGTCCGCGCACCGGCGTCGCATGCGCGCCTGTTCCGTCAAGGCGTCGTCGTGAACATCCTCAACCCGAAGGTCACGATCTTCTTCCTCGCCTTCCTCCCGCAGTTCGGCGAGGGCGCGCTGGAGCTGCTGGCGCTCGGCTTGCTCTACACGCTGATCGCGGTCGTCAGCGACGGCGCCTACGCGCTGCTGGCCGGGTCGCTCGGCAAGCGCTTGCGGCCACGCGAGTGGTTCTCCGGCGTTGTTTACATCTTGCTGGGAGGCGTGGCCGCCGCAGAGGGCTAGACTCGCCCACGTGCGGTGGGTCGTCGCTGTCCTGGGGGTCGTGGCATTGGCTGCGCCGAGCGCGTCGGCGCGGGTCGCGGAGAAGCCGTGGCCGCCTGCCACCGGCAAGGGCCAGCTCTTCATCCACTTCGGCGAGGAGCACATCAACGACGAGGACGGCGCGACGCTGCTGCCGAAGATCGCGGCCGAGTCGGCGCGCTACAAGCCGGTGCTCGTCACCACCTCCGGCGACAAGGCAAACGACGGCAAGGACGACCAGTTCACGCTCTGGGACGGCGCGATGGCGGCGCTGGACAAGGCGGGCGTGCCCGTGCTGGCCGGCGCCGGCAACCACGACCGCACGGCTGCCCGGCGGCGTCCTCGCCAGGCACGCTCGGGCTGTTCGAGCTGACGACCGCCGACTCCTTCGACATCTACCGCGCGCACTTCGCCAAGCGCCCGTACCCGTGGGGCGACGGCAAGCCCTACGCGCGGCATCGGTCCCGCCGAGCGCCCAGCGGACGACCCCAGTGGCGCCGCGGCGACGTACTTCGCCGACGTCGGCAACGTGCGCTGGATCTTCCTCGACAACTCCTGCTGGTCGCTGACGAGCTGCAACAACTTCCAGCTGCGCGCCGACGGCGGCACCAACACGCAGCTGCAGTTCCTGCACGAGAAGGCGGGCGAGGCCACGCAGCAGGGCAAGCTCGTGTTCGTCGTGATGCACATCCCGACGCAGGATCCGCGCGACCAGAGCCACACCGACGACACCGCCAAGAACCACGTGATGGGGAAGGGCCTCTCGCCGCGCTCGACCGACAACGCGCAGTTCGAGCAGGTCGCGGCGGCCGGCGGCGTCGACGCGGTCTTCGTCGGCCACATCAAGGGGCAGTTCCTCTACCGCGGCAACGGCGACATCCCGTACTACATCGACGGCGGCGCCGGCGGCGAGCTGTACACCACGGGGCCCGTCGGGACCGACCACGGCTACTGGCACGGGTTCCGGCTCGTCCGCGTCGACGGCGAGCAGATCACGACCGACACCGTCCCGATCTTCGTCGACGACGGGATCACGATCGAGGGTCCCGAGGAGGTCGCCCTCGGGACGGTTGCGTCGTTCGCGGGCTTCGGCAAGCAGCCGGTGTTCAAGGACACCGCGAAGGTGCCGCGGCTGGAGCTGCGCGACCCCGATCCGCGGCCGAAGGCGGCAACCCGGCAGCTGCTCGGGGTCCTGATCTGGGTCGTTCCGCTGGCGCTGACGGGCCTGTTCGTCCTGCTGGCGTCGCGGCTGCGCCTGCTGCAGCGCGGCCCGCGGGTGGCGCTCGGCGCGACGCTCGGCTTCGTCGTCGTGAGCGGCGCCGGCGCGGGCGGCGCGGCGATCGCGCAGCAGGCGATCGCGACCGACACGCCGAAGGCGGCGCTGCCGACCCCGGCACGGATCTGGACGACGGCCAACGCCAAGGTTCTCGCCCCGGTCGCAGCAGAGCACGACGACGCGCGGCGCAACTCGGCCACGCAGACGGTCTCCGGGCAGTTCCGCGCGCGCTGCCCGGGCCGCACGTACCTCTCGCTGACGTCGGGCTGGGAGGAGTCGACGCGCGCGGTGACCGTGCCGTCGAAGGCCGGCAAGCTGCTGCGCTCGCTGAGCTACGGCACGCGCAGCATCCGCCGCGGCGGGCGCGCCTACGTCGCCACCGTGCGACCGGCACAGCGCGTGATCGTCAGCGCGCGCGTGAAGCGCGGCAAGCAGGTCGTCGGGACGCTGACGAACCGCTGCACCGCGCAGCCGCAACGGCTGCTGCTCGACACGCGCGGGATGAAGCGCGGCCGCTACACGGTCTCGGTGCAGCTGCGCTCGGACCGCAAGCCGCAGTACCGCCGCTTCTCGATCCGCGTGCGCTAGGCGGTGAGGATGCGCACCGCGAGGTGCGCCGCGTTGCGCGGGTTGTCCAGGCCGACGGCGGCGACCGGCACGCCCGGCGGCATCTGCACGACGGACAGCAGCGCGTCCAGGCCGCCGGCGGCGGAGAGACTCGAGCTCAGCGGCACGCCGATCACCGGCAGGTCGGTGTGGGCGGCGGCGACACCGGGCAGCGCGGCAGAGAGCCCCGCGCCGGCGATGATCACGCGCAGGCCACGGCCGCGGGCGCTGGAGCAGTACTCGACGACACGCGCCGGGTCGCGGTGCGCCGACATGACCTCGATCTCGTAGGCGACCTCGGCGTCCTGGAGGACCTTGCCGGCCTTCTCCATCTGCTCCATGTCGGACTGCGAGCCCATGATGATGCCGACCAGCGGCCCGCGCGGGTCGGTCTCGGCGAAGGTCTGCGTCATCGGCTCGGTGATCGTATGTGGCTCGGTCATGCACGCTCCACCGCCCGCAGCGCGATGTCTCTGCGCAGCTGGCGGCCGTCGAAGTTGATGCGGTCGGCGGCAGCATAGGCGGCGTCGCGCGCGGCCGCCGGGCCGTCGCCGAACCCGGTGACGTTGAGGACGCGCCCGCCCGCGGTGACGAGGTCCCCGTCGGCGTTGCGCGCGGTGCCCGCGTGCGTGATCTCGACGCCGGTCTGCGCGTCCTCGGCGCCGGTGATCACGTCACCACTGGAGGACGACTCGGGGTAGCCGGCGCTCGCGAGCACGAGCGTCACGGCCCAGCGCTCGTCGAACTGCGGGCGTGTGTCTTTCAGGCCGCCGGGCTCGGCGACGCGGCACATCAGGTCGAGCAGGTCGCTGCGCAGGCGCGGAAGCACTGCTTGGGTCTCGGGATCGCCGAAGCGGACGTTGAACTCGATCACCTGCGGGCCGTCGGCGGTCAGCATCAGTCCGGCGTAGAGGATGCCCTTGAAGGGCGTGCCGCGGCGCGCGAGCTCGTCGACGACGGGCTGGTGGATCTGTGCGGCCAGCTCGTCGACGTCGCCGACACCAGGGACTGGCGAGTACGAGCCCATGCCGCCGGTGTTCGGTCCCTGGTCGCCGTCGAAGATGCGCTTGTAGTCCTGGGCGGGTGCGAGCGGCACCGCGCGCTCGCCGTCGCAGAACGCAAGCAGGCTGAGCTCCTCGCCCACGAGGTGCTGCTCGATCACGACGTCGCCCTCGCCGTGCCTGCGCGTCACGAGGAACTCGGTCAGCGCGGCGCGCGCCTCGTCTTCGTCCTGGGCGATCACGACGCCCTTGCCGGCGGCGAGGCCGTCGAACTTGATGACGGCGGGGTAGCTGTCGTCGATCGCGGCGATGCCGTCGTCTGGTGTGGTGACGACGGTGTAGTCGCCGGTGGGGACGCCCGCGGCGCGCATCACGTCCTTGGCAAACGCCTTCGAGCCCTCGAGCCGGGCCGCCTGCGCGCTGGGGCCGGCGACGGGGATGCCGGCCTCGTCGAGCGCGTCGGCAAGGCCGGCGACGAGCGGCGCCTCGGGGCCTGGGATGACGAGACCGACCCCCTCGGCCTGCGCGAGCGCCACGAGACCGGGGACGTCGCTGACGCTGACCTCGGCAAGGCGCGCGTCGTTGGCGATCCCGGGGTTGCCGGGCGCGACGATGATCTCGGGCTGCTGCGGGGAGCGCTTGAGGGCGCGGACGATGGCGTGCTCGCGGCCGCCCGCGCCGACGACGAGGACCTTCAAAGGCTGGCGATGAACTCGTCGACCGGGATGGCCGCGAGCGTCTCGTACTTGGCGGTGCCGCGCGAGCCGAGCTCGAGCGAGACGCGGGCCATCGTCGCCTCGTCGGGGGCCTCCACGACGTTGATGAAGTCGAAGCGCCCGAGCGTCGACCACTGCGCCTTGACGCTGGCGCCGAGCTGTTCGAGCTCCTTGTTGACTTCGCGAATACGCTGCGGGTTGTTCTTGACCGTCTGCACGCCTTCGGGGGTCAGGGTCGACAGCATGATGTACGTGGGCATGATGGCGTTCTATCCGATCCCGGCAGTCGCCGCCGCGCTGGCAGCAGCGGCGGTCGCTGACGCGGCGACCGTGACGACCGGGCGGGCGTGCTACGCCGACCCGAGCGCGCGCAAGGACACGGTGACCTGGCACGGGACCGGCTTCACTCCGGGTGCGGCGTTTCAGGCGGCGCTTGACGGCTCGGCGATGGAGGCTGGGATCGGGGCGGTGGACGCGAGCGGCGGCGCTCGCGGGAGCTTTGCGGCGCCGGCGCTCAACGCGGTGATCGCGCCGGGGACGATGGAGCACACCTTCCAGCTGAGCGTGCACGAGGGCACCAACGCGCCGGCGACGCAGTTCACGGTGTCCAAGCTGCGCGCGCGCTTCCTGCCGGCGTCGGGCAACCCGCGCACGCTGCGGGTGCGCTTCTCGGTGTATGGCTTCGGCCTGTCTGGTGCGACGTCGCCGGGGATCTACGTGCACTACGTGCGCCCGGACGGACGCGTGCGCACGACGGTCCGCCTCGGCACCGGCCGCGGGGCGTGCGCGTCGCTGACGACGGCGCGCCGCCGTCTGTTCCCTTTCCGGCCGACATCCGGCGCGTGGACGCTGCAGTTCGACACCTCGAGGCGCTACGTGCGCAGGAAGCCCGAAGGGCTCGTTCCTCTTCTACCGCGTCCCCGTCCGCGTGGGGTAGGGGGTCAGATCTGACCCCAACGCGCGCGCTTAGGCGGCGGCGATGGCCGGGGTGGGGCCGTCGGAGCGGCTGAGCACGAGGTCGCCGTCGCCGGCGTCCACGCGCACGGTGTCCCCCTCGCGGAAGTCGCCCTCGAGGATCGCCAGCGCCAACGGGTCGACCAGGCGCTTCTGGATCACGCGCTTCAGCGGACGTGCGCCGTAGACGGGGTCATAGCCGAGGTTGCCGAGCAGCACGCGCGCGCTGTCGGTCAGCTCGATCTCGATCCCGCGCTCGCGCACGCGGCCGACCAGACGCTCGACCTGGATGTCGACGATCCGCCCGATGTGCGCCCGCTCGAGCGCGTGGAACTCGACGATGTCGTCCAGCCGGTTGATGAACTCCGGCTTGAACGTCGCCTCCACGTCCTTGGCGTTCGAAGTCATGATCAGCACGACGTGCTTGAAGTCCACCGTCCGGCCCTGGCCGTCGGTCAGGCGCCCGTCGTCCATCACCTGCAGCAGCGTGTTGAAGACGTCCGGGTGCGCCTTCTCGATCTCGTCGAGCAGCACCACCGAGTACGGCCGCCGCCGCACCGCCTCCGTCAGCTGACCGCCCTCCTCGTAGCCGACGTAGCCCGGAGGCGCACCGATCAGCCGCGAGACCGCGTGCTTCTCCATGTACTCCGACATGTCGACGCGCACCATCGCGTCCTCGGAGTCGAACATGAACGCCGCCAGCGCGCGCGCCAGCTCGGTCTTGCCCACGCCGGTCGGCCCGAGGAACAGGAACGACCCGATCGGCCGGTTGGGGTCCTGCAGGCCGGCACGCGAGCGCCGCAGCGCCGCGCTGACCGCCGACACCGCCTCGTCCTGGCCGACGACGCGCTGGTGCAGGCGCTCCTCCATGTGCACGAGCTTCTCGACCTCGCCCTCCAGCAACCGCGACACGGGGATCCCGGTCCAGCGCCCGACGACCTCAGCGATGTCCTCGGCGCTGACCTCCTGCTTGAGGAAGCGCACCTCCGACCCGGAGTGCTCGGCCGCCTCGGCGGCCGCAAGCTGCGCCTCCAGCTCAGGGATCTCGCCATGGCGCAGGCGCGCAGCCGCCTCGAGGTCGGCGTCGCGCTCGGCGCGCTCGAGCTCGTGGCGCGCCGCATCAAGGCGTTCGCGCAAAGAGCCGACGCCCTGAATCGTCTCCTTCTCGGCCTGCCACTCCGCCTTCATCGCGCTCGCCTGCTCGCGCAGCTCCGCGAGGTCGCGCCGCAGCGCCGCAAGGCGTTCCTTCGACGCGTCGTCCTTCTCCTTGGCAAGCGACGTCTCCTCGATCTCCAGCTGCAGGATGCGCCGCTGGATCTCGTCGATCTCCTCGGGCACGGAGTCGATCTCGATCCGCAGCCGCGAGGCCGCCTCGTCCACCAAATCAATGGCCTTGTCAGGCAGGAAGCGGTCGGCGATGTAGCGGTCCGACAGCGTCGCCGCAGCGATCAGCGCGGCGTCCTGGATCGTCACGTTGTGGTGGGTCTGGTAGCGGTCGCGCAGGCCGCGCAGGATCGCGATCGCGTCCTCGACGCCAGGCTCGTCGACGTAGACGGGCTGGAAGCGCCGCTCCAGCGCCGCGTCCTTCTCGATGTGCTTGCGGTACTCGTCCAACGTCGTCGCGCCGACCGCACGCAGCTCCCCGCGCGCGAGCATCGGCTTCAACAGGTTCGCGGCGTCGACCGCACCCTCGGCGGCGCCCGCGCCGACGATCGTGTGCAGCTCGTCGAGGAACATGATCACGGTCCCGCGCGCCTCAGAGACCTCCTTCAGAACCGCCTTCAGCCGGTCCTCGAACTCGCCGCGGTACTTCGCGCCGGCAACCAGCGCACCGATGTCCAGCGACACCACGCGCCGGTCGCGCAGCGACTCCGGCACGTCGCCGTTGACGACGCGCTGCGCGAGCCCCTCGACGATCGCCGTCTTGCCGACGCCCGGCTCGCCGATCAGCACGGGGTTGTTCTTCGTCCGCCGGCTCAGCACCTGGATCACGCGCCGGATCTCGTCGTCGCGCCCGATCACCGGGTCGAGCTCACCGGCCTCCGCACGCTCGGTCAGGTCGACGCCGAACTTCTTCAGCGCCTCCAGCTTGTCCTCCGGGTTGGCGTCGGTGACGCGGTGTGACCCCCGCACGTGGGTCAGCGCCTCGACCAACGCATCGCGCGTCGCGCCGGCAGCGCGCAGCGCCTCGCCGGCCTTCGACCCGTGCGCAGCCAGCGCAAGCAGGATGTGCTCCGTGGAGACGTACTCGTCCTTGAGCTCGCGCATCTCCTTCTCGGCCGCGCGCAGCACCTGAACGAGCTCCGAGGCCGGACCGGAGACCTCGCCGCCCTCGCCAAGCGTCGGCAGCCCGTCGAGCGCGGCGCTAAGCGGCGCACGCACCGCCGCGGCGTCGACGCCGAGCTTCGCGAGCACCGGCGCAACCGTTCCGCCCTCCTGCTCGAGCAGCACCGCGAGCAGATGCTCGGGCGTGACCTGCGGGTTGCGGCGGTCGTCGGCCAGGCGCTGGGCGGCCTGTAGAGCCTCAGAAGACTTGATCGTAAAGCGGTCCGGCTGCATAGATCTGAGTGTAGCTCACTTAGATCGTGTGTCCGGACTCCGGCCGCCGGAACGCCCGGGTCGCGCCCCGCTCGCCGCCCGCGCGCGCCGGGTACACAGGCCGCATGGACACCGAACACGATCCGCCGCCGCATGACCGCGACGCCGACGAGCCGCTGGGCCCGATGACGCCGGATGAGGCCCCCGCCCTCGGCGACACGACTGAGGTCCACAGCACGATCTCCCCGCACGACGTCCCCAAGGACAGCCCGAACCGCCGGGAGGTGGAGGAGCAGACCGAAGCCGAGGGTGGCGAGGCCACCCACGGCAACGCCTAAGTCGTCGGGCAGTGCTTCGAGCCGAGCCGGCGCCACTCGGCGCTTTGGCGCTTGGCGAGGCGCAGCGCTTCCTGCTCGGCGCCTTGGACCGTGCGGGTCGGGTCGCGCCCCTGGTCGATCTTGCGGCTCGTCGCGGCCAGCAGGTTGACGGCTTCGCGCGAGTAGCGGACCGCGCGCCGGGCGGTCGCACGCTTGCTGCCGCTCGGCAGCGGAATCTTCTCGAGCTTCGCCTGCGCCGGGCGGACGATGCGCAGCGTGCGGCGCAGGAGCCCCGCGATCTCCTTGGGCGACTTCGGCGGCAGGAGCTTGCTCAGCTGCACGTTCTTGCTCTTGCAGATCTTGTCTGCGCGCTGCGTGAACTGCTTGGCCGTGATCGCGTGCGCGACACCAGCGGTGGCGAGCAGGCCGAGCACGATGGCTGTGACGACGGCAGGGCGCATGATCAGTCGCGCTCGATTCTGATGGTTCTGCGCGGCGGGCGTCGCACGTCCTCGGCACGGACGATCGCGCTGCCGGGATCCTCGTAGCGCACGAGGTCGGCGCGAACCTGCTCGCGGCGCTGCTCCAGCCCTGCGATCTCGGCTTGCAGCTCGGTCGCGCGGCGTTCCAGCAGCTCGACGCGGTGCTGGGCGCGCGAGAGTTGCTCCTCCATCTCGAGGACCTTCTCCACACCGGCGAGGTTCAGCCCGAGCTCGGAGGTCATCTCCTGAATGCGGCGCAGCTTCTCGACATCGGACTGCGAGTACAGGCGCGTGCCCTTGGGCGAGCGCTGCGGCTCGATCAGCCCGCGCTGCTCGTACATCCGCAGCGTCTGCGGGTGCATCTCGGCCAGCTCGGCGGCGACCGAGATCATGAACACGCCGCGGTCGTCGGAGATCGTGACCTTCGTCGTCGTGCGGCGCCGCGGCGGGGGCATCAGCTGTTCCCCTTGGCGAACAGCACGTCACGCGGGTTGCCGTTCATGACCTCGGAGAGCTTGTCGACAGCGTCGGACTGCTCATCCGACAGTGCGCTCGGGACGTCGATGACGAAGCGGTAGTGGATGTCGCCGCGGCCTTTGCTGCCGAGCCGCGGGGGACCTTCGCCGCGCAGGCGCTGCACCGTGCCCGAGCGCGTGCCCGGCGGGATCCGCAGCTTCTTGGACCCGTTGAGCGTCGGCACCTCGACCTCTGCGCCGCGTGCGGCCTCCGGGAACGTGATCGGCACCTCGACCTCGATGTGGTCGCCCTTGCGCGTGAAGACCGGCGAGCCGGTCACGTGCGTGATGACGTAGAGGTCGCCGGGGGGGCCGCCGTTGAGCCCGGGCTCGCCCTTGCCGGCCAGCCGCACCTTGGAGCCCTCGCGCACGCCGGCCGGGATGTTGACGCGGTACTTCTTCACGGTCCGCGTCTGGCCCGAGCCCTGGCAGGTCGGGCACGGGTCCTCGATCACGGTGCCGGCGCCGCCGCACTGCGAGCACGGCGTGGAGATCGAGAACAGCCCTTGTCCCTGGGACTCGATGCCGCGGCCCTGGCAGCGCGGGCAGATGCGCGGCTGCGTGCCGGGCTTGGCGCCGCTGCCGCGGCAGGTCGGGCAGGTCTGCGCGGTGGGAACGGTGAGCGGGATCTGCGCGCCCTCCATAGCCTGGTCGAAGCTGATCGAGACCTCGGCCTCGAGGTCGCGACCGCGCTCGGGACGACCGGCGCGCGGGCCCGCCTCGCCGCGGGCGCCACCGCTGCTGAAGATGTTGGAGAAGATGTCGCGCAGGTCGCCGAAGTCCGCGCCGCCGAAGCCGCCGGGCCCGCCGCCGGGCGCGCCGGGGCCGCCGCCGAAGAGGCTGCCGCGGTCGTACTGCTTGCGCTTGTCCGCGTCCGACAGGACGTCGTAGGCGGCCGAGATCTGCTTGAAGCGCTGCTCGGCCGACGCGTCGTCGGGGTTGCGGTCGGGGTGGTACTGGCGCGCGAGCTTGCGGTAGGCCTTCTTGATCTCGTCCGCCGACGCCTTCTTCTCGACGCCGAGCACCTTGTAGAGGTCGTCCCTGGCCATGGCTTAGGCGGCCACGACCACCTTCGCCGCGCGCAGGACCGTGTCGGCGTAGACGTAGCCCGGCTGGAACACCTCGATCACCGTGCCGGACTCGACGCCGTCGGGGGCCGGCAGCTGGCTGATGGCCTCGTGGCGGTGCGGATCGAAGCGCTCGCCCTTCGGTGAGTCGCTGGCGATGCCGACCCGCGTCAGGGCCTGCAGCAGCTGCTGCTGGACCGCGCGGATGCCCGCAGTGAGGTGGTGGTCCTCGTCGTGCTCCTGCGCCTCGGCGTGCGCGAGCGCGCGCTCGAGGTCGTCGAGCGCCGGCAGCAGCTCGCGCGCGAGCTTGGCGATGCCGCGGGCCTCGGCGAGCGAGATGTCGCGCCGCGCGCGCTTGCGCACGTTGTCGAGCTCGGCGACCGCGCGCAGGTACTTGTCCTGCCAGTCGGGCTCCTCGGCGGGAGCGTCGGCGACGGGTGCGGCGGCCGGGCTGGCCTCCGGCTCGCCGGCCGGCCCGGCCATCGCCTCGGCGGGCTGCGGCTCGTCCGGGCCCTGCGGCTGCGGCTCGGCCGCCGCCTCCTCGGCGGCGGCCTGCGTGTCGGGCTGCTCGGTCATGGACTACTTGCCCTCGTCGACGACCTCGGCGTCGACGACGTCCTCCTCGGCCTCGGCAGTCGGCTCGCCGCCGTCGGCGCCGGCGCCGTTGCCGGTCGCGCCCGACGCCGCCTGCTCGGCCTGCGCCTTCTCGTACATCGCCTCGGAGACCTTGTGGAAGGCCTGCTGCATCGCCTCGGTCTTCGCCTTGATCTCGTCGGCGTCCTCGGATGTCAGCGACTCGCGCACCTCCTTGATGCGCTCCTGGATCTCCGCACGCGACGCCTCGTCGACCGCGTCGCCGAGCTCCTTGAGCTGGCGCTCGTTCTGGTAGGCGGCGTTCTCGCCGACGTTGCGCGCCTCGGCGAGCTCGCGGGCCTTGCGGTCGACCTCGGCGTTGTCCTCGGCGTCGGTGACCATGCGCTTGATCTCGTCCTCGGAGAGCCCGCCACCGGCCTTGATCTCGATCTTCTGCTCCTTGCCGGTACCGAGATCCTTGGCGCTGACGGACAGGATGCCGTTGGCATCGATGTCGAACGCGACCTCGATCTGCGGAATGCCGCGTGGCGCCGGCGGGATGCCGGTCAGCTGGAACTTGCCGAGCGACTTGTTGTAGGTCGCCATCTCGCGCTCGCCCTGCAGGACGTGGATCTCCACCGACGGCTGGTTGTCCTCGGCCGTCGAGAAGATCTCGCCCTTGCGCGTCGGGATCGTCGTGTTGCGCTCGATCAGCTTCGTCATGACGCCGCCCTTGGTCTCGATGCCGAGCGTCAGCGGGGTCACGTCGAGCAGCAGCACGTCCTTGACGTCGCCGGACAGCACGCCGGCCTGGATCGCCGCGCCGATCGCGACGACCTCGTCGGGGTTGACGCCGCGATGCGGCTCCTTGCCCGTGAGCTCCTTGACCTTCTCCTGCACGGCGGGCATACGCGTCATGCCGCCGACGAGGACGACGTGGTCGATGTTCGCGGCACCCTTGTCCTTGGCGTCGTCGAGGGCCTGACGCACCGGCGCCACGATGCGGTCCACCAGCGGCGCCGTCAGCTCGTTGAGCTTGGCGCGCGTGAGGCGCACGTCGAGGTGCTTGGGGCCGGCCTGGTCGGCGGTGATGAAGGGCAGGTTGATCTGCGACTCCTGCGCCGTCGACAGCTCGATCTTGGCCTTCTCCGCGGCCTCGTAGAGGCGCTGCAAAGCCATCGGGTCCTGCGTCAGGTCGATCGCCTGGTCGCGCTTGAACTCCGCCGCGAGCCAGTCGACGACGGCCTTGTCGAAGTTGTCGCCACCGAGGTGGTTGTCACCCGCGGTCGACTTGACCTCGAAGACGCCGTCGCCGATCTCCAGCACGGACACGTCGAACGTGCCGCCGCCGAGGTCGAAGACGAGGATCGTCTGGTCGGACTCCTTGTCGAGCCCGTATGCCAGCGACGCGGCGGTCGGCTCGTTGATGATCCGCTTGACGTCGAGGCCGGCGACTTTGCCGGCGTCCTTGGTCGCCTGGCGCTGGTCGTCGTTGAAGTACGCGGGGACGGTGATGACCGCGGCGTCGACGGTGTCGCCGAGGTAGGCCTCAGCGTCGGCCTTGAGCTTGGCGAGGATCATCGCGCTGATCTCCGGCGGGGTGTACTGCTTGTCCTGCGCCTCGACGCGCGCGTCGCCGTTGGAGCCGGCGACGACCTTGTAGGGGACGATCGACTCCTCCTCCTTCACCTCAGCCTCTTTGCGGCCCATGAAGCGCTTGATGGAGAAGATCGTGTTGGTGGGGTTGGTGACGGCCTGGCGCTTGGCAACCGTGCCGACGAGGCGCTCGCCGCCCGCCGTGAACGCGACGACGGACGGGGTCGTGCGGCCGCCCTCGGCGTTCTCGATCACCGTCGGCTCGCCGCCTTCGAGCACGGCCATGCACGAGTTCGTCGTGCCCAGGTCGATGCCGATGGTCTTGCCCATGTGGGGTCCTGTCTCCTGAATAGATGGGGGCTTGCGAAATCTAAGCCCGAGTGTAGTAGATCTGCTCAGGCGGACTGCTGCGGGGGCCAGCAATAGCGGTGCGGCGGGATCTTGTCCCACGGATCGCCGTCGCTGATGAACCAGTTGGCGGTCTTGACGACACCACGCACGCCGCCGGGCAAGCGATCAAGGATGTCGAGCCGCTCGACCGGCCGGCGTGCGCTCTGCGCGTCGGAAAGATCGCCAAGTAGGACGTCGCGCTGATAGCTCGCCCAGCGCTCGCGGCCGGTCGCGTAGGCGGGGTCGTCGCGATAGACGATGACGATCTGCGAGCCGCCGAACAGGCGCCGGCGCTCCTTGCCGTCGGCGCAGAGCTGCTTGGAGCCGACGTTGGTGCTCGTCGAGAACCAGCCCGCCTTGCCGCGACCCTGGATGTCGTTCGCCACCGCCTCGGTCACCTGCGCCGAGTAGCAATGAGCGGGCTGGACACCGACGATCTCGAGGTATGCGCGCAGTAGCTCTTGCGGCGTCCCCGGCAGGTGCGGGCACGGTGACGGCACAAGCGAGGGTTTGTGCGACTGCGGGTGCACGATGTCCGCGATCGCGCGCCAGTCGAGCAGCTCGACGTGGAAGCCCTCGGGCGCGCCGACGCCGAGGCGCAGCGGGGCGTTGCCCTCCATGCGCTCGTAGACGCCGCCGCCGAGGCCTGGCGCGTGGAAGACGTGCACGCCGGTGACCTGGCTGACCATGTAGTCGGGCCCGTCCTCCTCGTTGTGCTTGTTGATGGCGAGGTGGCGGGCGATGCCAAGCGACTGCTCCGGCGGGATCTCGGCGTAGGCGAGGTAGGCCAGCGCGACGTCCTCGTCGAGCACCGAGGGCTCGCCCGGCAGGCGCGCGACCCACGTCTCCTGCGCGCCGAAGCTCGCCACCGCAGCCGGCGCGCCGGCGGACAAGCTCGTGGTCGCGGCGTGGATGACCTCCCACTCGACGACCCCGCCCTTCTCGGAGTTGCGCATCGACGTCGGGCTGATCCGGTCCGGCACGCGGGAGACGCCGTAGACGAGGTCCGGTCGCGCGGAAAGGCCGCTGGCCCCGAGATACGCCGCGACCTCCGCGATCTGCGTCTTGCCCTCCGCGGCGATGCGCGTGAACGCGACGTGCGCACGGTGCGGCGAGAGGTAGGTCGTGCGCGCCTGCTCGCGCGCCGCGAGCTCCTCGGCGGCACGCTGGTCGCGCGCGTCGTCCTCGAGCTGCGGCGGTGCCTCGGGGATCGGTCCGCCGAGCGTCGGCTTCTGCCCGGCCGCGACAGCCGCTGCTGCGGCCTGCCACTGCGCCTGCGCGTCGGCGGAGGCCTGCATCGCCGCGGTCATCTGCGCCTCGTAGGCGGTGCGCTGCTCGGGTGTCATCGCCGCGATGTTCTGGTCTGGGATGACCCCCGTCACGTTGAAGTTCTTGGCCGCCTCGCGCGCGGCCTTGATGTTCTTGAAGAGCCCCACACGCAGGACTCTGCCACCGGCACGGTTAGCTAACCAAGCTAGCTAACTGCTAGCCTCAGCTTCATGACCCGCGTAGGGATGCACGAAGCGAAGACGCAGCTCTCCAAGCTGGTCGAGGCCGTCGAGTCCGGCGAGGAAATCGTCATCACGCGCAACGGCAAGGACGTCGCGCGGCTCGTCGCGGTGCAGCCGGACAAGCCGAAGTCGACCTGGGAGCAACTTGCTGGGCTTGGCGAAGGCCAAGGCTGGTGGATCTCCGAGGACTTCAACGAGCCCGACGAGGAGATCGAGCGCATGTTTGGGACGCGCGACTGACCGTCCTGGTCGACACGCACGTCTGGATCTGGACGTACGCGGAGCCGTCGCGCGTCAGCCGCCGCGCGATCGCGCTGCTGTCTTCCGATGTGACGCTCTACAGCGCCGTGTCGGCGTGGGAGACATCGATCAAGCGGGCGCTCGGCAAGCTCCACGTGCCCGCGCACTTCACGGCGATCGTGTTCGAAAGGGGCGGCGTCGAGCTGCCGCTCTCCGTCGCCCACGCCGACGTGGCCGGCGCGCTGCCGCGCCATCACGGCGACCCTTTCGACCGCCTGCTCGTCGCGCAAGCACAGCTCGAAGGGATCCCGATCGTGAGCGCTGACGCGCGCTTGCAGGCGTACGACGTCGAGGTGATCTGGTGACGGTCCCACCGCGACCCGATCTGCCGCGCCACACGATGGCGCTCGGGTTCATCCTGCGGCCGACGCGCTTCCTGGAGCAGTGCCACGACGCCTGCGGCGACTACTTCACGCTGCGCCCGGCGCCCGACCGCGAGGTTGTGTTCACGGTCGATCCCGAGGCGGTCAAGACGATCTTCACGGGCGACCCCGAGCAGCTGCGCGCCGGTGAGGCGAATGTCGTGCTCGCCCCGCTGCTCGGCCCCGGCAGCACGCTGCTGCTCGACGGTCCCGAGCACCTGCGCCACCGCCGCCTGCTGCTGCCGCCGTTTCACGGCGAGCTGATGCGCGCGCACGTCGAGACGATGCGCGCGGTCGCCGAGCGCCACGTCGCGCAGTGGCCGCGCGGGCGTGCGTTCAGCGTGATCGCGTCGACGCAGGCGATCACCCTGGAGGTGATCATGCGCGTCGTCTTCGGCGTTGCCGACCGCGAGCGCCGCGAGCGTCTCGGCCGCGCGCTGCGGCGGGTGCTCGACGCCGTCGGCTCGCGTCCACGCGTGGTGGCCTTGGTCCTCACCGCCGAGCGCTTCGACGGACCGCGCAGCCCGTGGGGGCGCTTCATGACGGCCCGCGCGGAGGCCGAGGCGCTGCTGCGCGAGGAGATCGCCGCACATGACGGCAGCGGTGACGACATCCTCTCGATGCTCGTCGCGGCCGGTGGGCTCAGCGAGGACGATCTGGTCGACGAGCTGATGACGCTGCTGGTCGCCGGGCACGAGACGACCGCGACGGCGCTGGCGTGGACGCTCGAGCGGCTGGTGCGCCATCCGCGCGTGCTCGCCCAGGCGGGCGAGCCGGAGTACCTCGAGGCGGTCATCACCGAGACGTTGCGCCTGCGGCCCGTGGTGCCCGCGGTGGTGCGGCGGCTGACGGCGCCACTGCAGCTCGGCCCGTACGAGATCCCCGCCGGCATGCACGTCGCGCCGTCGATCTACCTGCTGCACCGCCGTCCCGACCTCTATCCCGACCCGCTCGCGTTCAAGCCCGAGCGCTTCCTCAACCGCAAGCCCGGGACCTACGAGTGGATCCCGTTCGGCGGCGGCGTGCGCCGCTGCCTCGGCGCGTCCTTCGCGCTGACGGAGATGAAGGTCGTGCTGGAGACGATCCTCGCCAGCACGTCGCTGCGGCCCGTGCGTGGCGACGGCGAGTCGACGACCCGCCGTGCGATCACGTTCGCTCCGTCGCGGGGTGGTCGGATAGCCATCGCGTGAGCCGGGCCGCGGCGCCCGGCGCGTGGAGGAAGAACAGCGACGGCTCGGTCAGCTCGAGCTCGAGCAGCAGCGGCCATTCCGTCCCCGCCCGCCCGCCCTCGACGAGGTCGACGCGGGCGTAGGCGAGCGGGCCGCCGAAGCGCTCGGTCGTCCACGCGACGACGCGGTCGGCGACGCCACGCTCGCGCTCCGTCGGCTCGCGCGGCGTGATCGACTCGGGCGCGAAGAGGCTGTTCGTCGGCGCCTGGCCGCGGCGCAGCAGCGGCGCCTTCTGGATCGCGTGCGAGAAGTCGCCGCCGAAGTACAGCAGCGCGGTCTCGCCGCGGCTGTCCACCGATGGGATGTAGGGCTGGACCATCCCAGTGCGTCCCGACAGGTGGATCGCCTTCAGCAGCATCTCGGCCGCGAGCTCCTCGTCGTCCTTGAAGCGCGCGGTGTCGCGCGAGCCGGCGGACACCGTGGGCTTGACGACGACCTCGGCCTCCAGCAGCGGCAGGCGCTTGCCGGGCGGGCAGAAGATCGTCGGCACGACCGGCAGGCCGGCCTCGCGCAGCTCGCCGAGGTAGACCTTGTCGGTGTTCCACTCGAGCACGGCGGCGGGGTTGCGCAGGCGCGGCACGCCCGCGGCCCACGCGACGAACTCCTCGCGGCGCAGCTGGTAGTCCCACGTGCTGCGCACGAGCGTGACGTCGAACGCGTCCCAGTCGACGCCTGCGTCGTCCCAGATCGCCCAGACGGGTTCGTGGCCGGCGTCACGCAGCGCGGCGACGAGCTCCTGCTCGTCCTCGTCGCCGGCCGGCATCTCCGCGCAGGTGGCGAGGCCGACCTTCATACGCCCACCCGCGGGCATGACCGCCGCAGTCCGCAGCTCTCACACGCCGGTCGCCGCGCATGGCAGGTGCGCCGGCCGTGACGCAGCAGGTTGACGTGGAACTCGAGCTCGGCACCCGGCGGCGTCAGCGCGAGCATCGCGTCGTGCAGCTCGGGGTCAAGCGCCGCCTTCGGGCGCAGCAGGCCCAGGCGCGTGCCGACCCGCGAGACGTGCGTGTCCACCGGGATGTCGCGCATCCCGTAGCTGAACAGCAGCACGCAGGCGGCGGTCTTGCGCCCGACGCCGGGGAGCTTCGTCAGCTCGTGCTGAGCGTCGGCCACGCTCATCTCCCGCAGGTAGGTGAGGTCGAGGTCCTCGGGCAGCGCGCGCAGCATCTCCTGGATGCGCCGCGACTTCTGGATGTGCAGCCCACCGGGCTGGATCGCTTCCTCGATCTCCTCGACGGGCGCGTCGCGGACCTCCTCCCAAGAAACGAAGCGCTCGCGCAGCCGCAGGTAGGCGACGTCGCGGTTGCGGTCGTTCGTCGACTGCGACAGCACCGTGAGGACGAGCTCGGCAAGCGGATCCTCGTGCGGCGCCATCACGGGGACGCCGTAGATGCCGCGCAGCCGGCCGCGCAGCCCGCTGATGCGACGGCCGCTGGGCGGCGTCCACGCGGCGCGGCTCATGCGATCGCGTCTCCGAGGGCAGCGGCGATCGCCGGTTCGTAGTAGCCGGTCGCCGCGAGCCGGCTGAGCACGACGCCGACGAACGTCGCGTCCGCGACGGATGCGAGGCGGACGTCGAGCGATGCGACGCCGCGCAGCACTGCGCCGGCGTCGTCGCGGACGATCGCGTTGCGCGCGCCGCCGGCCACCAGCGACTGCGCCGCAGCGACGGGGTCGCGCTCGCCGGTCAGCAGCCGCGCGTCCTCGGCCTCGGCGACGACGAGCAGCGCGCCGTCGACGAGCTCGCGGGCCTCGCTTGCCGCGTGTACGTCCCCGACGCTCGCGTCGAGGATCAGCGGCCGGTCGTCGGCGAGGGCGAGCTCACGCGCCCGGACGGCGACATCGCCCAGGCTCGCGCGCAGCAGCAACGCGTCGCAGGACGCGATCGCCTCCGCGAGCTGCGCCTCGACGGCGGCGGCCGCGACGGCGCGCGCGTCGCCGTAGCTTGCAAAGCGATCGGTCGCAAGCGGCGTCTGCTCGCCGTCGACGAGGCGCCACCATGAGAGGTCGACGTTCTCCGCCTCGAGGCGCTCGCGCAGCCAAGCGCCCCACGCGTCGTCGCCTGCGCCACCGGCCAGCGCGACACGTGCGCCACGGCGTGCCGCGACGACCGCGACGTTGGCGACGGCGCCGCCGAAATGGGGGACGAACGAGGTGGCCTCGGTCAGCGAGGCGACGGGCTGTTCGCAGACGAGGTCGACGAGGCACTCGCCGAGCAACAGGGTGCGCATCCCGCGCGACGATAACGTGCCGCGGCGCATGCCCGAGATCAGCGAGCACACCGGGACGCTGGACGACCAGCCGACGTTCTGGTTGCAGGCGCCCAGCGCCGGAGTGCCCGTGCTCTACCTCCACGGCGTCCCGACGAGCAGCGAGGACTGGCGGCCGTTCCTCGCGCGCACCGGCGGGATCGCGCCGGACCTTCCCGGCTTCGGGCGCGCCGGCAAGCGCGGCGACCTGCCCTACACGATGGAGTTCTACGACGCGTGGCTGGAGCGCTTCCTGGACCAGCAGGGCATCGACCGCTTCTCGCTGCTCGTGCACGACTGGGGCGCCGTCGGGCTGCTGACCGCGCAGCGCCTCGTCGACCGCGTCGACCGGGTTGTCGTGATCAACGCCGTCCCGCTGCTGCCCGGCTATCGCTGGCACTGGATCGCGCGCCTGTGGCGCACGCGGCTGCTCGGCGAGGCGGCGATGGGCACGCTGAGCCGGCCGGTCTTGCGGACGCTGCTGCGGCTGTCGTTCGCCGGCAAGGTCCCGCGGCAGTTCGTCGACGACGTCGTGCGCTTCCTCGACGGCGGCACACAACGCTCGATCCTCAAGCTCTACCGCTCCGGGCCCCCCGCGGCACTCGCGGCGGCCGGCAGCGGGCTCGGCGTGCTCGCCGGCAAGGCCCTCGTGGTCTGGGGTGAGCACGACCCCTACATCCCGCCACGCTTCGCCGACGCCTATGGCGCGGTCCTCGACGCCGAGGTCCTGCACCTGCCCGATGCCGGCCATTGGCCCTGGCACGACCGACCCGACGTGATCGAGACCGTTGCGCGCTTCCTCCGTCCTTAAGCCATGGGTCCTGGCCGCGCTGCTGGCGGCCGCGTACCTGCTGATCGACCCGCCGTCGGCGGACCTCGCCGCGCAGGAGTACCGCTCCGAGCTGTTCGATCGTGCCGGCCTCGTGCTGTGGGACAACGCCTGGTACGGCGGCCATCACATGCTCGGCTACAGCGTGCTGTTCCCGCCGCTGGGCGGGTGGCTCGGCCCGCAGCTGGTCGGTGCACTGTGTGCGGTCGTCGCGGCGTGGCTGTTCGAGCGCCTGGCGGACGAGCACTTCGGCAAGCAGGCGCAGGTCGGTGTCTGGTGGTTTGCCGTCGCGACCGCGGTGAACCTGCTGACGGGCCGGCTGACGTTTGCGCTCGGCTGCACGCTCGGGCTTGCGGCGCTGCTGGCGATCACGCACCGGCGCAACTGGCTCGCGGCGCTGCTGGCCGCGGGGACGACGCTCTCCTCCCCGGTCGCGGGACTGTTCCTCGGCCTCGGCGCGGCGGCGTGGTGGCTGGCGGGCGACCGGCGCGGCGCGGCATTCGTCTTCGGCGCGGCCGCGGTCCTGCCCGCACTTGCGCTGACCGTGCTGTTT
The DNA here is from genome assembly GCA_963727365.1 of Paraconexibacteraceae bacterium. Lineage (GTDB taxonomy): Bacteria > Actinomycetota > Thermoleophilia > Solirubrobacterales > Solirubrobacteraceae > Paraconexibacter. Next base: position 86,522 of record CAVSFU010000005.1, on the reverse strand, counting down.
CCCGAGGGCGGCATCGAGCCGTTCGTCGCGTCGGCGTTCTGGCCGGCCATGTTCGCGCTCGGGCTGATCCTGTTTGCGCTGCCACGCGACGAGACCGTGTTGCGGATCGGCGTCGTGCTGTACGCGCTCGCGATGGTCGCGAGCTTCGTGCTCGACACGCCGATGGGCGGCAACGTCACGCGCCTCGGCGCAGTCTTCTCGGGGCCGGTGCTCGCCTGCCTGCTGTGGCCACGGCACACGCGCACGCTCGTGCTCGTCGCGCTGCCGCTGCTGTACTGGCAATGGAACGCGCCGGTGCGCGACTGGACGAGGGCCGGCGGCGACCCCAGCATCGAGCAGCGCTACTACTCGGGCCTGCTGGCGCAGCTGCGCGAGCGCGACCCGCTGCGCGTCGAGATCCCGTTCACGCGCAACCACTGGGAGGCGCGCTGGGTCGCGCGCGAGTTCCCGCTTGCGCGTGGCTGGCAGCGCCAGCTCGACATGGGTCGCAACGAGCTGTTCTACGAGGGCACGCTGACGCCGGAGCGCTACGCGTCGTGGCTGCAGGACAACGCCGTCTCGCACGTCGCCGTCCCCGACGTCGACCTCGACCACTCCGCCGAGGAGGAGCGCGAGCTCGTGCTTGCGGGCCGCGTCCCCGGCCTGCGGCAGGTCTGGCGCGATGCGCACTGGCGGCTGTACGAGGTGACCCCCGGCCCCGACCGTGCGCTGCGCCTCGGCACCGACAGCTTCCGCGTGCGCCTGCGCGGCGGCGAGGCGCTGGTGCGCGTGCGCTGGTCGCGCTGGTGGGAGGTCACCGACGGCGAGGCGACGCTGCGGCGCGGACGCGACGACTGGACGCTGATGCGCGGTCGCGGCGAGGTCACCGTCCGCATGCGGCTTCACCCCTGAGTCACATCGCCGCGGCGCGCGGCCAGCAGCATCCAATGCCCGATGGTCCTTCGCCGCACGCCGCCCTGGGCCGTCGCCGCATGCCTGGCTCTGCTGTGGCTCGCGCTCGCGCCACGCACGCCCGACCTCGCCGCGCAGGTCTACCGCGTGTCGCTGTGGGCCAGCGAGGGCTTCGCGGTGTGGGACGGCGCCTGGTACGGCGGCCATCACCTGCCCGCGTACTCGCTGCTGTACCCACCACTCGGTGCGCTGCTCGGCGCGCGTCTCGTCGGCGTCGCGACCGCGGTCTGCTCGGCGCTGCTGTTCGACCGCCTCGCGCGCGAGCACTTCGGACCGCGTGCGCACGCCGGCGCTGTGTGGTTCGCCGTCGCCGCGGTCGCCGACCTCTTCATCGGGCGGCTGACGTTCAGCCTCGGCGTCTGCGTCGGCCTTGCGGCGCTGCTGGCGTGGCAGCGCGAGCGACCCCTGCTGGCGCTGACGCTCGCGGCCGGCTGTAGCGCCGCCAGTCCCGTCGCCGGTGCGTTCCTCGGGCTCGCGGCTGCCGCGGTGGCGGTGACGTCGCCGGGCCGGCGGCGCGAGGGCATCGCAATCGCCGCGCTCGCGCTCGGCGTCGTCGCCGCACTGTCCTACGCGTTCCCCGAGGGCGGCACGCAGCCGTTCCGGCTCGGCTCGCTCGCCGTGGTGCTCGCGTTCTCGCTCGCGCTCGTCGCGTTCGCGCCGGCGCGCGAGCGTGCGCTGCGGGCCGGCGCGCTGATGTACGCCGGTGTCGCGCTCGCGATGTTCGTGGTCGCGACGCCGATGGGCTCCAACGTCGCACGCCTCGGCGCGATGTTTGCCGGGCCGCTGCTGGTCTGCGTCGCGCGCCCGCGCGCGCTGCTTGCGGTGGCCGTGATCGGCGCGGCCGCGTGGCAGTGGTACGCGCCGGTGCGCGAGGTCGCAGTCAGCGTCGGCGATCGCTCGATGCACGCCGCCTACTACCGCGGGCTCACGGCGGAGCTCGCGCGGCTGCAGGTCGCCGGCGGCCCCGGGCGCCTCGAGGTCCCGTTCACGCGCGGGCACTGGGAGTCCGTGCACCTCGCAGCCCACGTCCCGCTCGCACGCGGCTGGGAGACCCAGCTGGACCGCAAGTACGACGGGCTCTTCTACAAGCCCGGGCTCACCGCGGCCGGCTACGAGCGCTGGCTGCGGCGCAACGCCGTGCGCTGGGTCGCGGTCTCCGACGCGCCGCTGGATGCGTCGGGCCGCGCGGAGGCGCGCTTGGTCCGCGGCGGGTTGTCGTATCTGCGCGAGATCTGGGCCGACGAGCACTGGCGCCTGTACGCGGTGCGTGCGGCGACGCCGCTGGTCAGCGGTCCCGCGACGCTGACCGCACTGCGGCGCGACGGATTCACCCTGCGCGTGCACGGCGGCAACCCCGTGACGGTGCGCGTGCGCCACACGCCGTACTTCGACGCGGTCGGCGGGACGGCGTGCATCGCGCGGGCACGCAACGGCTGGACGCGCGTGCGCGCCCTGCGCCGCGGGACAGTGCGCGTGACAGCCCGCTTCTCGGCTGCGCGCGTGCTGGCGCGCGGCGTGCACTGCCGATAAGGGGGGCTGGCCCTACTTGAGCCGCGTTCACAGGTCGGTAGCATCAGATGTCCCGAAATGTCGTTGGCCCGCCTGCAATCCCTCCTGGCGCGCCTGTTTCCCCACGGTCCTCTCGACGTGCTCCGGCAGGTGGCGCTGTTCGCTCTCGCGTACTACGGCTACCGCTACGTGCGCGGCTTCATCGACGACCCGCAGGGGGCCACGGTCGCATTCGAGAACGCTCGCGAGCTGATCTCGATCGAGCGCGGGCTGCACGTCTTCATCGAGCCGAGCGTGCAGGCGTGGGCGTCCTCCAGCGGGTTCATCCACGACGGCGCGGCGTGGATGTACATCAACGCTCAGACCTCGGTCACGGTCGGGTCGCTCGTCTACATCTACCTCTTCCACAACGAGCGCTTCTACTTCGTGCGCAACATGTTCATGGTCGCCATGGGCCTGGCGCTCGTTGGCTACGTGCTCTACCCGACGGCGCCGCCGCGGTTCTTCCCGGAGTGGGGCTTCTTCGACAGCGTCTCGGCGTTCGCCGGCGTCGACCACACCGACAAGGTCAACGCGCTGTTCAACCCGTATGCAGCTGTGCCGTCGATGCACGTCTGCTTCGCGCTGATGATCGGGATCCCGCTGTCGCGCATGGTGAAGTGGCGCGCGCTGCGGATCTTCTGGTCGCTGTACCCGCTGCTCGTGACGTTCGTCATCGTCGCGACGGCCAACCACTTCCTCGCGGACGCGTTCCTCGGCGCGATTGCCGCCGGCCTCGCCGCCTACGCCGCGATGTGGCTGGCAAAGGCGCGGCCCGCCGTCTGGGCGTTCTCGCCGGTGCCTGAGCGCGCCGTCGCCTAGCCTCGACGCGCCGTCGCATCTGTGAGAGAGTCGCCGCGTGCGCATCCGAGGGCCAGGGGCGGTTCTCATTGCGGCGCTCCTGCTCGGCGCGGCGCCCGCTGACGCGCAGAAGCTGCCGACCTACCGCTCGCCGGCGTTCAAGGGCACGGCCAAAGCGCCGAAGACCGCACCGGCGACGCCGCCGACGCCGGTGCCGCTGGCACCGGACGGGCTTCATCCCGACGTGCTCGTCGACGAGGCTGGGACGGCGCACATCGTCTACGCCGTCGGTCGTGGCGACCAGGCCGACGCCGCCGTCTACTGCCGCCTCAAGCGCGGCGCGAGCAGCTGCGACAGCACCGCGACGCTCGCCCCCGCCAAGACCTACGGCGAGTTCGACAGCCCCGCCTACGACATCGACAACGGCGGACCGGAGATCGTGCGCGTCGGCGACCAGCTCGTGATCCTGAGCTACCGCTACCCGACCGGCTTCACGCGGCCCGACGGCGACGGCTCAGGCGGGGTCGTGCAATGGGTCTCCGACGACGGCGGCACGACCTGGACGGGCGGCGTGCTCGCCGCGCGCAACGACATGAACGGCGACGCGATCGCGTTCGGCCCGCCCGACGCACCACGCATCGCGACGATCGCGCACACCGGGCCGTGCGGCGCGTGCGTGCAGCAGATCCGCGGCGGCACCTACGACGGCAGCTCCGCCAATCTCGGCGACGAGGGTGGCAACCGCAACTACTACGCCAACCTGACGCTGGACAACGGCGTGCCGACGGCGGTCTTCGGCGACCCGGTCACGACGACCTTCGTGCGGCGCTGGAACGGGGTCGACCCGTTCACCTCGACGGCCAACTGGACGCCCTCGGTCGCGATCCCCGGCACCGACCCGTGGATCGCCGGCGGTCCCGCGGGGTTGCAGGTGCTCAACCACGAGCCCTACAAGCCGTTCGTCTTGCGCAAGCTGATCGGCACGAGCGTCGGCGCTCCGACGCAGGTCACGCCGACCGCGCACGAAGCGGTCTTCGGCCGTGTCGAGCAGGACGCGGCCGGGCGCATCCTCACGGCGTGGGAGAACCGCCGCGACGTCCCGAAGGGCGATCCCGCCGGCGCGTACATGCGCGTTGCGAACCCGGGCTCGGCGCTCGGCAGTCAGCGGCTGATGCTGCCCGGTGCGGCGGTCGGGCAGATGGAGCTGGCCGGCGCCGACGACGGCGGCGGGTTCATGATCGCCAACAAGACCGGCGGCATCACCTCGGCGGGCGAGATCGTCGCGCTCGGCTACGGCAAGCGCTCGCCGACCGGCAAGCCCGGCATCGCGAACATCGCCGGCGGCGGCGACCCGTCGATCACGCAGACCTGCCAGGAGACGAACTTCGGCTCGGTCAAGGTCACGGCCAGCGAGGGCACGGGCTGCTTCCTGCGCGGCACCGGGTCGCTCTCCAACGTGCGCGTCAGCGAGGGCGAGGTCGACCTCAACGGGCTGAAGATCGTCCCGGACGCGAACGTCAAGGTCGTCATCGACCCGAAGAAGCGCCAGATCTTCACCACCGGCGCGGCGCGCGTGATGCTCGTCGGCGGGTCGGTCAGCGTCACGCTGTGGCATGGCAAGGTCGAGATCGCGCTGCCCGAGCCGGGCGTCGGCAAGACGCTCGCGAGCTTCGACACCTCGAAGTTCCCGGTCAACCTGCTCGGCTTCGGCCTGCGCGGCAAGATCGACGTGATCCTCACCGACAAGGGTGTGCGCGTCCCGATCTCGCTGGCGCTGCCGCCGTACCTCGGCGACGTCCGTGGCCAGGCGGAGCTGCTGGTCTCGACGCAGAAGGGCCTCGAGCTCACGTCGCTGCACGTCCATGCGGGCAACATCACGCTCGGGCCGCTGCTGATCGAGTACTTCGACCTCGACTACCGCGGCGAGGGCAACGTCTGGAACGGCAAGGGCCGCCTCGTGTTTCCGGCGGGCGGGGCGCTCGACGGCGAGGTCGAGTTCGCCGACGGTGCGTTCCGCAAGGGCTCGCTCGGCCTCGACTTCCCGCCACCGGGCGTCGTCGTCGGGCCTGCGGTCTACCTCACGCGAATCGGCGGCACGTTCGGCCTGGACCCGACGACGATCGGCGCCGAGGCGAGGATCGCCGCCGGGGCGTCGGTCAACGGCGTCGCGCCGATCAGCGTGCTCGGGCGCTTCGACGGCACGTTCCCGAAGAACGGGCCGTTCACGCTGCAGATGTCGGGCTCGGTGAGCGTGCTGCTGATCCAGCTGGCGCAGGGCAGCTTCCGCTTCATCTCCGACGGCTACGCGGACTTCAAGGGCCAGGTCGGGCTCGACCTGGAGGTCCTCAGCCTCAACGGCGCCGTCAACGGCTTCGTCGACGGGGCCAACGGCTCGTGGGGCACCAGCGCCGAGGTCAGCCTCTGCGTCGATCTCGAGTTCGGCCCGTTCAAGTTCCCCTGCATCAGCGGCGACTTCGCGATGGGCCCGGTGGGGATGGCGGCGTGCGCATCTGCAGACCTGCCCGAGCCCGTCGGCAGGGTCTCCGGTGGGATCGAGCTGCCGTGGAAGGACGTCTCCGGCGCCGAGCTGCTCAACCCGATCGCCGCGGTCGCGACGTTCGCGTCGCACCTGCGCACGCCGTGCAACACCGGGCCGTACAAGAAGTCGCCGCGCGCACGCGCGGCGCAGGCGGGTGCGCCGGCGTCGATCGCCGTGCCCGGCGGGCTGCCGACGGCGACGATCGCGCTCACGGGTGCCGGTGGCGCGCCAGACGTCGACGTCAGCCCGGCGCTGCCCCCGGGCAGCTACGTCGCGCGCTCGGCGAAGGGTGCGACGACGTACGTCGTGCTGAAGCGCCCGGCGGCGGGGACGTACACGTTCACGCCGAAAGCAGGCACGCCGAACATCGCCGCGATCGCGCAGTCGTCGGGCTACACGCGGGCGGGCGTCAGCGGGAGCGTGCGCCGTGCCGGCTCGCGGCGCGCGATCTCTTACCGCGTCGCCAACGGTGGCAACGGCCAGACCGTGAAGTTCATCGAGCAGGGCGCGTTCGGCACGCACATCGTCGGCAGCGCGCGCGGTACGCGCGGGACGCTGCGCTTCACGCCGACCGACGGGCGCGGCGGGCGGCGCACGGTCTACGCGCTCGTCGAGCACGACGGCCTGGTCAGCGATCGCATCGCGATCGGAAGCTTCGTCGCACCCGCGCCGCGCGCACCCGGGCGCATCCGCCGGGTGCGCGTCACGCGCCGCGGCAGCAGCGCGACGATCACGTGGACAAGCGCGCGCAACGCACGGCGCTACCACGCGGTCGTGCGCGGCACGCACGGACTGCGCCGTCAGTTCGTCGTGCGTGGCCGCCGCGTCCGCCTGACGCGGCTGGCGCCCGGCGATCGCATCAGCGCGTCGGTTCGCGGCCTCTCGCGCACCGGGCGCCGCGGCCCGGCGACGCGCTCGCGCTAGGCGGCGACCTGCGGTGTCGCCTCGCCGCGCTCATGGCGGCGGGCCTCAGTGCGCGCGACCATCTCGAACTCCGAGATGCACGAGCCGCGCTTGATGCGGCCGGGGACGACCGGGTTGCTGCGGCGCAGCGCCTCCATCACGGCGCGCGCGGCGATGCGCTGCTGCAGCGACAGCTCGAGGCCGTAGTGGCGGCGCACGACGCCCGGCAGCGAGTTGAGCATCAGCAGGTCGTGGACGCGCTTGAACGGCTGGCGGCTCGCGGGCATCGGGATCTCGAACGCGCTGAAGTAGCCGACGGCTCGCGCCTCCTCGGTGAGGTGCATGCGGTCGGAGCGCAGCTCGGCGTCGAACCAGGCGCGAAACGCGCGGTAGTCAGCGGGCGCCGCGTCGCGCGTCATGCCGAACAGCTCGGCAAAGCGCACGTAGTCGGCGTAGAAGGCGTCGCGCTCGCCGTCGCTCATGCGGCGCACCATGCGCTCGTAGAACCACTCGGCGGAGTCGAGCATCACCGCGACGGTCCACCACATCAGGTCGGGGTCGAAGGCGCTGTAGGGCGTCCCGGCCGGGAACGGACCCTCGGCCTGAGGCAGGTCGCCGATCACGCGGCGGTGCATTCCCGCGACGGCGTTCAGCGCCGTGTCGGCCTCCGTGCAGCTGCCGAACATCACGCGCTCGAACATCTCGCCGGTGTGCGCGAGGCGCTTGAACGGCGTCTGCTTCTGGTGGGTGTGCGTGCTCGTGCCGACGTAGGCGCGCGTGTTGAGTGCCCCGATGCACAGCGCGCGCTGGCCGTAGAAGAGGCCGACCGCCCGCTCCTCCTGCACGCGGCGCAGCATCGATGTCTCACGCGGGAAGTACCCGACATCAGGAAACATACGTTTCCACTGTAGGTCGGCCGCGCCTGCCTGTCAACATGCCGCCGCGATGAGCGAAACGCGCGAGCGCCAGCCGTTCCCGTCAGGCCCCGTCGGACAAGGCGAGCGGCGCGAGTACATGCGCAACGCGCTGATCGAATCGCGCCTGACGCCGAACGCGATCTCGCTGACGGGCCTGGCGTTGAACGTGCTCGCCGCGGCGCTGGTCTTCTCCGACTACTACTTCTGGGGCGGCATCGCCTTCATCGTCGGCTCGATCTGCGACACGCTCGACGGGCGCTACTCGCGGATGAGCGGCAAGGGCTCGCCGTTCGGCGCGTTCCTGGATTCCACGCTGGACCGCATGGAAGAGGGGATCGTCCTGATCGCGGTCGGCTACCAGTTCGCCGACGCCGGCAAGACTGCCGGTGCGGCAGCGGTCGTCGCCGCGGTGCTGTTCAGCCTGATGGTCTCCTACACCCGCGCCCGCGCAGAGGCGCTCGGTGTCGAGTGCAAGGTTGGAATCGGCTCACGCGCGGTGCGCGTCGTGATCCTCTCGATCGGCCTGTTGTTCGCGACCGGTCCGGGCGACGTCGAGCTGCTCGAACCGTCGGTGTACGTGCTCGCCGGCCTGGCGTTCATCACGACGCTGCAGCGAATCTGGCACGTGCGAAACGCCTTTCAGGCGTAGGCTGGGTATGTGACCGGGCTGTAACCGGCCGGGTACTCCGGGGTCTGATTCCCCAGTCAACTCTTACCGAGCAAGGACCCTCGCAACTTCATGAGCACGAACACGCGTGGCAAGGCGCTGACAAATGCTGCCTCCACGAACGGCAAGTCCCGCTACCAGTCCGAGAAGGTCCGCGTAGCGATCATCGGCGTCGGCAACTGCGCCAACTCCTTCGTCCAGGGCGTCTACCACTACGCCGACGCCAAGCGCGGCACCGAGGTGCCCGGCCTGATGAACATCGACCTCGGCGGCTACCACGTCAAGGACATCGAGTTCACGGCGGCGTTCGACATCAACGAGACGAAGGTCGGCAAGGATCTCGCTGACGCGATCTGGGCTGATCCCAACAACACGATCCCCTTCACGGACAAGGTCCCGAAGAAGATCGGCGCAAAGGTCTACCGCGGCATGACGCACGACGGCCTCGGCAAGTACCCCAAGACGAAGATCAAGAAGGCCAAGGGCGAGACGGTCGACATCGTCAAGGTCCTCAAGGAGACGCACACCGACGTCGTCGTTTCGTACCTGCCCGTGGGTTCGGAGCAGGCGACCAAGTGGTACGTCGAGCAGGTCATCGAGGCCGGCTGTGGCTTCGTCAACTGCATCCCGGTCTTCATCGCGTCCGAGGACTACTGGGACAAGCGCTTCAAGAAGGCCGGCCTGCCTGTCGTCGGCGACGACATCAAGTCCCAGGTCGGGGCGACGATCGTCCACCGCGCGCTGGCGCGCCTGATGCATGACCGCGGCGTGAAGATGGTCCGCACGTCGCAGCTGAACGTCGGCGGCAACATGGACTTCTTCAACATGCTCGAGCGCGAGCGCCTCGAGTCGAAGAAGATCTCCAAGACCCAGGCCGTCACGTCGATCATGGGTCACGAGCTCCCGGCCGACGACGTCTACATCGGCCCGTCGGACTACGTGCCGTGGCTGACGGACCGCAAGTGGGCGCACATCCGCCTCGAGGGCGAGGCCTTCGGCGGCGTCCCGCTGATGATGGAGACGAAGCTCGAGGTCTGGGACTCCCCGAACTCGGCCGGCATCGTCATCGACGGCGTGCGCTGCTGCAAGCTCGCGCTCAACCACGGTCTCGGCGGCCAGATCGACGGCCCCTCGTCGTACCTGATGAAGTCGCCGATGAACCAGCGCCCGGACGACCAGGCGCGCGAGGACACGGAGACGTTCATCGCCAAGTACGCGCGCAAGCCGGGCACCGCCCCGCGCACCCGCACTGCCGCGAAGAAGTCCCCGAAGAAGACCGTGAAGGCGTAGGCTTCGGCCCGAAGCTTCCCGTCCGTCCCGAAGGCCCGCCCGCAACGGCGGGCCTTCGTGGTTCTGCGCAATGTCGGCGCACTTTCGTTGCAAACTGGGGGTAGCGCTGTAACGGGCAGCTCGTCGACCTCGGTGCCGGCGTGCTCGCGGTCGGCGTGTGCGAACCGGGGGCTGATCGCCGACGACAGCGCGACCGTCGACGTGTTGACGACCGTGCGCGGCCGAGCGCAGCGCAAAGGCGTGACCCTGCACCACACCCGCCAGCTGCACCCCGCCGACGCCACCATCCACGACGGCAAACCGACCACCTCCCTGCCCCTCTCAGTCCTCCAAGCCAAAGCATCACCCGACGACATCGAAGAGATGCTCGACATCGCAAGCCTCACAGTTCCCGCTCGTAGTACAGCTGCCGCTGGCCGTCGGGCTTCCCCTCGCGGTTGCTGAACCCCAGCCGCTCGTACAGCGCGCGGGCGGCGGTGTCGTCCTCGCTGGTGTTGAGGTCGATGAAGTCGGCACCCTCACCGCGAGCGGTCGTCATCACCGCCTCGCTCAGCAGCACGATCGTGTCGCCGATCAGCAGCCGCTCGAAGCGCTCCGCGAGCACCTCGGGCTCGGGCGTCGGCTCGTCGTACTCGCGGTTGAACGCAAACAGCAGCCGCCCGATCGCGGCGCAATCGTCGAGGCCTGCGCGCCGGATCACGCGGCGACCGGCACCGCCACCGGCGAGGAGAACACGAGTGCGCCGTCGTCGAGCGCACCATGGCGGATCGCGACGAGGTCACGCGCGTAGTTCATCGTCAGCCGCCACGGTGCGATCGAGCCTTGGCGTGGCCACGCATCCACGGCACGCTGCACGTAGCCCGAGCTGAAGTTCTCGATGAACGGGTGCTCCGCGACGGCGGGATCGCGCTGCGGCACGACCTGACGGTGGCCGTGGGAGTCCATGTGCGCCAGCAGGCGGCAGACGTACTCCGAGACGAGGTCCGCCTTCAGCGTCCAAGACGCGTTCGTGTAGCCCATCGTGAACGCGAAGTTGGGCACGTCGCTGAGCATGATCGCCTTGTACGCCATCGTCTTCGGAACCTCGGTCGACTCACCGTCGACGACGTAGTCGATGCCGCCCAGCGCCAGCATGTTGAGCCCGGTGGCCGTCACGATCACGTCGGCCTCCAGCTCGGCGCCAGACGCCAGCAGCAACCCGCGCTCGGTGAACGTCTCGATGCGATCGGTGACCACCGACGCGCTCCCCGACGACAGCGCCTCGAAGAGGTCGCCGTCGGGGATCAGGCACATGCGCTGATCCCACGGGTCGTACGTCGGCTTGAAGTGGGTGTCGACGTCGTAGCCGGGCGGCAGCGAGCGCACCGCCAGCCGCCGCAGGATCCGGCGCACGAAGTTCGGGCGCCGCCGGCTGAGGTTGTAGACCAGTGCCTGCGACGCGACGTTCTTCCAGCGCGTCAGGAAGTACGCCGCCTTGTCCGGGAGCACGCGCCGCAACGCGATCGCGATCGGATCCTCACCCGGCATCGAGATCACGTAGGTCGGCGAGCGTTGCAGCATCGTCACGTGCGCTGCCTGCGCCGCCATCGCGGGCACGAGCGTCACTGCCGTCGCGCCGCTGCCGATCACGACGACGCGCTTGCCCGTGTAGTCGAGGTCCTCCGGCCAGTGCTGGGGATGCACGATCGTCCCGCCAAAGCGCTGGACACCCTCGAAGTGCGGTGTGAAGCCCTCGTCGTAGCTGTAGTAGCCGCCGCAGTAGAACAGGAAGTCGCTCTCGATCACGACCTCCTCGCCGGCGTGCTCGGCGTACACCGTCCAGCGCGCCCGTGGCGTCGACCACTCCGCGCGCAGCACCTTGTGCCCGAAGCGGATGTGGCGGTCGATGCCGGCATCGCTCGCCGTCTCGCGGACGTAGGAGAGGATCGCCGGCCCGTCGGCGATCGCCTTGCGATCCACCCACGGGCGGAAGCGGTAGCCGAGCGTGTGCATGTCCGAGTCCGAGCGCACGCCGGGATAGCGGAAGAGATCCCACGTGCCCCCGATCGCCTCGCGCGCCTCGAGAATCGCGTAGCTCTTGCGCGGCAGCGCCTCCTGGAGGTGATGCGCGGCGCCGATGCCCGAGAGCCCGGCGCCGATGATCAGGACGTCGACGTGATCAGTTGACACGCTGTCAAGACTACTGCGGGCCGCGCGCGATGACCCAATCCGCGACGCGCTCGGACGCGCGGCGCAAGCGCCGGAAGTACGTCGCGCGCGAGACGTTCAGCTCCATCGCCGCGCGCTCGTGCCCGCCCTGTGGATCGAAGTAGCCGCGCTCGATGATGCGGCGCTGCAGGTCCTCGTCGTAGGAGGAGCCGAACGCGCCGTCGATCGCCTCACGCAGCAGCGCGCGCACCGACTCGGCGCGCTCGTCAGGCGTTGTCCCGCGCGCCAGGGGCGACGCGGCCAGCGCCAGCGGCTGGTGCAGGTCGCGCAGCGCGTCACGCACGTCCTCCACGTCGATCGGCCGCGGCGGCGCCGGCTGGCCGCCGGCCTGCGGCGCCGTGAGGCCGAGCTCGCGGTAGATCTGGTCGCGCTGGTTGCCGAGGATCCCGCCCGCGCCGTGGTCGAGCACGTGGCACTCGACGCGGCGGCGCCCGTACGTCACGTCGAGCTCGGTGACGTGGCGCGTGCCGACGGCCTGCGCGAACGCCACGGCGGCCTCGTTGTCAGGGTCGATCGGGATGTAGTTGAAGCGCGGGTTGACGAGCCCCGAGCGCAGGATCGACGCCGTGTTGAGCATCGCCAGCACCGGCGAGAGGATGTCCCCCTCGACGCCCGAGGTGAAGTCCAGCGCGTCGCGCCAGAGCAGCACGTCGCCGTCGGGGATCTCCTTGCGCGCATGCGCGAGCCACGGCCCGAGGATCGGATCGCTGTCGGCGGCGGCCGGCGCGTTGGCCGGCGTCACGGAGACGTTGAAGCCGGCGATGCGGTCCTCCTGGTCGCGAACGACGACGACACGCTCGGCCGAGGCGTCCAGCAGCGGTCCCATCGCGTCCCAGTACTCGACGCCGCCGTAGCGGCGCACGAGCAGGTCGCGCAGCGGCGCGATGTCGCTGTCGCGGATGTCGTCGACGCGGTGCGTCACCGAGCCCTCGGCGCCAAAGCCCCAGCGCACGGCCGAGTTCTCGGAGATCGACGCCATGTCGACGCAGAGGCTCGGCTCGCCCGCGGTCGCGCGGCGGTACAGGTGGTCGACTACGCGACGGCGCAGCTCGCGCTCACGCTCACGCGAGCGGTCGCGCAGGTCTGCGCGCAGCGCGCGGCGGACGCGGTCGTGCAGCGCCATGCCGCCACCGCGGACCTCGGTGAACGACAGCGAGCGCAGGAACGTGTAGGCCTCTTCCGGATCGACGTCCGGGAGCGTGTCGCGCAGCAGCGCGGCGTTCGTCACGCGCGCGATCGAGGCGACCGTGAGGACATCGAGATCGGCGCCGTCCAGCTCGGTCTGCGCGAGGCGCTGCAGCAAGGTGCGCGCGAGGTCGGGGTCGTCGTCGAGCTCACGCAGGTCCAGCTCGCCTCCGCGCTGGGCGGCGGCGTCCGCTCCGAGCGCGAGCGCCAGCGGCGAGCCCTGCGCCCAGCGCACGATGCGCCCGACGAGCGCCGGATCGTCGACGCCGTGGCGCGCCACGAGCGCCTCGGCCTCCTCGACCGGCAGCGGCTTCAGCTCGAGCGTCAGCGTCAGCGTCTCCCAGCCGTCCTGGGTCCAGCCCGGCTCGGGCGGGCGGCGGCCGGCGAGGACGACGACGGCGCCGGCCGGCAGCGCGGGCAACAGCGTCTGGCGCAGCCAGCCGCCGATCGCGGACATGCGCTCGTAGGTGTCGAACAGCAGCAGCGGGCGCTCGTCGTCGTAGACACCTTCAAGCGCGGCCTCCAGCTCGCCGGGCACCGGCGCGAGGTCGCGGCCCTCGATAACGCAGGGCGTGAATCCGCGCTTCTCGCCACGGCGCGCGATCTCGCGCAGCAACGTGGACTTGCCGACTCCGCCGACCCCGTGGACGAAAACCACCGACGCGGTGGGGTCCTCGCAGAGGACGTCGTCGAAGATCGCGAGCTCCGCCTCCCTGCCCACGAATCGCGTCTCATCTCTCCATGCGAGCCGTTGGCCGAGCGTGCCCCTCACGGGCAGAAGCGTACGCGTCATACCCAATCAACGGCGTGGATCCGCCCGACTTACGCCAGCTTCATAGGATTCTCTCGGTGCCTCAGCCGCTCGCGATCGCCCATGTGACCCCGTACGCGTGGGACAGCGGACATGACGTCAACGTCCAGATCGCGCGTACCGCCGAGGAATTGGCGCGCCGCGGCCATCGCGTTCTCATCATCGCGCCGTCCACGCACAGCGGCGAGGTGCGCTCCGCACGGGCGGCGATCCGCCGCGAGGAGGACCCGTTCAGCGACGACGGATCACCCCGTGTGCTGCTGGTCGGCGAGGCGATCGCCGCGCCGGTCGGCGCGCGCCGCCGCGCCGCGCTGCCTGTCGACGTGTCGCGGACGGTCGAGACGCTGCTCGCAACGGCGGCGCTGGACATCTGCCACGTGCACGAGCCGTATGCGCCCTCCGTGGCGAGCGTCGCGTTGCGTCACTCGCGCGCGCTGAACGTGGGGACATTTCACGCGCCGATCGAGCGCGTGGTGTCGACGCAGCTGGCGCGCAAGGTCGTCGACCTCGTCTTCGGGCGCCTCGACGCGCGCCTGGCGAGCTTTCAGGCGACCGCGGATCTGCTCGACCGCTTCTTCCCCGCGAACTACCAGGTGCTAGGACCGGGCGCGGACGTGCTCGGCGCCGAGCGCGACGGCGCTCCCGTGCGGGTCGCGTTCATCGAGGAGGAGGAGCGCGGCGCGCTGCGCGTGTTCCTGCGCGCGCTGCGGCGGCTGGATCACCACGCCGACTGGCAGGCGATCGTGCGCTCGCCGCGCGGCCAGTCGGCGACGGCGACGCTGCGCCACGAGCTGCGCAACCGCGTGCTGTTCTTCGACGACGTCCCCGAGGCCGAGATGCTCGGCGACGCCGACGTCTGCGTGCTGGCGTCCGACGGTGTCGCACCCGCACCCGCGCTGGTGCTACGCGCGATCGCGGCCGGCGCGGTGCCGCTGGCAAGCTCGCTTGCCGTCTACGAGGAGGTCACCGGCGAGGGCGACTACGGGCTGCTGTTCGCACCGCGCGACGTCGACACCTGCGCCGCCCAGCTGCAGCGGCTGATCTCCGACGCGGCGCTGCGCGAGCGCCTGCGCGCGGCCGCGGCGCCACGGCGCGAGGCGCTGTCGTGGACGCGCGTCGCCGACGAGACCGAGGCGGTGTACGAGGGCCTGGTCGGGCGCCGTCACGACGCGCGCGGCAAGCCCGCGCTGCGCAAGAAGCTCGAGACGCGTCCGCGCATCGACGTCGACCTGCACATGCACACCGACCACTCGCACGACTGCGCGACGCCGGTCGAGGTGCTGCTGGCGACGGCGCGCGACCGCGGGCTGGGTGCGATCGCCGTCACCGACCACAACGAGATCTCGGGTGCGCTGGAGGCCGCCGAGAAAGCGGCGGAGTTCGGCGTGAAGGTGATCGTCGGCGAGGAGGTCAAGACCGCCTCGCAGGGCGAGGTGATCGGGCTCTTCATCAAGGAGAAGATCCCGCGCGGGCTGACGCTGGCCGAGACCGTCGCGGAGATCAAGCGCCAGGGCGGGCTGGTTTATGTCCCGCACCCGTTCGACCGCATGCACGCCGTGCCCGACTACGAGCACCTGCTGGACATCATCGACGACATCGACGCGATCGAGATCTACAACCCGCGCGTCGCGATCGGCTCGTTCAACGAGGAAGCCGAGCGCTTCGCGGCCAAGTACCGGATCGTCGCGGGCGCCGGATCGGATTCCCACGTCGCGCAGGGCCTTGGCTCGGTACGGATCTCGATGCCCGACTTCGACGGGCCCGAGGAGTTCCTCGAGGGCCTGCGGGTGGCTGAGATCCGGCGCGGGCCGTCGTCGCTGCTGTACGTGCAGGCGCTGAAGTTCCTGGAGACCAAGGCGACGCCGCCGTCGGCGCGGAAGGCGCGGCGCGATCGCCGTGTCCGGAAGGCCACGCGCAAGGGCTGATGCACGACGAGGGGCGTGCGGCGAAGGCGTCGAACCCCGCTTCGGGCATGCCTCAAACCGACGACGAGATTCGCGAGAAGTACCTCGAGCGCGCGATCCGCGAGCTCAATGTGCTGACGCGCGAGCTGCAGGGATGCGAGAGCTGCCCGCGCGGTGGCCTGATGCCCGTGCTCGGGTCCGGGCATCCGCAGGCCGACGTGTTCCTCTTGAAGTACGCGCCGCTCGTCTCGGAGATCGAGGAAGGCGTCGCCTTCTACGGACGTGCCGGGACGGCGCTGATGAAAGCCCTCAAGCGCCTGCAGATCGATCCGCTCGCGGTCTACGGCACGCTCTGCGTGAAGTGCCCGGTGTCCGACACGACGTTGTCCGACCCGGGCTGCCAGGCGCGTGTGATC
Organism: Paraconexibacteraceae bacterium; assembly: GCA_963727365.1. GTDB lineage: Bacteria > Actinomycetota > Thermoleophilia > Solirubrobacterales > Solirubrobacteraceae > Paraconexibacter. Next base: position 70,382 of record CAVSFU010000005.1, on the reverse strand, counting down.
GAGGAGCTGGCGATCGTCCAGCCGCGCATCGTGGTGGTCATGGGCGAGGACGCGCTGGCAGTCTTGAACGACCTCGACGTGCCGCTTTCGCGGCCGGTCGAGGCGATGCCGGGGATCGTCCAGCAGCTCACGCCGTCGATCGCCGCGCTGTACACGCCGAACATCGACGAGGCACTCGACGAGGAAGCGGCGAAGCGCGAGTTCTGGTCGGCGTTCAGGATGCTCGGCGAGTGGTACGCCGATCTGCCTCCCTACTGACCCGTCCGGGCGTCCTCGCCGTCCTGCTGCCGGCGCTGGCGATCGCGTACCTGTCGCTCGCGCCGTCGCTGCCGGAGTCGGGCTCGGTGGACCTGCGTCTGGACGCCGCGATCGGGACGGCGCTGGTCATGGGCGCGGTGCTCGCGGTCGCGCCGCTGGCGGACGCGTGGCCGGCGACGATCCTGCTCGCCCTCGGCTGCGGGCTGTTGACGGCGGCGTTCGACCAGGTCGGCGCGCGGGCGGGCGCGACGCTGCCCGAGGCGCTGCTGTGGTGCGCGGGCGGGCTGCTGTTCGCGCGGATCTTCGGCGGTGGCGCCTTGGCGGTGGCGGTGCCCCTGCTGCTCGCGGGGCTGGACGTGGCCGGCGTCACGGCGTCGACCCGGATCCTTGACGACGTCGCCGCGGCCGGCGACCCGTTGACGTTGGAGCTGCCGGCGTGGGGCGGCGGACAGGCGGCGGTGCTGCCGGCGCTGGAGGCGGGCGTGATCGGCGCGCTGGCGGCCTGGACGTCCACGCAGGGCTTTCGCACGCCCTGGACGCAGGTGATCATGGTCGAGGCCGCGGTGCTCGCGACGGTGCTCGCGCTGCCGAGCATCGCGCTCGTGGTCGTCGCGTATCTGGTGGTGAACGCCGACCGTGCCGGTGAGGCGGTGCGTCAGGGGGACGACGCGGTCACGGCGTGAGGGCGGCGATGTCGGCGGCGACTTGGTCGGTGTCGTGGGTGAGGTCTTTGTTGGTGAGGCGGATCGTGTCGATGCCGTGGTCGACTTTGTTGCGGCGGTCTCTTTGTCTGTCTGCGTGGAAGGCTTGGATGCGGTCGTGCCAGCGGCGGCTGTCGAGCTCGATCGCGAGCTTGGCTTCGGCGTAGTAGGCGTCGAAGACGCTGCGTCCGTGGCGGTGGTTGTAGCTCGGGGTGGGGAGTGCGTAGCGGCGGATGAGGGCGCGGAACTTGCGCTCGAGCTTGGAGCGCAGTTCGTCGGGGTCGTCTTCTACGCGGCCGAGGACGAGTGCGAGGTTGGCGACTCCGCGTTGGCCGGCGTGTCTGGCGAGCGTGTCGTCGAACGCTGTTTGGTCGTAGAGCTGCAGCGTGAGGGCCTGCTCGAGCATCTCCTCGGTGTCGTCGGGTGATGCTTGCGCCTGCAGGACTGAGAGGGGGAGGGAGGTTGTGGGTTTGCCGTCGTGGACGGTGGCGTCGGCGGGGTGCAGCTGGCCGGTGTGGTGCAGGGTCACGCCTTTGCGTTGCGCTCGGCCGCGCACGGTCGTCAGGACGTCGACGGTTGCGCGGTTGTCGGCGATCAGCCCCCAGTTCGCGCATGCCGAGCGGCCCGCGAGCGTTGCCTCCGGCCCGACGCTCAGCACCGCTGCCAGCCGGTGTGCGTCCTTGCCCCAGCCGCGGTGACCGACCGCGAAGACGTTTACGGCGACCTCGACGAGCTGCTTCTTTGCCATGCGCCGCCACACCGCAGCGTGATCGACGCCACACGCCATGAGCTGCCAGCGCGCCACGAGCCCCCACTGGCGCTCGGCCAACCATGCGATGAGGAGGTCGCGGTCGCGAGAGCAGTCAGGCGTTCGCAATGCGAACGGAATCCTGTCTTCGTCGCTTTCGGGGAACAGCACCCGCCGAGGTTGCCGCCGACGTCTGTTACAGCGCTACCCCCAGTCCGCGACAAAAGTGCCGCAACTCTGCGCCATGACTGCGCTAGCGTCGCGCGCATGGAGATCGAGCGCGACTACGAGCCTTCAGAGGACACCGACGACGCCCACGAGCACGGTCTGGTGTTCCACCAGGTCGAGGACGAACCCCCGCTGCGTGTCGAGGATCTCGACGACGACGAGCCCGAGCTCACGGCGTGAGCAGGATCTTCCCCAGCTTGCCGCCGGCGACGAAGCGCTCGTAGGCGTCGTGCACCGCGTCGAGCGCGAACGTCCCCGCGACGGGGACGCGCAGCGCGCCTGACGCGAACAGCGGCAGGACCTCGCGCTCCATCGCGCGGGCGGTCAACGCCTTCTCCTCGAGCGGGCGGGCGCGGAGCGTCGAGGCGCGCAGCGTCGCGCGCTTGCCCATCAGCGCGAGCAGGTTGACCTCGGCCTTGAAGCCGCCGCCGACGCCGATGACGACGATCCGCCCGTCGGTGTTGAGCGCCTGCAGGTCCTCGGGCAGGTTCGGTGCGCCGATCAGCTCGAGGACGACGTCGAACGGACCATGGTCGGCGAATCCCTCGGGGTCGATCACGTTGTCGGCGCCGAGCTCGCGCACGGCGTCGCGCAGCTCCTCGCGCCGGACGGTCGCCGTCACGTGCGCGCCCGCAGCGCGCCCCAGCTGGACCGCGGCGCTGCCGACGCCACCGGCGGCGCCGTGCACGAGCAGGCGCTCGCCGGGCCGCAACGCGCACTGGCTGAAGATCGCGTCGTGCGCGGTCGTGAAGACCTCCGGGATCCCGCCCGCGACATCCAGGTCGACACCGGCGGGCACCGCCATCAGCTGACGCTCGTGTACCACCGCCAGCTCGGCCTGCCCGCCACCGCCGGCGATCGCCATCACCGCGTCGCCCTCGCCGAAGCGCGCGGCGCCCGGGCCGAGCGCGACGACCTCGCCCGCCAGCTCGAGGCCCGGGATGTCGGCGGGCGATCCAGGCGGTGCGGGGTAGGCGCCCTTGCGCTGCAGGATGTCGGCGCCGTTGATGCCTGCGCTGCGAACGCGCACGAGCACCTCGCCGGCGCCGGGCTGCGGATCGGGGTGCTCGGTAACCGCGACGGCGCCGTCCGAGATCGTTGCTGCGCGCATGCACGCAGACTATGCAGCCACGTAGGTGACCCGCAGGGCGACGTCGATCTGGAACGGGTAGAAGCAGCGAACGGTCGTGCGGCGGCTGCCGCGCCGGCCGACCCGCACCGTGCCGCAGTAGCGGCCGGCGCCGAACGAGCCGAGCGTCCACGAGAAGTCCTGCTGGGGGCGACGGACCTCCGCGATCGAGAACAGCGCTCCGAGCGGCATGCCCGCGGCGTCGGCGAGCGCCGCAGCATCGGCCGTCCCTTTGCCCAGCCCGTCGGGTGTGGCGGCCAGCCGGGCACGCTGCAGCGCGGCGCGGATCGATGCGCTGCTGCGGCGGTTGCGTGGGCGGACCCTCGCGCGGCCGACGCCGACGCCAACGATCGCGCGGTCGCCCTCTGCCGCCGCCGTCTCCGCCGTCGCAAACGTCACAGCCACCAGCGCAGTGACGAACGGCGAGCGCCGACTGTCCACGTAACCGAGCTCGGCGTACGCGTCGCGCTCGACCACGGCGACCACCGGTCCGAGCGTCAGGCGCGCCGTCGCCGCCACGGTCGCCGCGCGCACTCGCGCGTCAGCGATCGCGCGCAGCAACGCCGCCGGCCGCGAGCCCGTCGAGACACCCACGCCGGAGACGGTCACCCCACGCGCATCCGGCCCGTCGTCGGGCTCGGGCAGCGGACCCTTGGCGGCGGCCGGCGCGGCGAACAGCGCGAAGGCAAACAGCACGGCAGCGAATCGGCGCATGCCCCTTCTACGCAATCAGCACCCAAAAAGGTTCCCGAAACAGAAGCGCCCCAGCGGAGACTGTCTAAGGTGAGATGACCATGTTCCTGAGCCGCAAGTCCACGATGGTCGCGCCCGACGACGCCCTCGCCGGACGCGACACGCCGATCCCCGTCGACGACCGCCACGCGGTCCTCGACACGCCGCTGAAGCCCCCGTTCCCCGATGGCATCGAGGTCGCCTACTTCGGCCTCGGCTGCTTCTGGGGTGCCGAGCGCGCGTTCTGGCAGACCGACGGCGTCTACACCACCGCGGTCGGCTACCAGGGCGGCTACACGCCCAACCCGACCTACGAGGAGGTCTGCAGCGGTCGCACGGGCCACACCGAGGCCGTGCTGGTCGCCTTCGACCCGCAGAAGCTCAGCTACGAGCAGCTGCTGAAGGTGTTCTGGGAGACGCACGACCCGACGCAGGGCATGCGCCAGGGCAACGACGTCGGCTCGCAGTACCGCAGCGCGATCTACACGACGTCCGAGGCGCAGGCCGAGACCGCGAAGGCGTCTGCCGAGCGCTACGGCAAGGCGCTCGCTGCCGCCGGCCGCTCAGGCGAGATCACGACCGAGCTCGCGCCCGCGGGCCCGTTCTACTACGCCGAGGACTACCACCAGCAGTACCTGCACAAGGTGCCCAACGGCTACTGCGGTCTGGGCGGCACCGGCGTGTCCTGCCCGATCGGCGCCGGCGTCGCGGCGTCGTGACGCTCCCCGCGGAGGGCTACCGCCTCGCGGGGATCTCCCCGAAGGCCTACGAGCATCCGGCGGACCGCGCGGCAACCGCCGCGCTCGCGTCGATCCCGTACCTCGACCGGGTCGTGCGCAAGCTCATCGAGCTGGGGTACGAGCGCGCGCTGCGCGCCGCGTACCTCGGCTCGTCGGTGCGCCTCGGCGAGGACCAGCTCGGCGACATCTGGCGCCAGCACAACATCGCCTACGCGACGCTCGACATGGACGAGGTCCCCGACCTCTACCTGTCCCAGCACCCGCTGCCCAACGCGCTGGCGATCGGTGCCGCTAAGCCGATCGTGGTCGTGCAGTCAGAGCTCGTGCGGCTGCTGGACACGCCGATGCAGCGCGCGGTCTTCGCGCACGAGGCGGCGCACATCCTCTCCGACCACCAGCTCTACCGCACGGCGACGATGATCCTCGTGCGCATGACGCAGACGGCGCGCATCCCCGTGCCGCTCGGCCCGGTGCGCGCTGCGCTGCTGGAGTGGTCACGCGCGTCCGAGCTGTCGTGCGACCGCGCGGCCGCGCTCGTCACGCGCGACCCGCTCGCGGTCTGCCGCACGCTGATGGTGCTCGCCGCGGGCACCGCGACCGACGACCTTGACCTCGACGTCTTCATGCGCCAAGGCCTGGACTACTCGGAGAAGGGCAGCGGCCTCGAGCGCATCACGCGCCTGTTCCTCGACCTCAACATCACGCACGCGATGCCCGTCAAGCGCGTGCACGAGCTGATGGCGTGGGTGCAGTCGGGCGACTACGACCGCATCGCCGGCGGCGACTACCCCTCGCGCCACGACCCGCCGCGCCCGCCGCGCGAGGAGGCGGCCGACGCCGCCACGCACTACGCCGAGCGCTTCAAGGACACGTTCAAGGACGCCGGCGAGTCGATCGAGGACGCCGGCAAGAAGCTCGCCGAGTGGCTCAAGCGCAAGGACTAGCGCCGCTTCGCGCTCCAGCGCACGCGCAGGGTCTCGCCGGGCTTGTCCTGGGCGCCGGCTCGTAGCCGCCGGTTGGCGGCGGCGCGCACCCGCGTGCGCAACAGCTTGTCGAGTGTCGAGCGCTTCGGGCGTGCGCGCAGCTTGGCCGTGAGGCCGCCGCTGGCCTTCAGCCTGCAGGTCGTGCTGATCTTGCGCTGGAAGGCGGCCTTGCTGCGCGCGAGCATACGCGTGGTGACGCGCCGTCCCTTGCGAAACGCGGGGACGAACACCACGCGACAGCGGGTCGCTGCGGCGCGCGCCTTCGCCGGGACGGGCGTGCTGTCGATCAGCAGTCGCTTGCATGCCGACAGCGCCGCAGCCCCGGCGAAGCCCTGCTTGCCCCCGTACGTGACGCGCCAGTTGCGGTCGATGGTGACCTCCTGATAGCCGGCGAGCAGGAGACAGCCGTCGAGTGCGTCCTTGATGTCGGGGTCCTTCTTGACCGCGATCGCGATGGCCGCTGCGATCTGCTCGTTCTGCACTTCCTGGACGGCGTCGGCGAGGTCGATGCCGAGCTGCACGGTGTCGACCGGCAGCGCCTTCGGGCTGATCTCCGCCGCCGTTCCCTGCTTCGGCATGTTCGTCAGGACGTCGATGTGAAACGGGAGGTTCCCGAGATCGCAGGTGCTGTCGTCGGAGAGCTGCGCTGCAAATGCGCGGGCGCCGGCTGGCAGGCAGGTCGGCGCCGGCGCGACGTCGGCCACCTCGGCAAGCTCGACGGTCAACGCGCCGTCGTAGCCGTCGAACCCCGGCCTCCCAAGCATCAGCCGCAGCTTCGCGGTCTTCGCGGCAGTGAACTCGACGCGGTAGCGGTGGTCTGCGGCGTAGGCCGGCGCGCTCGCTCCGGCGAACGCGTAGAAGACGGCGGCAACGCTGTCGTCGTCGTACTTGACCAGCAGGCCGCGGCCCGCGCGGACCTTCGGCGGGGCCTCGCAGAAGCCGTTGTTGTCGGGCTCGGAGTCGAAGCAGTAGGCGGCGTCGTAGCTGATGACGTAGCCGGCGTCGCCTTCGCGATACGTCCCCGTGACGGTCAACGCGTAGCGCTTGCCGGCCTGCAGTGTCGTGGTGGTGGTCACCTCCAGCGCGTCGGCCGGCACGCTGGTCGCCTGCCCATGCGCTGCGGCCGGCGCCAGCAGTGCGGCGGTGGCAACGAGCGCAGACGCAAGCGTGCGACGCATGCGGCAAGTGTCCGCGCTCACGCGCGCGGCAGCGACGGGGACCTACCCTGCAGTTAAGAGACGGTGCGCTTGAACAGGAAGCCGAAGATGCCCGCGACGATCGCGAGCAGCAGGAACAGGCCAAACCCGGAGACGAACAGCAGGATCACGGCGGCGACGCCGGAACCGCCGCTGACGGCGAGGTAGGTGAAGGCGCGATCGGTCTTCTCGCGGCGGGACAGTCGGTTGCTCACGCTGCAAGCCTACGACGCACGGTCAAGCAGCGCGACGCACTCGACGTGTGGCGTCTGCGGAAACATGTCCACAGGGCGCACGCGCCGCAGCACGTAGCCGGCCTCGACGAGCTGCGCGGCGTTCGGCGCGAGCGTCGTCGGGTTGCACGAGACGTAGACGATGCGCTTCGGTCCCGCCTCGATCATGCGACGCACGACCTTCTGCGACAAGCCCGCCCGCGGCGGATCGACGACGAGCACATCCGGCCGGCTTGCGGTCTCGACGAGCTCGCGCATCGCTGTGCGTACGTCGCCCGCGTAGAAGCGCGCGTTGGTGATCTCGTTGCGCTCGGCGTTGCGGATCGCGTCGGCGACGGCGTCCTCGACGATCTCCAGCCCAAAGACCTCACCGGCGCGTGGTGCGAGCGTCAGGCCGATCGTCCCGATCCCGCAGAAGAGGTCGTAGACGCGCTCCCAGCCCTGCAGCTCGGCGTACTCGCCGGCGATCGCGTACAGCTGCTCGGCCATCTCGGTGTTCGTCTGGAAGAACGCCTCCGGGCTGATCGAGAAGCGCAGGCCGCTGAGCTCCTCGGTGATCGTCGCCGACCCGGACACGAGCGTCGTCTCGCCCCCGAGGGTCGTCTCGCCGAGCGAGTCGACGATGCTCCAGAGCAGTGAGTCGGCCTCGACGGCGCTGGCGAGCGCGTCGGTGTCGAGCTTGCCTGGCGCGGTGACGAGCCGCACCTGCAGGTCGCCCGTGCGCCGCCCCTCGCGCACCACGAGGTTGCGCAGCAGCCCGGTCTGCTCGCGACGATCGTACGCCGCGAGTCCCTGCGCGCGGCAGAAGTCCATCACCTGCGCCCGCGCGCGGTTCGCGCGCTCGGAACCCAGCAGCGAGTCGTCGAGGTCGACGATCGTGTGCCACGAGCCGGGCGCGTGGAAGCCGCAGACGAGCGTGCCGTCGCCGTTGGTGCCGAACGAGAACTCGAGCTTGTTGCGATAGCGCCATTGCTCGACCGCCGGGACGATGTCCTCCAGCGTGAAGTCCTCGAGCTTGCCGATGCGCCGCAGCGCGTCGCCGACCTGCTCGTGCTTGATCGCCAGCTGCTTCTCGTAGGGCAGCACCTGCCACGGCGCGCCCGGGTGGTCGGCGCGCGCGGGGATGCGGTCGGGCGACGGCGTGAGGATCTCCGCAACGCGGGCCTCGCCGTACGCACGCTTGCGCTTGGTGACGCGTGCGTTGACGCGGTCGCCGGGGATCGCGCCGGCGACGAACAGGACGTAGCCGCCCTCCGTGCGTGCGACACCGTTGCCGCCGTGGGCAAGGGAGTCGATCTGAAGCTCGAGGACGTCGCCAACCTGCGGGCGCGTCGCGGCGGGGATGCTGCTCACCCCACCAGGCTAGTCGCGCAGCCGCTTCTCCAGCTCTGTGAGCAAGCGCGAGTGGCTGCGCCCGGCCTCGACGAGGCCGCGCGCGAGCTCCTCCGCGTCCCGCCGCAGGAGCCGCCCGCGCGTGACCGCGTTGTCGAGCGCCTCCTGCAGACCCTGGGCACTGAGCACGACGCCTCCGGCGAGCAGCTCGCGCAGGGTCCGCAGGTTCTCCCGCATCTCCTCGTCGCGTGCCGCCGCGGAGGCGGGGGTACTTCGACTGCGCTTCGCCGGCTTGCGCGCGCTCGCCTTCTTCGCCGTCTTCTTCGCCGCGGGCTTGCGAGCCGCCGGCTTGCGAGCCGCAGTCTTCTTCGCTGCGGTCTTCTTGGCGGCGGGCTTGCGCGCGGCCGTCTTCTTCGCAGCAGTCTTCTTGGCGGCCGGCTTGCGGGCCGCGGTCTTCTTCGCCGCGGGCTTGCGCGCGGCGGTCTTCTTGGCGGCCGGCTTGCGCGCGGTCGTCTTCTTGGCTGCCGTCTTCTTGGCCGCCGGCTTGCGCGCGGCGGTCTTCTTGGCGGTGGCCTTCTTGGTGGTCTTGCGGGCTGCCGTCTTCTTGGCGGTGCTCCGCTTCGCCTGTGGCACGCGGACTCCCCTCATCTGGGATACGGAAGGAACTGCGCGCGAGCGTATCCCAACCGGCTAACGTCGCGACGTCGTGAACGACGGCTTTCGTATCGCGGCGGTTGTCGCGGTCGTGTTGGGAGTGCTCGCGACGAGCGCGTTGGCGGACGTCACCTACGACGGTCGCGCGGGTGGAACGCCGCCTGACCTCTCCGCGAAGGAACGCTGGATGTACGCCGCCACGCCCGAGCCGGGCAACGACGTCATCAACGCGCAGGCGATGGAGCTGCACGGCGTGCGCGGCGCGTCGCTCGCCGACGCAGCGGGCGTCGACACCGCGTGGCGCACGACGACCGGCCGCGCCGACGTCGTGCTCGCGGTGCACGACTCGGGCATCGAGTGGGACAACCTCGGCGCGATGCGCAACCTGCGGCGCAAGGCGCACCTCAACCTGCGCGAGCTGCCGACGCCGCGCCACGATCGCCCGCGCAGCCTCGAGCCCGGACAGGACTGCAAGCGCTACCGCCGCCGCAACGACGCCAACGGCGACGGCGTCGTCAACGTCATCGACTTCTCGTGCGACCGGCGCGTGCAGCGCTCCGGCGCGGTGCGGCGCAAGCGCGGCCAGGCGAAGGGCAACGGCATCGACGACCTGCTCGAGCCGCAGGACGTGCTGATCGCGTTCTCCGACAACCGCGACGACGACCGCAACGGCTACCGCGACGACATCGTCGGCTGGGACTTCCTCGACGACGACAACGATCCCTACGACGACGTGCAGTACGGGCACGGCACGGGCGAGGCGCTCGACTCCACGGCCGAGGCCGGCGATGCGCAGTCCGGCGCCGGCACGTGCCCGAACTGCCAGTTCATGCGCGATCCGCGTCGGCGACTCGTTCGTCGCCGACGTCAACCGCTTCGCGCAGGGCGTCATCTACTCGACCGACAACGGCGCAAGCGTCGTGCAGGAGGCGCTCGGCGCGCTGAACAACTCGCGCTTCGCGCGCAACGCCGTCGACTACGCGTACCGGCGCGGCGTCGTCGTGATCGCCTCGGCTGCCGACGAGGCCGCGCAGCATCACCACTGGCCGGCGTCCTACCCCGGCGTCGTGCTCGTCAACTCGGTCACGAAGTACGACGAGGCGTTCACGCCGATCCCGCGCTCCTACCTGCAGTTCACCGGCTGCACGAACTTCGGCGCGAAGATCTCGGTCGCGATCCCGAGCGTGTCCTGCTCGTCCGACGCGACCGGGCGCGCGAGCGGCATGGCCGGCGCTGCTCTACAGCGCGGCGCGCGACCGCGGGCATCACGATCACGCCGAACGAGATCCGCCAGCTGATGGAGACGACGGCCGACGACGTCGACTTCGCGATCAGCGAGGGCTCGTGCGCGCCCGTCCCGTTGCCGACGTGCACCGACCCGCAGCTGTCGGGCGTCTTCAACTCGCTCGTCGTCTCGCCGCTGGTGGAGACGCGGCGCTACCCGGCACGCAAGGGCTTCGACCAGTTCTACGGCCACGGCCGCGTGAACATGAACGCCGCGGTCGATCAGCTGGCCGCGGGGCGGATCCCGCCGTCGGTCGCGATCACGTCGCCCGCAGTGGTTCGACCAGGTCGACCCGGCGACAGACGCACGTCGATGTCGGCGCCGAGCTCGGCGCACGCAGCGCCTACACGCTGCCGTGTGCTCGTCGCGCCCGGGTCCTACCCGGGCGAGGCGGACTTCGAGGCGGTGCGCGTCCGAGCACTGCGACGGCAGCGTGCGGACGGAGCGCTTCGCCGGCGTCGTCGCGCGCCTCGACCTCGCGCGGCTGAAGGCGCGCTTCCCGCAATCAGCGCCTTCGACGGCCGCGAGCCCGGGCCGCTTCCGCAGACCGCCGCAGGACGGCCGAACACCGAGCCGTATGGCTTCACCGTGAAGGTCGAGGCGGTGGCCGCGGGCGCGCGCGGCGCGCGACCGCCGCAACCTCTACCTGCATCGCGACAAGGACCTGCTGCCAGGGTTCCCACGGCGCTTCGACGGCGGCGACGTCGAGTCGTCGCCGCTGTTCGTCGACCTCGACGGCGACAACCGCACGGAGCTGCTGATCGCCGGCTCCGACGGTCTCGTCCACGCGGTCCGTCGCGATGGCAGCGAGCTGCCTGGCTGGCCGGCACGCACCGACCGCCTGCGCCGCGGTCGCGCGCGCGGCGCGATCCTCGCCTCGCTTGCCGCCGGCGACCTCGATCGCGACGGCGCGCCGGAGGTCGTCGCCGCGGACCTCGAGGGCAAGGTCTATGCGTGGGATGCGCGCGGGCGGCGCAAGCTGCGCGTCGAGGCGCGGCGCGCGTACTCCGGCCGTGCGTTGCGGCGCTTCGTCCCCGAGCGGCGCGGCCATCGCAACCGCACGCAGCACGGCTTCATCGGCTCGCCCGTGCTCGCCGACCTCGACGGTGACGAGCGCCTCGAGATCGTCGCCGCGAGCATGGACCGCCACGTCTACGCCTGGCGTGCGAACGGCAAGCTCGTGCGCGGCTTCCCGGTGCTCGTCGTCGACCCGGCGAAGGTCAAGTCCGTCGACCGGCGCTCGCACCGCGTCACGTTCAAGGACGGCATCGGCGCCGAGCTCAACCAGGGCGCGATCATCGACACGCCGGCAGTCGGCGACCTCACCGGCGACGGGCGTCCCGAGATCGTCGTCGGCACCAACGAGGAGTACGAGGCGGGCAAGGACGGCGGGCTCAACGTCGCGCCGCTGAACAACCTTGCGCTGAACCTCGTCGAGCCGCTGGGCATCCTCGACTTCGCCAACTCGCGCCTCTACGCGATCGCGGCGGACGGGAAGTTCGTCGACGGCTGGCCGGTGAAGATCGGCAAGGTCTTCGCGGAGCTGTTGCCGGTGGTCGGCGAGGGCATCACCGGCTCGCCGGTGATCGCGACGCTGAACTGTCCCCGCGGCGGGCGCGGGCCGAAGGTCGGCGTGATCCCGGACGGCGGGCCCGCGATGGTGCTCAACCCCGACGGCAGCCCGTGCCTCGGGCGCGTCAACGGCAAGCCGGTGGGCATGCAGTCCGACATCCCGACCGGCAACCCGCTGCGCGCCGACCTGCTGACGTTGCCGGCGGTCGGGCATCCCGCGTTCGGCAACGTCGGCGGCGGCACGTCGCTCGTCGCGCCGACGACGGGCCTGCTGCGCGCGCTCGACCTGACGGTCAACGAGTACCAGGGCGGCGAGGACTCGATCAGCGCCTGGGACCCCGGCAGCGGCCAGCTGCGCCTCGGCTTCCCTGCACGGCAGAACGACCTCTCGTTCCTCTCCGGGACCGTCGATCGGCGACGTCGGCGGTGCGCCCGGCGAGGAGGTCGTCGCCGCCAGCGCGCACCTCGACCTCAACGCGTTCGGTGCGCTCGGCCTGCAGAGCGACGCATGGCCGAAGCTCACGAGCGACTGGGTCGTCGCCAACCCGCTGCTCGGGACGTGGGGCGACCAGGACGGCAAGCGCGTCGTCGTCGCCGCGACCCGCGCCGGCAACGTCTTCGCGTACGGCACGGCCGCCGCCACCTGCGCGCCGGCGTCATGGCCGCGCTTTCATCACGACAACGCCAACTCCGGCGACCTGCGGCGCGACGCCGTCGCTCCCGGCGTGCCCGCCGATCTGCGCGCCGAGGGCGACGCTCTCGTCTTCCGCGCACCCGGGGACGATCTGCTCTGCGGACGTGCGCGGCGCTACGAGTTTCGCCTCGACGACGGGCCCTGGGTGGGGTACTCAAGCGTGCGTCCACAGGGAGCCGGGACGCTCGAGCGGCTGCCGATTCCCGACGATCGCGGGCGCCTCGGGCTGCGTGCGGTAGACGAGGCGGGGCACGTCTCACGGCCCGCCTACACGACGATTCGGCGCTGAGGTTCGCTGCCGAACAACCGCCTGCGGTCCGCTCGATCCGGTACGTTCCCGCGCCGCCTGGCCGCTTCCGATGTCAGAGAACCCGCAAAATGGGCTTCGCATCGGGGTTTTCGGCGGTTTTTCCGCCGGAACGGCGGCTAGGCTGCGCCCCAACGTCAACGTAGGAGGGATACGTCGTGAACAAGTCCGAGCTGGCTCAGCACCTTTCCGACAAGGCAGGTCTCAGCTCCGGCGATGCCAAGAAGGCCGTCGACGGCATCGCCGACATCCTCACCGACACCCTGTCCCGTGGTGGTGAGGTCGCGATCGCTGGCTTCGGAAAGTTCAGCGTGAGTGCCCGTGCCGCCCGCCAGGGCGTCAACCCTGCGACCGGTGAGCGCATCCAGATCGCCGCGTCCAACGCGCCGAAGTTCACCGCCGCCAAGGCGTTGAAGGACGCGGTCAACGGCCGCTAGTCCGCGCCGCATAGCCGTGCCTCGAGGGCCGTCCGAAAGGGCGGCCCTTGGTGTTGGTGCTAGCCAAGCGGCGGCAGCCAGGCCTCGCGGCGTTCGGCCCAGAGCTCGTAGGTCGGCGTCAGCCGGTTGGTCGCGTCCAGAGTCCCCAGGTGCACTTCAACCTCGTCGCCGGTGCGCGCGAACACCGAGCCGCCGCAGCGCGGGCAGAAGAACCGGCCCTCGTACCCGCGCGGCTCGCCGTCGATCGTCACCGCCTCCTTACGAAAGATCGCGGAAGCGCTGAACAGCGCCCCGTGATGCTTGCGGCAGTCGAAGCAATGGCAGATGCCGACCCGGTCCGGCCGTCCCGACGCGACGATCCGGACGTCGCCGCACAGGCAGCCTCCAGTGAATCGCTCCATGCCGCGCTACCCCAGCAGTACTTCGAGCAACGCCTTCTGGGCGTGGCGGCGGTTCTCCGCCTGGTCCCAGATCGCCTGGCGCTCGCCGTACAAGACCGACTCGGTGATCTCCTCGCCAGGGTGGGCGGGGAGGCAGTGCAGGGCGACCGCGCCGGGTGCGGCGGCGGCGAGCAGGTCGTCGTCGATGCGGTAAGGGGCAAGGGCGGCGCGGCGGGCGTCGGCGGTGTCCTCGTCGCCCATCGAGACCCAGACGTCGGTGTAGACCGCGTTTGCGCCGGCGACCGCCTCGCGCGGGTCGTCGGTCAACACCGCACTGGCGACAGGCTCGAGCTGGTAGCCGTCGGGCGCCGCGACAGCGACCTCGACGCCGAGCAACTCGCCGACGACGGCCAGCGAGCGCGCGACGTTGTTGCCGTCGCCGACGTAGGCGATCTTCAGGCCGTCGAGCGAGCCGAAGCGCTCGCGCATCGTCATGAAGTCCGCCAGCGCCTGGCACGGATGGTGCCCCGCCGTGAGCATGTTGAAGACCGGGATCGAGCCGGCGGCCGCCAGCTCCTCCAGCAGCGAATCAGGCCCGGTGCGCACGCCGACGGCGTCCACCTGACGCGACAGCACCAGCGCGGTGTCGCGCACGGACTCGCCCCGCGACAGCTGCATCTCGCCGGGACGCAGGATCAGCGGGTGCCCGCCGAGCTCGACGACGCCGACCTCGAAGCTCAGCCGCGTCCGCGTCGACGGCTTCTCGAACAGCAGCGCGACCGTGCGCCCCTCCAGTGCGCGCGAGCTGCGCGGCGCGCCCTTCAACTCGATCGCACGCGCGAGCAGCGCATGCAGCTCGTCCGCGGTCAGCTCGCTGCCGGTGAGGAAGTGGCGGGCCATGGGCCGTGGCACGATACGCCGCTCGTGCGAGTCCTGACCTGGAACCTCTTCCACGGCCGCGCCGTGCCGAACGCGGGGCGCGACCTGCTCCCCGAGTTCTCGGCGGAGCTTGCCGGCTGGGACTGGGACGTCGCGCTGCTGCAGGAGGTCCCGCCGTGGTGGCCCAAGCCGCTCGGCGAGGCCTGCCACGCCGGCGCGCGCATGTCCCTCACCTCGCGCAACTTCCTGCTCGCCCTGCGCAAGCCGATCGCCCGGCGCTTCCCCGACCTGATCAAGTCCAACGGCGGCGGCGCCAACGCGATCCTCGTCCGCCACCGGCCGATCAGCGAACACCGTACGGTCGTGCTGCGCCACTGGCCCGAGCGCCGCACGATGCACGCCGTCAAGACGGCGGACACGTGGATCGGCAACCTCCACGCGCAGGTCCACTCGGAGGCTCGCGCCCAGGCAGACCTGCGCAAGGCCGCCGACGCGCTGCTCGGCTGGGCGCAGGCCGGTCCCGCAGTCCTCGGCGGCGACACGAACACGCGCCGCCCCAACGCGCCCGGCTTCGCCGTCGCCGGCGGCCACGACGTCGACTTCATCACCGCGCGTGGCCTCGCGCGGCGCGGCAAGGTCGAGGTGCTCGACAACCACACGCTGTCAGACCACAAGCCGGTTCTCGTCGACCTCGTCGCACCGGAGGAAGGAACGCCGACGCGATAGCGTCGTACGAACCATGCGCATCCTCTCCCTGCTGCTTGCCACAGGCGCCCTGGTCTTCGCCGGCGGCTGCGGTGACGACGACGACGGCGGCGACACCGGCGCGGCCACGCCGCCCGCCGCAACCACGCCGGCCGCCTCCGGCGACGCGGTCGAGATCCACATGAAGGACTTCGCGTTCGACCCGACGACCCAGACGGTGAAGGTCGGTCAGACGGTCCGCTGGATCAACGACGACACCGCCGACCACGACGCCGTCGCCGACGACGGCCAGTTCAAGTCCGACCAGTTCGGCAAGGGCGGCACGTTCGAGTTCACGCCCACCAAGGCAGGCGAGATCAGCTACGTCTGCACGCTGCATTCGAACATGAAGGCGACCCTCACCGTCGAGTGACGCACGTGCGGTAGCGGCGCGTCTCAGACACGGCGCGCCCTGCCGCAGTCCGGCCCGCGATGCGCACCGTCACGGTGCGCCGCGGCTTGCCGCGCAGGTCGATTCGCGCACGTCCGCGCCGCACCGTCACGCGCTTGCCGTCCACCGTCACGCGCGCGGTCCGCAGCCGCACGCGCAGATCGAACACCCGCCGGCTCACGCAGCGCGGCTTGGCGAACGGCCACACGCCCTTGTCGACGCGCAGCGCGTAGAAGCCGCTGTTGGCGTCCGAGTACCAGATCTCCCCGCGCTCGCGCACGAACGTCGGGCGCGCCATCGCGTAGTTGGCCGGATCAGGATCGGTCACGAGGTTCGCGCTCGGCCGCGGCGGCGCGACGAAGTAGGCGATCTCCTTCGGATGTAGCGGATCGCGGATGTCGAACACGCGCAAGCCCGAGACGATCGACGAGCAGGCGACGATCTCGGGGTCCACCGCGCGCGGCACGTTGCAGTAGTGCATGCCGTAGCCCTGGCCGACGAAGCGCGCGCCCGGGTCGGCGCCGATCGCGCGGCGGTTCTCGGGCTGGTGAACCTCGAGGCGGATGTTCGAGACCACACGCGGCGCGCGCTCGTCGGAGATGTCGATGATCCGCGCCGCGCCGACCTTCTGACCGTTCGCGGCCACGACGAGCGCACGCTCGGCCGAGAACTCGTCGTTCTCGACGAGGTAGGGCTTGCCCTTGATCGTCACCGGGATCGCGACCTGCGGGATCGTCCGCGGCGTCCACGACAGGCGGCTGATCTCGCGCACCTGCGGGTTGGGCTTGCGCGCCTGGATCTCCGAGAGGTCGACGATCTGCAGCCCGATCTCCAAGGACGCCAGGTAGCCGCGGTTGCCGTCGGCCGACAGCGTCATCCCGTGCGACGGATACAGCCCGATCCACAGCGTCGCCGGATGCTTGGGGTCAGTCACGTCGACCGCCGTGACCGTGCCGTTGAACAGCGACGTCGCATAGAACGTGTTGCCGTCGGGGCTCCAGCCGCTCTCGTGCCCGAGGAAGCCGACGAGGCTCGAGGACCGCAGCACGGGATGGCGGCAGTCCTGCTTGATGTCGTAGATGTCGACGAACCCTGGCGCGGTAGCGACGCTCCCCATCACCGCCGCCAGCAGGCCGCGCTTCTCGTGCACCAGCAGCGACTCGTGCGGCGACTGCATCGCGGGCGTCGTCAGCGTCGCCGTGCGCACGGGCTTGGCCGGGTCCGACATGTCGAGCACCACCGTCCCGGTCGGGCGCCCGCTCAGCGACGCCGCCAGCAGGTTCGTCGGGAACGCCAGCGTCGTGTCGTAGTAGGCGCACTCGTGCCCGGCGGCGTCGACGTAACGCTCCACCTTCAGGCCGCCGGTAGGTCCGTCGTGCCCGATCGCGGTGATGTTGCACGCGAAGCCGTCCGTCGAGCCACGCGGGACGCGGCCCTGTAGCCCCGGCTCGGGACGCGACCCCGGCCCGCATTGCGCCCGCGGTGACGCCTCGGCGCGCGGCTCGGCACGGTAGGTCGCGTGCTGCGCGCCCGGCGCCTCGGCGACCAGCTCGCGCTGGGGCATCAGCTCGCCGCCGATCATCGCCGCGGCGGTCGCCGCCAGCGTCGCGATCACGTGCGTCCCGCCCGCACCCCGAAGCCACGCAGCATCAGCAGCGCCTTCTCTCCGAGCGTGCCGGGCTTGGGGACGATCCCCAGCTGCATCGCGGCGTCGTAGACGTCATAGAACCCACGCACGCGCCAGAGCATCTCGTGGTCGGTGGTCAGCTCGCAATAGAAGATCGCGTGCAGCACGACGAAGCGCCCGGTCGGGGGCACCGACTCGTCCAGCTCGCCGCGATGCGTGGCAAGCAGCTTCACGGGCGCGGCAATGTAGCGGCCGTCGCTGGAGTGCAGGCGCTCGCCGGTGCGCTCCACGCGCGCGTCCGGGAAACCGCGCCACAGCCGTGACGCGTGGACGCCGAGCTCGGCGGGCGACTCCAGCGGGCGGTTGGTCAGCGGGTCCTCGTAGTGCACGTCCGGCGCGCAGAACGCCGCGAACGCCGACGCGTCGCGCCCGCTGAACGCCGCCTCGAGCTGGTCGATCAGCGCATCAGTCATTGAACTGCGGCAGCCCCTCGTCCGGGGTTGACGCTTCCGCGTACAGCCGCCGCGGGATCCGCCCCGCGCCATGCGCGAGGAGTCCACCCTCGACGCCGTGGCGGATCGCCAGCGACATCGCGACCGGGTCCTGCGCGCGCGAGATCGCGCTCGCACAGAGCACCGCGTCGCAGCCGAGCTCCATCGCCAGGGCGGCATCGGACGCCGTGCCGACGCCGGCATCGAGCACCACCGGCACCCGCGCCTGCTCGACGATCAGGCTGATGTTGTACGGGTTGCGGATGCCCATGCCGCTGCCGATCGGCGAGCCGAGCGGCATCACCGCCGCGCAGCCGACGTCCTCCAGGCGCCGCGCGAGCACCGGGTCGTCGGTGGTGTAGGGCAGCACCGTGAAGCCGTCGGCGATCAGCTGCTCGGCGGCGATCAGCAGCTCTGGTGCGTCGGGGAGCAGCGTGCGCTCGTCGCCGATCACCTCGAGCTTGACGAGGTCGGTCTGAAACGCCTCGCGCGCCAGCTGCGCCGTCAGCACGGCGTCGCGCGCGGTGAAGCAGCCGGCGGTGTTCGGCAGCAGCTCGACGCCGCAGCGGTCGAGCACGTCGACGAGCGATCCCCGCGCGCTCGCGTCGATCCGCCGCAGCGCGACGGTGACGAGCTCGGTGCCGCTGGCGGTGATCGCCTCCTCCAGCGTCTCCAGGCGCGTGAAGCCGCCGGTTCCGAGCAGCAGGCGCGAGCCGTACGTGCGCTCGGCGATCTGGAGCGGATCGGTGCGCGTCGTCGCCACCGTCAGCCGCCCTGCACCGCGATCAGGACCTCGACGCGTGAGCCGTCGATCACCGAGTACGTCTCCCACTCCGCACGTGGGACGACCTCCGCATCCACGGCGACCGCGACCCCGCGCGCGTCGGCGTCGACCTCGACGGCGTCCAGCAGCGCGCGCACGGTCAGCGGTGCATGGAGGTCGCCGCGCGGCTCGCCGTTGAGCGTGATCACGAGAGGGTCACCTCCGCGGGGCATCCTGCCCCGCGTTCTGATTGCAACGCCCGGCCTCCGGCCGTGCGATTGGCAAGTTCCGAGACGACCAGCTCTGCCGTCAGCGGCGCGAGCAGGATCCCGTTGCGGTGGTGGCCGCTGGCGACGATGACGCGCTCGTCGAGGCGGCGGACGATCGGCATGTTGTCCGGAGTACCCGGGCGCAGCCCGGCAACCAGCTCCTCGATCTCCAGCTCGAGCACGCCGGGGACCAGCTCGGACGCGTCGCGCAGCAGCTCGTACACGGCGCCGGCGGTCATCGCGGTGTCGAAGCCGCGCTCCTCCATCGTCGCGCCGAGCACGATGCGTCCATCGGCGCGGGGGACGAGGTAGCCGCCGTCGAAGCGCACCGTGTGGGTGAGCAGCGGCGGGTCACCCGGCCGCGGCCGCAACCGGATCGTCTGGCCCTTCACGGGGCGTACCGGCACGTCGGCAAGCGCGCCTGACCACGCGCCCGCGGCGAGCACGACAGAGGTGGCCGGCAGCGCGCCGAGGTCGTCGACCGGCGCGTGCTCGCGGATCTCCGCGCCGGCGGCGCGGGCCGCTGCGGCGAGCGCGCTGAGCAGCGCGCGCGGGTCGACGCTGTGGTCGTCAGCCGCCAGGAACGCCGCGCGCAGTGTCGGCGCCAGCGCCGGCTCGCGCGACCGCGCTGCGCTCGGCAGCAGGCGCTCGGCGCGCAGCTCCAGTCGCGCGCGCAGCGCAAGCTCGCGCTCGAGCCACTCGGCCTCGTCGCGATCGCGCGCGACGACGAGCGTGCCGCCTGTCTGCAGCTGCACGCCCAGCTCGGCGGCAAACGCCGGCCACGCCGCCGCGCTGCGCAGGCCGAGATCCAGCAGCGCGGCCTCCTGGGCGTCGGCCTCGGCGACCGGCGCGAGCATCCCCGCCGCGACGTGCGAGGCACCACTGCCGATCGTGTCGCGCTCGAGCACGAGCACGCGCAGTCCGGAGCGCGCGGCGCGCCACGCCACGGACAGCCCGATGACGCCGGCGCCGACGACGGCTACGTCGAAACTCTGTGGTGCTGGTGACAACTGCGTGCTTCCTCGCTTCGCCGGCATGATCCGGATCAGCTGCTGACGGTCGGCCCGTGGCCCTCTCAGCCCAGGACGGGCTCCCGTTGCCTTCCACCGTACTACTGTGCGCGACGTGGATCGCCTCGCGTCCGCACGCCTGTACCTCGTCTGCCCGCAGATCGACGGCGCGCGGCTGCGCGCGGCGCTGCGCGGGGGCGTGGACATGGTGCAGCTGCGCATCAAGCACGCCGACGACGCGCTGATCCTGCGCGCGGCCGAGGAGGTCCGTGAGGCGTGTGCCGAGGCGGGCGCGCTGTTCCTGCTGAACGACCGCCCCGACCTCGTCGAGCAGGCGGGCGCCGACGGCGTGCACGTCGGCCAGGACGACGCCTCGATCGCGCAAGCGCGTGAGTTGGTCGGGCCTGACCGCATCGTCGGGATCTCGACCCACGCGCCGGAGGATCTCGCTACCAGCGGCGGTGCCGACTACGCCGGCGTCGGACCGGTCCACGCAACGCCGACCAAGCCCGGCCGGCCTGCCGTCGGCCTCGACTACGTCCGCCACGCGGCCGCGCACGCGACGCTGCCGTGGTTTGCGATCGGCGGCATCGATCCGGCGAACGTCGCCGACGTCGTCGCCGCGGGCGCGACGCGCATCGCCGTCGTCCGCGCGATCACGCAGGCCGAAGATCCCGAGGCCGCTGCCCGCGCGTTGAAGACCGCCCTGGAGGCTCCCGTTGGGAGCGCGTAGCCGCAAGCGCGGCCGTACCGCGGCCCAGCCGCGGGCGCCGCGCGTGCCCGCCGCCGAGCGCGACGCAGCGCTGCGCGCTGGGCTCGAGCCGCTGGCGCCCAACGAGCATCCGGTCGCGCTGAAGGTCGCGATCGGCGTCGCGCTGTTCATCGCGCTGTCAAACGTCGGGCTCGTCCTCGCGGGCTACGAGATCAAGGAGGACGGCAAGGGCACCGCGGGTGGCGCGTTCGTCTTCGCCGCGGTGATGCTGATCGCCGCCTGGGGCATGTGGAAGCACTACTACTGGGCGGTGCTCGGCTTCCAGACGCTGCTGATGCTGACGGTGATCGTCGCCGGCATCTCGCTGCTGGTCGCGTCGAACCTCGCGGCGGTCGCGCTGTGCATGTCCGTGCTGGCGCTCGGGGGCTTCCTGTTCTGGAAGCTCGTGCGCGTGCTGTCGCGCATGAAAACGCCATCGGCGTTCTCCTGAATAGACTCGAAGCCATGGCCGAAAACGCGTACGACTGCGTGGTGATCGGCTCGGGACCTGGAGGCTACGTCGCCGCGATCCGAGCCGCGCAGTTGGGGATGAAGACCGTCGTCGTCGAGAACCAGTTCGTCGGCGGGCGCTGTCCCAACGTCGCGTGCATCCCAGCCAAGGCGGTGCTGCGCTCGGCGGACATCCTCAGCGAAGCGCGTGAGGCCGGCGACTTCGGCATCGTCACAGGCGAGCTCAGCGTCGACTGGGCCGGCGTGCAGGCACGTCGTGAGAAGGTCACCAAGACGCTCACCGGCGGTGTCGCCGGGCTGCTGAAGAAGAACGCGATCGACTACGTCGAGGGCACCGGCGTGCTCACCGCCGATGGCGACGTGCAGGTCGGCGACACGCTGCTGAAGGCCGGCAAGGGCGTCATCCTCGCGACCGGCTCGGTGCGCAAGCCGCTGCCGGGCCTGGACTACGGCGGCAACGTCATCGGCACCGAGGAAGCGTGGGCGCTGGACAAGCTGCCCGCGACGATGGTCGTGATCGGCGCGGGCGCGTCGGGCACGGAGATCGCGTCGGGCTATGCGCGGCTGGGCTCGCAGGTCACGCTCTACGAGGGGCTTGACCGCGTGCTGCCGACAGAGGACCCGGACATCTCAAAGCTCGCCGAGCGGTCGTTCAAGAAGCAGGGCATCGAGGTCAAGACGAAGACCTTCTACGAGGATCAGCAGGCCGATTGGATCGTGATCGCGACCGGCCGCGGTCCCGACGTCGAGGCGCTGAACCTCGACGGTGCCGGCATCAAGCTCGGCGAGGACGGCCTGATCGCCGTCGACGGTGCGCTGAAGACGTCCAACGCGAAGGTCTACGCGATCGGCGACCTCGTGCCCGGCCCTGCGCTTGCCCACAAGGCGTCCGACGAGGGCGTCATCGCCGCCGAGGCGATCGCCGGCCGCCCGACGCACCCGATCACCTACGTCGACGTGCCGCGCTCGACGTTCTGCACGCCGAACGTCGCGTCGTTCGGCTTGACCGAGCAGCAGGCCAAGGACGCCGGCCACGACGTCGTCGTCGGCAAGGTGTCCTACGGCGCCGTCGGCGGCGGCACGACCTACGGCGATCGCACGGGCCTGGTGAAGATCGTCGGCGAGAAGAAGTACGGCGAGATGCTCGGCGGTCACATCATCGGCAGCAAGTCGACGGAGATGATCCAGGAGCTCGTCAACGTCAAGGCGCTCGAGGGTGGCTTTGCGGAAGTCGCGCGCATGGTGCATGGCCATCCGACGTTGTCGGAGGCAGTGATGGAGGCGGCGCGTGCTGCCGACGGCTGGCTCATCCACGGCTGAGCCGCCCGCGGCGTTCTATCTCGACCTGCGCTCGCCGGAGTCCTACCTCGCGGCCGAGCGCGTGCTCGACGTGCTGACGTACCCGGCTGAGTGGATCCCGGTTCGCTCGACCGAGCTGCCGGCGGCCGACTCGCTCGAGGGCTTTCGCTGCGAGGCCGATGCCGACGCCTACCGCGAGCGGATCGCCACGCGCGCCACGCAGATCGGCGTGCAGCCGCTGCGCTGGCCGGAGCCGTTCCCGCTCGAGGGCGACCTCGCGCTGCGTGCCGCGACGTACGCGAAGAGCATCGGCCGTGTCGTTGCGTTCGTGCTCGCGGCGTTTCGGCAGGCCTACGCGGGCGGGCGCGATCTCTCCGTCGCCGACAACGTCGTCATCGCCGGCTCGGCGTGCGAGATGCATCCGACCGCGACGCTGAAGGCCGTCGAGACGCGCGGCGTGCGCACGTCGCTGGATCGCGCGACGCAGACGGCGATCGAGCGCGGCGTGCGCGACGTCCCCGCGATCTGGACGCCGGACGGGCGTGTCTTTCACGGCGAGGCCGCCTTGGAGGAGGCCGCATGAAGGCCAACCGCGCCTACCGCCTGAGCCATGCGCGCGGGGGCTCGCGATTCTTCGCAGCGCCCGATGCCGTCGACACGGTTGAGATCGTCGACATCGCGAGCAACGAGGTCGTCTTGTTCTGGGACGTTCCCACGCAGGACGCGCGCCATTTCGTCGGCACGATGCGCCGCGAGCTCGCCGGCGCCGACGCCGAGGACTTCATCGCCCGCTGGTCGGCAGTCGCCAGAGCGGAGGACGTGTGAGCGAGACGGCCAAGGGCACCACCGAGACCGTCGAACCCACCCGTGCGCAGGCGCAGCTGGCGCGGCGTGTCGCGGAATCGCGCGCGACCGTCCCGGACGTCACGCTCGGCACCGAGGTGGACATCGAGGCAGCGCTCGCGCTCGGCGCAGGACCACGCGCGCTCGTCGTCCGCGCCGCGGCGCTGGCGTTGCGCGAGCAGCCCGAGCTGAACGCCGCCTATCGCGACGGGCGCTTCGAGACCTACTCGCGCGTCAACGTCGCGATCACGTTGGAGGCGGGCGGCGCGCTGATCGCGCCGACGATCGCCGACGCCGACGCCAAGCCGCTCGCGGTGATCGCCGAGGAGGCCGCGCGCTTCGAGGCGTCCGCTGAGCAGCTCGCCGCGCCGGCTAGCGCGGGCGCGACGTGCACGGTGACCGCCGCCGCCGGGGCGCGCCGCATCGTCCCACCGCTGACGCCCCCACAGGCGATCGCAATCGGCGTCGGCGACGTAGAGACGCGTGCGCTGGTGCGCGACGGCGCCGTCGTAGCCGCCCCGTCGATCGAGCTGACGCTCGTCTGCGACCACCGCATCGTCTACGGCGCACGCGCGTCGGCGTTCCTCGCGCGCGTGCGCGCGCTGCTCGAGGACCCCGCGGCGCTCTAAGGCGTCTGCGGGGCGCCGGTCAGGCCGTCGAGGACCTTGCCGAGCAGCTCGGTCGCGTCGCCCACGACCTTCGCAACGACGTCGCTGACGTTGGTGACGAGCTGGCCGAGCGGGGGGCTCGCGGTGCCGACGGCCTCGCCGAGCTTCTCGCCCGCGGTCGAGACCGTTCCGCCGAGGTTGGCGCCCACGCGGCGAACCGGGTCGCCTGCGGTCGGCTCGCGCTTGGGGGCCGGGGCGCTCTTCTGCTCGACGGCTGACGTCTTGGGCGCCGCCTGAGGCGTCGCAGCGGGGCGGGCCTTCGCGGCGGTGGGCGCCGCGGTGCGGATCGGGGTGCTCACGCGCGTGACCTTGCGCGGTGTCGCGGCCGTGCGCTTGACGGCCCGCGCCGGCGTCTGGCGCTTAGGGACGACGAGGGCTGCGCGCTTCGTGCGCTGCGCGGCGCGCTCGCCGGCGTCGATCGCGAGCAGCGTGTCGGCGTGCGCGGCGGGCTGGGCGCTGCTGATGCCGGGCCAGCCCTGGAAGGCGACGACCGTGCTGACGGTCATGAGTGCGAGCGAGGCCGCGACGACGATCGAGAGGGAAGCTCCGAGAGACGCGACAAATGCCCGGGTGGCACGCACTAACGCGCCTATCGGCACGACATCCGTCCAGCTTTAGGGGTTCACGGTGTAGAGCGAGTTCGGCCGCTCGTCGGCGTCCTCGCGAACGCGCGGCGGGTCCACTGCGGTGTCGACGAAGACGCAGAGATGCTTGTCGGGGTCGGCCCCCGGGATGCAGGTGCGAAAGAGGTCGGGACCGGGCTTGTAGGTGTCCTCGTGCTCGATGCCGGCGCGAAACTGGACCGGTGCGTTGCGCTCGAACCACGCACGCGCCGCGCGCAGCTGACGCTCGTCGTCGCGGTCGGCCGCGGTCACCTCGGGGCGGTGCGCGATGCCCGCGGCGAGCAGCCCGGCGAACGCCACGACCATCAACCCTGTCGCGGCGCGGTCGGCGGCCACCGAGACCGGCAGGTCGCTGCGTCGCCGCCGCAGGAGGCGCCCGAGCGCAGGGCCGACCGCCGCGACGATCGCGAGGTTCGCAAAGCCCGCGAGGAAGAACCCGGCGATCACCGGCGTTCCGTCGTCGCCGCTGTAGGGCAGCGTCGCGAGCACGATCGCGTCGGCCAGCGTCAGCACCCACAGCACCGGCCACTGCCACGCGCCGCGCAGGCGCCAGCGCAGGCGTGTCAGCCGGTCGGCGAGCATCGCTCTGAGAGTACGCTGGGGTCGGTGCCTGAGCTGCGGACATGCTGGCTTGGCCTCGTCGACTACCGCGAGGCCTACGCGCTGCAGGAGCGCCTGCGCGCCGCGCGCCAGGCCGGCGAGGTCGGCGACACGCTGCTGCTGCTCGAGCACCCGCCGACCTACACGACGACCCGTCGCACGGGGCCGGTCGACCTGCCGCGCGGCGAGGCCTGGTATCGCGCCCAGGGCATCGACATCGTCCCCGTCAAGCGCGGCGGGCGTGTCACCTATCACGGGCCGGGGCAGCTGACCGGCTACGCGATCATGGAGACCGACAACGTCGTCGGGTTCGTGCGCACGCTGGAGGACGCGATCGTGGCGGCGCTGCGCGACGAGGGGCTCGAGGCGCGCTCACGCCCGGATGACGGCCCTGACTACACCGGCGTCTGGGTCGAGGATCGCAAGATCGCCTCGATCGGCGTGCACGTCCAGCGCGGTGTCACGACGCACGGCTTCGCGGTCAACGTCGAGAACGACCTCGCACCGTTCGACTGGGTGGTGGCCTGTGGGCTTCCGACCGTGCGGATGACGTCGATCGCGGCCGAGCGCGGAAGCGGCGGCTTGCCGTGCTTTCGCAAGCGCGCCGCCTTCCGCGTCGCCGAGGCGTTCGGGTGCCGCCAGCGAATCGTCTCGCCGGCGCGCCTGATTACGAGCTCGGCTGTGGCTTGTAGTTGAGGTAGAGCACGCCGTTGTCGTACTGCTCGCTGCGCGCCAGCTGCATCTTGCGCGGCGTCGCACCCTCGGCAAACAGGCGCGGCCCCTCACCGAGCGTGAGCGGGTAGACGAACACGTGCAGCTCGTCGATCAGGCCGTCCTCGAGCATGCCGTGGACCAGCTGCACGCTGCCGGACACGTAGAGATCGCCGTCGACCTCGTCCTTCAGCCGGCGGATGCGGTCCGGGTCGTACGTGCCGATGATCTCCGAGTTGTTCCAGGTCCCCTCGGTCAGCGTGCCCGAGACGACGTACTTGCGCGTCTCGTTGAAAAACGGCGCACCGGGGTCGTCCTCGACGGTGCGTGTGGACCACGCCGGCTCGAACATCTCGTAGGTGTTGCGGCCGAGCAGGATGCCCGTGCTGTCGCCGCAGACCTTCTCGAGCACCTCCGTCATGCCGTCGGCGAAGCCGTAGTCGAACGTCCACATCGGCGCGTCGATGACGCCGTCGGCGCTCATGAATTCGTGTACGTGGATTCCCATGGGCAGAGAGACCGCGCTACTCGCCCAAACTCATCGCAGCTACTCGTCCTGGAGCGCGACGATGCCCAGCCCGACCGCCGCGAGGGCGACGACTCCGGCCATCACAGCGGAGTGCTTGGGCAGCGTGCCGTTGCGCGCGGCGAGCGCCGCGGCCGCCGCGTCGGCGGCGTCGCAGAAGATCCCGAGCTGCCACGCGACGCGCTTGGCCGGGCCGGTCGTCTGCATCACCGCGAGGCCGAGGGCGATGTCGCGGACGCCGAACAGGCGCGCGAGGAACGACGCCTGCGGGTTGTTCTTGGGGTCCATGCCAAAGAGGCGGCCCGTGAGGTTCGGGGTTGCCCAGGCGCCGGTGCCGACGGCGAGACGCAGCGCGGGGAGGGCGGAAGCAGCGGGAGAGGTGGCCATACCTGGACGCTATACGCTGGAGGACGTGTCCACGCGCTCTCGCGCCAAGCCCGGCGGGATCGATGTCGTTGAGTTCCTCGGCTCCGAGGGTCAACCGCTGCGGGCGCGCAAGCCGCCGTGGTTCAAGGTCCCCGCGCCCGGCGGCGCGAAGTACCGCGAGCTCAATGCGCTGATCAAGAGCGAAGACCTGCACACGGTCTGCCAGGAGGCCGCGTGCCCGAACATCGGCGAGTGCTGGGAGCGCGGCACCGCGACGTTCATGATCCTCGGCGACACCTGCACGCGGCGCTGTGGCTTCTGCCACGTCAAGACCGGCCAGCCGACGTGGAACGACCCGCTCGAGCCCGCGCGCGTGGCCCGCACGATCGCGCGCATGCAGCTGCGCCACGCGGTGATCACGAGCGTCGACCGCGACGACCTGCCCGACTACGGTGCTGGCATCTGGGCGCAGACGATCCGCGCGGTGAAGCGCGCGGCGCCGCGCACGAAGGTCGAGGTGCTGACGCCCGACTTCCGTGGGCAGGAGATGCCGCTGGCGAAGGTGCTTGCCGAGCGTCCGCATGTCTTCAACCACAACCTCGAGGTCGTGCCGCGCCTGTATCCCGTCGCGCGACGCGGCTCGACGTGGGAGCGCTCGGGGCGCGTGCTCGAAAACGCCAAGCACATCGCCGGCGACGAGGTGCAGACGAAGTCCGGCCTGATGGTCGGGCTCGGCGAGACGCACGACGAGGTTGTCGACGCGCTCGGCCAGATCCGCGCGCGCGGCGTGCAGATCATCACGATCGGCCAGTACCTGCGGCCGACCGAGAAGCACCTGCCGGTCGTGCGCTACTGGCATCCGGACGAGTTCAAAGCGCTCGAAGAGGCCGGCTACGCGCTCGGCTTCGACCACATGGCCTGCGGCCCGCTCGTGCGTTCCAGCTATCACGCCGACCAGCACGTCGCCCAGGACGAGCCCGGCGTCGGCCCGCTGGCGGCCACCGGCTAAGCCGGCGCGCCGACCTGCTCGTAGACCGCGGCCTCGAACCCGAGCGCGGCGCCGACGATCTGCTCGTCGAAGAACGGGAACGCCTGCGTGAGCACGGCGCCGCACACGCCCGCCGCGCGGTCGATCCAGAAGTAGCAGTTGGTGAGGCCCGCCCAATCGCCGGTGCCCGCCTGGCGCAGGCCCGGGATGTCGGCAAGCAGCAGGTGCAGCCCGAGCCCCCAGTCCTGGGGCAGGGGCAGCGACGGGATGTCGTTGCACCACGCCGGGTTGACGCTGCGGATGATCTCGGGCAGCTGCACCGCGCCGAGCGAGGGCGTGAACATCAGCTCGACGCTCTCCTCCTGCAGGACACGCGCGCCGTCAAGCTCGCCGCCGCGCAGCAGCGCGCGCATGAAGCGCGTGTAGTCGCCGGCTGTGGAGTAGCTACCGCCGCCGCCGCTGTCGACCTGCGGCGGGCACGGGATCTCCACGCCGTTCGGCACGAGCGAGCCATCTTCCATGCGCGAGTGCAGCGGCATCAGCTGCGCGCGCACCTCGTCGGCGGGCGCGAACGTCGTGCTCGTCATCCCGAGCGGTCCCCACAGATGCTCAGTCAAGTACTCGCCCAGGCGCTGGCCGCTGACGACCTCGACCACGTGCCCGGCCCAGTCGGTGTTCGTCCCGTACTCCCAGGCCGTGCCGGGGTCGTTGACGAGCGGCAGCGTGTAGACCGTCGGCTTGAACGCCAGCGCGTCCGGCGTCCCGGTCACCTCGTGGTACTTCGTGAGGTTCGCGTTGAGGAAGCTGTAGCCGAAGCCGGCGGTGTGGTTGAGCAGCTGGCGGACCGTCGCCTGCGAGGCCGGCGGGCGCAGCCGCGGCGTGTCGCCGTCGAACCCGTCGAGCACCTGCAGCTCGCCGAACGCCGGGATGATCGAGCGGACCTCGGCGTCGAGGTCGAGGCGGCCCTGCTCGGCGAGCTGGAGCACGGCGGCCGTGGTCATCGCCTTCGTCATCGAGGCGATGCGAAACGGTGTGTCCATCGTGACCGGGTCGCCGCCGGCGACCTTCGTCCCGAACGCGGCCTCGCAGAGCACCTCGTCAGCAGTGGCGGCGATCGCGACGCCGCCGATATGTGCGCCGCTCTGCACTGCCGCGGCGAGGGCCTCCTGCGGAGTAGGCATGGACCAACCGTACTCCTCGAAGGTGAGTGCTACGGTGTAGCATTATGGCTACGGTCCCACAACGTGAGCTGCGAAACAACATGGCGGCGCTGCTGCGACGCGTCGAGTCCGGCGAGACGGTGCGGATCACGTCCAACGGGCGCGAGGTCGCGCAGCTGGTGCCGGTCGCGCGTGCGGCGACCTTTGTCCCGCTTGGCGAGATCGTTCGCAGCATCAGCGGCATGCTCCGGCCCGACGATCGCCTGGACGAGGAGCTGCGCGAGCTGGACGCACCGCCGAAGGATCCGTTCGCGTGATCGGCGTCCTGCTTGATACGTCGGTCGTCATCGCGGTCGGGCGCGGAGAGCTGGGCGCACTCGCTGACCGCGGCGACCACGCGACGATCTCGGCGCTCACGCTGTGCGGCGTCTATCACGGCGTGCTCGCAGGGACCGCGCGCCAGCGTGCGGATCGATTGGAGCTGTTGGCATGGGTCGAACGGACCTTTCGGCCTCTTCCGATAGACGAGCGCATCGCGCCTGCATACGCGCGCCTGGCACGGGCCGCTCGTGCAGCGAAGCGCGACGTCCGCCGCGGCACCGCGGACCTCCTCATCGCCGCCACCGCCGAGGCGCATCGCCTCACCCTGCTCACCCGAGACGAGAAGCTGTCGCGCTTGCCCGGCTTGTCCGTCGAGCTCGTCTGACTCACCCAGCCGCACGCCCGAGTACCCTCGCCCCGCCGGTGTTTCCGCTGAAGGACAACATCCCCACGCGGGGATTCCCCTACCTGACGGTCGCGCTGATCGCGGCGAACGTCGCGGTTTGGCTGTTCTTCCAGGAGATGGGCAACGCCGGCGACCAGCAATACGTCGACTACGGGGCGCTCCCGTGCGACATCACCGCCAACGCGCCGTGCCCGTCGCAGTCCGAGCCGTGGGTGCTGACGCTGTTCAGCTCGATGTTCATGCACGGCGGCTGGCTGCACCTCGGCGGCAACATGCTGTTCCTGTGGATCTTCGGGAACAACATCGAGGATGCGATGGGGCGCCCGCGCTTCATCCTCTTCTACCTGCTCGGCGGGCTCGCGGCGCTGGCGGCCCAGATCGCCGCCGACCCGTCGTCGACGGCGCCGACGGTCGGCGCGTCGGGCGCGATCGCCGGCGTCCTCGGCGGCTACCTCGTGCTCTACCCCCGCGCGCGCGTGCTGACGCTGATCTTCATCGTCTTCTTCGTGACGATCATCCAGGTGCCGGCGATGATCTTCCTCGCCGTCTGGATCGCGCAGCAGGTGCTCTTCGTCTCGCTCGAGATGACCGACCCGACCGGCGCCTCGAGCGGCGTGGCCTACTTCGCGCACATCGGCGGCTTCGTCTTCGGGGCGCTGGCGATCAAGCTGTTCGCGACGCATCGCAACCAACCGCTGGCGACGTGAACACGCGCATGCAGCCACGTCACATCATGCTCATCGTCGTGCTCGTCTTCGTCCTCGCGTTTGCGGGGCTCACGATCGGCGCGGCGATCGAGGGCGGGCCCGACGTGCTGACGGTGATGTCACTGGTGGTGCTGGCGATGCTCGGGTTCGGGATCATCGGCGCGTTGAGGGAGCCGCCAGAGGAATGAGGGGGACGCTGGCGTGGGCGGCCGTGGGGGTCGCGCTCGCATGCTCGGGCTGTGGGGGTGGCGACGGTGACGGCGTCACTGCCGCCGCACCGGCCGTGGCGCTGCCGCCGACCGCGACCCAGGCGGTGAACGGCCCCGTTGTCGGCGGCCCGCCGAAGCCGCTGGCCGTCAAGCTCAGCGAGCGCAACGCGATCAACCCGGGCTTCGGCGACCCGCCGCGCGCCGGGATGCTCTTCGACCTGGACAGCGGCGAGGTGCTGTGGTCGCGCAACCCGACGCGTCAGCTGCCGATCGCGTCGATCACGAAGATGATGACCGCGCTGATCGTGGCCGAGCGCCTGCCGCAGCACACGACGGTGCGGATCACGAAGGAGGCGCTGCGCTACGAGGGCTCGGGCGTCGGGATGTTCAAGCGCGGCAAGCGCATCGGCTTGCAGACGATGCTCTACGGGCTGATGCTCGCGTCAGGCAACGACGCGGCGATCGCGCTGTCGCAGCGCGTGTCCGGGACGCTCAAGGGCTTTGTCGCCCAGATGAACGAGAAGGCGCGCGAGATGAACCTCGGCTGCACGCGCTTCTCGCGGCCCGACGGGTTGCAGGACGAGGGCAACCATTCGTGCCCATACGACCTCGCGGCGCTGGCGAAGGCGGTGCTCGACAACCCGCGCCTGCGGCGGATCGTGCGCCGCCGCGAGGTGGCGCTGCCGTTCCCGATCAAGGGCGGCAAGCTCTTCCTCTACAACCACAACCCGCTGCTGAAGATCCGCTACCCCGGGACGCTCGGGGTGAAGACGGGCTACACGCAGGCGGCGGGCCACTCGCTGGTGGCCGCGGTGCGTCGGCGGGGACGCACGCTCGGCGTCGTGCTGTTGCACTCGCCGAACATCCTGCGCCAGTCCAAGCGCCTGTTCGACGTCGGCTTCCGCGCGTCCTAGGTGTTAGTTCCTAGGAAGGTGGTTCACCCGAGGGTGGCAGCTGGTGGATTGGCATCGTGCGGCGTTCGCTAGGGGCGGAGGTCGAGGCTTCGCGAAACGGCCGCTTTGAGGGGGAAGGGGGTTGCGTAGGGCGCGCGTCGCGGGCGCCGGGCTCGCGGTGGTCGCGCCTCGCGTCCACACGCCCCAGGGCGCTGACTGTTAACCGGGCCCCAGCGCTGGTGGCCGCCACGAGTGACAGCGACTCCTCCTATATGAACGGATAGCTGTCACTCGTCGCGACGCGGAGACCGGCGAGCGCTTCGCACCCGGTTAGCTCCGGGAAACCGCACGTGTGCGACGCGAGGCGCGATTCCCGGCCGAGTCGTGTCGGCCCTCGCTGCACGCCTCCCTCTCTATGCCCTGTCGCTCGCGCAGCGGCCAACCCGGCGACCCAAACAGGCGCCCCACGATGCCAATCCACCGGCTTCTCGCCTCGTCCTAGGTGTCGCCGAAGTCGAGCGCGTCGGCCTCGTCGGTCGAGTCGGCGTGGCCCGGAGCCGTTGCGCCGCCGACGGCGTAGAGCGTGTGGCCGAGCGCGACGACGCCGAGGCCGTGGCGCGCGGTCGGCAGCGGCGGCAGCTCGGCCCAGCGCTCCGTCGTGAGGTTGTAGGCCTGGACGCGCGCCACCGCGTCGGTCGGGGCCTCGCCGCCGACGGCCACGAGCTGGCCGTTGACGACCGCGGCGCCGAGGCTGCCGCCGGGCGCCGGCATGCTCGCGAGCTTGGTCCAGCGGTCGTTGCGCGCGTCGTAGCGCTCGAGCACGCCGCTGTTGGAGTTGGCCGAGAAGTCACGCCCACCGACGACGTAGACGAAGCGGCGAGTTGCGGCGGCAGCGAGGTGCTCGCGCGGCGTCGGCATCGGCGCGCCGCGCCGCCAGCGCTTGCCGTCGAAGACCTCGGTCTGCCTGACGAGCTCGCCCGCAGCCTGGCCGCCGACGACGACGATCTTGTCGTCGACGACTGCGGCGGCGCCTGCCGCGCGCGCGTGGCGCAGCGACGGCAGCGGGGTCCACTTGCCGTCGCGTAGCGCGTACACCTTCTTCGAGACCTGGGCGGTGAGGTTCGCGCCCTCGGGGATGAAGCCGCCGATCACGACGAACTCGCCCTTGTAGGCCACGGCCATCGGGTGGTGCAGCGCGACCGGCAGGGGTGTCGTCGTCGTCCAGTTGTCGATCGCCGGGTCGTAGGCCTCGACGACGTTCGTGGCCGTCGTCGCGGTGCCTGTGCCGGTGAGCCCGCCGGCGACGCACACGCGCGGCCCGACGGCCGCGGCGGCGACCTGCTGGCGCGCGAGCGAGGCCGGCCGGATCACGCGCCACTTCTCCGCGACGTTCGGCGGGCCGCTGCGCAGCGTGCCGGGTGCGGTGCCGACCGTTGCCTGCGGCTCCTCGTCGTCCTCACCGCCGCCGAGCAGCAGCACGAGCGCGACTGCAACCGCCGCCAGCGCAGCCCCTGCGCCTGCCAGCAGCCGGCCGCGCGGGCGCGGACGCGGTGGTGGCGGCGGCGTGGCTGGCACGGGCTCCGGCTCGGCTTCGGGCTGGGACTCCATCCTCGTCGCCGTCAGCTCGGGCACCATCAGATCGATGCTGCGCAGCGCGTCGACGAGCTCCTCGCAGCTCTGGAAGCGATCGTCTGGCGACTTCTCGAGCATCCGCGCGACGATCTGCGCGAGGTCGGTCGGGCAGTCCATCCGCCACGACGTCACGGCCGGCGCGGGCTCGTTGAGGTGCGCCATCAACACGGCGACGTCGGCCTCCTTGCGGAACGCCGGCCGGCCGGCGAGGCACTCGAACAGCACGCAGCCCAGCGAGTAGATGTCCGTGCGCCCGTCGATCTGGCCGTCCTCGATCTGCTCGGGCGCGGTGTAGGACACCGTCCCGACGAGCTGGCCGGTCGCCGTCAGGCCGCTCACCGAGCTTGCGTGCTTGGCGATCCCGAAGTCCGACAGGTAGGCGTGATCCGCGGCGCGCGGCGACGTGCGGTGGATCATCAAGACGTTGGCCGGCTTCACGTCGCGGTGCACGAGGCCGCGTTTGTGCGCCGCGCCCAGCGCACCCGCGACCTGGATCGCGATCGCCACCGTGCGCTCGATCTCCAGCGGCCCCTCGGCGCGCAGCAGCTGGCGCAGGTCGGGGTCGGTGACGTGGCGCATCGCGATGTAGAGCAGCCCGTCGGCCTCGCCCGCGTCGAAGATCGGGATGACGTTGGGGTGGTCGATGCTCGCGGCGGTGCGCGACTCGCGCAGGAAGCGCTCGCGGAAGAGATCGTTCTCGGCCAGCTCCAGCGCGAGGATCTTGAGCGCGACCTTGCGGCCGAGGCGCAGGTCCTCGGCGAGGTAGATGACGGCCATCCCTCCACGGGAGACCAGCGACTCGATCCGGTAGTTGCCGATCTCACCCCCGATGCGCGGCAGGTCACGCACGCGCGGCAGTCTCGCAGGTGGAGCAGCTTTACCCCTTGGGTGGCTTCGAACGGGAGGGCCCAGCCCCGACTATGTGCTCACCCCAAACAGCAGAACGGCGAACCACACAGGCAACTGACTGCCCTTCCCCGGCCACCGCCCCCGCGGCGGCCTCCGCAGCAGCCCCCTCCCCAAGCGCCCCGGTCCCAGCGGCCGGGGCGTTCGTCGTTCTTGTGGCCCTCTCAGGCCACGAGATCTAGAGCTCGCGGCGCGAGATCAAGCCGCTTTGCAGCGCGCGTTCCACCAGCGCGGCGCGCTTGAGGTTCTGCGGCAGGTCCTCGACCTCGAACTTCGCAAACAGCGCGCGCAGGTGGACCTTCACCGCGTCCACGCCGAGAAACACCTCCTCGGCGATCTGCTTGTTCGTCGCGGGCGTCGCGTGGGGTCCGGCGTCCTTGAAGGGCCGGCACAGCGCGACCAGCACGCGCCGCTGGGTCTCGCTCAGCGACGCGGCGCTCAACGCGTTGCTCCCGAGCACCGTCGGCGCCGGCTCGGGCCCGGGCTCGCGGAAGAGCACGACCGTGGAGCCGAAGCGCAGCATGTCGCCGTCACGCAGCCGGCGGCGTCCGTCGACGCGTTCGCCGTTGACGAAGGAGCCGTTGCTTGACAGGCCGTCGTCGACGAGCGCCCACTCGCCGCCTGCAGGCTCCAGCTGGGCGTGAACGCCCGAGACCTCGCCGTCCCACGCCAGCGAGACGTCGGCCGACGGACGGCGGCCGATCCAGAACGGCCGGTCGCCGGTGCCGAGCGGCACGATCTGATGCGCGCCGTCGGCATCGCGGTGCACGAGGAACGGCAGCCCCGTGCGCTCAGCCTCGAGCTCGGCCTGCAGCTCGCTGCCCGTCTGCGCCTTGGGGCCCGCACTCATGGCCGCAGTTTCCCGCATGGCCCGGATCCGAGTGAAACGAGTTCAAGTATCGTCACGCCATGGATCTCAACGACACGCCGGAGCAAGCGGCGTATCGCGCCCAGGTGCGCGAGTGGCTCGACGCCAACAAGGCCGACGCCCCGCCCCGCAACGGCGCATCCGACGACGCGGCCTACATCGACAGCCGCCGGACCTGGCAGCGCAAGCTCGCCGAGGGCGGGCTCGCCGGCCTGACGTGGCCGAAGGAGTTCGGTGGCCAGGGTCTCGGCCCGATCGAGCAGGTGATCGTCAACCAGGAGATCGGCAACGCCGGCACTCCCGGCATCCTCGACGTGATCGGCATCGGGATGCTCGGGCCGTGCATCACCGCCCACGGCACCGACGAGCAGAAGTCGCGCTACCTCGCGCCGCTGCTGCACGGTGACGAGGTCTGGTGCCAGCTCTTCTCCGAGCCCGCCGCGGGTTCTGACCTTGCCGCCGTGCAGGCGCGCGCCAAGCAGAACGACGACGGCAGCTGGGTTCTCAACGGCCAGAAGGTGTGGACCACCAACGCGCAGTTCGCCGCGTATGGCCTGCTGCTCGCTCGCACCGACGCGGACGTGCCCAAGCACAAGGGCCTGACGATGTTCATCGTGCCGATGGACGCCGAGGGCGTGACGATCCGCGGTCTGCGCCAGATCTCCGGTGAGGCCGAGTTCAACGAGGTCTTCTTCGACGACGTCAAGCTCGAAGCCGACAGCGTCGTCGGCGGCGTCGGCAACGGCTGGGGCACCGCGTTGACGGTGCTGATGTACGAGCGCCTGACGATCGGCCTCGGCTCGGAGGGCTTCGGCTACCGGCCCGACCGCTTCGCCGGCGCGATCGCGGGCGACCCCGTCGCCAGCAAGGACGCCGAGGTGCGCCAGCGCTTCGGCCACCTCGTCAGCGAGCTGCTGGCGATCCGCTTCACCTCCTACCGCACGCTGACGGCGCTGTCGAAGGGCCAGATCCCCGGCCCCGAGGCGGGTCTCGCGAAGGTGACGACCGTCAACGCGGCGATCCAGGCCGGCGATCTGATCGCCGACGTCCTCGGTCCCGACGCCCTCGACAGCGAGAGCGAGTGGGCCTACATGATCTCGTTCCTCCCGGGCCTGAAGTCCGCGGGCGGGACCGAGCAGATCCTGCGCAACACGATCGGCGAGCGCGTGCTCGGGCTGCCGCCCGAGCCGCGGCTGGACAAGGGCATCCCCTTCTCCGAGCTGCGTGCCAAGGAGAAGGAAGCGGTGGCGTCATGACTGCGCGCCATCCCTCGACGAGCCACAGCGTCGACCTCCAAAGGAGCTGCTCGTAATGAATTTCGCCCTGTCGGACGAGCAGGAGTTCCTGCGCGAGGCCGCGCGTGGCGCGCTGGCCCGCTTCAAGACCGTCGAGGCCGCGCGCGACGCGCTGGAGAAGCCCGACGCGCTGCCGGACCTCTGGCCGACCTCCGTCGAGGCGGGCTGGCCGGGTCTGCTGATCTCCGAGGAGCACGGCGGCGCCGGGCTTGGCGCGTTCGACGCGCTGCTCGTCGCCGAGGAGTGCGGCCGTGTACTGGCGAGCGTGCCCCTGCTGGGGCTGCTGCCTGCGACGGCGATCCTCGACGCGGCGGGCGACGAGTCGCTGGCTGCGGTGGCCTCCGGCGAGCTGCGTCCCGTCTACATCCCGACGCGCCCACCCGGCGACGTCGAGGCCGGCTGGACCGTCGACCCCAAGCAAG
The DNA here is from genome assembly GCA_963727365.1 of Paraconexibacteraceae bacterium. Taxonomy (GTDB): domain Bacteria; phylum Actinomycetota; class Thermoleophilia; order Solirubrobacterales; family Solirubrobacteraceae; genus Paraconexibacter. The sequence goes on along the minus strand of CAVSFU010000005.1, from coordinate 33,934 downwards.
GGCTTGGCCGCGCCGCGGCGCCGACGGCGACCGTCGACGGCGACAGCGTCACGCTGAGCGGAACCGCTGCGTTCGTGCCGGACGCACCCGGCGCCGGGCTGTTCGTCGTGGTTGGCGTCACCGAGGGTGGCGAGCCGGTCGCGGCGGCGGTGGAGGGCGCGCAGGTCGAAGCGGTCACCCGGTACGACGCGACGCGCTCGCTCGGTCACGTCACGTTCGACGGCACGACGGGCCGCAAGCTCGACGTCGGTGCCGACGTGCTGGAAGACGCCTGGTACCTCGTGCAGGCGCTGATCGCCGCCGAGTCGCTCGGCACCGTGCAGACCTGCCTCGACATGTCGGTCGCCTACGCGAAGGAGCGCTTCACGTTCGGTCGCGCGATCGGCTCCTACCAGGCGGTCAAGCACGAGCTGACGGAGATCCTGCGCCAGCTGGAGAACACGCGCTCGCTGCAGTACTACGCCGGCTGGGCGCGTGAGGACCGTCCCGAGGAGTTCCCGCTCGCGGCCAGCGCCGCGCGCAGTGCCGGCGGCCACGCGCTCGACCACGCCGCACGCGCGATCATCAACGTGCACGGCGGCATCGGCGCGACGTGGGAGCACGACGCACCGCTGTTCTTCCGCCGCGCGCAGCTGTCGCGGCGCCTTGCGGGTGGCACGCACGACGCGACCGATCGCGTCGCGGGCCAGCTGCTGGGAGCGGCCGCCTAGATCGGCTTCGTCGTCATCGCCCAGATCGCGACGCCGTACATCACGATGGTGAGCGCGACGAGGGCGGTGGCGACGCGTACGCCCGTGCCGGCCTCGGCGCGCTTTGCGGCCAGGCCGGTCAGCACCGTCGCGATGATCAGCAGCAGCAGCGACGACTCAGACAGCATGTAGCCGATGCTGATGAAGTCGAGGTCGTCGCTCCAGTTGCCCTCGCTCTTGACCCACTCGGCGCTGGCGCGCATGACGACGAAGCTCGGCAGCGCGCCGAGCAGCAGCGCGCGGTAGCCGTGGCGGACGCCGAGGGCGGCGGCGTCGCCGTCGCGCGCGGCCGCGAGCATCATCAGCGCCAGCACGAGGCTGCCGACGAGGACCGTCGCGCCGAGGACGTGGAGCAGGAGCGGGAAGTCGACGTTGCTCGGGCGCATGTCCTCAGGCCCCCGGCTTGTAGATCATCACGACGAGCAGCGCGACCACGACCGCTGTACGGGCGGCGTGCCACGGCACCATCGCTTGGGTGTTGCCGTCCTTGATCGCGTCGAACGCGCGGCGGCCGACCTCGGTGGCGAGCGCCCAGAGGATCAGCGCGGCGATGATCCAGCCGTCGAAGATCCCGTAGGCGTCGTTCTTCAGCGCGATCCAGACGCCGAACGCCAGCGTGCCCATTCCGCCGATGCCCCAGAGGATCTCGCTGGTGCGCAATGTGCTCGGTGTGGCAGGAACGCCGACCGCGAACCCCGTGTAGACGACCACGGAGGCGACGAGCACGAAGGCGGACAGCACATGAACGAAAAGCAGGAAGTCGTCCATCGCAGCGGGCAGCCTATCCAGGCTGCTGGACGGCGATGCGCAATGCCGAGGTCAGCACAACCTCGTCCGCCCGGCGCAGCCGTTCGAGCGTGAACGACTCGACGCGGTGCTCACGCTGTGTCAGCAGCCGTGCGCGCGAGATCGACGGCAGGATGCGCCCGTCCAGGGGTGGCACGATCAGCACGCCGTCCTCCACGATCGCGACGGCCGCGTAGCCGGCTTCGAGAACGCTGCCGTCCAGGTCGCAGAACAGCGGCGTGACGCCGGGGCCCGAGAGCGTGTCGATCAGCGTGCGGTCGGCCCACTTGTGCGGGCCGAGGCCGCCGGGCAGGACGACCGGCCGCAACTCCATCGGGCCGGGCTCGGGGAGTGGGCCGGTGGAGACGTGCGCGCCGTTGGCGTCGACGACGACGCGGACGCGGCCGCTGCCCACCGCGATGCCCGCCTCGCGGACTCGCCGCTGCACGTCGTCGCCGACCGTGAAGCCGAGCTCGCGGCTGCTGGCCGCCAGCCGCGCAAGGTGCGCGTCTGCATCGACCACGACGCCGTCCTCGGCCAGCATCGTCTCCAGCAGCCCGCGTGCCGGGTCGGGGCGCGCGGCGGTGATGATCGGAGCGACCGCGTGCGTCGGGGTTGCTGCCACCGCGGCCACCGTCAGCCCCGCGGCATCGGCCACCCCGCGGGCCTTCGTCAGCGCCTCGTCGACCTCGCGGCGCGGGTCGGAGTCCGCGACCGTCGCGCCGCCCGCACCGAGCCAGAGGCGGTTGCCGTGGGTCTCGAACGTGCGGATCGCGACGTTGAGCTCCAGGCCCGACAGCGGCGAGGCGATGCCGATCGCGCCGCAGTAGGCCTCGCGCGCGGTCGCTTCGAGCTCGGAGATCACGCGCAGCGCGCGGACCTTCGGCGCGCCGGTGACCGAGCCGGGCGGGAACGTCGCGCGCAGCAGGTCGCTGTCGGTCGCGTCCTCTCGCAACGTGCCGGTGACGGTGGAGACGAGGTGCCAGACGCCGGCGGCGCGGCGCAGCTCGTAGAGGCTCGGAACGTTGACGCTGCCGTACTCGCACACGCGTCCGAGGTCGTTGCGCATGAGGTCGACGATCATCACGTTCTCGGCACGGTCCTTGGCGCTCTGCGCGAGCACCTGCGGGTCACTGGCCGCGGGCGCGGTGCCCTTGATCGGCTCGCTCGTGACGTTGCGGCCGTCGCGCTTGAGGAAGAGCTCCGGCGACAGGCTTGCGATTGCGTGGTCGTCGCCGGCGACGTACGCGGCGTAGCTGGGCTGCAGCTCGGCGGCCGCCTGCACCCAGAGGTCGAGTGCGTCGCCCTCGAGCTCGCTGTCCAGCCTGAGGCAGAGGTTGACCTGGAAGACCTCGCCGGCGGCGATGCGCTCGACGCCCTCGGCGACGGCTGCGGCGTGGCCGGCGGTGCCGGGTGCGGCGACGCGCAGCGGTTGGGCGGCGAACGGGCGCGGCTGCGGCGCCGCCTGCGCGAGTCGCTCGCGCCAAACCTCTTGCCGCGCCGACAGCGCGTCCGCCCGGGGCTCCGTCCACAGCGCCTCGAACCACCAGCGCCCGTCGGCGTCCAGGCGCACGACGTGGTCGTAGAACGCCAGCACGAACGCCGGCAGCGGCTGGGGCCGTGGTGGCGAGGGCGGAACGGGCTCGAGTGTGCGCCCGAGGTTGAAGCCGAGCCAGCCCAACCAGCCGCCGCCAACTGCGTCGTCGCTGCGGTCGACGTTCGGCTGCCGGCTCACGAGCGCGAACGGGTCGTCGTCGGGCGCCGCCACGGCGACCGGGTGCGACGTCAGCAGCGCGCCGCCGCCGGCCCACGCGCCGCTCAGCGCGACCGCGCGTGGCTCGCCGCGCAGCCAGCGGGCGGCGTGCAGCGGGTCGGCGGCGCTAGTGAGCGGCTCTCGGACGAGCCGTGCGGGGCCGATGGGCGGCGCGGTCACGCCACCAAGGATGACGCGAGGTCCATCGCCTCGGCGAGCCGCACGTAGGAGCGCTTGCGCTCCTCGTGGTCGTGCACGTGCGTCATCACCATCACTTCGTCGGCCGCACCGGCGACGGCGATCTCCTCGATCCGCGCGCGGACGGTCGCGGGGCCACCGGCGATCAGCGAGCGCTCGACCTGGCGCTTGAGCACCTCTTCCTGCGGCGAGTACTCGTACGCGAGCGCGTCCTCGACGCTCGGCAGCGGGATCGGCGTGCCGCTGCGCAGCTTCACGAACGACAGCACCGCGGGCGCGCCGAGGGCGCGGGCGTGCTCGTCGTCCTCGCCGACGATCGCGGCGACGCCGACGATTGCGTGCGCCGGCTTGTCGCCGACGTACTTCTCGCGGTAGAGCCGCAGCGCGTCGGTCGCGCCGCGCGGGTTGATGTGCGCCGCGAAGGCAAACGGCAGACCCGTCGCGGCGGCGGCCTGCGCGGAGTAGTCGCTGGAGCCGAGCAGGTAGAGCGGTGGCAGCGGCACGTCCTCGGGGATCGCGCGGATGTGGCGGAACGGATGGCTCGTGGGAAACTCGCCGAGCCCGGCAAACGCCATCAGCTCGGCGAGCTGCTGACCGAAGTCGTCGGCAATCAGCGCCTCGCGCGAGCGGCGCAGCGCGACGGCCGTGATCTGATCGGTTCCGGGTGCGCGCCCGAGCCCGAGGTCGATGCGGTCCGGATGCAGCGCCGCGAGCACCCTGAACTCCTCGGCGATCCGCAGCGGCGCGTGGTTGGGGAGCATGATCCCGCCCGAGCCGATGCGCATGTGCTGGGTCGCCGCGGCCACGTGCCCGATCAGCACCTCGGGGGCGCTGGAGGCGACGCTCGCGATGCTGTGGTGCTCGGCGAGCCAGTAGCGCTTGAAGCCGAGACCGTCGACCGCGCGGGCAAGGTCGATCGTGTTGTGCAGCGCTTGCGACTGCGGCGTCCCGGCGGGGACGGGCGAGAGATCGAGCACCGACAGCAGCGTCATGCCAGACACGGTAGGACTTGCGTATGGCCACGTGCGCGCATCTCGACCAGATCGACCTCGACGTCCAGCCCGACTCCAGCGAGGGCTGCTCGGACTGCCTGGCAATCGGCGGGACCTGGGTGCACCTGCGCATGTGCATGTCCTGCGGCCACGTCGCCTGCTGCGACTCCAGTCCCAACAAGCACGCGACCGCGCACCACAACACCACCGAGCACCCGATCGTCCGCTCGCTCGAGCCCGGCGAGGACTGGCTGTGGTGCTACGAGGAAGAGGTCGCCTTCAGGGTGGCCGGGGCCTGACCCGCGTACAATCCGCAGCGACGGGGCCATAGCTCAGCTGGGAGAGCGCTGCCTTTGCAAGGCAGAGGTCGTCGGTTCGATCCCGACTGGCTCCACTTCTCGAGTCGAGAATGACCAATGGGCTTGAGCAGCTACAAACTGAACGCGTTCATCGCGGTCACCGACATGACCCGCGCGGCGGAGTTCTACGAGGGCAAGCTCGGTCTCCCGGTGGTACGGACCGACGCTGACGGAAGCAAGGTCTATGCGTCAGGCGGGGTCGAGTCGCTCGTCGTCTACCCGTCTCCGGACAGCGCCGGCCAGTCGACCGCGACCCTGGTGACCTGGTACGTCGACGACGTCGAGTTGCTGGTCGACGAGCTGACGTCGAACGGCGTGACCTTCGAGCACTACGAAGGGGTGCTCGAGAGTGGCTTCGATTACGGGACCGACGAGAAGGGGATCTCACCCCGCGCCGGCGGCGGGAAAGTCGCCTGGTTCAAGGATCCCGACGGAAACACCTTCGCGATCGAGGGCGATCGCTAGCCCGCCGTCCGCCTGCAGAAGCAGGCGGACGACGCGCGCCCCGACCTTCACGGTCAGCGGCCGAGCCACCGCCCGATCGTGTCGAACGGCAACATCGAGCGCTTCGCCGCCGAGGCGGCCGCCGGTGCCGCCGGTGCCTCCGGCGGCAGCTGCGCGACCACGCCGCCGTTCTCGTCCAGCACGCGGATCGACGGAGCCTCGCCGGTGTCCGGCACGTGCAGCGTGATCCGCGGGCGCCCGGCGTGATCGAGCAGGAACAGCAGCGCGCCGTCGCCGACGTTGCTCGTGCCCAGTAGGACGCGCAGCGGGACGTCCTCGCGCGTGAGCTCCTCGATCGGGATGTCCGGATCGGGCATCTCGTGCATCGCCAGCTGCGACGCGCCGGCGTTGCCGGCGTAGCTGGTGGACATCGAGATCGCCTCGGCGTTCGGATAGTCGAACGTGATGTTCCCGCCGTTGCGCGAGACCGTCAGGCCGCCCTTCTCGTTCTGGTCCTCGTCGTTGAAGATGAACCAGGAGCCGTCGGGCGGCCCGCCACGCTGCTCGGCCGGGAACGTGCGGCCCTGCACGTACACCGGCGGCTTCGTGCTCTGCCACAGGAACCGCTGGCGGTCGCCGCTTGTCGACGAAGAGCAACTGCTCGTGGACCTTGAGGCCCTTCTTGGTGCTGGTGGCGTTTGCCCGCGCCGGGGAGAGCGCGGTCGCCGCAGCGCCGACGCCCGCCGCGGTCAGCAGCGTGCGCCGGTCGAATGGGGTGGTGTGGGACATGGCTGGCGACGCTACGACGCGCCGGAATCCGTGTCCGTTGCAGTGTCAGCTTTTCCGCAGCCGGGAACGCAGCACGGCCGTGCCGATGGTCAGCGGGTGGTTCACCACGGTCGCGATCCGCCCGCGCAGCGACAGCGGATCGTGCGCGACTCCGAGCTGGCGCAGGATCGTCGCGAAGTCGAAGTACGCGCGCTCGCAGATCAGGCGATCGCCGTCGAAGACGAAGATCGCAAGCGTGCGGCACTCGAAGGCGCGGCCGGTCGGCGGCAGCGACCGCAGCGGCCCGCTGTGCGTCCCACGCAGCCAGAACTCGACGATCACCGCGTCGTCGGCATGGTGCAGGGCGATCAGCTCGTTGCGCTGGTCGGGAAACGCGCGCCGCGTCTCCTCGAAGTAGGCGTTCACCTCGGCCTCGCCGTCGAAGACGTCGCCCGTCGGCACGATCTCGTAGCGCGGGTGATGGAACGTCCCCATCGTCGTCGCGAAGTCATGGACGTTCTCGGACTCCATGTGCTCGATCACGAGCGCCTCGCGGCGTGCCCTCAGCTCGGCATCCATGCCACGACGCTAGCTGACAGGCTTCACGGCCGATGGGGCGAAGGGGGTCCGGGCGATGGCGGTACGAATGCGCGTGCCCCGCACTTTTCGTCCAGGCAAAGCTGTCGTGTCCACGGAAAGTTGTACAGACAGTCTGCGCAGCACTGCGGACTTCCGGTAGAGTGCATCCGTCGTACGCTAGTCAGAAAGTCGGTGCGACGCGCGTCGTCACTGACGTGACGCCACTTCTCTCCCGAGGTACCCGTGAACCGTTTTATGGTCAATTGGGCTGTCGCTGTTATGCCTGCGCTCCGGCGTCGAGGCGCAGCAGTCGTAGCGTGCGGCCTTGCGCTTGCACTCGCGACAGCTACCGCCGGCGCCGTCAGTCCTTCTGCTGGCTTGTTCCCCGGGACCCAATCTCTCGGATCCAAGCCGTTCGGGTTCGCTGACGGGCATCAGCCTCGACTCGATCCGACCCGCGTGGAGAAGCCGACCGCGGCACCCAACCCCGAGACGACCGGGGCATCGAGCGACAAGTACGGCAACCTCGGTGCCGATGCTGCGGCGAGCCTGATCGCGGCGAACTTCCTCGACCAGCTTCCCGCCGCCGACGACGACGCCACCCAGCCGCTCGGCGATGAGGAGCCGGAGCGGTGGATCGGTGACCGCGCAGCGGTGATCGCTACCGAGGATGGCTCGCGCAGCGTGGCCGTGTCGAGCCTTCCGCTCGGCGCCACAGACAACACCGGCCGGCTGCAGCCTGTGGACCTAACACTCCGGCACGCCGCAGACGCATTCCGCCCCGAGAACCCGGTTCTCGACGGAACCACGTTCCCGGATCGTCTGTCCGAGGGTGTTGGTGCGGGCAACGGCGTAACTGTGACATTCGCTGGAGCGTCCGGCGCGGATCCTGCGGCGAGGCAGATCGCAAGCGACACGCTCGTATACGCAAACGTCACCGCTGGCACTGATGTCGCGGTCCAGCCGTTGCGCGATGGAATCGAGGCCGCCTACGTGCTGCGTAGTCCCAGCAGCGACGCGACGCCGAGCTTCACCATCGACGCCGGCGCAGGCACCAGTGCTGTTGTGGACGTGGCCGGGAACGTCGTTGTCTCAAGAGGCGGCACGAACCGCGCGATCGTGCGAGCGCCGAGCGTCGTTGACGCGGCTGGCAACACGGTGCCCGCGGCTTATCGTGTCTCGGGGACAACCGTGACCATCGACGTCGACGTTTCCGCGGCCAAGTCGCTCCCGCTCCTAGTTGATCCCGTCATTCAGACGTACGGCGCCGATGCTGCGCCTGCGAACCAGGGCGGGGCTGGCTGGCACGGCCCCTGGTGGGCTGTCAGCAGCCCGGCCGACTACTTCCCGTTCAGCACGAGCGGCAACAGCCTCGGGTCGTGGGGTCCGGGCGGTCGAGGCCTCTACATCTTCGCCTACCCCACGAATGCGTACGCGGCTGGCCACTTCGGCGAGTGGACGTGGCAGGCGCCAGGCGCGACGACGTACATCACGGAGGTGGCGTTCGGTCCCATGTACACCGACGCTCACGGCGACGCCACGAACGACGCGCAGATCTGGACCGGGATCTACAAGCCCGGAGCCAGCTGGTTCGCTGCCCTGGACGTCAAGACGCTGTCCCAGGCGAACGCGCAGACCACAAGCGTGGGATCTCATCTCGGAGATACGTCCGGCTTCCACGGGGCCGATATCGCGGTATTCGGTCTCGTCTTTCCCACAACGCGAAATCATCCCCAGTGGACGTCCGCATATCTCGGCGGTACGACGATGTACTTGGACGATCCCGAGGCGCCGACCGTCGCGCCACTTCAGCACACGAGCAACCCGCCGGCGCTTCCGGTCTCCGCGTTCAACGATCAGGTTACCGTCACTGCTTCCGACCCTGGGGTCGGCATCAAGAGCATCACACTGCGCGGGCTCAACACTGGTGACACTACGTGGACGAGCCCGTGTGAAGGGAATCTCACCAGCGTTTGCCCGCCGTCCGCGAGTCACACGTTCGCAATCTCGACAAGCCAGCTTGACGTTGGCGCGAACGATCTCTCCGTCACGGCGACGGACGCTCTCGGCCACGAGTCGGAGCCGCAAGTGTTCACGGTTGAGAGAGTCGCGGCAACACCCGATTGCCAAGTCACGTCGTGCGCCGCCGCTGCCGACGTTTGCACGTCGCCGCCGAGCGGCATGGCGAACTCACATAACCCGACCGGCTTGGTTCAGTACGGCGATGCGCTGGTGGCGGGGCACGGCAATCTCGAGACGGCAATCTCAACGAATCCAGAGGAGGGAGCGGCGATCGAGCGCGGCGGCAGTCGAATCTGTATCAAGCCCGTTGCTTCCTCCTCGGGGAGCGGTTCGGCGAGTCTCACAACGGACGAGCAAGCGGCTGTGTTCACCGGCACGGCCGTACAGACCGACACGATCATCAAGCCGACACTCGACGGGATCGAGACGTTCAACAACATTAAGGGCGCGAGCGCCCCAGAGAGCTTCTCCTGGACCATCGATCTCGCCGGCAATCAGCAGCTCGTCCCGCAGCCGGACGGATCAGTACAGATCATCGACCCGACCCCGACGGCCGGCGAGCTTGGCCTGGCCGCGACCGACGTGAGCCCAAGCGTGGTCTCGCCGATCGATCCCGCCGATCCCGCGGGAAGCCAGCCGCCGAGCGAAGGCGCGGTGACGAGCGCACCGGGTCCCGCAAGCAGCTATCCGATCCTTTCGGCCATCACGGACCCTCTTACGAACGGAGACCTCGTGACGCCGCCCTCGTCGTTCGAGACGGCTCCACCGGAGCTAGCCGACCAGCTAGCAACAGGCGTGACGGCGATCGCTGAGAGTTCTTCGCCCGCGCCCGGTGGGGCGCCGCGCTCGCCCCAGGACATCAAGGACCACAACGCAGAGCTAGCTGCAAGCACCACGCAGGTACCGCAACAACCAGTCGTCGTCGCGACCATCCAGGCGCCGACGTCAATGGACGCTGAGGGACGATCCGTTCCGACGACGATGACGGTCTCGGGCAGCACCATCACGGTTGCCGTCGACCACCAGGGGGCAGGCTTCAGCTACCCGATCAGCGCCGATCCCATCATTTCGTTCGATCCGCTCAATCGCACGGTGTCGAGATGCTGCATCAAGGTCGCGACCGCCTATGTTGGCGTGACTTGGGGATCTCGGGCGATTCGCGAGCTGCCGAGCTACTTCTTCGGCTTCGACAACTTCAGCAACCGTCTCTGGGCAGTCAACTTCTGGGGCACCTGGGCCCTCGTGTACGACTACGAGCGGTCGCCGGTGCTAATGGGCGCGCACGCCGACGTAAACAACCCGCCTAGCTGGGCCATCATCGTCAACATGCAGTGGACGACCGCGTTCAAGTGGGAGACCGACTGCACAGAGCTTGGGCCCGACAAGCTCGCACAGCTGTGTGCAGACGTCACGTGCTGGACGGCGTTTGCGGATAATCCTGATGGCGTCGCGGAGTTCTGCAACTTCCCAATCGGCGGGCATGCCGCCGCCGCCAACGCTGGAGGCGGATATGGCGCGTCACCGGAGGAGGGCCGGTTCTGCGTGAGTCACCCGTACTGGTGCACGCAGTTCCAGAAGGATGCCAACAAAGCCGTCAAGCTTTCCGAACGGCTCTTCACCGGCACTGTCGCGAATGGCCAAGCAGACAGCACCCGGGCGAACGCTTTCATGCACAGCTTCTGGCTCTCGCTGATGGCGAACTCCCGCACAAGTGACGGCAAGGACCCGGGCCTAGCCAAGACCTTTGGACTTCTCCATGAGAAGAAGCTGTACGAGGCCTCGCCAGTAGGAAATCACCTGGCGGCGGTGAACAGCCGTCGCTCGCGCATGGATCTGATCAACAACGAGACCGGCTGGCGGTGGGCAGACGGGCATCGCGGGCACAATGACGAGTACATGTGCTTCCACATGATGAATCTCAATCGAAACGGCCGGTACTACAGTCCAGACTTCGACTTTCTGTCGTGGGCGAACGCCGGGTACTACACGGGAACCGACATCGTGTGGCGTCAGCGATACACCCGTAACGGCATACTGGTGGAGCCGACCGGATTGGACTGCGGGCCAGCATGAGTCGTACTCTTGCACTAGCAGTTGTCGCGCTGTCGCTTGGCATCGTGGGATGCGGTTCAGCCGACGAAGCGGCGTCCAAGGGCCCGTCGCCGGCAGAGTGCCGCCGAGAGTTCGACAAGAAGAAGTGGCTGGCCAACAAGCAGGAGCTGATCCCCAAGGGCTTGACGGCACGGCAGAAGCTTGCAGACGCCCTCATTCGCTGTCGCGCCCTCGATGGCTTGAAGCGGTCCCAGGTGCGCCGACTCCTTGGACCGCCCGAGCCACCGCGAACCAACCGGTCACCGTTCTGGGAGTACAACACCGGGCCTCAACGAGGAGTGCCTATCGACTCGGAGTCTCTCGCGATCACCTTCAAGAGCGATCGGGTGTCACGGGTCGAGCTCACGAACACCTAGGAGCCCCGCCTCGCGGCGTGCCTCAGCTCGGCATCCATGCCACGACGCTAGCTGACAGGCTTCACGGCCGATGGCGGTCAAGCTGCGCACGCGCGTCCTGATGCTCCTCATGCGCCTCGCTCACCACGAGCGGCTGACGGCGTGGCATGCGCGTGGGCTGCTGCCGACGCCGCGCGGCGAGGTCCAGATCACCGGTGGTCCGGGAGTGAAGCTGCGGCTGGCGCGCTTCGCGTACTGGGGCGCGCAGTCCTACGGCGTCATCACCGGCGAGCACGAGCGCCAGGTCCAGGAGGCGCTGCGCCGCACCGTCGGCCCGGGCGACGTCGTCTGGGACGTCGGCGCGAACATCGGCATGCTCAGCATGGTCGCCAAGCGCCTCGTCGGCGCGGAGGGCGTGGTCGTCGCGCTGGAGCCCGACGCCGAGTCTGCCGACGCGATCCGCGCCAACGCCGACGCCAACGCGATGGCGATCGACGTGCGCGAGCTCGCCGCCGCGGCGACCACCGGCGACGTCGAGATCATCGTCGTCGAGGACCGGCTCTGGACGCGCCTGGCATCAGTCGGCGAGCACGACCTCGAGGCAGAGCGGCGCACCGTCGCGGGCGTCGCGCTGGACGACCTCGACGCGCCCGCGCCGACGCTGATCAAGATCGACGTCGAGGGTGCCGAGCTCGAGGTCATCGCCGGTATGCAGCGGCTGCTGCGCGAGGTCAGGCCCGCGCTCGTCTGCGAGATGCACGGCAAGAACGCCGCCTTCGCGGAGGCGATGCGCGCGGCGGGCTACGTCGTCTCGAACCTCGACGGTCCGCAGCCTGTCGAGGACGCTGACGGCAACGTCCACGCGCTCTGCGTACCGCAGGGCTAGCGCCGGCGTAGCGAGCGCCATTCGTCCAACGCTGCTTGCTCACGGATCGCCTCCTGGTTGTCGGGTGACACGTTGAAGTCGTGCTGCGCGTCTGAGCACCAGAAGCGCGGATGACGGTCCAGCCAGCGCTGCGCGTCGCGCGCGCCCGCCTCGATCAGCAGCTCGACGTAGCGCTCGTCGAACAGCAGGAAGCTCAGAAGCTCCCCACGCGAGCGCGTGCGCCCGCCGCCGAGCACGCGCGACAGCAGCGGATAGTCGGGGCGCATCCAGCCGCGCCAGCCGGCGTAGCGCTCCTGGAACACGCGCTCGGCGATCGCGCCCAGCTCGCCGCGGCGTGACGGCGCGACGAGCGCGTAGGAGATGCGCTTGTAGGGCTTCTTGCCCTGCGACGTGCGGTAGGCGCGCGCGGACTGCGAGACGCCGCCCATGTCGTCGACGTAGAAGGAGTTGATCGTCGCGAGCTGGTGCAGGTCGTCGGCGACCTGGTCGACGAGCAGGCCGTCGAGCACGTTGGCGGCGACGTCGCCAAGTCGCGGGAGCGGCGGTTTGGCCGGCGCGTCCACGGGTCCGCGCAGCGGCTCGAAGCCGATCACGATCACGCGGTCCGCGCCAAGTGCCAGCGCCGGCGCGATCGGCGAGTTCAGCCGCGTGCCGCCGTCGATGTAGAAGTCCGCCGCGCGCCGCGGCGTCGTCACCTCCACCGGCGGGAACAGCAACGGGATCGCCGCGCTCGCACGCACGTGCTCAGGCGCCAGCGCGTTGACGCGCACGTAGCGCAGGTCGTCGCGCGGCCGCGACTTCGGCACGGCCCCGGCGCTCTGCACGAACGCGACCGGTCCGCCACGCGTCAGCGCGGTCGCCACGACGCAGACCGAGTCGACCGCGCGCGTGCGCACGTTGCGCTGCAGGGCGACCCAGTCGATCCAGCGCTCGAGTGAGAACTCAAGCGGCGACGGGTCCATCAGCGACGCCAGCCGCGCGCCAGGGATCTCGAGCATCTCGCCGACGAACCGCAGAGCCGTGAGCGGGAGGCCGAGGCCGACGATCGAGTTGATGACGTCGTCCTTGCGCATCCCGCGCCAGGTCGCGATGACCGCGTCGGCCTGCTGCTCCTGCGGCAGGTGCGCGACCGAGCCGAGGAATGCGGTGTTGATCGCGCCGACGCTGGTGCCGCAGATGATCGCGGCGTGCTCGCCGCGAGCCTGCAGCGCCGGCAGCAGGACCGACAGCGCTCCGGCTTCGTAGCCGCCGCGCGCGCCCCCGCCCGGGAGCACGATCGCAATCCGTGGGCCTGAGCCGTTCAGCGACGTCACCACGCTCAGCGTCCTCCGCTGCGCAGTGCGAGGCCATGGCCCGTCGGGCCAGGTCAGATCGCCAGCGTGCCGGTCGCGAGGACGACGCAGTCGCCACCCACGCGCGCGCGGCCGTTCTCGATCTCGGCGTGCAGCACGCTCGGGCGCGCGATCTGCGCACCCTGCTCGATCGTGATCCGCGAGCCGACGCCGCGATGGTGCAGGTAAGTGATCAGCGAGCCGGCCGCCGAGCCGGTCGCCGGGTCTTCGTTGGCGAAGCCGAGGTCGAGGTACAGCGCACGGCTTTGCACGTGCTCACCGTCGATAACCGACAGGATGATCATGTCCACGTCGAGCGGCTCGAGCACGCGCTTCATCTCGGCGTAGTCGCCTCGCGCCCGCAGCAGCGCGTCGACGTCGCGCACCGGCGCGACGACCTGCGGCAGGCCGGTCGACATCAGCTGCACCGGCAGCTCGGGGTGCGCGTCCGCGGCGCTGAGGCCGACGGCGCCGAAGATCGCGCCGGGGTCCAGCTCGGCGCCGACCCGGGGTGACCCCTGCAGCATCGACGCACGCCAGACGTCGCCCGCGCGCTCGACGTCGACGGGCTGCAACCCGGCGTTGGTCTGCTGGACGTACTGCGCCTCGCTGACACCACGCGCCGTCGCCACGGCCACCGCCGTGCCGAGCGACGGATGCCCGGCAAACGGCACCTCGCCGAGCGGAAACCAGATGCGGTTGGTGTAGTCCGCGCCGCCGGCGGTCGCGCGCTGCACGAACGTCGTCTCCGACAGCCGCGTCTCGCGCGCGAAGCCGAGCATGGTCGCGTCGTCGAGGTCGTCGGCATCGTGGACGACCGCGAGCTGGTTGCCCGCAAGCGGCGTCGAGCTGAAGACGTCCAGCCACGTGAGCGGATGGCTCACGACCTCAGAAGTCGAAGTCGCGCGGCGGCTTCTGCTCGAACCAGAGCCGGTCGTGCTCTGGTGTCTCCTGCAGGAACTCGGGGGTCTCCTCGAGCTCGTCGTGCTCCTCGTCGGCGTCGACGGCGTCGGGATCTGCCTCGGCCTCCGGCTCGGCGGCTGCAGTCTCCTCGTCGAGCGTGAACGCGACCGTCGCCTGCGGGTCGTCCTCCAGCGGCGGCAGCGGCTCGGGCGTCGCGCGCGGGCGCGGGTCGGCGGCCTCGGGGTCGGGCGGCAGCGGCGCCGGGTCGGGCAGCGGTGCGGGCTCCGGGTCCGGCAGCGGCGCCGGATCGGGGAGCGGCTCAGGCTCGGTGTGGGCGTGCTCGACGGGCTCGGGCTCGGCCGGCGCAACGTCAGCCTCGTCGCGCGGCTCGTCGTCCGCGGACTCAGGCTCGCGGTCGCCGCTGCGCACGGGCCCGAAGGCGTCGTCCTCGAGTCGCGCCAGCTCGGTGGCATCGGCGCCGCGACGGCGCTTCAGCTCGAGGTGCTCGCGGATCGCGTCATCGAGCAGTCCCATCGGGGAGAACGATACCCCGGAATCGGACGCTACGCGGTCGGGGCCTCGCTCGCGCGAACCGTGCGGTTCTTGCCCGCGCGCTTGGCCTCGTACAGCGCCGCATCGGCGGCCGCGACCAGCGCCCGAGCGTCGTGCGCTGACAACGGCAGCGTGGCGGCACCGAGGCTGGCGGTCACGCGCAGGCGTGAACCGTCCTGCTGGAACACGGGCAGCTCGAGCCCCTCGATCCCCTGCCGGACGCGCTCAGCGAGGAGGTAGGCGCCATCCAGATCGGTGCCGGGGAGGACGACTGCGAGTTCCTCGCCGCCGTAGCGCGCGGGCTCGTCGATCTCGCGTGAGGAGGCACGCAGCACACGCGCGATCTCGCGCAGCACGACGTCACCGGCCTGGTGGCCGTAGGTGTCGTTGACAGACTTGAAGTCGTCGATGTCGAGCATCACGAGGCCGACCGGCTGCTGGAAGCGGCGGGAGCGCTCGACCTCGCTGGCGAGCGCCTCCTGGAAGCGGCGACGGTTGGACAGCCCGGTCAGCTCGTCGGTGACCGCCTGGCGCTCGACGGTCTCGTGCAGGCCGACGTTCTCGACGGAGACCGACGCCTGCCCGGCGAGGTAGTGGAAGAGCTCGTTCTCGGACTCGCTGAACGGGTGCTCCTCGCGCGCGACGGCGACGATGCCGGTTATCCGCGGCGGTCCCTCGTCTTCCGGCTGCGTCGCGGCGCGCAGCGGATGCGCAAGCGCGTGCACACCCCCGGCGCTGGCAGCCTGCGGCTCGCCGGTCTCGAGGACCGCGGACTCCGCGGCGTGGAGTGCCGGCACGAGGTCGTCGAGCGTCCCCGCCTGCGCGATCTGGTGCAGCTGTGCGCCCGGGCGCGTGCGCATCGTCGCGCGGCCGCCCTTGGCGCCGACGCCGTCGAGCGCAGTGCGCAGCACGATCTCCAGCAGCGCGTCGCGGTCGAGGTTCGAGGCGAACGTCTCGCCGATGCGGCGCATCGCGTCGGCCAGGCGCGCCTGCTCGGCGCGCAGCTGCTCGAGGCGCTGCTCGAGCTGCGCGGACATCGCGTTGAACTCCTCGCCGAGCGCGGCGAACTCGTCGCTGCCGACCGTCGGGACGGTGGCCGTGAAGTCGCCCTTGCCAAGGCGCCGTGCTGCGTGCAGGAAGCCGTCGATCTGGCGCTGCAGCGAGCGCGACACCAGCACCGCGAACGTGAACGCCAGCACGAAGAAGCCGAGCAGGATCACCGCCGCGACGAGGCGGCTGGACTGCACGGCCTCGTCGGTCGGCGCCGCCTGGTCGAGCACCGCGACCTGCAGCGGCGCGAAGCCGCGCACGGTGTACGCGACGCTCGTGAAGTTCTCGCCGTTGACGCTGATGCGTCCGGAGCCGGTCGGGATCGCGCCGGTCGTCGTGTCCGGCAACGTCGAAGCGACGACCTGGCCGTCACGGCGCAGGATCACGTGCAACCCGGTGACGTTGCGGACCTGATTGGCGAACGCGCGCGGGCCGGCCACTGCGACGCGCAGCTGCCCGAACGGCTTGCCGTCGGCGTCGACGAGGTCCAGCGTGGCCGGGAAGATCGCGTTGCCCGCGCCGACGTCGACGATCGTCTCGCTGCCACGCGTGATCACGACGCGCTTGGCGTTGAGCTGTCGCAGCAGCGCGAGCGCGCGCAGCTCGGCACTGCGCTCGTCGCCGTCGCGCAGATCGGTCGCCAGCTGGACGTCCTTCGTCATCGCGACTGCCGCGCGCTCGGCCTGATCCTCAAGCTCCTTGCGGAGGTTGATCGCCGCCTCGTGGCGCGCCGCGACGCGGGCGTCGGCCTTGCCGTTCTCGTTGTCGGCGAGCAGCCGGAAGAGCACGACGGTCAGCGAGACCATCGGCACGATGACGATCAGGACGAAGAAGAGGGTGAGCCGGCTGCGAAAGCTCATGCGGGGTGCACGCCGCGACGCGCGAAGGCGAACGGCAGCGTACTTGCCCTATCGGCACGAACTCCGAACCCTGTAGCGCCAGGTTCACCAAGGGTCACACCCGCGCGTGCGGACGCTGCTCGGCTCACGCGTCTACACTTCGTCGTCCACTCGGGGCTATAGCTCAGTTGGGAGAGCGCCTGGATCGCACCCAGGAGGTCGGGGGTTCGAGTCCCCCTAGCTCCACTTCGCCGCGGCGATTGACGCTGCCGGGGCACCGTCGTACCCTCACGGTCAGCTAGCCGGAGGGGGGGACGATGAGGGTTCGCGGAGTGGTGTTTGTGGCGTCTGCTGGACTGGCGTGTGCGATCGCGCCCGCAGGCGCGGCCGCCGCGCCGATCGCGTGCACGAACGCCGCGCTGGTCGCGGCGATCGAGGCCGCGAACGTCAACCCGGATGCGACGACGATCGACCTGCCGTCGGGCTGCACCTACACGTTCACCGCGCCCTACAGCTCGGCGTCGACGATCTACGACTTCTGGTACGGGCCGGCCGCGCTGCCGGCGATCGCGTCGCCGGTCACGATCAACGGCAACGGCGCGACGGTCGCGCGCGACACCAGCGCAGGCACGCCGCCGTTCCGGCTGTTCTTCGTCGGCGCCAACCCGGTCGACCCGGACACGTTCAACTACACGACGCCCGGCGCCGGAACGCTCACACTGCGTGACGTCACGCTTCGCGGGGGACTGGCGCAAGGCGGCTCGAGCGCGGCGGGTGGTGGCGGTGCCGGCATGGGCGGTGCGATCTTCACGCAGGGAACGCTGCAGCTCGATCGTGTGACCCTCTGGTCGAACACGGCGCGCGGCGGATCGGGCAACGTCGCGAGCCTCGGCGTGGGCGGCGGCGGCATCGGCTCGGACGCAAGTGATGTCAACGGCGGGGGCTTTGCGCCTGTGGGCTCTGGCGTTTTTGGCGGCGTCGGCGCCAACGGCGGCGCGGGCGGGGCAAGCGGCGGTGGTGGTGGCGGCGGCGGCTTCCGCGCCCTGGAGGACGGCGCGTTCGGAAGTGTCGCCGGCGGCGCCGGAGGCGGGCCGGCGATCGGAATGGGCGGCGCCTCGGGCGGTCTTGGCGGCAACGGCAGCGGCGGTGGCGGTGCGGCCAACCCCTCCGCCCTCAGCCCGGGTGCCAACGGCGGCGCGTTCGGCTACGGCGGCCCGGGCTCCGCTGGCGGCGGTGGTGGTGGCGGCGGCGTCGGAGGTGGCGGAGGCAACGGCGTTCTCGCCGGCTTTGGGGGCGGATTCAAGTCTGGTGGCGGCGGCTTCGGCGGCGGGGGCGGCCGCTCACACAACGGTGGTTTCGGCGGCGGCGGCGGCTCCGGTGCGCCCTTCGCAGACGCCGGGGCGGGCGGGTTCGGCGGCGGGGCGGGCAGCACCAGCGGCAGCGGAGGTGGCGGGGCGGGATTGGGCGGTGCGATCCTCAACGACCAGGGCTCGGTCTCGATCGTCAACTCGACGCTGGCGGAGAACTCCGCGGTGGGTGGGACTGGCGCGACTGCCGGCCAGGGGCTGGGCGGTGCGGTGTTCAACCTCAACGGCAGCGTCTCTGCGGACTCGGCGACGATCGCGGGGAACACCGGTGGGGGCGTCTACAACCTCGGCTACCTCGGCGACGACAGCGGCGACCCTTCCGGCCACACGTACGTGGCGAGCACGGTGTTGACGAACTCGATCCTGGCGAACTCCACGGGCGGCTCGGATCTGGTGTCCAACGCGCCTGCGACGGTGGGGGGTGGCAGCGCGAACACGGCGACGTCTAGCGTCAACGCATCCGACCACGATCTCGTCGAGACGCGCAGCGGCACGATCACCGGGGTGCCGCTGACCAGCGATCCCGGGCTCGGCGCGCTGGCGGCCAACGGCGGCTTGACGCAGACGATGGCGATCACTGCCTCGAGCCCGGCGTTCAATGCGGGGGCGACCGCACAGGCAATCGACCAGCGCGGGATCCCTCGTCCGCAGGGCGCAGCCGATGACATCGGCGGGTTCGAGCTTCAGGTCGCGGCGGCGCCGACGGTGACGACGGATCCGGCGACGAGCGTGACGTCCACCGGCGCGTCGTTGAACGTGACGATCAACCCCGGGAGCACGGCGACGACCTACAAGTTCGAGTACGGGCGCACGACGGCGTTCGGGACCGTCGTGCCGGCGTCAGGCACGCTGAACGCCGGGTCAGGGTCGGCGCCGGTGAGTCAGCCGCCGCAGGCGATCTCCGGGCTGTCGCCCGGGACGACCTACTACTTCCGCGCGTGCGCGAACAATTCGGTCACGGGTGCCGCGGTGGCCAGTCAGGTATGCGGCACGGTCCGGGCCTTCACGACGACGGGCGCCCCGACCGCGCCGAGCGCGACGACATCCGCGGCAACGGCCATCGGGAACACGGGCGCAACGCTCCGCGGCACGATCAACGCCCATGGCGCGACCACGACGTACACCTTCGAGTGGGGCACGAGCACGGCCTTCGGGAACATCACGACGCCGCAGAACGGCGGCTCGGCGACCGCCGACGCCGCCGTCCAGGCGACGCTCAGCGGGCTCACGCCGCGCCAGACCTACTACTACCGGCTCGTCGCCGTCAACGCTCAGGGCACGACGAGAGGGGCGGTGCAGTCGTTCACGACGACCGGTCCGGCCGTCGCCCCGACGGTCACGACGACGGCCGCGTCGAACGTCGCGCAGACCAGCGCGCTGCTGCGCGGCACGGTCAATCCCCGCGGCCAGGCGACGACGTTCACCTTCGAGTACGGCACGACGACCAGCTTCGGTCAGATCACCAGCGTCGACACCGCCGGCAACCACTCCTCGACGGTGCCCGTCAGTCTCCCCGCCAGCGGCCTGACCCCCAATACCACCTACCTGTACCGCATCGTCGCGACCAACGCGACCGGCACGAGTGTGGGCGCCGTGATGAGCTTCAAGACGGCGCCTTGATCAGCGCCGTCGGGAAGCCGCTTGGAAGCGGGGGAACGCAGCAGCCGGCAGCAGACGGCAACGCCGGGAGGGCCGAAGTCCATTCCCGGCCTACAAAGCGCAGCACGTAGCGGCACAGCGCAACAGGACGCGCGCAGATCGCACCCAGGAGGTCAGGGGTTCGAGTCCCCTCAGCTCCACTCGGAGAACCCGTACAGTGCGGCGATGAAGCTGCAGGAGGTCAGACCGGGGCGTCTTCTCCGCGACCTTGACCGCCCACGAGCTGGCGGTCCTCTTGGCGGGGGCACGGATGTCGCTGTCGCTGATGGACAGCGATCCCGAGGGTACGACGGAGCGTGCACGCTCGGCGCTCGAATCGGTGCTCGCGGCGTTCGACGCCGCTCTCGAACGCACGCGACACGGGGGGAGGAGCAGGGGGCGTGAGCCGCGCCCGCTCCTGCCCGCTACCGTCTCACGCCGGGACCGGCGCCTCCGTCTGCGCGCGCACATGCGCCGCGATCTGATCGAACTCGCGGACGAACTCGTCGTAGTCGAACTGCCGCGTGTATTCGGTCCCGATGTAGAAGTCGGGAACCTCCTTGAAGAACGTCGGGACGACGCTGCGGGTCTGCTTGATGTCCTGGTCGATATCTGCGCGGTTCATGGCAACTTCTTGGATCGAAACGTTGACGTGGTCCTGCGCGGCCCGCGTGACAGTCGCTCACGGGCCGGCTCTGTTACGACGTTCTCCCTCGCTAGACGGGTAGCCCGTGCGCGCTGCCCTCGTTGATCGCGTGGAACTCGTTGCTGCTGACGGCCGACGTCGCGCCATCGACCAGGTCCCTCACCGTGTCGACGGAGTCGGACTTGAAGACGCAGACGCCTCGGGTGCCATCGGAGCTCGGGACGACGATCGGCAGCTCGGTGCCGTCTGGCAGGTCCAGCTGTCCGCCCCAGAACGCCTCGGGGTTGGTGATCGAGTGAATTGCGACGACGTACATGACCAATGCTCCTTTTGCTTGAGCTTCGCTTTGCCTGCCGCGACTTCAGCGCTCGCGAGGGTCACGATCAACTGCAAAATCTGCAGTTGATCGCCGCCGCCGACGGCGGATACTTGGCCCATGCCCGGCTATGGCCAGTTCTGCCCGATCGCGCAGGCAGCCGAAGTACTCACCGAGCGCTGGACGCCGCTCGTCATCCGCGAGATCGCGCTCACCGGAAGCCGTCGCTTCAACGACATCCAGCGTGGGGTCCCGCTGATGTCGTCGTCGCTGCTCACCAAGCGACTGCGTCAGCTCGAGCAAGCGGGGATCGTGGAGCGACGACACCGACCGGACGGCAAGGGCAGCGAGTACCACCTGACGCCCGCCGGGGAGGAGCTCGGGCCGGTCCTCGTGCAGATAGGGCTGTGGAGCGAGCGCTGGCTTCGGCGCCCGATCTTCGAGGCGACGCCTGACACCGGCCTGCTCATGTGGTGGGTGCGAGGCACCATCAAGGCCGACGCGCTGCCCGCCGGCCGCACCGTCATCCACTTCCGCTTCCGCGGGGCCCCCGAGAAGCTGCGCTGGTTCTGGCTCGTCCTTCCCGAGGCGGACCTCTGTCTCACCGACCCCGGGTTCGGCGTCGACATCACCGTCCGCAGCGATCCGAAGACGCTGACGGCAGTGTGGGTGGGAGACCTCAGCCTGGGCGCCGCGCTCCGTGAGGGCGCTATCGAGCTCGCGGCGCCCGATCATCTCGTGCGCTCCTTCCCGAAGTGGTTCGGACTGCATCCGCTGTTCGCCGACGTCGAGCACCCCGCTAGCCGACCGAGAGTCTCCGCGTAGCACAGGGTGCTGTCGCGAATCTTCCGGGTGTACGGTCGTCCAGCTCTACGAGCGCCTTCGGCGGCCCCGACCCGACTCGCTTTACCGGTGTGGACGTGCGTGAGCGGGACGGCCGGCCGCTTGGACCATGGTGGTCATCAGTGATACGGCTTCGTCTGGTCTTAGTTGCTGCTCGCGTACGAGCGAGCGCCAGGTGTGAAAGTTGATCGCGTGGCCGATCGCACCCGCGACGCGGGTGCGAGCGCGGCCTCGTTCGCGGCGGCCCGCCAGCAGCGCCGCACGGACGGCCAGGAAGTATCCGAGGAAGGCCTCGCGCGCGGCCGCCGGGACGTGATCGATATCGCGCATCCCGCTGGCGAGCATCTCCTCGGTCTCGTCGTACCAGCTGTAGAGCTGCGCGAGCGCGGCGCGCAGACGATCTTCTTGATCGGTGCTCGCCGCCCACTGGCTGGGGTCGGGCATCGGATGCGACGCGTAGTAATGCGAGGTGCAGGCGTCGAACAGCGCTTGGTCGGTCGGGAAGTGGCGATAGACGGTCGCGCGCTGGACGCCGGCCCGCTCGGCGATCGCCTTCACGCTGGTGCGGGCTGGCCCGACGCTCTGGTGTAGCTCGACGGCCGCCTCGATGATCCGCAGCCGGGTCTTGAGCTCTGACGCGGCGCGCTTGCCCTTGCGATACGGACGCCGACCCGGTTGTCGCTTTTGATCACTCACGGTTGTTCAACGAATGTTGCCAGGCTCAGCGGACGGTGATAAGTTCGCGGACATGAGTGTTCAGGCAAATCCGGCAACGCGCTTCGACGGGTCCGAAAGCCCGCGCAAGATCGGCCCGGCCGACGGCAAGCTCGTCGACATCCAGTCGGCCGGCGTGCGCTTCATGGCATGGACCGAGGAAACCGGCGGCGGATTCTCTCTCGTGGAACATCCGATTCCGCCGCGGACGCTCGTCGCCCCGCTGCACAAGCACTCGCGCGAGGACGAGTACAGCTATGTGCTCGAAGGTCAGATGGGCGCCCTGCTCGGAGATGACGTCGTCCACGCGGACGCCGGCGACCTGGTGTTCAAGCCGCGCGGCCAGTGGCACACGTTCTGGAACGCGGGCGACGGGCCCTGCCGGATCCTCGAGATCATCTCCCCGGGAGGCTTCGAGCACTGCTTCGACGAGATGGCTGCGGCGATGGGCTCGCCGGACTTCGACCCGCAGCAGATGGCAGAGCTCGCGGGCCGCTACGGACTCGAGATCCAGCTGGACAGCATCCCGGGGTTGTGCGCCCGACACGGGCTCACGCACCCCATGCTCGAAGCAAACGAATAACCCGCGCAGCGCCAGCGGGGGCGCGCTGCTTCGAGTCACGCTGGTGCGCTGGGTTGCCACGACGCTTGCGAGTACCGCGACGGCCGCGATCAGCGTTAGCGCGTTCACCTCCTCGCTCAGCAGCCAGGCTGACCAGACGAGGGTCAGCAGCGGCTGCAGGAGCTGGATCTGACCGATCTTGGCCACGCCGCCGCGGGCGAGCCCTGCGTACCACGGGAAGAACCCGACCAGGGCGCTGATGACCGCCACGTAGGCGAAGCCCAGCCAGGCGTCACCGTCTGCGTGGAGGTCAGATCCCAGCGCCGCGACGAGGCCGATCGGGAGCGTGACCGGCAGCGAGAGCACCACGGCCCAGCAGATGACGCGAATCCCGCCGAGCTCACGCGCGAGTGCCCCGCCCTCCGCGTAACCGATCGCGCCAAGGGCGACTGCGACGAGGATCAGCAGGTCGCCCCCGGTCGGAAGGCCGGCGCCCTGTGCGGCGGCGAACGCCAGCACGGCAAGCAGACCTGTGCCGCTCGCCAACCAGAAGCCCAGGGACGGACGCTCGCCTGCTCGCAGCACCGCCGCGACCGCCGTCGCCGCGGGGAGCACTCCGAGCATGACCGCCGAGTGGGCCGAGGTGAGGTCCTGCAGCGCCAATGCGCTGAACAGCGGCCACCCGAACACGATTCCGAACGCGACTAGTGCGAGCCGCCAACACTGAGCGCGCGACGGCACCGGCGCACGCGTCGCGAGCAGCACGAGGCCCGCGAGGACCGCGGCGACGGCCTCTCGGCCGATGCCCACGAGGACGGGGTCGAGTTCCTCGACGGCGACGCGCGTGGCAGGCAGCGTGAAGCTGAATGCGAGCACGCCCAAGAAGCCCAGGAAGAGCGGCACGCCGGCTGACGCTAACAGCGCGACCTCGTCATGAAGCGCTCGATGGCCGCTCGCAGCTCGGCTTGCTCGAAGTCAGGCCGAGGGGCGGCCAGCTGTCGGAGCAGGAGGCCGTTGAGCAGGTTGAGGAGCAGTTCGGCGTCGGCTTGGGGATCGGGCGCGCCGGAAGTGAGCTCGGCGGCGAACAGCCGCGTATAGGCGTCGCCCCAAGCCTCCAGCGCCGGGCGGAGGGCGGGCCTGCGCGCGGCCTCGAGGAAGAGCTCGTAGCGGGCGATCGACGCATCGCGATCGGCGCTCACCGTCGCGGCGATGAACTCGGCCAGGCGGGCGGCGCGCTCGCGCGGGTCGGTGGGGCTTGGCTCGGCCAGAAGCTCCTCCACGGCATGGACCTGCGAGTGCGCGATCTGGCGTAGGGCCTCGTCCAGAAGCTCGTCGCGGGTCGCGAAGTAGTAGCGCGGCGCGCCATGCGTCGTTCCCGCTTCCTTCGCCACGGCCCGATGGGTCACGGCGCGCGCCCCTTCGCGCGCGAGGAGCTTGATCGCGGCGTCGAGCAGCGCCTGGCGGCGGGCGGCGCCCCGTTCCTGGACGGGTTGTCGAGCTGTGGCAAACTTCTCCATACGGAGAGTTTACGTGGTAGCGTGGACGTAGCGACCAGCGGGAGGCAAGTGATGAAGGAGTTGCTCGCGGCATCGGCGCTCGAGCAGGCGGCTGCAGTCCGAAGCGGTCAGGTGAGTGCGAGCGAGCTCACGGAGGCGGCGCTGCGCGAAGCTGAGCGGGTCGCCACCGGGCTCGGCGCGTTCACCGTGATCGACGGCGAGCGTGCGCTCGCGACGGCGGCTACGATCGAGCCCGGGGATCCGCGCCCGTTCGCGGGCGTCCCCTACGCGCCGAAGGACCTCGCGCTGCCCTGCGAGGGCTTGCCGCTCACCAACGGGTCCAAGCTGTACGGCGACTTCATTCCTGGCTACGACTCGGCGGTGATGGCGCGCGTCCGCGCGGCGGGCGTGGTCGTCATCGGCCAGACGGCAAGCCCCGAGATGGGGATGCTCTGCGTGACCGAGCCCGAGCGCTACGGCCCAGCGCGCAACCCGTTCGATCGCGAGCGAACCCCGGGGGGCTCGTCCGGGGGCGCCGCCGCGGCCGTTGCCGGCGGCGCCCTCGCGATCGCTTCCGCATCTGACGCCGGCGGCTCGACCCGCGCCCCCGCAGCCTGTTGCGGGCTCGTCGGCCTGAAGCCGACGCGCGGACGGATCACGCTTGGCCCGGACATGGGCGATCACCCGTTCGCCGTGGAGGGCTGCGTCACACGCACCGTCGCCGACACCGCGGCCTATCTCGACGTCGTCGCCGGGCCCTCGCCCGGTGACCCCGTCTTCCCGACCGCACCGACAGAGCCGTTCGCGACGGGGCTCGACGGCGACGGCCCGCGCCTGCGCATAGGGCTGTGCACCAAGCCGCAGTTCGACGGCCTCGTCGACCCGGTCCGTGTCGCACGCGTCGAGTCGGTGGCGCGGTCGCTGGCCAGCGAGGGTCACGAGCTCGTCGAGATCGCCGAGAACCCGTGGCCCGGCGAGGCGATCGAGGCCGCGTTCCTGGATGTCTTCGGCCTCGGCGTGGCGGCGTTTGCCGATCTCGGCGAGATGGTCAGCGGCCAGGTCGCCGGCCCGGACACGCTCGAACCGCTCACCTGGGCGATGGTCAAGCGCGGGCGCTCACTCTCAGCGCTGGACCTGATGAACGCGCAGCACATCCTGCACGCCTGGTCGGTCGCGGTCGACTCGGCGATCGAACCCTTCGACGTGGTGCTGACGCCGACGATCGCCGGCCCGCCGCTGCCGATCGGCTCGATCGCTGCCGTGGGCGACGACATCGCGGCGGGCATGGGGCTCGTGCTGCGTTTTGTCGCCTTCACGCCGGTCGCCAACGTCACCGGGCGGCCGGCGCTGGCGATGCCTGCGGGCTTCGACGACGACGGGCTGCCGCTATCGGTCCAGCTCGTGGGGCGCCACGGCGCCGAGGCGACACTCCTCAAGCTCGGCGCCGAGCTGGAGCGGGTGCTCGGTCACAGGACGGCGGTGGCGGTGTGACCGCGACGATCCTCCACGGCGGCACGGTCCTCACCTGCGACGACCACGACATGGTCGCCGAAGCGATCGCGATCGAGGACGGCCGCGTCACGGCGGTCGGCGGGGCCGACGACGTCCGCTCGGCAGCCGGCAAGGGCGCGCGGCGCGTCGACCTGGATGGCGCCACGGTCCTTCCCGGCCTCGTCGACACCCACCCGCACGTGATGCACTTCGGCATCTTCGCCTACCCGCTGGTCGACCTCTCCGATGCCGTCGACCACGCAGACATCGTTGCTCGCATCGCCGCCAAGGCGGCGCAGACGCCGCCGGGCGAGTGGGTGATGACGACCCCGGTCGGCGAGGCCCACTACTTCCTCCGGCGCTCGTGGCGCGACCTGAACGAGGGCGCTTTGCCGACACGCGACGTGCTCGATCGGGCGACCACCGAGCACCCGGTGATCATCCAGGCGTGGGCGCCGACGACGCCGAACGTGATCGCGCTCAACTCCCGTGCCCTCGACGTCCTCGGCGTCACCGCGGAGATGGGCGAGACGGTGGGCAGGACGACGATTCACCACGATGCCGGCGGGCAGCCGAACGGCATCCTCAGCGGGCCGGTCAACAACTACTACAGCGACGAGCCGTTCGTCGAGGCGATGATGCGCAAGCTGCCGCTGTTGGATCCGGCGGCGATCGGTCCCGGCACCGTGCAGGCGATGCGGACGTTCAACGGGATGGGCGTGACGACGGCCTACGAAGGCCACGCGATGGATTTTCCGCTGATCGCCGCATACCAATGGCTGCGCGACGAACAGCGGCTGACGATGCGCGTGCTGTGCTGTCCAGAGGCCCAGCCCTACGGAATGCCGTGGAACGAGGAGCCCGACGACGAGGAGTTCCTACGCCGCCTCGAGCAGGCGGCGGCGATCGTCCAGCGCGACGACGACATGCTGCGCGTCGACGGCCTGACGATCGGCCGCGGCGGCCCCTGCGGCCCCGGGCTGACCCTGATGCGTGACCCCTACACAGGTCCCTTTGGTGAGCAGACCACCGGTGTCTCGTTCGTCACCCAAGCGCGCACCGAAGTCGCGATGAGATTCGCGCACGAGCGCGATCTACGGCTCAACATCGTGACCGCCGGCACCGCTGAGCACGACACCTACTTCGACTTCCTCGAGAGGCTGGCCGACGGCGGCACGCTTGAGACCGAGCAGCGGGCGTGGTTGCTCCAGCA
The DNA here is from genome assembly GCA_963727365.1 of Paraconexibacteraceae bacterium. GTDB lineage: Bacteria > Actinomycetota > Thermoleophilia > Solirubrobacterales > Solirubrobacteraceae > Paraconexibacter. The sequence continues at coordinate 6,990 of CAVSFU010000005.1, read as the reverse complement.
CCTCTACTTCTTCGAGCCCGAACACGCGCGGCGCGCCGCAGCGCTTGGTCTCGACGTCACCACCAGCATGTCGTTCTCGTGGGGCAAAGGGGACATGGTGCGCGAGCGCGTCGGCGAGCACATGCTCGAGCACCTCATCCCGTTGCGGCGCCTGCTCGACGCCGGTCTGCACGTCGGCTGCGGCACCGACTGGGGGCCCAAGAACGTCTTCGAGCACCTGGCGCTTGCGATCGAGCCGACCTACTGCGGCAGCGGCGCGCACGCGCCGACCCCCGGAGTCTCGCGCGCCGAGGCGCTGGCGATGTGGACCCGGGAGGCCGCGCACGTGCTGCGCTGGGACGGCATCGGATCGCTGCAGCCGGGCCACCACGCGGACCTTGTCGTCGTCGATCGCAATCCCCTCGACTGCCCGATCGAGGACCTGCCGGGCACGGAGGTACGGGCGACGCTGCTCGGTGGCGAGACGGTTCACGGAGAGCTCTGAGCGCTCCCTACGGCCAGAAGTCCTCGATGCTGAAGACCGCGCCGTCGCTGTCGTGGTGCTGGCCGACCGCGAGGTACTCGACGCCGTCGGGTCCGCCCTCGATCGCTCGGGTCACGGCCGGGGCGAGGCGGACGGCGTCCATCGGCTTGAGGTCGAGCACCTCGTCGTCGATCTTGATGCGCCCGGAGCCGGACACGACGACGTAGACCTCTTCGGCCTCGTCGTGGCGGTGGGCGATCGCCTGGCGCTGCCCGGGCTTGACGCGCATGAGCGAGACGCCTGTCCGCTCGGCGTTGAGGGCTGCCTGCGAGAAGCGGATCTCCTGCTTGGCGTCGACGCCGAGCTTTGGTGCGGAGTCCTCGACGTCGCGGAGGTTCACGAGGGTGTGGTGGGACATCGGTCGATCCTTTCACGGTGCCCGATAATCGCCCGCCGCACGGCACAACCGAGACGAGACGGAGGAGCGACTTGCAGGAACACGCGGTGGTGATCGCGGGCGGCGGCCCGACGGGGATGATGCTGGCGGCTGAGCTGGCGCTGGCAAACGTCGACGTCGCGATCGTCGAGCGGCGTCCCGATCACACGCTGGCCGGCTCACGCGCCGGCGGGCTTCACGCGCGCACGATCGAGGTGCTCGACCAGCGCGGCGTCGCCGACCGCTTCCTCGCCGAGGGCAAGCCGGTGCAGGTCGCGACCTTCGGCACGAGCGTGCTCGACATGAGCGACTTCCCGACACGCCATCCCTACGCGCTCGGGATCTTCCAGAACCAGATCGAGCGGATCATGGGCGAGTGGATCGCCGAGCTGCCCGTGCGCATCTACAACGACCGCGAGGTGACCGGCTTCGCGCAAGACGACGCCGGCGTCGACGTCCGGCTGTCCAACGGCGAGTCGCTGCGCGCGCAGTACCTCGTCGGCTGCGACGGAGGCCGCAGCCTGATCCGCAAGGCGGCGGACATCGACTTCCCGGGCTGGGACGCGACGAGAAGCACGCTGATCGCCGAGGTCGAGACGACCGAGGAGCCCCCGCCGGGCATGCGCAACGACGCGACGGGCGTCCACGGCCTCCACAGGCTGGCGGACGGCACGGTCCGCGTGGTCGTGACCGAGGGACAGATCGGGCCGAGCAGCGAGCCGACCCTGGGCGATCTGAGCGCGGCGCTCACCGCTGTCTACGACACCGACTTCGGGGTCCACAACCCGACCTGGCTCTCGCGCTTCACCGACATGACGCGACAGGCGGCGGCCTACCGCGTCGGCCGTGTCCTGCTGGCCGGCGACGCCGCACACGTGCACGCGCCCGCCGGCGGACAGGGCATCAGCCTTGGCATCCAGGACGCGGTGAACCTGGGGTGGAAGCTCGCGCAGGTCGTGGGTGGCATCTCCCCGGAGAGCCTGCTGGACACCTACCACGCCGAGCGCCACCCGGTCGCTGCCCGCGCGCTGCAGTACACGATGGCCCAGACCGCGCTGCAGCGTCACGACGATCGCATCAAGGCGGTCGTCGACGTGGTCGCCGAGCTGGCTGCCGTGGACGACGTGCGCAAGCAGCTCGCCGGCCTCATCTCCGGGCTGGACATCCGCTACGACCTCGGCGAGGGAGATCCGCTGCTGGGCCGCCGCATGCCCGATCTGGACCTCGTGACCGCTGACGGCCCGCGCCGCGTCTTCGAGCTGCTGCACCGCGCCGAGCCTGTGCTGCTCAACTTCGGCGACCCAGGCAGCCTCGACGAGGGCGGGGTGCGCCTGGTCGAGGCACGCTACGAAGGGGAGTGGGAGCTGCCGGTCCTCGGGACGGTCGCAGCTCCCACCGCGGTGCTGATCCGCCCAGACGGCTACGTCGCCTGGGTTGGCGAGGACCTCCAGGTCACGGCGTCGCGATCCGGGACGTAGGCGCAGTACGTGCCGGTGCGAACGCTGCGGGTCAGGTGCGCGCCGAGATCCGGATGCTGCTCGCCGAGTCGTGTGATGCCCTGACGGACGGCGCGGGTCACACCGGAGCGAGCACGCTCGGAGGCGTCCGAGGCACGTCGATCCCGACCGCCGAGGCCGACTGCCCGGGTCAGCTCGCCGACGAGGAACTCGCGCTCGGCATCAGCCTGCGCCTCGCGCTCGTCGTCCTCGAGCGCGCGCGCCTGCTCGATGTCGTCGTCGATCTCAGCGAGGCGGCGACGGTAGGCGGTCTTCGCCTGCGCGTCGAGCATCCCGCCAGCGTCTCCGGACGGCAGGCGTTGCCCCGTCTCGGCGGCGACCAGATCGAGCACGTGGAACTCGTGGCCCGGATGGGTGACCAGCTGCGCCAGGTGCCGGATGCCCTTGAGATCGCGGACGCGCACGGTGTGGCCCTCGAACATCACCGACCAGTAGTCGCCCTCGCGGGAAAACGTCCCCGCGGTGCTCGCGCTGTCCTGCATCTGATCGAGCACCGCCCGGGCGGCTTGGAGCTCCAGGGCGGCGCGGTCCTCGCGGCCGGAGCTTCGCAATGCCGCGGCAAGGACTGTGCGCGCCTGCGCCGCCTCGTACGGCGCGCCGATCTCATTCCACAGGCGCGCGGACTCCGAGCTGGAGCGCTCTGCCTCCTGCGCCTCCCCGCCGGCGAGCTGCACCTGTGCGCGCGCCAAGGTGGCAGCGGCGACCAGCGCCTTGCTGCGGAAGCGGATGGCGACGTGCTCGAGCTCGTCGGCCGCGGCGCGCGCGCGGTCGACGTCGCCGACGGCGATCTCGATCTCGACCTGCGCCTCGAGCAGCGGAGCGCGCTGGAGCTCTGTCGCGGGTGGCCGCTCCTTCGACGGGACGCGCGATGGCCGCTCGAGCGCGTCGCGAACGCCGGCGGACGCGCTTTCTCCCTACTGGCGTGGTGCCCTGCGACACTGAGGCCCATTTCTCAGACCATGCCCCTTCGGTATCGATGGTCGAGCGAACGAGGAATCCCCACTGGTACATGGCTCCGAAATTGTAGTAGTTTCCAACTACAACCTCATTCCCTTCGCGCCGAATCATAACGCAGTTTCCCAGACGTCGCCACTCGAACACCTTCACTTCCGGGTTCAGAAATGCTTCTAAGCACTCGGGGCTCGTGTACGCCAACACCGTAGCCACTGCGTCGCATAACCGCGGCCGTGCGGCCTTGACCACGATGTCCTCACTTGAAGTGTATGCCTTTGTTTCGAGGACGTGCATGTTCCGCGCTGGTGTGTGTGCAGGGAGTGCAGTGTAGCTTCGCGAGCGGAAACGCATTATGACAGAATCGTGTAAATCCTTACCCCAAGGGTTCCCACAGTCCATATCTTCAAGCTCGAGAATCATCTGTTCCTGCTCGTCTGCAGTACGAGTTCCATCTCCCATTGGCGTTTGCACTGCATCTGCGATCTGCTCTGCAACGCTGAGTTGCGGTTTCTCGGGCCTGACAAATGTACTTCGCTTCATTGTTGCGTTTTGCCGAATAGTATCCAGTTCCTCTCGCGCTTGTACGGGTGTTGGCCAGCGATCGAATTCGTCATCTTCGGCTTCCCATACGCTCTTTGCGGGAGGTGAGCCGGGTGGTAGCATATCCGGTGAAATATTCATTGAGAACCGATTTGGGCTCAACTTCCGGACCCAAGGGAGATGTGTATCTTCTGAGCCGAAGAGGGTACGGGGGTCGCGTTGCGGGCTTAGCAAAGGGGATAGTACGCGCTTGGGCTTAACAATGTCCACGGCTTGTGTGTCTGTCGGTGTGTTGGGAAGAAGGGGATCTTGTATCGAGCTTGGGGTATTTGGGGAGATGTTGTTTGTTGGCGAAAGGCCCAGTGATCCCATCTGGTTTGCGATTTCATTCTCGTCAAGCGGTCGAGAGTTTGCAACCGAGTCGGTCTGATGCTGCACTTCGAATATGTCAAGTTCATCCTCGGGGCTTCGAGTTTGCCGCTTTATTGTTTTTGGTTTCGGGTCGTTATCTCGATGCGTTGGCTGAGTGTCGATCCCCTCCTCATCCTCCCAACGTGCAGACCCATATTTCATCCCATTTCGCATCTCTGCGTTTGCCCGACGAAAGGTTCGCAGCCCAGGCGAGCTGATCTGGTTCCCTGAGATAGTCCGAGGAGGCCGCCGGAATGCTGATGGTGTTGGTGATGTGGACTCTAGGTCGAAGGGATCTGTCGATATGTAGGACATATTGGAATCCAAGGTGAAACTGACTTCGATGCGAATAGTTACGGTCGAGGGCGTTAAGATGGAATTGAAGAGCTTGGTAGAATCGTAGTTGGTGCCGTTTTGCGGTGAAAGAGATGGAATTGATTTAATGCAGCCTTGGGGCTGCGCTGAGAGCAACATTGTACCGTGATCTATGCGTGACTGTGGGAGATGGTGAAAGTCAGGTCGGAATCAAGCACTGTGTGCCGTCTGCAGTGGCCCGAGGTGAAGAGCAAACAAATAACCAAAACTTGACGAACATCGAGAATGATTTACTATACATATGGAAGCAACGACAGAACAACAGAAAAATAAGGAGAAGGTCAGGTCTATGAGCATTTGCACATTGGGCAGCCATGAGCTAATGACCAAACGGTTGACTACAAAACGCACAGACTTTGCTCGTGGACAGCATACTCGACACATCAGCGCACGCTATTACGGGGACATGGCGTGAAGTTCAGGTCACATGAGCTCCCAAGCGCGCTTTGCGCAGCACTAGCTGGGGTAAAACCTACTTGCACGAATGAGCAGTTTGCAATTGGACACCTCGGCCCACTGAACCGGGAGTGACAACGAGATCCATCTTAGCAACTATGGACACGGGCAGAGGGCATGCAGCCGCAGCCGATCAGGTGCAAGCCTGTAGTCACAAGCTAACATCACCTACAACGTGTTCGCTCGCGTGCTGTGGCACAGGGTCTGACGCTGCGACAGGGGTACTATTAGGTCTTTGGCGAGGTTTTAAAGACCCTTATGCATGTCACTCTTAAAGGAGTCGGTGTTCCGCAACGTATAATAGATGTGGCTGACGTCACGAGGTACAGCTGCAGGACCTCGATGTACAGCCTCAGCCTCGCTGAAAGTCTCGACACATTCGAAATGACACATCACATCCATGTCGGTAATCCTTCCTTCCCACCAATCTGGGTATAATGGTCACGATACCCGACGACAAGACCGACCCGTATGCGCTGGCGCCGCTCGACCTAGGACAAGATTGTATCCGACTGGTGGAACTGCAGCCTAATAGCGACTCGAACTTAGTAAGGTGCCGCCTGCGGTCCTACACGATACAACGCAACTGTCCCTCATTCATCGCACTATCCTACAAATGGGACCACGAGTCGCCACAAGACTGCATCGAGCTCAATGGAGTCCAGTTCTCTGTTGGCCACAGCCTCTGGACGTTCTTGAACCGCATGCGTCTGGACGGCCATTTTGATACCTTCTGGATAGATGCACTGTGCATCAACCAGCTCAACATCCTAGAACGGAATCACCAGGTCCAGATGATGCGGGCAGATCTACAGTAACGCGGATTCAGTGTCGATCTGGCTTGGCGAGTCTGAGGAGGATAGTCTAATCGATGCCGCTATGAGCTTTATGGTAAAGAAGCAACACTCGAGTTTCTGGTCCCGGAGAAGGAGGTGAACCCTACTTCAGGCTGAGGCGATGCAAGCGTTTTGTAAACACGCGTACTGGAAGCGAATATGGATAATCCAAGAAGTTGCTTTAGCAAGAGAGTTTACCATTTACCGAGGGGCAAGAAATATCGATGGAGTTTTCTTCAGCAAGTTTATAGGCAGCGTCGAAGACCACGGTGTTCTATCAACATTTGACGATACATTCTCACTAAATAGTTTGATAGACGACATCTGCTGCGGCCCAGTCGCTTGCGTAATCATGAATAGAGCTGAGGCGAAGAAACATGCCCAGTCTCTGTACAATCTCATGGCCATGTTTGCAAAGCACGAAGCGACAGATATACGCGACAAGGTGTACGCTGTGGTAGGGTTTGCACAGGAGGGGCCACAGATACCTGTCGATTACGGCTTGGCTCCGGAAGAGCTATTCTCGGCGATCATGACAAACGTGTTTCCTTCATGCTTGACCCAAGAGCTCCGGAAAGAAGATGAGCTTTACAGTGCTACAGGCCACTGGCTGGGGATCGCACTGGGGTTGGTTGAAGATCCATACACAGAAGAGTCTGGATGAGACGAAGCTCGAGCCTGACGAAGTGTCAGTTTAACAGCTGCAAGCACCCTCGCTAACAAGACCAGTCTTTCGCTCTAAGCTGACAACCGGAGCTTGAACGAACGGGACAATGTTCAGGTACTTGATCACTGTGAAACCTGACGGCATAATGTAACTCAGTCAATTTTGGACATGGCTGCGGCCATAAGAAAAAGGTATATAGACTTTGAAAAAGCACCATAAACATCATCTAACCGTGGAATATCGTTACACCCGTGACGCTAGTCGTGCATCTCACCCGTACGCGTTCGCTACTCCCTCATATCGCCTCCCTGAAACACGCTCCTCCGGCTCTCTGT
>CAVSFU010000004.1:0-149787 GCA_963727365.1 Paraconexibacteraceae bacterium | reverse complement strand
GCCGCCTCGTGAGCCCTGCAAGCCGCGCCGCCGCGATCGACGGCCGGCGGCGTTCGAGCTGCACCTGCGTCCGCACGATGCGCGCGTACGGCACCCAGCTGACGGCGCTGACGAGCAGGATCAGCTTGTCGTGCCCGTCCCGACGATCGCCCAAGCGGCCAGGAACAGCAGCAACGGCGGGATCGCCAGCGAGAGGTCGACGAGACGCATGAGCAGGGCGTCGATGATGCCGCCCGCGTACCCGGCCACGATGCCGATCGCGACCCCCACGAGCGCCGACAGGCACACCGTGGCCGCGGCGATCATCAGCGAGAGCGGAACGCTTGCGCCGACCCAAGCCAGGACATCGCGACCCAGGGGATCGGTCCCGAGCAGGTGCCCGTCGACCCCAGGTGCGGTCAAGCTCGCGTCGAGGTCTTGATGCAGCGGGTCCGGAAGGGCGATCCGTCCGATCACGCTGAGCGCCAGCGCCGCAGCGAAGATCGCCAGGCCAACCCACAGGCTGCCGTTCCGAGCGCGCCGTGCCGATCGCCGTCGGCTCGCCAAGACGCGACGCCACGCAGGGGCCGCGGGTGACGTCGTCACACCCATCTCAGCTCGCCTCCTTCAGTCGCGGATCAGCGTCATCGCGAGCAGATCTGCGAGGAGGTTCATCACGATGTACACGAGCGCGATGACGATCACGATCGCCTGGATCACCGGGATGTCGCGATTCGTCGTCGCCTGGACGGTGAGGTTGCCGAGCCCGGGCCAGCTGAAGACCGTCTCGACGATCACCGTCCCGCCGATCAACCATCCGATCTGCAGCGCCAGGAAGGTGATCGTGACCGGCAGCGTGTTGCGCAACGCATGGCGCAGCACGATGTCGCGGTCGCTCAGCCCCTTGGCGCGCAGAGCCGTCACGAACTCCATCCCCATGATCTCGAAGAGATGCCCGCGCAGCAGGCGCACCATCGTCGACACCAGCGGGATCGCGATCGACAGGACCGGCAGCACGTAGTTCGCCGGACCGCCCGCGCCGATCACCGGCAGCCAGCCAAGCCACACCGAGAAGATAAGCACGAACACGATTGCCAGCCAGAACTCGGGCAGCCCTTGCATCACCGTCACAGCCGTGCGCAGGGCCTTGTCGGACTTCGACTCGCGTCGCAACACGCTGTGGACGGCGATCGGCAGGCTCACCGCCACGGCCACGAGCATCGCCAGCGCGACGAGCGCCAGGGTGTAGGGCAGCGCGTTGAACACGAGCGAGAACGCCGACTCCGGCTGGCGCACGGAGTTGCCGAAGTCCCCGCGCACCGCGTCCCCCACGTAGGTGACGAAGCGCTCCGCGAGCGGCTTGTCGTAGCCGTACTCGTGCCTAAGCTCGGCGCGCTGCTCGGGCGTGCTGTTGAGCCCGGCGAGCAGATCGGTCGGGTTGCCGGACAGGTTCGCGAGCACGAAGCTGACCGCGATCGCCCCGAACAGCACGACCACGCCCTGGCCGAGTCGGGTGAGGATCAGCACTGCACCGAGCCGCTCCTCCTGGATCGCGATCAGACCGACGTCGGGCGGTACGCCGGCCCGAGCTGCGGTTGGTAACCGTCGAGCGGTGGCTTGAACCCCGCGATCGACGAATCGAGGGCGTCGATGAACGTGTGCGCCCACATGGGCAGACAGGGAAGCTCGCGCGCCCAGGTCTCCTGCACTGATGCGAGCAGGCGCTGACGCTCCGGACCGTCGGCCATCGCGTTCATCTTTGCGATCTGCTCGAGCAACTCCTTCCCTTCGTACTGCGAGTAGAACGTCACGTTGTTGACGTGCAGCGCGCTGCCGGCGACGAAGCCGTTCTCGAGGATGAAGACGTCGTACTTGCGCTTGTTGCCCTTGACCAGGTCCTTGTCTCCGACGCCCTGGTCGACGACATCGCTCTTCACCGAGAAGCCGGCGTCGTTTGCCATCTGCGCGATCGCCTGGCCGAGCTGGCTCGCCAGCAGCAACGAGTCGAACGTGACCATGCTGAAGCCCACGGGGCCGCTGTGCCCAGCGGCCTTCAGGAGACTCCGCGCCTTCTCCGGATCGTGCTCGTACTGCGTCGCCGGCTTGGCGAAGCCGTAGGCCTCCGGCGGCAGCGGCGACCCGCTGACGACGCCCTTCCCGCGGAAGACGGACCCGAGGATCGCTTGCCGATCGATCGCATGCATCAGCGCCTGGCGAACCCTGACATCGTTGAACGGCGGGCGCGCCGTGGCGAGGGACAGCTGGACGACGGTGAGCGTCGGCGACGACGCCAGCGCGAGGTTGGCGCGGCCCTTGAGCCCCTCGGCGGTCGGCGGCGGCACCTTCGTGACGATGTTGAGGTCACCGGCCTGCAATGCCGAGACGCGCGTGCTCTCGTCTGGGACAACCCTGAAGATGACGTCCTTGAAGTACGGGCCCTTGTCTCCCAGTAGCCGTCGAACGCGGTCGCGACGACGTCGTTGTTGCGCCGGCGCACGAATCGGTACGGGCCGGTGCCGGTGGGCATCGAGTTGACGCGCTTGGCCACGATCGCGCTCGGGCCGTCGAGCAGCTTCGGCGAGAGGATCTTCGCCACGCTCATGTAACGCCCGAACTCGGGGAACGGCTCCTTGAACGCCACGACGATCTTCGCGGGATCCGACGCGTCGATCCGGGACGGCTCGCCGACGAGGAAGGCCACCGCGCTGCCCGTGCGGGCGTGGTACTCGACGCTCGCCTTGACGGCACTCGCGTCGAAGGCCGTCCCGTCATGGAACTTCACGCCCTCGCGAAGGTCGAACGTCCACTGAGTCCGCGTCGGCATTCGATGCGTAGCGCGTGGCCAGCGACGGCCGCAGCTCACCGTCGTAGCGCAGGAGCGACTCGTAGAGGTTGCCGGTCACCGGGAGGTCGTTCGCGCTGAACGACGTCGTCGGGTCAAGCGACGGCGGCGCCCCGGGGAGCGCCAGCGTGACGGCGCCCGTCGGCGCTCCTGGCGGCTTGCCGAGGCGGCGCCCGTCGTCTTGGCCCCGTTGCTCCCGCCACATGCGGCGAGGACCCACGAGGCTCGTGATGGTCAGCGCGCCGGTGGCGGACCTACGCAGGAAGTCCTCGCGCGTCATCCCGTGCTTGAGGCTCTTCGTCGAGCTGACGGCTGTGCCCCTGCCCCTCGCGCTTCTCGATCATTCGTTCCTCTCCTCTTGCTGGCCGAGGCGCGACGCGTAGGCGGCGCGCACGTGCTCATGCCGTGATCCGCATTCAGCGGCACGCCGTCGCGAGGGTTGTGTCGAAGCGTTCCGGCACACCACCGCTACAGCATCTCATCGGGCGCCGGCAGCGGTCCGCACAACTACGTTAGTCCGCCCGGCTGGCGCCTGTCAAGCAAAAAGACGGAGCGGCGTTAAACCCTGCCGCTGGAGATCTGCTGAATCGACGCCGACAACGGGGCTCAGCCGACCCCACGACAACCCGCCGGACGCTAGCTCGATGTCGTCGCCTGCTCCGCGGAGTCGCGTGGCCTGCGACCCCCGCGGCCGTCGGCGGCGACCGGAGGCCCCGTCGACCCGCGGACGATGAGCTTCGGCTCGACCAGCGCCGAGTGGGGAACGCGGTCGGGCGTGAGGTGGTCGACCACCGCTTCGACGCCGAGCCGCGCAAGCTCGGTGGCCGACTGCGCGATCGTCGTGAGCGAGATCATCGGCACGCCGGCGAGGAGCATGTCGTCGAAGCCCACCAGCGACAGGTCGTCGGGGACCCGCAGGCCGAGCTCCCAGCCAGCTGACATCAGCTCGATCGCGGTGATATCCGACGCGGCGAAGAACGCCGTCGGGCGATCCGGTGATGCCAAAAGCTCATGGACCGCCTGCAGGCGCTGGGGGTCCGATCGCGGCCCGACCCTGCAGATGAACTCCTCGGGAGGATCGATCCCACTACGACGCAGCGCCGCGCGGTAGCCCGCGATGCGCGACGCATCGGTGCCACTCGTGAGCATGATGCCGCTGGCATACGCTATCCGCGTGTGACCGAGGTCGAGCAGGTGCTCGACGGCAAGCCGGGCGCCGCCGATGTCGTCGATCGCGATCGACGTGCCGGCAGACCCCCGGTAGCCGATCGACACCACGTGGGTGTGCGCACCGATCGAGCGCAAGCCCTGATCGTCGCCGGTGTAGGCGATCAGGATGAGCGCCGCCACGCGATGCTCGAGCAAGCTCGAGATCGCGAGCTCCTCACCGCCGAGGTCGGGGCCGGCCGTCGCCAGAAGCACGCGGAAGCCGTTGGCCGCCGCCTGCTGCTCGAGCTGGCCGGTCAGCTCCGCGTTGAACGGATCGGAGAAGTCACCGACCAGCAGGCCGACGACCTCGCTTCGACGCCGCGTGAGATCACGTGCGCCGGCGTGCGGCCGGTAGCCAAGCCGCGCCGCGGCGTCCTCGACGCGCGCTCGCGTCTGGTCTGACACCCGCCCCTTCCCCGTCAACGCATCCGACGCCGTGGTCTTCGCCACCCCGGCCAGCTTGGCCACATCGCGGATGGTGGGCAGCGCGTGGAGTGGGGGGTCTGTCTCGCGACGCATCGACGGGATGATATCTGCCGGATCGGTCCGCCAATGTCGGCTCCGCGACTTGACGGACGCCCGACGCTCGGCTACCGTGCGTCCGTATTGCCGGATCGGTCCGGCAACCCATCCCACAAGTGTGCCAACGCCTTGTCGCCGGCGTGTGACGTGGCCGGCGGCGACTTGCGGGTTGAACCTCGCGTGCCGTCGCCCGTGAGCTCATGCGTAGACCATCCACGAAGGGGATCAGATGCGGAGCATCGTCAGTACCAGCGGAGACGCCGCCACGCTTGCGCTGTTGGGAGGCGCGCCGGTGGGCGCTCCTGAACGGCCCCTGTATCCCCGCATCTCTGAGCGTGCGCGCCGGCGCGTCGACGAGGTTCTGCAGACGGGGCCGTTGGTCGGCCTGAGCAACGAGCACCCGCTGGTTGGCGAGGCAGAATCGACGATCGCACGGTGGCACGGCGTCGATCGATGCCTGACGACGTCCACCGGGCACGCCGCCCTCCAGGCGTGCCTCATCGGGCTCGAGATCACCGGCGGGGCGGAGGTCGTCACGACGCCGTACACATACGGGTGCTCCACCTCGCCGATCCTGCACAACGACGCGGTGCCCGTATACGCCGATGTCGATCCGAGCACAGGGCTGCTTGATCCGGCGTCGGTGGAGGACGCCATCGGGCCACGCACGGAAGCCATCCTCGTCACGCACATCTACGGCCAGCCGGCTGACATGACGTCTCTGCGTGAGATCGCGGACCGTCGAGGGCTCGCGCTGATCGAGGACGGGAGCCAGGCGCACGGTGCGCGTCATCGCGGCACGCGCGTCGGCGCGTTCGGCGACGCGAGCGGGTTCTCATGCATGGGCGGCAAGCTCCTCGCGACGACGGAGGCCGGGTACATGGTCACCTCCCGCGACGACGTGTACTGGAAGGGCGTGATCAGCTGCCAGCACGCCGGCAACGCGGAGGTTCCCGGCCGCACCGCGGAGCCCGGCTTCCCGTCGGACCTCGAGCCCTTCGTCGACTCGCTCATCTACTCCTATCGCGTCAACGTCCTCAGCGCGCTCCTGCTCGTCGAGCAGTTGAGCAAGCTCGACGACGAGAACGCCTGCCGAACCCGCAACCGGGACACGCTCGTCGACATGCTCTCCGGCCTGCCGAGCGTGAGCGCGCCGGCCTTCCCCGACCACGACGAACCCGTCTACCACATCGTCTCGCTCAACTTCGAGCCCGAGCACGCGGAGATCACCAAGAAGACCTACCTTGCCGCGCTCCGCGCCGAGGGCGCACCTGTCTTCGGCTACGTCGAGACGCCGCTGCATCAGCTCGAGCGGCTTCGTGTCGACACCCGCGCGCCGCACGTGATGTGGACGGATCGGCTCTCGCGCTCGGGCATCGACTACGCCGCGCTGGAGCTCCCCGGCTGCGAGCACAAGGTCTCGCGATCGATCGAGATGTCGTGGAACTGGATCGACGATGACCCGGAGGCCATGCGCCGGATCGCGGACTGCTTCGCGAAGGTCGAGGCGCAGCTGCCTCGTCTGCGGGACTACGAGCGGCGTCGCGAGTCGCCCGACGCCCGCTGACACCTCGCCCTACATCGCCATCTCGACGGTTGGCGCTGCAGCGATCGCCGGCGCCTCGGGCGCGGCGCGAGCGGGCGCCTCGAGCTCCTGCCGGCGCTCCACCTCCTGCAACGCGTGATCCAGCGCGGCCTCGGGGTGCTCGGCGATGAACCGGTCGAGGCTGCCGTCGCGGGCGCGCTCGGCCGCGAGCGACTGCTCGATCTCCCCCAGCGTTTGCCACTCCTTCCACGCTTCGCCGCGGCGCTGCTGGGCCTGCGCCCGGGCCGCCTTGGCGACGCTCCCACGACGCTCGGTACGAGCGCGCGATTCCAGGGTGCCGCGCTCCCGCAACAGCTCCTCGCGCCGCTCGATCACCGCCGGCCGCTCGCGCTGCTCTTGCCCGAGCGACCGCATGGCGCTGCCGGGATCGAACTCCCGCCATGGGTCGCCGATCTCCGCGCGCAGCTGCTGTCGCGTCGCCGCGTCGAGCTCAGCGACCTGCGGGACGAGCGCTCGGGCGTAACGCTGGAGCAGGTCGTACCGGCGCTCGCCGAGACCTCGCCGATAGCGATCGAGCGGTAGCGCATCGGCACGGCGAGCAGCGACCTCGGCGGCGGGCGGACCGTGCTCGGCGACCTCCTGCTGCACGCGCTGCAACTGCTCCCGACGGTCGAGCTCGCGGTTCGCCGCAACGGCACGGCCCGCGTCGGCGACGAGCGTCGCCGCCTGGTCCAAGCCGGCAAGCGGGGCGCCGATCTGCTGCTCGTGACGTTCCAGGAGCTCCCGCGGCGCACCGGCGATCAGACCGCCCTGGTAGGCCGCCTCTCCTCTCAGCCAGGACGCGCGTTGCTCGCCGAGGACCGCGGCCTGCCCGTCAGTCACCGGATCTGCTGTCGCACGTGCTCGCGCGAGCGCGATCTGACGGGCGGCGGGCACCAGGTTGCCCTTCCACCACGCCTGGACCGCGGCCTCGGTCGCGCGCAGGCCATCGCGCGCAACCCAAAGCTTCGCCGCCTGCTCCTTCAGCTCGCGCGCCGGCAGTCCGACGACGTCCGGTGCGGCTGTCAGCGCCGCCTCGGCGAGCGGCACCGCCAGCCGGTCGTCGGCGGCCGCACACACGGTGGCCAGCGCGTCCTTCGGTCGTTGCCTTGCCCGCGCGTGACGTGAGGTCCGACCGGTGGTCTCGCGCTCGAACCACTTGCGCAGCCGCTCCGGCCGAGGCACGCGCTCGATCACTTGGTCCGGAACGTCGAGCGACCTGCCGTTGCGCCGCGCCCACGCGCGAAGGTCATCGAGCGTGCGATAGACCGCCCCCTGATCGCCGCTCTCGAGCGTCGTGACGACGAGCCCGCGATCCGAGGCGGTGCGCTCCACCTGCAGCGTCACGTCGGAATGACGGCTCGCGAGCACCGCAAGCGACAGACGCTCCAGCGCGGCGGGGTCGCCGACGGCGTTCTTCCATGACGGCTCGGCGCTGGCGATCGCCGCCGCGACGCAGCGTTGGCGCTGGGTGTCGGGCGCTTCGCGCCAGCGCCTGACGCGCGCTTTTGCGCTCGCTGACTGCACGGTGGACGCTCTCGATGTTGTTGGTCGTGCCAACCGCCCGCACGAGCTCGGGGTCGTGGATGCCGAGGCGCTGGAGCGTCAGCGTCAACTCCGCGCCTTCGAGCACCGACTCGGCAGCCTTCTCGTGGCCCTTCTCGCGCAGCTCCCCGGAGACCTCGGCAAGGTGCGCGGCGGCGCGCTCGTGGTTGGGCTCACGCCAAGCGGACTGGAGCTTGCGACGGATCGCGTCGCCGATCTGGTCGCGCTCCTCCACGGTGAGGTTGTCGCTGACGACGTTGCGGTCCTTGTGAACGGTGCAGCGTTGGATGACGGCGCTGCGCGAGAACTCCCGCAAGCCCGCACGCAACCCGCGCCCACCGTCGATCACCCACAAAGCGTCCTTCGTCACGAGCCCGCGGTCGCGCATGCCGTCGAGAAGCGTCTCGACGAGCGGGCCGGTCTCGCGTGGCCCCTCGACGATGCCGAGCGGCACCTTGCTTCCGTCCATCGTGATGCCGAGCGCCCACACGACCGTTCGCTGGCCGGCTTCGGGGGACCTCGCGGGCTCGCGACGCCTGCGTTTCGGCCCGAGCGGGGTTCCGTCGACGAGGACGGCGGCAACCTCCACGCCCTTGAGTGAGCGCGTCGGCCATCTCGTGCCGCAGCCCGTCTTCGGCCGCGAGCCGCCGGCGCCCGATCTCGGTCGTGCTGATGTCCTCGAGGTCGAGGCTCTTGAAGAGCTTGCCCTGCTGGTTGACGGAGCTCGTCTGCGCTTGCTCGACGAGCATGCGGCGGCGGCGGACGTCCTTGTCCGTCGGATCGCCAAGTGCCGCGAAGAGCTGGTCCGGCACCCGCGGGGCCGGACCCGGCTCGACCAGCCTCATGTCCGGCGGCGCACGAACCTCACGCCGAGGGCGATCGCATCCTCCTTGGCGAGCGGAAGCTCATTGCCGGCTGCGTCGCTCGCCGGGTACGGCCGCAGCTCGACGGCGTAGCCGTGCTTCTTGGCCCAGCGGCGGACGTTGTAGCGGAACGTGTCGGTCGAGCTCTGGTAGTCGGAGCCCTTATCGAACTTCCACGCCTGGCCATCGGCCCATTTCGTGAAGTCGAACTTCGTGCGCACGCCGCGCTCGGGCAGTCCGTCGGTCAACAACTCGGGCATGGTGGTGGTACCTCCTGGTGGTGGTCGTGGGGCATCCCTTAGAGCCCCGGTGGGTGTGTTACGGAGAAGCCGGAGAACGAGCGCTTCTTTGCGCGCTCGGGGGCACGCCAGGCGGTGCCGCGGCGGTCGCCACCGCCGGTGTCCAGGCGCAGGCCGGCGACGATCATGAAGACGTGGCCCGCGTTGGAGTAGACGGTCACCCAGCTGCCCGGGCCCTGATCGCCCCAGCGCATGTAATTGCCCGAGGTCATCGGCGACTTGACGAGATTGGCGCCGTGCAGGGCGTAGGAGACGAGGCCCGAGCAGTCGTAGCCGTTGTCCTTCCAGCCGCCGTGGCCGCCGCCCCACTTGTAGGGCTTGTTCACGATCTCGTTGGCCGCGTTGATGATCTGCTTGACCTGCTCGGGCGCGTCGGCCGGCGCGAGCGCGGTGCCGTCGGAGAGCAGCTTGCCCTTCGCGCCGGCAACGGTCTGGGTCGTGACGTAGGACGCGGTCGTGCACTGGCCGAGGTACTCGGCGGCGTGCGCTTGGACGTCCTTGACGTACCAATCGGCGTGGTTGTACGCGTAGATCGCCTTGTACCAATCACCTGGCGCTCCGCTCGCGCGCAGGTAGTTCGCCGCCCCGTGGATGGCGTCGTCGGGGTCTTGGACGTCCTTCTTGCCGTCGCCATCGGCGTCGACGCCGTACGCCGCCCACGTGGAGTCGATGAACTGCATCCAGCCCTTCGCGTTCGCCGACGAGTTCGACGTGTTGGCGCCGAAGTTCGTCTCGATGCGGTTGATCGCGGCGAGGTACGCCCAGCCGTCGTCACCGAGCTTGTACTTGTCGGCGGCCGCCGTGTAGATCGACATCAGGTCCGCGGGCGGCGCTTGCGCGACGCCGTCACACGTCGCCGTGATGCCGGCGCCGGTAAGCGCCTCGGCCTTGCCGCCGGCGACCACGAGCAGCGTCCCGAGGACGAGCGTGAGCGCAAGCAGCACGCCCAGCGCCACGGCCAGCAGCTTCAGCTCGAGGACGATCGACGAGCCGCCGGTGACGACTCCGCGGACGACGCGCCGGGCGATCCCGGCGGCCATCCGCCCCTCGGGCGACGCGCGCTTCATCCCAGACCCCCGACGCGCCAGCCGCCCGCCGTGCGCTCGACGTGCAGGGTCAACGGGGTCACCGTGTCGCCGCGCGCGATCGTCGCGACGACGGTCATGTCCGCCAGCGTCGCGTCGTCCGCCAGCTCGAGCCCGTCGAGGCGGCCGGCGCGCGGTCGCACGCCAGCGGTCCGCGGCGGGTTGGCAAGCAGGTCGCGCGCGAAGCCCGTCGTCGCAGTCCGCCGCAGCGCGCGACGCACGCGCGCCGCGCTGTCGCCGACCTCGAAGCGCAGGTAGGCGCGCAAGAACGCGCGAGCAGCGCGCGGCGCGGCGCGCTGGTCGGCGCGCGTCGGGCGCGGCGGCGGCGCGGCGGCGCGACGGTGGTCGCCGCGGCGGCGGTGGCCGTCGATGTGATGACTGCTGGGCCCGGTGCTGCGGGGGCGCGCTGCGGCTCGCTGTGTCGCTGCGGTCCGAGGCCGAGCGCGAGCGCGACGGCGCTGGCGCCGAGCACCACGGTGACGGCCGCGAACGTGCGGCGGCGACCGGCGTCGCCCAGGGGACGAGACGCCCAGCCGCTCATCGCATCCTCCGCCGCGCACGCGCCTGGACCTCGTCCTCGTGGCGCCGCGCGCGCTGCTGGCGGTCGTTCTCACGCACGCGCCGCGTCTCCTCGCGCTGGCGGTCGGCGCGGCGGTCGCGGCCCTCGCGCCGCACGACGCGCAGCTCGTCCGCCGCGCGTGCGCGGGTGTGCGCGCCGCCTGCGCCGCCGTCGATGCGCCCCCACGCGGCGCCGAGCTGCTCGCGCGTCATCGGGTCGCGCCCGCTGACGGAGTCGATCAGGGTCCGCGAGCGCGCCATCGCCGCCTCGGACTGCGCGACCATCCGCGCGCGCTCGTCGGTGCCAGCGGCGCCCCAGCGATCCGAGTTGATGCCCGCGGCGGCCAGGTTGCGCGGGTCGCTGGCCGGGAGCGCGAGCTCCTCGCGGCGCTTGGCGACGTAGCCGTCGACGTCGCGGGCACCGATCTCGCGCGGCGCGTCGAGCGAGCGGCGCACCGTGTCCTTGGCCCACTGCTCCTGCGCCACCATCTCGTAGTCGTCGTGCTTGAGACCGCGCAGTTCTGCCTCGAGCTCGCGACGACGCTCGCCGGTTGGCGCGCTGTCCCCGCCAAGCAGGCCCGTGATCTCCTGCTGGCGCGCGCGGTTCTCCGTGAGGTCCTCCTTGCGACGCGGGCGTGCGTCGAGGATCGCCTGGGCACGCGTGAGATCGCGCTCGCGCGTCGCGGCCTGGGAGCGCTGAGCTTCCTCGACGAGCGCGCCGCGGTCGTGCTCGCGCACGGCGTTCGTCTCGGCGGTGCGGTCCTCGGTGTTGCGCTCGATCGCGCGATCGCTCGCTTCGGCGCGCTGGTCCTCCATCTCGTTGGCGTGATCGACCGCGGTCGCGGCCGATTGTGCGGCGTGGTCGCGCCCGGCGTTGACGGCCATGCGCGCCGGCGCAGTGGCCGCGCGTATGCCCGAGCGCGCCATCTGCCAGCCGTAGTAGAGGCTGCTGATGCTCGTCCCGCGGTTGCCGTCGATGAGCGTGCCGGCGTTCTCGGTGGTGCGTCGGTCGAGCGCCAGGAAGCCGAGCAGCTCGTCGCGCTTGAGCAGTAGTCCCCACCAGAACGCGATGAACATCATCCACAGCGGAAACCAGCTCATCTGCAGGCTGTTGAGCACGCTCACGACGATCACGACGACCGCCAGCAGCGTCGCGAAGATGAACTTCGCGAGCAGCAGACCGAAGAGCTTCTGGGCCCACGCGATCACGCCGCGGCGGCCCGCGTCGCCGAACGCCGCCATCAGGAAGACGACCGGCCCGAACAGGATCAGCACGAGCGAAAAGACCCCGGCAAGCAACAGCCGGATGCCGATCCACAGCAGTACGGCGATCGCGCCGATCAGCCCGAACGCGATCATCCCGAGCAGCGCGACGCGCGTGAAGACGCCGTTGTTGCCCTGGATGCTGGCGTCGGTGCCGTCGTACTTCAGCGCGATCCTGCGCTCGGACTTGTTGCCGTTGATTTCCGAGCAGCCCCAGGTGACGAACTGGTTCCACTTCGCAAGCACCGAGTCGTCCGCCGCGATGTCGACGAGCCATTTCGTCGCACCGGTCGTGCGGCACTCGTCCTTCAGGATCTTCATGTCGAACGGCTTGCCGTCGAGGTGCTTGTAGAGGGTGTTGCGCTCCTCGCTGTTCGCCGGATACGACAGCCAGACGTCGGCGATCGAGAGCTTCGGCTGCCCCTTGGCCGACTGCGGCTTCAGGCAGCCCTCGACGCTCGTGAACTGCAGCGCACACCAGGGGTGCACGACGAGCGTGTCGAACAGCTGCTGCGTGGCCTTGCCGAACGAGTCGGCCGGCTGGCCGACCTTGCCGGTGGACGCGCCGCTGAGCACTTCGAGCGCGCCCTGGCTGGAGAGCTTGGCGACGTGGCCGACGGTGGCCTCCGGCCGCAACATCACGACCTGCACGGCGATCATCAGCCCGACCGCCGCCGCGAGGCCGCCGACGGTCTGGATGGTCTTGCGGCGCACGAGGCCGGTCCAGATGCCCCAGAGGCCGAGGATCGAGATCGCGGCGAGCTGCCAGCTGTCGCTCCCGAAGACGCCGTTGAGGCGCGCGAGGCCGCTCTTCAGGCTGCCCATCGCGGCGTTGACGAGGTCGTTGGAGAACGCCAGCTCGATCAGCAGCAGCACGCCGCGGATCGCGTAGAGCAGGCCAGCCCAGACGAGCTGGCAGATGCCGCCGAGCAGGCTCGCCGTGACCGAGTCGGTGTCCGTCAGGCTGCCCTCGACGTGCTGGTCGATGCCGTAGTTGGCGGTCGGATGGGGCTGTGCGATCGACCCCGACCAGCGGCAGTTGCTCGCAGCCTGGCCTTGCGCCTTGAGCTTCATCCCGTTGGACTTGACGTCGCACAGCGGGGAGATGCCGAACAGCGGGTCTGAGCTGACGTCGCCCTTGCCCTTCGTCTTGCCGGTCGCCGTGTCGGACTGCGAGCCGTTGTCCTTGTCAGACGCGTCCTCGGGCTCGGTGCCCGACGTCGACGGCTTCGGTGTGGCGGTCTCCTTCGGCGCCTCGGGATCGGGATCTGCGCTGCCGGACTCCGACGGCGTCGGTGTCGGCGCCGTCGTGTCGGTCGGCGTCGGCGTCTCGGTGGGCGCCTGCCGCTGGACGATCTGCGCCGGCGCAGCCGCAGGCATCGCGGCGAGCGCCACGATCAGCAGCACGAGCGCCCAGAGGCTATGCCGCGTGCGACGCATCCGGGGTCGTGTCGAGGGCTTGCAGGAGGCTGCGGTCGACCAGGTCGACCTGCACCGGGCTGACACGACCGTCGTAGTCGCGCATGAAGCAGCGCCCGCGACGGAAGCCGAGCAGCCGCTGGCGCAGCGCGTCGTCGTCGTCGAGGCGCAGCAGGCGCAGCGCCGCTGAGGCCTCGCGCTCGGTCTCCACGCCGAAGCAGAACGCGGCGCCGATCAGCCCCTCGAGCGCCTCGACGTCGCCGAGCACCTGCGTCGCGAGGATCGGCGTGACGTTCTGCGCGCGGCCCATGCGCGAGATGCGGTCGACGAGCGCACGGCCGGCGTTGTCGGACAGCAGCACCCAGGCCTCGTCGAAGCCGAGCACCGAGTGACGGCGCGCGTCGTGGCTGGTGAGCCGCAGCGCGTAGACCGCGAGCAGGTGCAGGATCGCGCGGCTGATGCGCTCGTCCTCCAGCAGCTCGGCACGCGGCGTTCCCGGCAGCGGCAGCGTCAGGTTGCGGATCCGCAGGCTCGTGATCGCCCGCGACGCGGCGAGGTCGAGCGCGGCGCCCGCTGGCGCGAAGCCGAGCCGCGCAAGGCCCGAGCTGGCGTGGATGCCGAGCGCCCGCGCGGCGTCACGCGCCGCGTCGGAGCCACCCTCGAGCACGTCGATGACCGCGCCGCAGCTGCGCGCGCCCGCGGCGACCGCTTGCTGCACCGCGAGGCGGATCTCGGTCTGCCAGGACGACAACACGGGCTCGGGCAGCACGCCGAGCAGGAAGTTGCAGGCGAGGTCCTCGCGCGTGTCCTCGGGACCGATCCGCAGCGGGTCGAGCATGCCGCGGTAGCGCTCCTCGGCCGACAGCTCGATGACCTCCATGTGCTCGGCAACGCCGGGTAGGCGCTCGAGCGCGTGGTCGCCCTTCGGGTCGATGTCGCAGATCGTCGACCCCGACAGGAACGCCTGGTACATGACGAGCTCCATGCAGAGCGTCTTGCCTGAGCCGAGCGTGCCGGCCAGCAGCATCGCCGGGGCGCGGCTCGTGCGCGACGCCTCGGTCGAGTCGAACAGCACGGGCTGACGCGCGCCGCTGAGCGTATGGCCGAGGTAGGGGCCGATCTCGCTGCCGACGGCGTGCGTGGCGATCGGCACCATCGCGCCGAACTGCTCGACGGTGAGGTAGTCGTCGTAGTCGCGCACGACCGCGTCCTGACCGGGCAGGTGCGCGACGAAGAACGCGCAGCTGGTCGCCGAGCGGGCGGTGCAGCTTCGTCGCGCCGTACTCGCGGCGCAGCCGCTCGACACGGTCCTCGAGCTCGTCGGCGCTGGCGGCGCTGACGGCCAGCGAGATCGTCGTCTGCAGCAGCGGCGGGTGGTCGCCGCGCGTGAGGTACTCCTCGAGCTCGCGCACGAGCTGCGGGCGCGATGCGGCGTCCGCCGACGGGCCGTGGTCGCCGTGGGTCTCCTCGTCGTAGACGTTGTCGGCGTCGACGATCCGGCGGCGGACGAGCCGCACGGCCTCGGCGTTGGAGACGAAGCGCGCGCTGAGCGCGGCGTCGACGGGAAACTCGAGCGACTCCAGCGGCGCGAACAGGAGCTCCGCCGCGCGCCCGGGGAACGCGACGGTGTCGGGCAGCGCGCCGACGCAGAGGAACGCCTGGTGGCTGTCGCCGTGCTCGGACTCGATCCGCAGCGCGCGCGCCTCGATGTTGATCGGCGCGTCCATCAGCCGCAAGACGTCGACCTCGAGCGGCTCGTACGCGCGCTCGCCCTCGGGACCGTCGACCACCAGCGCCTGCGGCTGGAAGCGCTCCTCGACGACGGGTCGCCGACGCCGCGGCAGAACCCGCGCTGGATCAGCCACTGCAGCTCGTGGCTGGCGGCCGGGTCGCGTCGAGGTAGTCGAGGATCCGCTGGTGGACCTTCGTCTGCTCGGCGAGGACGACGCTGAGCTGCTTGTCGCTGACGCCGCGCGCGTCGCCGAGCCCGATCGCCCCGCGCACCTGCGCCAGGCCAGGCACGTTCCAGCCCTCGCGCTCCACGACCGCCAGGCGCACCGACAGGTACACCTCGGGGACGTGTGACTCGACCGTGCCGAGCGCCGCGCGCTGGCGCCCGAGGTAGTCCATGAGTGGCTCGCGCTGGACGTGGCGCGCGTCGGTCGTCGACTCGACGCCCATCACGTACTGCTCGACGTCCCACGGACGCGCGACGCGCAGCACGCTGAAGTCGGACTCCAACGCGTAGGCGAGCGTCGCAAGCGTCGACAACAGCTCGTGCTTGGCGGCGACGGTCAGGCCGGCGTAGGCGCGCGTTGCCAGGCGGTAGACCGCCCATGCGTCCTGCGGGCCGCTGCCGAAGACGACGTTGCCGTACATGAAGCTGATCGGGCGCCTCATCGCACGACCGCCCGCTGACCCGGCTGGAGGGTGACCTGCTTGCCACGCCACTGCGGCGTGCCCGGCTGGTGCTCGAGCCACAGAGTCCCGCGCCGGCTGCGTGCCTTCACGGGGTAGCGCAAGATCATCCGCGCCGGCCCCACGACGACCGCGGGACGCAGACGCGCGCCCCGGTCGTCGCGCGCGATCGCGACGTCGCCGAGCGTGACCGTGCCGAGCGCCGCAGCCGGGCGGAACGCAGCGACGCGTCGCGGCGACAGGTGCATCCCGGCCCACGCGCGGATCGACGCGTGCGCGGCGCGCCCGTCGATCTCCCAGCGCGTCATCGCGTAGGCGGCGCCGACGGGCAGCACCACCAGGCGGATCGGCGTCGGCAGCGCACCCAGCAGCTCGGAGAACACGGGCAGCCGGCCGGCCATGCTCAGGAGCACGAACGCGACCGCGGCGTAGCCGACGCCGCGCAGCGGTACGCCGAACGGCAGCGGGATGCGCCAGCGGTCGATCTTGTGGATCCGCCGCTCGAGGCGAAAGCAGACGCGGAAGCTGCGGATCTGCATCGGCGTGGCGCTCACGGGCTACTTCGCCTCCGCGTTGGCGCCGGCGACGGTCTTCCACATCGTCTGGACGGTGTCCTGGACCTGGCCGCCGGCGTAGACGAAGCCGCCGACGAGCACGACGATCAGCACGATCACGACGCCCTGGCCGATGTCGCGGCGCAGCAGCGCGGGCAGGCCGACGAGCGCGGCGGTGCCGAGCAGCAGGCCCTTGGCCCACGACGTCACCTCGCCGCCGACGTTCTTGCCGATGTCCGACGCGGCGAACGACGGCTCGATCGCGGTCAGGGTCAGTGTCGCGGCGAGCGCGACGGTGGTGAGAACTGCTCTACGGGACATCACGAACCTCCTTGGAAGGTCGGGTTGACTTGGAGCGACCGCACGTACCAGCGGTCGCGGTGGAGGACGTCGAGCTCGTAGCGCAGCGTCCAAGTGGTGCGGCGGTCGTCCTGTGCGGTGACCTGCACGGCGACGCGCCGGCGCGGCTTCACCCAGGTGACCGTGTCGACCTGCCTGAGCTTCATCGCCGCGCCCGGGAGCGAGACGACGGCGTCGGGCGTCAGGTCGGCAAGCAGGTTGCGCTGGTTGGCCGCGAGGTAGTTGGTCAGCGCGCGCGAGACCACGGTCTTCAGCGCGTCGTCTTCGACCTCGTCCTCCGTCGGCTGCTGCTGCTGGGCGTCGACCGCGGGCGGGCCGATGATCGCGGGGTAGCCGGCGATTGCGAGGAAGCCGCGCTTGTTGCGCTGGACGGGGACGTTCAGATAGACGACGCCGTTGCTGGTCTGCGCCATCACGGTGACGAGGCGGCGCGCCTCCTCGCGACGGTCGCCGAGGACTGCGGTCCAGCTGACCGACTGCGACTCGCCCTCGGTCGGCTGGACGCCGCCGTCCTCGTCGACGCCGCTGCCGAGGAACGGCCGCAGCGCGACGGCGCGCGCGTCGGGGTCGTCGCCGTCCCACGCCAGGTAGACGCGGGTGAAGACCTCGGCGAACGAGGTCGCGCCCTGGTCGCCGCTGGACGCGACGATCGTGCGCGCGGCGGGTGCCTGCTGCGGACCGCTGAGGATCACGCGCAAGCCCGTCGCGCTGAGCAGCGCGACGAAGACCATCGCGACGATGCGGGGGATGCGTGCGCGCACGCGGGCGCCGCGCAGCGAGCTGGTCGTGAGCTGCGGGATGCTCATCGCTCGAACCCGAATTCCTGGGCGGGGGCACTGGCCGCGCTCGGCGCGGCGGCCGCCGTTGCGACGGGCGCCGGCGCGGGTGCGGCGGCGACCGCGGTAGGCGGCGCGGCGGCCGGAGCCGTCGGGCGCGAGCGACGCGGCTTCGCGGCGCGGCGCGGCTTCGACGCGCGCGGCTTGCGCGGCTTCGCCTTCGGTGCGACGACACGCCGGCGTGCCGGCTTCGGCTTGGGCGCGGACGGCGCCGATGTGACGACGGGCCGCTGTGCGGTCGTCTGCGTCGCGACGGTGCTGACCGCGGCGGTCCGCGGCTGCTCCTGGTCGCGGCCGCCGGCGACGCGGACGGCGACGGCGACGACGAGCAGCGCCGCCGCGACGAGCACGCCGTGCTGCAGGCGCAGGCGGCGCGACGGCGCGGGCGCGACGAACGGCGCGTACGACTCGTCCGCGGCGTCGTCCAGGGGCAGGTCGTCGCCTTCCCACGGCAGCTGCTCGTCGGTGATGTCGAAGTGATCTCGGGGGCGTGTGCGAACCATCTCGTGGTTGCCATCCGGTCACCTCCGTTGTCCGCCCCCCTGGATGTGCACACCCCGGAATTGCCTGGGGCCCGCCATGTGGCGGGCCCCAGATTGCGACGCGGTGAGGAGGAGGATCTATCCGCGGACGCGCACGTGGAAGCGCTTGGAGGCGACGCCGAGATACGGGTATGCCGCCTGGGGCACGACGCGGACGCGCAGGGTGTAGCGCTGGACGCCACGCGTACCGGTGAAGCGGTAGCGAACCCGGTAACGACCGGACGTGCCACGGGCACGTACCTCACCGAACGGCTGCCAACGCGTGCCGCGCCAGGCCTCGGCGCGCACGAGCACACCGCGGCTGGGGATCGGGCCGCCGCGCAGGCTGCCGCGGATCGTCAGCACGTCGCCGTTGGCGAGGTTGCGTGCGGAGCGGCGCACGGTAAGGCGCGGGATCACGCGCAGCGCCATCTTCTTGGCCACCGCGCCGCCGGGCGTGCGGTAGATCGCGTAGAGGTCGCGTGAGGACCCGCGCGGCACGGTCATCGCGTAACGCCCGGTCGCATCCGTGGTCAGGCGCTGCAGCGGCGCGAGCGGCGCGCCGAGCCCGCTGGGGCGCCAGGCGATGCAGACGGGCGCGCCGGCGACGGGCTGCCCCGCGGTGGTGAGCAGGCGACCCCGAAGACGCGCACGCTTGCGTGTCGCCCAGCGGATCGTGAGTGCGGAGCGACCGGTGGCGCGGCTGCCGGTGCGGACAAGTCCGCCGCTGAGCGCCAGCCCGCTCACCGGATTTGCCGGCTCGGGGTTGCAGGACTGGTCCAGCGGCGCGTTGTGCGTCGTCAGCTTCACGGGGCCCCAGGTGGTCGTGTTGCCGCCGGCGTCCTGCACGAGCACGCGCACGCTGTGGTTGCCGTCCTGCAGCGTCGTCGTGTCGAAGGACACCGACGTGCTGGAACGCAGCGGGCACGGGACGCGCGCGGTGTATGGCTCGCGACACGGCGAGCTGCCGAAGCCGTTACTGGCGACGACCTTGCCGTCGACCTCGACGAGTGCTCGCGCGAGCCCGCCGCCCTTGTCGCTGGCCTGAATCGCGACGGACTGGGTGCCCTGCACGCTCGAGGTCGCGTCGACGAGCGCGCCGACCGGCGTGGTCTCGAGCTTGGGCTTGACGTCGTCCGAGAGCGTGATGTCGGCGCGGTGCATCCATGCCTCCGACGACACGCCGCTGGACGACGGGCAGTTCGTCGTGCCGCTGTTGTCGAGGCCGCAGGAGACGTAGAGCGCGATCCCCTTGATCGGCGTCGACGGCTTGCGCGAGAAGCGGTTGGTCTCCGACATCGGATCGGCCGGGTTGCCGATGCCCGAGCAGTTGTTGGTCGTGCCCTTGCACGACGGGCCGGCCCAGCGCCAGTCGCTGCCGTACTGCTCCATCGCGCTGAACCAGTACGGCGTGCCGGCCGCGACACGCGCGCTGCGCCAGAGCGTGTAGCTGACGATCGAGGTGCTGTCGGGCGCCAGGAAGAACGCCTTGGCGTAGGCGTCAGCCGGGTGGGCGACGCTGGCCTTCAGCGCGAGGTGAATACCGCCGCGAGGACAGGTGTCGTCGTGCGAGCCGACGATCGAGGTCGATTGCTCGAAGCTCCAGGAGGAGCTCGAGGCGAGTGCACCGGAGGCGTCGCGACACGCATGCATCTGGTACGTGCCGGCGCTGGCGACGCTTGGCACGACGAGCAGGACGAGCGCGGTGGCGAGCGGGAGCAGGAGGCGGGACATGCGGGTCATTGTGCGTTGCACGGTGCTGCTACCCCAATCGCGATTCGTGAAGCGGGGTGTGGCTGCCGTGATTTCGGGGTGCGCAACTTCGGGATCGGACTCATGGACCGAAGGTGGCACTGAAGTTCCGGTCGCTCTGGGTGCTCGTGCCTGAGCTGCTCGAGGACGTCGCCGTGGACGCGGTCGGGGCTTGGGACGTGGAGCCGCTGCCCTCGATGCCGAACTCGCTGGAGGTCTGACGCTCGGTCTTCTTGGCCTTCGCGCGCTCACGCGACTGCTTGCTCGCTTGGCTCGTGGTGGTCGTCTGCGATGTCGTCCGGGTCTTCGCCGGGGTCTTGCTGGCAGCCGCCGCGGTGACGTTGGCGACGCGCCGCTGGGGCGCCTGGCTCTGGCGCGGCGTCGCCTTCTGCTCGGACCCGCCGATCAGGTCGCGGACCGGGCCGGGCACGCCGCTGATGGCGCAGTACGTCGCGCCCGAGCCGACCGCGAGGCAGCTTGCGACGGCCGCAAGTGCAGCCCCGGGACGCAGGTTGCTGAGGACCGACCCGGTCGTCGGGTCCGCGCGCACGGCCATGCCGGTGGCCTGCTCGCGAGCCCCGGTGGCGAGGTCGACGAGGCGGTCGCGGACGACGCCGAACTGGTGGCCGACCCCAGCGAAGCGGTGGCTGCGCTCGGCCATCGCGCCGGTGAGCACGGGCATCGGCACGAACGCGCCGGCCTGGCGCGCGGTCTCGCGCAGCTGCACAGCCCAGTGTGCGCACGCCGTGCAGCTCGCAAGGTGCTGCCGCGCCGTGCGCGCACGATTGGGCCCAGCGACGCCGGTGACATAGGCGAGGATCAGGCTGCGGCGGCTCTCGCAGAACGTGCCCTCGCGAACCTGCTCGAACCGCTCGGTGATCGTGCGCATCGCACGCTCGAGGTCGCGGCGGTAGGCGCGCTCGGTCACGCCCAGGAAGGTCTGGATCTCCGTCGGCGTGCGATCGAAGAAGAAGCGCAGCTTGATGACGGTCTGCTGGCGCTCGGGCAGGTCGGCGACGATCTCCCGCAGCCGCGCGCCGTCGTAGTCCTGCGCCAGCAGCACGTCGGCGTCGGGCTCGCTGCCGGCGACCTCGAGGCCGCCGTCCTCGAGTGCGACCGAGCGCTTGCGGTGTGCCTTGTCGCCCTCGCGCAGCGCCTTGTTGAGCGCTGTCTGCGTGAGGTACGCGCGCACCTGGTGCTCGTTCATCGAGGCGAGATCGAGGGTCTCGTCGCGCTCCTTCTCGAGCAGCACCATGAAGGCGTCGTGCAGGATCGCCTCGCGATCCGCCTCGTCCAACCAGCCACAGCGGCGGCCGAGGACGTTCAACACGTAATCGCGGTGCTGCTCGTAGGCGCTTGGAGCGGCGATCGTCGACAAGGCGAATGATTGTGGCGCTCATCGCGCCGCGCCATGATCGCGATGCGTGACCGGGGGGTGCATCGCGTCTGTTTTCAGGCCGGATCCTTCAGGCGCTTGAGGTCCGGATCGACGTAGTGACGGCGCTGGCGGAAGATCACCGGCGGCAGGTCGGCGTTGATCAGCAGGCCCTCGCCGGCACTCGTGCGCTGCAGCGCCTGCGCGGTCATCACGTCGGCGATCGTCGGCGCCGCACCAGGCTGATGGCGCTGCCGAGCAGCTCGACGACCTCGCGCGCGCGTGTACTGGTCGGTGATCGAGCCCATGAAGACCTTCGCCTGCGACAGCGCGAGGATCTCGGCCGCCGCGTCGTCGCCGAAGTGGCGGCGGATCTGGGCGACGGAGTGCCAGACGGTCAGGAAGCGCACGCCGGAGCCCAGCGACGTCGCGAGGATCTGCGGCAGCTCCTGGATCGGGGCGATCGAGGCGGTCTCGTCGAGCGCGAACAGCGCCGGCGGCTTCAGGCCCTGCACCGGTGCGGTTCTCACGCTCTGACGAGCCAGTGCAGCATCGAGGAGACCATCGTCACGACGAGCGGCGCCAGCAGCTGCTGGTGCTCGCGACCGGCGACGACGTAGAGCGTGTTGGGGCCGTCGAAGAGCTGCTCGGGGGTGACGCCGCGCCGCGCGCTTGGCCGTGCGTGCCGCGGCCGGGTGGCCGTAGGCCTTCAGCTGCACCGCGGCGGTGCCGATGATGCCGTCGCGCTGGCGCTCGGTGTAGGCGTAGACCGCCTGCAGGCGCTGCTTGGCGTCGTCGGCGCCGGCGTCCTCGAGGATCTCGGCGGCGGTCTTGTCGTCGCGGTCTGAGGATCCACTGGTACACGTCGGTCGGCGGTGACGTCGGGCGTCAGCGCGGCGGCGTGCAGGTAAGGGGCGACGAGACCCTCGGCCTCCTGGTCGAAGTAGTCCTGGTTGATGCCCTCGCCGATGCTTGCGGGCGTGGCCGAGCCAGCGCGCGACGAGCAGCGCGTGCTCCCAGTCCTCGCAGCCCTGCAGCAGGTCCCAGTCGTCGCTGTTCGTCACCGAACGGGTCCCAGACCCAGACGCGCCCGAGGCGCCTGCGGCGCGCAAGCGTGTGCTGCGCGACGTCGGTACGAACGGAGGTCGTGACGACCGGCCCCTCGTGCTCGAGCATCGCCGGGATCACGAGCCCCGAGCTCTTGCCGGTTCGCGGGGCGGCGACGACGGCCATCTGGACGTTCTCGGTGATCGCGACGCGCGCCTTGGGGCGCGCCGATCTAGCCGACGATGATGCGCGCCGCGGACGGGCCGGCGACGACGAGCTCGCGGACGGTGCGAAAGCGGCCGAACTCGTGCGGTCGGCGGCCGCGCAGCTGCCACCAGCGACGATCGGCAGCCGGGCGGCTCATGCGGATCTCGGCCGCGCGCACCAGCGCGAAGAGGCCGCCGAGCAGCGCCAGCGCGGTGAGCCCCGCGGTCGTCCAGAAGGTCCACACCCCCGGCAGCAGCCGCGCTGTCGAGGCGGGGTAGGCGCTCGCGGGATCGTGGCCGAGCAGGCGCGCGTCGCCAAGCGCCGTCACGGCGTCAAGCAGGCGCAGCCGCGGCAGCTCGCCGCTGTAGGCCCACGCCGTGAGGACCGGCATCGACCAGGCAAGCGCGGCGACCAGCGCGACCAGCGCGATCAGCGTGCCGGCTGTCAGGGCTTCGACGCGCTGATCGCGCTCGTGGGCGGCGAACTGGTTCATGGGGCGAGGGCGGTCAGGGCAGCCGCGGTGCAGAGCACCGTCACCGCGGCAGGGATCGCGAAGCGCATGCGCGTGGCGGCGACCGCGCCGCCCGCGACGAGCGCGAGCAGCGCGATGCGCCACGTCCCGGCCGCGGCGATCACCACGGCCGGGGCAAGCGCAGCCGCTAGGGCTGGGGCTTGTTGTGCCACGGCGAGCACGTCTGGTAGGCGTCGTCGTCGGCGCCGCTGTCGAGCTTGACCGAGCCCCGGACGGTGATGCACTTGCCGGTGTCCTTCAGGCGCACACGGCCGGCGTACTTGCTGAAGCGGCCGCTGTCCTGGTCGCTCTTGCCGCCGACCGTCAGCTCGACGCTCATCTTCTTGGGCATGTTCCAGAAGAGCGTGCCGACCGAGGTCGTCACGGCGCAGAGCTGCTTGCCTTCGTCGAAGACGTAGACCTTGCCGAGCAGCGACTTGCGGCCGTTGACCTTGGCCCACAGCTCCTTCTTGTAGATGAGGTGGTCGGTCGCGCACGGCCGGTCGCTGACCGACGCGTCGCGCGTCCGGCGCGGCCGCCCACGCGGTCAAGCCGACGACGGCGGTGACGAGCGCAGCCAGCGCAAGACCGGGTGCAGCGATTCGGGATGTCATACGGATGAGCCTCCTTGGGTGGGGTGTACACCCAGGCCATCCGGCGACCCCCGCGGGCCGCCCCCTCGAGTTTCAGGCGCTGCCGCCGCGCTGGTAATGCACCAGCGCGCGGGCCGCGGCCTCCTCGCGGTCGAGCGCCGCGATCACGCGCTCGTAGCTGCCGTTGCCATCGCACCAGGCGCGCCAGGCGTCCTGGTGTGCGGCCGACGCGGTGCGCCACGCGCGGCGCAGGTCGTGCAACACGACGAGCTTCGGCGTCGCGCGCGTGGAAGTCGGCCCCGTGGACACGACCGCGATATCAGCGCGTCGACAGCGTGTCAGCAACGACAGTTCGTGGTCGGGGCCATCGCGAAGCCGCATACCAATGGTGCGATCGGTCTACCATTGGGCGAGATGAACGGGACCGGACCGCCTCCGCGCCCGGCAGGACGGTCGAGCTCCCGTGCAGCACCTCCGCTCGCCGGCGCCCCCAGCACCCCAAGCCTCAGCGGCGCCGAGCCGCGTCACCTCGCCACGCTCGTCGCGGTCGCGGAAACGCACTCGTTCAAGGCTGCGGGCGCGCGGCTGGGCTACGTGCAGTCCGCCGTGAGCCAGCAGATCGGACAGCTCGAGCGGCTGCTCGGGACGGCCGTCATCGCGCGTACGCCGGGGCAGGCAGCCGTCGCCCTGACCGAGGTCGGCGAGATCGTCGTGCGTCATGCCCAGGAGATCCTCGGCCAGCTCGACGCGGCGGCCAGCGATCTGCGTGCGGCACAAGACGGCAAGCAGCCCGTGCGCGTCGGCGTCCACGATCGCGTGCTGATGCCGGCGATCGGACGCGCGATCGAGCTGCTCGCAGAGCAAGGGTCGGGGCTGCAGGTGCTCGTGCGCGACGGCCAGGCGCCGCCGGAGGAGCGCGGCGCCGCGCTGCGGCGCGGCACGCTGGACGTCGCCTTCGACGACCTCCCGCTCAGCGACGGGCCGTTCGACCACCTCGAGGTGCTGCGCGACCCGATCGTGCTCGTCGTCCACAGCGACTCACCGCTGGCCGCGCGGGGCGCGGTGACGAGCCTCGAGGAGCTCGCCGACGTCCCGCTGCTTGCCGACGAGGACGCACCGCTGCTTGCGCTGTTGGAGTCCCAGTTCGAGGCCGCGGGCCTGCAGCCCCAGTTCGTCCTGCGCTCGCGGCTGACCAGCAGCCTCCAGGCGCTCGTGGCCGGCGGCCTCGGCGCGGCCTTGATGCCGCGCCTGGCAGTGGACGCGCGCGACCCGGCAACGACGACGGTCGACCTCGGGAACCTGCTGCCGCCGCGCCGCGTCGGCCTGTACTGGCACCGTCAGCGCCGCCGCCTGCCCGGCGTCGACGCGTTCCGCGACGCACTGATCGCGGCGCTCGAGGAGCCGCTGTGCCGGACGACGAGCCGCGCGTGAGCGCCGCCGCGCCGACCGCGCGCGACAGCTGGCTCGGCGTCGAGGTTCGGCACCTGCAGGCGCTGGCCGCCGTCGCGCGCGAGGGCTCGTTTCGCGAAGCCGCAGACGCGCTCGGCTACGTGCAATCGGCGATCAGCCAGCAGATCGCGCAGCTCGAGCGGCTCGTCGGCGCGCGCCTGATCGAGCGCGCCCGCGGCAGCGGGCCTGTCGAGCTGACCGACGCCGGGCGCCTGCTGCTCGAGCACGTCGACGAGATCCTCGGCCGCTACGGGCGCGCCGGCGACGAGCTCGCCGCTCTGGCCGCCGGACGCACCGGGCAGCTGCGCGTCGGGATGCTGCAGAGCGTTGCGACGCGCGTCTTGCCGAGCGTGCTCGCCCGCTTCGCGCAGGAGTGCCCGGACGTGCAGGTGCTGCCGTCCGAGAGCGCCGCGGACACGCTGCTGTTCGCCGATCTCGAGGCCGGCGATCTCGACCTCGTCTTCTGCGAGCTGCCGCTCGCCGAAGGCCCGTTCGCCTGCTACGAGCTGATCGAGGATCCGGTGCTGCTGGTCGTGGCCGCCGAGTCGCCATTGGCCCAGCGCCAGGCGCCGGTGACGGCGGCCGACCTCGACGGGCTGGCGCTCGTGACGTACAGCCGCTGGCGTGGCCAGCAGCGCGCGCTCGACTGGCTGGCGAGCAACGACGTGCATCCCGAGGTCGTGTTCTCGTCGGACCACAACGCCACCGTGCAGTCGCTCGTCGCCTCCGGGATGGGTGCCGCGCTCGCGCCGTACCTTGCCGTCGATGCCGCCCACCCGGGGACCGTCGTGCTCCCAGTCGCGGACATCCCGGCGCGGATCGTCGCCCTCGCCTGGCACCGCGAGCGCGAGCTGCCCGCGTCCGCCACGACGTTCCGGACCGTGACGCGCAGCGTCTGCCACGAGCTGGCCGGCGACCCGCCCCCGGACTGAATCCAGGGGGGGCGCCCCGGCGCAGTCAGCGGATGGCAGGGGTGCATGCCTTCACCCCCAACGTCCTGGCTCGGCGTCGAGCCGCGCCACCTGTCTGCCCTGCGTGCCGTCGCCGAGCAGCGCTCGTTTCGTGCCGCGGCCGATGCACTGGGCTACTCCCAGTCGGCGATGTCGCAGCTCGTCAGCCAGCTCGAGCGGATGCTCGGCGTGGCGCTCGTGCAGCGCCAGCCCGTCGTTTTGACCGCCGAGGGCGAGCTGTTGCTGTCACATGCCACGGCGATCCTGCACAGCTTCGCGGCCGCCCAGGCCGACCTCGCCGCGCTCGGGTTCGCGCGCGTGCGCGTCGGGGTGCTCGCGGAACTGGCACCGGCCCTGCTGCCCGTCGCGGCGGACGTCGTGGAGGTCGAGGGCAGCGACGAGCTTGCAGCGCTGGTCACCGCGGGCCGCATCGAGATCGCCTTCGGCGAGCGCCCGCCGGCCGGCGGCCCGTTCGCCGTCCGCCCGCTGCGCCGTGAGTCCTACGTGCTTGCCGTGCCCGCCGCGGGGAGCCTCGAGCCGTTCGACGACGTGTCCCTGCTGCGTCGGCGCGGCCATTGGCCCACAGCGCAGCTTGCGCGCCAGCTCACGGCACGCGGCGGCGCGCCGCGCTGGGCGGCGCACGCGCCGAGCGACGCCGCCGCTGTCGCGCTCGCGGGCGCCGGCGCCGGTGCAGCGGTCGTACCGAGCAGCGCGGTCGAGCCCTGGGATGCGCGCGTCGAGACTGTCGCGCTCGATGACCTTCTGCCGGCGCGCGTGATCTGCAGCTACGTGCACGGCGACCGGCGCCTGCCCGCGGGCGTTCAGGAGATTGCCAACGCCGTCGCCGACGCGCTGTCGGCGCCGGACCCCGCTTGCGCCTCAAGCGCGCCAGCGTCGGCGACGTAACGGAAGGGCAGCCCGCGGTTTGCGCCGGAAGCGATAGGCCACGAGCACGACCCCAATGGCCCAAACGCGCGGGAACTCGCCGACATCTGCGGTCATCGCGGCACTCACACGGGTCGACACGGTCCTAACCGGCTCGTGCTCGCCTGAAAATCGTGGTGTCCCCGGTTCGAGTCCGGGTCTCGCCATCCGCAAAGGCGCTGCAAAGCGGCTCTTTTCTTTTGCACCGGATGGGTGGAGCATGAGCGCCAACGCGCCAAGCAACGCGCCTGTGGCACCTTGCCGCCGGCGGCAAGACGAATCAGGAGATCGCACAGGCGCTGTTCGTGACCACCCGCACCGTCGAAGCGCACCTCACGCGCACGTTTCGCAAGCTCGACGTTGCATCGCGCTCGGAGCTCTCCGGCGCTCTAGAGCGCTGACGCCCCGCCGGGCGGTTTGGCAACTCGCCAGCACGATCGAACGGCTCGCCGGTGTAGGACTCGAAGTGGTCGGCGTCAGGCGACAGCGATCTCAGGTGTCACTCGGCCGCGCGACGGGGTCGACGAGCTCGGCGGGTCCACAGCCTCGAAGTCCTACGGCTGGCCTGCGGTGGCGACTCCGCGACCGAGCAGCTGCAGACCGTGCAGCGCCGCCTCGGCGAGGAGGCCGGCACCCGGGGGCGCCGCGATCGTCGTCATCGAGCACGCGCTCGCGCCCGAGGCGATCGACCGCGTGCTGCGCTGAGCCCGAGGATCGCCAGCTGCATCGCGACGAGCTCGTCCTCGAGCCCCGGGAGCTCGTCCGCGCGGCCGCTCGCGATCCGCGCACTGCTGGTCTCGTAGACGACACCCGTCGCCGCCTCGAAGGCGAAGTCGGTCGGCTGCGGCCACTGCGGGTGGTCGGGACGGTTCAGGTCGAACCAGGTGCGCACGCTGGCCGCGAAGCCGCCACGGCACGCGCGGTGGTGGGCGATCGCCTCGGGGCCGGCCGCGAGCATCTCGAGTGCGAACGTGCGCGCGTACGGCGCCTCGGCCACGAGGAACGCGAGGTACGCGCGCGTGCCGGCACGCAGCTGCGCGATCGCGTCCTCACCGGCGTCACGCGCGGCGATCGACGCTGAGATCGTCTCCTGGAGGATCGCGGCGGCGCCGTGCTCGTAGGCGGCCAAGAAGCACGCGAGCTTGTCGGGGAAGTGCGCGTAGAACGTCTTCTTCGAGACGCCGGCGCGGTTGGTGATGTCGGTGATCGTGGCGTCGGCGAACCCCTTCTCGGCGACGGCGATCGTCACGCCGTGCACGAGGCGCTGGCGTTGCGACGCCTCGACGAGCTGGCGCGGCAGGCCCGTGTAGCCCTTGGGGACGGTGGCGATCTCGGGGGCGAAGACGGAGTCGCGAGTCGTCATGACGTGCGGCAGGTGCTGCGGACGTTGATGCGGATGATGCGACCGGAGCGCAGGCGCACGCGCAGCGTCACGCGCGTCTTGCCCACCGTCACGCGGCTGCTGGGCTTGCGCTTGCGCGCGAGGACCTTGCGGCCGCTGAGGACGTCGTATGAGCGCGCGCGCTTGCGGTAGCGCGCTGGCAGGGCGACGGTGCGCACGCAGGCCTTCGGCGTCGGCTCGCGCTCGAACGCCCCGATGTCGCAGGCGCCGGCCTGCGGGCGTGCGACGCCGCGCTGATCGGTGGCCGGACAAGTCTGCCCCGCGTCGACCGCCGGGCTGTCGGCGGCCAGCGCGTGCGTGCGCGTGGGGCCGCCGTTGTCGCCTAGGGCGCCGAGGCGCGGGTCGCGTCGTGGGTGGTCGCCGCCCGCAGTGAGGAAGCAGCTGCCGTCCGTCGCGAGGTTGTGGCCGAGCGAGACGAACTTCACCTGGTTGGTGCGGCAATCCTGCGGACCGGCCGCGCTCGCGTTCCCGGCGACGATCGTGTTGCGCAGCTCGATGCGGCCCAGGAGGTGCTCGGAGATCGGCGTGTAGCCCTGGCCCGCGCCGATGCCGCCGCCGCCCTTCAGCGCGCGGTTGCCGGTGATCGTCGAGTTGACGATCCGCAGCAGGCTGCCGCCGCGGTGGTCGATGCCGCCGCCGTAGCCGGAGATCTCGTCGATCAGCGCGATCACGATGCCGACCGGCTTGCGCGCGATGTCCTCCGGCGACGGCGTGCGCAGCGTGTTGGCGGTGATCGTCGTGTTGATGATCGTCGCGCCGCTGTCGATCCGCAGGCCGCCGCCCTCGAAGGCGGTGTTGTTGGCCACGAGGCTGTCGCGGATCGTCGGGCTCGTCCCCGGGATGCTGAACAGCCCGCCGCCGCCATCGGCCTTGTTGCCCACGAGCTCGACGCGGTCGAGCGTAATGCCGCTGCGGTTCTGGACCCCGCCGCCGAGGTTGATCTCTTGGCTGTTGCCGGCGGTCGCGTCGCCACCGGTCACGGTCAGGTCGGCGAGGGCGGCCTTCACGCCGAGGCCGGTCTCGAAGACGCGATCGACGCCGCCGCCGTCGACGACCGTCTTGCCGGCGCCGGCGCCCTTGACCGTAATGTCGGCCTCGAGGTCGAGGTCGCCGTTGGCGGCGCTGCGGTCGAGGATGCTGCCGGCCTGCGGGACGGGCTTGATGGTCAGCACGTAGCGGCCGGCCGGCACCACGACCGTGCTCGCGCCGCCGGCGGCATCGGCTTCCTGGACGGCGGCGCGCAACGTGCAGCCGCCGCCGGCCGCAGCGCAGGTGCCGTCGCCGGGACGCGCGTCCACGGCATCGGCCGTCGACGTGACGGTGAACTCCGCGGCGTGCGCGACGCCTGGCAACAGCGCCGCGCATGCGACGCTCGCGATGACCGCAACCCTCATGGCGGAAACCGTACAGTTTCTTGTGGCGCCCGTGGGGTTTATTGCATGAAGCGCTCCCGCGCCTCGGCGCTCGATCGAACGCCTCAGCGAGGAGGCCGGTGAAGCCCTCGGCCGGGCTCGGACCGGCGATTCCTCCCTCACCATCGCCGAACCCACGGTCATCCCCGGCCATCTACGGCCATCATCGTCCTCGTGGAGAGTCCGTTCGCGCCCGGCGCGCACGCCGTTAGCTCATCGACGCGGGCCATCGACTGACGACCGCGGCGAGCAGCCGGCGTGGTTCGGGAAGACCTCGATCACGACACCTGCAGCGGTGCACTGCCGAACGAGGCGCTGAACGCGCGACACCAGATGACCACCGAGTGGCCGTCGACGTCCGCGTCCGCGGGCAGTGTGTATTGCTGGTCTCCGCGGTTGCCCTTGAGCGCGCCGAGGTCGATGTTCCCGCCCGCGCCGCCGTCGCCCGTGTCGCCTGGGACGAGCCGCACGCGCAGGTCGGGGCCCGCGGACGTCTCGAATCCCGTCAACGTGAGCACCCGTCCGCCACCGGCCAGGCGCACCACCGCGGCGCGGCCCGTCGTCGTGTGCTCTCCCGAGCGGAAGTCGCCGGCCACGAGCGCTGGACCCGTGGCCACTTGCTCGTCCACGACGCGGTCTCGCAGCGTGTTCCACCCGAGCCATGCCGTGATGGCGGCCGCGGTGACGAGGTACGCCCCGAGAACGGGCACGCGATAGGCGCGGCTGCGCATCGCGAGGACCACGCAGGCGATCCCGGCGGCGGCCAACCACAAGCCGGTCAGCACGGCGGAGCCGACGAAGTCGTCGGTGAGAACACCACCCGCGATCCAGACTCCGAAGAGGACGACGGCGGCGGCGGCGGGCGCCGAAGCCACGCGCAGGGGGAGTGGGGAAAGTGAGTTCATGGGAGTCAGTCCGGCGGGACACGCGGGAGTTACGGCGTGCAGCGCCAGCGGCGCACCGAGACTCAGAGCCAGCGCGTCTTTACGTCGCGCTCGGTGCAGCGACGGCCGGGGCTCGCCTGCCGACGCCCTGTTGCGGAGGGCGGACCGGCCGCCCGCGCACCGGGGGAAAATGCGCGGGCGGCCGTGATGGGCGCGCAGGGCGTGCAAAGGGGAGGCACGCGCGGGTCGCTGTCGGGCGACCCGGTCGGCGGCGCCGGCGGCCGGTGACAGGCCGGTCCGTCACATGCTCTGTCGCACGTACATGGGCGGTGTTACGGCGTCATGCGTGACAGCGACCTGTTCCGCTCGGGCATGCGGCGCAGCTTGCCCGCGCGAGCACCTCCACCCTCCCGCGCGACGGCTACTTCTCCCAGGGCCGCGCTGACTGGTTGCGTGCGCCGGGCGGGGCAGGCCTGCCTTGCGCGTAGGTCCTCGGGGTCGCGCGTGACCGCGGCTTCGTGATCTTCGTCGGGATCACCCGCTCCTGCAGCTGCGGGTTGAGCCAATCGAGGCCGACGAGACTTGTCGGCCCGACGTCGGCGTGGAAGCGCTGGAACCCGTAGGCCGCCTCCGGGTAGTGCGGATTTGCCGCGGTCCCGTAATTGCGGCTCAGACCGTCGTTCGAGTACACCGGGATGCTCTCCCGGACGGCCGAGGCCCGCGGGTAGGTGTAGGCCGACCACGTGTTGGTCCCGTCCATGTCCGCGAAGGCGATCTCCCTCGGCGCCGTCGGGTCGCTGAAGTCGATCACGGCCGACCCGCCGCGGTAGTAGGCGTTGACCAGCAGGTAGCGGTCCCTGGCGGGGACCGGGATGCCGAGATGCGACGAGCAGTACTTGCCCGTGGTCGGGCTCACGTCGTCGTTCGTCGGGCGCGGGTTGCGGTACTCCGACAGCAGGTCGCCGCTCTTGGCCTCGAAGAAGAACATGTTGCCCGTCTCGAATACCTTCG
The DNA here is from genome assembly GCA_963727365.1 of Paraconexibacteraceae bacterium. Classification (GTDB taxonomy): domain Bacteria; phylum Actinomycetota; class Thermoleophilia; order Solirubrobacterales; family Solirubrobacteraceae; genus Paraconexibacter. Next base: position 118,412 of record CAVSFU010000004.1, on the reverse strand, counting down.
GGCCGCCGGGCAGGCCGCCCGTCTTCGTCGTCGTCGTCGGGCATCCGTCGCCGAACGACTCGTCGATGAAGTTGGCGATCTTGCCGTCCCAGCTGAATGTCGCGGAGTGCCAGAAGTCGACGTTCGGCTGGTCGTGGACCCAGCGCGGCTTGGACGTGTTGGGCAGGCCGGTCTCCGAGTCGATGTTCCACACCTGTGCCTGCTCGCCGCACGCGGCGCCGACGATGCCCTTGGCGGGGAAGGCGCTCAGGTCGTGGCACCCGAGGAAGTTGTCCAGCGGCGCCGCGATGCCGTGGTCGCTGACCGGCTTGTAGACGCCGTCGGCGTCCCCGGGGTAGACGACCGGCAGCTCGGTGATCTCGCGAGCCGCCGCCGGATCGGAGAACGGCACCTCGATGACCTGGACCACGCCGTGGTTGACCTTCCGGCCCGCCGCCTCACCAAGCGGCCCGCACGTTGGACCCTCGCCGAGCGGGTAGCTCGAGTTGAGCACGTACATCGACTGACCATCCGGAGCCGGGAGCAGCGTGTTGGTGTGCGAACCGCAGTCCTGGTAGACGGCCGCGATCTGCTGCGGGGCGGCCGGGTTGGAGACGTCGAAGACCCGCAGGCCCTCCCACGCGCCATCCGGGTAGCGGCCGGTGGTCGCGCTCTTGCCGACCGGGGCGGCGCCGCACTGCGGGCCGGACAGCACGCTGTCGACCGAGAGCACCAGCGTGTCGGCACTGCCGTCGGCGTCGGTGTCGAAGACCGACGGATCGCCCTGCGGCCCGTAGCAGCGAGCATCGCCGACCAGCTCGGGGGTCGGCTTTGAGATATCGAAGATGCGGAAGCCGCCGTAGTCGCCGACGTACGCCAGGTCGCCCCAGAACGCGATGTCCGAGCTCGTCACGTGCGTGTTGGCGGCGTTGACGGGATTCTGCGCCGTCTGGAAGTTGGCGATGAACGACATGTACTGGCCGAAGGGATCGGCCAGCGGCGTGCCGCCCTCTTCCGGATCGTGCGCGAGCGCCGATGCGCTGCTCATCGCCACGGCGACCGCACATGCGGTCGAGAGGATCCTGCCCCTTCCGTTCATCTCCACTCCCAGGTGGGACTGCGGGCTGTTCTTGTCTCAGTGTCGCCATCACGCGAGACAACGAAACCTGACGTGTCGTGAAGCGGGGCCGGGACGCCCGCGAAGCGGGCGCCACTCAGGTCTACGCGACCTCCGCGACCGGCTGCGCCGACCGCACGGCGGCCTCGCGCGCGGCGCTGCGCGCCGCGGTCATCGCCGCGTCCGCGTCGCCGGTGAGCGTCGGGTGGTAGCGGATCGCCGCGATGTCGTCGATGCCGGTCCAGCGCAGCCAGTCGTCGAAGTACGTCGACTGGAAGTCGCGCCCGAACTCGTGTCCGAGCTCGGGCGCCCACACCGCGCTCGTGTAGATCACGTCGGCGCGCTTGCCGCGGCCGGCGAGCAGGTGCTCGTAGCCCATCTGCGGGTCGACGCCGAAGATCAGCCCCGGCTGGGAGATCACGTCGATCAGCTGCTTGAGGATGTACGGCACGCCGCCGTTCCACATCGGCACGCTGAACACCAGGCGGTCGGCGCCGTCGAAGCGCGCGAAGGCCTCCCGCGCGCGCGTCCAGGCGTCGGCGGCGGTCCCGGTCGGCTCCTGGCCGCCGAACACCGTCATCTTCGCCTCGACGGCGGCCGACCCGAAGTCCGGCAGCGAGCCGTCCCAGAGGTCCCACGTCTCGACGACGTGCTCGGGATGCGCCTGGCGATAGGCCGCCAGGTAGGCGCCGGCGATCTGCAGCGACGCCGACTGCGCGCCGCGCGGGCTCGAGGCGATGTGCAGGAGGTGGCTCATGCGACCACCTCGGCGACGAGCGGGAGGCCGGCGTCGCGCCAGTCGTCCTTGCCGTCGGCGTACTTGCGCACGTTCGTGTACCCCATCGCCGTGAGCTGGTTCGCGGCGATCTCGGAGTTGCGGCACAAGGGGTTCGAGCAGTACGTGACGATCGCGGCGTCGCGGTCGGGCAGAAGCTCGGGCGCGCGCTCGGCGATCTCCTCGAAGTGGATGTGAATCGCGCCGGGCAGGTGCCCCTGCGCGAAGTGCTCGGCGCGAAGCGTCTCGACGACGGTGACCGAGTCGTGCTCGATCGCCTGGTGCAGCTCGTCGCGGGTGATGGTCTTGGCCATGGGTTCCTCCTTGGTCGGTGGTGGCCCACAGCTTCGGCCAGGATCGCCGGCCCGTCCAAGACCGGCTCCCTGGGCTCAGATAGTCTGCGCCTATGGTTCCGGAGCTGCGACTGATCCGGTACTTCGTGGCGGTCGCAGAGACGGGCAACGTCACGCGTGCAGCCGAGCGGCTGCACATCTCGCAGCCGTCGTTGAGCACCGCGATCAAGCAGCTCGAGGGCCAGCTCGGCGTCGAGCTCGTCGCCCGCGAGGGCCGCCGCGTCACGATCACGCCGGCTGGCGAGCTGCTCATGCGCCGCGGGCGCGAGCTGCTCGCCGAGGCAGACGCCGTCGCCGACGAGGTGCGCGCCCACGGCGCGTCCTCGGCCGCGCGGCTACGCGTGGGCATGTCCCCGACCGCGCGCTACGGCGTCGGTCCGCGACTGCTGGCGGCGTGCGCCACGCGCGCCCCGGCGGTGATGCTCTACGCGAGCGAGGACACCACCGGGGCGCTGCTGCGCGACGTCGCCGCCGGCCGGCTGGACCTCGCGGTCACGTTCTGCGCGCCCGAGCCGGCGCCTGAGGGCGTGCGCCTGCTCGCACTCGCCTCAGAGCCGGCAGTCGCACACCTGCCAGCGGACCACGCGCTCGCCGGCCGCGACGTCGTGACGATCGCCGAACTCGCGGCGGAGACGATCCTCGTCGCAGCGAGCCCGGACTCCAACGGCTTCAGCGCGAGCGTCCTCGCGGCGTTCGCGGCCGAGGGCATCACCCCACAGACGCGCCCCGACCCGTATCCCGACCTCGGACTGCAAGCGGTGCGCGCGGGACTCGGCATCGTCATCTACGCCCGCGGCGCATTCCCCGACGAACTCGACGGGTCAGCGTTCGTGCCGGTCGTCCCCGAGGTCGCGCTGCCGTTCCACCTCGCGGTACGCGACGGCGCCACCGGCGTGGCGGTACGCGCCGTGGTCGAGGCGGCCGCGTCGCTCTAGCCGCGGCGCGAGCGGGGTGCTCGCGTCGTCCCCCGAGCCCGCGGCGCGCTTCGGCGTGCACGCGCCCCGGCACGGGCGCGCGTGCACCCAAGGTCGCGCGCGTAGGCCGCGAGGCCCGGCCGGCGCGGTTGGTTCGCGCGCAGCGGCGCATGAGGCAGACTTTCGCGCCGCCAACGCGGCGCCATGTCCTCTGCACGCGCGAGCGGGCGAGAAAGCCGATCCGTGCACGCCGACCACGTCGCACCGTGGTCGGCTGCGCACGCAGCGAGTACCTCACCGTTGGCGTCGCGGCCGTCTGAGGACGCGGCGATCCGGGCGGGCAGGTGCTGGGGGCGGGCTTGCTGGCGAAGCGGTCGGCGAGTAGGCGATCGCGCCGGACGCACCGAGCAGGACTTCGGTGGCGTGCTCGCCGAGCGGGTTGGCGACGAGTTCGACGGGGACACCGGCGGCGCAGAACCGAGCGAGTTTTGCGAGTTCGTCGTTGGCGGCGGTGTAGGCGTAGACAGGAGCGGTCGGGCTGCCTGGCATGTTGACCGGCGACAGGCGCGCCAGCAGCCCGCTGAGGCCGGGGTCGTCCGTGACGTGGGCCGGACCTCGTAGCGCGCGATGTCCCAGAACGGGGGCGGAGTAGGGCGTTGTTGATGCAGTCCGTCTGGCTGGCGTCGAGCGTCGCGCGACCGCCTGCGTTAGTCGTCGTGTGCTGGGTCCACGAGCGCGAGCCCCGCGGCCTCGAAGTCGCGGCGGTTGAGCGTGGCGAGCGGGATGGCGTGGGCAAGCGCGGTGGCAGCGATGAGGCTGTCTTTGACCGGCATCGCGCGGCCACTCGCGCGTAGCGAGGCGAGCAACTGCGCCCAGCGCAACCCGGTCGCGGCGTCACACGGCAGGCACTCCAGTCGCCCGACGCCCTCGTCGAACCACTGCTCCAGGCGAGTCCGGCGCCGCCCGCGCGGGAGCAGCAGAATCCCGAACCGCACCTCACCGAGGATGATCGGATCGACAGCGATGTCCGACTCGTGTCGCCGCAACCACTCGACCACCGGCTGGTCAGGGTTGGGCTTCGTCGCCTCCGAGAGCACGTTCGCGTCGACGAGGTAACGCACGGTGCAGCCCTACAGCGAGTCGGTCGACTCTGAGTCGACCTCGACGAACCAGTCGTGCTCCGGGCAGGCAAGCAGCCAATCGACGACCCCCGCGTTGGCTGGGGGCGCTAGCCGTGTGAGGCGGTACTCGTCGGGCCCGATTCGCTCGACCTCAAACTGCTCACCGGGCTCGATACCGTCCGCCTCGCGGAGCTCGGCCGGCAACACGATCTGCCCCTTGGTCGACATAGTCGTCTTCATCGCCCGTAAGATACCATCTTACCTGCTCGCCGCGTGCTCGGCGACAGAGCCGGCACCGCAAATGGTCTGTGTCAGGTCAGCATCGGTGGCTTGACATCGCGGTCGCGGCGAAACGGTTCAGCGATGACGCTTGTCAGCCGATCTCGACCGAGTCGAGCAGCGGCTGCATCAGGCCGAGCACGCGGTCGAACTGGTCGGGCGGGGCGGCGAACTGCTCGATGATCAGCTGCTCGCCCCCGACGTCGAGCGCGGTGAAGCGCACGCTGTCGCCGATCATGTAGACGACCGGCTCGTCACCGTCGAAGAAAAGCGGGACGCAGTCGCGCGACGTCTCGATGCATTCGTCGGGCATCCGCTTCGGCGCCGAGTCGGTGCTCACGGTGACCGCGCGGCCTGTCAGACCGCCGATCGTGACCTGCTCGGGCTTCTGGGCCTTCAGGTGCGGGTGCTTGACGAGCCAATCGATGAACTCGGCTGGCGCGTTGATGGCGTCGGCGCTCGTGCGCGCGCCACGCTTGGGATCGGCCACCTTGGCGATGTGCATGAACGCGAGCGTGTTGATGGCGACTTCCGGGCCCGCGAGGAGTTCCAGCGCGACGCCGTCGGCCGTCTCGCCTGCACCCGCGACCCGCCACCTCTGGCCCTTGGGAACCTCGAGCGCGAGTTGCGGCTCGAAGGCGCTGGTCGTGTACCGCCCCGCCGGGACTGTGGTGCTGGGGTCCTTCGGCAGCGGCTTGGCCGCCGCGGCGCTAGGCGTCGGCGTGGCCGACGTCGTGTTGGTCGTGCTGGTCTCGCTGTCCGAGCCACAGGCGCCCAACAGGAGCGCGGTGCTCGCCAGCAAGGAGATGGTTGTCGTTCGCATGGCCGGCACGGTCGCAGGGAGGGTAAAACGGTTGGCAAATACTCCACTAAACGGGTGGTAGCGTCAGGAAGTACGTGGACTTCCTCGTCCTTGGTCCGGTGCAGGTGGTCGACGACGAGCCGGTGCGGCTTGGCGGCAACCAGCAGCGCGCCCTGCTGGCCCTGCTGGTGCTGCACCACGGCGAGGCGATGGGGGTGGACCGGATCGTCGACCAGCTATGGGGCGAGGACCCGCCACCGACGGCGGTCAAGACCGTCCAGGTCTACGTCTCGCAGCTGCGCAAGCTCATCGGGCGAGAGCGGTTCGAGCGCGACGGGCGCCGGTACCGGCTCGTCGCGTCGTCCGACGAGATCGACGCTTGCCGCTTCGAGTCGCAGGTCGCCGCGGCGAGCGCAGCCGACGACCTCGAGGACACGGTCGCGCGCTTTGAAGCGGCGGACGCTCTGTGGCGGGGCCTGGCGCTTGCGGACATCGACTTGCCGTGGGCGATCGCCGAGGCGGCGCGCCTGGAGGAAGCGCGCGTCGCGGCGCACGAAGATCGGATCGACGCGGTCCTGCAACTCGGCCGTCACCACAGCCTCGTCGGCGAGCTCGAGGCGCTGTGCCAGGCCCACCCGCTGCGCGAGCGGCTCGTGGCGCAGCGGATGCTCGCGCTGTACCGATCCGACCGCCAGGCAGAGGCGCTCGCGACCTACCGCGAGTCGCGAGTTCGGCTCGTCGACGAGCTCGGCCTGGAGCCCTCCCGCGCGCTGCGCGAGCTCGAGCGGCGGATCCTCACCCAGGACCCAGAGCTCGACGTGTCCCCGGACGCTTCGCGGATCACCTCGCTGCCGGCCGGTCCGGGTGCCGAGCGCGAGACCGTCGCGCGTGTCTACGCCATGCTGTTCAGCGACGTCCAGGGCTCGACACGGACCGCGCAAGTCCTGGGAGACGAGTGGCCGGCGGTGCTCACGACCCACCGCACGCACATGCGTACGGCGATCGCCGATGCGGGCGGCACGATCAACGCGACGGAGGGCGACTCGTTCTTCGCGACGTTCCCCGACGCTGACGGCGCCGCGAGTGCAGCCACCGCGGCACAGCGTCTTACCCGCGCACATCCGTGGCCTGACGCGGCGGGGCAGCTGGCAGTCCGCATGGGTATGCACGTGGGCCTCGCGCGTCACACGGATGGGCACCTGGTCGGAATCGAGGTCCACCGCGCGGCCCGGATCGCCTCCGCCTCCCACGGAGGGCAGGTGCTGGTCAGCGCCGACGCGCAGGAGGCGCTCGGCGCCGAGCACGAGTGCGAGGACCTCGGAGCGCACCGCCTCAAGGACTTCGACGACCCCGAGCGGCTCTTTCACCTGCGAACGGACGAGCGCCACGCGAGCGATTTCCCGCCGCCGCGCGTGGAGGAGCGCGACGGGGTGCGTCGCCGCGAGTTGATCGGCGGCGCTGTCGCGCTGTCCGTCATCGGCGGGCTGGTCGTGGCAATCGTGACCCGCGGAGACGACCGCGTGCCGCCCGGTCCGAACACGGCTGTGGCCGTCGATCCGGAGTCGCTGGACGTCGTCCACCGCGTCCGCGTCGGCGATTCGCCGATCGCCGTCGCGGCGACGGCGGGGGGAGCGTGGGTGCTCAACGGCAACGACGAGACGCTGTCGCTTGTCGACGCAGCGCGGGGCGAGGTCGTCCGCACGGTGGCGATCCCGGGTGCGCCCAGCGATGTCACCGTGGACCGCGGCGCGCTGTGGCTGCTCACCCGCCGGCCCGACCTCGTGCGGATCGACCCGGTCTCCGCGCGGGTGGCCGAACGGGTTCCGCTGTCGCGTCCGCGCCGGCAGGCGCCGGCGGAGGCGTTCCCGCCGGGCTGGGTCGCGGCCTCCGACGGCGAGGTGTGGGCATCGGACGGGGCCTGGATATGGCGCGTCGAACCGGGGCCTCCGCGAACGATCGAGCGGCACGCCGCGCCGGTGCGTGGCCCACTCGTGATCGACCGGTCGGTGTGGATCGGCAGCGCCGTCGAACTCGACCGCCGCACGATGCGGGTGCGCCGGCGAGTCGGCCTCGGCGACCAGGCCCAGGACATCGCCAACGGTCACGGCGCGATCTGGATCGCCGACGCCGGGCGGCGCGGCGTCATCCGCTTCGACCTGAACGCGAATCGATCGACAAGGGTCGAGGCGGTGGGCGGCGTGCCGAGCGCGCTGGCCGTAGACGAGGGGGCGGTATGGGTGGCCGTCCAGTCCGGGCACCTCGCAAGGCTCGATCCACGCACCGGCGCCATGACCGGCCGCGTCGACATCGGAGGCGCCCCGCGCGGGGTCGCCAGCGGCGAGGGTCGAGTGTGGGTCGCATCGGCCTGATTGCCGCCGGTGCGCTCACCTGCGTTGCCGCCGGAGCGTGCGGAGGCGACGACGGAACGGTCGTGCCACTGCCACGAGCGATCTGCTCGCCGATCATCACGGCCCCCGGCTCGACGCCGGATCTGCTCGTCGTGGCCGACATGCCGCGGCGTGGTCGCGTCGGCGATGCCGGGATCGCGAACGCCGAAGCCGTACGGCGCGCGCTCGCACGCAACGGGTTCCGCGCGGGCCGGCATCGGCTGGGGTTCCAGGCCTGCGACGACTCGACCGCGTCGTCGCATTCCTTCGACCAGCAGCGCTGCGCGACGAACGGACGCACCTACGCTTCGAATAGATCCGTCGTCGGGGTGATCGGTCCCATGCACTCGCTCTGCGCGGCGCGCCTGATCCCAGAGGCGAGCCGCGGCGGGCTCGCCGTCATCTCGCCGGCAGCGACCCAGACGTCGCTGACGACCGTCGCCGCCGGTGTCTCGCCACGAGAGACACTCGAGCTCTACCCAACGGGGAAACGGACGTTCTTCCGCGTCGCGCCGCCCGACGCCGAGCAGGGGGAAGTCGCCGTCGCCCTACTGCGGCGGCTCGGCGTCAAGCGCCTGTTCGCGGCGCGGGAGCCGACCGACTACGGAGCCTCGACGCAGGCCGTCGTGCGGGCGGGCGCGACGCGCGCGGGAATCGAGGTGCTGGCCCCGGCCGTCTGGAACGTCGGCGGACAGCGCGTGCTCGAGCTCGCTCGCCGCGCGCGGGCCGCGGACGCCGAGGGGGCCCACCTCAGCGGTGTGTGGCAGAACGGCGGCGCGCAGATGGCGGCAGCCCTGCGCGACGAGCTCGGCGCGGACTTCCCGATCGTCGGCACCGACGGTTTCGTGCTCGGCCTGCCAGCAGAGGCGTCACGGTCAGCGGACGGGATGTGGGTCACCGTGCCGGGTCTACCGCCTGCGCAGCTACCGCCGGCCGGGAGAGATGTTGCCCGTGACGTCGGGACGGGGCCGCCCCCCACCCTCGGGTCGCCGTACGCCGCCGCGGCGACCGAGCTCCTCGTCCGCGCGATCGGCGCCTCGGATGGCACGCGTGGCGACATCGTGCGCAAGCTGCGCCGTGTACGAGCCACCGATGGCCCCATCGGACCGATGCACTTCGACAAGCACGGCGACCCCATTCCACGCCATGTGGTCCTCTACCGAATGCGCAACGGCACCGTCCTCCCTGAGGAACCGTGACGAGACGTGGACGAGGTAGCAACTCTTGGGTACCCAGGCGTTTGCGAGTACCCAACCGGGGCGAGGAAGAGTGGGCACACGACCGAGATCGGGTCGTGCCCTCGCATCGAGCCCGCGACCTACGCCCTTGCGTAGCCTCTACCGCGCCTCGCGACCGCGATGCCAAGGCATGCCTGTCTCGAGCGTCACCTACGTCCCCCTCGACGCCCGCGAAGCGGACGAACGTGCGTCACGCGAGTGGCGGATGCACGCAGCGATCTACCGGGCACGCGCCGACATCCGCGCCGTCGTCCACACCCACAACCCACCACCGCGCACCGCAGCCGCCGACTGATCCCGGAAACAAGGGAGTGTCCGGATTCCCAGTGGCCTGGAATCTCGCGCACGCCAGTTTGCAATTTCGCGCAGCTAGGTTTGTAGTACTGCGCACCATGTCGGCCGAAGTCAAGGCCGGAGCCTCGCTACGCGCGAGCGACTGGCGCCCGCTCGCCAAGCTTCGCGACCGCGCCGACCCCGCCTTCCGCGCCGGCGCGATCATCTACACCGGGCGCCAGACCCTCCCGCTCGGCGATCGCCTCTGGGCGATCCCCGTCAGCGGGCTGTGGGCGTAGACAACTGCGGAGACCGACACCGCCGCACAGACAGCCGCGCGCGACGGTCGCAGCACCGACGATCCGGTGGCGGCGAGGACCTGAGCTGCCTGTCACTCATGCCCGAGAGTATGCAACCGGCCGCTCATCCAAAGTGCGCCCAGGGCTCATGCCTGGTCGGACTGCTACACGTCCCTCCCGGTGGTACGCGGCCCCGCGGGGCTTGTCGCCTGCGCGATGATGTGCCGATGACCCGCACCGCCCTCGTCACCGGCGCCACCGGCTTCGTCGGCGGGCGGTTGGCCGAACGGCTGGCCGAGCGCGGCTGGCACGTGAAGTGCATGGTTCGCAATCTGGAGCGCGCACACGACCTCGCCGATGCCGACTTCGACCTGCACCAGGGTGATGCACTCGAGCCCGACTCGCTGCGGGGCATGGGCGATGGGGTCGAGGTCGCCTACTACCTGATCCACGCGATGGGCCGCGGCGGCGACGCCTCGTTCGAAGAGCGCGAGCGCCGGGCGGCCGAGGCATTCGCCCGGACGGCAAAGCGGGAGGGGATCGGGCGCGTCGTATATCTGGGCGGCCTGGGTGACAACCCCGCGTCAAAGCACCTGCGCAGCCGCCACCGGACCGCACACATCCTGGAGGCGGAGGGTCCCCCGCTCACGTACTTCCGCGCCGGCATGGTCGTGGGCGCCCGCAGCGAGTCGTACCGCACGCTGCGCTACCTCGTGCAGCGACTGCCGGCGATGATCGCCCCGGCGTGGCTGCGCAACGAGACGCAGCCGATCGGGATCGACGACGTGCTCTCCTACCTCGCGGCGGCGCCAGACGTCGAAGGGGCGGCGGGCCGCGAGGTTCAGATCGGCGGGCCGGACGTCGTCACCTACGGGGAGATGCTCGACGTCATGGCCGAGGCGCTCGAGAAGAGACGGCGGCCCCAGATCCCTGTTCCGTTGCTCACCCCGTGGCTCTCGTCGCTATGGATCGGGCTCGTGACGCCCGTCGACGCCGCCGTCGCGCGTCCGCTCGTCGAGGGGCTCTCGGGAGACACGGTCGTGACCGACTCCTCTGGGGCCGAACTGTTCGACATACGGCCCGAGCGCTTTCGCGAGTCCTTGCGAAAGGCGATCGCCGACGACCCCGACGTGCCAGAACGTTGACCGCGCGCCGCACACGGCCACCGCGAAGCGCGCGTTCGACACCGGGGTGCTGAAGCAGACGCCGTGGCAGAGGCTGGTTGGGGTTGGGCCTTGATGAAGCCGCCTGCAGCCTTGAGGACCTCCTCTTCGGTGGGTTGTACGCGCTGACACCGGTGTCCTCGAGCACGCTGGCGACCTTCAGGAACGAGCTTTCGCTGGCAAACGCGCCGCCGAAGCCGAACGTCGGCTTCTCGACGTGGGCGGCCTCGTCGTTGGCGAGTTGCTCGGCGGGCTTGCGAACTTCAGAGCCGAGCTTCGTCTGCTTCAGCGCGCTTCCATAGAACGCGGTCTCGAGATACTCGAGCGTCAACGCGTAGTCGACGATGTCGAGATCGCCGCCCTGCGCGAGCGCACGCCGGACGTAGGGCGAGACTGAGGGGTCTGATGCCGATTCGGATGGCTGTGGCGATCGGATCAGTGCGATCCCGGCGACCGCCCGCTCGGCAAGATCGACGTCGCCGAGCCAAGTGCGGCTCCGGCTCGAGCTTCTGCCCTGTCGATCGTGTTGGAGTCGTCGACGATGCTGCCACGCTGTCATCAGCGACAGCCCGTCGCATCAGCGCGGCCGAGGGTTGCGCGTCCGCGGCACGGGTAGCCCGAGGGTCGTGATGTCCGACCTGCTCGATGGCGCTGCTCCGCCCGACGCTGTTGCGGCCCCGACCGAGGAGCACGAGCAGACGGCACACGGTCACAGCAGCAGCGCCACCGACGGCCGGGGGGGCGTTGCGGGGGGGCGCCGAGCACGCGCTCACCAAAGTGATCGAGCGCCTGCCGCAGTGCGATGCGACGGCGTTCCTGTGCCATGAGCAGATCGCGCCTGTCGTCGCATGCGAGCTGTCGTTCCTTGAGCTGCCCTCCGCCGGTCAGATGAGCAGCGCAGCGCGACAGTCCAACAGGGACACCGACGAGCAGCTCATGTGTCGCGCCAAGCGCGACGACGTCGATGCGTTCGCAGGCCTCGTCAACCGGCACCTTGCGCGAGCGTTCAGCGTCGCATACGCGACATGCCCCGACGCCGGCCGAGCCGAGGACGCTGTCCAAGAGGCCTTCCTTGCGATCTGGCGCAGTCGTGCGACGTACGAGAGCACGTCCGGCTCGTTCACGGCGTGGGCGATGAAGATCGTCCGCCACCGCGCAATCGACATGAACCGGCACGAATCGTCGCGTCCTAAGCTCGCCACGATCTCCGTCGACGCTTCCGACGCGGCGACGCCCGCCCTGTCAGACGCAGTCATCGCCAGCGAAGACACCCGGGCGCTGCTCGCGGCGTTGGGTCGACTGCCTGAAGCGCAGACCGAGGTGATCGCGCTCGCGTTCTTCGGGCAGCTGAGTCACGCAGAGATCGCGCGAGCGCTCGGGCTGCCACCGGGCACGATCAAGAGCCGCATGCGCCTCGGCCTGTCCAAGTTGCGCCGCGAGCTCGAACCGAGCCGGCGCCTCTCCGAGTCGGTGCCTGGGACAGAGCGGTCTCGCGATGGCATCGCGTGAGCCGATCGTGTGGCACGTCCTCGCCGGCCGGCCGCAAGAACCGGCCTCGTGTCAAGGTCAGGCGCGGAAGCGGTCTCGAGGCTGAGGGCTCGCGCGCGGCGACGCGCTGCCATCCGCCAGCATGAGGCGCCCGCGCTCTGTCGGCAGCCCGCGCGCAGCCAGCTGTCCGCGCAGCCGCAGCAGCGCAAGGTCCTTGGCCTTGGCCTCGAGCATGACGTCGAAGTCGCGCCCGCGCGCCGTGTCGCGCAGGAAGTGCTCAAAGCCGATCGGGTCGATGAGATCGGCGTGCGCGCGCAGCGGCGGCAGCACCAACCGACGCTCGACCCGGCGACCCTTGCGCACCCGGCGCTCTTCGATGTCCAGGCGCGGCGACGAGTAGTGGACCTTCGGGACGACAGTCGGCGGCCACGTGTCCAGTGCGATCGCGAGCGCGTCGGCATCGTCGATGCCCTCCGGATCGTGGCAGCGGTGGTGGAGGAGGTCGAAGACGACGCGCAGGCCGGTCCGCCGGGCGAGGTCGACGACGTCCGAGAGGCCGAAGCTGCGATCGTCGTTCTCGATGACGAGCCGCGCCCGCGCTCGCTCCGACAGCCGGTCGAGCATCGCCTGAAAGCGGTCGGTCGCCGCGCGGCGACCGCCGGCCGCGCTTCCGACGTGCAGCACGACGACCGCTTCCGGGCCGAGGCCCATGGCGTCGAGCAGCGACGCCTGGACCTCGAGCTCGGCGACCGCCGCGGCGCGGACCTGGACGCTCTCGGAGTTGAGAACGGTGTACTGACCGGGGTGTGTCGAGAGCCGGATATCACGCTCGCGCGCGAGTCGACCGATCGCCGCCAGCTCCTGAGCGCATTGCGCAACCTGGTCGTGGAACTGCGGCAGGTCGGGATGGCTGGCGTACGGAGCGAGGGCGGTCGCCATCCGGTACATGCGCACGTCGGCGCGGTCCAAGTAGTCGAGGATGCGCCCGAGCGCTTGGAGCGAGCTCCGGAGATGCGGCCCCGACTGCCAGCGCCGCGTGTCGTGTGAGGGCAGGCCGCCATCGGCCAGGACCTTCACGGCGAAGCCGAGCCTGTGGCGGCTCAGCGAAGGCAACGCCGGCTCGCGTCGTCCGGTGCACGGCGGATGTCCACCAGCCGCGCGGCGGGGCGGAGCCCTCCTGCGTCATCGCCGCGTCCGGCCGCCGCAAGCCGGTCACGGCCGCCCGCGCTCGGCGGCCTAGACGGCGCGCGCGCATGCACTACGCGCTCAGTGCCGACGGGCGTCGTTGGCGCGCGTCGGTCGGCGTTGTCGGGTGGGCGTCGATCGACCGTCTTGACGCGTCGCCAGAGCGAGGCGCAAACGCGATCGATCCGGGCGACGTCCCGTGCACTATCCAGCCGCCGAGCCCGGCTCTGTGCAGCGCTTCGGTGAGCATATGCATGTGATACCCGGGGTATGGGTGCAGCAATGAGGTCTCGGGAGGCCGCATGACCGGGGCACCGCCACCCACACCCCGCCAGATGATCGAGCCGGACAGAGTCCGGGTCACCGCGCGCGTGGCGGCGCTGGGCGACCGGTCGCTCAACTTCGACCCGGAGGGGCCGCATCCAGAATCCGAGGGCTGGCGCCGCGACGCCTACTGCGAGGCGCTGCCCTCCGAGCCGCCCGGACGGCCGGTCGAGGGTGGGTCTTTCCGGATCGCCCAACCAGATGTCGCGCGGCGCCCTGATCGACGCGGTGTCTGCCAACGACTTGACGTCGGACAGCTGGGGCTTCCAGTACTGCGGGTCGTCGGGCTCGGTCCACGGCTGCAGGCGGTCGACCTTGCCGCTCGCCAAGCTCGTCAACGAGATCAAGGCCCGCGTCTGAGGTGAGACGCCAGCCACGCCCGCACGAGCAGCAGGGCGGCGCCGGTCCCGCTTGCGAGCGGGACGAGCGCCTCCTCCACCGGCAGCCCTGCGACGTGCGCGATCACGCCGCGCTGTGCTTGCGTTGGCTGGCGATGCCCGCGGCGACGGCGACCTCCACGCGCGACTCCCACTCCGACGTCGTGGAGTCGTCGCTGTAGCTGTCGTTCCAGTTCCACCAGGAGTACGCCGGCGTCTGGGGGTAGTCCTCCGGCGAGTCCTCCCACTCCTCCTGGCGCCCGAGCGCGGTGATGTCGAGGTAGGCCCACGTGCCGCCCATCGCCTCGTCGCCGCGGCCGTCGATGCAGTACGTGCGAAAGACGCGATCGCCGTCACGGATGAACGCGTTGGTCCCGTGCCACTGGTCGACATCGAAGTCGACGTCGAAGTCGTCGGTGATCGTGACCCAGGGCATCGTCCAGCCCATGCGCTTCTTCACGCGTTCGATGTCCGTCTGCGGCGCGCGCGAGGCGAAGACGAGCGTCGTGTCGCGAGCGTTCAGGTGAGACGGGTGGGCGACCTGGTCGGCGACCATCGAGCAGCCGCGACACGCGTGCTCGGGCCAGCCGGCCACGCCCGGCTCGAAGAACGCGCGATAGATGATCAGCTGGCGGCGGCCGTCGAAGAGGTCGATCAGCCGCGCCGTCCCGTCGGGTCCCTCGAAGGTGTAGTCCTTGTCCACCTCCAGCCACGGCATCCGGCGGCGCTTGGCGGCGAGCGCGTCGCGCGCCCGCGTCGAGGCCTTCTCCTCGACGAGCAGCTCGGCGCGTGCGGCCTTCCACTCCTCGAGCGACACGATCGGCGGGGTCTTCATCTCAATCTCCTTGGGGTTCTCATGGCTGTTCCTCGGCCAGCCGCTTCAGGGCGGTCAGCCGGTCGTCCCAGTCGGCCGCCACGCTCGCCAGCCAGCGGGCTGCCGACTCGAGCGGCTCGGAACGCACGGTGAAGAGCACCTCGCGGCCCTGGCGGCGGCTCTCGACGAGCCCGGCCCGACCGAGGACCGCGATGTGCTTGATGACGGCGGGACGACTCACCGGCATGGCTTGCGCCAAGCTGCTGGCGCTGCACTCGCCGCGGGCGGCGAGCAGGTCGAGGACCTGCCGCCGGGTGTCGTCGGCGAGCGCGGCGAAGAGCTCACCGTGCTCGGCGGCCACCGTCAGGCCGCCACGCGCGACGCGTAGTCCTGCAGGTCGCCGAGCTCGATCTCCCAGCCGCGCGTGTTGCCGTCGAAGTTCTTGCGGCGCTGCTCGTCGGCGGTCGCGAGCGTCTCGAAGCCGCTCTCGATCACGCGCAGGCGAGTGCTCGGACCCTCGTCGATGAGGGTGAACTCCACGCGCGTGGAGTTGCCTTCGCTCGGGTCGATGCCGGCCGGGTCCTTGAAGGGCGCCCAGCGAAACGCGAACAGCCGCGGCGCCTCGACGGCCTCGATGCGCCCGCGGGCGGTGCCGTGCTCAGCCCAGCGCAGCTCCATCGCGCCGCCCGGGCGCAGGTCGACCTCGGCGCCGGCATCTCCGAACCAGCGGCCGAGATGCTCGGCCTCGGTCACCAGCTGCCAGACCCGGTCTACCGGGGCCTCGATCACGACTTCGCGCTCGATCTTGTCCATCACATGCCTCCTTGGGCTCTCGGAATCACCTGAAACCGAATGGTTACACAAGCAGCCAGGAGTTGCAACCTTTTGGTTACACCGACCCATCGGTCACATTTGACTTGAGTCGTACTCAATGCTAAGTTGAGTGCGACTCCAATGAAATCTCCGGAACGGACATACACGATGCGGGCCCGCGCCGAGGCCGTCGAGGCCACCCGCGAGCGCATCGCTCGCGCGGCGATGCAGCGGTTCCTGGCTGAGCCCTACGAGGAGGTCACGATCGCGTCCGTCGCTCGCGATGCCGGCGTGTCCCATCAGACGCTGCTCAACCACTTCGAGTCCAAGGACGGGCTGTTCGCGGCCGCGGCGGAGCGCTTCTCCGCCGATCTCGCTGTGTCGCGGGAGGGCCGCGCGACCTCCGATCCCGAATCCGTCGTCGCTCTCGTCATGGAGCAGTTCGAGCGCAGCGGCGACGGCAACGTCCGCTTGGCCCTGCTCCATGAGCGGATCGAGGCCGTCCGGACCGGGCTGGAGCAGGGACGTGCCAACCACCAAGCGTGGCTGGCGGAGGCCTTCGAAGAGCACCTGCCGCGCGATCCCGCGGAGCGGCGCCGCACGCTCGCCGCGCTGCACGTAGCAACCGACGTCTACACCTGGAAGCTGCTGCGCCGCGACCTCCGCCACGGACGGCGCGCCACCCAGCGGATCATCACCGACATGGTCCGCGCGATCCTCGAAACCACAAAGAAGGAATCATGAGCCACCACTACCTCTTCACCCTCTGGGACGGATCCGGGACGGTCCCGCCGGAGTTGTCCCTTGGGCGTGCACTCGTCGACCGCGGGCACCGCGTCACGGTGCTCGCTGATCCAACGATGGAGACCGAGGCAAGGGCCGCCGGTGCGGACTTCCGGTCGTGGCGAGACGCGCCCCACCTGCGCTCGCGTCGCCCGCAGGACGACTTCCTGCGCGACTTCGAGCTAGACAACCCGCCGGAGCTGATCGCGAGGCTGTGCGAGCGGCTCATCAGCGGGCCCGCGTCCGCCTATGCGGCAGAGACCACCGGCGCGATCCGTGACATGCGCCCCGACGCCATCGTGTCCAGCGCGTTCCTCCTCGGTGCCCAGATCGCCGCCGAGGCCGCGGGGCTGCCGGTGGCGGCCTTGTTCTCCAACATCTATCCGCTTCCCGCCCCGGGCCTGCCCCCGTTCGGGGCGGGGCTCGCGCCGGCCCGCGACGAGGACGAGCGCCAGCTGCATGCCGCGATCGGGCAGCAAGGCGGGGCGATGTGGAACGCGCACCTGCCACCGCTGAACGCTGCCCGGGCCGAGTTGGGTCTCGCGCCGCTGTCGAGCGTGTGGGACCAGCTCGATCACGCGCAGCGCGTGCTGGTGCTGAGCTCGTCCGGCTTTGACTTCCCGGCGCAGCTGCCCGACAACGTCCGCTACGTCGGCCCGCGGTTCGACGACCCGGCGTGGGTGGAAGGATGGCAGCCGCCGGCTGGCGACGATCCCCTGGTCCTCGCCTCCCTGAGCACAGGAAACATGGAGCAGCTGGGGCTCCTGCGCCGCATCGTCGACGCCCTCGCAGGACTCCCGGTCCGTGGCGTGGTCACTACGGGCCACGCGATCGACCCCGAGGAGCTGCCGTCACATCCGCAGGTCCAGGTACTGCGCTCGGCGCCGCATCGCGCCGTGCTCGAGCACGCGTCGGCGGTCGTCACCCACGGCGGACACGGCACGGTGATCAAGGCGCTGGCTGCCGACGTGCCCCTGGTCATTCTGCCGATGGGTCGCGACCAGCTCGACAACGCGACCCGCGTCACCGAGCGCGGCGCCGGGCTGCGGCTGGAGCCGGATGCCGGAGTCGACGCGATCGCCGCGACGGTGCGCCGACTGCTCGATGAGCCGGGCTTCCGCGAGGCGGCCGCGCGGCTGGGAGTCCGGCTGCGGGCCGACGCCGAGGGTGACGCGGCTGTGGCCGAGCTCGAAGGGCTGGTGCGAAGCGAGCGTCAGGTCGTCCCGGCGTAGTGCAGGCCTACGCCGCTGACGCCGTCCTGCACGACCTCGTCGGCGGCTCGCCGCTGGACCCCGACGCCAGCGGCCTGAAAGGCCAGTCTGCCCTGGAGCAGTTCTGGGACCTCACGATCGCGCCCAACGACGTGACGTTCACGATCGCCGCCGTCCACCCGTCCGGAGCCGAGGCCGCCGTCGTGGCCTCGGTCGACATCGCCTTCGCCACTGGCGCTCACGTCACGTATGACGGCGTGTTCGTCTACACCGTCGACGACGCCGGGCGCATCGCGTCCGTGCGCTCGTACTTCGATCTTCAGAAGATCCTCGCCGCCATGACCATCGGCCGCGACGTCAGCCGATCAGCTCGACCGTGACCTCCAGAGCCCGATAGGTGTCAAGCGCTCGGTGGTCGCGCGTCCCGAGGACCAGACCGTGCTCCCTAGCCGCCGCTCCGACGAGCGCGTCGTAAACGGCGCCGCCGGCGATGCCGGCCTTGCCGAGCTCGGCAAGCAGGGCCGCGGTCGCACGCGCTCCTAGAAACCGGGTGGCAGGAAAGTTCGCGCCGAGTAGGCGCGCGACCACGACCGGACCGCGGCGCGCCGGCGGCGGGAGACGCGTCAACACGGAGAACGTCTCGAACGCCGCATGACCGGCGAGGCCGAGCCTGCGCCGACCGACGGCCTTCGTGATCGCATCGTGGTGCTCGTGATCCGCGACCGCGAGCGCAACGGCCACGCTCGTGTCGACGAGCAGCTCAGCGCTGGCCGGCATCGCGCAACGCGCGTACGAGCTCGTCGTCGATCCCGGCTCCGGCCGCGGGGATCACGAGCCTTCCATCGCGCTCTTGTAGCGAATCCTCCGTGACCGGCTCGACGCGGAGGCCGGCTCCTTCGGCATGCACCTCGACCACCCCGGGGCGCAACCCGAGATCGTCGCGCAGCCGCTTGGGGATAACCAATCGACCTGCCTTGTCAATGGTTGCGAGCATGGTTTGAGAGTACCATCGAGCTAGGGCTGCGCGATCACGCAGACCGCGGGAACCGGGCGCAGGTGTTCCACCAGCACCTGGTTCACGGGGAAGCCACCGAGCCGGACTCGCTCGCTCAACCGATCCGCCAGGCCGCGGGCTCCGCCGGGATGCGTGTGGCGCGCGTCCCAGAAGAGATAGAACGCCCCGCCCGGGGCGAGATGCCGCCGGACGATCGCCAGCGCCGCCTCAGGCTGAAGCCAGAACGGCGCGACGTTGAAGGCGAAGATCTTGTCGAACCGCTCGTCACCGAAGTCCGCCTTCTCGAGCGCGACTGCCTTCAGCACCGCCCTGCCGTCCGCGACGTGCTGGCGATTGCGACGCGCGGCCATCTCGATCATCTTGCTCGAGCGATCGATCGCGGTGATCCGGCCGCTGGTCAGCCGTTCGCAGACCAGCGACACGGCCACGCCGTGCCCGCAGCCGACCTCCAGCACGCGATCGGCTGGGTCGAGTGCCAGCGTGTCCACCGCCCACACGAACCGTTCCGAGGGCTTGCTCGCCATGACTCAGGCGCCGACGAACGTGTAGTCGCGCTCGATCCGGCCGTCCGCCGTGAGGACGAGGAAGTGCAGCCCGACTGCGAACAGCTCGCCGTCCTTGTCGAGCGCCTCCCAGCCGAACTTGAGCACGTCGCCGAGCTGCTCGGCGTCGTCGCGCCCCCGGAAGCTCATTCCCTCGGAGGCGACCCAGTGCTCGTAGGCACTCGCGACGCGGGCTTCGATCTCGTCGTGGCCGCGTGCCTCGAGGATCGCCGTCAGCCCGATGCCGGGCTGCGCCGCGATCTCTCGGATCTCTTGCGGCGGCTGGAGGACATGCCTCCCGTCCGCCGTCCAGAGGTCCGTGATCGTGCGCCGGCGCCGCTCGGCATCGGGCTCGTTCCACAGCGCGAGGTATCGGCCCGCGATCTTGGTCTTGGTCTCGTCGTTGCTCATGGCGACGACGATCCCGCAGGAACGACCGCGGGGCGATTACCTCCGATGTGTAGCGCCTCCTCTCGCGCCGGCAGGAAGCGGGCGGCCACCACCGCGGCGAGCAGCGCCATCCCGGCGGCGACGATCCCGGCTCCGGCCATCGAGGACACGAACGCGTTGTGCGCAGCCTCGATCAGCGCCTGGCCGCTCGTCCCGCCGATCTGAGAGGCAACCGCGACGGCGCCGCCGATCGAGTCGGTGGCGGTCGCAGCCGCGTCCGCGGGGAGCGCGTCGACCGCCGGCCCCAGCTCACTGCTGTAGCCACTCGCCGACACCGAGCCGAGGATCGCGACGCCCAACGCGCCACCGACCATCCGGGTGGTGTCGTTCATCGCCGATCCGACTCCGGCCATCGCCTGCGGCACCGCGCCCATCACGGCTTCGGTTGCGGGGGCCATCGCCATGCCCATTCCGCCGCCGAACGCGGCGAACGACGCAGCCATCTGCAGGTAGGCGCTGTCCGTGTCGAACATCGCGAACAGGAAGCAGCCGAGCGCGACCAGGCACAGCCCGGCGCTGACGACGACCTTGGTGCCGAGCGCCGCGTCCAGCTTCGCTGAGCTGCCCGCGCCGATGATCATCGCGACGCCGACCGGCAGCATCGCTGCGCCGGCCTCGAGGGCCGAGTAGCCGTGCACCGACTGCAGGAACTGCGTCAGCACGAGGATCGTCCCCATCATCGCCGCGAAGACGATCGCGATCGCGGCGCTGGCCGCCGAGAACCGCGGGTCACGGAAGAGACGCATCTCGAGCATCGGGTTCGCCGTGCGCAGCTCCCAGGCGACGAACGCGACCGCGACGGTGAAGCCGAGCGCGAACGCGCCGAGCACCAAGCCGTCGGTCCAGCCGCGTGACGAGGCCTCGATGATCGCCCAGACGACGCTCGTGAGGGCAACGATCGACAGGCCGGCGCCGGGCAGGTCCAAGCGCCGCGCCTCGGGGTCGCGGCTCTCGGGGATCAAGCGGTGGCCGAGGATCAGCGCCACGACGATGATCGGCACGTTGACCCAGAACACCGAGCTCCAGGAGAACTGCTCCAGCAGCGCGCCGCCGGTGACCGGACCGATGACGATGCCCAGCCCGGAGACCGCCGCCCAGGCGCCGATCGCCTTGGGACGCTCCTCCGGTGGGAAGATCGCGGTGATCAGCGACAGCGTCGCGGGCATGATGAACGCGCCGCCGATGCCCATGACCGCGCGTGTCGCGATCAGCATGTCGGGCGACGTCGCGAGCGCGGAGGCGACCGAGCCGATGCCGAAGACGCCAAGCCCGAAGGCAAGCGCCCGCTTGCGGCCGAAGCGGTCGCCGATGCTGCCGGCGGCCAGCAGCAGGCCGGCGAAGACGAGGAGATACGAGTCGAGGATCCACTGCAGCTGACCGGAGGTCGCTGAAAGGTCCGCGCGGACCGATGGAACGGCCACGTTGAGGATGGTGTTGTCGAGCGAGATCACCAGCAGGCTGAGGGCGAGAACGCCCAGCGCCCACCAGCGCTTCTCGTACGGAGCGGTAGTCGGTTGCATGGTCGTGAGGCTGTCGCCGATCGCCTGGGCAGACATCAGGGGCTATCCCTGAACCCGACGACGGATTGATTGGGCTTGTCCCCGCGAAGTTCGGGGCGGAGGATGCGGGTGGACACGACAGCGAGGCGGTACGGGAGCGGGCTACTCGCGCTGGCCGGGGCGACGCTCGCGGTGCTGGCGCCGGCGGCGCCGGCGCACCGCGTCTACGTCACCAACGAGACGTCGCACGACCTCTCGGTGATCCACCTCACCACCAACGGCGTCATCGCCACGCCCCAGGTCGGTGGCGGGCCGTTCGCAGTGGCGGTCACTCCCAATGGTGCCCGCGCCTACGTCGCCAACGAGGCCTCGGGCAACGTCTCGGTGCTGAGCACTGCGACCAACCTTCGCACCGCCACGGTCACGGTCGGCAGCGCGCCATCCGGGGTGGCCGTCACGCCCGACGGCACCCGCGTGTACGTCACCAATGCGGGCCCGGACACCGTCTCGGTGATCAGCACCGCCACCAACACCGTCACCGGCACGATCGCGGTCGGCAACGGCCCGCGCGGCGTCGCGGTCAACCCGGCGCCCGACACCACCCCGCCCGACACGACGATCATCGCCGGCCCGGACGGCTCGACCCAGCCCACGGTGGCCTTCTGGTTCGGCGCCGACGAGCCCGCAACCTTCGAGTGCTCGCTGGACCAGGGGACGCCGAGCTTTGCCGCCTGCGACTCGCCGAAGTCGTATGGGCCGCTCGCCGTCGGCAGCTACACGTTCCGCGTGCGCGCGGTCGACACGGCGGGCAACGCCGACCCGAACCCGGCGACGCGCACCTTCACCGTCGACACCGATCCGCCCGAGACGACGATCGACGGCGGTCCGACCGGCGTCACCCGCGACAGGAACCCGGCGTTCACGTTCTCCGCCGACGAGGCCGCGACGTTCGAGTGCGCGCTCGACGGCGTGGTGCCGGACTTCGTCCGCTGCGACTCGCCCGCGGATTGGTTCGGCCCGCTCGAGGCCGGCATGTACACCTTCAGGGTGCTGGCAATCGATCTCGCCGGCAACCGCGACGCGACCCCGGCGACGCGCACCTTCACGGTCGACACCACGCCGATCCAGCCGACAGCAACGACCGGCCCAGCGACCGCGGTCGGGAACACCTCGGCCACGCTGAACGCGACGATCAACCCGCAGGGATCCGCGACGACGTATCGCTACGAGTACGGGCGCAGCACGTCGTTCGGTACGGTCCTCGGCGACTTCAACGCGGGCTCGGGTACGACCACCGTCGCCGCGCCCGGGTTGCCGATCGGGGGCCTTGCGCCGGCGACGACCTACTACTACCGCGTCGCCGCGTTCAACGCCGCACCCGGCCAAGCGCTCGGTGCGGTGGTCGCATTCACGACGACCGGTGGCCCGACTACGGCGCCGACTTCGAACGCCTCGCCACCCACAGCGACCTCGCCGTCGAGCTCGAGGAACTCGCACCGCTCGGTTCCTTGCCGTAGAGCGACCCCGGCGGCTCGTGCACCGGTTCGGCGGATCACTGCGTCCGCGGGTCGTGCGTCGGGTTGGCGTACATCAGCGGGCAGCCGTTGGCGACGGCGTCCGGGCGCAGTTCGAAGTGCCAGGGCTCGTTGCCGTAGATCTGGCACAGCCCGTACGCGGCGCCATGCTTGGACAGCCAGGCCGCCGCTTCGGACGGCCCGATGTCGATCGCGTCCCCCGATACGTGAAGCGACTTGTCCGGCGTCGCCACCCATCGCGCAGCTTCCTCTTCTGAGCCGTACTCCGCGACGGCCTCACGGCGCAAGCCCTCCTGGTACTCCGGGGAGCGCCAGCCGCTGTTGACGACGAACTCGACGCCGTCGTTGGCGGCATCGGTTGCCGCGAGGCGAACCGCAGCAAGCAGTTCGGGATCGAGGTTGGCCACGGCCGGGAACTCGTCGTCGAAGACCGTCACGCCCTCGGGGACGGCACCGCCCGCCTCGCCAAGGCCGGCGCGATCCTCGCTGCGAAAGTCGTCGACGGTTCGTGCGGCCGTCGAGGACGAAGAGGCCGACAACTGGGAGAGGCCCATGGCGATCGCCGCGATGACCACGAGCAGGCCGGCGACACGCCCCCCGCGGATCCGGATCCGTCCGGTCGATGTTCGTGCTGGTTGGCTGTAGGCCACGACCGCATTTCAGGCAGCGGGCCGTTGCCAGCACGTATGTGGTTTTCGATACGCCGACGATATGCAGCCGCGTTAGCCTCGGCGGGTGCGTGTGTTGATCGTCGAGGACGAGCCATACATGGCCGAAGCGATCCGCGACGGCCTGCGCCTGGAGGCGATCGCGGCGGACATCGCCAACGACGGCGAGACCGCGCTGAAGCTGCTGGGCGTCAACGCGTACGACATCGCCGTGCTCGACCGTGACATCCCCGGGCCCTCCGGTGACGAGATCGCCAAGCGCATCGTCGCCTCCGGCAGCGGCATGCCGATCCTGATGCTGACCGCCGCCGACCGCCTCGACGACAAGACCACCGGCTTCGAGCTCGGCGCCGACGACTACCTCACCAAGCCGTTCGAGCTGCAAGAGCTCGTGCTCAGGCTGCGAGCGCTCGACCGCAGGCGCGCACACCACCGGCCACCGGTGCGCGAGATCGCGGGCCTGCGCCTGGACCCCTTCCGCCGCGAGGTCTTCCGCGACGGGCGTTACGTCGCGCTGACGCGCAAGCAGTTCGCGGTGCTCGAGGTCCTCGTCGCGGCCGAGGGCGGCGTCGTCAGCGCCGAGGAGTTGCTGGAGCGGGCGTGGGACCAGAACGCCGACCCGTTCACCAACGCCGTGCGGATCACGGTCTCGGCACTGCGCAAACGCCTCGGCGAACCGTCGATCATCGCCACGGTGCCCGGCGCCGGGTACCGCATCGACACGCAACTGGAAAGCGAAGACCGTGGATAGGACTCCCGGTCTGAGCGTTCGCCTCAAGCTCGCCCTCAGCTACGCCGCCTTCCTCATGATTGCCGGCGCCTTGCTGCTGGCGGTGGTGTGGGTGTTCCTGCTGCGGTACGTCCCCGACCCGGAGCTCACGATCGGACCGGATATCTACGGCCCCACCCGCTCCGACCTGCGAGAGGCCTTCACCCCGAAGGCGGCCCTCGCGCTGGGCTTCCTGCTGGTGTTCGGTCTCGTGGGTGGCTGGCTGCTGGCCGGCCAGATGCTCTCGCCGCTGACGCGCATCACGAACGCGACGCGCCTGGCCGCGGACGGATCGCTCAGCCACCGAATCCGGCTCGAGGGTCGCAGCGACGAGTTCCGCGAGCTCGCCGACGCCTTCGACACGATGCTCGCGCGCCTCGAGGCCCAGGTCGCCGAGCAGCAGCGATTCGCGGCCAACGCCTCCCACGAGCTGCGCACCCCGTTGGCGGTGACGCAGACGCTGCTCGACGTCGCCCGCAACGACCCCAACCGCGACAACGGCGAGCTCATCGAACGTCTGCACGCCGTCAACACGCGGGCGATCGACCTCACCGAAGCGCTGCTGCTGCTCAGCCGCGCCGACCAGCGGACCTTCGTGCGCGAGGACGTCGACCTCTCCCTCATCGCCGAAGAGGCGACCGAGACGCTGCTGCGCTTCGGGGAAGAGCGCGGCGTCACGATCGAGACCTCCGGCGAGGTCGCCGCCACCTTCGGCTCGCACGCGCTGCTGCTGCAGATGACGACGAACCTCGTGCACAACGCGATCGTCCACAACGTGCCTGAGCAGGGCACCGTGTGGGTGACGACCAGCGTCGACGCCACGACCGTGACGCTGACTGTCGAGAACACCGGCGACAAGCTCACCCCGCAGCTGGTTGCCACGCTGGCCGAGCCGTTTCAGCGCGGCAGCAAGCGCATCCGCACCGACCACGCGGGCGTCGGCCTCGGCCTGGCAATCGTCAAGAGCATCGCCAAGGCACACGACGGCAGCCTCGTTCTCACGCCCCGGGACGCCGGCGGGCTCCGCGTCACGGTGCGGCTTCCCGCCGCGCATATCGCCGGCATATCGAAAACCGCATACGAGTAGGCAACGTCGCGGCGCCTTCAATGGCGCCGTGACCGCAATCACGATCTTCGGATGCGGGCGGGACGAGGCCGACCTCTTCCGAGAGATCGCGCCTCGCTTTGGCGTCGCGCCGACGATCACCGAGGCAGCCGCGTCGACGCAAACCGTCGGCTTGGCCAGCGGGAGCCGCTGCGTCAGCGTCGGCCACAAGACGCAGGTCACCGACGCCACGCTGCTCGCACTCAGCCACGCCGGCGTGGCGTACATCTCAACGCGAAGCGTCGGCTACAACCACATCGACGTGGAGTTCGCCGGGAGCGTCGGCATCTGCGTCGAGAACGTCGACTACTCGCCCGACAGCGTCGCCGACTACACGCTGATGCTGATGCTGATGGCGGTGCGCAATGCGAAGTCGATGCTGCGCAGCACAGACGCGCACGACTACCGCTTGCCTGACGTACGCGGGAAGGAACTGCGCGACTTGACGGTGGGCATCGTCGGCACCGGACGCATCGGCGTCGCCGTGATGGACCGGCTGCGGGGCTTCGGCAGCCGGATCCTCGCCCACGACACGTATCCGAACGCCACGGCCGACTACGTCGCGCTTGACGAGCTGCTGGCGCACAGCGACATCGTGACGCTCCATACGCCGCTTCACGCGGAGACACACCATCTCCTCAGCCGGCAGCGGATCGAGCAGATGAAACCCGGCGCGGTGGTCATCAACACCGGGCGCGGGGCACTCGTCGACACCGCGGCGCTCGTCAGCGCACTGGAGCGCGGCAGGTTGGGCGGTGCCGCGCTGGACGTCCTCGAAGGCGAAGAGGGGATCTTCTACGCCGACTGCAGAGACCGGCCGATCGGGAGCGAGTGGCTGCTGCGGCTGCAGAAGCTGCCGAACGTCGTCGTCAGCCCGCACACCGCCTACTACACCGACCACGCCCTGCGCGACATCGTCGAGCACTCGATCGCAAACTGCGTGCGCTTCGCAGGCAGAAGCTCCCGAGCGGCATGACCAGGCTGAAGCTCGGCATCGTCTTCGGGGGCTGCTCCGAAGAGCACCCCGTGTCCGTCAAGTCGGCGCAAGAGGTCGCACACCACCTCGACCTCGAGAAGTACGAGCCGTTCTACATCGGGATCACGAGGGACGGCGCCTGGAAGCTCTGCGACGCCCCTGGCCCAGCTTGGGACAACGGCACGTGCCGTCCCGCCGTGCTGTCGCCGGACAGGGGCAAGCCCGGGCTGCTGGTCCTCGAGCAGGGACGCTACGAGGCGATCGGCCTGGATCTCGTGTTTCCCGTGCTGCACGGCAAGCTCGGCGAGGACGGCGCGATGCAGGGCTTGCTGGAGCTCGCCGGCATCCCCTACGTCGGCTGCGACATCCAGAGCTCTGCCCTCTGCATGGACAAGCGCCTCACGTACATGGTCGCCAGGGACGCGGGCTTCGCGACGCCGAACTTCTGGACCGTCGCGGCGAGCGAGGACGTCGACCCCGACCGATTCACCTATCCCGTCTTCGTGAAGCCGGCCCGCTCCGGTTCGTCGTTCGGCGTCAGCAAGGTGTCTCAGAAGGAAGAGCTGCTCGGCGCGCTGAGAGCCGCGGGCGAGTACGACTCGCAGGTGCTGATCGAGGAGGCCGTCGTCGGCAGCGAGATCGGATGTGCCGTCCTGGGAACCGGCCCGGATCTGATGGTCGGCGAGGTCGACCAGATCTCGCTGTCGCATGGCTTCTTCCGGATCCATCAAGAGGACGACCCCGAAAGCGGTTCGGAGAACTCGACGCCGATCGTCCCGGCCGACATCCCGGCGCAGTCGCGCACGCTCGTCCAGGAGACTGCGAAAGCGCTGTACCGCGCGATGGGATGCAGCGGCCTGGCGCGCGTGGACCTGTTCCTCAAGGAGGACGGAACCGTCGTCCTCAACGAGATCAACACCTTGCCGGGCTTGACCTCCTACAGCCGCTACCCGCGGATGATGGCCGCCGCCGGGTTGGCGCTTGGCGAGGTCATCGATCGACTGTCGCAGGAGCCCGCGGGTGACAGACGAGTTCGTCTTCGTCGACGAGGTCGTGGGCGGAGTGCGCTGGGACGCGAAGTACGCGACGTGGGACAACTTCACGGGCAAACCGGTCGACGGCTATGCGGCGAACAGGATCGTCGGCACCCGGGCGTTGAGCGCAGCGCTCGAACGAGCGCGCGACGAGGCTGCGTCGCTCGGCTTCGGATTGCTGCTGTGGGACGGCTATCGCCCCCAGCGTGCCGTGGATTGCTTCCTGCGCTGGTCACAGCAGCCGGAGGACGGCCGCACGAAGCGTCGCCACTACCCGAACATCGACCGAGCCGCGATGTTCGAGCAGGGGTATGTGGCCGCCAAGTCGGGCCACAGCCGCGGCGGCGCCGTTGACCTGACGCTGTTTCACCTGACGAGCGGTGAGCTTGCGCCGATGGGCGGCGACCACGACCTGATGGACGCGATCTCGCACCACGAAGCGGCGGGGATCACGCAGGTGCAAGCCACGAACCGTCGCCACCTGCGGTCGATCATGGAGGCGTGCGGCTTTCGCTCGTACGAATGCGAGTGGTGGCACTACGCGCTGAAGCACGAGCCCTACCCGGACACGTACTTTGATTTCCCGGTCGGCTGAGCTGGCGGCGCATCTGGGCGGTGAGCTCGTCGGTCCCGACGTCAGCGTCGGGGGCGCGAGCATCGACTCGAGGACGCTGCGGCCGGGGCAGCTCTACGCGCCGATCGTGGCCGCGCGCGACGGCCACGTCTACATCCCGGCTGCGCTGGAGGCCGGCGCGCCGGCCTACCTCACCGCGCAGGAGCCGGTCGGCGGGACCGCCATCCGCGTCCCCGACACCGCGGCCGCGCTGTTGCGCCTCGGGACCTTCGCCCGCGATCGGGTCGGCGGCGCCGTCGGCATCACCGGGTCGGTCGGCAAGACCACCACCAAGGACCTGCTGGCCGATTGCCTGGCGTCGACGTTCCCCACCGCCGCGAGCGAGGGGTCCTTCAACAACGAGCTCGGCCTACCGCTGACGCTGCTGAACGCGCCCGATGCTGCGCGCTGGGTGGTCCTCGAGATGGGGGCCCGGCGTGCGGGGGACATCGCGCGCCTGGCTGAGGTCGCACGTCCCGACGTCGGGATCGTCATCAGCGTCGCGATGGCGCACGTGCAATTCATGGGTGACCTCGACGGCGTCGCCCGCGCCAAGGGCGAGCTCGTGGCGGCACTACCGGCGTCGGGTGTCGCAGTCTTGAACTTCGACGACGCCCACGTCCGCAAGATGGCGTCGCTCAGCGCATGTCCCGTGCTGGGGTACGGGATCGACGCCGAGGTGCGCGCCGAAGACGTCACCCTCGACCGCGATCTGCGTCCACGCTTTCGCCTGTCCTCACCGTGGGGCAAGGCCGAGGTCCGGCTCGCGTTGCGCGGCGTGCACCAGGTCGCCAACGCGCTGGCCGCGGCAGCGGCCGCGCTGTGGTGCGGGGTCCCGATCGAGCGCGTGGCCGCGGCGCTGGCGCTGACCGAGGGCTCGCCGATGCGCATGGAGGTCCAGCAGCTTCCCGGCGGTCCCGTCCTGGTCGTCGACTGCTTCAACGCGATCCCCGCGTCGGCCGAGGCGGCCCTGCGATCGCTGGCCGCGTTGCCGGGCGAGCGCAAGCTGGCGCTGCTCGGGTTGATGGCAGAACTCGGGGACCAGCGCGACTCCGAGCACCGCCGGATCGCGCTTCTGGCGCAGGAGCTCGGGATCGAGGTGGTGGGGTACGGGACCGCGCTCTATGGCGAGGCGCACGTCACCGGCGTCGACGACGCCGTCGCGTTGTTGCGCACGATGGGGCCGAGGGACGCAGCGCTCGTCAAGGGCAGCCGCGTGACACGACTCGAGGACGTCGTGCGCGCGTATGGGGCGGCCACGTAGTTGCCCGAGATAGTCCAGGGGATCGGCGCGCTCGCGGGCCTGGCTGCCGTCGCGGGCCTGCCCGTGCTGGTGGCCCTGCACGTCTCGCACGCACGCGACGTGAAACGACTGCGCACGTGGGCCCAGCGCGCGCCCCAGCGGTCGCTGCCCGCCGTCAGCATGCGCCAGGTCGCGTTCGCCCTCGTCGGTGCGCTCGTGCTCGGCGTCACGGCCGGCTATGTGACTGGAGACGACGACGGCGGCGCCCGCAAAGCCTCGCCCACCAAGCCGAAGCGCAAGCGCCCCGCGGTCGTCAAGCCCGGCGACGTCACCGTTGCCGTCCTCAACGGCACGACCGTTGACGGCTTGGCGGCCACGCTGCGCGACCAGATCGCCGCCGCCGGCTTCAAGCGGGGCACGATCGATGTCTACTCCGACCAACAGCTCGTCGAGTCCGTCGTGCAGTACGCGCCCGGGCGCCAAGCTGCGGCGAAGGCGGTCGGCCGCAGACTCGGAATCAGTCGCAGCGCGCCCGTCACCGCCGACAGCCGCGCGCTTGCCGGAGACGCGACGGTGATCGTGATCGCCGGCGCCGACAAGGGACCGTAAAGCCGGCGGCGCGCGTATTGCTGACGTATCGAAAACCGCGTACGTGCTGACAACACCACGAACCGTTGACTGGCGGCATGACCTACACACCCACCCTTGCGGAGATGGCCAAGACCGTGGAGGACGAAGGCTGGTCCGTGGTCGGCGTCCTCGACAAGCCCCTCTCGCGCCGCCTGCTGCAGGCGGTCGACGAGGTGGGGGCGCGATCGTCCGACGGCACGCTTCACCAGCTGTCAGGCCTTGCGCAGCACCCCGACCTGGCAGCAATCGTCGACTGGCCACCGCTCCTGTCGCTGGCAGTCGAGCTGCTCTCGCCCAACATCTACATCAACCACTCCCACCTGGACGTCCACCCACCGCACGCGCCCACCGGTGCGCACCGCTGGCATCGTGACAACGGCCTGATGGGGCGGGACATGCGGCTGCTCTGGCGCGACCAGCCGCGGGTGACGTTGAAGGTCGCCGTCTACCTCACCGACGTCCAGTCCCCGGACGACGGCGCATTGGAGGTCGTGCCGCGCAGTCACCTGGACACGGCGTCGCGCTACCCCACCCAGGAACAGCCCGACGGCGTGCCGATCGTCGGGCCCGCCGGCACCGTCGCGGTCTTCGACGCGCGCCTCTGGCACCGGCGGCGCGACAACCTCGGCCCGCACATCCGGCGCGCGATGTTCATGGCGTACAGCTACCGCTGGCTGACCTCGCGCGACATCCCGTTCGAGGACGTCCCGGAGTGGGCCGGTCTGCCTCAGATCCGCCGCCAGCTGCTCGGCGACCCGACCGTCGACCCGTTCTACTGGGCCTCCGGCGAGCTGCCGCTGGATCAGCGGGCGGAGGATCCGCTAGCGGCCTAGCCCCGTCGTCATCACGCGGGCAGGTAATTGATCTTGCGGATCTGGTCGTCGAAGATCGACGCCGGGGCGCAGCGCCGCAACACGCTCACACGCCACGCGAGCTTGCCAGCAGGGCACCGCAGCTTGGGCGGCGTGCTCCATGCGCTCGGTGCTCACGCGGGGATCGGGTGATTCGAGCGGAACCGATCCGCGGGATCGACGCGTCGCTTGACGCCGCGCAGCCGTGCCCACGTCTCGTCGTCGAAGGCGGCCTGCGTCGACGACGGCTGCTCGGCGAAGTTGAGGTACTCCCGCGCGGTTGCGTGCGGGCGCAGCGCTGCGTGAAGCACGTCGAGGTGCGCGCGGATCGCCGCGTCGTCACCGGGCGCCATCGGCACACCCACCGCGTTCATGACGTGGCTGCCGTCCAGCCGGTCAAGCGCGCCGGCGCCTGGCTGCGTGCGCCCAAGCGCGCCGCCGAGATGCCGCAGCTCCGCCGAGATCAGCGGGCTGCCTGAGCCCGGTCCGGCCGCGGCGATGAACGCATCCGCAGCCGCCGCGTCGAGCTCGCGCAACAGCGCGTGATGCGCGATCCCCGGGCTCGGATGCTCCGGGTCGCCATGCAGGCGGACGAGGTCGGCGGCCGGCACGGTCGCGAAGCTGTCGATCAACGGCGCGGCAAGCGCCCGCAGCGGACGCAGCGCGGCGGCGCCGGCGTCGGCTGCGCCGGCGAACGCCGCGCCAAGCGTCACAACCGGGCGCCCGCGCAGGGGCTCCGGCACCTCCGGCAGCGGCGGCAGGTGCAGGAAGCGGAAGATCGAGGTCATCTCGTCGGGCAGCGTCGGGCACCACTCGCGGTAGGCGTGCAGCAGTTCGGCGCCGAGCTCGGCCGGCCAGGCGAGCATGCCCGCGTAGACGGACTCCAGCGGATAGAGCTCGAACTCGACGGCGGTCACGACGCAGAACGCGCCGCCACCGCCGCGTAGCGCCCAGAACAGCTCAGGCTCATGGTCGGCGTCCACGCGCAGGAGCTGCCCGTCGGCGTTGACGAGCTCAATCGCCGTGACGCTGTTGGCGGCGAGGCCGTGCAGGCGCGACAGCCAGCCGATGCCGCCGCCGAGCGTGTAGCCGACGACCCCGACGTCGGGCGATGAGCCGTGCAGCGCCGCCAGGCCGACGCGGCCGGCGGCGACGGCGACGTCGCCCCAGAGCGCGCCGGCCTGCACGCGGGCGCGGCGCGCGCTGCGGTCGACGTCGACCCGGGCGAGGCGCGTCGTCTTCAGCAACAGCGTGCCGTCGAGCGAGCCGAGCGCCGCCGCGCCGTGACCGGTGCCCTGGACCGCCACCCCGACGTCCTGCGCGCGCGCGAAGTCGACGAGCGCCACCACGTCGTCGACGCCCGCGGCGACCACGACCGCCTCCGGGTGCTGATCGACGGCGAGGTTCCACGCCTGCCGCGCGCTGTCCCACGCGGGATCGGCGGGAGTGACCAGCGGTCCGCGCAGCCGGCTGCGCAGGCGGTCGAGATCGATGTGCGTTGCGAGCATTTCCCCGAGTCCTTTGTTCGTCGTTGCGGACGCGGTGCATCGTGGACCGACGGGCGCGGGAACTGAAACACGCGTTGCCTGTGTCTTCGACAACGATCGCTTGTGGACGCGCTTAGACTCGCCCGCGATGAACGTCGAGCTGCGCCACCTGCGCTACTTCGTGGCGGTCGCGGAGGAGCTCAACTTCACGCGCGCGGCCGAGCGGTTGCACATCGCCCAGCAAGCGCTCAGCAGCGCCATCCGCCAGCTCGAGGAGCGCGTCGGCACGCAGCTCGTCGAGCGGACCACGCGCAAGGTGGAGTTGACCCCGGCCGGGCTTGCACTGCTGGAATCGGCACGTCCGTTGCTTGCCGGTGCCGACCAGGCGGTGGCCGCGGCGCGCGAGGCGGCCGGGCAGCGACAGACGCTGACGGTCGGCTTCGCGGCGGCGCTCACGCATCGCCTCATGGGCAACGGGCTCGAGCTGTTCGGCGAGCGCCGCCCAGACGTCGAGGTCCTGATTCGCTTCGGCGACCTGCTCGACCCGACCGGAGGCGTGCGCAGCGGCGACGCCGACGTCGCCGTCGTCTACGGACCGTTCGACACGAGCGGACTGGAGCTCTCGCCGACGCTGTGGGCCGACCCGCTCGTGGCCTGCATGGCCGCCGACCACCCGCTTGCCGCGAAGCACGAGGTCGAGATCGCCGACCTCGTCGAGGAGCCGACGTTCGACTTCCCGACCCCCGACCGTCGCTGGCGCGACTTCTGGATGCTCGCGGAATACCGCGGCGGGCGCCCGCCCAGGATCACCGCGCAGTTCCAGACGCTCGACGCGCTGCTGGCGGCGCTGCGCGCAGGCCTCGGCGTGCACATCGTGTCCCTGCCGCTCGTCGAGTCCTCACCCCCGGACTCGGGGCTGGTGTGGCGGCCGGTGCGCGCGCTCCCGCCGCTGGAGCACCGGCTCGCGTGGCGTGCGGGCGACACCCGTCCGGTGCTGAGCGACCTCGTCGCGGCCTGTCGCGACGCGTTCGCGGGCTGAGGCGCCGGGCTAGCTGAGCTGCTCGGCCAGCCCGATGACGACGCCCTCGGGGCCACGCATGAAGCAAAGCCGGTAGAGGTCCTCGTACTGCGCGATCTCGCGGACGAGTTCGCCTCCGTGCTTGCGCAGCCGCGCGACGGTGTCGTCGAGGTCGTCGACGGCGAACATGATGCGACGGATGCCAAGCGCGTTCGACGGCGCGTTCTCCGACCCGGTTCTGACCGCCGGCGGCGAGTGGAACCGCGACAGCTCGACCCGGCCGTGTCCGTCTGGGGTCCGCATCATCGCGACATCGGCACGAACGTTGTCGAGCCCGACGACCTGGTCGGCCCAGGGGCCCTCGACCGTCGTCTCGCCTTCGAGCTCCATGCCGAGCTCGGCGAAGAACGCCTTGGCAGCCTCGAGGTCCTCGACGACGATGAGGACGTTGTCCATCCGTTGAAGTGTCATGTCGAAAGAGCGGAGCCGATCAGAGTTTCTCGACATCGGCGGCTAGCGCCCACCCAGAACCGCAGCGAGGTTGTACTCCGCGATCTCACGGTGGGTCTCGGGGACATCCGAGACGCGTTCGAGCAGCTTGTCGGCGCTCACCATGTTGTGGACCAGCATCTCGCGAACGAACTCGATGTCGCGAGGGTTGCCGGCGCGGGCGAGCTTCGCAAGGGCGAGGTCGTGCTCCTCGAGGAAGTACGCGCACACCTTGTCCGGCTCGGTCCAGCGCTTGCGGAGGCGCCGCCGCCAGCCAGCGGGTGCCTTCGCGGTCTCGGGTCCAACTGTGTCCACCCAGACGGCCCACTCGGCCGCAAAGGCGGTGCCGGCTCCGAGCACCCGCTCGACGCGCAGGCTGGCAGCTTCGTCTTCGTGCTTGTTCTTGAGGTAGAGGTCGACCTCTTGCGAGGTCAGCAGCGCGTCGGGTATCCGGCCACGGCTTCCCAACACGGCCATGCTGCCGATCACCACAATCTCGTTGTCGCCGCTGAGCTTTGCCGCGGCATTGACGAGGATCTTGAGTTGCTCCCAGGTCACCGGACCAGTTGCAGCACTTCCAGCCGCTCGCGCTCCAACAGCTCGCCTGCGAATGGGCTGTTCTGGCGCAGATCGCGGCCCTCGAGCGTGTCGGCCACGATGGCCTCGCGGATCTCGGGAACCGTTCGCGAGAGGACCTCGTGCCAGCGTTGCGCGTAGGTCGGGTGAATTGCTTCACGCTCTTCCCAGGCCTGCAGACGCTGTCGCGCCCGACCGACAAGCGCTCGGTCGAGCTTGCGGGCAAGCAGCCAATGCATTGCGCGGTTGCGCACCTGCGCGCGCTGGTGTGGGTCGACGTCGGGGTCGACGTGCCAGCGCTCGAGCTGACGCTCGAGTCGCTCGCCCTCCTGGCGCGCGCGGTCGCGGCGCTCCGCGAACACGGCGGCAACGGGCTGCTGGTCGTAGGGGTGCTCGCTGCGGTACTCGTCGACCTCGCCGAGCAACTGCACGAGCGCGGTGACCGGAACCTCGAACTTGAGATCCGTCGTCAGTACCACGGGAAGATCGCCGCTCTCGATCCGACGTTGCACCGTCGGCTCGGAGATGCCAAGCAGCCGCGCAGCAACGCTCCGACGAACCGAGGCGCCAAGACGGTCCCTGAGTGCAGCCGACACGGCGATCACGTCTTCGTCGTCGGGAAGCCGGCGCTGCACGCGGCTTAGCCGCACGACGGCAGTCAGCAGCTGCTCGGTTTCCCGGTGCTTGGACATGGCCAAGTCAGGATAGCGCAGGTGTTTGTTTTTTACACGTTTTTCTAATGCCAGCCCGCTGGCCACAACTACGACCTGCCGGCGCCGCGCCACTATGTGCAATGCATGACCGCGCCCGTCGAACCCGAGGACGCATCGCAGCCGCTCGGCTTGCGCGAGCGCGGCAAGCTGCGGCGGACGGAGCGGATCCTCGATGCCGCGCTGGAGCTGCTGCGCGAGGACCCGAATCAGAACCTCACGGTCGACCGGATCTCCGAGCGCGCCGAGGTGGCGCCGATGACCGTCTACAACCTCGTCGGCAACCGCGACGAGGTCTGGCGTGCGATCGCCGACCGTGCGTTGAAGGACCTCGATCCCGCGGCGATCCGCGCGGAGGACCCGCGCGAGCGCGCGCTGAAGATCGTCGACGCCGTCGTGCGCGTGCTGGTCGCAGACGCCGCCGTGTTCCAGGCGCTGCTCGCCGGCTGGAGCCACAGCGGACGCGTGCTGGAGCACGATCCGACGACCGCGCTTGTCGACTGCCTACGCGAAGCCGCGGCAAGCGGTCAGATCCACGCCGACGCCGACCTGCGCCTGCACGGCGAGGTGCTGTCGGCCGGCCTCATCGGCACGATCCACCAGTGGACCGCGGGGCTGATCTCAGACCGCGCGTTTCGCGCCCGCGCCCGCGCGGTGGTCGACGTCGTCTTCGCTGCGGCGCGCTAGTAGGAGCGCGGCAGGCCGAGCGTGTGCTCGGCCACGAAGTTGAGGATCATCTCCTTGGAGACGGGACCGTTGTTGAGCATGCGCACCACCCAGTAGTACGTGGCGAGCTGGTACTCGTAGGTGACGCCGTTGCCGCCGTGCACGTTGACGGCCGCATCGAGTGCCTCGAGGCCGGCCGCCGCACCGAGGTACTTCGCCATGTTCGCGAGTTCTCCGACCTCCTCGCCGCTGTCGTACAGCGCACAGGCGCGATCGGTCACCAGCTGGGCGGCCTGCATGTGGATGTGCGCTGCGGCCAGCGGGTGCGCGACGCCTTGGTGGGCGCCGATCGGCTGGTCCCAGACGCGGCGCTCGCCCGCGTAGGCGACTGCCTTGCGCAGTGCGTAGCGGCCGATGCCCAGGCACAGCGAGCTCGTCAGGACGCGCTCGGTGTTCAGCCCCGTGAAGGCGACGCGCAGGCCGCCGTCGACGGCGCCGAGGACGTGCTCCGCCGGCACCTCGACGTCGTCGAAGAACACCTGCCAGCTGAGGTCGGGCTGGTTCATCACCGTGCGGATCTTCGTGATCGAGATCCCGGGCGCGTCGGCGTTGACCATGAAGACCGTCAGCAGCCCGCGCCCCTTGGCCTCGTCGTGACCGGTGCGGGCGACGACCATCACCCAGTCGGCGCTGTCCATGCCGGTGATGAAGACCTTCTGGCCGTTTAGCACGTAGCCGTCACCACGGCGGTCGGCGCGCGTCGCGATGCGGTGCGCGTTGGCCCCGGCGTCGGGCTCGGTGATCGCAAACGACAGCCGCGTCTCGCCGCTCGCGATGCCTGGGAGCCACTTCGCCTTCTGCTCCTCGTCGGCGCTGCGCTCGAGGATCGTTCCCGTCACGCCCGACGAGAACAGCAGCGCCTGCAGCGGGCAGCCGGCGATCGCCGTCTCCTCGACCACCATCGCGAGCTCCGCCAGCCCGAGGCCGCCACCGCCGTGTTCCTCGGGAAGGTGAACGCCGAGGTAGCCCTTCTCCCCGAGCGCACGCCACAGCTCGGCGCTGTGGCCGCCCGTGTCGACCTGCTCTTGGTAGTAGTCGGGGCCGAACCCGCGCGCGATCCCGCCGACCGCCTCGCGAAGCGCGCGCTGCTCGTCAGTCGCGGTCATCATGGGGTCCAGTTTATAGGCTTCTCTAAGTTTCGCCCGAGCGAGCGATGCCCGCCGCCTATCCTCGAAGGGGATGACCGTCGCCGCCACGACGCTGTTGCCGTTTGCCGACTCCACGTACGTCCGCGACCTCGAGGGGCTCTTCGTCCCCTGGTCGGCCGACGTGCCCGAGCGGCCCGAGCTGCTCGTCCTCAACGAGGACCTCGCGCGCGAGCTCGGCGCGGATCCCGCGGCGCTCGCGACCCCCGCGGGCATCGCGCTGCTGCTCGGCGTTGCGGTGCCGCCGGGGCTGACCCCCGTCGCGCAGGGCTATGCCGGCCATCAGTTCGGCGGCTACTCCCCGCGTCTCGGCGACGGGCGCGCGCTGCTGCTCGGCGAGGTCGTCGACACTCAGGGCCGGCGCCGCGACGTCCACCTCAAGGGCTCGGGGCGCACGCCGTTTGCCCGCGGCGGCGACGGCAAGGCCGCGGTCGGGCCGATGCTGCGCGAGCACCTCATCGGCGAGGCGATGCACGCGCTCGGGATCGCGACGACGCGCGCGCTTGCCGTCGTCGCAACCGGCGAGCGCGTGCGCCGCGAGACGCTGCTGCCGGGTGCGGTGCTCGCTCGCGTCGCGGCAAGCCACCTGCGCGTGGGCACGTTCGAGTTCGTGGCCCACTCGCTCGGCGACCCAGAGCTGCTGCAGCGGCTGGCCGACCATGCCGATCGCGCGCCACTACCCCGACGCAGCCACCGCGCTCGCGTTCTTCGAGGCCGTCGTCGACGCCCAGGCCGCGCTTGTCGCCGAGTGGTCGCTGGTCGGGTTCGTCCATGGCGTGATGAACACCGACAACATGGCGATCTCCGGCGAGACGATCGACTACGGGCCGTGCGCGTTCATGGACGCCTACGACCCCGAGACCGTGTTCAGCTCGATCGACCACGGCGGGCGCTACGCCTTCGGGCGCCAGCCGCAGATCGCTGAGTGGAACCTTGCGCGCCTGGCGGAGTGCCTGCTGCCGCTGATCGACGCCGAGGCGGCGCGTGCCGTGCTCGCGAGCTTCGGCGAGCGCTTCTCGCGCACGTGGCGCAGCGGCATGGAGCGCAAGCTCGGACTGGCCGGGCGCATCGGCGAGGACGAGACCCTCGTCGACGACCTGCTGACGCTCATGCACGCGCAGCGCATCGACTGGACGGCGGGGTTCCGCACGCTGGCCGACGCCGCCCGCGGCGACGACAGCACGTTGCGCGACCTCGCCGACGAGCCCGCGGCAGTCACGCCCTGGCTGTCGCGCTGGCTCGCGCTGTCGCCGGATCCCGCCGCGATGGACCGCGTCAACCCGCTCGTCATCCCGCGCAACCACCTCGTCGAGGACGCACTGACCGAGGCAACCGTCGGCAACCTCGAGCCATACCACCGCCTGCTCGACGCCGTGACGCGCCCGTACGAGCACCGCGACGGGTTCGAGCAGTACGCCCGTCCGGCGGCGCCGGACGCCGGCGACTACGTCACGTACTGCGGAACCTGAGCCGCCCGTTCAGCCGTTCCCACCACCCGTCTGGCCGTAGCCACCGCCGACGCGACGGGAGACAATCGCTGGAATGCGTGCCGCGCTCGCCGTCCTGCTGGTCGTGCTCGCCCACGCCAGCGCGGCGCAAGCCAGCGTCGTACGCCACGG
Organism: Paraconexibacteraceae bacterium; assembly: GCA_963727365.1. Lineage (GTDB taxonomy): Bacteria > Actinomycetota > Thermoleophilia > Solirubrobacterales > Solirubrobacteraceae > Paraconexibacter. The sequence goes on along the minus strand of CAVSFU010000004.1, from coordinate 80,017 downwards.
CTACCTCCCGCTGGCCGACGGCACGAAGCTCAACTACACGCTGACGCTGCCCGCCGCGACCGGGAAGTTCCCGGTCGTGCTGCAGTACGACCCCTATTACGCGGGCGCGACGAGCGAGCCCGAATGGGCGCGCGACGGCTACGCGATGCTCGGCGTGAACTTCCGCGGCACGGCCTGCTCGGAGGGCACGTTCCAACCCCTGCGCTCAGACATCTGGGGCGCCGACGGCGCGCAGGTCGTCGACTGGGCCGCGCGCCAGGACTGGTCCAGCGGCAGCGTCGGCATGATCGGCTACTCGTTCACGGGCGTCTCGCAGCTGGCCACCGCCGAGCACGCCGGCCCGGCGCTGAAGGCGATCGCCCCGGGCAACGTCTTCCCCGATCTCTACGAGGACATGATCTACCCCGGTGGGATCCACAACGGCTGGATCCCGCTGTGGATCGCCGTGCGTGACTACGCGCTGAGCACGTCGGCGTCGGCGCAGGCGCTCAGCGACGCCCGCTGCGCGGGCAACCTCGTCAGCCACGTCCTGCCGAACGTCCTGCAGACGCTCGACACCCAGGCGCATCCCTACCTGGACGAGTTCTGGTCACGCCAGCCGCTGGCGTCGCGCGGGCGAGTCCGGATCCCTGTCCTGGGCTGCGTCAACTGGCAGGACGCGACCGTCTACAGCCGCGCGTTCACCGCCTTTCGCGACCGCCTCGACCCGGCATCCACGTGGCTGGTCGGCGGCAACGGCACGCACGCCGACTGCCCGACCTCCCACGCGCGCTTCGTGCGCTTCTTCGATCGCTATTTGAAGGGCGAGCGCAATGGCTGGGAACGCAACCCGCGCGTGCTGCTGATCCACGAGCTGGCGGGCAAGCCAGGCGCGCGCGAGAAGCTCGACGACCGGGCCGGACGCTGGCAGACGCGCTTCGCGCGATGGTCGGACATGGCCGCGGCGACGATGCCCGTCACGCTGCACCTGCGCGCCGGCGGGCGCCTCGACGTCGCGCCGCCGCGGGAGCCCGAGCGGGCGGACGGCTACGTCTACCCAACCCCGACGGCGAACACGGGCGCGGACTTCCTCGGTCTCGAGCACTGGGGCCAGCCACCGGTGCCGGCCGGCATGGTGAGTTACACCACCCCGCCGCTGACCGAGGACGCCGAGTTCCTCGGCGACGGCAGCGCGAACCTCTGGGTCGCCTCCTCGGCTCGCGACAGCGACCTGCAGCTGACGCTCACCGAGGTGCGCCCCGACGGTCAGGAGATGTACGTGCAGAACGGCTGGCTGCGGCTGTCGCACCGGCGGCTGAGCCCGGCGTCGACCGCGCTGCGCCCGCAGCACACCCACCTGCGACGCGACGCCGAGCCGTTGCAGCGCGGGCGGCCCGTGCTCGCCCGCGTCCACGTGCTGCCGTTCAACCACGTCTTTCGCCGCGGCTCGTCGATCAGGCTGAGCATCGACGCCCCCGGCGGCTACTTCCAGATCGTGCCGACGTCGGCCACGAACACGATCCACCACTCGCCGGACACGGATTCCCAGCTCGTGCTCGGCCGCGTGCGCGGGGGCGCCGCACGGGCGCCGCTGCCGGCCTGCGGCACGTTGCTCAACCAACCCTGCCGGCCCAACCGGCGCTCCTTGCCAAGCGGGTCGCTCGCGCTGCCCTCCGCGGTGCTCGTCCAGCTCGGCTCGCCGCAGCGCCTGCGCAGCGCGCGCCGCGGGCGTCCGCTGCGCGTCCCGGTGACGGCCGGCGGCGGCGGCGTGCGGAACGCCCGGCTGACGTTGAGCGACGCCCGGGGCCGGCGCCTCGGCAGCAGCCGCCGCTTCGCCGCGGGCGAGCGCTTGACACGCGTCCATGTGTTCGTGCGGCGCCGGCTCCAGCCCGGGCGCTACGTGCTCGTCCTCCGCGGCCGCGCCCCTGACGGGACGCGGGTGACGGCGCGACAGGCGCTGCGCCTACGCGCCCGCGAGTAGAGTCACCCCGTGCGCAGGCGGGGGGTCCTTGTCATCACGGTTGTCGTGGCGTTGCTCGCACCGGCGGCCGCGCAGGCGGCGTCAGAGCAGTCGGCGATGCGCGAGGTTCGCGAGCAGCTGGCCCGCACGCTGGCGCTGCAGATCCCGGGCGCGCGCGTGCGCGAGCCCGCCGAGGAGCCGCTCGTCGGCGTGCCCGGCCTCGCGGAGCTGCTTGCCGGCCGCACCGAGGTGATGCTGGACCCGGCGTTCTGGACCCAGGTCGTCTCCAACCTGCTGGTCTCACAGACCGTCGTCATCCCCAAGCCCGTCGACGTCATCAAGCCCGAGCAGGCGTTGCCGACGGCGCCCGTCGCCGACGGCCCGCGCGTCTCGCCGCTGCCCCGTGGCGACGTCGACCTCTCGCGTGTGCGCTACGAGTGGCAGGGGCGCAAGAAGACGCTGCGCGAGTTCGTCGTGTCGACGGAGACCGACACGGTCGCCTTCGTCCACGAGGGCGCGATCATCAGCGAGCTCCATGCCAACGGCTGGTCGGCCGGCGTGCGCCACCAGCCGTGGTCGGTGACGAAGTCGTTCGTCAGCGCGCTCGTTGGGATCGCGCTGGACGAGGGACGCGTGCGCTCGCTCGGCGACGCGATCGAGACGTACATTCCCGACCTGCGCGGGACCGCCTGGCAGGGCACGACGGTCCAGAACCTGCTCGAGATGGACTCCGGCGTGCACTGGGACGAGGGCACGCCGATCCTGGCGATCAACACGCAGGTGCAACAGTGGATCCAGCTTGCGCTGGACCTCGTCACGGGCGGCGCGCTCGGCCAGACGCGCAACGAGTTCCTCGCGTCGCTGCCGCGCGAGGTCCCGGCGGGCACGCGCTTCTCCTACAACAGCGGCAACACGCAGCTGCTGGCCTGGATGCTCGAGAAGGTCTACGCCAAGCCGTTCAACCAGATCGTCTCCGAGAAGCTGTGGGTCCCGATCGGCATGGCGGACGACGCGCGTGTGATGACCGACCGCCTCGGCGACGCGGTTGCCTCGCAGGGCCTGTACTCGCGCGTCTTCGACCTCGCGCGCTTCGGTGAGCTCTTCCGCAACGGCGGCGTCACGAGCGACGGCAAGCGTGTCGTGCCGCAGCGCTGGACCCGCGACTCGACGGCGATGACGAAGAACTCGAAGGGCATCTACGCCTGGCAGTGGTGGCTGGGTCCGACCGACCGCAGCTACGAGGCCTCCGGATTCCAGGGCCAGAAGATCTCCGTCTCGCCCGACCACTGCCTCACCGGCGTGCGCCTCAGCCACACGCTCGGGGGCAATCTGCGTCCCGGCGGCGGCGACCCGGCCGACCCGGCGTCCTATGGCTTCGGCGTCGAGGCCGGCGGCGAGGAGTGGACGGCCGCCTATCGCGCGGTCGCCGCGCACGTCGGCAAATGCTCGCCGCCGGCGCGGCTGGCGCTCGGCCCTGCCGCGCGGGTCGCGCGCGCGGCGGCGCTGCGCCGCGGCGCACTGCGCGTCGTCGTCAGGAACGCCGAGGCGCCTCAGCAGCTGACGCTCCGCGCCGTCGCACGGCTCGGCGCCAAGCGCTTCGTGGTCGTCGCGCGACGCACCTTGACGCTCCGCGCCGCCCGCTCGCGCACCGTCTCCCTGCCGCTGACCGCCGCCGGCCGCCGCTTGCTGCGATCGCGGCGGCGGGTGACGCTGGTCGTGACCGCGCAGTCGGGTGACGCGCGCGTGCGCCAGACCGTCGTCGTGCGCTAGTCCGCCTGACGCCCGAGGAGCCTGACGAAGCGCTCGATGCGGTGGCGCTCGTCGTCAGGCAACGCGCGATCGACCTCGACCAGCAAGGTCATCGGCCCGCGCTTGCGCGCCCAGGTCCGCGTGTCATCGCCGAAAGCAGGCGCCACCCACACGAGCGCGAGCCCCCCGGCCAGCGCCATGACGGTCTCCTCCTGTGCGGCGGCGTCGGCCTCGGTGCGGACGACCTGCGCAGTCCAGAAGTCGAGCGCGTGAAGCACGCGATCGACGGCGTCCAGACCACCCGGCCCTGCGGACAGGACCAGCTCGCCGTCGCTGAGCATGTCGGCTGCCCAGCCGTCCGGCGTGCCGATCAGCGCGTCGGGGACGCACACCATGCGAAAGAGCGGGTCGGTCATCGGTGGCGCTGACGCTAGCGGGTGAACGTCACGTGCGTGACCCCGCTGGGCGAGGAGGTGGCCTCGACCTTGTAGTCCTGCTCGATGCCCTCCAGCCCGTCCCACAGACGGACGCCGCGGCCGAGCACGATCGGCACCACCGCGACGTGCATGTAGTCGACGAGCCCGGCGGCGAGGAACTCCCGGATCATCGTGGGACCTCCACCGAGGCGGACGTCCTTGCCGTCCGCGGCGGCGCGCGCCGTCTCGAGCGCCTCGGCCGGCGAGGCGTCGATGAAGTGGTACGTGGTGGCGCCCTCCATCTCGATCGACGGGCGGGTGTGGTGGGTGAGGATGAAGACCGGTGTGTGAAACGGCGGGTTCGGCCCCCACGCGCCCTTCCATTCCGGATCCTCGTGCCATCCGGGGTGGCCGAACTTGCCGGCGCCCATGATCTCGGCGCCGATCCCCGGATCGTGCCGCTGGACGAAGGCGTCGTCGACGCCGCCGCTGCCGCCGGGTCCCCACCAGCGGGTGGCGAACATCCATTGGTGCAGCCGATCGCCGGCATGACCGAAATGGGCTTCATGGTCCTGGCCTTCGCCGGTGCCGAAGCCGTCGAGCGATATTGCGAAGTTGTGGACGCGGGCAAGTGACATGGCTGGTGATGCTCCTCAGTCGTAGTAGCGGCGAGCGCTGGAGCCGACACGCGTGACGTCGGTGCCGTAGATGTGGATCGAGATGGCGGTCGTATCGGTGGTGTTGTGCACGCGGTGGATGTCGCCAGGCGGTGCGAAGCCGCTGACGTCGCCGACGTCGTTGTCGCTCTCGCCGAGCAGGTTGAGCCCGGCGTCGAAGAGCTCCTCGTGCTCGACGCCCTGGATGACGCCGAAGACGCACCAGGTGACGTGGTCGTGGATGCGCGTGATCTGGCCCGGCCGCCAGACCAGCGCGACGATCGAGAACGAGCCGTCCGGCTCGACGTGCAGCGGGTGGGCGACGTAGTCGTCGGGTGAGCCGAGGCGCTGGTCGGGCGTCAGGACGTCAGGGCCGGGCAGGTTGCGGCGCAGCTGCTCGGCGACGAGCTGCGCGGTCTCGGTCCAGTCGGCACGGCTGTCGACGGCGCTGCGGACGCCGGCGACGAGTGAGCTCAGCTGGGCGGCGGGGCGGGTCAGGGTCGCGGTCATGTGCCTAGCTTGCGCGTCCCCGGCCTATACGTCTAATGCCAACTTTCGTGCTGATTCATAGATAGAGTTGATGCATGCTGGACGTCAACCGGCTGCGCGTCATCGACGCCGTCGCGCGCCACGGCTCGGTCACCGCGGCGGCAAAGGAGCTGCACTACTCCCAGCCGTCGGTCACCCACCACCTCGGCCGGCTCGAGGCCGAGACCGGCGCGCAACTCGTGCAGCGCGTCGGGCGCGGGATCCGGCTCACTCCGGCCGGGCAGCTGCTGGCCGACCGGGCCGCCGAGATCATCGGGCGCATCGATGCCGCCGGCGCGGAGCTCTCTGCCCACGTCGGCCTGACCGCTGGGCGCGTGCGCCTCGTCGGCTTCGCCTCAGCCAACAGCTCGCTCGTTCCGGCGGCGATCGCGACGCTGGCCGACCGCCATCCAGGTCTGGAGGTCAGCGTCACCGACGCGCATCCGGGCGATGCGCTCGAGCTGCTGCGCACCGGCATGACCGAGGTCGCGATCATGTTCCGCTACGACAACACCGAGCCCGAGCCGCCCGGGGTCCGTCTGCACCACCTGCTCGACGACTCCATCTACATCCTGTCGACGCGCCGCGAGCGCGGGCTGGCCAGCTTGCGCGACGCGACCTGGATCGCCGGCTGCGAGCGCTGCCGCGGCCACATGCTGTCCATCTGCGCCGACGCCGGATTCGAGCCGCGGATCGGCTCCAGCTCCGACGACATGGTCGTGATGCAGGCGCTGGTCGCCGCTGGGCTCGGCGTGACAACGCAGACCGGCCTGTCCCTGCGCGCGCACCACATCGACGGCGTCGTCGCGACCAAGCTGCCCGGCGCGAAGCGCCACATCTACGCCGCGACCTTCGGCGAGCCGCCCGACCCGCCTGCCACGACGGCGCTCCTCGAGGCCCTCGCCGAGGCCGCCACGTCGGTCGTCGCCTCCGCGGCCTAGCCATTCGCCTGCCGGCGCCCACTCGATTACGATCGCGAGCGTGGTGCTCGAACCGCCTGTCGAGAACGGGCTCCGGGACGTTCGCGTCGCGATCGTCGGCGCGGGCTTCGGCGGCATCGGCACCGCGATCCGGTTGCGCGAGGCCGGATACGACGACCTCGTGGTCCTCGAGCGTGCCGACGGGCTCGGCGGGACGTGGTGGGCGAACACCTACCCGGGCTGTGCATGCGACGTCCCGGCGCACCTGTACTCGTACTCGTTCGCGCTGAACCCGGACTGGAGCCGCTTCTACGCGCCGCAGACCGAGATCCTCGATTACCTCGGGGGCGTCGCACGCGACCGCGGGATCGAGCCCCTGATCAGGTTCGGCACGGAGGTGACCGGGGCGACGTGGGACGAGGACGCGAGCCACTGGCGCGTTGAGACGAATCGCGGGACCTTCTCGGCGCAGGTGCTGGTGTCCGCCGCCGGCGGCCTCACCGAGCCGAAGCGGCCCGCCGTACCTGGGCTCGACAGCTTCGCCGGGACGATGTTCCACTCGGCGCAGTGGGACCACGGGCACGACCTGAGCGGCAAGCGGGTCGGCGTGATCGGGACCGGGTCGACGGCGTCGCAGATCGTCCCCGAAGTCCAGAAGCAGGCCGCGCGGGTGACCGTGTTCCAGCGCAGCCCCGGGTGGGTGCTCCCCCGCCTGGACCATCCGCACAGCGATGTCCAGAAGCGGCTGCTGCGCCGGTTCCCGGCGCTGCAGCGGGCGATCCGGTCAGCCGTCTACTACAACAACGAGCTCCTGATCCTCGGCCTCGTCAAGCGCCCACGGCTGCTGGCCGGGCTCGAGCGCCTCGCGCGCGGCCATCTGAAGCGGCAGGTTCCCGACGCGGAGATCCGCGCGAAGCTGACCCCCGGCTACCGGATCGGCTGCAAGCGGATCATCATCAGCAGCGACTTCCTCGCAACGTTCATGCAGCCCAACGTCGAGCTCGTGACGGAGGGGATCCAGGAGATCGTGCCGGACGGCATCGTCACGCAGGACGGCCGCACGATCGAGCTGGACACGATCATCTTCGCCACCGGGTTCGACGTCATGAACCCGCCGCACTTCCGTCAGATCGTCGGCCGCGACGGGCGGAGCATCCGCGAGGTCTGGGACGAGGGCGGCACCCGCGCCTACCTCGGGACCGTGATCCCCGGGTTCCCGAACCACTTCGTCCTGCTGGGCCCGAACACCGCGAGCGGCAACAACTCCGCGTTGCAGCCGATCGAGGCGCAGATCGGGTTTGCGATCGACGCGCTGCGCGCGATGGACGCGCGGGGCGCGACGGCGGTCGACGTGCGCCGCGACGTCATGGAGCGCTTCGACGACGAGATCCAGCGGCGGCTTGCCCCGACCGTCTGGAACAGCGGTGGCTGTCACTCGTGGTACGTGGGCGCCGACGGGCGGAACTTCACGATCTGGCCCTCGTTCGCGAACGAGTACAAGCGGCGGCTCGCGCAGTTCGACCCCGCCGAGTTCGAGCTGACGAGCGCACCGGTCGCGGCGGCCGCTGGCTGAAGCGCGCGTCAGTCCGCCTGGCAGCGCCTCGCGCGGCCGCGTACGCGGACCAGCGCGGTCCCAGGCAGGCGATCGGTGACGCTCGCGCGCGCTTGCCGGCGATCCCCGGGAACCCCGCCGCGGTCTTGGCGATCTCGCCCTGCCCGCGCCCGGACCAATCGTCGTAGTGGCTGCTGAGCCCGATCAGCAGGACGAGCAGCGGGTACTCCTTGCGCGGGTCGTAGCCGTCGGGCAGCAGCACCTTGGCCCGCGGCCCGTCGCCCTTCGGATAGCGCACGACCCATTGCTTCGGCAGCTCGCCGCCGCGGGCCGGGAGCGCGATGTCCACGAGCTCGTTCGCGCGGGCAGCAGGCGTGACGGCTCCGAGCAGCAGCACCGCACCAGCGACCAGCAGGCCGACCCTGAACGCTCCTCCCGTGATGGGCGGCAGTCTAAGACCAGGCCAGCCGGCGCAACCCCGTAGCCTCAGCGCGTGCTCAGCGATGCCCCGCCGGCCGTCCACCCGGCGCCCAATCCCGCCGGCTGGCACCGTGGTCCGGTCGTCGTGGGAGGCGTCACCCTGACGCAGGACGGCGAGCACACGATCGGGACGACGCACGTCCGGATCGATCGCACGCCGCCGACGATCGCCGCGCACACAACGCTGCGCCGCGGCACGATCGACGTCGCCGTCACCGCGAACGACGCGCTCGCCGGTGCGGCGCGCCTGCAGACGCGCGTGACGCACGGGCGCTGGCGCACACGCTCGCTGGAGGACGTGCTGTTCGACGGCAGCGAGGCGTCGCTGAAGCGCTGGCGCCAGTCGGGCGCGGGCAGCTTCACGCGCACCGCCGACGGCACGTTGCGCACCGTCGGTGGCCTCGGCTTGCTGTGGTACGCAGCGCGCCAGTTCGGCGACGCCGCGTTCCGCCTGCAATGGCGCGAGGCGCGTGCGGACGGCCAGCGCTCCAACGGCGGCGTCTTCATCCGCTTCCCTGACGCTGACCCACCGCGGCTGTGCGACGCACTGCTGCCGATCGCGCTCGGCGACCACGCCTGGCACGCGGTCGCCTGCGGCCACGAGATCCAGATCAACGACGGCGCCGTCGACCCCCAGAAGACCGGCTCGGTCTACGGGTTTGCGCCGCTCGCGACCTCATCCCCAGCGCCGCATGGCAGTTGGAACGACTACGAGGTCCGCACCGTCGGCAAGGGCGCCTACGCCGTGACCGTCGTGCGCAACGGCCGCGTGCTCAACCGCTTCGTCAACACGCCGGGCCAGATCCCGGCGCTGATCGATCCCGCCAACGCGCCGACGCGTGTGATCTACCCGCCGACCGACGTCAAGCAGTTCGCAACGGGCTACGTCGGGCTGCAGAACCACGGCGACGCGGACACGATCGAGTACCGCGACGTGCGCGTGCTGCCGCTCGGACCGCGCCGCACGTCGGTCGTGGTCCGCCGTGCCGTGCGCCGGCGCACGCTGCAGGTGCGCGCGATCGACGCGGCCGGCAACCGCTCGCGCACGCTGACGATCAGGGTGCCGCGTAGGCTCGATGGCAGTGCACGTTGAGATCTGGTCCGACATCGCCTGTCCCTGGTGCTATATCGGCAAGCGTCGCTTCGGCGCCGCGCTCGCACGCTTCGCGCATCGCGACGAGGTCACCGTGGTGTGGCGCAGCTTCGAGCTGGATCCCGACGCACCGGCCGAGCGCAAAGGCCGCTACGTCGACCACCTCGCGCGCAAATACGGGCGCTCGCAGGACGAGGCGCAAACGATGCTCGACAGCATGACCGCCACCGCCGCCGCCGAGGGCGCGACGATCGACTTCGCACGCATTCGGTCCGGCGCGACTCTCGACGGCCACCGGCTGATCCAGCTCGCCGCCGTGCACGGACGCGCTGCCGAAATGGCCGAGCGCCTGTTTGGCGCGTACTTCGCCGAGGGCGTCTCGCTCGCCGACCACGCCGCGCTCGCCCGCATCGCCGCCGAGCTTGGCCTGCCCGCAGACGAGGTGGCCGAGATGCTCGCGACCGAGCGCTACGTCGAGGAGGTCCGCAGCGACGAGGCGCTCGCGGCATCGGCGGGCATCCACGCGGTGCCGTGCTTCGTGATCGACCGCCGGATCGGCGCGACCGGCGCCCAGCCTCCCGACGAGCTACTCGCGTTCCTGCAAGCGGGCTGGGAAGGGCGCGCCGCCGCCTGATCACGGACGCCTGACGTCGACCGCGCCGGGCGTCACCGTGCCGGCGGCGGTGCCGTCGTGCGTCACCGCCTGCAGCGCAATCGACAGCTTCCCGTGCCGGCGCACGCGGCGCAGCGCACGTGAGGTCAAGCGCGGCCGCACGACGCCGGCCTCGCCGGGCGCGACGTCGTAGGTCACGGGCGAGCGGCCGTGCTTGGCGGTCAGCTGGCCGCGGCAGCCGCCGTCGTGCCCCGGCCACACCGGTGGACAGCGCAGGCGCACCGCGAAGCGGCCCTTGCGATCGGCCCGCGGTGTCAGCTCGTCGATCAGCACCGCCCGCGCTCGCCACGGCCCGGCCGGCGGAAGCGCCGGCTGCACGACGCTCGCGAGCCCGCCCTGGAGCTCGTCGCCCGCAGAGCCACGCTGCTGCGCGAGGTGGCTCGGCAGCGACGGGTCGCGCGGCTTGCGCTCGATCTTCACCGGCGTGTCGGTGATCGCACCCAGCACGCGGTCGTGGAAGCCGCGCTCGGCGGCGCCGTTGGCATCGCCGCCGACCGCCCAGTTGCTTTGGCTCGGGTCGACGCCGGTGCGCACGACCATCAGCCCCTGCGAGGGAAACGTCGTGACGATCTGGCCCTGTGCGCCGTTGAACTGCCACATGTCCTCGGGCAGTCCGAGGTGAACCGGCCAGTTGCAGCGCCGCGTCGCCTGGCGCCAGATCAGCCAGGCGTAGCACCCGAACGGCTTGATCGGCTGGAGCGCGTCGTGGACGTAGTGCTTGGACAGCAGGCGCCGCCCGCGCCACATGCCTTCGCGGCGCAGCAGCTCGCCGATGCGCGCGTAGTCGTCGGCGCGCATCCACAGGCCCCAAAAACCGGCCGTGTTGCCCTTGAGGTCGCCCGTCCACAGCCAGCTGTCGCGGCGGATGCCAATCGGGCCGAAGAGCTCACGCTGGGCAAACGCCTGAAAGTCCTCACCTGCCGCGCGCGCGACCGAAGCGGCAAGCATCGCCGGGCCGGTCTGCCAGTAGTTGAACGTCTCACCGGGCTTCGCGACGAGCGGGATCGTCAGCGCGTCGCGCACGCGGTCGGCCATCGCGAGGTTGAAGTCGTGCAGGAACTGCTGGCTGTTGCCGGTCGTCATCGTCGCCATGTGGCGCACGAGCAGCGCGCCGTGCTCGGCGTCGGCCTCCGGGAACAGCGACCCGATCGGGTCGTCGGGACCGATCAATCCGAGCGTCCACGCGCGCCCGAAGACCATCGACGTCACGGACTTCGCCAGCGAGAAGCTCTGGAACGGGATGCCGACGCGCTCGGGGTTGAACGAGTCCTCGGCGACGAGGCAGCCGTAGCGCAGCACGCGCACCGCGATCGAGTTGTTGGCGGACGCAAAGCGCACCGCCTCCGCCACCTTTGCCGCGTCCATGCCGGCCTCGGCGGGCGTCGCGCGCTGCCACTTGCCGCGTGGCTCGTCGCAGTGCTTGGCACCCTGCGCGGGGCTTGGCGCGACCAGCGCCGCCAGCAGCCCGCCAAGCACGAGCGATCGCCTCATCGACAGGCGCTCCGCGGGATCGTGACCGTGTTCGGCGTCGACAGCCGCAGGACGCAGCCGCGAGCGGTTGTCAGCGTCAGCGCGGCGCCCGCTGCGCTGACCGACAGCCGGCGGCCGTTGCGGCGGAAGCGGACGATGCGGTCGGGCGGTGTGGCGAAGCGGTAGCGCACGTCCCAGAGTGTCCCGCTTGTGGCGACGGTGTCGTTGACCCAGGCTCGTGGGCCGCTCGACGACGGGGCGGAAGAGACCCCACGCGATCGCGTCGCGCAGCTCGGGGCGGAAGTTCGCCCAGTCGTGGATGCCGTCGTGCGGCTCGTAGGTGAGATCAGCGCCGGTCGCCGCCAGTGCCTTCGCGTAGCTGTCGGACATCGGCTTGACGACGAGCCCCTCGACCGCGAGGTCGGCGACGACGTTGGTCGGGTTGGGCTCGCCGTCGCTCGTCGGGATCCCGTTGCCGGTCGCCATGTACACGCGCGTGTGGGCGAGGTTCGCGACCAGCCGTACGGGGTCGTGGCCGAGCGAGTAGAAGCCGCGGTCAGGCCCCACCGCGGCCTGCGGGTCGCCGAGCTCGCCGGCGATCAGTTGCGGCACCCACGACTGCACGACGCCGACCGCCAGCGGCGCGATGTGCGTGTCGACGGTGCCCGAGATGACCGCGATCGACCCGAAGAACCCTGGCAGGCGGCCGCCGAGGTAAGCGGTACCCAGGCCGCCCATCGACACGCCCGCCAACGCATGCCAGCGCCGCTGCGGGCGGATGCGGAAGCGCTTGACGACCTCCGGGACGACATCCTCGAGGATGTAGGTCTCCCATGAGGGGCCGCCGCGCTTGCCGCCGTTGTACCAGTCCACGTACATGCCGGTTCCGCCCTCGGGCATGACGATGATCCCGGGGAAGCCCTTGGCGGTTTTGGCGACCTGCCCCTGCCCGGCCGCCGACCACACCTTGTAGTTGCCGTTGGCGCCGTGCAGCAGCACGAGCAGCGGGTAGGCCCGCTTGCGGTCGTAGCCGTCCGGCAGCAGCACGCGCGCCCGCGGCGGATTGGCGTAGCCCGGCAGCCAGCGGTCGGCGATCTGCGCGTTGCGTGCCGGGATCGTGATGTCGAGCTGCTCGCCGGCGTGCGCGAGCGGTGCGGCGACGCCCGCCAGCAGCACGGCAAGCAGCGTCGCGCGGACCACGCCGACGAACATAACATGCAGACCTGCAGATATCTACAACCCTGCCGTTCGCTTCGCTATCGTCGCGGCCATGGCAACAGCGGTTCGTCGCCAGCGCACGCAGGCCGAGCGCCGCGCCGAGACGCGCACCGCTCTGCTCGACGCGACGATCGAGTGCCTCGTCACCCACGGCTACGCGAAGACGACCACGGGCCGCATCGCCGAGCTCGCCGGCGTCTCGCGCGGCGCGCAGATCCCCTACTTCCGCAGCCGCGCCGAGCTGCTCGGTGCGGCCGTGACGCACCTTGCCGAGCAGCGCATGGCAAGCGTGCGCGCGCGCTTCGCCGACGCATCAGCCTCCGTGGAGGAGCTGCTCGACGCGACCTGGGACGAACACCAGGGCCGCGTCTTCGACGCGACGCTCGAGCTGTGGGTCGCGTCGCGCACCGACCCTGAGCTGCGCAAGACGATGGCGCGCGTCGAGCGCGACGTGGCCGCGACGATCGGCCGCGAGGTGTCGGCGGCACTGGGCTCGCAGGCCGGGCCGGAGTTCACCGAGGATCTCGTCTTCGCGCTCGCGGCGATTCGCGGGCTCGCGTTGCTGCAGGTTTCCAGCGGCGGCAGCACGCGCGCGCTGGAGGAGCACTGGCAGCACACACGCGCGCGCTTGCTGCGCGTCCTCAGCTGACCGGCCGTCCGAACCGCACGCCGCTTCCGGATCCGCGCAACCCAGACGCGCCGCTTACGCGCGCGACGCGCAGCGCGCAGCCGCGCACGCAGGCAGCATCCGGTACATGAGCGACGTCATCGTCATCGCCGTCGGAATCTCGTTCGCGGGCATGGGACTGGTCGCGCTCGCGACGCCCGCGTTCGTGCTCGCGCAGTTCGGCGTCCCGCTGGAGACCGCCAACGGCCGCAACGAGGTCCGCGCCGTCTACGGCGGCTTCGGGCTGGCGATGGCCGCCGCGCTGATCGTCGCGGCAACCGCTGAGCCGTCCACGCGCGACGGCATCGTCGTCGCGACTGCGGTCGCGCTCGGCGGCATGGCGGCGGGCCGGGTCGTCGGCGCGCTCGTCGAGCGTCCGCACGGCCTCTACCCCGTGTGGACGTACTTCGCGATCGAGGTCGGCGCCGCCGCCGCGCTCGTGGCTGCAGTCTGAGCTGCGGTCCGGCATGGTTGCCGGATGAGCGACTACGAGCACCTGCGCTACGAGCAGGACGGGCCGGTCACGGTGATCACGATCAACCGGCCGGAGCGGATGAACGCGATCGGCCCGCAGACGCACCTGGAGCTGGTCGACGCGTGGGGTCGTTTCCGCGACGACGACGCCGCGCTCGTCGGCGTGCTCACCGGCGCCGGAGACCGAGCGTTCTGCGCCGGTGGCGACCTCAAGGCGGCGTTTGCCGGAGAGCCGGTCAATCCGCTCGACCCCGACGGGGTCCTCGGCCCGAGCCGCTGGACCGAGCTCCACAAGCCGACGATCGGCGCGATCAACGGCGTCGCCTACGCAGGTGGCCTCGAGTGGGCGTGCTGGGTGGACATCGCGATCGCCGACGCGCATGCGACCTTCGGCGTCACCTGCCGGCGCTGGAACATCGGCCTGGCCGACGGCGGCACGCAGCGCCTGCCGCGGATCGTCGGCATGCGCCGGGCGCTCGAGCTGATCATCACCGGCCGCGTGATCGACGCGCAGGAGGCGCTGGAGATCGGGCTCGTGAACGAGGTTGTCCCCTCGGGCACGTGCCGGACGCGCGCGGTCGAGCTCGCGCACACGGTCGCCGCGCTGCCTCAGCCCGCGATCCGCACCGACAAGGAGGCCGCGATCCGCGGCTTCGGCGAGCCCTTGGACGAAGGGCTACGGATCGAGGCGGAGTGCTTCAGTCGCTCGATCGGCGACGCGGCCACGCTCGAGGGCCTGCGCCGGTTCAACGAGCGCGACCACCCCGATCTGCGCTAGGAACGTCAGGAGCTGCCGAGCGAGAACGTCGAGAGGTGCGAGCCGCCGTCGATCAGGATCTCCTGCGCGGTGATCCAGCCCGCCTCTTCGGACGCGAGGAACGCGATCAGCGCGGCGACCTCGGCCGGCTCGCCCATCCGCCCGCTCGGCAGGAACTTCTCGCGCAGGCCTTCGAGCACCGGCTCGGGCATCGCCAGCACGGTCGGCGTCGCGATCACGCCCGGCAGCACCGAGTTGACGGTGATGCCGTGCGCGACGTTCTCGGCGGCGATCGTCTTGGCCATCCCCAGCAACCCCGCCTTCGAGGCGCTGTACGCGACCTGGCCGGGTGAGCCGAGATACGCCGCGATGCTGGAGGTCAGCACGACGCGGCCGTAGCGGCGCTCGCGCATCCCCGGCAGGCACGCCTGGACGACGCGAAACGAGCCCGAGAGGTTGACGTCGATGTCGCGGCTCCACTTCTCGGCGCTCATGCGATGCGCCGGGGAGAGCGTGTCGACGATCCCCGCGTTCGAGACGCAGACGTCGACGTCGTCGAGGCTGCCCTCGGGAATCGCGTCGCTTGCGAGGTCGAGCACGATGTCCGCGGGTGACCGGACGTCCATCGTGCGCACGTCGAAGCCGTCGGCCTCGAGGCGGGCGACGATCGCGCGGCCGATCCCGCCGTTGGCGCCCGTGACGAGCGCGCGACGCGGTGCGTTCATGACGCCGATACTGTCAGCGCGGGCGAGGGCGGGATTAATATCCCGTTGGAGGGTCTTAGCAAGCTATAGTGTCCGCTTGAAGGGATACTATGTCAGCACAGTCAGCCTCTCCTCCGCCACTTGCCGTTAGCCGTGCCCTGCGCGACTTCGGTAGCCACGTGCAGACCTGGCGCAAGCTGCGCGGCCTAACCCAGAACCAACTGGCCGACCGGGCCGGCATCGATCGCAAGTCGGTGATGCGCGTCGAGCGCGGCGACGGCGGCGTCGGCTTTCAGGTCGTGCTGCGCGTCTTGCACGCGCTCGGTGCACTCGACGGCCTGGCGGCTGCTGTCGATCCCTACGCCACCGACGTCGGGCGCATGCGGGCCGACGACCAGCTCCCTCGCCGCGTCCGCCCACGCAACCTGAAGCACGATGGCTGACCGCGAAGTCGAGGTGATCGTGCCGGTCGCAGACGCCGACGTGCGGGCGGGGCGGCTGTGGTGCCATCGCCGTCGTGGCATGGAGTCGCAGACCTTCCGGTACGACAACGCCTACCTCGCCGTCCCCGGCGCCTACGAGCTCGACCCACGCCTCCCGCTCGTCGAGGGGGCGCAGCAGACGCCCGTCAACCGAGCGATCTTCGGCGCCTTCTCCGATGCGGCGCCCGACCGTTGGGGACGTCGCCTGATTGGTCGCGCCGAGCGACGCCGCGTTCAGCGTGAAGGCGGGACCGCGCAGAGCTTCGGCGAATCCGACTACTTGCTCGGGGTCCGCGACGACCTGCGCCAAGGCGCGCTGCGCTTCCGCGATGCGGACACGGCTCAGTTCCTCGCTCCGTCCGACAGGGGCGTTCCAGCACTGCTGGATCTCCCACGACTGCTCAGCGCCGCGGAGCATCTCGAGCGCGACGAGGAGAGCGAGGAGGAGCTCGCCACCCTGCTGCGCGGCGGTAGCTCGCTGGGTGGCGCGCGCCCAAAGGCGCACGTCCTGGACGCCGCCGGCGAGATCGCGATCGCGAAGTTCCCGAGCCCGATCAACGACGACTGGGACGTCATGCGCTGGGAGGCCGTCGCGCTGACCCTTGCGCGCGCGGCCGGGATTCGCGTGCCCGACCACCGCCTTCACGTCATCGACGGACGATCGGTGCTGATCGTCAAGCGCTTCGATCGTGCGGGCGCGAACCGGATCGGCTACGTCAGCGCGCTCACGATGCTCGACCGCGCGGATGGCGAGCCAGGCAGCTATCTCGAGATCGCCGACGTCATCGTGCGCCACTCACCATCGGCGTCAGAGGACCTGCGCGAGCTGTGGCGACGAATGGCGTTCTCGGTGCTGATATCGAACCTCGACGACCACCTTCGCAATCACGGCTTCCTGCGCACGAGCACCGCCGGCTGGTCGCTGTCGCCGGCCTTCGACCTCAACCCCGATCCCCGCCCCGGGCGGCGCTACCTCACGACGGCCATCACCTTCGATGACACGGAAGCCCGTGTCGACCTGCTTCTCGAGGTGGCCCCCGAGTTCCGGCTTCCGCCGCCGCATGGGACCCAGGCGCTCACGCAGATCCATACTGCGGTCGGCCAGTGGCGCGCGACCGCGCGCGAGCTGGGTGTTGAGAACGCCGAGCTCGACCTGATGGCGGCGGCGTTCGAGCACGACGCGAGCGTCGAAGCCGCCCTGCGGTAAGCGGTCAGCGCGCGCCGAGCAGCGCGCGGAGTGCGTCGCTCCACGCACTGCCGGGAATGCTCGGATCCGCGGCGCGCTGGGCGCCGATGCCGAGCGCGAGGCCCAGCGCGGCCACCGCCAGCGTCTCGTCGACGGCGCCGCCGAAGCGCTCGACCATCAGCTCGCGGCCGTGCTCGCGCAGCCGCGCGTAGCGCGCGGCGGTCGCGGCGCGATAGCTGTCGTCGCCTGTGCTGGACGCGGCGATCTCGAGCTCCAGGCGCATCCACGCGGGATCGCCGATCGTCGCCTCCGCCCACGCGGTGACGGCGTCGAGCCAATCCTCCTCGCGCAGCGCTGCGACAAGGCGCTGCTCCTGCTCGGCATAGAGCCCGTCGATGACGGCGATCCCCATCGCGGTCTTGCTCGCGAAGTTCGAGTAGACCGCACCGCGCGTGAAGCCCGCCTCCTCGCCGATCTGCTCCAGCGTCGTCGCGCGGAAGCCGTCGCGCAGGAACAGCCGCGTGGCCGCGGCGACGATCAGCGCGCGCGTGCGCTCCTGGCTCTCGGCCCGCGTCAGCCGGCGCGTCGCCGTCGTCACGCTGCCGCCTCGAAGCGGTAGTCGTCGAGGTCGAAACGCGCGCTGCGCCAGGCCGCGCCGAGCGTGGTGGACGCCCGGAACGGGACGTCGCCGTGCTGGTCGAAGTAGTAGCTGTTGGCCAGCGCGCAGCTGTCCTGCCAGAAGATCTGCGAGTCGCGCTTGGAGAGCATCTGCTCGAAGAAGCGCTTGTTGGCCTCGGGCCGGATCTCCACCAGCGTCGCGTGGTCGCTGCGCGCGCGCTTGAGGCAGCGCGTGATGTGGCGCATCTGCGTCTCGATCAGCCCGAAGTAGGACTGGCCGTTGTACCCGTAGGGGCCGAGGATCAGGAACATGTTCGGGAAGCCCGGCATGCTCACGCCCTCGTAGGCCTGGTTGCGCTCCGCCTCCCACCACGCGCCGAGGCTGCGGCCCTCGCGACCGGTGACCGGGTAGGGCGGCACGCCCTCGTCGAACATCGCGAAGCCCGTCGCGAAGATCAGCACGTCGAGCTGGTGCTCGGTGCCGTCCTCGTGCACCACGCTCGTCGGGGTGACGCGCGCGATCGGCGTCGTCTCCAGCAGGACGTTGTCGCGGTTGAACGTCTTGAGGTAGCGGTTGTGAAAGCTCGGGCGCTTGCAGCCGAGGCCGTACTGCGGCGTCAGCTTCGCGCGCACTTCGGGGTCGCGCACCTGCCGGCGCAGATGGTCCATCCCCGAGCGCGTGCCCGCCGCGACGATCTGCGGGTACTTGCCGCCGTACTGCGCCGGCAGTGGGAACGTCGCCTCGACGAAGATCTGGCTCAGGACGCGCGGCACGATCTTGCCGCCGGGTAGGCGCATCAGCGCCGACAGCCAGCCCTTCATCGGCGCGTCGGGCTTGGGCAGGCACCAGATCGGCGTGCGCTGGAAGACCGTGAGCTGCTCGACGTCCCGCGCGATCTCCGGGATCACCTGCACCGCGGAGGCGCCGGTGCCGATGATGCCGACGCGCTTGCCGCGCAGGTCGATGTCGTGGTCCCAGCGCGCGGTGTGCATCGTGTGGCCGGCGAACTCCTCGACGCCGGGGATCTCGGGCAGCTTGGGCGTCGCGAAGACACCGGTGGCGCCGACGATGTAGCGCGCCGTCAGCGGCTCGCCGTCCTCGATCGTCAGCTGCCAGAGGTGCTGCTCCTCGTCGAACTCGCAGCCGACGACCTTCGCGTTGAGCCGTAGGCGCGAGCGGATGTCGTACTTGTCGACGAGGTCCTCGGCGTAGGCCTTCAGCTCGCGGCCGGGCGCGTAGAAGCGCGACCAGTCCGCACGCTGCTCGAAGGAGAACTGGTAGCTGAACGACGGGATGTCGACCGCGACGCCGGGATAGGTGTTCCAGTGCCAGGCGCCGCCGACGCCGTCGCCCGCCTCGAGCAGGACGTAGTCGTCAAAGCCCGCCTCGTCGAGCTTGATCGCCGCGCCGATGCCTGAAAACCCGGCACCGACGATCGCGACCTCGGTGTCCGGCGCTGAGATATTCAGAGTATCCACATACTCAGGGTATCCGGTGTACGCTCTCGCGCAAGTGGGACGCAGACTGGTGTTGGCTGCGGCGGTGGTGGTCCTTGCGCAGAGCGCGACGACTGCGCAGGCCGTGGTGACGAGATGCAACGAGCCGATCACGACGAGCGACGGCCTCGTGCTGCGCGCCAACGTCGTGCTGCCCGAGGCCGGCAAGCGCGTGCCGGTGATCCTCACCGCCACGGGCTACAACAAGGACGTCACCAACCCGACCGGCACGCAGTGCGGCAGCGGCGGCGGCCTCGCGAGCGTCGACCAGAGCCTGCTCGACGCGGGTTACGGCGTGATGCTGGTGGACGACCGCGGCACCGGCGCCAGCCAGGGCCAATGGGACTTCTGGGGCGAGCGCACGCAGGAGGACTACAAGGACGTCCTCGACTGGATCCAGGCGCAGCCGTGGTCTGATGGCCAGGTCGGCATGACCGGCGCGTCGTACTCGGGCATCACCTCGCTGCTGGTCTCCGAGGCCGACGCCGAGCGCGTCGCTGCCGGCAAGCCGCGCGCGGTGAAGGCGGTGTGGGCGGACGTGCCGATGTCCGACGCCTACCGCGACGTGACGTTCCACGGCGGCGCGATCGACGCCGGCTTCATCCCGCTTTGGCTTGGCCTGACGACCACGCTCAGCAATATCCCGCCGTCGACGATCTTCAGCGACCCGCTCGGCTCGCTGCCGACCTACGCGCTGCATCTGCTCAACACGCTGGAGGTCGCCAGCCGCCACATCGTCGACGCCGCGCTCGGCGGCGAGAGCGCCTTCGACGGCCCGTTCTTCCGCCTGCGCTCGCCGGGCACACGCGCGCACACGCTGCAGATCCCGGTCGCCTGGACCGGCGGCTGGTGGGACATCTTCCAGCGCGGCGAGCCGCTGCTGTTCGAGCAGCTCGTCAACAGCCCGCGGCGGCTCTGGTTCATGACGCCGACCTACCACGTCAGCTCCAACGCCAAGCACTTCGCGGCTCTGAAGCTGGACAGCAAGACGCCGCTGAAGGTGCGCTGGTTCGACCGCTACCTGCGCGGCACGAGCGACCCGAAGCTCGACGCGATGGCGCCCGTGAACCTGTGGACGCTCGGCGCCGAGTCCTGGGAGCACCACCAGACCTGGCCGCTGCCGGGGACGAAGTACACGCCGCTGCATCTCGCACCGGACAAGCAGCTGGACCGCGACGTGCCGGGATCGCCGGGCGGCGACGGCGCGCTGCTGCTGCCGGTGTCCAGCCCGTGCTCGCGGCTGAACATGCAGTGGACCGCGGGGCTGCTGCCGCTTGGCCCGTGCGAGACCGACAACCGCACGTTCGAGGCGACGGCGCTGAAGTGGACGACCGCGCCGCTGGCCGACGACACGAAGGTCACGGGCCTGATCACCGCGGACGTCTGGGCCGAGCTGTCCAGCGCGGACGCGACGCTGATCGCGGTGCTCTCCGACGTCGGGCCGGACGGCCGCTCGACGCAGATCTCCTCGGGCTTCCTGCAGGCCAGCCAGCGCACGGTCGACGCCGAGCTGTCGACAAAGGCCGCGGACGGGACGATCATCCGCCCCTGGCATCCATACACGCGTGCGAGCCGCTCGGCGGTGCCGCCGAACATCCCGCAGCGCTACCGCATCGAGATCTACCCGACCTCCAACGTCTTCAAGAAGGGCCACAGCATCCGCCTGACGTTGAGCGGCGCCAACACGCTGTCGACGGTGCCGACCGCGCCGAGCCTGGTCGGTGGGCTGCTCGGGCGCCTGCGCGTGCTGCACGGGCCGAAGTACCCGTCGCAGGTGCTGCTGGCGCTGAGCGGACCGGCGCCTGCAGACGTGCGGCTGCCGTCGGCCAAGCGCTGCGTCACGCGGCGCACGTTCCAGGTGCGCGTGCGCGGCCTGCGCCGCGGCGAACGCATCCGCCGCGTCGTCGCGACCGTCGGCGGCAAGCGCGTGACGCTGCGCCGTCGCGGCGGGCGCTGGTACGTGCCGGTCGACCTGCGCACGCGGCGCGCCCGGCGCGTGACCGTGCGCGTGCGGGTGACGACCTCACGCGGCCGCGTCGTGCAGAGCCGGCGCAGCTACCGCGCCTGCTCCAAGGCCTGACGCGACAGCTTGCCCGTCGGGCTGCGCGGCAGCTCGTCGAGGAAGACGACGTCGCGCGGCGCCTTGAAGCGCTCCAGCTGGGTCTTGACGTAGGCCTTGAGTTCGTCGGCGGTCACGTCGGCGCGCGCGACGACGTAGGCGCGCAGGCGCTGGCCGTACTCCTCGTCCTCGACGCCGAAGACCGCGACGTCGGCGACAGCTTCGTGGCGCGCGAGGACCTCGGCGACCTCCTGGGGAAAGATGTTCTCGCCGCCCGAGACGATCATGTCGTCCTCGCGGCCGTCGACGTGCAGGCGGCCGGCGGCGTCGACGTGGCCGAGGTCGCCGGTGTTCATCAGCCCGTCGACGATCTCCTTGTTGCCGCCGCCGGTGTAGCCCTCGAACGTCGAGCCGCTGCCGGCGAAGATGTGGCCGACCTCGCCGGCGGCGACCTCGCGCCGGTCGGCGCCGAGCAGCTTCACGGTGACGCCGAGCGGCGCGCGGCCGACCGTGCCCGGCGCCGCCCGCAGGTCGGCGGGCGTGGCCAGCGCGGCGACGCCGACCTCGCTGGACCCGTAGCCGTTGTGGACGATGTCGCCGAACGCGTCCATGAACGCGTTGGAGACCGCGCCCGGCAGCTGCGAGCCGGCGGCGAACGCGGCGCGCAGCGACGAGGTGTCGTAGCGCGCGCGGATCGCCGGGTCGAGCGCCACGATCCGCTGCAGCATCACCGGCACGCCCGCGAAGAACACGACGCGCTGGCTGTCGATCGCGCGCAGCGCGACCTCGGGATCGAAGCGGCGCTGCATCACGATCCGCGAGCCGGTCGCCAGCCCGACGATCAGAAACGCAAGGCCGAAGCCGTGGAAGAACGGCGGCGACACGAGCACGCTTTCGCGCGTGCGCAGCCCGATGTTCTGCAGCAGCGTCACCATCGGCCCGACGGTCGCGGTGACCGAGGGCTTGCGCGGCGCACCCTTCGGCGTGCCCGTCGTGCCCGAGGTCAGGATCGTCAGGCGCCCCTCGTGGCGCGCACTCGGCGCGCCCTGCGGCGAGCCGGCGGCGTACTGCTCCAGCGTCGGCAAGCCCGGATCCTCGGCGTGCCAGCCGACCACCCGCGGCGCGTCGTAGCCGGCTGCCTCCAGGCCAGGAAGGAACTCCGCGTCGAGCACGACGACGCCGGGGCGCTCGCGCGCCAGCACCTGCCCGAGCTGCGCGCCCGGGAAGTCGGTGTTCAGCAGCAGCACGTCGGCACCGAGACGCGAGGCGGCCAGCAGCGCCTCGACGAAGCCGCGGTGGTTGCGGCACATGATCGCGACGCTCGTGCCCGGCCCGATCCCGAAGTCCGCGTCGAGCCCCACGGCGATCGCGCGCACGCGGCGGTCGAGCTGCGCGTAGGTGAGCGTGCCGCCTTCGTCGGCGATCGCGAGCTGCTCGGGCCAGCGCACGGCGCTGACGGCGGCGATCGTCGCGACCCCTGGGCCAAGCCGCGCGGCCTGCGCCGCGGCGCGGGCGATCCGGTCGGGACGCACGGGCGCGAGCAACCCGGACTGCAGCAGCGCACCGACCGCCGCGATCATCGGCCGTTCCCCCGCGTCGCGGCGCTGCTGTCGCGGCTGTAGCGATAGCTCAGCGACGTCAGCGCCGCCCACGGTCCGCGCCCGGCGGTGGTGGCGACGTCGGCGACGCCCGCCCACCACGGCGCGATCTCGCGCGGGCGCTTGACGATGGCGCGGGCGATCACCTCGGCCGCCTCGCGCGGCGTCTGCCCGGGGACGTAGCGGAAGATCGGCGTCGGCGCGCTCATGCGCGTGTAGATCAGCGCCATGTAGACCGAGGTCGTCGCGATGCCCATCGCGCGCAGCTCGATCGCCGCGCTGCGAAAGAACGTGTCGAACGCGCCCTTGGACGCCTGGTAGGCCGCCCAGCGCGGGCCGGGCTGGATGCGCGTCCCGATCGTCCCGACGTTGACGATGTGCCCGCCGCCGTTGTCGCGCATCGCCGGGATCAGCCCGAGCATCAGCCGGACGGGGCCGCTGTAGTTGACGTCGATCGTGCGCTGGAAGTCCTGCGGGCGGTCGAGCGACAGCTCCAGCGAGCGGCGGATCGACTTGCCGGCGTTGTTGACGAGCACGTCGACGTGGCCGTGCTCACCGAGCACGCGCGTGAGGAGCGCGTCGACGGACGCCTCGTCGGTGAGGTCGGCCGGGCAGGCGACCGCGCCGTCCAGCTCGGCCGCCAGCGACTCGAGGCGCTCGGCGGTGCGCGCGACCAACAGGACCGTCGCGCCCGCACCGGCGAGCCTGCGCGCGGTCGCCTCGCCGAGGCCGTAGGAGGCGCCGGTGACGAGCACGGTCTTGCCGCCGACGGCGTCGCGCAGGGCGTCGTCGTCGGTTCCACCCGGCGGGTTGATCGCCCAGCCCGCGACGCGCGAGGCGCCGCGCAGCGCGCGGTCGAGGTTGCCGTTCATGTCGTCTCCTGTTCTGCGATCTGGCCGAGGCCCGCCAGCAGCACGCGCGCGGCGAAGCCGACGAGCTCGTCCCACGCCTGCTCGTGCAGCACGTGGCGCTGGCCGCTGAACTGGTCGGCCAGGCCGCTGAGCAGCGCCCAGGCCATCGGCATCGCCAGCCGCCGCGCCTCGGCGTCCAGCCGCAGCGGCGCGAGCTGCAGGAGCTCGGACTCCACGATCGCGAACACCCGCCGCGCCACCGCGATCAGCTGCGCCGCCTCGTCGCCCGTCGTGTCCGCCGGCAGCGCCCAGACGTTCAGCTCACGACCGAAGACGCGGTACATGTCCAAGTACTCGTCGGCGACGACCTGCAGGAACGCCGGCGCGGAGCCGGCGTCGGGCGCCGCCGCGCTGACGGCCGCCTCGAATCGCTCGAGCCGCTCGACGTACAGCGCCGCGAAGAGGCTCTCGCGATCGGCGAAGTAGGTGTACACGGTGCCCGGGCTGACGCCCGCGCCGCGCGCGACATCGCGCATCGTCAGCCGTCCGAGGCCCTCGCGCTCGAGCAGCTCGCGGCCGGCGCGCATGATGTCGGCACGCCGGCCCTCGCGATCACCCCATCGTGTTGTTGCCGCTTCCATTCTGAACGCCGTTCAAAAATCGAACGGCGCTCAGGGTAGCGGTTATCCCGTGACGGCGCGGACGACCGGGTAGTAGCCGTTCGCGTGGCCGCTGACCTTCGGGTGGTAGCTCTCCCCGATCGGGTTGGAGAGACCGTTGATCCACTCGGTCGACGAGGCGCCACCGCCATCGCAGACGGCGTGCCCGACGAAGGGCGGGATCACGTCGCGGGCCAGGAAGTTCGCGCCCGCGCGCGTGGCCGCCTGGCTGATCTTCGTCCGCAACAGGTCCGCGGTCTGGTTGAGCCGCGTCATCTCGCTGCCGCTGAACCACGTGAACGCGTTGCAGTCCGTGCCGTTGAAGACACGTGGGTAGTCGAGCGCGATGACCTTGGCGTTGGGCGCGCGCGACTTGATCGCGTTGTTCACCTGGTCGAGACGCCCGGGCAGCGTGTTGTTGATGAAGTTCTGCGCGTTGTTGATCGCGCCGTCGCAGTTGGACGACCACGACGGCTGCGCGCACTCGGTGAGCACGCTGGCAAAGCCGGCGTCGTTGCCGCCGATCGTGTAGGTGACCCAGTTGGTGTCCGAGGTCACGCTGCCGATCTGGCTGGACAGCAGGCTGCTCGTGGTCGCGCCCGAGCACGCCGCGTGCACGAACGTCCACGTCGGATGCAGGTTGCGCAGCAGGTATGGATAGGACGTCGTCGACTTCTGGCATCCGCTGTCGTAGTAGCTGCGCGTGCCGGTGCCCGACGAGTACGAGTCGCCGAGGGCGACGTACTTCACGGCAGCTGCCGGCGCCGCGAAGATCAGCGTCGCCGCTAGGGCGACCAGGGAACCTTTGAGCTTCATTGAGTCTCCTCCCGCAAGGGCTCGTTAGCGAGAGCGAACCTAACAGCGGTGAGACGACTGCGGGGGATTTGTCACATCAGGCCATCGCGACGTACTTCGTCTCGAGGTACTCGGCGATGCCTTCTGGACCGCCCTCGGCCGAACGGATGGGCCTACGAGCAGACCAGACGATCGCCTACCTGCGCTTCGGCGGCCGTGACGATGCCGCCGACCAGGTCCGCACAGCGCTTGCGGGGGTCGACCGCTTCGCCGACGTGCAGCGCCTCACCGACACGTTCGAGCGCGCGCTGCTGTTCGGCGCGACGGTCGTGCTGGCGATCATCGGCGCGGCGCTGCTCGTCGCCGGCATCGAGCAGCTGCGCGAGCGCCGTCGCGTGCTTGCCGTGCTCGCGGCGTTCGGTACGCGGCGCGGGACGATGGCGTGGTCGGTGATGTGGCAGATGGCGCTGCCGATGGTGCTCGGGCTCGTGCTCGCCGTCGGCAGCGGCGTGCTGCTCGGCGCCGTCCTGCTGAAGATCGCCGACGCTCCGCTGGCGTACGACTGGGGCGCGGTCGCCGCGCTCGTTGGCGCCGGCGGTGCAGTCGTCGCCGCGGTCACGGTGCTGTCGCTGCCCGTGCTCTGGCGGCTGATGCAGCCCGAGGCGCTGCGGGTGGAGTAGGTCGCCGCCGTGCCCTGCTACCGTCGCGCACCGTGGGAGGTGTGGCGCGAGCGGTGGTGGCGGTGCTGGCGGCGGCGGCGTGCGCGCCCGCCGCGGCAGTGGCTGCGGACCCGTTCTACGGGATCTACACCGAGACCTCGCACCAGCCCGCGAGCGCCGCCGAGGGTGAGCTCACCCGGCAGGCCGCGACCGGCGCGGGGATGGTGCGCGAGCCGCTGGATTGGGCCGCGATCGAGCGCTCGCCAGGCAAGTACGACTGGTCGCGCTTCGACGCCGTCGTGCGTGCTGCAACTGCCCGCGGAGTCACGGTCCTGCCGATCATCTGGAACCCGCCCGCGTTTCGCTCCTCCAAGCCCGCGGGCTCGACCAAGAGCGGGATGTGGCCGCCGACCAAGCCGCAGGACATGGCGGTCTTCGCGCGCAAGGCCGTGTATCGCTACGGCCCCCGCGGCAAGCTCTGGTGCCCGCGCATCGGCCCGATCGGCCTGCCGCTGTTGTGCAAGGCCGGCTACCGGCCGATCCGCGTCTGGCAGGTCTGGAACGAGCCCGACTACCCGTCGTTCTGGCCCGGCGGCGTCAGCGCCGAGGCGTACGCGTCGCTGCTGCGCCCGACGGCGCGCGCGATCCGGCGCGCCGACCGCGGTGCGGAGATCGTGCTCGGCGGCCTGTCGATCCGCGCGACGGTGGCGGGCGCCTACCTCGACAAGCTCTACGCGACAGGCGTGATGCGCGAGGTGGACACGCTCGCGATCCACCCCTACGGGCGCAGCGTCGGCGCGATGCTCGACCGCGTCGGGGAGCTGCGGCAGATCGCCGACAAGCACGGCGACAGCGCCAAGCCGCTGCGCGTCACCGAGTACGGCTGGGCGACGGGCGGCAAGCCGTCGTTCGATCAGGTCGTCACCGAGCCGTGCCAAGCGGCGCTGATGAACACGGCCACGCGCGCGCTGGCGGCTCGTCGCACCGCATGGAAGGTCAAGGGGATCATCGCGTTCAACTGGACCGACCGCCCGACGACCACGACGATCTGGCCGTTCTTCACCGGCCTGTTGCGCGTCGACGGCTCGCCCAAGCCGGCGCTCGACACGTTTGCGCTTGCCATTCGTGGCGGCGTGAGCACCGCGGTCGGCATGGCCTGCACCACGTCGCACCACGCGCTCGACACCGATCCCGGCGCGCCGCGGGCCTACTAGTCGTCGAGGACGGCCCGCCCCCGCGGCGACAGGCGGTAGCCCACGCGCAGGCTCTCGGTGAGCCCGAGCGCCTTGAGCTTGCGCACGTCGGCCTTGAACGCGAGCTTCTCCTGACCGCGCTGCGCCGCGAGCGTCGCCGCCAGCGTCTCCGGCTGGTCGCGGATCAGCGTCAGCACCTCGGTGGTCCAGGGGCCGCGCTGCGACGCGCGATCCATCCGCACCAAGCGCGCGCGCAGCTCCTGCACCTGTTCGGGGCTGACGTCCTCGCGCAGCGCGCGCCGCGGATCCTCGCCCGCGTAATGAAAGGCGATGCGATGCAGCGCCGTCTGCGGCCGGCGGTACTTCGCCAGGTCAGCGACCAGCGCGGCGCGGCTCGGGTAGCCGGCGGCCTCGGCGTCCGCTGGGGTGACGTCCTTCAGCGCAACGCGCTCGACCGTTTCGATCGCGAGCACGCCGACCGGCGCCTGCAGCGTCCCACCCGCCTTCACCGTCGGCCGCTTCCAATAGCGAAACGCGACCGTGACGCTGCCGTCCACCAGTCCTTCCCAAAAGCGCTTGGGGAACAGCACCGTGGCACGGTATCACCATTGATACCATCGCAAGATGGCCATGACGCTGCGACTGACGGACGACGAGGCAGAAGCGCTGAAGCTGCGCGCGCAGCGCGAGGGCCGTTCGATGCAGGAGATCGCGCGCACTGCCGTCCGCGAGTACATCGACCGCGCGAGCCGCCAGGAGCTGCTTGACGACGTGCTCGAGGAAGAGCTCCCGCGGTACTCCGAAGCGTTGCGGCGCCTCGGCGAGTGATCTTCCTCGACCTCGAGGAGCTGCTCCACGTCGGCAGGCGCGCGCTCGGGCGCGAGCCGGAGGTCCGCGACTACGGTCTCCTCGAGGCAGCGCTCGCGCGCCCGCAGGCAACGGCGTTCGGTGAGGAGGCCTACGTCGGGATCCACGCAAAGGCCGCCGCGCTGATCCATTCGCTGGCGCGCAGCCACCCGCTGGTCGACGGCAACAAGCGCTTGGCGCTCGCGGCCGCGATCGCGTTCTTCGGCATGAACGGCATGCGCCTGACGCTCACGAACGCCGAGGCATACGACCTGATCATCGCGATCGCCGTCGGCGAGCTCGACGACGTCGAGGCGATCGCGCCGGCCCTCGTGCAGGGCACCGAGCCGCGGGAGTAGCCTCGTCCCCCATGTCCTCTGGGGAGACGCACTCGGTCAAGCGCCATCTCGACGTCGACGCGGATGGGTACGACGTCCAGATCCGCCGCTTCATCCCGTACTACGACGACCAGATCAGCACGGGCGTCGAGCTGCTTGCCGCGCTCGCGCAGCCGGACGCGCACGTGCTCGACCTCGGCGGCGGCACCGGTGCGCTGTCAGGCGCGGTGCTCGCCGGCATTCCAGGCGCACGCGTGACGCTGCTCGACGTCGACGCCGACATGCTCGGCGAGGCGCGCCGGCGGCTCGCGCAGTTCGGCGACCGCGTCACGTTCCACGAGGGCAGCTTCCTCGAACCGCTGCCGCAGGCCGACGCCGTCGTCGCGGCGCTTGCGCTGCACCACGTCCACGACCTCGCTGCCAAGACCGACCTCTACCGCGCGATCCACGCCGCGCTGCCGCCGGGCGGTGTCCTGCTCAACCTCGACGCCGCCGTCAGCGAGGACACGCGGCTGCGCGACCTGGTGTTCGACCGCTGGGCGGCCGGGATGGGCGAGCACGGCATCGGCGAGGAGGAAGCGCGCGGGCACTTTGCCGCGTGGGCCGACGAGGACCGCTACTTCCCGCTGGCCACCGAGCTCGACGCGATGCGCAGCGCCGGCTTCGCCGAGGTCGACTGCCTCTGGCGCCGCGGCGCCTCCGCGATCACCTGCGGCTTGCGCGCGTCATGAGGGCCGTCGTCTGCCAGAACGCCGAGTTCACGGTGCAGGACCGTCCTGCACCGGACCCCGGACGCGGCCAGGCGCGCCTCGAGGTGCTGCGCTGCGGCATCTGCGGATCGGACCTGCACGCGCGCCACGGGATCGACGCGTGGGCGGACATGGCGCAGCGCCAGGGCTACGACAAGTTCGGCCGCTCCGACCAGCCGCTCGTCTTCGGCCACGAGTTCTGCGGCGCCGTCGCCGAGTACGGGCCGAAGAGCCGCAAGACCGTCGCGACCGGCACGCCCGTCGTTGCGCTGCCGTTGCTGCGCGGGCGCGACGGCGTCGACCCGACCGGCCTTTGCCAACAGGCGCCCGGCGCGTACGCGGAGGAGCTGCTGGTCGAGGAGTCGCTGATGTTCGCGGTGCCCAACGGCCTTGACCCCGACATCGCGACGATGACCGAGCCGATGGCGGTCGCCTGGCACGCGGTGCGCCGCGGCGAGGTCGGCAAGGGCGACGTCGCGGTCGTGATCGGCTGCGGCCCGGTCGGCCTCGGCGTGATCCTGATGCTCAAGGCCAGCGGCGTGCGCACCGTCGTCGCCAGCGACTACTCGGCCGGCCGCCGCGCGCTCGCGCAGGCCTGCGGCGCCGACGTCGTGATCGATCCGGGCGTCGACTCGCCGTTTGCCGCCGCCGACCGCAAGGGCCACCTCACCGACATGCCCGCGGCGCTCGAGCTCGCAGTCGGCACGACCGAGAAGCTGCGCCGCGTCCCGGGCTGGTGGCACGCCTGGCGCCTGGCCGAGACGCTCGGCGCGGGCCCGAAGCGCCCGGTGATCTTCGAGTGCGTCGGCGTGCCCGGCGTGATCGACCACATCATCGACGGCGCGCCGCTGTTCTCGCGCGTCGTCGTCGTCGGCGTCTGCGTCGGGCCGGATCAGATCACCCCCGCGATGGCGATCAACAAGGAGATCGACCTGCGCTTCGTGATCGGCTACACGCCGCTGGAGTTCCGCGACACGCTGCACATGCTGGCCGACGGCAAGGTCGACCCGCGGCCGCTGCTGACAGGCACCGTGGGCCTCGACGGCGTCGACGCGGCGTTCACCGCACTCGGCGGGGTGGGCGGGGACCTATCCCACGCGAAGATCGTCGTGGACCCGCGCAGCAGCGCTACGCGTCCGAGCTGAGCACGCGGTACGTGCGCAGGCGGCGGTAGATCGTCGCGCGCGAGATGCCGAGCTCCTCGGCTGCCGCGCTGACGTTGCCGCCCGCGCGCTGGATCGCGCCCATGATCGCGGCACGCTCGACCTCGCGCAGCGGCCCCGCGAGGCGCTCGCCGAGGTCGTGCTCCACGGCCCGTGCCGTGCGCCCGGCAAGCGCCGCGACGATCGGGCGGTCGTGCACGTGCGCCCGCGTCGTCAGCGTCAGCGTCCCGAGGACCGCACCGGTCAGCGGGTGGTGCACGAGCGCAGACGTGCAGCCGAAGTCCTGCCAGCCGACGCAGAAGTGCTCGGCCGCGACGACCTGCACCGGCCGTCCGAGCTCCAGCGCGAGTCCGATGCTGTTGGTGCCTGCGGCGCGCTCGCTCCACGCGCCGCCCGGTGCCAGCTGCGCGACGTCCGTGCGCCGCGTGACATCGGGGTCGCCCGCCCGCGCGCGCACCACGCCACCGGCGTCGGCGAGCACGACGACGCAGCCGGCGCCGCGAAGGTCGGCGGCCAGCTCGCGCACGGCGCTCGCGCCGGCCGCGGCGAACTCACGCGTCACGTCGTCCTCACGCGGCGCCGCCCACGGCCCGGCACGCAGCTCGGGCGACACGGCAAGCTCGCGCGACCGTCGCCACGAGGCGAGGATCGAAGCAGGCACGGCGGGCGGCGCGGGGTCGTCGCCGCTGACGAACGCCTCCCATGCGTCGCGCACGTAGTCCATCCCGCCATGATCGCGCCCAGCGGCGCACCGCGGCAAGCCCTGCGTCTCAGATCGAGACAGAGACCGGGCAGGCCGGCTGGAGGATCTCGGTCACCATCAGGATCCGTCCGATCCCGAGCGCGAGCGCGCACAGCAGCAGGAGCTCCATGATCTCCTCGTCGTCGAAGTGCTCGCGCAGTTGCGTGAAGGCCTCGTCGCCGATCGAGTGATGGTCGCCCGCGTATGCGGCCGCAAAGCGCAGCGCGGCCGACTCGCGAGGCGTGAACGCTCCTTCGTCGGGATTACCGGCGGCGCGGGCCTCCTGTTCGGTCATCTCCGCCATCGCGTGGCCGTAGCGGATGTCCAGGCAGAACGGACAGCGCGTCTGGTTGGCGACGGCAAGACGGACCAGCTCGGTCAGGCGCGCGCCAAGACGGTTGTCCAGCCACAGCGCCTCGTAGTAGGGAAACAGCCGCTCCGCGTGGCCCGGCGCGGCGCCGAGCGCGCGGATGAAGCGCGCCCAGACCGGCTTCCACTCGTCGCCGACGATCGGCATCAGCTTGGCCTCGTAAGCGGCCAATGCCGGGCTCAGCTGGTCATCTGAAACGGGGGTGACGTGCATGCCGGCGACGCTATGCGCCCCGCCGCGTGCTGTCTGCTCCATGACGATCCGCGGGCGGCGCAGGATGAGACGGTCGTCCACTCACGGCCGCTGTGGTGAACCGCTGCGCCTGACCCGCCGACGTCGAAGGCAACGTGTGGCTTCGCCGTCTGCTTCCGCTGCTTGCCGTGCTCGCGCTCCCCGCGCGCGCGGACGCCGCGACCCCGGGCATCGTCCTGAACTCCTACGACAGCGGGAGCGTCAGCCGCGCGCTGGGCACCGGCGCCGGCGAGGTGCGGATGTTCGTGTCCTGGAAGTCCTTCCAGCCCAACGGCACGACGATGGACGCGCCCTACCTCAACGCGGTGATGAGCGCGATCAAGCAGGTCAAGAGCGCCGGGCGCAAGGTCCTGCTGACGTTCAACACCGCACCGTCGTGGGCCAATGGCGGCCACGCCGAGATGGACTACCCGCCGACGCCCGGCCACGAGCAGGACTTCGCGGACTTCGCGGCGAGCATCATCCGGCGCGCGGCGCAGCAGGGCTCGCCCATCGACCGCATCACGGTCTGGAACGAGCCCGACGAGGCGCAGTTCTGGCGGCCCGGCGACCCGGACATCGACCGCTACGCGTCGCTGCTGATCAAGACCTACAACACGGTCAAGAGCGCCGATCCCAACGTGCAGGTCTTCCCCGGCGGGACGGCGGGCCATGACCGCGAGTGGATCGAGGGGCTCTTCGTTCGCGCCAAGGGGCACTTCGACGGCGTCGCGGTGCACACCGACAACGCCTGCCTGACCGAGCCGCCGAGCTCGGTCTACCGCGACCCCG
Source organism: Paraconexibacteraceae bacterium (assembly GCA_963727365.1). GTDB lineage: Bacteria > Actinomycetota > Thermoleophilia > Solirubrobacterales > Solirubrobacteraceae > Paraconexibacter. Next base: position 47,893 of record CAVSFU010000004.1, on the reverse strand, counting down.
ACGAAAAGCTTGGCCGCTTCACGTTCGTCGGCTTCCTCGAGGTCTTCGCCGTCCTCGCCAAGCACGGCGTGCCCGACATGCCGGTGCTGATGGACGAGATGGGCGTCAGCTCGACGGGCGGAAGCCCGACCTCGTGCACGCGCGGGTCGTTTGCCGGCAAGAAGCCCAGCGGCGTCTCCGAGCTGCGCCAGGCTGAGCTGCTGACCGCGCAGTACGGCTGCCTGGCCAACTACCCGCAAATCGTCAGCGGCGACTGGTTTCGCCTGGACGACGCGCGCGGCGAGGCGATCGACGAGTTCAACCACTACGGCCTCTTCCGCGCCGACGCCAGCCCCAAGCCGGCGCTTGCCGCGTTCATCGCGGTCGCCGCGACCGGTGGCGCCATCCCGATGCCGTGCGCCGACCTCACCGCGCCCAACGTGCGGATCATCAGCCCCGCGCCCGGCCAGCAGTTCGAGGGCAAGCTCGACATCCGCGCGACGGCCACCGATCGCGGCGGCGTCGGCCTCGCGCGGATCTCGCTGTTCTCCGGCGCCGCCGCGGATCTGATCCGCAACTTCACCACCGGCCTGCTCGATGACGTCCCCGTGACGCTGACGCCGTGGTACGGCTCCGACGACCTGCCGGTCGGCCGCCACACCGTGCGCGTCACGGCAAAGGACAAGAACGGCAACCTCGGGGCTGCGACCGTCGAGGTCGAGAAGGTCGCCGACGGCACGCTGCCGACGACGCTGCGCCCACGTTTCGTCACGCCCCGACGGGTCATCGCCAAGGGCTGCAAGCGCCGCCGCTGCACCGCGGACTTCGGCACGCTGAAACCACCCGCGAGCGCCGGCGCGCACCCGCCGACGATTCAGGGCAAGGCCGCGTTCGAGTGGCAATGGCGCAACAAGCAGGGCCGCTGGCGCAAGCTCGTCGGCGGTCTCAAGCCCGCCAACAAGCGCCTGAAGGCGACGGTGAAGTTGCCGCGCGCCGGGCGCTGGCGGGTGCGCGTCGTCTACGGCGGGCGCGCGCCGTACAAGCGGCTCGCATCCAAGCGCGTGACGTTCCGGGTGCGCTAGCGACGTAGAGTTGCCCGCATGACGGAGTTCTCGTCGGTCCGCGTCGCAGCCATTCAGGCCACCCCTGTGATCCTCGACGCCGAGGCCACCGTCGAGAAGGCCGTCGGGCTGCTCGCCGAGGCCGCGGCCGCCGGCGCCAAGCTCGCCGTCCTGCCCGAGACGTTCGTCTCGATCTACCCGTCCAATGCGTGGGCAAAGGACGCGCCGTCGTTCGGCGGCTGGAACGAGCTGTGGGAGCGCATGTGGGCAAGCTCGGTCGACGTGCGCGGGCCGCTCGTGGCGCGCCTGGTCGACGCCTGCCGCGAGCACGAGCTGCACTGCGTCGTCGGCGTCAACGAGCGCGAGGACGAGCGCCCCGGCACGCTCTACAACGCGCTGCTGGTGCTCGGGCCCGACGGCCTCGTGCATCGCCACCGCAAGCTGATGCCGACGATGCAGGAGCGGATCTTCCACGGGATCGGCGCAGGCGACGACCTCGACGTCGTCGCGCTGCCCGGCGTCGGCCGCGTCGGCGGGCTGATCTGCTGGGAGAACCGCATGCCGCTTGCGCGCTACAGCGTCTACCGCGGCGGCCCGCAGATCTGGGTCGCGCCGACGGCCGACGACAGCGACGGCTGGCTGGCGAGCATGCGCCACATCGCGATCGAGTCGGGTGCGTTCGTCGTCTCTGTCCCGCAGTACATCCCGGCCGCGGCGTTCCCGGACGACTTCCCGGTGCCGCTGCCCGAGGGCAAGGAGGTGTTCGGCGACGGCGGCGCGGTGATCGTCGAGCCGACCTGGGGCAACGTCATCGCCGGCCCGCTGCGCGGCGAGGAGGGCATGATCGTCGCCGACTGCGACTTGCGCGCGGGACTGCACGCCAAGCGCTGGTTCGACGCCGTAGGCCACTACAGCCGTGCGGATGTGCTCGAGGAACCCGACACGTGATCTTCCGCCAGCTGATCCACGACGACCTCGGCTGCGCCAGCTACTTCGTCGGCGACGAAGACGCCGGCGTCGCGGCGGTGGTCGATCCCAAGCTCGACATCGGCGAGTACCTGCGCCTCGCGCGCTACCTCGGTGTGCGCATCGAGCACATCCTCGAGACCCACAATCACGCCGACCACGTCTCCGGCCACGGCCGCCTCGTCGCCGCGACGGGCGCGGCGATCCACATCCACGAGCTCGCGGCGCCCGAGTACGAGCACAAGCCGTTCGGCGACGGCTGGGAGCTGTCGCTCGGCGCGGTCACGGTCCGCGCGCTGCACACGCCGGGTCACCGCCCCGAGCACACCGCGTTCGCGCTGGTCGACACCGCGCGCGGCGACGAGCCGTGGGCGGTGCTCACCGGCGACACGCTGTTCGTCGGCGACATCGCGCGGCCCGACCTCGCGATCGACAAGCACGAGGGCGCGCGCGACATCTTCGCGTCATTGAGCAGCAAGCTGCTGCCGCTGTCCGACGCCTGCGAGGTCTGGCCCGGTCACCTCGGCGGCTCGATGTGCGGCGGGCCGGGGATGGACCTCAAGGTCTCGTCCACGATCGGCTTCGAGCGCGCCCACCAGGAGCTGCTGCAGATCACGGACGCCGACGAGTTCGTCGAGGTCACGACCGCCAAGCTCGGCCCGCAGCCGCCGAACTTCGAGAACATCGTCGCGATCAACCGCGGGCCGCTGGACATTGAGACCGTCGACGCGCACCCGCTGACGCCGCGCCAGCTGCAGCAGGCCGAGGGCGCGCTCGTCGTCGACGTCCGCACCGAGCTGCAGTACGACGAGGCGCACGTCCCCGGCGCGCTGTGCATCACGTCGCGCCGCGCGGGCTTCGGCTCCAAGCTCGCGTGGCTTGCCGAGCCGGGCCAGCCGCTGATCCTGATCGGCCGCGACGACGAGGACGCGATCGAGGCGGCGCAGCTTGCCGCGGCGGTCGGCCTGCACACGATCGGCGGCTACCTCGCCGGCGGGATGACGTCGTGGCGCGAGGACCGGCTGCCTGTCGAGCGCGTGCAGCGGATCACCGTCGAGGAGCTGCGTGGCGAGGACCTGCAGATCCTCGACGTGCGCGAGCGTGACGAATGGGAAGCCGGCCACATCCCCGGTTCGGTCAACGTCCCGTACCACGACATCCGCGCGCTGCCGGACGGCATCGACGCCACTCGCCCGGTGGCGGTCATCTGCGGTTCGGGGCAGCGTGCGGCTGTTGGTGCGAGCCTGATGCAGCGGCACGGGGCGGCGCAGGTGTTGCACGTCGTCGACGGCGGCGTGGCTGCGTATCTGCGCTCTTGATGCTGCTCGCGATCCCGTTCGGCCTGCTCATCGGCATCGTCGTCGGCAGCGTCGGCGGTGGCGGCGCGATCCTCGCGCTGCCGGTGCTCGTCTACGTGCTCGGCGAGGGCGTCAGCCAGGCGTCGACGGCCGCGCTGATCGTCGTCGCGTTCGCGGCTGCCGCCGGCGGCAGCCTGCACGCGCGCGACGGGCAGGTCTGCTGGCGCGTCGCGCTGAGCTTCTCGGCAGCCTCGGCGCTGGGAGCTGTCGCCGGCACCGCGGCGGGTGCGGCGCTCGCCGCAACCGCGCTGATCCTCTGCTTCGTGCCGGTGATGCTGGTGGCGGCGGGCGCAACCTGGCTTCGCGCCGGTCTTACAACGAGCGGCGAGGACGACGGCGACTGCCCCGACGCGCGCCTGACGACGCTGGCGGCCGCGGGCATGGGCGTCGGGACGATGACCGGCTTCTTCGGCGTCGGCGGCGGCTTCCTGATCGTCCCCGCGCTCACGGTCGGCCTCGGCATGGCGATGCGCCGCGCGATCGCCTCGTCGCTGGTGATCATCACGCTCACGTCGCTCGTCGCCCTGACGAGCCACGTCGTCTCGGGCGTCCACCTCGACGTGACGCTCACCCTGCTGCTGGCCGGGTCCACCGGCGTCGGCGCGGTGCTCGGCACGCGGCTTGGGCAGCGCCTGCCGCAGGTCCTGCTCGCCCGCGGGTTCGCGATCGTCGTGGCGGTGATCGCCGTGTTCCTGCTGATCGACGTGCTCGCGCTCGGCGGCCCGCCGACCTAGGTGGAGGGCTCGCGAGGTCGGCGGGGTCGGCGACCCGCGTAGCGCGCGCTGGTCGCGTCGCGCGAGCCCGCTACACGAGGTCGGGGTCGGTCATGACCTCGACGAGCGCGGGGCCGTCGTGGCGCAGCGCGCGTTCGAGCGCGTCGTCGAGCTGCGCCGGGTCGGTGACGCGGATGCCGAGCGCGCCGCAGTTGGTCGCGTAGTCGGCGAAGTTGGGGTTGTGCAGCTCGGTCTGCCAGACGTCCCAGTCGCCGGCGCGCTGCTCCTTGGAGATCTTGCCGAGCTGGCCGTTGTTGAGCAGGACGTGGGTGATCGTCATGCGATGCTTGACCGCGGTTGTCAGCTCGGCCATGTACTGGGCAAATCCGCCGTCGCCGGTCACGGCGATGCTGCGGCGGTGAGGCTGAGCCGCCCAGGCGCCCATCGCCGCCGGGAACCCGAAGCCGATCGAGCCGAGGTAGCCCGACATCAACACGTCCTGGCCGCTGCACTCGAAGTAGCGTCCGAACGAGTAGGCGTGGTTGCCGACATCCACGGCGATCACGGCGTCGTCTGGCGCGATGCGCTGCAATGCGGCGAAGACGGCGGCCGAAGCGACGCCCTTGCCGCGGTCGTCGACGGCACGGCTTGCCTTCTCGGCATGCCACAGCGCCTTGCGCTCCGCCACGTCCAAGGTCTGGTCGACCGTGTCGGTCGCGGTCGAGCGCAGCATCTCGAGTGCGGTCGCCACGTCGCCCCACAGCGGTGCGGCGACGGCGTGGTGCTTGCCCAGTGCCATGCGGTCGCTGTCGACCTGGATGATCGGGTGGCCGGGATAGATTCCGGTGTGGTTTGCGAAGCTCGCGCCGAGCACGATCAGCAGGTCAGCCTCGTTCATCACCCACGACGCGACCGGGGTACCGCTGCGGCCGAGCACGCCGCCGGCCAGCGGATGGGCGTCTGAGATCAGGCCCTTGGCCTTGAACGTGGTGATCACGGGCGCACTGAGCTGCTCGGCGAAGGCTTGGACGGCGGCCTCGGCGCCGCGCGCGCCGTGGCCGGCGATGATCACCGGGCGCTTGCTGTCCTCCAGCAACGCTCGCGCGTGCTCAATGGCATCGGCCGGCGGCGCGATGCGTGCGTCCGCGACGCGCCCTTCCGGCGTACGCGTGTCGTCGTCGGGCGCCGGCAGCGTCTGGACGTCGTCGGGGAAGATCAGATGCGCGACGTCGCGCCGGACGAGCGCGTTCTTGCAAGCCAGCGCCATCAGCTCGGCGTGCTTGGACTCCGGCAGCACCGTCTGGCTCCATGCCGCGACCGGGGCGAACGCGCCCGCGAGGTCGACCTCCTGGAAGGCTCCGGGGCCGAGGACCTGGACGTCGACCTGGCCGGTGAGCGCGAGCACCGGCGCGCGGTCGACCTTTGCGTCGTACAGACCGGTCAGCAGGTTCGTCGCGCCCGGCCCAGCGATCGCCAGGCACGCCGCCGGCGTGCCGGTGAGCTTGGCATAGGCCGACGCCGCGAACGCGGCGGCGCCCTCGTGACGTATCCCGATGAACGTCAGCTTGCCCTGCTCCTCCTGGCGGCGCAGCGCGTCGGCGAGGCCGAGGTTGGAGTGCCCGACCATCCCGAAGACATGCTTGATTCCCCAGGCGACCATCGTCTCGGCCATCGCGTCCGAGACGGTACGCGTGTGCTCCTGCTCGGGCGGCACGCCGACGTAGACGCCGTCGTCGCGGATCTCCACGGGGAACGACGGGACGACGTCTCCGAACTGCGACGGCGGCTTGCCTGTCAGCGGGCAGTAGTCGAAGCCGTGCCAGGGGCAGCGCAGCAGACCTTTCTCGATCGTGCCCTCCCCGAGCGGTCCTCCCTGGTGGGGGCATTTGTTGTCGAGCGCACCGAAGCTGCCGTCGACGTGGGAGAGCGCGAGGCTGCGATGACCCGCGGTGACGCTGCGCACCCTGCCCTCGGGCAGCTCGGCCGGATCGTCGAGGACCTTGTGCCACAGCGTCGCGCTCGTCATGGGCCCAACCGTCTGCGCAGCACTCGCCGGCGTTACGCTCGTAACGACCGATCGCTCGGGAGGACGGTGAGCGCATGCCCACGACCGCAACGGCGCTCGAACCGCCGCCACCCGACGTCCGCGTGCTTGCGGCGCCGCCGCCAAAGCTTGCGACGACCGTGCGGTCCCTGCATCTGCTCGCCGAGCGCGTCGTGTCACCGGCGCGCGAGCTGGCGACCGGCAACGAGATCGCGTTGCGCTGGACACCTGGAGGTTTCGGCACGCCACGGTTCGGCCGCGACCAGCAGGTGCGCGTCGAAGGCGCCGAGCTCGTGGTCGTCGGCGGTGGCTCGGAGCGGCGCCGGCCGATCGGCTCATGTCGCGACGCGGTCGCGCTCACAGGGCTGCCGACCTCGGGACGCTGGGAGGAGCCGCTCGACGTCGACGACGCCGCCGCGCGCTGGCTCGGTGATTTCTACGGCCTCGCGTACGCCGCGCTCGAGGCCCTGCGAGCCGATGCGGGTACGGATGACAACCCGACGCCGGTGCGGTTGTGGCCCGAGCATTTCGACATCGCGATCGAGTTCGGCAACGAGGCCGCCGGGCAGCGCGCGAACTACGGCGCCTCGCCGGGCGACGACGATCACAGCGAGCCGTACATCTACGTCGGCCCGTGGACGGCGCGTCCCGGAGGTGAGCTGTGGAATGCGCCCGCCTTCCCCGGTGCAGAGCTGACGCTCAGCGAGTTGCTCGCCGCCGCTGATCACCGCGCGGCGGTCGATGCCTTCTTCGCAAGCCGGCGAGCGGCGCTTGCCGGCTGATCGTCGTTGATCGGCGACGGATGTCGCCTACATCTGCGTCAGAGCGAGCCGCTCGGCCAGCCATGCGCTCTGCCAGATGCGCTCCTCGCGGGCGGCGTCTGTGCGCGCCGCGGCCTGAGCTGCAGCCTCAGCGGCGATGAACGCCGCGGTCGCCGAACGCGCCGCGGGTCGCTGCGGGTCACCCGCGGCGCCCGTCGCGTACGCGGCGGCATCCGCTGCCATCGCCTCCAACCGCTCGCGTCGTTGCGGGTCAGCCACCAGCTGCGCGGCACACTCGGCCGCGCGGCTTGCGCACGCGCCGGCGAACTCGATTGCAAGGCCTTCGGTCCAGGCCTCGACCTGCTCGAGGAGGCGACCACTGCGCGCCGCAACCTTGCCGTTGCCGGTGTCCACGACATCCGTCAGCTCGACGAGCCAGAGCTCGTCGTCGAGCCACAGCACCAAGTCCTCGACCGCGCACGCGTGGACCGCTCGGTGGCAAATCACGAGGTCTTCACCCGCAACGACCCACGCGCCGGGTCCGCCGTCCGGTCGCGGCCACGCGAACCCCGAAAACGGGCCGACACCACCGACACGCAGGAACTTGTACGCGATCATTCGCCATCCCCCCGCGGACCGATTCGTCGCAACAGGTCGGCGGCGATCGCCCCGGCGTCCTCCTGGTCCAGCGCGTCCTCGTCGATACCCAGACCCGCGAGAACGTCGCCGGAGCGCCGCATCTGATCGACGTAGTCCACGCACATCTCACACCACACGAGGTGCTGCTCCAGACGCACGCGCTCCGCTGCGCCGATCGCGCCGTCGAGCAGCTCGGTGACCCGCTCAGCCAGCTCATTGCACGTCGCGTGGACGTGATGACCGCTCACGCCAGCACCTCGTCTCCGAAATGGACCGCGAGCGCCGCGCGCACATGACTGCGGGCGCGATGCAGCAAGATCCGCTGATTGCCGTCGCTGATCTCGACCGCAGCGCAAACCTCGTCGGCGCGCCAGCCCTCAACGTCGCGAAGCACGATCACCTGACGCTGACGCGGCGGGAGCTCGGCGATCGCGTCGCGGACGACCTCGATCGTCTCGGTTGCCAGCAGCTGCTCTTCGGGGATCCGCGCCCAGCTCGCGGGCGCCACCGCCCAGTGGCCGGCCCAGCGATGACCAGGCGGGTGGAAGCGATCGGGATCGACCGCTGAACCAACGGGCGCGTCGGGATCGTCGGACGTCAGCGAGGAGAGCGGCACGCTGCGCTGATCGCGCACCCAGCGCGAGCGCGCCTTGTTGGCGAGGATGTGGAAGAGCCAGGTCTTGAACGACGAGCGCTGCTCGAAGCGATCGATCCCGGTGAGCACGGCGATCCATGTGTCCTGGACCACCTCCTCCGCCGCGTGGCTGTCGCGGAGGTAGATCCCGGCCACGCGCAACAAGGGCTTGTGGTAGCGCTCGACCAACGCGGTCAGCACCGACTCGTCGCCGCTCTTGAGAGCGGCGACCAGGTCTTCGTCGGATGCGCTTGCGACATCACCAGACACGAGTGCGCACCCTCCCACACTCCGAACCGTCGCTCGCACGCGCCGGGCGTTACGCGAGGTGGAAACGCCCGGCGCGACTGCCGCGACCGAAGCGGCGGAGAGGTCTTCGAAGCCGGTGACGCCTACGACGCCGGCCTCGGCCCGCCCGGCCCTCAACTCGGGCACCGCGCTCGTCGGGGTCAGCGGGCACCCAAGCAGCGCAGCCACACCACGTCGATCTCGCTAGAGCAGCGCCGCGAGCGGGCCGCGGCGGACCTCCTGCATGATCGGCGCATGCAGGTCGGGCAGCGTTTCTGCGTGCCCGGCGGCGACGCGCATTGTCACCATCGAGCTGATCGCCGCGACGAGCATCTCGCAGGCGAAACGGTCGGACTTGCGGCGTGCGCCCAGCAGCGCGGCGACGGTGTCGACGAACTGGCCGTTGATCGCGACACGCCGCTCGATCGCGCGCGGCCCGGCCGCGTAGGCCTCGACGAGGAACGCGCGCGCGAAGGCGGGCTCGCCGGCCAGCGCCTCGAGGTACCTGCGCAGCACGGTCGCCAGGTCGTCGACGCCGTCGGCCGCGATCGCCTGCAGCATCGCCTCCGTGCCGGTGTCCAGCGCCGCGAGGAAGCACCCCTCCTTGTCGGCGAACTGCTCGTAGAACGTCTCGCGCGAGACGCCCGCGCGCTTGATGATCTCGGCGACCGGGGTCTTCGCGTAGCCGCGCTCGGCGACCGCCTCGCCGATGGCCGCGAGCATGCGGCCGCGCTGGGAGGACAGCACCTGCTCGCGCGTGAGGCGATGCGAGCCGCGCGGCAGCTGTTCGGGCCGAGACACCGCCGCGAACATTAGTGTTCGCCAGGTCGCGGCACGTGGACGACGCCGAGCCCCTCGAGGCTCGCCGTCGCGCCCTCGTCGCCAATCGCGTCGAGCGTCAGCGCCTCTTCGACCGGCGCGCCAGCGACACGGGCGGCCGCGAGCCAAACAGCGCCTCGAGCCGCAGCGCCACACGCAGCTCCAGCGAGCGCGTGCTGACCGGGTAGCCGAGCAGGTCCTCGACGCCGCGCAGGCGATACGCGACCGTGCGGTCGTTGACGCCGAGCAGCGCCGCGGCGGCTGAAGCGTTCGAGGACGCTTCGAAGTACGCGCGCAGCGTGTCGCGCAGCGTCGCTGAGCGCGGGTCGTCGGCCGCCAGTGGGCCGAGCTCGCGTGCGACCAGCTCGCGCGCGCCGGCCTCGTCGCGCAGCGCCAGCGCCTCGACGGCGACCGCGTCGAATCGCGTCACCGCCTGCGGGCTGTAGCGCGCGACGAAGCAGGCGCGATGCGCCTCGCGATGGGTGCGACGGAAGCCCTCGATGCCCCCGCCAACGGCGCCGAACGCAACCAGCGTCGCGTCCGGGTACTCCAGGGTCTCCAGCAGCGGCCAGTCGACGCGCCCGCCGAACCAGCCCCAGACGAACTGCTCGTCGGCGGCGATCACCAGCGCGGTACCGCCGAGCGCCCGCGCAACCGCGTCGAGCGCCGCCGCCGGATGCGCGCCCCAGGCGACCGCGCCGAGGTGCTCGCCGCGCAGGTCGTAGCCCAGTTCGTCAGCGTCGTGGCGCGTGCCCTCGAGCAGGTCGCGCAGCGCGCGCAGGCGGCGGTGCTCGCTGCTGCGCAGCAGCGCGTCGCGCTCCTGCTGGTAGACGTCGGTGACACGCGGCATCACGGCGTCGACGTACTCGAACATCCGCCGCGACGCGACGCGCAGCAGCTCTGTGCGCGTATCGGCGGGCTCGTCGAGCGCCTCGATCTCGTCGAGCGCGTACTCCCACGCGACGGCGTGCCCGACGCGGTAGGTCGCAAGCAGCTGTGGCAGGTAGGCGCCCGAGCGCGCGGCGCGGCGCGCACCCTCCTCCGCCTCGGCCGGCGCGGCGAGCAGCGCCGGGCCGGGCAGCATCGCGGCGACACCGGCGCGGATGTTGGCGTAGGCGCTACGGCGCGTCGCGTCGACGAGCTCGGGCTCCTCGAAGGCCGCGTAGTCGGGGATCTCGGCGACCATCCGCCGCAGCATCTCGTCGACCATGTCGTCGATGCGCCCGTCCAGGCGTTGCGTGACCGCCTGCAGCGATGACTCGACGCTGCGCATCGCGTCACTGTACGCCGCGAGCGCCTGTTGCGGCAGCTTTCGCCGAGGTGTGAATCACCCACAGCCTGCCCAACGTGCGCGAGCTGATCAGCCGCCACCAGCCACGCGGGCGTGCAGCCATCGCCAGCGCCAGCGGGATGCCGTCGAAGTAGGAGACGCGCTCCTTGGTGAGGCCGTCGTGCAGGCGGAAGCGGTCGACGGCGTCCCAGGCGATCCGGCGCCCGCCGAAGGTGCCTGAGAGCGTGAACTCGATGAGCACGCCCTCGTCGATCGGCGCCCAGCGGTGCACGTCCGCGCGCAGGTCGGGAATCAGCTTGAACAGCCGCCCGAAGCCCTTCATGCACGCGGCTTTGCCGTGCAGCGGGCCGATCAGCGGCTGGATCAGGACGATGTCCTCCGCCCACAGCTCCGCGTGCCCTTCGACAGTCGCGTTGTCCCAGACGCGCGCGAACTCGCGGACGAACATCTCGGCCTCGCTCATACGGCGCACGCTACGACGACCCGACCGCTGCCGCTGCCGAATCTGCGCAATGGCTGCGCCCGCGATGCACGCGGTTCGCGTAGTCCCCCAGCGCTCGGTCGCAGACGCTGTGCGCATGGACAACATCGATGTCGTCGTCGTCGGCGCAGGCCTGTCCGGCCTGACCGCCGCGCTGCGACTGCAGGAGGCCGGTCGCAGCGTCGTGGTGCTGGAGGCGCGCGAGCGCGTCGGCGGCCGCACGCTCAACGAGCCGGTCGGCAACGGCGAGGTCGTCGAGGTCGGCGGCCAGTGGGTCGGGCCGTCGCACACGGCGATGCTCGCGCTGGCCGAGGAGGTCGGGGTCGAGACGTTCCCCACGCACATCACGGGCGACCACCTGTTTGCGCTGGATGGACGCACCACGCGCTACCGCGGCGACATCCCGCGCCGCGCGCCGCTGGCGTTCGTCGACTTTCGCATCGCGCAGCTGCGACTGGAGCGGATGGCGCGGACGGTCGACACCGTCGTCCCGCAGCATCCGCGCTGGGACGACGAGACGGTCGCGTCGTGGATGCGGCGCAACATGCGCACGCGCACCGGGCGCTGGCTGATGAACGCCGCGCTGAAGGCCGTGCTGGCCGTCGACGCCGCAGAGATCTCGCTGCTGCACTGGCTCTACTACATCCGCATCGGCGGCGGCCTCGACTCGCTCGTGCGCACCCGCGGCGGCTACCAGCAGGATCGCTTCGTCGGCGGCTCCCAGGAGGTCGCGATCCGCGTCGCGCGGCGCCTCGACGACCGTGTCCAGCTCGGCGTCCCCGTCACGCGCATCGAGCAGGACGCCGACGGTGTCGTCGTCAACGACCTGCGTGCGCGTCGCGCGATCGTCGCCGTCGCCCCTGCGGTGCAGCCGACGATCGCCTTCGACCCGCCGCTGCCGGGGGTGCGCCAGCAGCTGCCTCAGCGGATGCCGCAGGGCACGGTCATCAAGTACCAGGCGGTGTACGACGAGCCGTTCTGGCGCGCCGAGGGCCTGTCCGGCCATGGCCTCGGCGACGTCGGACCGGTGACGGTCTTCTTCGACAACTCGCCCCCGAGCGCGTCGCTCGGTGTGCTGCTGGCGTTCTCGCTGGCGAGCGACGCGCGTGCGCTCGCTGCCCTCCCCGAGGCCGAGCGCCACGCTGCCGTGCTCGGCCGGATGGCCGAGCTCTTCGGCGAGCGCGCCCGCCGGCCGGAGCGGCTGATCGAACGCAACTGGACCGAGGAGGAGTGGACGCGCGGCTGCTACGCCGGCTACTTCGGCCCCGGCGGCTGGAGCGCGTTCGGCACCGCGCTGCGCGAGCCCGTCGGCCGGGTCCACTGGGCCGCGGCGGAGACGGCGACGATCCACCACGGCTCGATGGACGGCGCCGTCCTGTCCGGCGAGCGTGCCGCTCGCGAGGTCAACGCGCTGCTCCCGACTGCAACTACGGTGGCAGCATGACTCAGACGATCCTCGATGCCGAGGCCTTCGCGGCCAACGCCGAGCGCATCACCAACGCCGCGCTGCTGGACGAGTGGCTGCCGCTGTATGCCGACGACGCGGTTGCCGAGTGGATCGCCGACGGCGCGTACGAGCGCCACGAGGGCATCGCGCAGATCACCCGTGCCGCAACCGCGATGGCGGCAACCTGGCGCGATCGCAAGCTGCACGTGCGCAAGCACGTCGAGTGCGCCGACGCCGACACGATCGTGCTGACGTGGACCGGCGGCTTCGACGGCGGCACGCGCCAGTTCGGCACGGAGATCTGGACGCTGCGCGACGGCCTCGTGGTGCGTCACCAGCTCTACGCCTACCTCGACGTGCGCCCGAGCACGTCGCTGAAGGCCCGCCTGCGCCTGCTCCTCAACGCCCCACGCGTCGCACTCACCATGCAACGCCACCAGCGCAAGCTCTGACCCCAAACCCGGCGGATGCTGGATCGCAAGATCTGACCCCGACGCTACGCTCGACGGGATGCCGCCGCTCACGCTTGCTCCACGACGCCCAGGCACGCTGAGGCGCGGCCTCGCCGAGCGGCGCACGCAGGCGCTGGCGGGAGCGGCTGTCGTCACCACCGCCGCCGTCATCGTCGGCGAGGTCGCCCACGTCTGGCGCCGCGGCGAAGCGCCGCTGCCCAGCGAGACCGACGATGTCGCCGCCGCCGCCGAGCAGGCGATCGAGCAGACCGTCGAGGTCGCAAAGGCCGGCTACCGCGGCGGCTCGACGCGCGAGAACGCGCTGCTGAACCTCGCGCTGTCGTTCTCGGCGACGTTCGTCGGCGTGCGCGCCTCGACCTTCGTGATTCGCCGGCGCGGGCGCTTCGGCCCGATCCGCAACGTCGTCGCCAACGACCACCACATCCACCACTTCGTCCCCGGCATCGCCGTCGCCTTCGTCAGCGGCGCGATCTCGATCATCTCGCGCAACGAGCAGCTCGACCCGTTCCTCGCGGTCCCCTTCGGCGCGGGCGTCGCGCTGACACTCGACGAATCCGCGCTGCTGCTGAAGCTCGACGACGTCTACTGGACCGAGGAGGGCATCATCAGCGTCCAGATCACCTGCGCGACGATGGCGATGCTCTCGGCGCTCACGCTCGTGTTCCGCGTGCTGCGCCGCGGCGAGCAGCGGGTGCTCGAGGCTTGACGCGCCGCCCGACGCGCTCCTCCGGGCGCGCCGGCCTCACGGGATCGATCGGCAGCCCGAGGTCGCGCCCGCTCGCCACGACGCCATCGGCGACGCGCTCCGCGACAGCGGCAATCGTCAGCGACGGGTTGACGCCCAGCGACGTCGGGATGATCGACGAGCCCGCGCAGAACAGGCCCTCGTAGCCGAACACCGCGCCGCGGTCGTCGACGACGCCGAGCTCCGCGCTCTCCGCCATCCGGCAGCCGCCGAGCGGGTGGGCGCAGTAGGCGCCCTGCGTCTCGGTCAAGCGCATGAAGCGCCCCACGCCGCGACGCTCGGCGACCATCGCGCATCGCCGCGTCCGCCGCCTCGCGCACGCGGATCGACTGGTCGCTCATCGCATACGTGAACGTGCCGAACGCGACCGGGCCGCCGTTGATCTGCACCGCGCCGCCCCCCGTGGGCGGGGACACGAGAAACGAGCCGTCGTTGGTGTCCTCCACCATCGCCAGCAGCTCGATGCGATGCGTCCAGTTGGCCATCGCGCGCTTCTTCTGCAGCCCCCACCACGACGGCTCGCCATCCGGCGCGCGGCCGTCGTCGTAGAGCAGGTTCGTCAGGCTCGAGAGGAAGATCTCCTGCAGCGTGAAGCGCGTGCCGTCACGCGGCTTGCCGACCCACCAGTCGTAGCTCATCGTCGTGATCGGCTTGCCCTTGTGGAAGTCCGCATAGCCCGGCAGGCCGAGCACCGAACGCACCTTCGCCGGGTCGAACTCGATCGCCGCGACATGGTCGCCATTGGACCCGAGGTGCTTGCCGAGCTGGTCTGACAGCGCCGGCAGCATCAGCTGCGAGCGCATCAGGATCGGCGCGTCGCCCATCGCGCCACTCGCAAGGATCAGCGCCTTGCACTCGAACTCGCGCACCCCAACAGCCGCGCGCGACTCGGGATCGATGCGGTTGGCGCCGACGACGTAGCGGTAGGGCCGCGCGCTGGACTGGCGCACCGACTGCACCTCCACCAGCGGCAACACGCGCACACCGCGCGCCTCAGCCGACGCGAGGTAGTTGGTGATCAGCGAGTTCTTCGCGCCGAAGATGCAGCCGGTGTGACACCACTTCGCGTCCACGCAGCGGCGCGGGTTGATCGCCAGCGGCACGCGGTCGCACGTGTGCCCGGCCGCGTCGAGCGCCGCCGCCCACAACCCGCCGGACTTGGAGACCTGGTCCCACGTCGGGCGCTTCACGCGCAGGCCCGCCTCGACGCGCGCGTAGTACGGGTTCAGCGTCGCACGCGAGATCGGCGCCGGCCACATTCGTCGGTCCGGCCCGTCGCCGGGACGACGGTCGCGGCGCTCGAAGGTCTCACGCGGAGCGCGCAGCGACGCCGCGAGATAGAGGTTGGACCCGCCGCCGACGAGGTTGGCGGTGACGACCTGCATCCCCTGGCCCTGCGTCAGCCGGTACACCGACGAGAGATGATCGACGTGCATCGACTGCTCGAAGTCGATGTGCTCCTTGCGCTCGCCACGCTCGAGGACGACGATCGCGCGCGGGTCGGCGCCCGCGGCGACGTAGGCCTCGGCGAGGCGAAACGCGGCGATCGAGCCGCCGAAGCCGCTGCCGACGATGACGACGTCTGCGCGCTCGGTCATGGCAGCGACCCTCCGCGGGTGCGCTCCCGTGACAGGCGCCGCCGATACGACGCGCGTGCATAGCCGCCAGGCGCGGCGCCGGGCAGGCCCATCACCCGGTAGCCGGGCGCATGCTCGCGGTCCTGCTTCACCGACGCCACGCCGCAGAACGCCGCGAACGCGACCGCGGCCGTGGCCTCCCAGATCAGTCGCGTCGGGTTGTCGTAGGCCGTCCCGGCGACGATCGTCGCCTCGCGACCCTCACGATCCAGCGAGAGGAAGTCGCCACCGTGCGTCAGCGCCCGCAGCTCCAGCTCGGCGAGGAACACCGGCGCCAGCAGCGTGAAGCCGATCTTCGGGTGCTGCGAAAGCGCGAGCGCGTCGGCCTCGACCGCGCCCGGCTCGTCGTCGAGCCCGAGGATCGCGCGCGGGTGGATCGGCCGCCCGCTGACCGTGCGCGCGACCTTGCGGCCGGGGATCAGCGTGTCGAAGACCGCCTGCAGCGTCGCGTCGGGGAGCGCCGGCGCCTGACCCACCGCGGGCCGCGGCCACGCGAGCGGCAGCGCAGCCACCACGGCCACGGCAGCCGCCTCCTGCAGCATCGCGCGGCGCGTAAGTGAACGCACGCGTTCATGCTACCTTCGCCGCATGCGCCGCGCCGCAGCGCTCGCTGCCGTCCTCGCCGCCGGCCTCTCGGCGCCCGCTGACGCCGCCAAGCCGCCGACCGGCTGGGGCGGCGAGGCCCCGTTCCCCTGCACGCTGCAGCAGGCCGGCCTCGGCGCCAAGGTCGCGGACATGAAGGCCGACCCGTTCTGCATCGAGTTCGACAAGACACAGCAGAACCTGACGCAGGGCGGCTTCGTGAAGTTCCTGCTGCAGGAGCCCGCACGGCTCGCCGCCGCCGGCTTGAAGTGCCGCTACTTCCAGGTCGACCACTGGCGTGCCTCGGTCGTCCAGAGCGACAAGCGCACGAAGCTCTACGAGTGGACCGGGCACTACTTCTTCGACAAGGGGCGCGGCGAGGGCGGCGTCTACATCGAGGGCTTCAACATCAACGGCAAGACGTTCGACCCCGTCGTCGCTGCCCGGCATCCCGCGCGAGTTCTCGCGCTACATGGGCCCCGGCACCGCCGGCTTTCGCACGCGCAACGCGCTGATGCTCGACCCGCTCTGCGCCTTCGGCATACGCCGTTAGATGATCTTGTAGTGGATCGTCTGCTTCGAGACTAAACGTTCGCTAGCATGTGAACATGGGTCACACAGCCGTCACCGACAGCCTCTGTTGGCTGCTCTCGCGCGCCAACCACGTCTTCGCCACGAAGATGACGGCCGCGCTCGAAGAAGTCGGTATCCCACCCCGCCACCATCAGGTGCTCGTGACGGCGCTCGGTGGCGAGTACACGCAGATCGAGCTCGCGCGCGTCGTCGGGCTCGACAAGACCACGATGGTCGTCACCGTCGACGAGCTCGAGCGCCAGGGCCTCGCCAAGCGCCTGCCCTCCAAGACCGACCGCCGTGCGCGCGTGATCCACGTCACGAAGAAGGGCGAGCAGCTCGTGCTGAAGGCCAACGACGTCGCCGCACGCGTCAACGAGGAAGTGCTCGCGACGCTCGACCCGCACGAGCGCGAGGTCTTCCTCGGCGCGCTCAACAAGCTCAGCGGCGAGGCGCTGTCCGCGCCCGCCGTGTGCGCCGCACCGCCGCGCCGCGCACGAACTAGTTCCGCCTGAGATAGTCCCGAAGCAGACGATCTGCTACGGTCCCTTGTATGACCTCAAGGACCGACTCCCGCTGGCTCGCACTGATCGTGCTCTGCGCCGGGTTCCTCATGATCATCCTCGACCAGACGATCGTGAACGTGGCGCTCCCCGCGATCCAGGACGATCTCGGCTTCTCGCAGTCGAACCTCGCCTGGGTCGTCAACGCTTACCTCATCGCCTTCGGCGGCCTCTTGCTGCTCGCCGGGCGTCTCGGCGACCTGATCGGGCGCCGTCGTGTCTTCCTGATCGGCCTCACGGTGTTCACCGCGGCCTCCCTGCTCTGCGGCGTCGCCCAGTCGCAGGAGATGCTGATCGGCGCGCGCTTCATCCAGGGCGCCGGCGGCGCACTCACTGCCGCCGTGATCCTCGGCATGATCGTCTCGATGTTCCCGCGGCCTGACGAGCAGGCCAAGGCGATCGGCGTCTACAGCTTCGTCGCCGCTGCCGGCGGCGCGCTCGGGCTGCTGCTCGGTGGCGTGCTGACCGAGGCGATCAACTGGCACTGGATCTTCTTCGTCAACCTGCCGATCGGCATCGTCACCGCCGTGTTCACGCTGCGCCTGCTGCCCGACGAGAAGGGCATCGGCCTGGGGCGCGGTGCCGACACATCGGGCGCGGTCCTGATCGTCAGCGCGCTGATGCTCAGCGTCTACACGATCGTCCAGGCCGCTGACAACGGCTGGGGCTCCTCGCGCACGCTCGTGCTCGGCGCGGTGTCGATCGCGCTGCTGGCCGGCTTCATCGCCCGCCAGGCAACCGCCAAGGAGCCGCTGATGCCGCTGCGGATCTTCCGCTCGCGCACGGCGTCGGCCGCGAACCTCATCCAGGTTTTGATGGTCGCCGGCATCTTCGGCATGTTCTTCCTCGGCGCGCTCTACATGCAGCGCGTGCTCGGGTACGACTCGGTCGAGGTCGGGCTGGCGTTCCTGCCGGTCGCGCTGGCGATCGCGGCGCTCTCGCTGGGCGCGTCTGCCCGCCTGATCATGCGCTTCGGCGCCCGCGCGACGCTGCTGCCGGGCCTCGTGATGATCTTCGCGGGCCTGCTGCTGTTCCGCGGTGCAGGCACCGACGCGTCCTACGCGACGGACCTGCTTCCCGTGATGCTGCTGCTCGGCATCGGCGCCGGGCTGGCGTTCCCGTCGATGATGACGCTGGCCATGGCCGGTGCCACTCCCGAGGACTCGGGGCTCGTCTCCGGCCTCGTCAACACGACCCAGCAGGTCGGCGGCGCACTCGGCCTCGCCGTCCTCGCGACGCTGTCGACGACGCGCAGCGAGAGCCTGCAGGACGACGGCAGCGCCGTCGCGTCCGCGCTGGTCGACGGCTACCACCTGGCGTTCGGGATCGGCGCGGTCCTCGTCGCCGGCGCGATCCTGCTGACGGTCGGCGTGCTGCGCCGCACCGACGGGCTGCCGATCGAAGAGCACGCCGAGGCCGAGGTGGCCCACGGCGTGCTCGCCAGCGAGTCGGCCTAACCAAGCTCCGCGGCCGCGCGCTCACACGGGCGCGGCCGCGGCTTCCTCCAGCGTCGCGACGTCGATCTTGCGCATCTGCAGCATCGCGCTCATCGTGCGCTGGGCGACCTCGGGGTCGGCGTCCTGCAGCAGCTCGGGAAGGCGGCGCGGGATCACCTGCCAAGACAGGCCGAAGCGGTCCTGCACCCAGCCGCAGTGATCCTCGTTGCCGCCGGCGGAGAGCGTCTCCCAGTAGCGGTCGACCTCATCCTGGTCGGCGCAGTCGATCTGGAACGAGACCGCCGGCGAGAACGGGAAGTCGGCGCCGCCGTTGAGCGCGGTGAACGGCTTGCCGTCCAGCTCGAAGGCGACGGTCAGCACGCGGCCGTCCTCGTAGTGCGAGACGCTCGTGATGCACGAGTTGGGGAAGACCGAGACGTAGAACTCGGCCGCTTCGTGGGCCTGGGAGTTGAACCACAGGCAAGGGGTGATGTTGGTCATGCCGCGTGTAACGACCGCGGCCACGCGAACTCATCGGTCGATAGCGTCGGCATGTGCGCGCCGCCGATCTCGACGTCCTCGTCACCGGCTCGGGCCCGCGTGTCGTCTTCGCCTCGGGCTCGATCGTCGACGCCAAGCGCACCTGGCGTCACCAGCTCGCGCTTGGCGACCGCTACACGCTCGTGGTGCCCGAGCGTCCCGGGTTCGGGGCAAGCCCGCCGCTGGCGCGGCCGGACTTCGAGCTCGAGGCGCCACTGATCGCCGAGCTGCTGGGCGACGGCGCGCACGTCGTCGGCCACTCCTATGGCGCGATCGTCGCGCTGCTTGCCGCCGCGCAGCGGCCCGAGGCGGTGCACTCGCTGACGATCTCCGAGCCTGGCCTGCTGCGCCTCGGTGCCGGCACGCCGGAGACCGATCTGATGCTCGCTCAGGGCGAGGAGCTGTACAACCGCCGCGGCGAGATGACGCCGGACCAGTTCGTGCGCTTCTTTCGCGCCGGCACCGGCTCGACGCACGAGACGCCTGACGAGCTGCCGGACTGGCTCGAGCAGGGCGCGCGGCTGGCGATGATCGAGCGCACGCCATGGGAGGCCGAGGTGCCGTTCGAGCGGCTCGCAGCGGTGCGCGCACTCGTGATCTCAGGTGGACACTCAGCGATGTACGAGCGCCTCTGCGACGTCGTCGCCGAACGGCTGGACGCCGAGCGCGCGGTGCTCCCTGGGCGCGGTCACACGATCCCGTCCCACGGCGAGCCTTACAACGCGCTGCTGAGCGCGTTCATCGACCGGGGCCGCGCCACGACCCCGCGTAGCAGGGCCCACCGCACACGTCCGTGACGACGCCGCCCGGGCGCAGGAACGCGGACTTCTGGCGCATCGCGGCGGTCGAGCGACGCGGGAACTCGTGCGGGTCCTGGCCCGTCCGCGGCGGCACCTCGGTCTTCGGTGGCGGTGGTGTGCCGACGCCGCCGCCCGCCTCCATCCGCAGCGGCCCGATGTCCCAGCCGATGATCGCCGACCCTGCGAACGGGTAGCGCGTGATCGGCGGGATGCCGAAGACCGGATCGCGGTCGGTGTCACGGCCGGGCGCCGCCCACGGCACGTGCGCCGACGCGCCGATCGTGCGCGCCTCGACCTTCGCGGCGTAGTGGGTGACCTGGTGGTCGCCGAGGCCGACGTGCAGCAGGACCTCGTGCGGCGGCGTGTCGGGCAGCGGGTCGCGCGTCATGTGCTGGGCGTAGCCGTTGGCCTCGGCGCGGTCCCAGAGCATCTGCAGCAGCGTCAGCAGCAGCGGGCGCTCGCGCTCGTCGGGGTAGGCGTTGTAGAGGATCTGCGCGTAGCCGTCGAAGTCGACGCTGCGGCGCAGCAACGTCGAGTAGTTCATCCCCGGAACGCCGAGCACGGCGCGGTCGAAGTCCGGGGCGACGGCGACGAGCGCGCCGCCGATGATGCCGCCCTGGCTGTTGCCGTCGTAGTACAGGCGCGACGTGTCGAGCACGGGCTTGCCGGCGAGCTGGAAGGCGGGATCGCGTGTGAGGCCGTCGGGGTGGATCATCGCCCGGCCGAGGTAGAGGAAGTTGAGCATCCCCTGCTGGACGCGGTCGCCCAGCGCCGGGAAGTTGGCGATGTCCAGCAGGATCGTCGCGACCGTCGGCACGTCGCAGTTGGGGAGCTTGAGCTGGCGGCCGGCGGCGACGTCGCCCAGCAGCCTCGCGATCTCGTCGGGCGACGGCGGGATGCCGGGCAGGTCGGCGCATGCCATCCCGACCCAGTCGGTCGCGCAGAACGTGAAGCCCTCGCTGTCGGAGAGCAGCTCGAGCTGCGCTTGGCCGACCTCGTTGCGGCTGCCGAGCAGCCCGTGCCCGTAGATGCCCGCGCGGAGAGGCGCACCCGCGAGCGCGCGCCGCGGGATCTGGCAGGCGAACTGGGCCTGCATCGTGCCGTTGGCGACCGGCCGCGCCGTACCGCGGCGGTAGTTGAAGCGCGCGCCGGCGATGCAGCCGGGCAGGTTGAGGTAGCAGGGGACGGTGACGCGGCCCTCGACACGGCGCAGGATCTGCGCGTCGACGTTCTCGACCACCCGGTCGATGACATAGGCGGGTGAGCGACCCGCGACGCGCATGTCGCGCAGGTTTCGGTCGCCAAGGCGTGCAAACGCGTCGTCGCGGATCGCGAGCATCCGCTCGCTGAGGTTCTCGCGGCTGGCGACGGTGAAGTCCCATGCGAGGGAGAGGTCGTCGCGCTCGATGCCGGCCTGCGCGAGCGTGCCGAGCAGCGACTCGACCTGCGGACGGCGCTCCTCCAGCGCACTGCTGGTCGTCGGCGTGCCGTCGCGCAGTGCGCGAAACGGCGCACGCGGCGCGATCACGTTGCCGTCGCGGTCGCGCATGCGGCGCAGCGCGACGATGTAGCGGTGCCCCTCGAGCCAGTTGCGCGCGGGGCGCACGATCAGGTTGCGGTCGCGCTCGGCAGCCGGGTTGACGTCGAGCTCGGTCCACACGGGCCAGCGCTTCAGCGTGTCGGCGTCGATGACGACGACAGGCTGGCGGCGATCGTAGGTGCGAGCAATGTCCTCGATCGGAACCGCGGTCGTGCGTGCGACATCGAGGCCGGGGATGCGCGTGATCAATGGCGAGCCCGGACTGAAGCCGTCGTTGCGGTTCCACTCGCGCGGGTCTGCGCGCACGCCCAGCACGTTTGCGGGCATCGACGCGCGCGCGAGGTTCACCCGCCGTCCCGTCGGCGTGCCGGAGTCCGCAACCGTGAAGTGGTTGTTCGGGAACGGCTGCAGGCAGACCGCGCCGTCGAGCGGGTCGCAGCGGCTCGGATCACGAACGGTCACCCGCATGCGATCGGGCAGCGCGCGCCGGCAGCCGCCGACCGAGACACGCCGCTCACGCGTCGCGCGACGACGCGGGGCGGCGCGCGTGCCGCGGTCCAGCAGCGTCTGCACGCTCAGCACACCCGGCTCGCAGCGACCCACCGCCGCAGCGCCGGCGGTCGTCAGTGCGACCCGGGTGGTGCGCCGCCCGCGCGGGCCGATCTTCACCGTCTTCGGCCCGGCGATCGTCGTGCCGCGGTAGCCGACGACCACACGGACCTTCGCACCGCGCTGCGCGCTGACCGTCACCCGCACGGCGTCGGCGTCCTGAATCGCGCCAAGCGACTCGGCCCGGGCGGTGGCCGGCATGACCGCCACCACGACGAGCGTCGGCGGCGGCGATGCGGATCAGGTGATCCCCCGGGCCTGGACGGCCTTGGTGACCTTGTTGCTGATCGAGGACACCGGCGCAGTCTTGCCGACGAAGCGGTCGCCGCCGAAGTGGTCGACGAGGATCTGCTCGGCCGTGCGCGTCGCGAGCGCCTGCATCGTCAACGTCGGGTTGGGCCCGCCGATGCCGTTGGACAGCGCCGAGTTGTCGGTGATGTAGAGCCGCTTCACCGCGCGCGACTGGCAGTGCGAGTCGAGCACCGACGTGCGCGGGTCAGAGCCCATCCGCATCGACGACTGCACGTGCAGGATCAGCGGCGCCCAGTCGACGCGAATCACCTTCTTCGCACCGGCCGCGCGCAGCAGCTTGACGGCCTGCACGTTGAGGTACTCGCGATTGGCGAGCGTGCGCTTGGAGCGCTTGCGCTGCTTGAAGACGACCTTCGGGATCGGCCCGTTCTCGTCCGGCGGCAGCGAGGACTGCAGCACGCGGTTCTGGCGCTCGACGTCGTCGTCGGTGATCACCAGCACGTTGAGCAGGCGGTCGACGTTGCTCATCAGCTCCTTGAGCTCGTTGCCCATCGGCCGGCCCGCACGCCCGTCCCACGGCCCGGTCATGCCACGGCCGTTGGTGTACTGGCCGCGCACGCCTGACTCCGACAGCGAGAACGCAAAGCCCTCGAGCGCCGGTGGCAGCCCGACGTTCTCCAGGCCGCCCTTGCCGGGGTAGTCGACGCGCGCCGACGAGCCGACGCCGGCGGTGTTGCCGGTGTCCTTGTCGAAGACCCCGACGCACCAGTCGAAGAAGTGGTCGGTGTAGCCGCGCCCGACCCAGCCGTTGGGGTTGGGCAGACCCGAGTTGAGCCACAGCCGCGGGTTCTCCGTGCAGCCACCGGCCATCACGACGACCTTCGCGGTCTCCGTGTGGCGCTCGCCGGTCTTCGTGTCGCGCCACTGCACGCCGGAGGCGCGCAGGTTGTCGCCCGACCCGCTCGTGAGGATCCGCGTGACGAACGCGTTGGCGACGAGCTTGACGGGCTTGCCGCCCTTCGACCACGCATCCGCGGTCAGGCACATCGGCACGTAGGAGTTGTCCGTCGAGCGCTTGGCCTTGAGGTTGCGCGGCGCGCCCATGGGCTGGACGCAGCCTTGGAAGCAGTAGCCGCAGAACGTGCAGCCCTTGGCCTGCGGGTAGCGCAGCTTCGCCGAGTCGCTCGTCTTGCCCGCCGTCCCGCGCGGCTGCAGGATCGCGTTCTCCTGCGGGCGGTAGGAGTCGCGCGTGACGTCCTTGTAGCGGTTCAGCGGCAGCCCCATCCGCGAGGCGCCCTGGAAGAAGAGACGCTCCTTGCGACCCATGGCCGCCGTCTGCACCGGCAGCGTCGCCTCGACCCACTCGAAGTAGGGCAGCAGCTCGCGGTAGCCGAAGGGGAAGAGGAACTCGCGGTCGTAGGCGTCCTTGTCGGCGCCGTCGTAGTCGCTGAAGACGCCGGGCAGCGCGCGCGGGTTGTTGCCGTAGTAGTGCTGCGTCGTGCCGCCGACGCCCGACAGCTGCCAGACGAAGCTGTTCTGCGCGAGGTCGCGGAACCAGTTGGGCTGCCCCAGCCGGTCCTCGGGGCCGAAGCGCAGATAGCCCGTGGTCGGGTTGTTGGCGTCGTTCTCGTAGCGCGACCAGTTCTCCTCGGGGTTCTTCTCGTGGGTCCCGGCCTCGAGCAGCAGCACGTCGACGCCGTGCGCTGCGAGCTCCTTTGCGGCGACGGGCCCGCCGCCGCCTGCGCCGATGACGATGACGTCAGGCACGGCTCTTCCTCCTGCGCTTGCGCGGCTTGCGTTTGCGTTTCGGTTTGACGACGCGGTACTTCGGCGCCCGGCCTGCTGCGGACTTGTGCTTCTTCCAGTAGCCGAGCAGCTCGTTGTGGCCGTCGACCGGCGTGCTGCGACCGGGCAGGTAATTCGTGATCTCCCAGCCGACCGGGCGGGCGGTCGCGGTCCGCTTCTCGACGTCGAAGACGCCGTACTCGGTGAACGGCGTGTAGCCCGCGAACTCCAGCAGCGTGCCGCCGACGAACTTGAGGATGCCGCTGATCTCGCTGCGCAGCGGCTCGGGGAGGTTGTCGTCGAGCACCGCGATCAGGTCGGTGTCGGCGCGCTCGATGCGCTCGAAGACCTTGGCCTTGTCCGCGAACGAGAGGTTCGCGAACGGCGAGGTCGGGAACGGGCCGAGCAGCGACAGCGGGTTGACCGCGGTCGCCTCGAAGTTCAGGAACAGCGCGAACAGCAGCGACAGCGGGACGGCACCGTCGTTGCCGAGCAGCGCGGTGAGCGCCTGGTCGAGCGTGACCGCGCCCTGCTCGAGCTGGAAGCCCAGCTCGGCGAGGAACTCGGCCGGCAGCGGCGAGTCCGAGACGCCGTTCTTGAACGCCGCGGCCATCGCCTGTGCGTAGTTGTCGGGCAGCGGCAGGAAGAAGTCGGCGGACTCCATGATCGCCTCGTGCGCACGCGCGTCGACGCCGCCCGGCGTCGGGCTGGTGACGCCCTGCGCCTTGGAGTACGGGTCGGGTCCCGGCACCGCGAATGCGGCCAGGCCGGCGAAAGAGTCGTAGGCCAGTTGGCGCAGGATCGCGGCTGCGACCTTGACGAGGTCAGCGGCCGGATCCTGGGCCCGCGCGATTGCCGCAAGTGGCCCGGAGAACGCCATTCCGGCGCCCAGCACCCCGCAGCGTGCAAGGAACTGCCGGCGATCCAGAGGCACGCCGCCACTGAGGTCGAAGCTGTTCACGCTGGTCTCTCCTCCCGCGGGTTGACAGCGTGTCGAGCCTACCCCAAAACGCGGAGCGTCAAGCCTGAAATTCGCCGCCGGGCTATCCGGCGTCGAGCGTGCCCGGCGCCGCGGCCTCGGGCCGGCGGCGGAAGAACTCGCGGTGGCCCGTGGCCCACCAGATCGCCATCAGGATCGGACCCATCAGCAGGAAGCCGATTCCGATCACCAGCGGCGAGCCGAGGCCGAGGATCGTGTTCGATCCGGCGTCCTCCTTGCTGAGGTCGATGCACGACTTCACGAACACCCAGGCCAGAATGCCGCCGCCGGCGAACGGCATCAGTCCGGCGAGCACGAAGTTCTTCACGTTGCTGGTCAGCTCACGCCGGTAGTAGAAGACGCAGGCAAAGCCGGTGAGGCCGTAGTAGAAGGCGATCATCAGGCCGAGGGCCGTGATCGAGTCGAGCAGGATGTCCTCGCTGACGATCGTCAGGCCGACGTACCAGACGATCGAGAACGCCCCCATCAGGATCGTCGAGACGTCCGGCGTCAGGTGCTTGGGATGGATCCGACCGATGATGTCCGGCAGCGCCTTGGCGCGTGCCATCGACAGCGACGTGCGCGCGGTCGGCAGGATCGTCGTCTGCGTCGATGCCGCCGCGGACGTGAGCACCGCGATGATCACGATCTTGCCCAGCAGGTCGCTGCCGAAGACGTCGTTGGCGAGCAGTCCGAGGACGTCGCCCGACTCGTCGTTCGCGAGGCGGTCGGGTCCGCCGAACGCGACGGCTGCCGTCGACACGACCACATAGGTGAGCAGCAGGATCACGGTCGCGGTGATCGCCGCGCGACCGGGCACCTTGTCGGAGTCCTCGGTCTCCTCGTTGACGGTGACGAGGCTGTCCCAGCCCCAGTAGATGAACACGCCGATCAAGACGCCTGAGGTCACCGCGTCGAACGAGTCGATCGCAAACGGCGAGAACCACGACAGTTCCGGATTCACCGCGCCGGGGATGTCGCTCTCGAACGCCACGCGCACGAGCGCGACGACCGCGAACACCGCCAGCGCGACGATCTCGGCGCCGAGCAGCCAGCGCTGCGTGCGCGCGTTCAGCTCGATCCCGATGTAGCAGATGAAGGTCATCACGGCGATCCATACGACGCCGATCGCCGTGACCGCGAAGGTCGACGGGACGTAGCTGGAGTCGAACAGCAGGAACGAGTAGAGCCCCGCGATCTGCGCGAGGTTCGCCATGACGATGATGTCGGCGACGATGATCGCCCAGCCGCCGATCCAGCCGATGTGCGGGCCGAAAGCCTTCGTCGCCCAGCTGAAGGTCGTGCCGCAATCCGGGTCGGCCTTGTTGAGCTCGCGATAGGCCATCGCGACGAGCAGCATCGGGATGAACGACACGATCATCACCGCGGGCGCGTGCACGCCGACGCCCTCGACGGCGACGATCAGCCCGAGCACGGCCGCGAGGCTGTAGCCCGGAGCGGTCGACGCGACGCCGATGACGACGCTCGAGACGAAGCCGATCGCGTTGGCCTTCAGGCCCTTTTCACCCGGGGCGGAGCCGGGGGCGGCCGGCCCCCCGGTGGTCGTAGCACCCTCCATTGGCCGACTCTACGGAATTGGACCGGCCGTTGCACCTTCTGTTGCGATCAGCAGGACGCGAGCCGTCTCGCCGAGCCGGCGTAGGGCGGCCAGCGGCGCCGCGCCGGACTCGCCGATCGTCAGTCCGGCGTCCGCGAGCTGCGCCATCGCCGCCGCGACCTCGTCGTCGTTGACGGTGACCGTGCTGTGGATGCCGTCGCGCAACGACGGCCACGCGGCGATCGAGACCTCGGCGCAGTCGAGGCCGGCCATCGTCGTGCCGGGGTTGTCGATCGTCGTGGGCTGCCCTGCCGCAAGCGACGCGGTCAGGCACGCGGCGGTGACGGGCTCGACGCCGATCACGGTGATGCCGTGCGCCGCGCCGAAGCGCGCGGCCGCGGCGGCAAGCGAGCCAACGCCGACGGGCACGAGCAGCACGTCGAACTCGGCCTGCGCGGCGGCTTCGTCGAACAGCGTCGCGTAGCCGTCGATGACGTCGTGCGCCGGCCCGCTGTCGCCGACGTCGGCGATCTCGATCGCGCCCGGCCGCGTCCCCGCTGCCTGCGCCTCGCGCACCGCGTCCTCGTAGCTGCCGTCGACCACGACGACCTCCGCGCCCTCGCCGGCAATCGCGTCGCGCCGCACCGACAGCGACCGCGCCGGCAGGAAGACGCGCGCCTGCAGCCCGCGCATCCGTGCGACCCGCGCGACCGCGCGGCCATGGTTGCCGGCGCTGGCGGCCACGAGCGTGTCGACGTCGGGCCGCTCGCGCAGCGCGCACTCGACCGCCCAGGACGCGCCGAGGATCTTGAACGCCGGCAGCCCAAGCCGGTCCGACTCGTCCTTCAGCAACACGCCGGGCGACAGCTCGTGCACCGGCGTCGGGGCGTAGCCCGGCAACGCGCGGTGAAACGCCCGCGCGACGTCAAACGGCGCCGGCACCGCGTCTGGCCGCAGATGCGGGTTCAGCGCGTGCACGTGCGGTAGCGGCGCACGGTCCTGACCGTCCGCCCGCTGCGCGTGACGCCGCGGACGACCACCGTGTAGGTGCCGCGCGGGCGCTTGCTGAGGTCGATGCGCACACCGCCGCGCCCGACGCGCCGAGCGCGGACACGCTTGCCCGAGACGGTGACGGTGACACGGCGCAGTGCCGGGCGGCCCGGGAAGTGGACCACGGGCGCGCGCCGCGACACGCACGCCGCGGGCTTGGGTGCCGGCCAGACGCGCTCGTCCAGGCGCAGCGCATAGAAGCCCGTGATCGCGTCGGTGTACCAGACCTCGCGCCGCTCGGGCACGAACGCCGGCTGGGACATCGCGAAGTTGGACGCCTGCAGGACGTTGGAGATCCCGGCGGTGGGCGGAGAGACGAAATACGCGACCTCGCGCGGATGCACGGGGTCACGGATGTCGAACACGCGCAGGCCGGAGTTGATGAACGTGCACGCGACGATCTGGGGATCGTCCTCACGCGGGATCGCGCAGTAGTGCGCCGAGTAGCCCTGCGCCGGGTTGAGCCCACCCGGGTCCGTGACGATGTTCGGCCGCACGTCGTGCTGGTTGACCGCGAGACGCAGGTGCGAGACGACGCGCGGATGGCGCTCGTCGGAGATGTCGATGATGCGCGCGCCGCCAACCTGGTTGAAGCTCTGCGGCACGGCGTTGAAGCGGAACGCGAACTCGTCGAACTCCAGCACGTAGCGCTTGCCCTCGATCGTCATCGGCGCGGTGCTCTGCGGGATCGACACCGGCTTGTAGGCCAGGCGGCTGAGCTCGCGCACGTGCGGGCGCTCCTTGCGCGCCTGAACCTCGGAGACGTCGTAGACCGCGAAGTGCCCGTTGATCGGGTCGGCGACGTAGAGGCGGTTGCCGTCGCGGCTCGTGCTGAGCCCGTGCGACCACGCCGCGCCCTCCCAGAGCAGGCGCGGGAAGCGCGGGTTGGTGACGTCGATCGCGGCGATCCCCTGGCCGCCGCCGATCCAGAAGGTCTTGCCGTCCGGGGTGAAGTTGCCCTCGTGGCCGAAACGCGCCAGCTGCGTGGTGACCTGGTGCTCCGGGTGGCGGCAGTCGTTGCTGGCGTCGTAGATCGACATCAGCGCGGGCGCGGTGACGCCGGAGCCCATCTCGGCTGCGATCAGCCCGCGCGACTGGCTGACGCTGAGCGACTCGTGCGGCATCTGCATCGGCAGCGAGTCCAGCAGGTCGGTCTGGACCGGCCGCGACGGGTCGGACATGTCGAGCACCGCGACGCCGGTCGACGGCAGCCCGGGGACGTGGACGGCGTTGACGGGCGACACGAGCGCCGTGTCGTAGTACGCGCACTCGCGCCCGCTCTTGTCGACGTAGCGGTGGACGCGGAAGCCGCCCGCGCCGCCGCGGTGGCCGAGTTGCTCGAGGTTGCAGGTCCAGCCGCGCTTGGCGTCCGGCGACTGGATCGCCGACGCGGGCACGCGGCCTTGCATGCCCTCCAGCGGGCGCGAGCCCGGCCCGCAGTTCGCGCGCGGCGAGGCCTCCACGGGTGGCTCGACGTTGCGCTGCACCGGCATCGCCGCCGGCGCTGCCACACCGGTCAGCGCGAGCAGCGGGTTGAGGTCGTTGGCGGGCAGCTCGATCTGCGTCTGCGCGTGCGCCGCAGGCGCCGCAAGCAACGCCGCCGCGAGGACCGGCAAAACCCGAGCGATGCTCGATTGCAAGATCTGACCCCTCTCCCGCATGTTACGTCTTTGGGGAATGTAACATATCCCGCTGTGTCTGCCGAAGTGGCAATCCGACTGGCGATGCGGCGCATCGTCGAGGACCGGCCGCTGCGCATGGGTGAGCTTGCCGACGAGCTCGGCACCACCCGCATGACGCTGCACCGCTGGGTCGGCAGTCGTGAGGAGCTCATGGGCGAAGCGCTCTGGCGCCTCGCGGCGGCGAGCATCGAGGACGCGCGGCGCAACACGCGCACGCGCAAGCGCGGTGGCGAGCGCATCGCCGCGATCGTCGCGCGCTACATCCGCAGCGTCAACGCGGCGCCAGGCGTGCGCGCGTGGATCGAACGCGAGCCGGAGGCCGCGATGCGCATCCTCACGACGAAGGCCTCGCCCGTGCAAGCGCGCTCGGTCGCGGCAGTCGAGCGCATGCTCGAGGACGCGTTCTCCGCCGGCGAGCTGGAGCCACCGATGGCGCTGCACGACCTCGCCTACGTGATCGTGCGCATCAGCGAGTCCTTCCTCTACGCCAACCTCATCACCGGCGAGTCGCCCGACGACGAGAAGGCTCGCCAGGCGATCGCCGCGCTGTTGCGTTAGTTGACGACTTCGAACGCGCCGCGCATCCACGGGTGGATGCGGCAGAAGTACGCGTACTTGCCGACGTCGAGGTTCTTCGGCGTCTCCGCGAGCTGCGTGAGCATGCCGTCGCCGAGCGGGTCGACGCCGAACGTGCCGGACTCGTAGACGCCGTCGGGCTTCGGGTAGTTCGTCACGTACGGCCCGTTGCACGGCCACGCACACGTCGTCACCGAGTGGCGCGTGAGGCCGAGGCCGTCGACGTTGAGGAACGTCAGCGCCTTGCCCTTGCGTACGCGCGGCGGTGCACCCTCGGCGCCCGGCAGCGAAAGGTCACCCGGCGTGTAGATGAAGTTCGAGATCGTCACGAGGTCGGTGAGCATCCCGGGCGGCTTCTTCGCCTCCGGCCGGTCGCACGGCCGCCCGCCGACGTCCTCACCGCAGTACGGCGACGTGCCGTGGTGCCAGGCGCGGTTGGGGATGCCGTCGGTGATCGGGATCACGAGGTTGCCGACGTCCTTGACCTTCGCCTTCTTCTTCTTGGCCTTCTTCTTGGCCGCCTTCTTCTTCGACGCCGTCGAGCGCGACTTCGCCTTGCGCGCGGCAGCCGCCTTGCGCGCCGCGTAGGCGCGGCCCTCGGGCGTGTCGGCCGGCCAGCCGCGCTCGAAGCTCATCGTCGACTGCACGCCGCTGTCGGTGTAATCGGGCGCCACCACGCCGCGGCCCGGGATGTCGCGGATGTCCTTCACGCGCAGCGGTGGGCCGACGCGGTCGACCGTGCAGCGCACGCCCTGCTTGGGCTTGCGGCGGTAGTCGATGCCGATGCCGGTGACGTCCATCGCCGCCGACCACGCGTGGTTCTTGTTCTCGTAGAACGCCGTGTAGCGGATGTGGTCGCCCTTGCGGACGGGCACGCGCCAGCCCGGCTGGCTGATCTCGATCTGGTAGTCGTCGGAGAACGGCACGTGCATGTTGATCGCGTCGGCGCGCAGCAGCAGCGTGCCACCGGTGCCCTTGCCGTCGTTGGGACACGGGTTGCTCGGTGAGCCCATGTTCTCGATCAGCGCGTGCGTCGAGCCGGGATGCATGTGCGTCCCGATCTCCATCAGCGTGCCGTCCTGCGGGACGATCCACTCGTTCGGGTAGTTCGTCTTCGCGGGGAGGCCGAAGCCCATCGAGCCGAGCCGCTCGACGCCGAGCTTGTCGAGCAGGTTGTCCGACGGCTTGAGGTCCGTGGTCAGGCCGGCGCCCTTGAGCGTCGTCGCTTCGGTCGTGTTCCACGAGCCGTCGCCGTCGGGCTGGCGCGGGACGTCGAACGTCGCGCCGTTGAGCACGCTCTTGACGTCGCGGAACTCCTTGCCGCCGCGCTTGGCCTTCAGCTCGGGCGTGTTGAGCTGGTGCTCGGTGCCGAACAGGAACTGCACCTCCAGGTCGACCCACCACTTCTGGGTCTTGGAGGTGCGGTTGTGCAGCATGTAGACCATGAGCTGCTTGTCGTCCTTGCCGATGAACTGCCCGTAGTTGATCTCGGGGTCGAACTCGTTCATCACGCCGAAGCTCGCGCGCGTGCCCTCGTCGCCGTTGCCGAAGATCCACTCCAGGCCGGTGTTGTTGAGGACGAACCAGTGCGCGTGGTGGATGTGGCCCGTGAGCATCGACGGCGTGCTCATGTCCATGTTCCGCAAGCGCGGCTCGACGGTGATCATGAAGCCGCTGTCGAGCGGCAGGCCGAGGTCGAAGTGCTGGGCGTCGGAGCCCGGCGGGATCTCGTAGGGGCCGTACCAGAAGTGGTAGGTCTTCATCGTGCCGGGCGGCTCGTTCTTCGGGGCCGCGCGGTCCTTGTACGGAGCGTCCGGCGACGGCTTGGCGGCCGGTTGCATCGAGTCGGCGAGCATCTTGCCGAGCTTGGTGTACGGCCTGCGCGGCTTGTTGCCGTCGTGCTGGGCGGGGTCCTGCGCGGAGGCCGCAGCGGGAACGAGCAACAGCGCCGCGAGCGCGGCGACGACCAGGCGCTTCATCTGACGATCACCTTCATGGTCATGTACGTGTGCAGGGTGCACACGATGCGGTACGTGCCACGTGCGCGCAGGCGGCGCGCGAACGTGCCCTTCTTGATGATGCGCGAGCTGAACAGCTCGGGGCCGCGGGTGACCTCGACGTTATGCGGCAGCTTGCCGTCGAAGCTCCAGATGACCTTCGTCCCGCTCTTCACGGTCAGGCGTTTGGGCGTGTAGACGCTGTCGGTGACCTTGACCGTGCGCGTCTTCGACGCCGCCCCTGCGACGCTGACCCCTGCTGCTGCCGCGCCGGCGACCGCAATGGCCGCGAGCAACGCTTGAACCCGTGGTGCCTGCAAAGCCCGCCTCCTCGGGCACGACCGTACCACTTTGTAGCGGATGGGCGTTAGTGTGAAGGCACCATGCGAACGCTCCTCGGATCCCTTGCCATGGTCCTGCTGCTGGCCGCTCCAGCCAGCGCAGACCAGGAGATCAACGCCGTCAACGGGAAGCGCTACAGCAATCCCAACGTGACGATCGCCCAGGGCGAGAAGCTGACCTTCCGCAACACCGACACCGTCGTCCACGACGTCACGAGCACCCAGGACTTCGCGGGCAAGCCGCTTTTCTCGACGCCGCTGATCGATCCCGGCCAGAGCGTCATCGTCGAGGGTGCCCAGTACCTGACGACCGGCGAGTACCCCTACATCTGCTCGGTCCACCCCGACATGCAGGGCAAGATCACGGTGTCCAGCGAGGGCACGCCCGTGCCGCGCCCGGGCGGCGGCAGCAGCGACGCGAGCCTCAAGGCCGTCGCTGCGCGGCTGAGCAGCGTGCGCCGCGCGCGTCGCTTCCTCGTCGACGTCAGCGGCGCCGCGGGCGCCAGCGCAATCGTCGCGGCGAAGGCGACGGTCGGCGGCAAGAAGCTGACGCTCGCCAAGACGCGCGCGACGATCCCCGCCGACGGCTCCGGGCGCGTGACGCTGAAGCTGACCGCGAAGGCGCGCTCGGCGATCAAGCGCCTATCGCGCCTGACGGTGACGTTCAAGGTGACGGTGCTCGCCGCTTCGGGATCGCAGACGGCCAGCACGAAGCGGACTTATCGCTGATCGAATGCGCCGGGCGGCGCTCGCGGTGCTGGTCGCTTCGCTGGTGCTGCCCGCGTCGGCCGGCGCGCACACGCATCTCTCTGATCTCTATCCCGGGCCCGAAGCCGTGCTGCAGCAGGCGCCCGAGGCGGTGCGGCTGACGTTCAACCAGCCCGTCGACCTCGTCGCGCGCGGCACGCGCATCTTCAACCGCGGGCTCGACATGCACGCCGCCGTGACCCAGCGCGCGGGCGGCAAGCAGCTGCTGCTGCGCCCGCGCAAGCTGTTGCTCGCCGGGCGCGTCGACGTGCGCTTCCGCGTGCTCAGCCAGGACGGGCACGTGCTGCGCGGGCGCTACGGCTTCACGCTGCAGCGCAGCTCGCTGCCGAGCGGCGGTGCCCTGCGCGTCCGGGCCGGCGGCGGTGGCACGACGAAAGTCGCCGCGGTCGCGCACGGCGCCCACCATGTCCTCTTCGTGCTCGCGCTCGGGTTCGCGTTCGTCGGGCCGTTCCTGCTCGGCGCCGGCCGGCGCGCGAACCCGCTCGGTCTGCTGCGCCGGCTGTGCCTCGGCGGCGCACTGGCGTCGGTGCTGTGCGCGACGCTGACGTGGCTGGGCGCCGAGGGCGAGCCCGTCACCCGCGCGCTGCTGCCGGCGACGATCGGCGACGCCGCCGGCACCGATGCCGGCGCGGGCTGGCTGCTGCGCGCCGGGCTGTGGCTCGTCGCCGCCGCCGCCGCGCCGTGGCTGCTGGTCTGCGGCGGTGCGCTCGCGGCGATCGCGCTGTCGCTGGCGCTGACCGGACATGCCGACACGCACGGCGGCTTCGGGTCGGTCCTCGTGGACACGGTCCACCTGCTGGCTGCCGGTGTCTGGCTCGGCGGGCTGGCGGTGCTGCTGTGGGCGCTGCGGCGTAGGGGCGGCGCCGCGCGCCCGACCGGGCAGGCAATGGCCATGCGGACCGCGTTCGGCCGCATCGCGTTGCTCGCGTTCGCGGTGCTCGTGCTCAGCGGCGCGCTGAACGCCGTCCTGCGGCTCGGCAGCGTAGACGCGCTCTTCAACGACGCCTATGGTCGGCTCGTGCTCGGGAAGATCGCCGCCGCCATCGCGATTGCAGTCGCCGCCGCCCGCAGCGAGCGGCAGGCCGAGCTGTTCTTCGGCGCTGCCGCGCTGTCGCTTGCCTCGATCCTCGTGGAGACCGCGCCGCCGACATGAAGAAGCTCGCCGTCCTGCTGCTGTTGCTGCTCGCCCCGTCCGCGCAGGCGTTCGACTCCGCGCGCGAGACCGAGAACTACCTGCGCGCCCATCAGCGCATGCGCGAGTACCTGACGCCGAGCTACCAGCTGCTGCTGCGCGCCGCGACCGTCGAAGGCGTCGCGGCGTTTGCCGGCGCGCTGGCGGTCGACCCGTCGCGCACGCCGCTGACGGTCTGCGCGACGCGCCTGGACGCCTGCGCCGGCGACGTGCGCCTCTACCGCTGGGGCGCAAAGGCCAGGGAGCACGTGCGTGCGGTCCACTTCACCTCGCGCACGGGCGCACTGCTGTCCGGCCACGTCTGGACCTACGGCGACCGCGCGACGGCGCGGCCGGGGGTCGTGATCACGCCCGGATCGCTGCAGGTCACCGACGAGATGTACTGGTGGGCGGCGCAGACGCTCGCCCGCCACGGCTACACCGTCCTGACGTACGACATCCAGGGCCAGGGCCGCTCGGATCTGCTCGGCCTCGGCGCCGACCTCTTCCGCAACGCCGCGCCGCAGACGATGCCGTCCTTCGTCGAGAGCACCGAGGACGCGCTGCGCTTCCTGCGCTCGACCCCGGAACACCGCTACGAGCCCGTCGTCGAGCGGACCGACTGCAAGACCGTGCCGGGCAAGCCCGAGGCAGCGGCGCGCCAGCGCGAGCGCGCGGCCCGCGGCCGCGCCGATGCGTACAACCCGTTGCACGCCGCGCTGCGCCGCGACCACGTGGCGCTGGCCGCGCACTCCTACGGCACCCTCGGCCCGGCGCTGATCGGCCAGTGCGTGCCCGCCGTCCGCGCGACGGTGGCCTGGGACAACCTGCGCGCCGGACCGGCGACGACGGAGGGCATCGCGTTGCCGGCGCCACGCGTGCCCGCGCTCGGCATCTCGCAGGACTACGGCCTGCCGGCGCTGCCGCTCAGCGCCGACCCCGATCCGGAGGGCAAGAACGTCGGCTTTGCGCGCTACGTCAAGGCCGGTGTCGACGTGCTGCAGCTCAACCTCCGCGGCGCAACGCACACCGACTGGTCCTACCTGCCCAATCCGGCGTTTGCCGCCTCGCTGCGCGGCCTGGACGTTGCCACCTGGTACACGCTCGCGTGGCTGGACCGCTACGTGCGCCGCGACAAGTCGGCGCTGGACCGCGTGCTGACCGACCGCTGGCGCGCGCCGGAGAACTTCCTCTCGTTCTACTACCGCTCGCGCATGGCGATCACGGTGCGCACGCGCAAGGGCAAGAAGGTCCGCGCCCGGCCGGTGCGCTGCGACGACCTGCGCGCCGGCTGCGACGCGCTGGTCCCGCGCAGCCGCGACGGCCACGCCGGCGAGTGGTCCTACCTGGACGAGCTGGGCATCCGTCACCAGCCGTGAGCCACAGCGGCCTCGCTGTCGCGCACTGCTGAGGGATCGACCTTCTTCAGCGCCGACTGCGCCGCGTTGTAGCCGCACATCCCGTGCGCCCCGGCGCCGGGCGGCGTTGCCGCCGAGCAGAGGTAGACGCCGTCGATGCCCGTCGTGTACGGGTCGAGCGCGGCGCGCGGGCGGAAGATCAGCTGGCGTGGGTCGTTGGACCCGGTGACGATGTCGCCGCCGACGTAGTTGGCGTTGTAGGCCGCCATGTCGGTGGCACTGCGGACGTGGCGCGCCTGCACGCGCTCGCGGAAGCCGGGCGCAAAGCGCTCGATCTGCGACTCGATCGCATGCGTTGCGTCGCCCTCGTAGCCGGCCGGCACGTGGGCGTAGGCGTAGACGGGGTGCACGTCGCCGCTGGAGCGCGAGGGGTCGGCCAGGTACTGCTGGCAGACGAGCACGAACGGCTTCTCGGGCATCTGCCCGCGGCTGGTCATGCGCTCGGCGCGCGCGATCTCCGCGAACGAGCCGCAGACGTGGACGGTGCCCGCCTGGCGCGACTCGGCGTGCTGCCAGGGCACGCCGTCGTGCACCGCGAACTCGACCTTGAACGCACCGGGCCCGTGGCGAAAGCGCCGCAGTGCGCGTGCGACACGGCGCGGCATGCGCGCGCCGGCGATGTCCGCCGCCGCGGCGGGCGCGACGTCGAGCATCACGATGTCGGCGTCTGCGACCTGATCGAGCGCGGTCACGCGCACGCCGGTCTCGAACGTCGCGCCGTGCTCCTCCAGCAGCGCGATCATCGCGCCGGAGATCGCGCTCGAGCCGCCCTCGGCGACGGGCCAGCCGTAGCAGTGCGCGGCCGTGCCGAGCGCGACACCGATCGCCGAGGACATCGGCGCACCGAACGGCCGGAACGCGTGCGCGGCGACGCCGGCGTACAGCGCCTGCCCTTCAGGGCTGCGCCAGCGCCGCGCCAGCAGCGCGGCCGGCATCCCCGAGTAGGCGCCGAAGCGCGCCATCAGCAGGGGATGGCTCGGGACGCGCAGCATCGGCTGCATGAAGTCCGACGTGATGTCCCCGAAGCGCTCCGTCAACGGCCCGAACACCGAGGCCCAGCGCTTGCCGTCGCGGCCGGGCAGCGCGGCGGCGGTCTCCTCCACCGATCGCCAGGCGGCCGCGCCACCGCCACCGTCCAGCGGGTGGGCGTACTGCACCTCCGGCCAGCGCCACGTCAGCCCGTGCGCCGCAAGGTCGAACTGACGCGAGAACGGCGTGTCGACCGCCAGCGGGTGGGCCGCCGAGCACTCGTCGTGGATCAGGCCTGGGAGCGTCAGCTCGGAGCTGCGCGTGCCGCCGCCGAGGCGCTCAGACGCCTCGAGCACCGTCACGTCGACACCGGCGGCAGCCAGCGTCAGGGCCGCCGCCAGGCCGTTGGGCCCGCTCCCGACGACGACCGCCTTGCTCATGCCACCGGGTGTGGCTCAGCCGCGGCGGCGCTTGTCGCCGCGGGCGGCAGCGCATGGCTGACGCGCGTGTAGCCGGGCTTGCGCCAGGTCACGTCCACGGGGATCGGCCCGTCAGGCAGCCAGTTGAGCGCCTCGACGGCGTCCTTCACGGCCCAGCTGCCACGCTCGACGATGCCCTCGCCGGCGTCCCAGACCCAGTACTGCTGGCGGCCGTTGCCGATCGGCTCGGACTCCACCCACGCGACGACGAACTCGCCAGGCTTGAACTGGCAGCGCGTCTGGATCGCCTCGAGCAGGTACTCGTTGTGCATGTGGCCGTCACCGAAGTTGAAGCCGGTGAGGTTGTTGCAGCAGAACTCCGCCTCGCGCGGCGTGTAGGTGTCGATGTCCGGGCCAAGCTGGTTGATCATCACCGAGTTCAGGCCGCGCGCCTGGCTGTGCAGCGAGCGCCAGCCCAGCAGCTGCTGCAGCACGACCTCGGCCTCGTCCGGGGTGAACATCTCCGACAGCTGCACCTTCTGGCTGATGCAGGGCTTCGTGATGTGCTCGTCGAGCTTGGACTCGCGGCCCGGCGCGAACATCCAGAACGCCGTTGCCCAGTTGCCCGAGTATTGCCGGAACGCCGGCAAGAAGGAGACCTTGTCGGGCCGCAGCTCGCCGAGGATCGGGAAGACGAGCATCGCGCCGACGGTCAGCACCAGCAGGCCGGTCTCCATGTCCCCGAGCCCGAAGCCCTCGTGGTTGGGGAAGCCGATGAAGAGGAACGCGACGACGTAGGCGAAGGCGACGTTCCACTCCAGCGGCACCGCCAGCGGGAACGTCGAGATGATGAAGATGTGGTAGGCGACCATGAACAGCGCGGTCGCCGTCGACAGCGTCTCGTTCTGCGAGAAGAGCAGGATCAGCGGCGGCACCAGCTCGCCGAACGCGCCCGGGCCGTGCGCCATGAACTTCGAGAACTTCGACGGGCGCAGGTCGTTGGGGAAGTCGCGGTAGTGCATCCGCTTGACGCCCTTGAACGGCAGCCACGGCGTGTTGCTGACCATCGGCGCGATGACCATCTCGAAGTGGCGGTTGAGCTTGGAGACGCCCGCTCCGAACCAGATCATCACGATGATCAGCTTCGCCGCGACGATCATGTCGACGAACGGGAAGAACGCCATGACGACGAGCGGCGGCAGCCACTGCTCGCTGCGGGCAGCCAGGAAGAAGATCTTGTCGCGCAGCCCGAGCAGGCAGATCGAGGCGACGATCGCGACGCAGCACGACCGGCGAGACGAGGCCCTTGTTCGCGCCGACGACCTCGGTCAGCGACGAGTCGTCGGTGCCCGACAGCGCGAGGCCGAGCACGAGCGCCGTGAGGACGGCGAGGTAGAGGCCGACGTCAAGCGGCGTGCGGAAGTCGCCCGCGGTGAACGGGACCTTGTCGCGCCACGGCGGGTTGCGCAGCGTCCCGACGCGGGCGTAGTAGCGCACGCCGCCGGTGAACGGCTTGAACTTGCCGGCGAGCGGGCCCCACGAGCCGGCGAGGTTCAGCGACTCCAGCAGCACGGTCCAGATGACGATCTTCTGCCAGATGATCGGCTCGTCCCACCAGGCGGCGGGATGCAGCGGATCGAGATCTGACGTCAGCGTGCTCACGAGCACGCCGCCGCCGATGTAGAGCACGATCACCTTCAGGATGTAGATGATCATCGTGATCTTCGGCGAGCCGAACCCGTACTCCACCCAGTGCCTGGAGAGGATCTTGATCCGCTCCAGGTACGGCATCTGCTGGAAGGTGGCCGGATCGACCGGCGGGAAGTTTCCGGTGGTGAGACCCATAGCGTCAGCGACTGTCCCACCAGCGCACGCGCGCTCCTATGGCCAAGTGCGACGAAGTTTGCGGGCTCGTTGTGATTTCGTCACAAGACCGCGTCGCCGAGCATCGCGGCAAGCAGCAGCGCGCAGCTGAGCTCGATCGGCTCGTCGGTCACGCGGCGCCCAAGCAGCTCCTCGGCCTTCTTCACGCGGTAGGTGACCGTGTTCTGGTGGACGAAGAGCTCCTTCGCCACGCGCGTGCTGCTGCCGCCGCTGCTGAGGAACGCGAGCACGGTGTCCCGGAGACGGCCGGACGGCTCGTCCTGGGTCGCCAGCGGGCCGAGCCGGCTCTGCACGAACGCCTGTGCTCGCGGCAGGTCGGAGGCCAGCAGCGAGACGAGCTCCACGCGCGCGTAGGTCGTGACGCCGGGGACGCGCGTGAGCGCTGCGATGCGCGCGGCCTGCGTCGCTTCGACGTGGGAGCGGCGGAAGCCGTCGAGCCCGTGCGCCACCGAGCCGACGGCGACGCGGATGCCGTCCGGCGGCGTGTAGTCGTCGAGGGCGGTCGCGGCAGGCGGGTCGAAGAACCCGCACCACACGTCGAGGCTCGCG
Organism: Paraconexibacteraceae bacterium; assembly: GCA_963727365.1. Lineage (GTDB taxonomy): Bacteria > Actinomycetota > Thermoleophilia > Solirubrobacterales > Solirubrobacteraceae > Paraconexibacter. The sequence continues at coordinate 8,516 of CAVSFU010000004.1, read as the reverse complement.
ACGCCCGACGCGACGACGAGCGGCTCAGGCACGCCGAGCACCGCGGCGGCCTCGGTGGCGGCGCGCTCCAGCCCGCGCGGTTCGCCGCTGCTGGCCACCCGCAGCGCGACGTGATGGCGACGCAGCTCGTAGCCCAGCCGCCCGCTGGCGACCTCCTCGTCGATCGCGTCGCCGCCGAGCAACGCGCGAACGGTCTCGGCACGCAGCTGGTCGGCGCTGCGCAGCATCTTCTCGCGCTCCGACCCATACGCCTCGATCAGGGCGTCGGAGATGCGGTCGACGTAGGCGAACATGAACGCCGAGCTCGCGTCGATCGCCGCTGCGAGGTCGCCGGGGTCGGACACGCGCTCCTTCAGCGCTTGGGACCAGCGGTCCCACAGGTAGGCGTGCCCGAGGCGGTAGCCGCGCAGCAGCGGGCCGAACGAGATCCCGCGGCGCACGAGCCCGCGCACCCACTCCGCCGCCTCGACCGGCACGACGAGCTCGTCGGCGCCGACGCCGAGCTTCAGCAGGCGCAGGATCTGCGCGATGTTGGCCTCACAGCTCGCGCGCGTCTCTTCCCGGAGGTCGTCGTCGCCGGACGCGAGCTCGGGAATCGTCGCGACAAGATGCGCCGCCATCCCCTCGGCGTACTCGCCCGTCGAGGAGATCAGCTCGGCGGCGAGCTCTGAGACCGCGGATGGCGTCGTGACCGCCACCGGCCGATCCTACGCCGCGCGGAGTAGTCGAGTGCCCGGCAGCTTGGGTTGGGGCCGGGTCGTCGGGCACGCCCTCCCGGGCGGCGCGGCTTCGCCGCTTGACAGCTACCCGCCCCGGAGGGCGATGCCCGCGCCCCGCCCGACCCGCCAGCCGTCGCAGCCGACCAACTGCCCACCGCGGCCGACCATGCGTCCGCCTGCCCTCGCGCGCGTGGCCGCCACACCCTCCGCTCCGCACTCGGCGCCCGCTGGCCCGCGGCGCTAACGCCGCATGTTTGCCGGGCGCCTCGCACGATGCCGCTCCGGGTGTGGACACCGCGCGCTCAGACGCGGCAAGCCGCGGTCACCCGCCCTAATCCTCTTCGTCGTCCTGCGGAGGAACGAGCGCCTGCAGCATCGCGTCGTCGAGGTCTTCGCCCTGCGCCAGGTCTTCACGTTGCAACAGGCTGGACAGAACCCGCTGCACAAGCAACGGCGCGCGCGCGATCGCCTCCGCCTCTGACCTGCCCTCCCCGATGAACCGTCTGATCGGTCTCTCCGCATCGTCACCGTGGACCAATGCAGATCGCCACCCATAGAGGCGTCTGACGAGCCGCTTGATGTCCTCCGGCGGAAACCGAGCCGGCGCCAGAAGCGCTGCTGCGCGCATCGCGACCTTGTGCGTCATCTCCGAGCGACCCGAGTCGCCGAGGCCAGCTTCGAGCGCGATGCACAGGTCAAGAACCGCATCCTCGGTGTTGTCGCGCAACTGCGCCTTCCCGAATCGGCGAGCCGCGAGCTTAATTCGCGGCTCGGCGGATACCAGAGCAGTGTGCATCTGCGCCGAATCCTCGAGATGCGCGGCGGTCAGCTTGGCGGGCGGCTCATTCCACGCGTAGTTATTGAAGCTCGGCGGATAGCGTCGGACCGGAGCCGGGTCGATGACCGTCGGGAGATCGGCATCGAAGCCCCACGCCCAACCGATTGGCCGAAGGTAGATCTGGGCGTATCCGAGCTGAAGGCCGGTGGCGAGACGGAGCGACTCGAACATCCGGTCGATACGTGCGGGCTCGATCATCTCTGGGATCAGGAGGCGCCGCGTGAGAGGGTTCGCGGGAGGCACAGCGCCACCGCTGAACACCAGCGCGTGATGATGCCGCGCTGAGCACGCACGGATGGGCCGCGGCGCCGAACAGTCGCTCAGGGACCCTCGCCAGGTGCTCACCCTCGGGGATCCGCTCGACGCGGACGTCCGGCGCAAGTGCGACCGGCCCGTCGGTTTCGCAGGCGGTCATTGCAAGCGGCACGACCACCTCGACCGGCAGATCATCTTGGGCCAATAGCCACGCGGCGATCAGACGCCATTCCTCATCAAACGCTTCGTCATCGAACTGCTCGCCGTGCCGGATCATCAGCCGGTCGAGGAGATCGAGTGGGAGAAGAGCAACTGAGATCGCGTCAAAGCGTTCACGAATCGCGGGATCTCCCGTGCCTGTAGCTGGCAGCATCAGGCGCGAGCGAAGCGTTTCGTCCGCCTCGATGTACGCGCGAAGCTCGGGCAGCGACGTGAGAACCTCGTACGAGAGGTCGTACTTTCCTGCGCCGGAGTACTTGAACAGCCCCCCGTAGTCAGTGGGCCCATCTTGCGTATGCGTGACGTTTGGAAGCCCTCCCTCAAAGCGCCCGAGCTTGGGATACCGCCAGTGACGTGACACGAGCGCCCGCTCTTCCTTCAGAGCGAGGATCGCCGTTCGCCCTTCTGTGACCACCGCATCGACAAGTGCACGTAGTTGAGAAGAAGCGTCCACGACCCGAGGCTAGCTTCACGCGCGCCGTCGATCTCCGAACGTCAGCACGTCTAAGGTGCGCTGCCATGCGACAGCTGCTCCCGGTCCTGATTTGCGCCGTCGCCGTGGCGCCAGCCGCAGCCGCTGCTGCAACGCCTGCGCAGGACGCGCGTCAGGCGCTGTTGCAGGCGGGCTTCAGCGCTGACCTCGCCAACCGCGGCGCGCACGCCGCCAAGAGCACGATCGTGGTCAAGCGGACGGTGCGCGGCGCGATGCCCAGGGCCCGCGGCACGTCGCGGTTCGGCGGACAGCCTGATCTCCCCGTCGGTCGCGCGTGGCCACGGTGCCGCGGCAAGGCGCAGACCTTCCTCGGGCAGGTGCGCGTCGCCGACCTCCCGCGCGCGGGTTCGCCGCTGCGTCGGCTCGGCGGCCTCGTGCTGTTCTTCAGCCTGATCGAGTTCGAAAACCCCGCCGATCTCGACAACCCGTGGGATGGCGGGCGCTGTACGTCGGTGATCCAGGTGCCTCGGGGCACCGCCCTGCGCCGCGCCCGTCCGCCGAAAGGTCACGCCGTACTGCGCCTGCGCCACGCCAGCCTGAAGTTCGCCGCGCGTCCCGACATCCCCGACATCTCCTACGACAACGATCGCCTGGGGTACCCACGCACGACATCCGCTTGACGGACAAGCAAGCGGATGCGTGGTGGGACGTCCGCCACAAGCTCAACGGGATTACCCGCGATCCCGAGCACCGACTACTCGGATACACGTCCGTCCCCAACGGCGGCAACGCGTGCTGGGAGCGGACTCGCCGTAGCAAGGACCCGTGGGCTCACCTGCTCATGTTTGGCTACGACGACCAACTCGGGTTCGAGGTCGCGGACGCCGGGACCTTGCGGATCGCGGTGCGGCTCGCCGACCTGCGTCGCGGCCGCCTCGGCCGCACCTGCGGGATCTTCGACAGCGCCTGACCTCACCACGTGTCGACGAAGCGATGGCCGTGCGGCGCGGCGGCCGGTTGCGTCGCGGCGTCCAGCGTCGCCGCGATCAGCCCGCGCGTGTCTGCGGGGTCGATGACGTCGTCGATCTCGAACAGGCGCGCGGCGTTCAGCGCCTTGGCGTTCTCCTGCGCGGCGGCGGTGACGTCGCGCACGCGCTGCTCGCGCTCGGCGTCGTCGGCAATCGCCTCCAGCTCCTTGCGCAGCCCAAGGCGCACGGCGCCCTCGAGGCCCATCGGCCCGAGGTGCGCCTGCGCCCACGCGACCGTCAGCAGCGGCTCGTGCAGGCTGCCGGCAACCATCGCCTGCGCGCCGAGGCCGTAGCCGCGGCGCAGGATCACGGCGACCATCGGCACGCGCAGCGCCGCGCCGGCGACGAGCAAGCGCGACGCGTGGCGGACGAGGCCGGTCGCCTCGTGCTCGGGGCCGACCATGAAGCCGGGGGTGTCGACGAGCGAGACCAGCGGCACGCCGAACGCGTCGCACAGCTGCATGAAGCGCGCTGCCTTGTCCGATGCGTCGCTGGTGATCGTGCCCGCGCGGAACATGCTGTTGTTGGCGATCACGCCGACCGGGCGGCCCTCGATGCGCGCGAACGCCGTCACCAGCTCGGGCGCGAACTTGCGCCGCAGAACGGTGACTGAGCCATGGTCGGCGAGCGTCTCGATCACCGGGATCACGTCGAACGCGCGGCGTGCGCGCTCGGGGATTGCCTCGCGCAGCGTGCGCTGGTCGGGCGCGTCGCCGGGCTCGCCCGGGCCGCGGAAGTAACCGAGCAACTGCTTGGTGACGGCGACCGCCTCGGCCTCGTCGGCGACGACGACGTCGACGACGCCGTTCTTCGTCATCACGTCGATCGGCCCGACGGCGTCGGGGTCGACCTCGCCGAGGCCGCCGCCCGCGATCATCGCCGGCCCGCCCATGCCCAGCGAGATGTCCTCGGTCGCGACGATCAGGTCCGAGCAGCCGGCGATCACGGCGTTGCCGGCGAAGCAGCGGCCCTTGACGATCGCGATCCGCGGCACCAGCCCGGACAGCTGCGCCCACAGCGCGAACGCGCGCACGTGCAGCGACGAGACGACGGGGTAGTCCGTGTCCCCCGGTCGCCCGCCGCCGCCCTCGGCGAAGAAGACCGTCGGCAGGCGCATGCGCTCGATCAGCTCGAACAGGCGGTCCTTCTTGAAGTGCCCGAGCGCGCCCTGCGTCCCGGCCAGCACCGTGTAGTCGTAGGACAGCACCGCGCACGGCGCACCATCGACCTTCGCCGTGCCGCCGATCATCCCGTCCGCCGGCGTGCGCGCGATCAGGTCGTCCAGCTCACGCCGCTGGCGCTGCGCAGCGATCGCGTAGCGCCCGTACTCGACGAACGAGCCGGGATCCACGAGGTCCTCGACGTTCTCGCGCGCCGTGCGCCCACCACGCTCCCGGCGCTTGGCGACCGCATCCGGCCGCGCCGCGTCCTCCGTCAGCGCGCGCGCCGCGCGAAGCTCCTCCAGATCGTCCGCCATCGCGGCCGCGACATTAGCCCTTCCACGCGCCGTCGATGCGCGCGGCGACGTCGATGTCGCGGGCGGCGCGGACGCGGGGCTTGTCGAGCTCCTTGCGCACGTAGCGCGCGACGAAGCGGCCGATCTCGCGGTCGATGCCGGCGACGCGCTGCAGCAAGCCGCCGCGCAGCGTCTCGGCCGACAGCTCGACGGCGACGTCGCGGGCGGTCGGGTCGTCGATGTCGATCACCACGCGCAGCGGCGCGGCGGCGCGCGCGGTCAGCGTCAGCCCGACGGTGACCAACGCGTGGAACGTGTGCGAGTCGACGCCGAGGTCGATCTTCAGGTCGAGCTTGACCGGGATCGACAGCCGGAAGCAGACCTCGTCGCCCGAAAGCCGCTCGACCGACGCCTCACCGACGACACCGTCAGCCGAGACCTGCGCGACCTTCCCCGGTCCCGCGCCAATCGGCCCGAACGCGATCGGGTCGCCGGCGATGCCGCTGACGCCACGCGCGATCCGCTCCGCGGTGACCGCGACCTCGAAGAAGCGCTCGCCCCAGTCGGAGTACGAGATCCGGTCGGTCACGCCACCCGGCCGAGGATCTCCTGCGACTCGGCGATCTCCGGCCCGACCGGCGCCTGCTTCTCCTCGACGAGCTTGCGGAAGCGCGCGTACTCCTCCACAGGCGGCAGGACGCCGTAGCGCTCGCGCGCCTGCGCGGGCGTCAGCGTCTCGGCGCGCAGCGGCGGGACCCCGAGCAGCACCGGCGCGGCGACCGGCACCGTCGACGGCGAGATCATCCGCAGGTTCATCAGCATCAGCCGCGGGCTCGCGCTGCCGATCCGGAAGACGAGCTTCATCAACGGCGTCACCGCGGCGTCCACGAAGCGGCTCTGGCGCAACCCGGCCAGCTTGCGCATCCACTGCGGCATCGTCGCGATCGTCGCACGCCGCAGCACGGCGTTGACGACCCACACGCCGGGCGCGAACACGCGCGGCAGCGGCGGCAGCATCACCTTCGCGTTCAACAGGTGGTCCATCATCGCCTGCGCCGCCTCCGACCCGGCGAGCTTGGGCCGCATCTCCTCGAAGTACTGGCGGATGCCCTCGCGCGAGCGCGGGACATCGGACACATGGCAGGTCTGCAGCTCGGCCGCGACCGCGCACTCCTCCCAGTACTGCGCCTCGTCCTCCGGCGACAACCGGCCCGGCCCGTACTTCTCGTAGGCGAACAAGATCGAATGCCACGCCGTGAGGTGGATCCACAGCTGCGAGTGCGGGTCGTTGGCGTCGTAGCGGTTGCCCGTCAGCGGGTCCTCACCCACCGCCTTGGCGTGGATCTTCACCAGCACGTTCGACGCCGTCATCGCCGAGCGCGTGTCGCCGAGCGCGACCATCGCGAAGTAGCGCAGCGTGCGGTCGTAGCGCGTGCGCGGACGCGCGTAGACGTCGCCGGTCGCGTCGACCGCGGCGATCAACGCCGGATCGAGCTCCTCGATGACGACGGAGCGCTGGAAGCCGACGCTGACCGACGTCGGATACGTCCACACTCTCCAGGTGATGGAGTCCGGTCCGAAGAAGCCGTAATCCTCGTGAGGGGTGATGCCCATGGGTGCAATTACTACACAGCTGAAGTATTTTGTCTAGGGCATGACCGCGAAGCGCCGCCCATACGCCCCGCGCCTGCCGCGCGAGGAACGCCGCGAGCAGCTGCTCGACGCCGCGCTCAGCGTCATCGCGAAGGACGGCTACGCGGGCGTTTCGATCGACGCGATCGCCCGCGAGGCCGGCGTCACAAGGCCCGTGGTCTACGGCGCCTTCGACGATCTCACGCAGCTGCTCGGCGCGCTGCTCGACCGCCAGGAGCAGCGCGCGATGAGCGCGCTGATGGACGCGCTGCCGCAGGACCTCACCGCCGCGGACCCCGACGAGATCCTCGTCGCCACCGTCCGCCGCCTTATCGCGACGGTCACCGCCGACCCCGAGACGTGGCGACCGATCCTCACACCCGCCGAGACCACGCCTGTCGCGGTCCGCGAGCGCGTCGCCCGCGATCGCGAGCTGGTTCGCGACCGCATCGAGGCGCTGCTGCGCATCGGCCTTGCGGTCCGCGGCGGCCCCGACATCGACACCGAGATGGCCTCACACGCGCTGATCGCGATCGCCGAGTACTTCGGCCGCATGCTCGTCGAGGACCCCGAGCGCTTCGATCCCGAACGCATCGTCGCGATGGTCCAGGGCGCGCTGGCGTTGCTACCGCGGTAGCGCGCGCGAGCTCAGCGGGCGCTGAGGCGCACGCTTCGGGCCGCCGGCGACGCCCACGCGCTCATGCTGCTCAGTCTGACGCGTGACGGCGTTGAGCTCGGCGCCAAGCAGCAGCGCGATGTTCGAGATCCACAGCCACACCAAGAACACGATCACGCCGCCGAGCGCGCCGTAGGTCTCGTTGTAGGACGCAAACGACGCGACGTAGAGCGCGAAGCCCGCGGACGCGACGATCCACAGCAGCACGCCGAGCACGCTGCCGGGTGAGATCCAGCGAAAGCGCTGCTCGCGCACGTCTGGCGCGGCCCAGTAGAGGATCGCGAACATCGTGATCACCGCGAGGATGATCACCGGCCACTTCGCGATGTCCCAGATCGCCACCGCGGTGGAGCCGACGCCGAGCAGGTCGCCGACCTGGCGTGCCAGCGGCCCGGTGAACGTCACACCGATCGCGACGATCGCGAGCATCACCAGCAGCACGAGCGTGATGCCGACGCGCGTGGCAAGCGTGCGTACGAACGGGCGCTCTTCCTCGACCTCGTTGATCGCGTTGGACGCGCGCATGAACGCGGCGACGAAGCCCGAAGCCGACCACAGCGCCAGCGCGACGCCGACGACGAGCGTCAGGCTCGCCGCGCCGCGGTTCTCCTGCACGTTCTCGATCGCGCTCGTGAGGATGTCGCGCGCCGGGCCGGGCGCGACGGTCGAGAGGTTGTCCAGCAGCGGCTGCGTCGCCGCGGTGCCGATCACGCCGAGCACGGAGACGACCGCGAGGATCGCCGGGAAGACCGCCAGCACGCCGTAGTAGGTGAGTGCCGCCGCCCAGTCGGTAAGGCCGTCGTCACGGAACTCCTTGACGGTGCGCTTGACGATCCCCAGCGCGGGCATACTTGACCCGTACCCATGCGCTGCACTCGCACACGATTGGCGTCTGTCTGCGGACTCTTGGCCCTGCTGGCGCTCCCGAGCGCCGCGCAGGCGGCCTTTCCCGGCGACAACGGCCGCATCGCCTTCTCCAGCCAGGGCGAGATCTGGTCGATCAACCCCGACGGCAGCGGCCTGCTGCGCCTGACGACGACCGCCGACGAGGAGGCGCAGGCGACGTTCTCGCCGGACGGCACGCAGATCGCCTACCGCCGCCGGCCCGCGGCCGGGCAGCCCTACCAGGTGTACGTCATGAACGCCGACGGCTCCGACCAGTCGCGCTTGAGCCAGAGCACGGTCAACGACACGCAGCCGGGCTGGTCGCCGGACGGCGGCACGATCATCTTCCGCCGCTCGACGCCCGGCGACCCCAAC
>CAVSFU010000003.1:0-140997 GCA_963727365.1 Paraconexibacteraceae bacterium | reverse complement strand
CTTGGACTTCGGCTTCGCCTTCTTCTTGCCGCCGCCGCAGCCAACGCCCGTCTTCACCCGCTGGGTCAGCTTCTTGCCGTTCTGGCGCGCCGTATTCGATCGTCACGTAGCTGGGCGCCGCGCAGAGATCGCGGGTGTTCGTCAAGTAGCCTTTCTTGCCGCCGAAGAGCGTCAGCCGGAAGTGGCCGATCGGCGCGTCGGGGACGATCGGCACCTCGTCTTCAGGTGGCCGCCTTCGACCGAGGTCGATTCGGCCTCGCGGCATCAGGATCACCTGCCCGCCGAGGATGAAGGCGATGTGGGGCAGTTTGCCGTAGCCGGAGACCGCGTAGGCCGGGCCCGGAGCGGCTTGTCCAGCAGCGGCGTGGTGCGAGACCGTGCCGATGGTCTGGCGCCCGGTGCAGTAGTTCCGCGGCGAGCTGCGCCTTCGAGCAGATGTTGCCGAGGTGGCGCTGGTCCATCGCGAAGGCTTTCGGCAGCGTCACCGCGACCGATTTCACGTTGGCGTCGCCGGCCGGGTGTTGAGGTCGAACTGCAGGCTCGGGTCCTGCGAGCGGCGCCGTCGCCTGCGGCCGCCGAGCTGCGTCATCGTCATCTTCGGCTTGAACGGCAGCGTCGCGCAGTTCGCGGCGACGAAGGGCGAGGAGAATTTCGCCACCGTCCCCTGGTCGCCGATCCCCTGCGAGCTCACCGCGAAGCGGCTGCAGTTGGTCGGGTTGATCATGAAGTTCGGCTTGTTGATCGCGACCTCGATCTCCCGCATCCGGATCGGCACGCCGCCGATGATCGAAGGGACGACTTCGGAGTCGGCGAAGACGTGGGCGTCGCGCTCGTCGACATGGAGGGCGACGCGGACCACCACCGTGCCGTAGTCGTAGGGCCCGGCCAGCGCCGGGGTGATCGCGACGAGGCTCAGCGGCGCGCCCTGGAACGGACCCGCCATGTAGACTTCGCCGCCGGCGTGGAACGGGTGCGAGCCAGGGCCCGCGGCCACGTTCGAGGTGCCGATCTGGCTGTTCGCGGGACAGCTCGGCGAGGCCTGCTCGACCCGCCCGAGCGTGTTCGCGGCCGCCGCGATCGCGGCCTCCGGGCAGTAGGCGACCCCACGGAGGTTCGCGAGCAGGCCGGGCGGCATCTCGAAGTTCAGCTTGCCGAGGTACTGGTCGCCGTCTTCTCGGCTCAGCCTCAGCGTGAAGTCGGAATGGGTGCCCGCGACCGGGTTCGAGGTGCCGGCCACGAGGCTCGGCGTGAACGGCCGCAGCTGACCGGGGCAGGGCCCGCCGTGGGGGCCCGTGGTGAGCCCGAAGATCTGGTTGGAGCGCTGCGTCGCCAGCTCGTTGTCCCAGGGGACGAATTCCGCGTCGACTTCGTAGATCCGGCAGGCGATCGGCGTCGCCATCAGGCCGCGGTCGGAGGCGAAGAGGTGCAGCTGGAAGTCCGCGAACGGGGCCTGCGGCAGTTCTTCGAAGTAGGCCGTCAGGCGCCCGGTGGTCGGGTCGGGTTTCACCGAGCCGACGATCTTCGCGTTGATGCCGAAGCCGGAGGCGATCAGGAACAGCCGGTACTGGTCACCGGGCTTCGGTTCGCCGAGGTAGACGGAGCCTTGCAGCGGCCCGTCGAGCGCCGGCGTGGTGATCGTGATCGTCCCGATTTTCGAGTTGTCCGGGCATTCGGCCGGCCCCTCGGAGTCGAAGTTCGCCTGCGAGTCGAGGCAGGCGCTCTGACCGTCGGCGCCGTCCGGGTTGATCGTGAACCCTTCGGGCAGCACCACCCTCGCGGAGTGGAGCTCGGACGGCGAGGCGGCGAATCCCTCGAACTGCGGTGCTTTCAGTTCCAGGTTCAGGCCCGACGGGGAGTCCGTTTCTTCGGTCGTCGGGCTCGCCTGCAGGACAGGGTTGAAGGTCGGTTTCTCACACCCCGTGATCGCCGGATAGGTCGACTGCGCTTCGGTCGGGTGGCTCGGGTCCTGGTAGGTCTGGACGATCAGCGTCGTGGCCAGCGGCTGGCCGCTGCAGGTCGTCGGATTGTCCGTGAACGGGTGGACCTCGATCGACGCGGGGGTCGCGGTCGCGATGCAGTTCGTGCTTTCGAATTCCGGGCAGTTCGACGGGTTCCCGGGAGTGCCGCGCGGGAAGCGCTGGGCGTCATGGCTTTCGGCGGCGGGGAATCCCCAGAAGGTCAGGTGGGCGGCGGACAGCGGCGTCAGCTGGGTGATGTCCTGGACGGTGAAGCGCAGCCCGTAATCGCCCGCGGTGCGGACCGCGACCGGGATCGTGATCGGGATGTTCAGGGTCGGGACGATGAACGCGAGACGCGCGCTTTCTTCCCCGGTGGGGACGACGCTGAAGATCGGCGCGGTGCCGAAGAGGTGATGCGGATCGCCTTTGTAAGCGCCCCAGATCGTGCTCAGCCCCACCTGCGAGGCGGCCGGGCATTCGTCGAGCGCGAATTCCGAGCTGGTGCAGCGGGTGATTGCGTTGGGGTTGCCGAAGACGCCCGCGGGCGCGTTGAAGATGACGTTCTGCGCCGCCTCCGGCGACCCGGGATTCTGCAGCTGGAACCGGGTTTCGAGGTCCGGGTGGCCACCCGCCTGGGTGTTCGAGGAGGTCGTTTCGAAGGATTCGATCCCCTCCTGGGCGAGCGCCGGGGCCGCCATTGCCGCGAGCGCGACCGCGCACGCGGCCAAGGTCGCGAGGCTCAACCTCATGGCACTCATCGTCACCCTCCCCGTCCCGTTCCGCGGCACGCTCACTTGGAGCCTCCGCCCTTGTTGCCCTTGGCGTGCTTACCGCGATTCTTGCCACCGTTCTTCTTGTGCTGATGGTGCTTCTTCTTATGGTGCTTCTTCTTCTTGTGCTTCTTCTTCTGCTTCGGCGTCGGTGGCACGTTGGCCGCGGCGCCGTTCACGGTGTTGATCGGCGGCACGGCGGCGGGCTGGCTGCCCGGCCCGTGGCACTCGTCGGAGGCTTTGCAGGGGACGGCTTCCGGGACGAACTCGAAGCCGCCTTCGCTGCGGGCATCGTAGATCTTCATCGTCGGCCCGTTTTGGTCCTGCGGGGCGAGTGAGTCGCGGGTGAAGAAGTAGGCATCGTGGCCGTCCGCGGTGGCCGACAGCAGGCCCGAGTCGAACGGGCTGGTACCGGTTGAGATCAGGCCGAACGTGCCTCCCTCCCACTCGTATGCGTCCAGCTTTGCGTCGCTGTCGCTGGAGACGAGCGGGTCCGGCGTGGTGAAGAAGACGCGGCCGTCTTCGGCGAGGCTGAGTCCGTCCGCGGCCATTTCCGCGTCGCCGACCGGGCTCACGTTGGTCGGATCGCAGGAGACGCACTGCGCGCCCCCGCCGGCGACGGAGCGGTAGATCTCCGAGAATCCGGCGTTTTCGTAGCTGGAGTCGATCGGGGCCGTCGTCGCGAAGGCGGCGAAGGCACCTGATCGGGTGACCTCGAACTCGGCGCTGCTCGGTTCGCCGGCGTCCGCGAGCGCGTCGACCACCAGCGGGTCTTCTGCGTTCAGCGTGGCAACGAACCGCGGTGCCCCGCCGGGGGCGGCGACGTAGAGGTTCGGCTGGTCGGCGACCCCGTTGCCGCCGTCGAGAAGCTCCGGCGAGAGGAAGTAGACGGCGCCGCCGTCGGCCGCGATCCCACCGGGGACGGCGACGACGCTGCAATCTTTGGTCCCGCCGACGGTGTTCCAGTGCGCACCGTTGGAGTTAGCCACCGGGTCGCAAGCGTCGGTGTTGCCGCTGCCGCCGGCCCCGGTCGAGACCCGCTTCACGGTGGCGCCACCACCGGAAATTTCGGCGACGTATAGGTCGGCGCTCCCGTCGGTGTCACCGGCGAGCGGGTCGACGGTGGTGAAGTAGACCTTCGAGCCGTCCGCGGTCATCCCGTCGTAGAGCACGCCGTCGGTCGCGCCCGGCGCGAGGTCGATGGTGCCGGCGGAGTCGCCGATGTTCATGTACGGGTGGTAGTAGACGTTGCCGTCGGCGTCGGCGGAGACTTCTTGGCCGACGACGACCCGCGAGCCGTCGGCGGAGAGGTCGAGCTCCGCGATCCCCGCCCCCGTCATCGTCGCGCCGCCCGGCGTCTTGGAGACGACGTGGGTGGCGCCGGTGAGCAGGTCGTGGTCGTAGATCGAGATGTCGCCGTTCGAGTTGCCGTCGCTCTCGAACTGCGATTTCGAGCCGAAGATCAGGTGGCTTCCGTCGGCGGAAAGATCCTTGCCGATGAAGCCTTCGTCCCTCGCCCCCGGGCCCGGGTTCAGGTCGCCCGTCATGCCTTGGACGAGCGCCCCGTTCGCGAGGCGCACCGGGATGCCGGTGTAGCCGCCGGCGAAGCACGGGCTACAGCCTTCGGGCCCGCCGAAGGCGAGGCTCGTCAGGTTGTCGGCGGCTCCCGTCGGCCGCGAGGAGAACGGCGCCGCGGAGTACGGGTTTTCGGCCGAGACGCCGACGTATTCCGTGGTCCAGCCCGATTCCGTGCGGGTGGCGACGTAGGGGTCGGGACCGCGGTTCGTCGGATGGTCGGTGCCGGGGATGCCGCCCCCGTAGACCGCGTAGAGGACCCGCGGGGGGCTCGTCGCGTAGGGGAACCCGCCGTACGGTTCGCGGCCCGCGATCACGGTCGATTCGACGTCGTAGCCGGCGGTGTCGGCGGCGGAGACCAGCTCGTAGGCGCGGCAGTCGAGGAGCTGTACGGCGCCGGTCTGCTGGCGCACGTGCGCGTTCGCGCAGGGGTCGCTGCCGTTCGTGTTCAGCGCGAAGGTATGGAGCGTCAGGTCGGAGCTGGTCGAGGTGCCGCTCTGGTTGACCGCGACGATCCGGTAGTGGTAGGTGGTGTTCGGCGCGAGGCCGCTGAACGCCTGGTTGACGTTCTGGTTTTCGATCGCCGCGCCGACATCGATTTCCGGCCCCGGCGTGCAGCCGCCAAGGGCGCAGTTGCTCGTCCCGAATTCGAAGTGGTAGTGGGTGTCCGCGCCTTCCGCGTTCACGGTCGCGTGCAGGGTGGCGACGTCGGTGTGGACTTCGCCGGCACCGACTTTGGACAGCGTCGGCAGGCCCGAGGCGATGACGCGATGGTCGTGCCCGGCGACGAACCCGTTCACGTTTTTCGCCACCAGCCGGAAGTGGTATTCGGCGCCTTTGGTCAGTCCGGTGATCGTCGCCGTCACTTTCTGGCTCGAGCCGGTCAGCACTTCGCCCTGGCTGCACGGCTGGCTGTGTTCGTAGGCGCTGATCGAGGCGGACGTGCCATATTCGAAGCGGCATTCGCTCGTCGGCACGCCTTCCGGATCAAGCGTGCCGTTCAAGGTGATGCTGGTGGCTTCGAATTTTTCGCCGCCACCGGTGACGACGCCGGGGATGGTGACCGGCGGGCCCGCGGTGAAGATCAGGATCCGGCCTTCGTTCGAGTTGTCGGAGAGGTAGACGGTCCCGGTCTGGCCGTCGACGCCCACCCGCGAGGGATTTTCGATCAGCGGCGACCGGAAGACGTCGATCTGGGTCCCGTCCGAGTTCAGCTCGCCGACCTGGTATTCGCCGTCGTAGCGGATCGCGTAGGCGTCGTTCGTCAGCGGGTCGATCGCGATCGCCGCCGGGAAGCCGCCGCCGAGGTTGCCTTTCGGTTCCCCCGTGAGGCTGTATTTCGCCACTTCCTGGTCGTAGCCGGGCCCCGGGATGTCTTTCGTGAACCCCCGGAGGTAGAGCGTTTCGTCGGATCCGATCGCGAGCGCGTTCGGGTAGAGGAATTCTTCCCCTTCCGTGTGCCATCTGGTGTGCAGCGGGGTGCCGTTCGGGGCGTAGCTTTCGACGTACGTTTCGCCGCTGCTCTGAGTTTCGCCGTAGAGCACGTAGAGGTTCCCGGTGTTCGGGTCGTCCGCGATCCCGACCGCCCGTTTGTCGAGGACGATCGGCGCCAGCGCTTTGCCGCTCGCTTCGAAGGCGAAGACTTCCGCGTGGAAGCCGTCGCTGACGTAGAACCGGCCCTGGGTCGAGGTTCCCGAGTTGTCGACGACGAGCGTCGGGGCGGGGTCGCCGGGCGCTTTGCTGTTCGGGACGACGAACGAGGTCGCCCCGGCAAGGCCGCTGAAGGCCAGCGGTTTGCCCGTCGCGTCGAATTTGCTCACGATCACTTCGCGTTCTTCGTTCGTCGTGAGGGCGTAGACGTCGCCGGTTTCTTCGTCGGGCGCGACGGAGTAGATGCTGGATCCGAGTTTTCCGGTGGTCGAGCCGGTGCCGTCGAAGGAGCTGGAGAAGGTGTGCTTTTTGACCTGCAGCGCGGTCGCCTGGCCGGCCAGGAGGAGTGCGCCGGCGAACGCCAGCAGGGCGATCCCGCCGAGCAGGCCCAACTTGCGCAGGCCGCCCTCGAGTGACGCCGTCACTTGCCCGCCCTCCCGGTCTTCTTGGCTTTCTTACCGCCGCCGCAGGGCGTGGCGATCTTCGAGTTGACGGTGAGCTGCATGCCGTTCTGGCCCGTCATCTTCTCGATCGCCTTCTGCGTCGACTTGCAGAGGTTTTCGCTGTTCACCAAGAGGCCCTTCTTGCCGCCCTGCAGGTTCAGGGTGAAGCTCGAGACCGGCGCGTCGGGCACCGTTTCGAAGGTGGTCCGCAGGCCGCCCTGCTTGTCGGAGTCGATCCGGCCGTCAAGGACGATGTGGATCTGCCCGTTCAGGTCGGCGACGATGTCGGGGAGCTTGTGCCCGTAGCCGGAGGCCAGGTAGACCGGGCCTTCGAGCGGCGCGCCGAGGAGCGGCGTCTCCGCCTTCGCCGTTCCGATCACGGAGCCCGGCGGGCAGGTGTGGCTCGCGAACTGGGGTTTGGTGCAGGGGTTCCGCAGGTGGTTGTTTTCGATGAAGAGGCTGTGCGGCAGGGCCACCGAGGTGGCGGCGATGTTCGCCGAGCCGGCGGGCACCGTGAGGTGCGCGCTCAGGGCGGGGAAGCGGGTGCGCTTCGTCCCGCTCCTCACCTTCAGTTCGAGCTTCGGCGCGAACGGCAGGTTCGCGCAGTTCGCGACCTGGAAGTGTTCACTGAAGCCGGCCGACCCGCCTTCGGTCCCCGAGGCGCCGCCCTTCACCGCGAACGGCGAGCAGTTGGTCGGGTTGAGGGTGAAGTTCGGTCGGTCGAGTTTCACCAGGATCGAGCGCAGCCGCAGCGGGATGCCTTCGAGGATCTGGGGAAGCGGATCGGTGACGGCGCTGATCTGCGCCGTGATCGGGTCGATGTTCACCGCCGCCCGGACGACCGCGTCGCCGAGGTCGTACGGGCCCGAGATCGCCGGCGTCATCGCGACGATGCTGAGCGGCGCGCCCTTATATGGGCCCGCGAGGAAGGCCTTGCCGTTCACGTAGACCGGGTGGTTGCCCGCCCCGGCGCCGACGACGACCGTGCCGATCTGGCTGGCGGCCGGGCATCTCGGGCTCGCCTGCTCCGCCAGGCCCGACCAGCTCGGGGCCGAGGCTTCGGCGATCGCGCTGTCCGGGCAGTAGGGGATGCCCTTCAGGCTCGCCAGCAGCCCGGCGGGCGGCGAAACGCTGAAGGAGGCGAGGCGCTGGTCGCCGTCGTTGCGGTTCAGTTCGAGCGAGAAGGGCGTGTGGGCGCCCGCGGTGTTGGAGGCGACGCCCGCGCGGAAGGTCGGGTGGAAGCTCGCCGGCGTGCTCGGACAGGCGCTCCCCCCGGTCCACCGGTGACGGTGAACGGCTGCGAGGAGGTCTGTTCCGGCAGGACGTCGTCCCAGGGCGTGAAGGAGCTCGTCACCTGGAAGGTGCCGCAGTGCGCCGGGGTCGCGAGCAGCCCGCGTTCGGACCCGAAGAAGTGCATGTCGAAGTCCGTGAACGGGCTCTGCGGCAGTTCCGGGAACGTGACCGTCATCCGCCCGGTGGTCGGGTCGGGGACCACCGATCCCTTGAATTTCACGTGGGTCCCGAAGCCGTTCGCGGTGAGGAACAGCCGGTACGGGTTGCCGGGCAGCGGCGTCCCCAGGTAGATGAAGCCAGGGATCGGCCCGGGCAGCGCGGAGCTTTCGAGGCTCAGCGTGCCGACTTTCGCGTACTCCGGACAGTGGGCTTCCTTCGTCGTCCCGAAGGCAGCTTCGGCTTCCGTGCAGGAGGTCTTGCCGTCGGCGGCGTTCGGGTTGATCGTGATGCCTTCCGGCATGTTCACGGCCATCGCCTTGATCTCCGACCCGGATGGATTCGTCGGGCTTTCGTTCTGTGGAACTTTCAAGTCCACGTCCAAGCCGCTGGCGGAGTCCGCCGTGGTGGTCGTCGGCTGCGCGTAGAGGCTCGGGTTGAAGCCGAGGCGGTCGCAGCCCGTGGTCGCGGGCCAAGGCGCTTCGGTGGCGTCGGTGCCGTTGTCGTAGGAGAGGATTTCGAGGTGGGTGCTGAGCGGTTCGCCACAGCTCGTCGGGTTGTCCAGGAACGGCTTCTGCGGGCTGTTCGAAGGCTGCGGACCCCAGACTTTCGGGTCTTCGCAGGAGGTGTGCCCGAGCAGCTGGGTCCAGTCCACGGACGCCGGATCGATGGTGTCGAAGCCGTAGCAGACGACCTGCCCGTAGTGGAACCGCATCGGGTCGTTCGCCGGGCTGGCCGGGACGCCCCACAGCTTCACTTCCAGCCCCGAGAGGGCGAAATAGTGCAGACCTATCCCTTCGATCGACGCTTTCAGGCCGAAGTCGCCGTCGGTCCTTGCGCTGATGATCGTGTAGACCGGGAAGTGGACTAGGGGCACCGTCAGCCCGAGGAGGCCCGCCTGCCCGCCGGCCGGTTCGAGGTTGTAGACGGGCACCAGACCGAAGCCGAAGGCGGCGATCCCGACCTGGGAATCGACCGGGCAGTGCGCGCTGCCGAACTCCGTCTGGGTGCAGATCGGGGTCGCGTGAGGATCGCCGACGACGCCGCCCGGGAAGTCGAAGTAGATGCTTTTCGCGTCCGAGCATTCGCACGGCTCGGTCGCTTCTTTCGGCGAGGTGGTGCGGGTGCCGAATTCGGTCTTGAACTCGAGGTTCGGGTGACCGCCCGCCTGCGTGGTCGACGGCGAGGCGGTGAAGCTGAAGATCGGCACGTACGCAGAAGCGGACGGCGCCAGGAAGACGGCCAGAGCCAGGGCGAGCGCTGCGGCGATCGCGAAGATCCCGATGCGACTGCGCGTGGTTGCCGGGGAAACGGCCAAAGTCAGCTCCTTGCCTTGATCTCGCTCAGCCATTGGTCCGGCCCCCCTTCGACTTCGCGGGTCGGTTCTTCTTCGCGTGCTTCACGCCCTTGCCGTGGTGTTTCTTCTTGTGGTGCTTTTTCTTCTTGTGGTGCTTCTTCTTTGCCTTGTGCTTCGCCGGGTGGACGTTGCCGCCGCTCCCCAGTTCGGCGGCGCTACTGATTTCGGCACGTGCCGGAGCCGGGCTGCCGGCGCCATGGCACTCGTCCGCGGCTTCGCAGACTTCGTTCGGCCGTTCGAAGGCGAAGCCGCCGCCCGTGCGGGCGTCGTACACCTTCAGGAAGTTGCCGTTCCGGTCCTGCGGGACGAGCGTGTCGAAGGTGGTGAAGTAGGCGTTCACCCCGTCGGCGCTCACCCCGCTGAAGCCGGCCGAGCGGACGGATTCGGAGAATTCGTCTTGGGTGATCTGTTGATCGTGGGACCCGGTCCCGGCGGTGATCAGCTGGGCGCGACCCTGCACGTACTCATAGACGTCGTGGAGTTCGTTCGTGTCCTGCGGGACCAGTGGATCGGCGGTGTAGAAGAAGACCCTCCCGTCGTCGGACATGAAGAGTCCGTGCTCGCTGCCGGCGACGTTCGAGACCGGCGGTTTGCCGTCGGGCCGACAGGACACGCAGATGACGTTCCCGGTCTGCTGGTCGACCGTGTACATCTCGGTCAACCCGGCGTTGTTGTAGGAGGTCAGCCGGCTTGCCGTGAGGAAGGCCACGTGGCGGTCGTCGGGCGCGACCTGGATCTGCCCGACCGGCCCGTTCGCGCATGACCCGCTGAACGGCGTCGGATCGCACTGTTCCTTGTGTTCGAGGGTGGCGACGAAGTGGACTTCGCCTTCACGGAAGTCGTAGAGGTTCTGCTGGCCGGCAGAGCCTTTCGTACCGTCGAGCTGCTGTGGCGAGTAGAAGTAGACGTCGCCGTTCGCGGCGATCGAGTTGTCCGTCTCCTTGTAGCCGTGGACCGGAAGCACACCGCATTTCGTCGTCCAGCTGACGGAGCAGTCGTCGGAGTTGCCTTTGCCGTTGTTCCCCTTGGAGACGAGGGTGAGTTCTTTCTGACCCTCTTGCCACTCGTAGAGGTCGACGCTGGTGTCTTTGTCTTCCGGGCTCAGCTGTTCAGAAGAGAGGAAGAAGACCTTCGTCCCGTCCGGGGTCATCCCCTCGTATTCGACGACGTGGCCGTGCGAGACGTCGTAGGTCATCGCGTCGTCGACCCGCATGTAGAGATGGGTGAGCGGCGGGGGCTGGAATTCTTCCCGCGGCGCCGCGTTCGTCGCCATCAGGATGTGCGAGCCGTCGGTGGACACGCTCGGGTACATCTGTACCGGCGATTCCTGGGACGGTTTCGGGCCCGGGAAGCTGATGAAGTCGGCTGGGTCGCCGATGAATTCTTCGCCAAACCGGTTTTTGAATGGCAACTGCTCGGCCGGTTCGGCCTGGATCGGACCGCCGCCTGGGGCGATCGAGATCAGCGACGTCGTACCCGTCTTCGTGTCGTAGTCATAGGCGGACCCGGCCGTGAGGTATGGGCCGTCTTTCGGATTCGTGACCCCGCCGTCGGTGAAGGCGACGGTGTTCGACGAGAATGCGAAGTGGCTGAAATCAGGCGATGGCTGCATCGTTCCCCGGCGTTCGAAGTAGCCGCCGGTGAATTCGTTCGCCCCCGGGATCGAGTGGAGGCCCGCCGGCCACTGACCGAGTTCATTGTCTTGGTTGTCGAAGACATACGGGCCGCTCGAGCCGACCGGGAGCTTGTATTCTTCGGCGAAGGAAAGAAGCTTTTCCATGTTCAGGTCGGAAAGCGGCGTACTGACGCTGAGAGCCTTATTTCCCGGGATCCCGATGTATTTCGTTTTCCAGCCGGTCGCGGTCCGGGTCGCGACGTAGGTGTCGACGCTGATCCCGTTCACCGGGTCGCCCGTATTGGGGTACTCGCCGAGCGCCGCACCGAACGCATATGCGTTGTCGGCGTCGGGGGCGACCGGCCCCGCCGAGGCGAAGGCGATCGCGCCGTTGCCGTCTTCCGGCGAGACGATCTCGTAGGCGCGGCAGTCCGGTAGGTAGGTCGCGCTCGTTTCCTGGCGGACGTGGATGTTCGGGCAGCTGGGCGGGAAGAATTCGAAGGTCTGGTCGCCGGAGATCTGCTTACCCCACTTGTTTTCCGCGATGACCCGGAAGTGGTACGGGATCCCTTCGAGGAAGAAGAGCGAGATCGTCACGTTCTGGCCGCTGTTGCCGGCCGCGATGACGCCGTGCGGGATCGGTGCGATCAAGCCGTATTCCGGCGTCGGCCCGTATTCGACGTAGTAGTTCGTTTCGAACCCGTTCGGATTGATCGTGGCGTCGATCTCGGCGCTGCTGGCCGTCAGGTGGCTCGAGGTGAAGGATTCGATCGACGGCGGTTCGAAGGTTTTGAAGGTCCGGTCGGAGGCTTTCGATTCGCCGATCGCATTTTCGGCGACCACCCGATAGTGGTAGGTGGTGCCGGGCGTGAGGCCGGCGATCTTCGCTTCGAGGTGGGTCGGGCCGGTGGTCGCGCCGGCGTCGAGGCCCGGTGGGACCGCGGTCACGTTGCCGTATTCGGTGTTCTGGCCCCATTCGAAGTAGTAGTGCGTGTCTTCGTTCGTGCCTTCGAAGTGGGCGTTCAGGGTCGCCGATTCCTGGGTGACTTCGGTCGGTTCATCCGTCGTCAGCCCTTTGACGTTGTGCGGGATGATCGTCAGGTCGCCGCCCCGGCCGGTCGCGTGCGGGTCGGCGGTGGTGAGCACCAGCCGGTAGTGGTAGGTCGACTCGCCCTGCAGGCTTTCGTTTTCCGCCAGGTCGGCGTGCACGGTCTCGGTCGTGTTGAACGGCACCGTCTCTTTGCACGGCACCTGTTTGCCGTAGGACGTCGTCAGGCCGTATTGGAAGAAGCAGCCGGTGATCGGGCCGACGCCGTTGGGGTCGGCCGTGCCGGACACTTCCGTGTTGCCGATCGCCGGGCCGGTGGTCGCTTTCGGAGTTTTGGCGCCGAGGTATTCGAGGATCCGGCCGGTTTCGCCGCTGCCGACGGTGACGAAGAGCGTGTCCGTGTTTTCGTCGACCGCGAGCCCGAAGCCGCCCCCTTCCGGCAGGTTGATCGTTTCGATGAGTTCGCCGCTCTGGGTGTTGTAGGCCTTCACTTCGGTCGAGCCGTTGCCGACGTAGATCTTGTGTTCGGCGCCGTTCACGACCAGCCCCGGATCGCCGCTGCCGGTGGCGCCTTCTTCCGGTTCTTCTTCACTGGCCGGATTCGCGACCGGGAACTTGGTTTTTTCCGTGTAGTTGCTGGCGGCGGTGAACTTCACCAGCTGCTTGCCGCCGTTGTACGGGGCCACGTAGATGTCGCCGGTGCTGCGGTCGATGGTGAACTTGCAGGAGTTGAAGCCGAGCGCGATCGGGCCGCCCGCCGACGCGCCCGACGCGGTGAATTTCGTGATCTGCGAGAGGCCGTAGTTGTCGCCCCAGACTTCACCCGAGGCGGTCACGTCGACACCGCAGGTTTCCCCGCCCGTGCTGACCGGCCAGGGTGGGCCCAGCGGGGCGCCCGAGGAATCCCAGCCATAGAGGTTTTGCGTCGAAGGGGCGGCGAAGATGCTCCCCGTGGACGGATCGATTTCCATGTCCGGATCGCCGCAGTTGCTGTTGATCCCCGCCGCGATCGGATATTTGCCGCCCAGCGGCGTCGCCGAGCCGGGGGTGACGCTGAGGCCGTAGACCTTTTCGTCGGAGAAGAGGAAGAGGTGCCCGGACGACGACTGGTAGGCGATCCGGCATCCGCTGCCGACCCCGCTCGAGAGGGGACCTTCCTTGCCGTATTCGCCGGTGATTTCGAGATGTTCGCTGGCGAAGCTCTGGGACAGCGGCAGGAAGAAGAGCATGAAGGCCGCGCAGAGGCCGATGCAAGCAAGGATTGCCTTGCCGCGCTCGCGCGGCGCCGTGTCCCGGTTCACTAAATTCTCTCCTAACCCTGTGAGGGTCGCGGCCACCTTTCCCTCGGTGGTTCACGCCCGGCAGTTCCCGTCTACCTATCCCCTATATCCCCCACGCGATTCCCTAGATCGCGCCCTGAAAACAAGAGGTTTCCCAATGGCGGGAGAGACTAGAACAATGCACGAAAGAATGTCAAGCCCCCGGTTTGGGAACGCTTGAGCTCGGGCGCGGTGAAGATGTCGACCTCGCCGGAGACCGCGATCACATGGGCGCCGCCGGGAGCGATCCTCCCGCAGCGAGAAGTCGAACGTCATCCGTGGTGTCGAGCTGTCGACCATCGTCCGGGGACGTACCCTACGGGCAGGCCGGGCAAACGTGTCACGACGGGCCGATGGCGATGGTGAGGTACTCGGCGCCCGAGCTTGCGGGACGCACGCGGACCTCGTCGGCGAGGCGCTGGATGACGTTGCCTGCACCGGCAACCTCTGCGCCTTCGAGCACGCGCGTCGCGCCGCCGTCGCGCAGCGGCCCGACCCGCAGCTCAAGCCGGCCCTCGGTCGTCCGTAGAGAGACCGGCAACCACTCGGCGATCGCGTACGCGGGCGCGCGCGCGGCGATCGCGTCAGCAATCAGCAGCGCATCCTGCAGTCGATCCATCGCAAGCGGGGCACGCGCGGCGTGGATGCCGACGAGGCGGCTGAGGACGGGGCCGACGAGTGGACCCTGGCGCACCGTCATGCGCGTGTGGTCCAGACCGCCCGAGTCGAGCGCGCTCAACGGCCGTGCTCCGCTTCGCCGTCGGAGGGCAGCGGCAGCTCGTCGGCGACGGGACGGGGCTGCAGGTCGAACGCCATCCGCACCTCGGTGCCGCCGCCTGCCGGGGCGCTCAGCTCGAGCGTGCGCGCGAGCGACGCGATCAGCGGCAGGCCGACACCGAGCCCGGGCGAGTCGGTCCGCGGCGCCATCCCGGTGCCCTGGTCGCGGACGCGGACGTCGAGGCTGTCCGCGCGCGTGTAGACCTGGACGAGGAGCAGTCCGTCGTCGTCGGGATAGGCGTGGACGACGACGTTCGCGCACGCCTCGCTGACCGCGAGACGGATGTCGTCGAGGACTTCCGGGTGCAGCGCGAGCACATCGCCGACGCCTCCGAGGACATGGCGCACGACGGCGACGTTCTCGGGGCGGGCGGGGAGTGAGAGCTCAAGATCGGGGCCGTCGTCGGACATGTGGGGTGGGATCATGCGGGAGGTCGACTGCGTGAGCGTTCCCCGTGGTCTCCGACCGAAACCTCGTTTGCTGAAGATCAGAGGGCATGGCTCGTCGGTTGCCCGCCTTTGTCCACCCTGAGCGACAGAGATAGTTCGGCGAAAACGCCCTCTGGCCACCTTTGACCGCCTTGTTGGCGGGTGCGCCGCGGAGAAGATCGCCTCCTGCGGTCCCGAAACCGGAAGCGCAAGGGAGGATTCACCAGCATGAGCAGCACAACGGAGATTCCGCGAACCGACGACGAGACGCGCCTGCTGCGCCGTTACCACGAGCACGGCGATCTCGAGGCGCGTCGCGAGCTGGTCGAGCGCATGATGCCGCTCGTCCGCCACATCGCCCGTCGCTACGCCAACCGTGGCGAGCCGCTGGACGACCTCGTCCAGGTCGGCGCCGTTGGCCTGATCAAGGCCGTCGACCGCTTCGACACCGATCGCGGCGTCAAGCTGTCCACGTTCGCCGCCCCGAACATCGCGGGCGAGATCAAGCGCCACTTCCGCGATCGCGGTTGGTCGATCCGCGTCCCGCGTGACATCCAGGAGCTCAACGCCAAGCTCAGCCAGGCGGTCGACCGCCTGACGACCAAGCTCCAGCGCCCGCCGACGGTCGCCGAGCTCGCGGAGGCCGTGAAGGCCACCGAGGAGCAGGTGCTCGACGCGATGCAGGGTGCGCAGAGCTACTCGACGGTCTCCTTCGAGGAGCCGATCGGCGAGAACCGCACGGCGCTCGAGCTGCTCGGTGCCGAGGACGAGGAGTTCGCGACCGCCGAGCGGCGCGTGCTGCTGAAGTCCGGCATGGACGCGCTCGCCACGCGCGAGCAGCAGATCATGCAGCTGCGCTTCTTCGCCGGCCTGACGCAGCGTGAGATCGCCGAGCACGTCGGCATCTCGCAGATGCACGTGTCACGGCTGATCCGCCGCTCGCTCGACGAGATGCGTGCGCGCATGGCGGACGACGGCGACACGCAGAAGAAGACGGCCAAGAAGCGCCACCTCCGCGCGGCCTAGCACCCGCGGGCCGGTCGATAGGCTCGGCGGCATGGAGATCCGTGCCGCCGTGCTCGAGGAATTTGGCCAGCCGCTTGTCGTCCAGGATGTCGGCCTCGACGGCCCGCAGGCCGGCGAGGTGCTCGTCCGGCTGACGGCGTGCGGCATCTGCCACACCGACATGTACACCGCGTCGGGTGTCGACCCGAGCGGCTACGCGCCGACGGTCCTCGGCCACGAGGGCGCCGGTGTCGTCGAGGCGGTCGGCGAGGGCGTTACGAGTCTCGCTGTCGGCGATCACGTCGTCACGTTGTTCTCGCCGCAGTGCCGCGAGTGCGTGCACTGCCAGAGCGACAAGACGAACATCTGCCTGGCGATTCGCGACGAGCAGAACCAGGGCTACCTGCCAGACCACAGCACGCGCCTGCATCGCGGCGACGAGCGGATTCGCCACTTCATGGGGACGTCGACGTTTGCCGAGGCGACCGTGATGCCGGAGATCGCGCTGGCAAAGATCGATCCCGAGGCGCCGCTGGACCGGGCGTGCCTGTTTGCCTGCGGCCTGTCGACCGGCCTCGGTGCGGCGATGAACACCGCGAAGGTCGAGCCGGGCTCGACGGTGGTGGTGTTCGGCGCCGGGATGGTCGGCCTCGGCGCGGTCGCGGGCGCGCGGCTGCAGGGTGCCGAGCGGATCATCTGCGTCGACCTCTCCGAGGATCGCCTCGAGCTCGCCAAGGGGCAGGGCGCGACTGACCTGTGGATCGGTGGCGAGGACACGGTGCAGCGTGTCCTGGACGAGACTGCGGGCTTCGGGGCGGACTACACGTTCGAGGCGACCGGGCTGGTGGCGGTGATGCGCCAGGCGGTCGAGGCTGCGCGCATGGGGTGGGGGCTGGCGACGATGTGCGGCGTCGCGGGCAAGGGCGAGACGCTTGACGTCATCCCGCGGTTCTTGATCACCGGGCGCCGCGTGGCGGGCTCCTCGTTTGGCGGCGTGAAGGGGCGCGACCAGGTCCCACAGCTGATCGACCGCTACCTGGCGGGTGACATCGACGTCGACCCGTTCATCAGCCACCGCATCTCACTCGACGACGTCAACCGCGGCTTTGACCTGATGCACGCCCAAGACGGCATCAGGACCGTGATCACGTTCGCTTGAAGCAGGCCTTGTAGATCCAGTAGATGAAGAGGCCCTGCAACGGCAGCCGCGCCCACAGCAGGGCCGGCGGGACCTGCTTGTAGCGCTCCGTGTTGAAGCACATCTGCACGTTCGCGGGGTAGACGCCGAGCATCGTCGCGATCCCCAGCCAGCCGGCCGCGCGGCGCGTCCTTGGGTGCAGTGAGCCGAGGCCGGTCGCAAGCTCGGTGGCCCCCGACGCGTAGACGAGCGCGCGCTTGGCGGGCAGCGAGGCGGGGACGATGTCCTCGAACGGCTTGGGGACCGTGAAGTGCAGGATCCCCATCGTGATCAGGCCCGGGCCGGTGAACGTCTTGGCAGCGCGCACGGCGACAAACCTACTGGTCCAACTCCCACTGCTCCTCACCCAGGCTGACGATGAACGGCTCGCCGCCGCGTGCGCTGATCGACAGCGGCGCCTCGGGGTCGCTCGTCGACCAAGTCGCCATCGCGATGCTGCGGGCGCCCGGGACCGCGGTCGCAAGCGCCGAGACGGCACGCGCGTAGTGCTCCAGCCCGCCGAGCGGGGACGCGACCTTGCCCTCCGTCGGGTCGACTTCGAACGGCGGCAGCTGCGTGACGTGCGGCACCGGCAGCGCCGGCGCGTCGAGCGCGATCGCATGCGGGAGCACGACGCTGCGGTCGCCGACGGTGACCTCGATCGGCTGCAGCTGTGCGCAGTCCACCAGCGCCGGGTCGTCGGGCAGGTCGACGATCGCAACCGCACGGACTGCGCCGGAGCGATGCAGGAACTCCCGCAGCAGGACGACGACGGGGTCGAGGTCGCCGACCGTCGTCACCACGTCGATCGGCTCGGGCTCGGACATGTCCTCACCATACGCACGCCAGGCTTACTACACATGTGTAACAATCGCGAGCGATGTCGTTGACCCGCGGACTCGGGGCGTTGCTGTGCGTCGTCTGCTTCGGCGCCGTCGCCGCTTCGGGCTACAGCGCTGCGCACAGCGCGTTCGCCGATCAGGCGGCTGGGCCGGGGCTCGTGGCGTTCATGGTCTACCTGATGCCCGGCATCGTCGCGACCTACGGGCTCGTCGAAGCGCTCAACCAGGCCTTCGACGGCAAGAACCGCCTGTGGCACGTCGGCTTGGCCCTGACGGCGGCGCTGGTCGTGGCCGCCGGCAGCTCGTGGCTGATCGGCCTCGCGGACTAGAAGCGCGCGTTCTGAACCCAGCCGGCGGTGCTGTCGGCCCATTCGTTGTCGATCTTGTTCAGCGCCGCGAGCGTGACGCGATGGTCGTACATCACGCGATGCAGCGTGATCTCGCCGTCGTCGGCGATCGTCGCGTACGCCGCACGGCGATCGCCGTCGAGCGGCAGGCCGACGCTGCCGGGCGCGATCAGCTCGATCGCGTCGTCGTGCGGGCGGCGGAACTGCAGGTGGTAGTGGCCGAAGACCACGCGTGGGGCGTCGACGTCACGCAGCAACTCGGCGTCGCCGTCGGCCGGCTCCGGCGCGAAGGACGCCATGTCGGTATGCGGTGAGGCATGGCAGAACAGCATCCCGTCGACGACGGTGGTCGTCGGCAGCGCCGCCTGGCGCGCGATCGTCGCCGCGTCGAGCTGCTCGACCTCCCAGTCGACGCCTGCGACGAGCGCGGTCTCGTCGGTCGGGAGGTCGGAGCGGTCGATCAGCCAGCGCTCGTGGTTGCCGCGCAGCATCGCGACGGGCTCGAGCGACTCGGCCAGCGCGACACAGTCCGCCGGCCACGGGCCCATCGCCGCGTAGTCCCCGCAGAGTAGGAAGCGCTCGGCGCCGCGGGTGCGGGCGTCGGCGATCACCGCCTCGAACGCGGGCAGGTTGCCATGGATGTCCGAGAGGACCGCGAGCATTGCAGTAGGAATACCGGATGGAGGTTGTCGGCCCTGGCATGACGCTACGCCCGCCGCAGGCGCAGGACGCACCCGCCCTGCTGGCGCTGGCAAGCGACCCCGAGGTCACGCAGTGGTTCTCGTGGGGCCCGTATGGGTCGATCGAGGAGCCGCTGGCCTACATCGAGCGTGCGCGGGAATGGCGCGAGGCCGGCACCCAGATCGACATGCTGATCGTCGACCATGAGCGCGGGCCGGCCGGCATCACCGGCCTTTCGGAGATCGTCGCGCGCGATCGTCGCGCGATCGTCGGAACCTGGGTCGGGCGCGAGTTCTGGGGCGCCGGCGTCAACGCGATGAGCAAGGCGCTGATCCTGCACCTGGGCTTCCTCGGGATGGAGCTCGAGCGCATCGCGGCACCCACTGACGTCCGCAACACGCGCTCCCAGCGTGCGCTCGAGAAGCTCGGCTTCACCCGCGAGGGCGTCCTGCGTCACTACCACCGCCACGGCGACGACTACAAGGACGTGGCGATGTACGGCCTGCTGCGCAGCGAGTGGACGCCGCTCGAGGGCGTCGTCCTGCGGGATTAGGGCGTGCGGGCGCTCCGCGGCTACATCGGCGGACTGCTCGTCCAGTGGGAGCGTCGTTCCGTGCAGCTGACGGTGCTGCTGTTGCTTGTGCTGCCGCTCGTGCTCGTCGCGCTGCCGCCGTTCGGGCGCCTGCCCGAGGAGGACGCGACGCCGCGGCTGCACACCGCGCGGCCCGTGACGAAGGGTAAGAAGCTCGAGCTGCCCAAGCCCCAGCCCGGCGACCCGCAGGCGCGCGCGATCCATGCGCTTGCGCTGCGTGGTGAGGCGATCCGCAGTGGTGGCGGCAAGCGCCGCTGGGTCGCGCTGACGTTCGACGACGGGCCTGGCCCGTACACGAGCAGGCTGCTTGCCGAGCTCGTGCGCCTGAAGGCGCCGGCGACGTTCTTCCAGGTCGGCAAGATGCTGCAGCAGTTCCCGGGGCCCGGGCACCAGACGGCGAGCACGCTCGGGGTGACGATCGGCGACCACACCTACTCGCACGGCTCGATGCCGGGCATGAGCCGGCGCAAGCAGGCCGAGGAGATCCTCGGCTCGGCCGCGGTGATGGAGCAGGCCGGCGGGCCGCCGCCGCGGCTTTTTCGCCCGCCGTACGGGGCGTGGGACGCGGATACCCGCCGGCTGACGAAGCTGCGCGGGATGGCGCTGATCCTCTGGAACGTCGACAGCGAGGACTACACGCGGCCCGGCGTCGAGCAGATCGCGCGCAACGTCGTCAGCGCCGTGCGCCCGGGCTCGATCGTGCTGCTGCACGACGGCGGCGGCGACCGCACGCAGACGATCGAGGCGCTGCCGAAGATCGTCAAGCGCCTGCGCCAGCGCGGCTACGGGTTCGTGACGGTCGACCGGCTGATCGCCGAGGACCCGCCGTACCGCAAGCACGACTTCGGCCGCCTCGGCGTGCCACCGTCGGTCGAGCCTTAGGGGGTCAGATCTTGCAATCGAGCACCGCTCGCCTTTTCCAGCGCGCCATCACGGTCGCGCCGATTTCCGGAGTGCGCAAGTTCCGGCTTGAAAGCCGAAACTTGCTGGATTGCAAGATCTGACCCCGGCGCTAGCTGCGGCGCTGGTCCCAGCTGAAGCCGCGCACCGCGAACACCAGCCCGAAGACGCTCCACAGCGCGATCACCGCGAGCGCGCCGCCGTTGGCGGTGCCGGTGATCAAGGCGTCCGACAAGCCGTTGATGACGTGCGTCAGCGGCAGCGCGCGGGCGATGTCGTAGAGGAACGCCGGTGCGTCGCCGGCGTCGTAGAAGACGCCCGAGATGAAGATCACCGGCAGGAACACGAGGTTCGTGAACGCCGGCGCCGCGTCGAGGTTCGGGATCACGTGCGAGAACGCGACGCCGAGCGAGGCGAAGCAGATCACGCCGGCCACCGTGAAAAGCGCAAGCTGCGCCCAGTCGGCGGGCCAGCCGATGTTGAAGAAGAGCTTCCCGGCGACCACGACGATCCCGATCTGCACGGCCGCGTTGGTGATCGCCGAGGCGAAGATCCCGCCGAGGTACGCGGTCTCGGGCAGCGGCGTCCCGCGCATGCGCTTGAGCACGCCCTGCTCGCGCAGGAACACGAGCTGCATCGCCAGCGAGTTGAACGTCGTCGCCATGATGCTCATCCCCGCAAGGCCCGGCACGATGACGTCGAGGTTCTCCTGCGAGCCGCTGAAGATCGCCCCGAACAGCGCCGAGGAACAGCAGCGGCAGGAAGAAGCTGAAGAACGCCGCCGTCGGGTTGCGCCAGAACATCTTGCGCTCCAGCCGGTACTGGCGCCAGGTCAGCGCGACGGCGTCAGACATGTGTGCCCTCCGGCTCGTCGGCGGTGAGCTCGAGGTAGACGTCCTCCAGCGACGGTCGCGTCACAGCCAGCTCACGCACGGTCCCGCCGCGCGCGAGCGCTGCGCTCGTCAGCTCGTGCACGAGCGGCGTCGGGTCGCCGACGTCGCGCGTCTGCATCGTGCCGTCCTCGTCGCGCCACGTCACGCGTGCCCGCGGACCGGTGCCGACGTCGAGCTCGTGCGGCGCGCCGATCACGAGGATGCGCCCGTCCTTGATGATCGCGACGCGGTCGCACAGCGCCTGCGCCTCGTCGAGGTAGTGCGTCGTCAACAGCACGGTCTTGCCGAGGCTGCGCAGCGAGCGCACCGTCTGCCAGGCCGCGCGGCGCGCCTGCGGGTCGAAGCCGGTGGTCGGCTCGTCGAGGAAGATCAGCTCGGGGTCGCCGACGAGCGCGAGCGCGAAGTCGAGCCGGCGCAACTGGCCGCCCGAGAGCTTGCGCGCGAACTTGTCGCGCTGCGGCGCGAGGCCGACGACGTCGATCACCTCGTCGACGTCGCGCGGCGAGGGGTACATCGCGGCCCAGTGCGCCACGGCCTCGCGCACCGTGATGAAGCGGTAGATGCCCGA
The DNA here is from genome assembly GCA_963727365.1 of Paraconexibacteraceae bacterium. GTDB lineage: Bacteria > Actinomycetota > Thermoleophilia > Solirubrobacterales > Solirubrobacteraceae > Paraconexibacter. The sequence goes on along the minus strand of CAVSFU010000003.1, from coordinate 119,602 downwards.
GGTCTGCAGGACGACGCCGATGCGCTCGCGCAGCGCGCGCGGGCGCGTCTGCGGGTCGACGCCGAGCACGCGCACGTCGCCGGCGCTGCGCTCGCGGTAGCCCTCGAGGATCTCGACGGTGGTGGTCTTGCCGGCGCCGTTCGGCCCGAGCAGCCCGAAGACCTCGCCACGAGCGACCGCGAAGTCGATCCCGCGGACCGCTTCATGCTTGCCATAGGCCTTGGCGAGGCCTGCGACTTCGATGGCAGGGCCGGACATCAGCGCGGGATCATGGCACTCTGGGGTGCTTGCGCCTTGCCTGCATCGACATCGGCTCGAACACCACGCGGCTGCTGGTCGCGGAGCCGGACGGCAGCGGCGGGCTGCGCGAGATCGCCGCTGGGCGCGCGCTCAACCGCCTCGGGGCGCAGCGCCGCGCCGACGGGACGCTTGATCCCGAGCGCCTCGCGCGCGCCGGCGCAGACGTCGCGGCCCAGGTCGCGGCCGCGCGCGAGCACGGTGCCGAGCGCGTCGTCGCCGTCGCGACCGCCGCCGTGCGCTCGGCGCCCGATCCCGCGGCGGTCCGGGCTGCCCTCGGCGCGGGCGTCGACGTCGACGTGCTGGTGCTGGACGGCGACACCGAGGCGCGGCTGGCGTTCGCCGGCGCGACCTGCTCCGTCACGCCGCGACCCGACGGGTCGATCGCGATCGTCGATGTCGGCGGCGGCTCGACGGAGATCATCGTCGGCACCTGCAGCGGTGGCCCGGTGTGGGCGACGTCGCTGCCGATCGGCTCGGGCGTGCTGGCCGAAGCCGAGCTGCCCAGCGATCCCCCGACCGCAGCACAGCTCGATCGTGCCCGCGCCCGCGCGGTTGCCGCGCTCGCGAAGGCCGATCCGCCCCCGGCGGGCGCGGCCTGGGCAGTCGGTGGCAGCGCCACGTCGCTGGCCCGCGTGCTCGGCGGCGGCGACCTCTCGCGCCCGGCGCTCGCGCGCGCGCTGGACGCGCTCTGCGCCGAGCCTGCGGCGATCCTTGCCGCGCGCCACGGCTTGCACGTCGAGCGCATGCGCATGCTGCCGGCGGGCCTGACGATCCTCGAGGCCACCGCCGAGCGCTTGGGCGTGGACTTGCAGATGGCAAACGCGGGCCTGCGCGAAGGCGTGATCCTTGCGATGCTCAACGGCGAAGTCTGAATGGCCAAGGCGCGCGACATCGACGGCCTGCACGGCGAGATGGCGTTCCGCGACGCGGCGCGCGCGACCGTCCGCGTGCGCGCGCAGGAGCTGTGGGAGCACTCCGTCGACGTGCTCGACACGACCGACATCGAGCGCGTCCACGACATGCGCGTCGCCACGCGGCGCCTGCGCGCGGTGCTCGAGATCTACGCCCCGTGCTTTGCGCGCGACGAGCACCGCGCGGTGCTGAAGGACGTCAAGGCGCTTGCCGACGCGCTCGGCGCGCGGCGCGACCCCGACGTGCAGCTCGAGGATCTCGACGGCCTCGCCGCAGCGCTCAGCGATGCCGACACCCCCGGTCTGCAGTTCATGCGCACGCGCCTGGAGGCCCAGCAGCGCACCGGCAACGTCATCCTCGCCGAGGCGCTCGCGACGGCGCAGGAGCACGACCTCAAGGGCCGCCTCGAGAGGCTCGTCGCCGAATGAAGGCGCGCAAGGTCAAGCGCCTGGACCCCGAAGGCACGCTCGCGGACAACCTGCAGCGGATCATCCAGGTGCGCCTCGACGAGCTCTGCGGCTTCATGCCCGAGGCGAGCGACCCAGAGGCGGTCACGGCGCTGCACGACATGCGCATCGCCGCCAAGCGCCTGCGCTACATCCTCGAGATCGGCGCGCCCTGCTTCGGGCCGTACGCCGAGACGGCCGGCAAGCGCACCAAGGACGTCCAGGACCTGATCGGCGAGATCCACGACTGCGACGAGACGATCCCGCGCGTGTTGATGCTGCTGGAGGCCGCGCAGGCCGCCGATGTCCACGTCGTGCGCGGCCGCGCGCCGGCCGATGCCGAGGACCTCGATCCGCAGTTTGCCGCCGACGCGCCGCAGGCGGACGCGTATCGCGGCCTTCACACGATCCTCACGTTCCTGCGCGCGCGGCGCGAGATGCTGTTTGCGCGCTTCCTCGAGCTGTGGACCGATCTCGAGCGCCAGGGCTTTCGCAGCCGGCTTGAGTACGCGCTCGACGAACGCCTACCCTCGACGGTGCAGCAGTGACCGAACAGCCGACACAGGATCCGATCCGAGCCGTGCCCCTCCCGGCAGAGCCCGTGCTGGAGGAACAGCCCGCCGACGTCGACCTCAAGGACCCGGCGCTCTACACCAACCGCGAGGTCTCCTGGCTGGACTTCAACGACCGCGTCCTGCAGCTCGCCGAGGACCCGCACACGCCGCTGCTGGAGCGCGTGAAGTTCGCCGCGATCTACACGTCCAACCTCGACGAGTACTACATGATCCGCGTCGCGGGAGTGCTCGATCAGGTCGACGCCGGGCTCAACGACCGCGGCATCGACGGCCGCACGCCCGCGGAGGTGCTGGCGACGATTCGCGCCAAGGTCGTCGAGCAGATCGCGCGGCAGTCGCGCTGCGTCGACGGCGCACTGCGTCCGGCGCTGGAGGAGCACGGCGTGCGCATCGTCACGCTCGACGACCTCTCCGCCGAGCAGCGCGAAAAGCTCACCGAGCGCTTCCGCCGCCAGATCTTCCCGGTGCTGACGCCGCTGGCGGTCGGTCTCGGGCGCCCGTTCCCCTACATCTCCAACCTCTCACTGAGCCTCGCGGTCATCGTCCGCGACCCGGTGACGGGCCAGAGCGCGTTCGCGCGCGTGAAGGTCCCGAAGGAGAACCTGCCGCGCTTCGTCGACGTCGGCGAGACGACGTTCGTCACGCTCGAGGACGTCATCGCCGCGCATCTCGACACGCTCTTCCCGGGCATGGAGATCCTTGACCACGGCGTCTTTCGCGTCACGCGCGACGCCGACTTCGAGGTCTCCGACGAGGCCGACGACCTGCTGCGCGCCGTCGAGGCCGAGCTGCGGCGCCGGCGCTTCGGCGAGGTCGTGCGCGTCGAGGTCAACACCGAGATGTCCGACGTGCTGCGCGACCGCCTCGCCAGCGCGCTGTCGGTCGACGACGAGCAGGTCTACAGCGTCGACGGGCTGCTCGACCTGCGCGACCTGTGGCAGATCGTGAAGCTGCCGGGCTTTGCCGAGCTGCGCGAGACGCCGTGGTCGCCCGTGACCCAGCCGCGCCTGCAGAGCGACGAGGACGGCGACACGGACCTCTTCGCGGTGATCCGTGATGGCGACGTGCTCGTCCACCACCCCTACGACAGCTTCAGCACCAGCGTCGAGCGCTTCGTGCAGCAGGCCGTGGCGGACCCGGATGTCCTCGCGATCAAGATGACGGTGTACCGCACGAGCGACGACACACCGCTCGTGCCGGCGCTGATCCAGGCGACCGAGCGCGGCAAGCAGGCGGTGGCGCTCGTCGAGCTGAAGGCGCGTTTCGACGAGCGCGCGAACATCCAGTGGGCAAGCAAGCTCGAGGCCGCGGGCGTGCACGTCGTCTATGGCCATCCGTCGCTGAAGACGCACACGAAGTGCATCCTCGTCGTGCGGCGCGAAGGCGACGGCGTGCGCCACTACGTCCACATCGGCACCGGCAACTACAACCCGACGACCGCGCGCCTCTACACCGACTTCGGCCTCTTCACGTGCGACGAGGCGATGGCGACCGACGTCGCGGACATGTTCAACTTCCTCACCGGCTACGCGCGGCCGCGGCGCTACCGCAAGGTGCTCGTCGCGCCGGCGCATCTGCGTGACGGGATCATCGAGGAGATCCACAAGACGATCGCCGCGCACGAGTCCGGCCGTCCCGCGCGGATCGCGATGAAGATGAACTCGCTGGTGGACACGCGCTGCATCCGCGCGCTCTACGAGGCCTCGCAGGCGGGTGTGCACGTCGACCTCAACATCCGCGGGATCTGCTGCCTCGTGCCCGGGCTCGACGGCATCTCGGAGAACATCCGCGTGACCTCGGTCGTCGGGCGGTTCCTGGAGCACTCGCGGATCTACGCGTTTGAGCGCAACGGCTCGACCTGCGTGTACATCGGCAGCGCCGACCTCATGCCACGCAACCTCGACACGCGCGTCGAGCTCGTCGCGCCGGTGAACGACCCGGTGCTGCGCGACGACCTGCTCGACACGCTCGAGCGCTGCTTCGCCGACGAGACGAACTCCTGGCACCTGGACTCCGACCGCACGTGGGTGCGGCGCACGCACGACCCCAGCGCGCCGGAGGTGCGCAGCGTGCACCGCGAGCTGATGCTCGGCCACGCGGCGCGGGCCAAAGAGCTGCCGGGCACGGACTAGGCCCCCCTACCCCGTGGTCTTCACGCGCAGGACGCTGCAGGGCGCGCGGCGCATGAGCTTGTCTGCGACCGCGCCCTTGCTGCCGACGACGATGAGGTCGGCGTCGCAGTCTTCGGCGACGGCGATCAGCGCGTCGGCGGGGTCGCCGTCGACGGCGTGGGTCGTGGCAGTGAGGTCGAACGCCGCGGCCGCGGCTTCGGCGGCGTGCGCGAGCAGCTCCTCGGCATCGTCGCGCCCCGCGACGATCCAGCTCAGCGGCGAGACCGTGTCAGGCACCCAGGCGCGCAGCTTGCGCACGGCGCTCGGCGCCGCCGCGTTGTAGGCGCTGACGATGTCCAGCTGCGCCCCGGTCGCGCGCGCGAGCTCGAACGCGACACGCGCGGCCTGCTGGGCAGTCAGCGAGCCATCGCTGCCGGTGACGATGCGGTGGAAGCCGGGTTCGCGGCGCGGCACACGCCGGCGCCGCCGCCGCGGGGACGTCGCCGCCGCCGCGCGCTGAACCGCCGAGCCGACGACGAGCACCGAGCTCGCGGCGGCCGCGCGCATGACGTCCTGCCAGCGGTCGCCGGCGCCGCGGTCGGGCAGCGCGATCCGCAGCTCGACGGTGTTGCCCGCGTTGGAGAGGACGTGGTCGCCGAGTCCTTCGAGCATCCGCAGCGACGCCATGTTGTCGGCCTGCACGACCGCGCTGAACGTGTCGATGCCCTCCTCCCGCGCGCGGTCGGCAAGCGCGTCCTGCAGCGCGCTGCCAAGGCCGCGGCCCTGCCAGTCATCCACGACGGTGACGGCGACCTCGGCCACTCGCGGCTCCTCCTGCGAGCGGATGAAGCGCGCAACCGCGACGAGATCGCCGTTGGCGGGATCGAGCGCCGCGAGCGCCTCGTGGTCATGGTGGTCGACCTCGGTGAGGTAGCGCAGCTGTGCGCTGGTCAAGCGCGGCAGCGGGGAGAAGAAGCGCCGGTAGCGCGACTCCATCGACAGGCGCTCGAAGCCGTCCTTCAGCAACTGCTTGTCGTCGGGCGCGATCGGGCGAACCGCGACGTGCGAGCCGTCGCGCAGGCGGATCGACTCGAGACCTGTCACAGGGAAGAGTCTTACCTCGTCTCGGGGGGCATGAACATCTATCTCGCAGGAGGAACCGGCGCCCTCGGCCGGCGTCTGATCCCACAGCTGGTCGCGCACGGCCACACGGTGACCGCGACCACGACAAGCCCCGCCAAGGTCAGCATGCTGACCGAGCTCGGCGCGCAGCCCGTCGTCGTCGACGGCCTCGACGGTGCCGCCGTCGGTGAGGCGGTCGCCCGCGCGCAGCCGGATGCCATCGTTCACCAGATGACGGCGCTGGCGACCAAGCCAGACCTCAAGCACTTCGACCGCATGTTCAAGACGACCAACGCACTGCGCACGACCGGCACCGAGCACCTGCTCGCCGCCGCCGAGGCGACCGGCGTCGACCACGTTGTCGTCCAGAGCTACGCGGGCTGGCCGAGCGGCCCGGGCAACGGCAGCGTCACGAGCGAGGAGGATCCGCTCGATCCGAATCCGCCCGCCAATCAGCGCGAGACGATGGCCGCGTTCCGCTACATCGAGCGCGCCGTGCCGCCCGAAGGGCGCGGTGCTGCGCTACGGCGGCTTCTACGGCCCCGGCGCGTCCGACTCGATGGTCGAGATCGTGCGCAAGCGCCGGTTCCCGGTGATCGGCGACGGCGCCGGGGTGTGGTCGTTCATCCACGTCGACGACGCCGCAGCCGCGACCGTCGCTGCCGTCGAGCAGCGCGTGCGTGGCATTTTCAACGTTGTCGACGACGACCCCGCGCCGGTGGGTGAGTGGCTGCCCTACCTGGCCGAGGCGATCGGCGCGAAGCCGCCGCGGCGCGTGCCGGTGTGGCTCGGGCGGCTGGCCGCCGGCGACGTCGGCATCGCAATGACGACCAAGTCGCGCGGCGCGTCGAACGCGAAGATCAAGCGCGAGCTCGGTTGGGCGCCACGCTGGTCGAGCTGGCGCCAGGGCTTTCGTGACGGGCTGGCGGCGTGACGGACGAGACCTTCGACACGCTGCGGCCGCTGATGTTCTCGATCGCCTACCGCATGCTCGGCAGCGTCAGCGACGCCGAGGACATCGTCCAGGAGGCCTACGTGCGCTACACGACGGCCGACGCCAAGGTCGGGTCGCTGAAGGCCTACCTGTCGGCCGTCGTGACGCGGCTGTCGATCGACCACCTGCGCTCCGCGCGCGTGCGCCGCGAGACCTACGTCGGCCAGTGGCTGCCCGAGCCGCTGCTGACCGAGGAGGGACCCGCGGCGCACGCCGAGCAGGCCGACTCGCTGTCGATGGCGTTCCTGCTCGTGCTCGAGCGCCTGTCGCCGGTTGAGCGCGCGGTCTTCCTGCTGCACGACGTCTTCGCCTACGACTACGACGAGATCGCGCAGATCGTCGGCAAGAGCGAGGCGAACTGCCGCCAGCTTGCGTCACGCGCACGCAAGCACCTCGACGCCGAGAAGCCGCGCTTCGAGACGTCGCGCAAAGCGCGCGAGGACCTCGCCGCGCGCTTCTTCGCTGCCGCGCAGCAGGGAGACGTCGACGGGCTCGTCGCGCTGCTTGCCGCAGACGTCGAGGTCTACGGCGACGGCGGCGGCAAGGCGCCGCAGTGGAGCCGCCCGATCGTCGGCGCCGACCGCGTCAGCCGGCTGTTCGTCAACCTCGGGCGCCAGATCGCGAAGTTCGAGCTGCAGATCGAGCCGCACGACGATCAACGGCCAGCCCGGCGCGATCCTGCGCACGCCGGACGGCGAGATCACGAACGTCTTCGTGCCTCGACATCGCCGACGGCGCGTGCAGACGGTGCGCGGGGTGATCAACCCGGACAAGCTGCGCCACCTCGGCCCGGTGGCCGACGTCTGGGCGCTCGTGAAGACGCCGGCGCCCTAGCGGCGCTGACCGCAGCGCGGCATCCCGTAGGACCGCGCGAAGGCGTTGGCGCCCGTCGTCAGCTCGTCGATCTGCTCGGAGACTTTGGCGATCTGCGCCCGATCCTTGGCCGCCAACGCGTGGCTGAGGTCGGTCAGCAGCGCGAGCTGGCGGCGGCCGTCGGCGATCCACGACTTCAGTCGATCGCGGTCGTCGTCCGGCGTCTCGAGCGCGTCGAGCTTGCCGAGGTACGGCTCGGAGACCACGACCGATCGCTTGGTCGTGCGCGCGAGATCGGCGAAGACCTTCTCCTGGTCGCTGTTCGTCTGGACGCGGGCGATCTCGCGTTGCAGCGGCGCAAGCTCGCGGTTGAGGTCCTCGCAGATCGCGCTGGCCTTCGCGGTGAAGTCGTCCTTGCTCGGCCCGTCGTCGCCGCCGCAACCGCCAAGCAGCACGGCCAGCGCGAGCGCCGCCCCGGCGCGCGTGATCATCCGACGCCGGCGCCCTCGCCGCCGCGGCCTTCGCCGCCGGCGAAGCGTGCGGCGCCGGCTTGGGCGTCGGTGAACGTCGCGTAGCCGGCCTGCGCCTCGACCGCCAGGCCGGCGTCCAGCGGCAGGCCGAGGCCGCTGATGGCTGCGGCGCGATCGGCAAGCATCGTCTTCTGTGGGAACGACGCGAGCGTCTCGGCGTACTGCAGCGAGCGCTCCAGCGCCGTGCCCGCCGCGACGACCTCGGTGACGAGGCCCATGCCGTGGGCCTCGGCGTGGTCGATGATGCGGCCGGTCAGGATCAGGTCGAGTGCGCGACCGAGACCGATGATGCGCGGCATGCGCTGCGTGCCGCCGTCGATCAGCGGCACACCCCAGCGGCGTTCGGGGAAGCCGAGCTGCGCGCCCTCGGCGGCGATCCGCAGGTCGCACCACAGCGCGAGCTCCAGGCCACCGGCCAGGCACCAGCCCTCGATCGCGGCGATCGTCGGCTTGGGCGGCGTCAGGCGCGTGAAGCCCAGCGGGCCGCCCGGATCCATGATCCGCGGTGCGAAGCTGTCGATCGCCTTGAGGTCAGCACCCGCGCAGAACGCGACGCCGCCGGCGCCGGTGACGACCAGAACGCGCGCCTCGTCGTCGCCGACGAACTGCTCGTAGCCGTCCTTCAGGCGCTCGGCGGTCGGGCCGTCGACGGCGTTGCGCTTGTGCTGGCGGTCGATCGTCAGCACGGCGGCGGCGCCGACGCGCTCGTAGCGGACCTCGTCGACGGTCATCCGATCGACGATCCGCTGAAGAAGAAGAACCAGGTCTCGAACGCCAGCGCCGCGAGCAGGACGGTGCCGACGAGCAGGCGATCGACGACGGAGACCTGCATGTGGCGCGCTTGGTACTCCGAGCGCTCACCGCGCATCGAGCGCAGCCATGGCGCGGGCTCGCGCGGGCGTGGCTTGATGCCGACGAGCTCGTTGTAGGTCGCGCTCAGGCGGGTCAGCGCGACCGTGAGGCCGGCGACGACGAGCGCGAGGATCACGATCACGGCGAAGACGGCGCCCATGCTCAGCGTCGTCAGCTGGCCCTGGATCTTCGAGCCGATCCAGACGGCGAAAAGCGGCCCGCCCGTCCAGATGTTCACGGCGCAGAACGCCATGGCCATGAGCAACCCGAGCCGCTTGGCCCGCATCGCGTCTACCAGCCGGTCGTCCAGACCTTGTTGCCGGCGCGGGCCTTCGCGGCGGCCTTGCGGGCCTGCTTGCGCTTGTCGAGCTTCCATTGCAGGAGGCTCATGGACAGGATGAAGAGCGGAAAGAACGCGATCAGGATGAAGCCCGCGTTGGTGATGACCTTGTCGTTCGCCTCGCCGTAGGTGCCCTGGCCGCCGTCGGTCGCCAGCGCGGCGGGGGCGAGCAGCGCGAACGTCAGAACGGTCGCGGCAGCGGTGGTGCAGCAGTGCGGCGCATCACCCGCATCGTATAGAACGCGGCGGGCTATGAGTCTCCAGCGAGAGCGCATCGACGACGTCATCGAGGTCCTGCGGTTCGACCGCCCGGAGGTCCGCAACGCGATGGACTCGGCGTTCATCGCAGCGCTGCTGGAGGCGCTGACCGAGCTGGCCGCCGACGACGACGCTGCAGGTGCTGGTCTTCTCGACCACGAGCGAGCGCGCGCTGTGCGCCGGCGCGGACGTCGGAGAGGCGCTGACGCCCGACGCCGGCGTCGCGCGGATGGAGGCGTTCGCGCGCTTCTACGCGGCGATCGAGGCGTTCCCGGCGCCGACGATCGCGGTCTGCGTCGGCAACTGCGTGGGCGCCGGCGCGGAGGTCGTGGCGGGCTGCGACCTGCGCGTGGCCGGCGACAACCTCAAGCTCGCCTGGGCCGGCGCGCGGCTGGGCGTGCCGGTCGGCCCGGCGCGGCTGGCGCCGCTGGTCGGGCTGTCGGTCGCGAAGGACCTCGTCTTCTCCGGCCGCGTCGTCGGCGCCGAGGAAGCGGCGGCGCTGCACCTCGCGCAGCGGACGGCTCCGGCTGCCGAGGCAGAGGCCGCGGCCGTGGAGCTGGGCGCGTGAGCTCTGCGGCAACGACGGGCCCGGCCTGCGGCGGCTGAAGCGCATGTTCCGCGAGTACGACGAGACGGAGTCGCGCGTGCGTCGCGAGAACGCCGAGCTCGTCGACTTCCAGCGCCATGGCGGCGGACTTCCTCAGGGCTAACCTGCAAGCCGGTGGCAGTCCTCATCGCATCCGATCTCGCCAAGGACATGGCGGGGGAGCCGCTGCTGCGCGGCGTGTCGCTCAAGCTCGAGCGCCGCGACCGGCTGACCATCGCCGGGCGCAACGGCGCCGGCAAGACGACGCTGCTGCGGATGCTCGCGGGGGAGACCTCGGTCGACGGCGGCGAGGTCGTCCTTGCCAAGGGGACGAAGGTCGCGCTGCACGACCAGCGCCCGCCGCGCGAGCGCTCCGTCGTCCTGCGCGACTACGTCCTGTCCGCCTGCACCGAGCCGCTGGAGCTCGAGGCCGAGCTGGGCCGGCTGGAGACCGCGATGGGCGCCGGCGACGAGACCGTCTTCGACCGCTACGCACGCGTGCAGGCGCAGTTCGAGGCTGCCGGCGGCTACGGCTGGCGCGAGCGCGCGAGCGCGATCCTCCACGGCCTCGGCTTCGTCGACGCCGATCTCGACCGCCAGCTCTCGACGTTCTCCGGCGGCCAGCTCACGCGCGCGTCGCTGGCACGCGCGCTCGCCGCGGCGCCGGACCTGCTGCTGCTCGACGAGCCGACCAACCACCTCGACATCGAGTCGCTGGAGTGGCTCGAGCAGACGCTGACCGAGCTGGACGCCGCGATCGTGATGGTCGCGCACGACCGCTGGTTCCTCGAGGCGGTCGGCACCGCGGTGCTCGAGCTGGAGGCGGGCCGCGCGCGCTTCTTCAAGCGGCTCCTGGCATGCATGGCGCAAGGAGCAGGCCGCGCGCGAGATGGCGCTCGGCAAGGCGATCGAGAAGCAAGAGGCCGAGATCGCGCGGATGGAGAAGTTCATCGAGCGCTTCCGCGCCAAGGCGTCGAAGGCGCGCCAGGCGCAGTCGCGCGTGAAGACGCTCGACAAGATCGAGAAGATCACGCGCGACCCGAAGGACACGCGCGAGCTCGGCTTCCAGTTCAAGAAGCCCGAGCGCACCGGCCGCGTGATCTACGAGCTCGAGGACATCCACCTCGAGGTCCCCGGCAAGGTCTTGCTGACGGGTGCCGCGCTGTGGCTCGAGCGTGAGGAGCACGTCACGCTCGTCGGGCCCAACGGCACCGGCAAGACGACGCTGATCAACGTCCTCGCCGGCAAGCGCGAGCTCGACGGCGGGCGGCTGCGCTCCGGGCACAACGTCCAGGTCGGCTACCTGTCCCAGCACGGCGACGAGCTCGGCCACGGCGGCGCGCGCACGGTGCTCGAGGCGGCGATCAAGCGCACCCGCCTGACGCCGAACGCAGCGCGGGCCCTGCTCGGGCGCTTTCTCTTCTCCGGCGAGGAGGTCGAGAAGCCGCTCGACGGACTCAGCGGTGGCGAGCGCCAGCGCCTTTCGCTCGCGGTGCTCGTGTCGAGCGGCGCGAACGTGCTGATCCTCGACGAGCCGACCAACCACCTCGACCTCGAGAGCCGCGAGGCGCTCGAGGACGCGCTGCTGGCGTTTCCCGGCGCGCTGCTGCTCGTCTCCCACGACCGCGCGCTGCTGGAGGCGGTCGGCACGCGCACCGTGGCCGTCGAGGACTACGGGCTGCGCTCCTACGTCGGCGGTTGGCAGGAGTACTGGGAAGCGCGCGAGCAGCGCAAGGCGCTGGGCATCGAGGCGCCGCCGCCCCCGCCGCTGCGCGGCAGCCAGACGCGCACCGACAAGGCCGCGCGCCGGCCGGACGGGATGGCGGTCCATCGCACGGACAAGCCGAAGGGCCCGTCGAAGAACCGGCTGCGCGAGCAGGAGCGCTTGGAGCGCGCCGTCGAGCAGGCGGAGGCCGCGCTGGCCGCGACCGAGGACGAGCTCGCCGCGCCCGCGGCGTGGGCGACGCAGTACGAGTCGGCGAAGTCGCAGGCAAAGCTGACCGCCGCCAAGCGCGCGGTCGACGAGGCCTACGCCGCGCTCGAGGCGTTCGAGGCCAAAGCGCCGGTCTAACAACGGTCGCTGCGGCCGTCGCGGCGCTGCTCGTTGACGCGAGCGAGGACGGTGCCGAGGTCGGGTGGGATGCGCACCACGTCGGGCCGCGCCGGGCCGCCGCCGAGCGTTAGCGCCCAGCACTGGGCGTGGAAGCGGATGCGCGTCCGCGTCACCGCCAGCGGCGCCGTGGCGATTCGCTTGCCGCCGAGGTGCGCGTCGATCCAGGCCTTGCGCGGATCGCCGTCGCGCAGCGCCGCGAACACGGCCCGCGGCACCTCGATCGCACCGTTGTACTCGCGCGGCGTGTCGTCGAGGCCGTGCGCGCGGGTCTCCTGGCGCAGACCGTCGCTGGAGTGCAGCAGCAGGTCGAGGCCGTCGCCGACCGCCACGTGCAGCGTCGCCGGCGAGCACTCGGCGTTGAAGTCGCGGATCTCGGCGGGGTGACCGCCGGCCGTCCCCGCGTAGCGGATGTCGTCGGCGGTGAAGAACGCCCGCGGGCGCGGCAGCGCCGTCCCGCGCAGCCGCTTGCCCGTGCGTACGAAGCTCCACGCCCGCGCGGTGAGCGTCTTCTCGAAGTAGCCCGCGCGCCCGCGGCGATCGCGACCCTCGACACGCAGCAGCCGGTCGCGCGCGTGCAGGCCGGTCTTGACGATCGAGATTCGATCGGTGATGCGCACCCGGCGCGGACGCGGATGGCGCACCCACTCCGGCGGTGGGAGCTGCCAGCGCGGGTCGCTCGCGGGACGGTCCTGCTGCCACGAGAACGCACCGACAACCGTGTTCGCGCCCGCGATGTCGAAGTCGTACAGGCGCGTGTAGAGCTCGCCGCGCCGCCCGACGACGAACACCGTCGAGCCGCTTCCGGACAGCCCGGCGAGCGGCAGCGTCCCGCGCCGCGGCCCGCAGACCTCGCGGCTGTCGTCCGCCGGCAACCACGGGTCGAGGTAGGTGATCCGCCGCCCGTCGCTGCGCAGCAGGTAGACGGTGGCGACGCCGATCGGCGCACGCTCGCGCCCGGCGCTGTCGGTGAAGCGCTCGGCGCCTCCGAACTCCGACGCCGCCCAGTCCTCGACGTCGCCGGCGAGCTTCGCGCCGAGCCCGGTCCAGAAGTACGGCCCCCAGCGCCACGTCCAGTGCTCCGGCGACAGGTCGCCGCCGGGGATGTCGTGCGAGTACAGCGTGCGGTCGCGCGTGATCGCGAGCAGCAGGCGGTCGTCGACGGAGATCTCGGTCACGTTGCCCTGCATGCACGGCGGCAGCTGCAGCTCGCGCCACGCGCTTCCCGCGACGGCGCGCCCGAGCGTGGCACGGCGCACGTAGATACGTCCGTCGCGCAGCGCAAACGCGTGCTCGCGCCCGAAGCTCTCGTGCGCCGTGCGGAAGATCACGTCCTGTGGCAACGCCAGCTCAGGCGGCGCGGCGGCGCCGAGACCGCCGCGGCCAGCCGGCAGCTCCACGGGCAGGCCGGTGCTGCCGGCCACGAGCGGCAGACAGCCTAGGTCGCTCGGGATCGCTGCCGCGGGCGGCACCGTCGCCGCGAACAGCGCCAGCGTTGCGAGCAAAGCCGCGCGGTGTCTCCTCCCAGCCACCCTGGGCGCAACCCTACGGACTCAGAGGGCTATCTCGCGCAGTCGCGACGGGTCGGCGAGCACGTCGATCGCGACGATGCGGCTGCCGGCGACGGTGAAGCCGACGACGGCGCGCGTGCGTCCAGCGGCCTCGACGACCGCGCCTGCCGCGCCGTTGACGAGGACCGCGCGTCCGCCCGCCGCGAGGCCGGCGAACGTGCGCGCCATGCCCAGCACCTCGGCCGCGCCGCGGACCTCGCGAAAGCCGCCGCGGCCGCTGCCGCGGTCGACACGCAGCACGACGTCGGGGTCGAGCAGGTCGAGCAGCGCATCGAAGTCCGCCTCCCGCGCCGCGGCGAGGAACGCGTCGACGACCTGGCGCTGGCGCGCGAGATCGGGCTCTGGTGGTGGCGCGGCGCCGCGTACACGGCGGCGCGCGCGGCTTGCGAGCTGGCGCGTGGCGTCAGGCGAGCGCCCGACGATCGGCGCGATCTCGTCGAAGGGCACCGCGAAGAGGTCATGCAGCACGAAGGCCAGGCGCTCGGCCGGTCCCAGCGTGTCGAGCACGACGAGCAGAGCGAGGCCGACCGCGTCGGACAGCAGCGCCTCGTGCTCGGGGTCGACGCCCGCCTCGCTGCTGATGATCGGCTCGGGGAGGTGTGGGCCGAGCGGCTCCTCGCGCCGCGCGCGACGCGCGCGCAGCATGTCCAGGCAGACGCGCGCGACGACTGTGCGCAGCCAGCCGGCGAGGTTGTCGATCGATCCCGGGTCGGAGCGGCTGAGTCGTAGCCACGCCTCCTGGAGTGCGTCGTCGGCCTCGTTGACCGAGCCGAGCATGCGGTAGGCGACGGCGCGCAGGTGCGTGCGCTGCGCCTCGAACTCGCCGGCCAGCTGATCGCCTTCGGTCATCGGTCACATCCTCTCGTTGCGGTCCGTCTAACGAGATGACGATCGGCGACCGGCCGATGTGACCAAGGAGAAACGGACATGACACACGCCATCAGCGTGGAGCGCCTGCACAAGACCTATCCGGGCGGCGTCGAGGCGGTGAAGGGCCTCGACTTCGACGTCGCCGCCGGCGAGGTCTTCGGCTTGCTCGGGCCCAACGGCGCGGGGAAGTCGACGACGGTCGGGATCCTCACGACGACCGTCACGCCGACCCGCGGCCGCGCTCGCGTCGGCGGCCACGACGTCGTCACAGCGTCGCGCGCGGCGCGCGGCGTCGCCAGCGTCGTCTTCCAGGACGCCGTCGTCGACCGTGCGCTCACGGGCCGCCGCCACCTCGAGATCCACGCGCGTCTTTGGGGCGGGCCGCAGACGCCGATCGGCGGGCTCGTCGACGCGCTGAGCCTCGGCGACGTGATCAACCGCCCCGTCGGGACGCTTAGTGGCGGCCAGCGCCGGCGCTTGGAGATCGCGCGGGCCCTCGTTTCGTCCCCGCGGGTGCTGTTTCTCGACGAGCCGACCGTCGGCTTGGACCCGCGCATCCGTCACGAGCTGCTGGACCTGATCGCCGGCCTGCGTGCCACCGGTGACCTGACGATCCTGCTGACGACGCACTATCTCGACGAGGCCGAGCGCCTCTGCGACCGCGTGGCGATCGTCCACGGTGGCCAGATCGTTGCGCTCGACACCCCCGTCGCGTTGCTGGCCGGACTCGGTCGCGAGCTCGTCGAGCTGCGCGTCGAGGGCGACGGCGACGCCGCGTTGGCGGTGCTGCGCGCGCACGGGGTGGGCGACGACGACGCGTTCGCCGTCGGCTCGACCGTCGCGCTGCCGCTGCGCGATCGCAGCGTCGCCGACACGCTGTCGGCGATCGACGCCAGCGGCCTGAACCCGAGTGCGGTGGCGACGCGCCGGCCGACGCTGGACGACGTGTACCTGCGACTCACGGGCGGCCGCCTGGCCGCCGCGTCATGACGGTCCGTCCGATGGCCGCCGTCGCAACCCTCGTGCGGCGTCGCGTCGAGCTCACCGTGCGCACGCCGCGTGAGCTGATCGTCCCGCTGACGACGCCGATCCTCTTTGCGCTCGTCATCGCACCCGCGCTGCGTGAGGCGCTGAACACCGACGCGGCCTACGAGTCGTTCGTCGCCCTCGGCACGGTGGGCCTGCTGATCCCGATCAACGCGATGTTCTCGGGGGTCTCAGCGATCGTCGACCGTGAGAGCGGGGCGCAGCGCGAGCTGCTGGCCGCGCCGATCGCGCGTCCGCTGCTGCTCGTCGCCAACCTGGTGGTCGCGCTGCTGACGA
The DNA here is from genome assembly GCA_963727365.1 of Paraconexibacteraceae bacterium. Lineage (GTDB taxonomy): Bacteria > Actinomycetota > Thermoleophilia > Solirubrobacterales > Solirubrobacteraceae > Paraconexibacter. The sequence continues at coordinate 103,889 of CAVSFU010000003.1, read as the reverse complement.
CCACGCTGCAGGTCGCCACGCTGCTCGTCGCCGCACTGCTGCGGGGCATCGAGTTCGACGCCAGTGGCAGCGGCATCCTCTGGTTCGGCGCCGCCGCGATCCTGCTCGGCGTCGCGATGTACGCGATCGCCGAAACGCTCGTGAGCCGTATGGCGTCGCAGGAGGAGTACATCGCGGCGTTGCCGGCGATCGCGATCGCGCCGTGGTTCCTGGCGGGATCGCTGTTCCCGATCGCGGCGCTGCCCGAGGCGCTGACGTGGGTCGCGAAGCTGCTGCCGCTGACACACGCGCTGGCGGTCATGCGCTACGGCCTGCTCGGTGACGCCGACGGGCTGCACCAGATCTGGGACACGTCCGACGCGACCATGATGGCCGCGCTCAGCGTCGGCGTCGTCGGGGCCTTCTCGGTGGCGTTCGCACTGCTCGCGGTGCGCGCCTTTCGCCACGCCGCGATTCGCTGAGATTTGCAGGATGTTCACGCGACCGTCCGGCACGCGCGCAACCCTGCGGCAATGCTCCAGGGTCGCCTCGGCATCAACGTCCACCGCGACCGCTGGCCGACGGCCGCGACGCTGAAGGCGGCGGAGGCCGCAGGCTTCGCGTGGGTGCAGGTCCACACGCCGCCGCGCGCGATGCTCGCCGACCGTGAGCATCTGCGCCGCCACGCCCGCGCGCTGCGCGCCGCGCTCGCGCCCACCGGGCTGCGCCTGCTCCTGCACGGTCCGGACGACCTCAAGGCCGGCTGCCTCGAGCACGACCATGCCTTCGAGGGGCTGCTCGACCACGCGCACGAGTGCGGTGCCGAGCTCGTCGTCTACCACGGCCTCAACCACCTCGACGTCGACGGGCCGGCGGCGGAGCGGGTCGCGGCGCGCGTCGCCGACGAGCGCCGCTCGCTGCGCCGGCTCGCTGTGCACGCGCAGGCACGCGCGGTCACGATCGCCGTCGAGAACCTCGCCCCGGTCTATCCCGGCCCGCCGCGCCTGTGCCACGACCCGATCGCCGTTCGCGACCTCGTGCGTGAGATCGGCTCGCCGCGCGTCGGCATGCTGCTGGACGTCGGCCACGCGCACATCACCAACGGCATCCGCGGGACCGAGATGGCGGCGATCCTGCGCGCGGTCGCCGACGACGTCGTGCTGTTCCACGTCCACGACAACCTCGGCGTGCGCCGTCACGACCTCAGCGCACCGGGTGTCGATCCGCTGCGTCTCGACCTGCACCTCGCACCGGGCGCAGGCTCGCTGCCATGGGACACCGCGGGCGACACGCTGCGCGGGCACAGCGCGCCGCTGATGCTCGAGGTCGAGCCCTCGCATCGCCCGGAGCTGGTCTCGCTTGCGACCGTCACGTCGCATCTGCTCGAGCGCGGAGCGCGCCGGGCGGCGGCCGCCGCGTAATCTGGCTGTCTGCCCGACGAGCAGCAACTTCCCCCCGAGGGCTGGTTCCCAGACCCCGAGCGCCCCGGCAAGCTGCGTTGGTGGGACGGTCAGCAGTGGACCGAGCACCGCACCGACGACCCGGCCTTCCAGCAGGAGGAGCAGCCGCCTGCGTACACCGGCCCGACGAAGACGAGCGGCTGGGCGATCGCGGCGCTCGTGCTCGGCGCGCTGGGCGGCGTGCTCCCCGCGATCCTCTGCGGCGTCATCGCCAAGGACCGCATCCGCAAGGCCGGCGGCAAGCTCAAGGGCGACGGCATGGCGACGGCCGGCATCGTGCTCGGCAGCGTCTGGGCAGTCGCGCTGATCGCGGCGTTCGTGCTGCCGAACATCGAGACGAAGGACAACGCCGACGAGTTCAACGGCTCGCAGCGCGCGGTCGCAGCGGTGGTCGACCGCGTCGAGCGCGCGTTTGCCGAGGACAACGGCGACGAGGCCTGCGCGGAGCTCTTCACGACGGCGTTCGCCAACAAGGTCACGCGCGGGTCGGGTCGCACCTGCCCGGACGTCGTCAACGACGCGATCGAGCGCGGCCGGACACAGTCGTCGATTCGCATCGACAGCATCCGCGTCCTCGGCGACCGCGTGACCGCGCGTGTGCGATTGCGCGAGGGCTCGGAGAAGCAGCTGTGGCGACTGCAGCGCGTCGGGCGCAGCTGGCTCGTCGACGCAATCGACGTCACACCACCGCGAAGCTGACGTCGCGCTCGCGGCTGACCGACCAGCCGCGGCCACGGCGCCAGGCGATCGTCGTGCCGTCGGCCAGGCGCGCCTTCGCGCGCCCGCAGCGTGGCTCGCCCCACAGCGTCGCGACCAGCGGGCGCTCGTGCTCGGGCGTGTCGCCCAGCCCGGCGGCGACGTGCTCGGCCGGCAGCGTCACGACGATCGCGCCGCGACGCACCCAGACGGGGATCGCGTGCAGCGGCGCGGGCGCCAGCACCTCGTCGCCGCCCTGCACGGCGTTGCCCGACCAGGCCTCGATCCACTCGCCGCGCGGCAGCAGCGCCTCACGCGTGCGCGCGCCGTCCTCGACGACGGGCGCGACCCACAACGCCGGCCCGTAGCCAAATCCGTCGGTGACCGCCCAGCCGCGCTCCACGTCGTGGTCGACGAGCGGCAGCGGCCGCACGATCGGCAGCCCGGCGCGCGCGCACGTCGCCGCCGCCGCGCGCACGTAGGGCACGAGCATCTCGTGCAGCAGCACGTAGCCGCGGTACAGCGCGAGCGTCTCGCGGTCGTAGGTCCACGGCTCCTGCTGCAGGCGCCCGTGCGCCTGCATCAGCGGGGTGAAGCAGCCCAGCTGCGCCCAGCGCACGAGCAGCTCCTTGGAGCAGCGCAGCAGCCCGCGCTCGCCGAGGTAGCCGCCGACGTCGTGCGACCAGTTCGAGAACCCGCTCGAGGCCGCGTTCAGCGTCGCCGCGAGCAGCACGCGCAGCGACCAGAAGTCCGACGCCTGGTCGCCCGCCCACAGCACGCCCGTCGTCTGCTGGCCGGTCCAGCCGCAGCGCCCGAAGAGGACGCCGTTGCCCTCGCCGTGAACCTCGTCGAGCGCGCGCTGCATCGACTCGCGGTAGAGCCCGCCAAGCCGCCACGCCGACTGCGCGCCCGTGGTCCCGTCGGCGAGCCGCACGTCGTCGGGGAAGTAGTAGCCCTCGCCGTCGTCGGTCTTGATCCCCTCGACCCCGAGCTGCAGGACCGCGCGTGCCTGCGCGCGCCACCACTCGTCGGCCTCACTCGAGGTGAAGTCGACGGGCGAGCCGGTGCCCATCCACCAGCGCGCGACGTACTCCGAGCCGTCCGCGGCACGCACGTAATGCGGCTTGCCGTCCTCGTAGTTGGAGGCCGGCTCGCGGTGCAGCCGGCGCGAGCCGGGGTCGTCGGGGATCTGCCCGTCGAGCGACTCGATGTTCGTCCACGGCACGACCCACACGACCGTGCGCACGCCGTCGGCGCGCATCCGCTTCACCATCCCCTCGAAGTCGGGGAACTGGTGGGGGTTGGGGATCCAGGTGTTGTATTGCGTCTCCCAAGGCGAGTCGAGCACGATCGCGTCGAGCGGGATCGCGTGCCAGCCGCAGCCGGTGAAGTCCTCGAGCACGTCGTCCTGGTGGTCGTAGACGTCGCGCGACTTCCAGAAGCCATACCCCCACTCGGCGAGGACCGGCGGCATGCCGGTCGCGCGCAGGAAGCGCCGCAGGCGCGCCGCCGGCGTCGGGTCGGTGTAGACGCGCAGGCGCAGGTCGCCCGAGACGGCGCGCTGGGAGACGGTGACGCGCTCGCGCGCGGCGCCGAGCTCGAAGCGCGTGCCGTTGCCGTCGGTCTGCAGCCACAGCGGCGTAGCCGCGGCTGGACTGCAGCCACGGCACCGGTGCGTAGTCGCCCTGGGGGATGCCGCCGAGCTCGAGCATGTCCGGCGGGCAGTCCGGCCCGGTGTAGCGCCGATCAGCGCCGAGCTGGACCGCGCGCCCGTGGTGGTCGACGGTCTCGCGTGTGACGCGCGCCGAGCCCGTTGAAGTGCTCCTCGGGGCGCGCGTCCCACTCCAGCGCCAGGCGCAGCGGCGCGCCCTCGGCGTGCAGCTCGAAGACGACCTCCTCGGGCCCGGGCAGCGCGATCCGCAGTTGCGCCGCGCGCCCGCCCTGCAGCTTCAGCGCAAGCAGCAGCTCGTGCGGGCGCTCCGCGAGCACCGTCGCGGTGACCGCGCGCTCGGGGAACGCGAGCTCCTCGCGGGCGATCACGCCCTCGGTCAGCTGCAGGAAGCGGTCGCGGACCTCGCCCTCGCAGACCCAGGCGTGCAGCCCGCGTAGCAGGCGCCGCCCATCGCGCCGCACGTGGATGCGCAGCGGATGCAGCTGGCACTCGACCTCGACGCCGTCACGCTCCACAACCCCCACGATTCCACGCGGTTACGTGTCGCCCCCGAACCTTCACCGGTCGATCACATCGTGTTGCCGGAATCGTCACTGAATGCGCTGGTTTGCAGGGCAAAGTGGCCAGTGCAATGACATCGAAAGTGGATATGCACTGCCACTCGACAGCATCGGAGCTGTCGAAACTCGGCGTCCAGCGGTCGCTCGGCCTTCCCGAGTGCGCGACGCCGCCCGAAGACGTCCTCGAGCTGGCCACGCGCCGCGGGATGGACTTCGTCACGATCACCGACCACGACACGATCTCCGGCGCGCTGCAGATCGTCGAGGACCCGCGGGTCTTCATCTCCGAGGAGCTGACGGTCTGGTTCAAGGGTGAGCCTCAGGCCGTTCACGTCCTCTGCTACGGCATCACCCCGGACGACCACGGCTGGCTGCAGGCGCACAACGACGACGTCGAGGCGTGCGCCGAGTACCTGCACGAGAACGAGATCGCGTGCGCGTTGGCGCACCCGTTCTACGCCGTCGAGGCGCCGCTGACGCCGCGCCACCGCCGCCGCCTGGCGCAGCTGTTCCCGATCTGGGAGACGCGCAACGGCTCGCGCGCCAAGGAGCTGAACATGCCGGCCGCGGTCTACATCGAGACGCACGGCGGCACCGGCATCGGCGGCTCCGACGACCACGCCGGCGTGGACATCGGGCGCACGTTCACCGAGGTCCCGCAGTGCACGACGCCGGAGGAGTTCCTCGCGCACATGCGTGCCGGCCGCGCGGCCGCCCGCGGTGAGCAGGGCTCGGCGGCGAAGTGGGCGCACGCCGCGATGGGCCTCGCGACGCGCGCGCTCGGCCCGTCGGCTGACGCGGGCGCCAAGCCCGACCCGGCTGCGGTGCTGAAGATGGTGGAGCGCGTGATGCGCGAGGGTGCCGCGCGCTCCGGGGACGACGGCAAGGACCTCGGCCCCGAGGACGCCCGCGCGCTGCTGCGCGCCTGGCTTGACGCGGTCGACCTCGACACCGACGAGCAGCGCCTGCTGGCGATGCTGCAGGACGAGGACTTCAGCCACAAGGACCTGATGCGCCGCGCGCGGCGCAAGCACGAGCGCAAGCTTGCCGAGGTCGTCGACGACGTCGTGAAGATGACCGAGTCGGGCGCCCCGGCATCCGCCTACGTCGGTGCGGCCGGCCAGCTGTTCGACGCCTGCATCGCGGCGATCCCGTACGCGCCGGCCGCGGCGTTCCTCGGCAAGGAGAAGGGCAAGCTCGTCAACCGCGACGGCGAGCCGTTGCGCGTCGCGCTCGTGGCCGACGCGGTCGGCGGTATGCACGGTGTCACGCACACGCTCGACGAGATCCAGGAGCGCGGCGTGCCCGGCTTCGAGGTCGAGGTCGTCGGCACCGACGCCAACGTCGACCGCCGCCTGAGCGCGGTCGCGGAGATCGACATCCCCTTCTACGCCGGCCTGAAGGTCGGCGTGCCGTCGCTGCCGGGAATCGTCGAGACGCTCGCCGAGGGGCGCTACGACCTCGTCCACCTCTGCTCCCCCGGCCCGGCCGGCGTGGCGGCGGCGATGATCGCGCGCATCATGGACCTGCCGGTGCTGGGCAGCTACCACACCGAGCTGGCGGCCTACGCGGGTCTGCGCAGTGCCGATCCGCAGCTCGAGGTCTTCGCGAAGCTGGCGATCGCGACGTTCTACGGCCAGTGCAACCACGTGCTGACGCCCTCGCCGCAGTCCGACGAGGTGCTGCGGGAGATGGGCCTGCCGGCCGAGAAGATCGGGCGCTGGGACCGCGGTGTCGACCTCGACCGCTTCTCGCCGCAGCGCCGCGCGCAGCTGCGCGCAGGTGCGATCAACGTCCTCTACGTCGGGCGTCAGACCAAGGAGAAGGGCGCCGACCTGCTGGCCGACGCCTTCCTCGCCGCACGCGAGCGCGACGCGCGGCTGCACCTGCACCTCGCCGGTGGCGGCCCCGAGCAGGACACGCTGCGCGCGCGCCTCGGCGAGCACGCGACGTTCCACGGCTGGGTCGAGGGCGACGCGCTGGCCGACCTCTACGCGAGCGCCGACGTCTTCCTCTTCGCCTCGCGCACGGACACCTTCGGGCAGGTGCTGCTCGAGGCGCAGGCGTCGGGCCTGGCGGTGGTCGCGGTCGCCGAGGGCGGACCGTGCTCGATCGTCGACGACGGCGTGACCGGCCTGCTGCGGGCGGCAGACAAGGATGCGCTGGCCGACGCGGTCTGCGAGCTGGCGGCGTCGCCGCTGAAGCGCGAGGTGCTCGCGCGGGCGGCGCTGACGGCGGTCGCCGAGCGCACCTGGGACCGCGCGCTCGGACGCCTCGCCGAGGGTTACCACCGCGCGATGGGGGCGGCCGAGCCGGTGGAGCTGCGGCGTGCCGCGTGAGGCGGCCGCTGGCGGCTCCGCGTCGGGCGGGGCGGCGGCCGCACCCCGCCCACGCCTGCGACTGCTGCCGACGCGCCCGCTGCGCGTCGCCGACGTCGCGATGTTCTACGCCGAGCGCAGCGGCGGCATCCGCACATACCTCGACGCGAAGCTCGCGTGGAACGCGCAGACGCAGGCCTACGACCACCACCTGATCACGCCGGGGGAGACCGAGCGGCACGTCGGTGGGCGCCACGAGCTGCCGTCGCTGCGCGTGCACGCCACCAACGGCTACCGCCTCCCGCGCGGCGTCAGCCACCTCCAGCGCACCCTGCGCGAGCTCGAGCCCGACGTCGTGCTGTTGCACGACCCGTTCTGGGGGCCGCTCGGCGTCACGCGCACCGCGCACGAGATCGGCGCGAAGGTCGTCGCCGTCGGGCACGGCTCCTCGCGAGCTCGACGCGCGTGGCATCCCCGGCCCTGCGCGGGTCTACGCCCCGATCCTGCGGGCCTGGATGACGCGCGCCTACGAGCCCGTGGACGCGATCATGTCCGTCATCGACACGCGTGCCGACTGCGGGCGCGAGGCGTCGATCCCGCTGCGCCTTGGCCTGCACCCGGCGTTCACGCCGCAGCGCGACGTCGACCGCGGCGACCACGTCCTCTACGTCGGGCGCCTGGCCAAGCAGAAGGGAGTTTTCCGTCTGCTCGAGGCGGCGGCGCTTGCCCACGAGCCGTGGCCGCTCGTGCTCGTCGGTGCCGGCCCCGCGCGCGACACGATCCTCGCGCGCGCCGCACGGCTTGGCATCGCCGACCGCGTCGAGCTGCGCCCGTACGTCTCCGGTCGCGACGAGCTTGCGCGGCTGTACGCCGGCGCGCGCTGCGTCGTCATGCCCGGCGAGCACGAGACCTTCGGGCTGGTCGCGCTCGAGGCCGTGGCCTGCGGCGCGCGCGTCGTCTGCTGCGACACCGCGCCCAGCGGGCGTGCGTGTGGCGAGCTTGCGCACACCTACGCGCGTGGCGACGCCGCCGGCATGGCGCGTGCGATCCGCGCGGCGCGCGCGACCGCGCAGAACCTCGACGCGGCTGCGTCGCTGGCCGAGCGCTACGCCTGGCCGCGGCTGTTCGAGGCTGAACACGCGTCGATGCACGAACTGCTGCGGACATGAGCGATATCGCCGTCTCGATCCACGATGTCGAGCCGGCGACCTTCGACCGTTGTGCGCTGATCCGCGACTGGCTCGACGACCACGGCATCGACAAGGCGACCTTGCTCGTGATCCCGGCGCGCGACATGCACCCGTTCCAGGACCGGCGCCCGGAGCTGGCCGAGTGGCTGGCCGAGCGCGTCCAGCTCGGCGACTGCGTCGCCCAGCACGGCTTTCAGCACCGCACGGGCAGGGCCGAGTTCGCCGGGCTCGACGACGCCGAGACCAAGCGCGTCGTCGATGCCGGCCATCGCCTGTTGCACCTGGCGGGCGTCGAGCCGCGCGGCTTCGTCGCCCCGGCTTTTGCCTACACCGACGCGCTGCGACGCGTGCTCGCCGCGCGCTACGACTGGTGGGCGTCGCTCAGCCGTCTGTGGCGCGACCACGGCCGCCAGTCGCTGTTTGCGCCCGCCCTGACGTTCGGCTCGCCGCTGCTCGTCCGCGCGGGCGGGCTGCTCGCAGGTCCGCTGCTGCGCCTGGACCTGCATCCGACGGACCTCGACCATCCGGCGCGGATCGGGGCGATCGAGTCGGTGCTGAAGCGTGCGCAGCGGCGCACGCCGGTCACCTACGACGAGGTCGCTGCTGTCTGAGGAGCTGCGTGCCCGCGCCGAGAGGGTGCTGCGCACGAACTGGCGCGAGGGGATCCGTCCCGGCGACGGCATCCCGTACGCATACACGTGCCCGGCCACGCCGCGCTACCGCCACCAGTGGCACTGGGACTCCTGCTTCCACGCGATCGCCTGGACGCACTTCGACCCGGCCCGTGCCGAGGCGGAGCTGCGCACCGTCCTGCGCTCGGGCACGGGGGAGGGGTTCCTGCCGCACACGGTCTTCTGGACGCATCCGGCGCTGTGGCGGCGCGCGCCGTTCTACGCGACCGCGCGCCTGATCGGCAACACGCACACCGAGACGATCGACCCGCCGCTGCTGGCCGTCGCCTGGGAGCGCATCGGCGCACCCGCCGACGGCCTGGCGCAGATCGCCCAGCACCTCGACTGGCTCGCAGCGCGAGCGCGATCCCGACGGCGACGGCCTGCTCAGCATCCTGCTGCCCGACGAGTCGGGCATCGACGACTCGCCGAAGTACGACCCCGTCTACGGCCGCTACGCCCACCACCGCGTCGGCTACTTCCTGCTGATCGAGAACTGCCGGCGCCTGCATTGGCACGCGCCGACGATCATCGCCCGCACCGAGCTGCACGTCGAAGACGTGCTCGTCAACACCGCCTACGCGCTGTCGCTGCACGCGATGGCGCGGATGACCGGTGACGACACTTGGGCGCGGCGTGCCGCGCGTACCGAAGCGGCGCTGATGGAGAAGTGCCACGACCCGCACACCGGCCTTTTCTGGGACCTCGCCGGGCGCCGCGAGAAGCAGGTTCATGTCTCGACCTGGGCGTCGCTGGCGCCGTTGGCGCTGCCGGGCATCCCCGAGGACGTCAAGCGCCGGCTGGTCGAGGAGCACCTGCTGCACCCGCGCCGCTACCGCGCCGCCGTCGGCATCCCGAGCGTCGCGATGGAGGAGCCGTCGTTCAACCCGCGCTTCGACCGCTGGCGCTGTTGGCGCGGCCCGTCGTGGGTCAACACCGCGTGGCTGCTCGTGCCGGCGATGCGCGAGCTTGGCTATGTCGAGGACGCCGATCGCATCGTCGCCTCGCTCATGGATGCAGCCCTGCGGGAGGGCTTTCGCGAGTACTACGACCCGCGCAGCGGCGAAGGGCTGGCGGCGAAGGGCTTCGGCTGGTCCACGCTGCTGGTCGACCTGGTCTAGCGCTAGCGTCCCGCCCCATGCCAGGGACGCAGATGGACGGCCGCGTCGCGGTCGTGACCGGCGCCGGGTCGGGGATCGGGCGGGGCCTCGCGCACGATCTCGCCCGCCGCGGCTGCCCGCTCGTGCTCGTCGACAAGAACGAGCAGGGGCTCGCCGAGACCGCCGAGTCCGTGTCCGTCCCGGTGCTGACGCGCGCGCTCGACGTGACGGATCGCTGGGCGTTGCAGCAGCTCGCGTCCGACACGCGCGACTGGGGTCAGGGGGAGATCGGGGTCGTCGTCAACAACGCCGGCCTGACGGTGTCGCAGACGATCGCCGACTCCTCCACCGAGGAGCTCGAGCTCGTCATGAACGTCAACTTCTGGGGCGTCGTCTACGGCACCCAGGCGTTCCTGCCCCTGCTGCAGCAGCAGGACCGCGGCGCGATCGTCAACGTCTCGAGCATCTTCGGGATCATGGCCTTCCCGACGCAGGGCATCTACTGCGCGTCGAAGTTCGCGGTGAAGGGCTTCACGGAGTCGCTGCGCCACGAGCTGCGCGGCACCGGCGTGCGCGTGCACTGCGTCCATCCCGGCGGGATCAAGACGAACATCGCACGCAACATGACGTTCCACGTCGACGACCAGGGCAACACCGACCGCAAGGTCATCGAGCGCGACTTCGACAAGGTCGCGCGCACGACGCCCGAGCGCGCGGCCGAGGTGATTCTCGGCGGCGTCGAGAAGGGCCGCGAGCGGATCCTGATCGGCGCCGACGCGCGGCTCGCCGACCGTCTCGTGCGCACGCTGCCGGTGCGCTACTACGACGTCATGAAGCGGCTGGAGCCGCTCGTGCGCCGTTAGGGCAGCTCGACGGTCTCGCAGCCGACGCGCTGGTCGACGGCGTCAGCGCGGAGGAAGTCTGCGCCCGTCCCGCAGTCGATCTGGTCGAGTACGCCGTCACGCGTGTCGATCAGGTCGTCGCCGCCGCCGGCGAGCACGAGGTCGTTGCCGCCGAGCGGGGCGATTCGATCGGGGCCGTCCAGGGTCGAGATCGCGTTGTTCGCCGCGTTGCCGACGATGATGTCGCCCGCCGTATCGACGACGAGCGTCGAATCCGCGCGCAGCACCGTCTCGATGTCGGAGCGGATGTTGTCGCTCTCGGCGTTGTCGTTGGCGGCGTCGTCCAGGCTGATCAGCGACGACTGCACGGCCGTGCAGTAGAACGGCCCGTCGAAGCCACAGAACAGCGGCGGGTCGAGGCCGAGGTAGATGTCGATGCCGGCTCCGCCGGAGACGACGTCAGCCGCACCGTCGCGGTCCTCGAGACCCGCGTTGGCGTGGATGCGGTCGTTGCCGTCCTGGCCGAGCAGCGTGTCGCTCCCGGTGTGGCCGTTGACCGTGTCGTCCCCGCTGCCCGCGACGACGTAGTCGTTGCCCTCCGCCGCGCCGATCAGGTCGGCGCCGCCGGCCCCGTCGATGACGTCGCTGCCGGCGCCACCCGCGATCACGTTGCCGCCGCCGTCGCCGACGAGGAAGTCGCCGGCCTGGCCGCCCCGCAGCTCGTCGCCCTGCCTGGCGGCCGGGTTCGGCGAGCTCTCGGGGACGATGAAGTCGCCTTCGCCGTTGGCGCCGTCGTTGGGCTGGTTGTCGAGGATGATCGCCACCGGCGCGTTGCGGTCGCTGTAGTCGATCGTGTCCGCGCCGGCGCCGCCGTCGAGCACGTCGGGGCCTGCGCCGCCGGTCATGTGGTCGTTGCCGCCGCGGCCGATCAGCCAATCGCGCCCGTCGCCGCCGTCGAACGTCTCGCGCGCGGGTCCACCCGCGAGGATGTCGTTGCCGTCCTGGCCGGCGAGGATCGGCGGCGACGCGCCGCTCAGGTCGCTGTCGATGCGCACGACGTCGTCGCCGCTGCCCGCGGCGATCAGGGCGTGCACGAAGGTGTCGGTGATCGTGAGGCCGTCGTTGCCCGCACCGAGCTGAGCCTCGAGGCGATCGCTCGCCGCCAGCGGGCACGTCACCGCGGTCGCGGAGAGCGGCGTGCAGCCCGTGTCGGGCGTCACGCCGGCGGGGTCGCTCACGCGTGTCGCATCACCGTCGGGCGCGACGGTGACCGTGTTCACCTCGGCGCCGCCGGTGATGAAGAGGACATTCTGCGGGCCGGCGGGTCCGATGCGGGCAGACGTCGCCGCCGAGGCCGTCGCCGGCGCCAGCGCGACTGCGATGGCAAGTGCGAGACATCGCGTGATGCTCACGGCAGGTCGACTGTCTCACATCCCGCATGCTGGTCGCCAGGGTCGGCGCGCAGGAGGTCGGTCCCCGCGCCGCAGTCGACCGCGTCGACCTCGCCGTCGCGCGTGTCGACGACGTCGTTGCCGGCGTCCGCATAGACGAGGTCGGTCCCGCCGAGCGGCGTGATCTGGTCGTTGCCCTCGTAGGTCGCGATCACATTGTTCGCGGCGTTGCCGGTGATCACGTCGTTCGCCTTGTCCAGCGGTCTGCGGTCCTCGGAGCGCATGAACATCTCGACGTCCGCGCGGACGTTGTCGCCCTCGGCGTTGTCGTTGGCGACGTCGTCGAAGCTGATCAGCGACGGCACGGCCGACTCGCAGGGGACTGCGCACGGGATCGTCGGGACGAGCCCGTAGTAGCCGTCGACGCCGGCGCCGCCGGAGACCACGTCGCGCGCCGCGTCGCGGTCGACGATGCCGGCGTTGGCGTGCAGCCAGTCGTTTCCGGCCTCGCCTTGGAGCGTGTCGCGGCCGCTGCCGCCGGAGAGGAAGTCCTCGCCGTCGCCCGCGACGATGTAGTCGTCGCCGTCCCCACCGATCAGGTCGTCGTCACCGCCGCCGCCGGCGATCACGTCGGCGCCGGTGCTGCCGACGAGGAAGTTGCCGGCGCCGTCGCCGACGAGGAAGTCGGCCCCGGTGCCGCCGAGGACGCCGTCGCCGGTGCCGTCCGCGACGATCAGGTCGGCCTCGCCCGCCACGCCGTCGTTGGCCTGGTTGTCGAGCGTGACCGCGACGGGCTGCGTGCGGTCGCTGTAGCTGATGATGTCGCGGCTGGCGCCGCCGTCGAGCACGTCGGCACCGGCGCCGCCGCTGAGCACGTCGTTGCCGCCACGCCCGATCAGCCAGTCGCGTCCGTCGCCGCCGTCGAGCTGCTGGTCGCCGGGGCCGCTGGCAAGGATGTCGGCGCCGGCACCGCCGCTGACGGGCCCGTGCATCGCGCCGTCGAGGACGACGACGTCGTTGCCACCGCCCACGGCGATCGCGGTGGAGGCGAACGACTCGGTCACCCGCAGCGTGTCGCCGCCGTCGCCGAGCTGCGCCTCGAGGCGCCGGTTGGTCCCGAGCGGGCAGGACACGGCGGTGGAGCTGAGCGGGCTGCAGGTCCCGTCGCTGCTGATGCCTGCCGGGTCGCTGACGATCCCGCCCGGCGTGACGTCGACCGCGTTGACCTCGCCGCCGCCGGTGACGGTCAGCACGCGTTGCGCGCCGACGTCGCTGACGCGCGCGACCGTCGCTGCCGACGCCGTCGCCGGTACCAGCACGACCGCAAGCGCGAGACCAACCCCCCAAATCCGCACGAGCCCTACCTCCGCTTCAGTGAGATGCCCTCCAGTACGTGTGCAACCTTCTCACACGCGTCCACCGACGCTTCCAGCGATTCGAAGATGTCTTTCCAGCGAATCACGACCATCGGGTCGATGCCGTCCTGAAACAGCGACCGCACCGCTTCGCGGCTGATGCGGTCGCCTTCGTTCTCGAGCCGGTGGATCTCGACGAGGTGCGGGGCAAGCTCGCCCTCCGTGCGCAGCGTGCGCAGCGCGCGGGCAACCTGCTCGCCGGCGCCGACGAGCACGTCGCACAGCGCGACCGCCTGCTCCATCGGCGCCTCGACGCCATAGGTCGCGAGCTGGTCGGCCGCCTGCTCGGCGAAGTCGACGATGTCGTCCAGCGCGGTTGCGAGCTGATGGCCCTCGACAGGGTCGATCGGCGGGCGCCGGCCACCGCCTTTGAGCCGGTGGATGATGTCGTGGGTGATGCGGTCGCCCTCGTGCTCGCACAGCACGAGCTCGCGCGAGAGGTCCGCCCGCTCGGGGTAATCCGCGAGCAGGTCGCGCAGCTGCAGCGTCGCGCGCTGCACGTTTCGACCACTCTCCTCGAACAGGTCGAAGACCACCGGGTCGGGAGCCGGCTTGCCGAGCACGTGGGCCACCTTAGGTGCTGATTGCCCCGGGTCACTGGTCGTTCACCGCGGTTTCACAGCCTGGTAACGGGATCGGCCGCGACGGGCGCGAGTCTGCCAAGACATGCAGCAGGCAGAGCCGCTACATGTCGGAGCCCTGGAGATTCACCCGCACGACGGGCTTGTGCTCGTCGCGGGCCGCGCGCTGACGTTGTCGGTGCGCGAGTTCCAGCTGCTCGTCGCCCTGGCCAGGCGCCAGGGCGGGATCGTCGCTCGCGACGATCTCTATCGCACGGTCTGGGGCGGGGAGCTCCGCGACGGCGACCGGTCGATCGACGTCTACGTCCACAAGCTGCGCTCCAAGCTGGAGGCGGCCCTGCCGGACCAGACGTTCATCCATACCCATGTCGGCTTCGGATACCGCTTGGCGCCGGAGTCTTCACGGCATTTTCACATCGCGGGCACATCCCAGTAACAGGCTGTGCACGACTCCCGACGGAGGCTGTCCGTATGACGAAGATCATGAGAATGACGCTTGCGATTGGCGCGAGCGCTATGTGCCTCGGCCTCGCGGCCTGTGGCGACGACGAAGGCTCGGGCGACGGGGGTGGCGCCAGTACTTCCGGGGGCGGCGAGAGCAGCGAGAAGCTCTCCGGCGCGATCCGCATCGACGGTTCCTCAACCGTCTTCCCGTATGCGCAGGCTGCGGCTGAGCTCTTCAACGAGGAGCAGCCCGACGTGAAGATCACGGTCGGCGAGTCCGGCACCGGCGGCGGCTTCGAGAAGTTCTGCGCCGGCGAGACCGACATCTCCAACGCCTCGCGACCGATCAAGGACGACGAGGAGGCCCCGGTCTGCAAGAAGAACGGCGTCGCCTACGGTGAGGTCCAGGTGGCCAACGACGGCATCGCCGTCGTCACGAACTCCGGCCTGAAGGTCGACTGCCTGACCACCGACGAGCTCAAGCAGGTCTGGAACAAGGGTTCGAAGGTCCAGAACCTCGCCGCGGTCAAGGACGGGCTGCCCGACACGAAGCTCTCGCTCTACGGCCCGGGCACGGACTCCGGCACGTTCGACTTCTTCACCGACGAGGTCAACGGTGAGGAAGGCGCGACGCGCGACGACTACCAGGCATCGGAGGACGACCAGCAGCTCGTCACCGGCGTGTCCGGCGACGCGGGCGGGCTCGGCTACTTCGGCTTCTCCTACTACGAGGGTGCGCAGGACAAGCTCAACCTCGTCGGCATCGATGCCGGCGACGGCTGCGTCAAGCCCAGCAAGGAGACGATCCAGGACGGCTCCTACAAGCCGCTCTCGCGTCCGCTGTACATGTACCCGGCCAGCAAGTCGATTGCCAAGCCGGAGGTGAAGGCGTTCATGGAGTTCGTCGTCACCAACCAGGAGGCGATCGCCACCGCCGCCAAGATCGTCCCGCTCACGGCTGAGCAGGCGACCGCGGCACGCGGCGAGCTGACGAAGGCCGAGTCAGGCGCCTAGGAAGCAGATGGCGAGTCCGTCGACATCACTGCTGCGGACTCGCTCTCCGCGGAGCACAGGAGAGGGCGCGATCCGCGCGTTCCTCTTCCTGTGCGCCGCGATCTCCGTAGCCACAACGATCCTGATCGTGCTCTCGCTGCTGCGAGAGACGGTCAACTTCTTCGGCGAGGTCGGCGTCGCCGACTACCTCTTCGGAACGAAGTGGACGCCGCAGCTCTCCGGCGAGCAGCAGTCCTTCGGCGTCATCCCGCTCGTCGTCGGCACGCTCTTCATCACGGGCATCGCGATGATCGTCGCGATCCCGGTCGGGCTGCTGAGCGCGATCTACCTGGCCGAGTACGCGCCGGCGCGGGTGCGCAAGGTCGTCAAGCCGATGCTCGAGATCCTCGCCGGCGTCCCGACGATCGTCTTCGGCTTCTTCGCGCTGGCGTTCCTCACTCCCGACGTGCTGCGTCCGTTGTTCGGCGAAGGGGTCAACCAGTCCAACCAGCTTGCGGCGGGGCTCCTTGTCGGCCTGCTCGTCATCCCGATCATCGCGTCGGTTGCCGAGGACGCGATGACCGCGGTGCCGCGGGCCCTGCGCGAAGGCGCGTTCGGCCTCGGTGCCAGCCGTCTGACGACGGCGCTGCGCATCGTCTTCCCGGCGGCGCTGTCGGGGATCATCGCGGCGCTCGTGCTTGGTGCCTCGCGGGCGATCGGCGAGACGCTCGTGATCCTGCTCGCCGGCGGCTCGGGTCAGCTGCTGCCCCAGACCGTGACGAGCGCGACGGAGGACTCCGGCTCGATGGCCGCCTTCATCGCCTCGACGGCGACCGGCGACGCCCCGACCGGATCGATCGAGTACCAGACGATCTTCGTCGTCGGCGCGACGCTCTTCGTGATCTGCTTCGTGTTGAACATCTTCTCCATCCGGCTCGTCGACAAGTACCGGCAGGTGTACGAATGAACGGCGCACGAATCGCGGCTGCGGTCGGCAACCAGAGCACCGTCCTGCCGCGGCGCAGCAAGAAGGACGCGCGCAAGGAGACGGCCTTTGCGCTGGCGATGTACTCCGCCCTGGCGGTCGCGTTCATCGGCCTTGCAGCGCTGCTGATCCAGATCACCGTCGAGGGCTCAGGGCGCCTCAGCTGGGATCTGATCACGAACTTCCCGTCGCGCCTGCACCCCGAGTCGGCGGGCATCCAGTCGGCGATCGTCGGCACGATCTACCTGATGGCGCTGACCGCGGTCTTCGTCATCCCGATCGGGGTCGCGACCGCGATCTACCTCGAGCAGTACGCCGATCGCCGCGCTTGGTACAACCGCGTGATCGAGGTCAACATCCAGAACCTGGCCTCGGTTCCGTCGGTGGTCTACGGCCTGCTCGGCCTCGCGTTCATCGTGCGCGGGCCGCTCTCGCTGGGGCCGGTGCTGCTGGCGGGGGCGCTGACGCTGTTCTTGCTCGTGTTGCCGGTGGTGATCATCGTCTCGCGCGAGGCGTTGCGTGCTGTCCCGCCGTCGATCCAGGAGGGCGCGCTCGCGCTCGGCGCGACGAAATGGCAGAGCATCTGGAAGCAGGTGCTCCCGAGCGCGATCTCCGGCATCGCCACGGGCGTGATCCTCGCGCTGTCGCGTGCGATCGGTGAGACCGCGCCGCTGCTCGTCGTCGGCGCCGCGTCGGGCTTGACCTTCAACCCGGAAGGGCTGGACAGCTCGTTCACCGCCCTGCCGATCCAGATCTTTTCCTACTCCAAGGACGCCGACCCGCAATTCCTCGAGCTCGCCGCCGCCTCGATCCTGGTGCTGATGGGGATGCTGCTCGTGATGAATTCGATCGCTATCTACCTGCGAAACCGCTTCGAGCAGAAGTGGTGAGGGAGCCCCAGTGCCCGAGATGACCGAATCCAAGAACGATCCCGACACGAAGCGCGCGGTGCCCGACCGCGAGGCCCTCGTGCACGCTCCCACGGAGGCGGTGATGGACGTCGAGATCGCTGCCGAGCAGCGGATCTTCGACTGCAGCGGCGTCGGTGTGGCCTACGCAGGCAAGACGGCGCTCGCGGACGTGACGGTGCCGATCGCCAAGAACGAGATCACCGCGCTGATCGGCCCGTCGGGCTGCGGCAAGTCGACGTTCCTGCGCTGCCTGAACCGCATGAACGACCTGATCCCGGGCGCGACGGTCGAGGGCTCGATCGTCTACCACGGGCAGGACCTCTACGAGAAGAACGTCGACCCGGTCGCGGTGCGCAAGCGCATCGGGATGGTGTTCCAGAAGCCCAACCCGTTCCCGAAGTCGATCTACGACAACATCGCCTTCGGCCCCAAGATCATGGGGCGCAAGGGCGACATGGACGAGATCGTCGAGACCGCGCTGAAGCGCGCGGCGTTGTGGGAGGACGTCAAGGACCGCCTGAAGGACAACGCCTTCGGGATGTCCGGCGGCCAGCAGCAGCGCCTCTGCATCGCGCGTGCGCTGGCAACCGAGCCCGACGTGCTGCTGATGGACGAGCCCTGCTCGGCGCTGGACCCGATCTCGACGGGCAAGATCGAGGACCTGATGCTCGAGCTGAAGCAGGAGTACTCGATCGTCATCGTCACGCACAACATGCAGCAGGCGGCGCGCGTGTCGGACAAGACGGCGTTCTTCATCGTCGACCTGTCGGCAGGGGAGGACAAGCGCATCGGCCGGCTCGTCGAGTTCGGCCTGACGCAGCAGATCTTCTCCAACCCAACCGACGAGCGCACCGAGCAATACGTCACCGGTAAGTTCGGTTGATGACGGCGGCTGAGCTTCCAGTGCCCAACCAAGGCCGACTGCACTTCCAGGAGCTGTTGAAGGCGCTCGAGGAGAGCGCCCTCGGGGGCATCGACCTCGTGCTCGGCCAGGTCGACCGCACGATCGAGGCGCTCGAGCATCAGGACGTCGAGCTCGCGGGCTTCGTCGTCGCCGACGACGATCGCGTCGACGGGCGCTACCTCGAGGTGCACCAGGGCGCGCTGTCGCTGCTGGCGCTGCAGGCGCCGGTCGCGGGCGACCTGCGGGTGGTCGCGGCGATCATGCACATCATGCGCAGCGTCGAGCGCATGGGCGACCAGTGCGTCAACATCGCCAAGCTGATTCCACTGACGGGCAACGAGCCGCCGGCCGACGAGGGGATCCGCACAGCGATCCTGCACATGGGCCGCGCCGCGCGGGCCGAGGTGGCGCTGTCCAAGCGCGCGTTCGCCGAGCGCGATCTCGCGCTTGCGGAGGACTTGGCGCGCCAGGACCGCGAGGTCAACCGCCTCAACCGCGAGGTCTTCGCGATGGCCGTGCGCTGCGGCGTCAACGAGGACGTCCGCGAGTGGGCGATGACGATGACGATGGTCGCGCGCGCCTTCGAGCGCATCGGCGACAACGCCGTGGACGTCGGCGAGCAGACCGCGTTCGTGGTCACCGGGCTGTTTCGCGAGTTCTCCGATTCCTCGCACGTCGCCTCGTAACTGCCCGCTCTTTGCGGGTATTCAGTTGTGAAGATGTCGTGACCCGAGTACCGAACCCATCGGGTCCTGCCCTTACACTCGTGCCCTGAGATGACTGATCAGTCCCCAGTCGCCGCGCCACTGCGCATTGCGGTCATCGATACGGACAGCGGATTCATCCAGGTTCTGACGAAGCGTCTGGAACGCCTCGGCTGGGAGCACCGGCTGCTGGCAAGCGCCGTGCCGCCGGACACGCTCGTCTCGATGCGGCTGGGCGCGCTGGTCGTCGATCTGTCGGTGCTCGGTCCTCACGCGTGGGATTACCTCGACAAGGTCTGCACCGCGATGCCCGGCCTTGGGATCGTCGTCTGCACCGGCCAGTCCACGGTTGCCCAGCGCGTCCGCGGGCTGCGCCTCGGCGCGGACGACTGGCTGACGAAGCCTTGCCACCCCGAGGAGCTGATCGCGCGCGTCGAGGCCGTCGTGCGTCGGCGTCGGCGCACCGATCAGCGCCACGACGCGCGTCCCGATCGCCGCGGGGGAGATCGAGATCCGCGCGGACCGCTTCCAGGCGTTCGTCTCCGGCCAGTCGATCGACCTCACGCGGCGCGAGTTCGAGCTGATCGAGCTGCTCGCCTCCGCCCAGGGACGTGTGCTCGAGCGCGAGGAGATCTACCAGCGCGTCTGGGGCTACGCGATGGCCCGCGGCGACCGCTCGGTGGACGTCTTCGTGCGCAAGCTGCGCCAGAAGCTCGAGAAGGCGTCGCCCAACTGGCGCTACATCCACACGCACTTCGGTGTGGGCTACCGCTTCGCGCCTGAGCCGGTCGAGGGCGCGCTCGTGCCCGACGCGCCGCCGCTGGACCTCGTGCCCGCGGACGTCGAGCCATCGGTCACGGCCGAGGCCTAGCGCCCGCGCTACGCTGCTGGCGTGAGCAGCGCCGCTCGCAACGTCCTCATCGTCCTGGCCCTCGCGGCCGCCGTCTTCGCAATTCCCGGTGGCGGCGATGCAGCGTCAGTGGTCGGCGGCGTGCTGTCGACGCTCGTGACCGTCGCGTTCGTCGCCTTCGGCTGGCGCTTCTACCAGGAGCGTCGCATGGACATCCACTCGCTCGGCGACCCGTACCGCGGGGCGTTCTACGGGGCGCTCGCCGGGATCGTGTTCGCGCTGGCCGGGGTGGGGCAGCTGATGGAGAGCGGTGCGGGGACGCTCGCCTGGTTCATCATCGTTGGGCTCTCGGTGTACGCGCTGTTCCGCGTCTTCTGGCAGTGGCGCGACCTCAACGCGTATTAGTCACGTCGCACTTCTGGCGCACTTTCGTCACGAACTGGCGGTAGCGCTGTAACACCGATCGCCGCAACCTTGGTTGCGTGCGATCCCCCTCCGATTCCGAGCGTGGCCAGGCGAGCGTCGAGCTCGTCGCGTTGCTGCCGCTGATCGTCGTCGTCGGCATGGTCGGCTGGCAGATCGTGGTCGCGGGTCAAGCGGTCTGGCTGTCGGCTGCCGCGGCGCGCAGCGCCGCCCGCGCGTCGGCAATCGGCACCGATCCACTCGCTGCCGCGCGGCGCACGCTTCCCGCTGCGCTGCGCGACGGCACGCGTGTGCGGACCGACTCCGACGGCGCGGTCCGCGTCGCCGTTGGCGTGCCGACCGTCGTCGGCGGTGTGCGCCTCGGCAGCGTCAGCGCGCGGGCGCAGTTCACGCCGCAGGTGGGTGGGCGATGACGCGCGAGTCCGGGCAGACCACGGTCGAGCTGCTGGCCGTGTTGCCGCTCGCGGCGGCGATCGTGATGGTGGCGTTCCAGCTGCTGGCGGCGGGCGCGAGCCGCGAGCTGGCGGGCAACGCCGCGGGTGCCGCGGCCGCCGCGCTGTTGCAGGGCCGCGACCCGCGCGCCGCGGCGCGCGACGCATTGCCCGGCTGGTCGCGCTCGCGCGTGGACGTCCGCGTCCGCGGTCGCCGCGTCCGCGTGCGTCTGCGGCCCGTCTCGGTCGTCCCGGGTATGTCGGGCCCGCTGACGGCGACAGCTGAGGCCGACGCCGGAGATCGGCCGTGAACGAGCTGCTCGCGCGCCTCTCCGCGCTCTTTCTCGAACCGGCGGCCGCGGCGGCGACATCCGCCGCCGCACCCCGTCGCGCCTCAGCGGCCGACCAGCGCGTGCTTGCCGCGGTGTCGGTCGTCGTCGTCGGCGATGGCGCCGCGGCACGTGTCGGGCTGACCCTCGCGGCCGCGCTCGCGCGTGCGGCGCGGACGCCACTGGCGTTGCTGTGCACCTCAAGCGCGCCGGTCGCGCTGACGCTGCCACCGCTGCCCGCCGCCGCGCGTGCGGCGGCGAAGCTGCGTGCCCGCGGACATGACGCGCGCGCGAATGGGCGCGTCGTCGTCGTGCTCGTCGCTGACGACGCCGCTGAGCCGGCACGCGCCGCCGCCACCGTCGACGCGCCGCTGGTCACGGCGTGGTGCGGTGCGCGCCCGGCCGGCGCCGACAACTTCGATCATCACGACCTCGCACTCGTCGTCACCACCGACGAGCTGCTCGGCGCGGTCGCCGCGGAGCGCGTGGCAGCGCGCCACCCGGCGCTTCGCATCGCGCATGTTCCCGTCGGGCCCGCCGGGCGCTTCGCGCCGCCGCCACGCGCGGCGGTCCGCGTCGCGATGGAGGCGCTGCGATGACGAATCAGTCAGGTCAGGCGACCGTGCTGCTCGTCGGCCTGCTCGCCGCAGTCCTGCTCGGCGCGCTCGTGCTCGGCGGCATCGCGAGCGGCATCGGCGCGCAGGGTCGCCAGCAGCGCGCCGCCGACCTCGGCGCCCTTGCTGGCGCGCGGGCGCTGTCGGACGGCTATCCGCGCCTGTTCGAGCACGGCGCGCTGCCGCCAGACGTCTACCTCGGCCGCGCCCGCACAGCTGCGGTCGCGGTCGCCCGCGCCAACGGCGCACATGACGTCGAGGTCCGCTTCCCGACGCCGTCCGACGGACTCGCTGCGACGCGCATCGTCGTCACCGTCCGCGACCGCGTCGCCGCCGGCAACCAGCGCATCGAGGCCGGTGCGCAGGCGGAAGCCGAGCTGACGCTTGGCCCGGCGCCCGAGATCGACCCGCTGTCCGGCACGGGCGAGTACCCGGGTCCCTTCGCCGACCGCCAGGGCCAGCGGATGCGACCCGACACCGCGCTTGCGTTCGACCGCCTGGCGGCCGCCGCACGCAAGGACGGAATCTCGCTGGTGATCGTCAGCGCGTTTCGCAGCGACGCCGAGCAGGCCGCGCTGTTCGCGGCCCGTCCCGACCCGAAGTGGGTCGCGCCGCCCGGCAAGTCCCTGCACCGGCTCGGCACCGAGCTGGACCTCGGGCCGGCCAGCGCGTACGGCTGGCTGAAGGCCAACGCGAGCCGCTTCGGCTTCAAGCAGCGGTACGCGTGGGAAGCGTGGCACTACGGCTACATCCGCAGCGCGGGCAGCAGCAAGCTCGGCTACGGCGCGAAGTACTCCGCCGACCGCCGCACCTCGCTGCCCGCGTTCGTCCCCGAGCGCTACGTCGAGCCGATCGCGAAGGCGGCGCAGCGCTGGAGCGTCTCGGCCACGCTGCTCGCCGCGCAGCTCTACCAGGAGTCCGGCTTCAACCCGTTCGCGCGCTCACCCGCCGGCGCGCTCGGGATCGCGCAGTTCATGCCCGGCACGGCCGCGAGCTACGGCCTGCGCAACCCATTCCACGCCGAGCGCGCGATCGACGCGCAGGCGCACCACATGCACGACCTGCTGCGCCAGTTCGCATCCGTCCCGCTCGCGCTCGCCGCCTACAACGCCGGCCCGGGCCGCGTGCAGGCGTGCGGCTGCATCCCACCGATCCCCGAGACGCAGGCCTACGTGGCGGCAATCCTCGCGCTGATGCGCGGCGCCGGCGATCCGGCGGGAGCCGCGCTCGATGGCCTCGACGTGCGGTTGGTGCGGTGAGAGCAGGAATCCGCACGAGTAGGTGCACGATCCTGCTCTCGCGGGCGCGGCGCTGGTGGATTGGCATCGTGGCGCGCCGACGAGGGCCCTAGGTTGAGGCTTCGCGAAAACTGGGCGCGGCAGGATGAACGTTCGGTTCTCCTTCGGGGCGTCGCGGGAGACGAACGTCGGTTGGCACCCGGTTGAGTCTGGGAGACCGGGCGCGTTCGACGCGAGGCGCGATTGCGACCGCTGCTTGGCGGCCCGCCACCACACCGTTTCCCCTCAATGCGGCTGTTCACGAAGTCGCGACCTCGCGGCCCGAGCCGGCGCTTCACGATGCCAATCCACGAGAGCAGGAATCGTGTCGCAATGCGCGATGAATCCTGCTCTCGCGGCTCAGGCGGCGGCGACGGGCTCGCGGACCGGCGCCACGGACACGGGGATCCCGTTCAGCACCGCCGTGCCTGACAGCGGCTCGAGCTCGAGCTCGTCCGAGAGCACGTTCGAGTTCGCGCCCGCGTGCGCTGCCGCCACCTGCATCGACGCGCCTGCTGCGTCGTGTCCCCAGCCGTGGGGGATCGAGACGACGCCGGCCATCACGTCGTCGGTGATCTGGACGGGCAGCGAGATCGTTCCGGTGCGTGCGCTCACGGCGGCCGCCTCGCCGTCGACCAAGCCAAGCCGCTCGGCGTCGTCGGGGTGCACCCAGACCGTGCAGCGCTCGGGCCCCGACACGAGCTTGGGCAGGTTGTGCATCCAGGAGTTGTTGGACCGCAGATCGCGTCGGCCGACCAGCAGCAGGTGCCCGTTGGTGCCCTCGGCGAGGCGGGCGCCCAAGCGCTCGACGTCGGCGACGAGGTCTGGCGGCGCCAGCTCGACCTTCCCGCTCGGGGTCCGCAGGACCTCCGGCAGGCGCGACTTCAGCGCGCCGAAGTCCAACCCGTGCGGCGCATCGCGCAACGCCGCCAGCGAGAGCGCCCCGGGGCCGGGCGCGTCGAGCTCGGGGAATCCCGCGCCGTACGGCCCGGTGCGCAGCATGAAGTCGACCATCCGCTCCGGTCCGACCAGTGGGTCGAGCGCCTCCATGACCGCCTCCGGGTCGAGGCCGGCGACGAGCGCGTGCTGGTCACCGCAGTCGCGCTGCACCATCGACAGCGCGACGAAGCGGTCGATCCCCGCGACGTCGGCGTCGGGACCCTGGCCGGTGACGACGCCCGTCAGGCGCAGCAGCACCTCCCACTCGTCCAGCATGCCTGCGGGCCGCTCGACGACCGGGTCCGACCAATTCGCGACGTCGCGCACAGCGAACGAGTACAGGCCGAGGTCGTAATGGGCCTTCTCCATCGGCGACGGCCCGGGCAGGATCACGTCGGCGTGGCGCGTCGTCTCGTTGACGTAGATGTCGACGCTGACCATGAACTCCAGCGACTCCAGCGCGGCCTCCAGGCGCTGCGAGTTCGGCGTCGACACGGCGGGGTTGCCCGCGATCGTGATCAGCGCGCGGATCTGGCCCTCGCCGGGCGTCTCGATCTCCTCGGCCATGCAGGCCGCCGGCAGCTCGCCGAAGACCTCACCGGCGCCGCGCACGCGCGACACGAAGCGCCCGAAGCGCGCGCCGCGGCCGCGGCCCGGCTCGCCGCTGAGATTCGGGCCGCCGTGAGCGGGCGTCGTGAACATCGCCCCGCCGGGACGATCGAGGTTGCCCGACAGCACGTTCAGCACGTCGACGAGCCACGACGCGACGGCGCCGAAGGCCTGCGTCGTCGTCCCGATGCGCCCGTAGACCGCGGCGGTGGGCGCGGCGCACAGCTCGCGCGCGAGGCGCTCGATGTCCTCAGCTGCGATGCCGCACACCGACGCGACGGCCTCGGGCGGGAACTGCTCGGCCAGCTCGCGCACCTCGTCGAGACCGGCGACATGCCCGTCGGCCGCGCCAAGCTCGACCAGGCCCTCCGCGAAGATCACGTGCGCCATCGCAAACAGCAGCAGCGCGTCGGTGCCGGGACGGATGAACAGGTGCTCGTCGGCGAGCTGCGCGGTCCGCGTCCGGCGCGGGTCGATCACGACGACCTTGCCGCCGCGCGCCTGGATCCCACGCAGGCGGCCGCGGGCGTCGGGTGCGGTCATCAGCGAGCCGTTGGACGCCATCGGGTTGGCGCCGAGGATCAGCAGGTAGTCCGTGCGATCGAGATCGGGCACCGGCACGTTCATGCCGCTGCCGAAGAGGTGCGCCGCCGCGAGCTGCTTGGGGTACTGGTCCACCGTCGACGCGCTGAAGAGGTTCTTCGTCCCGAGCGCCTTCAGCAGCACGCGCCCGTAGATCGCCGGCCCGAGCGAGTGCACACTGGGGTTGCCCAGGTACGCACCGACGCTGTCGCGCCCGTGCGCGGCCATCAGGGCGGGCAGCCGCGCGTCGATCAGCGCGAAGGCCTCGTCCCACGAGGCCTCGGCGAACGAGCCGTCGGCCTGCTTGATCAGCGGCACGCGGACGCGATCGGGATCGTCGTGCAGCTCCAGCAGCGACGCGCCCTTGGGGCAGACGAAGCCATGCGAGAACACGTCCTCGTGGTCGGGCCGCACGCGCACGGGCGCCTCGTCGCGGACCGTCACCTCCAACCCGCACGTCGCTTCGCACAACGGACAGGTCCGATACGCCACGCGATCGCTCATATGTGCAGCCTATGCTCGAACCGTGGCTTCCGCCATTACCTCCGGCAGAACGCCGCGCCTGAGCGAGCAGCGCCGCAAGCTGCCCGATGCGCCCGGCGTCTACATCTTCCGCGACACGCGCGGCAAGGTGGTCTACGTCGGCAAGGCGAAGTCGATCCGCAAGCGCGTCAACAGCCACTTCACGAAGCAACACAAGGCCCAGTCCCAGGGCCACGCCGAGATGGTCAGCCTCGTCGAGGACGTCCAGTGCCTGGTCGTCGAGTCCGAGGCCGAGGCACTGCTGGCCGAGCAGAACTTCATCCGCCAGTACCGGCCGCGCTTCAACATCCGCCTCAGGGACGACAAGAGCTACCCGTTCATCGCGATCTCGATGGACGAGCAGTTCCCGCGCGTCTACTTCACGCGCGAGCGCCACCGCCGCGACCGCCTCTACTTCGGTCCGTACTCAAACGCCAAGCGCGTGCGCAACACGCTCGACCTGCTCGGCAAGGTCTTCCTCTTTCGCTCCTGCAACGGCACCGAGCCCGGGCGCCGCAGCGGCTCGCCCTGCCTGGACTACTACATCAAGCGCTGCGGAGCGCCCTGCGTCGGGCACGTCGACGAGGCCGGCTACCGCGAGGCGATCGACGGCGTGATCGCGTTCCTCTCGGGGCGCTACAAGGAGATCGAGCGCGACCTCGAGGCGCGCATGCACAGCGCCAGCGAGACGCAGGAGTACGAGCAGGCGGCGCTCGAGCGCAACCGCCTGAAGGCCGTCCGCAGCCTGCTCGAGCGCCAGCGCGTCGCCAACGAGGCCGTCGGCACACTTGACGCCGTCGCGATCGCCGTCGAGGGCGCGGACGCCAACGCCCAGGTCTTCCAGGTCCGCGACGGCGTGCTCTCCGATCGCCAGTCGTTCTACCTCGACAACCAGGCGCAGGCACCGATCGCCGAGGTCGCGCGCGAGTTCCTCATGCAGTACTACGGCGGCGCGCTGTCGATCCCGCCGCAGGTGATCATCCAGACCGACGTCGAGGACGTCGCAGCTGTCGCCGAGGCGCTCAGCCGGCGCCGCGGCGCCAAGGTCGAGGTCCGCGCCGCCGAGCGTGGCGACAAGCGCCGCATCCTCGAGCTCGCCGAGCGCAACGCCGCGCTCGCGCTGGACCAGGAGAAGCTCAAGAGCGAGCGCCGCCGCCAGCAGCGCGTCGAGGCGCTCGACGGCCTGCAGGAGGCGCTCGGCCTCGACGTCCTGCCGCTGCGCATCGAGTGCTTCGACATCTCGACGCTGATGGGGACGAACACCGTCGCCTCGATGGTTGTCTTCGAGGGCGGCGCGCCGAAGAAGTCCGACTACCGCCGCTTCACGATTCGCAGCGTCGAGCACGACGACTTCGCGGCGATGGAGGAGGTCCTCAGCCGGCGCTTCAAGCAGTGGGAGGCCCAGCAGGACCTCAGCCCGCACGACCCCAACCGCAACGAGTCGTTCGCCGCGCTGCCGAACGTCGTCGTGATCGACGGTGGTCCCGGCCAGCTGGCGGCGGGCGTGAAGGCGCTCGAGGGCTTCCGCGAGCGCGGCGTCACCGTGATCTCGCTGGCCAAGCGCATCGAGGAGGTCTTCATCGTGGGCCGCCGCGAGCCGTTGCGGCTGAGCCACGAGACGCCCGAGCTGCAGCTGCTGCAACGCGTCCGCGACGAGGCGCACCGCTTCGCGATCACCCACCACCGCCAGCGCCGCGACAAGCAGCTGACCGCCAGCGTGCTCGACGACCTGCCCGGCGTCGGCCCTGCCCGCAAGCGCACCTTGCTCAACCACTTCGGAGCACCCGACCGTGTGCTGCAGGCCAGCCGCGAGGAGCTCGAGGGCGTGCCCGGCATCCCAGGCAAGGTCGCGCGCGAGATTTACCTGTTCTTGCATCGCACGTCGGGGTGAGGTGCCACCATGCACGACATGGCCTCGACCCGTCCTGACGCCGCGCCGCGCAGCGCCGGGACGACCGTGCTGCGAGATCTCGTCGTCATCACCGGCTACTCCGGCGCGGGCAAGTCGACGGCGATGGCGGTCTTCGAGGACGCCGGCTACTTCTGCGTCGACAACCTCCCGCCCGAGATGATCCGCGGGCTCGTCGATCTCTTCATGCACGAGGGCTCGAAGGTCGAGCGCGCGGCCGTCGTCTCCGACGTCCGCGGCGGCGCCTACTTCGACTCGCTCGCCGAGGTCGTCGACGCCCTCGACGAGCGCGTGCCGCACCGCATCCTCTTCCTCGACGCCGCGGAGGAGACGCTGCTGAACCGCTACAAGGAGACACGCCGGCGCCACCCGCTCGCGCCCGAGTCCTCGATCGCCGCCGGCATCGCCGCCGAGCGCGAGCTGCTCGAGCCGATCAAGGCGCGTGCCGACGTCGTCCTCGACACCACCGGCATCGGCGCCGCAGACCTGCGCCGTCGCATCGCGGCCGAGCTGCTGCCGCGCCAGGCGACGCAGAAGCTCGCGGTCACGTTCCAGTCGTTCGGCTTCAAGCACGGCCCGCCGCGCGACGCCGACCTCAGCTTCGACGTGCGCTTCCTGCCCAACCCGCACTACATCCCCGAGCTCAAGCCGCTCACCGGCCGCGACCAGCGCGTCGTCGACTACGTCGCCAAGAGCGGCGAGCTCGCGAGGTTCTACGCGCTGCTCGAGCCGCTGCTGGACTTCCTGCTGCCCGCCTACATGGCCGAGGGCAAGTCACACCTGATGGTCGCGATCGGCTGCACCGGCGGGCGCCACCGCAGCGTCGCGATCGCCGAGCACCTCGGCACGCGCTACCGCGGCCGCGAGGACCTCAACGTCGAGGTCTCCCACCGCGACGCCGACCGCTTCGCGCAGCCCTGATCCGATGCTTGCCCACGTCGGCCTCGAGGTCTCCGACCTCGCTCGCTCCGCCGCGTTCTACGACGCGGTCTTCCACAAGCTCGGCGCGCGGCGCATCCACGACTCGGACCTCGCGATCGCCTACGGCCGCGTCCACGCGACGTTCTGGATCGTCGCCCGCGGCCGCCGCCCGGGACCCGGTTACGGCCACGTCGCGATCGAGGCCGCCGGCAAGGCCGCGGTCGACGCCGCCTACGCGGCGGGCATCGCGGCGGGCGGCAGCGACGCCGGTCCGCCTGGTCCACGGCCGAGCTATGGGCCGAGCTACTACGCGGCCTATCTCCTGGACCCCGACGGCCTCAAGCTCGAAGTCGTCTCCGGCGCCACTTAGCTAGGGTCCGAGGCCCTCTCCTCGATCCCGAAACGAAGGATTTTCTGACCTTGTCCGTACGTGTGGGCATCAACGGGTTCGGCCGCATCGGCCGCAACGTCTTCCGGGCCGCGAAGGCCGCCAACGCTGACATCGAGTTCGTCGCGGTCAACGACCTCACCGACAACGAGACGCTCGCGCATCTCCTGAAGTACGACTCGATCCTGGGCCG
Organism: Paraconexibacteraceae bacterium; assembly: GCA_963727365.1. GTDB lineage: Bacteria > Actinomycetota > Thermoleophilia > Solirubrobacterales > Solirubrobacteraceae > Paraconexibacter. Next base: position 75,086 of record CAVSFU010000003.1, on the reverse strand, counting down.
CTACCCGGGCACCGTCGAGCTCACCGACAAGGGCTTCAAGATCGACGGCGACGATCTCATCGTGCTCGCGGAGCGCGACCCGGCCGCACTGCCGTGGGGCGACCTCGGCGTCGACGTCGTGATCGAGTCCACCGGCTTCTTCACGAAGCGCGAGGCGGCCGCCAAGCACCTCGACGCGGGTGCCAAGAAGGTCATGATCTCCGCGCCCGCCAGCGGCGAGGACATCACGGTCGTGCTGGGCGTCAACTTCGACAAGTACGACAAGGACCAGCACCACGTCATCTCCAACGCGTCGTGCACGACGAACTGCCTCGCGCCGTTCGCGAAGGTCGTGCACGAGGCCGTCGGCCTCAAGCACGGCCTGATGACGACGATCCACGCCTACACCGCCGATCAGAATCTGCAGGACGCACCGCACTCCGACCTGCGCCGCGCACGCGCGGCCGCGGTCAACCTCGTGCCGGCGTCCTCGGGCGCCGCCAAGGCCGTCGGCCTCGTGCTGCCCGAGCTCAACGGCAAGCTCACCGGCTTCGCGATCCGCGCCCCCGTCCCGACCGGCTCGGTCGTCGACCTCACGTTCGAGGCCGAGCGCGAGACGAGCGTTGAGGAGATCAACAGCGCGCTGAAGGCGGCCGCCGACGGCGATCTCAAGGGCATCCTCGAGTACACCGAGGACCCGATCGTCTCGTCGGACATCGTCACCAACCCGGCGTCGTCGATCGTCGACTCGCTGCTGACCCAGGTCATCGACGGCACGCTCGTGAAGGTCGTCTCCTGGTACGACAACGAGTGGGGCTACTCCAACCGCTGCGTCGACGTGGTGCAGAAGCTCCTCTAGATGAGGACGCTCGACGACCTCGACGTCGCTGGTAAGCGCGTCGTCGTCCGCGTCGATTTCAACGTCCCGCTGAAGGACGGAGAGATCACCGACGACGCGCGCATCCAGGCGGCGCTGCCGACGCTGCGCGAGCTGCGGGAGAAGGGTGCCGCGCGGCTCGTGCTGCTTGCGCACCTCGGTCGTCCCAAGGCGCGTGAGCCGGAGTTCTCGCTCGCGCCCGTCGCGCAGCGTCTCGGCGAGCTGCTCGGCGTCGACGTGCCGCTCGGTCCCGAGCCCGAGGAGCTGCCCGACGGCGAGGTCGTGATGCTGGAGAACGTCCGCTACTTCGCGGGGGAGACGAAGGACGACGCTGAGCTCGCCAAGCGCTACGCGGCCAACGGCGACGCCTACGTCAACGACGCCTTCGGCGCCGCGCACCGCGCGCACGCCTCGAACCACGCGGTCGCGACGCTGCTGCCCAGCGCCGCGGGTCGCCTGCTCGAGCGCGAGGTCACCACGCTGAACGGCATCCTCGCGTCGCCGCAGCGCCCGCTCGTCGCGATCGTCGGCGGTGCGAAGGTCACCGACAAGATCGGCGTGCTCGACGCGTTCCTCGGCATCGCCGACGCGATCCTGATCGGCGGCGCGATGATGTTCCCGTTTGCCAAGGCCCAGGGTCACGACGTCGGCGACTCGCTCTGCGAGGACGCGGGCATCGAGCCCGCCCGGCGCGTGCTCGCCGAGGGCGAGGGCAAGCTGCACCTCCCGGTGGACGTCGTCGCGGGCCGCGGGTTCAGCGCGGACACCGAGACGCAGCTCATCGACGGCGTCGACGTCCCACCGGGCTGGATGGGCCTCGACGTCGGCCCGAAGACCGCGCAGTCCTACGCCGACGTCATCGTCGGCGCCGGCACCGTCTTCTGGAACGGCCCGATGGGCGCGTTCGAGCTGTCCCCGTTCGCCGCCGGCACGCAAGCCGTCGCGCAAGCGGTCGTCGCCTGCGAGGGCACGACCGTCGTCGGCGGGGGCGACAGCGCCGCGGCGCTCAGGCAGTTCGGGCTCGAGGAGGGGGTGACCCACCTGTCAACCGGCGGCGGGGCGTCCCTCGAGCTCATCGAAGGCAAGACCTTGCCGGGTGTGGAGGTCCTGTCGTGAGCGACCGTACCCCGCTGATCGCGGGCAACTGGAAGATGTACAAGACCCAGGCGGACGCGGAGATGTTCATCTCCGGCCTGCTGCCGCGGGTCTCGACGGCGACGGCCGACGTCGCCATCTGCGTGCCGTTCACCGCGCTCGAGGCGATGGTCAACTCGACACGCGGTTCGCGCGTGGAGGTCTACGCGCAGAACATGCACCACGAGGCCGAAGGTGCCTACACGGGCGAGGTCGCGGCGCCGATGCTCAGCGAGCTGGACGTGCACGGCGTCGTGCTCGGCCATTCCGAGCGCCGGCAGTTCTTCGGCGAGACCGACAAGGCGCTCGCGCTGAAGGTCCCTGCCGCGCTGGCCGCCGGCCTCAAGCCGATCCTCTGCGTCGGCGAGACAGAGGACGAGCGTGCGGCCGGCGACACCGAGCGCAAGCTGCGCCACCAGGTGCAGGAGGGGCTCGAGAAGCTCCCTGTCGAGCAGCTCGGCGACGTCGTCATCGCCTACGAGCCGATCTGGGCGATCGGCACCGGCCTGGTCGCCACGCCCGAGCAGGCGCAGGAGGCGGTCGCGTTCGTGCGCGCGCTCGTCGGCGACCGCGACGCCGAGCAGGCGCAGCGCACGCGCATCCTCTACGGCGGCTCGGTGAAGCCCAGCAACGCCGCCGAGCTGCTCGGGCTGCCCGACGTCGACGGCGCGCTCGTCGGCGGGGCGTCGCTTGAGCCGGAGTCCTTCGCGGAGATCGTCGCAGCGGCGTGACCGGCGTCGCCCTCGTCATCCTCGACGGCTGGGGCCTTGCGTCGGACGGGCCTGGCAACGCGATCTCGCTGGCTGACACGCCCGTCTTCGACCGCCTCTGGGCGCAGTATCCGCACACGCAGCTGACGGCGTGCGGGCGTGCCGTCGGGCTGCCCGACGGGCAGATGGGCAACTCCGAGGTCGGGCACCTCAACCTCGGCGCGGGCACGGTCGTGCGCCAGGACCTGACGCGCATCGACGACGCCGTCGCCGACGGCTCGCTGGCAGCAAACGCGGTGCTGCGCGCGGCGCTGCAGGGCGAGCGCGTCCATCTCGTCGGGCTCGTCTCCGATGGTGGCGTGCACTCGTCGATCGAGCACCTCAAGGCGCTCGTCGAGGCCGCCGCCGGCGTGCCGGACCTCGTCGTCCACGCCTTCACCGACGGCCGCGACACGCTGCCGACGTCCGGCGCGGCGCATCTTGCGGAGGTCGACTCCTGGGACGGCTGTCGCGTCGGCAGCGTCATCGGGCGCTACTACGCGATGGACCGCGACAAGCGCGCCGAGCGCACGCAGGCCGCGCTCGACCTGCTGCTGGCCGGCCGGGCCGAGCACCACGCCGACTCCGGCGAGGCCGCCGTCCTCGCGGCCTACGAGCGCGGCGAGACCGACGAGTTCATCATCGCGACCAGCGTCGGCGGCGAGGCGCTGATCCGCCCCGGCGACAGCGTCATCGCGTTCAACTTCCGCCCCGACCGCATGCGCCAGCTGACCGCGCAGCTTGCGCCGCACGTCGCGCGCTACACGTGCATGACCGAGTACGACGAGGACTGGGACTGGCCGGTCGCGTTCCCGCCCGAGCGCCCGACGGTGACGCTCAGCTCGGTGGTCGCTGCCACCGGCGCGAAGCAGCTGCACGTCGCCGAGACCGAGAAGTACCCCCACGTCACCTACTTCTTCAACGGCGGCGAGGAGACCCCGTACGACGGCGAGCGCCGCGAGCTCGTGCCGTCACCGCGCGACGTGCCGACCTACGACTTCAAGCCCGAGATGAGCGCGCGCGAAGCCGCCGCCGCGTTCGTCGGCGCGTGGAACGAGGACGCGCCGCGCTTCGGGATCATCAACTTCGCCAACCCCGACATGGTCGGGCACACGGGCGTCATCCCCGCCGCGGTCACGGCGGTCGAGACGGTCGACGAGTGCCTCGGCCAGGTCGTCGACACGGTGCTCGCATCGGGCGGTGCACTCGTCGTCACCGCCGACCACGGCAACGCCGACAACATGCTCGAGCCCGACGGCTCGCCGAACACCGCGCACTCGCTGAACCCGGTGCCGCTGATCGTCATCGGCGGGCCGGAGGGCAGCGCGTTGCGCGACGGCGCCATCCTCGCCGACGTCGCCCCGACGGTGCTGCAGCTGCTCGAGCTCGGGCAGCCCGAGGCGATGACCGGTCAGTCGCTGATCGTCTGACGCAGCCAGCGCTGCACGTCGGGCAGCCCGCGCGGGTCGATCGTGTGCGCCATCGGCGTCTCGCGATAGGTGACGTCCAGCCCTGCAGCCGTCAGCGTGTCGCGTGCCTCCTGCCCGAACTCGACCGAGATCACCGGGTCGAGGCTGCCGTGGGTGATCAGCACCGGCAGGCTCTTGCGCCCGTCGAGCCCGGCCTCCCAGCCGTCCACCGTCGGGATGAACCCGGACTGCGCGAGGATCCCGGCCGGCCGTGGCCGGTCGCCCCCGAGGCCGAGCGCGTAGGACATCACCGTGCCCTGCGAGAAGCCGCCGACGACGGTCTTCGACCAGTCGACGCCGATCTCGTCGTCCAGCAGCGCGCCGAGCGCGGCGTAGCTGGCAGCGAACGTCTGCGGCTCGGGGAAGCCGACGCGCGGCACGACGTACCAGTGCTTGCCGCCGGGCGGCAGGCGCAGCGGCCCGCCGACGGTGACGCCGGTGAGCCGCTTGTCCGGATCGAGGATGTCGAACAACCCGAAGAGGTCGTTCTCGTCGGCGCCGCGGCCGTGCAGCAGCACGAGCGTGCCGGCGCCGCTGCCGGGACGGATGCGGTGGACGAGGGGATGGATCGCGATGTCAGACACGTGGATTCACCAGCGGGCTCAGGACCTGCTCCAGCTGCGGGCGCAGCCGCTCGTGTTGCGGCGGCAGCTTCAGCGCCTCGCCGAGCGTCTCACGCGGCTCGTCGTAGTCGAAGCCGATGTCGCGGCTGGCGAGCTCGAACAGCACCCCGCTCGGCTCGCGGAAGTAGACCGAGTGGAAGTACTGGCGGTCGATGATCGACGTCGGGTGCCCGCCGCCCTCGCGGACGGCTGCGCGCAACTGCTCAAGCTCGGCGTCGTCGGCGGCCGACCAGGCGATGTGGTGGATCGTGCCGGCGGACTGGATCGCGCGCTCGGCGGGCGGCGTCTCGTAGGTGATCAGTCCCTGACGGTCGCTGCCGGCGACCGTCCAGGTCTCCCCGTCGCGCGCGAAGCCGAGGCGCTGCAGCAGCGTCGCGCTGTGCTCGGGTGCCGCCGCGTACGCGCGCACGCCATGGAAGCCCTGCAGCGCATGCTCGGCTGGGATGTCGTCGGCGGGCGCGATCAGCGGCGCGTCGGGCACGTCGACCACGCGCAGCTCGTGACGCAGACCCTCGGGATCGGCGAAGCGCAGCGCGTCGCCGTCGCGCTCGACTGCGACGTCTGCGGCCTTGAGGCGGTGCGTCCAGAAGTCCAGCGCGGCGGGGGAGGCGAGGCGCCAGACGATCGTGTGGACCATGCCGTCGCCGGGACGTCCGGGGCGCGCACCGGGGAACTCGAAGAACGTCAGGATCGAGCCCGGCGTGCCGGCTTCGTCGCCGTAGTACAGGTGGTAGACGGACGGTTCGTCGAAGTTCACGGTCTTCTTGACGAGCCGCAGACCGAGCAGCTGCACGTAGAAGTCGACGTTGCGCTGCGCGTCTGCGGTGATCGCGGTGATGTGGTGCAGCCCTTCGAGTGCCATGAGGAGATCCTTGCCGGAACGAGTAGTTGTGTATGCAACTATAGCAATGCGGCCGCATTCGCCGCTACCGTTCGTTGTGCGGGGAAGTACGGGAGACATCGATGGCAACGACTGAGAACGCACCGAAGATCAATGGCCTGACAGACCGGGAGCTCGGCGCCTGGCGCGGTCTGCTGATCACGCACGCGACGCTCGTCAAGTCGCTCGACCACCAGCTCTGCCGCGAGCACGACCTTCCGCTGTCCTCCTATGAGGTGCTGATGTTCGTCGCCGAGGACGGGCGCATGCGCATGCGCGACATCGCCGATCGCGCGCTGCTCAGCCGCAGCGGGCTGACGCGCCTCGTCGACCGCCTCGTGCGCGACGGGCTGCTCGTCCGCGAGTCCGTGCCGGAGGACGCGCGCGGAGCGTTCGCCGTGATCACGCCCGAGGGTCGCGCGCTGCTGGAGCGTGCGCGGGCGACCCACTACGCCGGCATCCGCGAGCTCTTCCTGGCGCAGCTGTCGGAGGAGGAGCAGGACAAGCTCGGCGAGCTCTTCGACCGCGTCCTGACGTCCGGCGGCGTCGAGGACATGCGCGGGATGTGCCCCAAGGGCGAGTAGAAGATTTGACATCGCCGCGCTTAGATTTCTATACTCGCGGCATGTTCGTTCTGCGTTCAACGTTTTTCGATACCCCCACTCATCCGTCTCGCCGCTGGGTTCCCGCGGTGGACGTGGTCGAGAGCGACGACCACTTTGTCGTCGCGGCCGACCTGCCCGGTCTCTCCGCCGATGACGTCGCGATCGACGTCAAGGACGGCGTCCTCACCATCGCCGGCGAGCGCAAGCTCGAGCGCGAGGGCACAGAGGGCGGCTACGCCCGCGTCGAGCGCTCGCGTGGCGCGTTCACGCGCTCGCTGACGCTCCCCGAGGGCACCGACATCGATGGCATCGCCGCCTCGTTCGAGAACGGCGTGCTCGAGGTGAAGGTCCCCAAGCCGGTTGCCGCGCAGCCCAAGCGCATCGCGATCGAGTCGTCAGCGCCGAAGGCCATCGTCGCCTAAGGCGCACGTCACGCCAGGGGGGTGTGCGGCAGGATGCAGCCGCATGCCCCCTTCGCCGTTGCGGATCGACGCGCGCGACCCGGGCTCGCGCGCGCGGGCGGGCGTCCTGACGACCGCCCACGGCGAGATCCGCACACCGCACTTCGTCCCGCTGGCGACGAAGGCGACCGTCAAGGGGCTGCTGCCCGGCGAGGTTCACGCGCTCGGCTACGACATCGTCCTCGGCAACACCTTCCACCTGATGCTCGATCCTGGGCACGAGCGCATCGCGGGCTTCGGCGGACTGCACGACTTCATGGGCTGGCGGCGGCCGATCGTCACCGACTCCGGTGGCTTTCAGGTGTTTTCGATGGGTTACGGGACCGTCGCCGACGAGGTCAAGGGGCGCGTGCCGTTCGGCTCCGACCGGCAAGGGCGCGTGCTCGCGATCGAGGAGGAGGGCGTGCGCTTTCGCTCCTACATCGACGGCTCGGAGTGGTTCATGGGTCCCGAGACCTCGATGGAGGTGCAGGCAAAGCTCGGCTCGGACCTTGCGCTCGTGTTCGACGAGTGCACGCCCTTCAACGTCGAGCGCGAGTACACGCTGCGCTCCACCGAGCGCACGCATCGCTGGCTGACGCGCTGCCTGGACTGGCACGCCGAGCACGGGCCGGAGGGCCAGCTCGTCTACGGCATCGTCCAGGGTGGCGTCTACGAGGACCTGCGCGTCGAGTCGGCGCAGGCAATCGCCGCAGCCGCCGTCGACGGGATCGCGATCGGCGGCTCGCTCGGCGAGGACAAGCCGCAGATGTACGAGGTCGTCGACTGGACGACCGCCGTGCTGCCCGAAGCACCGCCGCGCCACCTGCTCGGCATCGGCGAGATCGACGACCTGATCCGCGGGGTCGAGCTCGGCATCGACACGTTCGACTGCGCGATGCCCACGCGCCTGGGCCGCCACGGCGTCGCGCTCGTGCCCGATCCCGGCAAGCGCTGGCGCGTCGACCTCACGGCCGGGCGCTTCCGCGACGACCATGCCCCGATCATGGACGGCTGCCCGTGCCCCGCATGTGCGCCGGGCTTCACGCGCGGCTACCTGCGCTACCTGATGAACGCACGCGAGCTCACCGGGCAGCGGCTGCTGACGGTGCACAACCTCGCGTTCGTCGCGCGGGTCATGGAGCGCCTGCGCGACGCGATCTACGCGGGCACGCTTGCCGAGACGGCAGCCGCCCTGCGTGGCGGCGAAGCGCCCTAGCGCTGGGGAAATCTGCCCTTTCGGACATTGACGGTGTGCGCGCCTTGGGCGATGGTGATCGCATGCACGCACGCGCGAGTGAGACGACGCGCGCGATCGCCGCGCCCGCGACGCCGCGCGCGGTCTCGACGACCACCGTCCGGCCCGGGGTCTCGAACGCGCTGCTCGCCCGTGTCGCGCAGGAGCCGGCGTCACGAACGCTGTTTCGCGCGTGGACCGGCACGCCGTTCGTCACCTACGAGCCGGTCAACGCGCACGGCACCGCGTCGGAGATGCGCGCCGAGCTGCACGGTCCGCAGGCGTACGGCTCGGCACCGACGGTGAAGCCGACGTGGTGGCCGACAGCGCCCCCGGCGACCAAGGCGTGGTTCGAGAAGTACATGGTCCAGGGGCATCTGCTCAACGACAACCTCGGTGGTCCGGGCAACACGCTGACCAATCTCACGCCCTTGACCAAGACGGGCAACTCACGCCACCTGCACTTGGCGGAAACCCATCTCAAGGAACAGCTGAAGAAGGGCTACCACGCCGAGTACAAGCGTGCGCGTCCAGCACCGCGACGGCGTCACTGGTGCGGGGTTGGGCGTCGGTGACGCCGTGGTCTCCGCCGACGTCGACGCCAACTACGCCAGCAGGATCCCGGAGTACCTGGAGGCGGACGCGACCTACTACGAGCCCACCGGCGCATTCAGGTACGGCGAGTCGTGGATCGTTCGCAACGAGAAGGCCGAGGCGGCCGAGGTCTGACGCGCTTGCGCTACTTCGTGTTGTCGCCGACGAGCTGCTTGAGCTCGTCGATCAGGCTCGTCGCGGTGTCCGAGAAGTCCTTGCGGAGGTTCACCGCATTGGGGTCGTCGGAGGTCGCGACCACCGCCGCGGCGCCCCCGGCGGCGAGCAGCAACATCACGAACGCGATGCCGAGCGTGCGGCGCACGCGCCCACGCCGGCGCGAGGGACGGGCCTGGGTGACGCTCGGTGGCACCGTGCCCGCTGGAACGGGGCGCGGACCGCGCGGCTGACGGGGCTGACGCGGCGTGACGACGGCCGGCGCGACGCTCGTGCGCTCGCCGTCGCGGCGGGTGATGCGCGTGGCTGCGGTCGCGTCGCTGCCGGGCGGCGGGCCGGAGACGTGCGTCGCGGTCGCGGCGTCACCGATGCCGCGCGCGCCGTCTTGCAGCGCGCGGCGCAGGTCCTCCGCGCTGGCCTGGCGGTCGCGCGGGCTCAGCGCGAGCGCACGGTCGACGGCCTTCGACAGCGCCTCGGGAATCGCCGGGTCCAGCTCGTGCAGCCACGCCGGCGCCTCGCGCTGCTGCTTGAGCGCGAGCTCGGTCAGCGACTGCGCCTCATAGGGCAGGCGGCCGCAGAGCAGCTGGTAGGTGACGACGCCGAGTGCGTAGATGTCGGCAGGCGGCCCGACGTCCTCGCCGGCAGCCTGCTCGGGCGCGAGGTAGGAGGCAGTGCCGAGCACCGAGCCGACCTGCGTGATCGACGACTCCTCGCTGACGGCCTTGGCGATGCCGAAGTCCGCGAGCTTGACGACGCCGTCGTGTGAGCGCAGGAGGTTGCCGGGCTTCACGTCGCGGTGGATGACGCCGTGCTTGTGCGCGTAGTCGAGGCCGAGGCAGGCCTGGGTCATCAGCTCGATGACCTCCTCGACCGGAAGGCGGCCGCGCTCGCGCAGCAGCTCGGCGCCGGACTGGCCGCGGATCAGCTCCATCGCGATGAAGTGGCGCCCGCTTGGCTCATCCAGGCCGAAGTCGAAGACCTGGACGACGTTGGGGTGGACCAGGCGCGCGGCCGACAGCGCCTCGCGGCGAAAGCGCGTGACGAACTGCTGATCGTCGGCGAGGTGCTCCGCGAGGAGCTTCACAGCGACGTGGCGCTCGAGGCGCCGGTCGAACGCCTCCTGGACGGTCGACATGCCGCCGACGCCGAGGCGCTCGCCAAGCTCGTAGCGCCCGGCGATGACGTGCCCGGCCATCATTCGCCGTCGAACTCCCCTTCGCCGTCACCCTGCTGCTCCTCGGGCTGCACGCCGCCGGTCGGGTCGGTGGGCGTGGTCTCGGATGGCACAGTCGGGGTTGTGTTCGTCGGCGTGGTGTCGGTGGGGATCGTCTCGGTCACCGTGTCGGTTGGGGCGGTCTCCGTGACGGTGGGCGTCGTCGGCGTCTCCGTCGTCTGCGTCTCGGTCGTCGCATCCTGACACTGGTCGGCCGCGGCGGTGGCGAGCTTGTCGACCCCGTCGCGCAGGTTGCCGCGCAGCGCGCTGGGGACGTCGAGGCCGTCGACGGCGTTGCGCAGCGCGGCGACGTGGTCGGATGCGGCGTCGCAGCTGCCGCCTTCGATGTCGGCACGCACCTGGTCGAGGCGCTGCTGCAGGTCCTGCGCGCGGCTGCTGGGAATCGTCCCCTCGTCGCCGCAGCCGACGCCGACGGCAACTCCGGCGCAGAGCGCGAGCGCGCAGAGAAGTGGGGCCGGCCGCATCGTCACTGACCGTACTCCAGGCGCTCGGCAAGCGACTCCGGCAGGCGGGCGGCGCGGATCGCCGACTGCGCGCCCTCGACGTCGTAGTCGGTCCGCATCCAGCGTGCGCTGCGCTCGTCGAGGTTCAGCAGCATCCAGGCGGCGCGCGGATCGCCGTCGCGCGGCTGGCCGACGCTGCCGGGGTTCAGCAGCCAGCGGCCGGGGGAGATGTCGAGCTCGTGGCCGCCGCGGCGCGGCTCGCCACTGGCGATGCCGTGCTCGGGGCGCCAGAACGACAGCGCGACGTGAGAGTGGCCGATCAGGCCGATCTGCTCGTCGAACGCGTCGAGGCACAGCTCCGCGAGCAGGGCAGAGACGACGTACTCCCAGATCGGGTCGCGCGGGCTGCCGTGGTACAGCGCGACGCCGGCGTGCTCGGAGGACGGGCGCAGGCTCTCGAGGAACTCGAGCGAGTCGGGGCTGATCACCTCTCGCGTCCACTTCGCGGCGATTGCGGCGCCGGGGGAGAACTCGCTCATCGACAGCTCACCGGTGACCGCGAGGTCGTGGTTGCCGGACAGGCAGAGGTCGACGTGCTGCGGCCGCCAGCGCGACGCAGTCGTCGGGCTCGGCGCCGTAGCCGACGATGTCCCCGAGGCACCAGATCTCGTCCACCGCGCACTTGCGTGCCGAGGCCAGCACGGCCTCGAATGCGTGGCGGTTGGCGTGGATGTCGGAGAGGACGGCGACGAGCATCTGCGAGAGTGCGGTCGGTGGGCGCCGGACCGCGTCTGACGGCGACATTTGCATCCGCGGTAGTCGCGGGAGAGACAGCGCTGGCCGTGCTGCGACCGCGTGCCGGGCTGATCGTCCCGCTGCCGGTGCCGGCCACAGGGTACTTCAGTCAGGCCGAAATCGACCGCGCGCGGCGCTACCGGCGCGGGCAGCTGGCGATCGGCCTGGCCGGCGGTGCGGCGCGGCTCGCGCTGCTGACCGAGGCGGCGCGGCGGGCACGTGTGTGCACTCACCGCCACCCGGTGGCGCCAGATGCACACACGTCCCGCGCCGTCCTCGGCGCAGCAGCCGGCGGTGCGTTGCTGACCGTCGGTCAGGCGGTGGTCGGGCTGCCGTTTCGCGCGCTCGGGCGGCGGCGAGCGCTGCGGGTCGGCCTGGCCACGGACAGCTGGGGCGCGTGGGCGCGCGACAGCGCCAAGGCCACGGCCATCGGCGCCGGGATCGTCGCGGCGGCGTCAGCGGCCGGTGTGGCGCTGATCCGCGCGCGCCCGAAGGACTGGTGGTTGCCGGGTTCGGGCCTGCTCGTCGGCGCCAGCGCGGCAGGTGCGACGCTTGCTCCCGTCCTGCTGGACCCGGTCTTCAATGACTTCGAGCCGCTCACGGACGAGCCGCGAGAGGCGGTGCTGAAGCTGGCCAAAGCGGCGGGGGTGACGGTCGGCAGTGTCCTGAGCATCGACGCGTCGCGCCGCACGAGCGCTGCGAACGCCTACGTCACCGGCTTGGGCCGCACGAAGCGCGTCGTGCTCTTCGACACGCTGCTGGACCGCTATCCGCCCGCCGAGCGCGACCTCGTGATCGCGCACGAGCTCGCGCACGTGCGCCACCGCGACGTGCCGCGGCTGCTGACGTTCCTCGCGCTGACGGCGCCGCCGTCGACCGCGTTTGCGCAGGCGCTTGCGGCAAAGCTCGATCCCGGCGGGGTCGGCACGGGCCGCGCCGGTGCTCGCTCTCTGCCTGCGCTCTCGCTGGCGCTCGGCGCCGCCAGCGCGCTGACGATGCAGGCCTCGCTGCGCCTGAGCCGCCGCGTCGAGAACCGCGCCGACAGCTTTGCGCTGACGCTCAAGCCCGATCCCGACGCGTTCATCGGCTTCGAGCGCCGGATCGCGCTGCAGAACCTCGCCGACCCCGACCCGCCGCGGCTGTTGCAGCTGGCCTTCGGGACGCACCCGACGATCGTCGAGCGCATCGGCATCGCCGAAGCCGTCAGGCTTGGTCGTCGTTCTGGTCCTCGGGACGGTCGGTCTCCGGAAGGTTCTTGATCCCCTCGCGCGTCTGCCAGCGCGTGAAGTTGTCGGTCATCGCCGCGAGCAGCTCGCCCATGAAGCGCGGAGACAGGTTCACGCGGCTGACGACGACGCCCGGGACCTCACCGGCCTCGACCTCGTGGTCGACACGCGCGAACGTGATCGTGAACTCGTAGTCGGAGTGGCTGACGTTCGCGAAGTTCGCGTACACGCCAGGCATGTGCGTGGGGTCGAAGTGGATGTTGAAGCTGCGCTCGGGCTCGCTCATTGCGACGTAGTATCGCGAAGCCCCATGCGACTGATCGTCCTCGCCGTCGGCCGACTGCGGCCCCCGTACGCCGACGACGTCCAGCACTACAAGAAGCTCCTTGCGCGCCACGCGCGCCTCGAGCTGATCGAAGTGCGCGAGGACGCACAGCTCGCGCAGCGGATTCCGGAGCGCGCGTTCGTCTCGCTGCTGCACGTCGAGGGCGAGCAGTTCGACTCGCTCGGCTTCAGTCGCTTCATCGAGGAGCGGCGGATGTCCGCGCGCGACCTCTGCTTCGTGATCGGCGGCGCCTACGGCCTCGCCGAGCTGGAGCGCAGCGACCATCGCTTCTCGCTCGGATCGCTGACGCTGCCGCACCAGCTCGCGCGCGTCGTGCTGCTCGAGCAGCTCTACCGCGCGCACAAGATCATCGCCAGGGAGCCCTATCACTACTGATTCTGATTCGATCCGGTGATGAGCCCCGTCGACGACCTGCGCGCCGCTGTCCTGCGCGCCGCGGCGTCACTGGGCGGGGAGCCGAAGGCGCCGCCGACGCTGGAGCGGCCCAAGCAGGCCGACCACGGCGACTACGCGACCAACGCGGCGATGCTGCTTGCGGGCGCGCTCAAGGCGCCGCCGCGCGACGTGGCCGAGCGTCTCGCTGAAGCGCTGCGCGCCGAGCTCGGCGAGGAGCTGGTGTCGGCGGAGGTCGCCGGCCCGGGGTTCCTCAACCTGCGGATGTCCGACGCCTGGTACGCGGCGGGCGATCGCCGCCGGCGTGCCGCAGCCGCACGTCGAGCAGCCGCGCAAGGTCAACGTCGAGTTCGTCTCGGTCAACCCCACCGGCCCGCTGCATGTCGGCCACTCGCGCAACGCCGCCTACGGCGACGCGCTCGCGCGCGTGCTGGCGTACGTCGGACACGACGTGCACCGCGAGTACTACGTCAACGACTACGGCTCCCAGGTCACGCTGCTGGCGGAGTCGATCCAGGCGCGCGCGCGTGGGGAGGAGCCCCCGGAGGGCGGCTACGTCGGCGACTACGTGCGCGAGCTGGCCGACGAGATCGCGGACGCCGCTGACCTGCCGATCCCCGAGCTGCAGCTCGCGGGCGTCGAGGCGATGCTGCGCCACAACGCCGACACGCTCGAGCGTTTCCGCGTGCACTTCGACACGTGGTTCTCCGAGCGCTCACTGCACGAGGGCTCGCCGTCGAAGGTCGAGGAGTCCTGGAAGGACCTCGAGGCCGCCGGCCATCTCTACCGCGCCGACGGCGCGCTGTGGATGCGCACGACGGACTTCGGCGACGACAAGGACCGTGTGCTGGAGCGCTCCAACGGCGAGCACACCTACTTCTCCTCGGACGTCGCCTACCACCGCGACAAGCGCGAACGCGGCTTCGAGCTGATGATCGACGTCTGGGGCGCAGACCATCACGGCTACATCAAGCGCGTGAAGGCCGCGTTTGCAGCGCTCGGCGGCGATGCCGACGATCTCGACCTGCTGATCATGCAGCTCGTCTCGCTGACCGAGGAGGGCGAGGCGCTGAAGATGAGCAAGCGCGTCGGGCGACTTCGTCACGCTCGACGAGCTGCTCGACATGATCGGCGCGGACGCGGCGCGCTGGTACCTGCTGCAGCGCTCGCACGACACGCACATGGATCTCGACGTCGCGCAGGCGCGCAAGCAGTCCGCCGACAACCCGGTCTACTACGTGCAGTACGCGCACGCGCGGATCGCCGGGATCCGCAAGAAGAGCGGCGCGGCGCCGGACCCGGCGCTGCCTGCGGGCGTGCAGCTGCACCCGTCCGAGCGGGCGTTGATCCAGAAGCTGCTGGAGTTCGGCGAGGAGATGGTCGACGCGGCGACGCGGCGGGCGGTGCACCGCGTCCCCGGCTATGCGCTGGAGCTGGCGCAGACGTTCACGGCGTTCTACCGCGACTGCCCGATCGTCGGGTCGGAGCTGGAGGGATTTCGCCTCGCGCTCGCGGTCGAGAGCCAGCGCGTGCTGGCGCAGGCGCTGGAGCTGCTCGGGATCTCCGCGCCGGACGAGATGTAGCTACAGCAGCGCGTCGAGCCCGAGCGAGTTCATCAGGTCCTGCGCCTCGCCGTTGAGGCGCGTCAGCTCGCCCGTCAGCAACAGCACGCCCATGGCGATCAGCACCGCGCCGGAGACCGCGGTGATCGCGAGGTAGTGGTCGCGCAGCCACTTGAACGCGCCCGTCACGCGGTCGTAGGCCAGCGCGGAGAGCAGGAACGGCACGGCCAGGCCGAGCGAGTAGAACGCCAGCAGGATCCCGCCGGTGCCGACGCGGTCGGAGTCGGCGGCGGCGGTGAGGACCGCGCTGAGCGTCGGACCGGTGCACGGCGTCCAGGCGATCGCGAACGCCACGCCGGCAACGAGCGGCCCGCCGGTCCCGCGCGGGCCATCAGCGCCTCGGGGCGCCACTCGCGGTTCAGGCGCGGCACGAACGGCGTGCAGGACGAAGAACGCCCCGAGCGCGATCATGAAGCCGCCGGCGATCTTGCGCAGGTCGCCGATGTGGTCGTTGAGCGTCCCGCCGAGGCCGGTCGCCGGTCATCCCCAGCGCGATGAACATGAACGAGAACGACAGGCAGAACAGCAGCGCCGGCAGCAGGACCATCGCCGGGCTGTGCTCGCGGTCGCGGATCTCGGCGAACGAGACGCCCGAGATCGCGCTGAGGTAGCCCGGGACGAGCGGCAGCACGCAGGGCGAGATGAACGACACGAACCCGGCGGCGAACGCGGCCAGGACGGTCGCGTCCGAGGCGGCAAGCGTCAGCATCAGACCCCCAGGCGCGCCATGTCCGCGTCGACGCGGGCGGCGTCGGCGGGATCCAGCGGCGGCGCGCCCGCGCCGTCGTCGTCAGCGTCGTCCTCGCGCTTGCGTGCGCGCCAGCGCGGCAGCAGCAGCAGGCCGAGTGCGATCAGCCCCAGCGCCGCGCCGATCGGCACGAGCCAGGCGAAGAGGCTGAAGCCGTCGCCGTCGGGCTCGGCGAGCACGTTCTTGCCGTAGATGTCGACCATGCGATCGAGGATCTGCTGCTTGGTCAGCCCCTCGTCGATGAAGCGGCGCAGGGCGTCCTTCTGCTGCTCGGCCTGCGGTGACTCGGCGATGTTCAGCGCGACATTGCAGCTGACGCACATCAGCTCGGCTTCGAGGTCGGTGAAGGACTCCTTCGCGGCTGCGGGCGCGGCGAGCGCGAGCAGCAACGTCGAGGGCGATGGCGGCTGCACGCCTCATGTGACGTTCGCTTTGCACGCGCAACGCGCGGCGTCGAGGAACTGCTGGCTGACCACGCCGCGGCTGATCGCGACGATCTTGCCGCGCGGGTCGATGACGAACGTCTCGGGCAGGTTCTTCGTGCCGAACCCGTGCGCGAGCTTCGTGCCGACGTCGCGCACGACCGGGAAGCTGAGGTCGTGCTCGCGCAGGAACTTCTCGGAGCGATCCGGGTCGTCGTTGTAGGTCGCGCCGAGCACCGTGCCGCTGCCGTCGGCGCTGAGGCTCGCCTGCGTCTTGCGCAGGTACGGCGCCTCGTCCTCGCACGGATCGCACCACGAGGCCCAGAAGTTGAGGACCACGACCTTGCCCTTGTACTGGGCCAGCGTCTGCTTGGCCGCGTCGTCGCCGAGCACCGGCAGCGCGCGGCCGGCACCCGGCGCGGCCGGCCGCTCGCCGCGCTTGACGGCGTCGTCGAGCGTCGTGTCCGTGCCCTTCGCCACCAAGCCGTAGACCAGCAGCGCGACGAGCGCGACTGCGGCAAGGAGGACGACGGTGGGCATGGCGGAGCGCTTCAACGGCTCCTACAAGATAAGTCGTGTGCGCCGAAGACGGTGGCACCCCCGATGTCGCGGCGGCCCGCGAAGATGCGCGGATGCGCGCTCGGCACGCAGCGCTCGTTGGACTGGCTCTCGCGGGCATCGGCCTGCGGGCCCGTCGCTCGCGTGTGCCGCTTGCCGGCTACCCCGATGCGGTGACCTACGCGATGGCGGCGCGCGGCGACCTGCATCGCAACCAGTACCGGCCGGTGGGCTATCCGCTGCTGCTGCGGGCGATCCATGCGCTCGATCGCCGGCCCGGCGCGGTGCTCGCGACGCAGCACGCGTTGGGCGTCGCGACCGCCGCGGTGCTGTACGGCGCGACCGCGTGCCGCGCGCAGCGGCGAGAGGTTGCGTTGCTGCCGGCGGCGGTCGTCCTGCTCGGTGGCGCGCAGATCCAGCTCGAGCGCTCGCTGATGTCCGAGGCGCCGTACACGTTGCTGCTCGCGAGCGGTCTGGCGCTGGCCGAGCGCCGCCCGCTGACGGCGGGCGTTTGCCTGGGGGTGTCGGCGACCGTGCGCAGCAACGGCGTCTTCGCGGTTCCGGTGGTGGCCGTGCGCTGCGGCCCGCGGGTCGTGCTCGGCGCGCTGGCGGTGCTGCTGCCGTACCTGCAGCGCGTGCAGGCGGCCACCGGCAAGCGCGACCTGACGCGCGGCGGCGACTACACGCTCTACGCGCGCATGGCGCCGCTCGCGCGCGAGGTGCCTGAGGACCTCGCAGCCTTGCGCGAGGACACGCCGCCCGCAGAGCGCCCCAACGCCACCTGGTACATGTTCGACCCAGCCTCGCCGGCCGTTCGCCACTACGGCTGGCCGCCGGAGCTGACCGCGCCGGTCGCCGGCTACCGCTGGGAGGGCGACGCGCCGCTGCGCCGCTTTGCGCTGACGGTGCTGCGCCACCAGCCGCAGGACTATCTGCGCTCCGTTGTTCTCGGGCTCGCCAACCACGTGCGTCCCGGGGCCGGTCCGCCGAGCGTGACCGGCTGGGACCACCGAGCGGCTGATCGACGAGCTGGCCAACGAGCGCTTCTCCGCGGCCGCGGCGCCGGAGCTGCAGGCGTACTACGGGGTCGACCCGCCGCCGCGGGACCCCGCGGCCGAGCGCTACGCCCGCCGCGCCAAGCTCGAGGGCTGGCCGACTGCCGTGCTCGTCGCGCTGATGCTGATGCGCCCGGCGTCGCTGTTTGCCACCACGACGGTCGGCCTGGCGACCGCCAACGTCGCGAGCCTCTTCTACGACGCGCGCTACGCCACGCCGCTCTACGGGCCGCTTGCCGCCGGCGCGGCGCTGGGCCTGGATCGGCTGCTTCGAGAGAAGCGGGCGACGGGGGTCGAACCCGCGACCTTCGGCTTGGGAAGCCGACGCTCTGCCAACTGAGCTACACCCGCGCTAGGCGGGAGATCCTACTACCAGGCCTGGCCGCTGCCGCAGTGCGGGCAGGCGACGCTGGTGGAGACCGGCGCCTCGAACACGTAGCCGCAGGTGCAGTGATACGTCGCGGAGTCGTCGGGGCCGCCGGAGTCGCGCAGGCGGCGTTCGTCGGCGAACTCCTCCGTGACGTCGCGGGGCTCGACGGGCGGCTCGGCGGTGGGCACGAGACGCAGTCGCGCGCGGGTCGGGGCAGACTCGCGGTGGTCGTCCTTCAGAGATCGATTGGGGCGCACACGCATTGGGCTTGTCCTTCAAGAACGCCGGAGCGTCCTCAGAGTTTCTCCCCGTCCATCGGTATTCCTCGCGACTTCTTGAGATCTTCACGGCAGGAGCGGACGCATTCGGCGCGACGGGTTCGGGCCTTCGTTTGGGATACTTCAGGGGCGCATGGCTCCTGCTCGCAAGCGTCAAGCTCGCCTCGTCGTCTCCCTCAGCGCCGCGCTGCTGCTGGCAGCTGCGCTGATCTACTTCAGCTTCAGCGGCTCCGCCGAGGCTGTCGAGCCGAGCAGCCTGCTTGCCTCCGCGGCGCCGGGCAAGAGCTACCAGCTCACCGGCAAGGTCGTCGCGGGCACGATCAAGAAGGACGGCGCGACCACGAGGTTCCGCGTCCGCGACCGTGATGGCCGTGCCAACGTGCCGGTCACCTACACGGGCGCGATCCCGGACACCTTCAAGGCCGGGCGCGAGATCATCATCACGGTCCGCAAGCAGGGCACGGTGTTTGCCGGCGAGAAGGACTCGCTGGTGACGAAGTGCCCGTCGAAGTTCACGGCGAAGGAGTAGCCACGTGGCCACCGTCGGCCGCGCGCTGCTGATCCTCGCGTTCGCCGTCGCGCTGTGGGGCATCGTCGCGAGTCTCGTCGGCGTGCGCACGAAGCGGCCCGCGCTGGTCGAGTCCGGCCGCCGCGCGATGTACGCCCTGGCGCTCCTGAGCACCGCGGCGTTCGTGATCCTCGAGGTCGCGTTCCTGCGCTCGGACTTCACGTTCGTCACGGTCACCGAGCACTCCTCGACCACGACGCCGACGTTCTACAAGGCGGCCGCGGCGTGGTCCTCGCAGGAGGGCTCGTTGCTGCTGTGGCTGTGGCTGCTGTCGCTGTGGTCCTCGCTCGTGCTGTTCCTGACGCGCCGGCGGATGCGCGACGTCGCGCCGTACGCGACGGCGGTGCTCGCGGGCTTCGGCGCATTCTTCGCGGGCCTGATGGTGTTCGAGGCGACGCCGTTTGCGACGACTGCGGTCGCCGCCAGCGAGGGGCTCGGGCTCAGCCCGCTGCTGCGCCACCCCTCGATGATGATCCATCCCCCGATGCTCTACTCGGGGTACACGCTGTTCACGATCCCGTTCGCCTTCGCGGTCGGGGCGCTGATCGTGCGGCGCGTGGACGCCGAGTGGTTCTCCGCGACGCGTCGCTTCGCGCTCGCCGCGTGGCTGTTCCTCGGGATCGGGATCATCCTCGGCGCGCGCTGGTCCTATAGCGAGCTGGGGTGGGGCGGCTACTGGGCCTGGGACCCGGTCGAGAACGCGTCGCTGCTGCCGTGGCTGACCGGCACCGCGTTCCTGCACTCCGTGATGCTGCAGGAGCGGCGCGGGATGCTGAAGACGTGGAACGTCTCGCTGATCCTCGGCACCGGGACGCTCGC
The DNA here is from genome assembly GCA_963727365.1 of Paraconexibacteraceae bacterium. Classification (GTDB taxonomy): domain Bacteria; phylum Actinomycetota; class Thermoleophilia; order Solirubrobacterales; family Solirubrobacteraceae; genus Paraconexibacter. The sequence goes on along the minus strand of CAVSFU010000003.1, from coordinate 55,448 downwards.
GATCCTCGGCACGTTCCTCGTGCGCTCGGGGATCCTCGACTCGATCCACGCGTTCGGCGCGTCGACGCTGGGCGGCTGGTTCGTCGGGTTGATCGCGCTGCTGATCATCGGCTCGGTCTACCTCGTGACGACGCGGCGCGCCGCGCTGCGCTCCGACCACCAGATCGACTCGCTGATGAGCCGCGAGGCGGTCTTCCTCTTCAACAACCTCGTGCTCGTCGCGATGGCGTTCGTGATCCTGTTCCTCACGTTCTTCCCGCTGATCGCCGAGGCGGTCACGGGGGAGAAGCGTGCGATCGGGCCGCCGCTGTTCAACCGCTTCACGGTGCCGCTGGCGATCGCGCTGGTGCTGCTTTCCGGCATCGGGCCGGTGATCGCGTGGCGGCGGGCGACGTGGTCGGCGACCAAGCGCGCGTTTGCTGTGCCTGGGAGCGTCGCGCTCACCGTCGGCGTGGTCGCGATCCCGCTCGGGCTGTGGGACAGCCCCGCCGCCGTGCTGATGTTCATGTTCGGCGCGCTGGTGCTGGCGTCGGTCGGGCAGGAGTTCGTGCGCGGGACGCAGGCACGGATGGCGATGACGGGACGCGGCCCGGTGTATGCGCTGCCGACGCTGATCGCGCGCAACCGCCGGCGCTACGGCGGCTACACCGTGCACGTCGGCGTCACGTTGCTGTTCATCGGCGTTGCCGCGTCGTCGGCGTTCCAGCACACGCGCGACGTGCGCCTGAAGCCGGGGCAGAGCGTCGTCGTCAACGACTACCGCTACACGTACGAGAAGGCCACGACGGAGATCGTCTCGCGGGACGAGCGCCTCGAGCGCCTGGACTTCGGGGGCGTCGTCAGCATCCGCAACAAGGACGGCGAGCGCGTCGCCCAGCTGCACCCGACGCGCGGGTACTACCCCGGCAACGCACCGTTCGCGCCCGTGCTTGCGGCGTTCGAGGGGGAGGCGACGAGCGAGATCGGCCTCGACGCCGGCTTGCGGCAGGACTGGTGGGTGGCGATGCAGCCCGACATCACCGGCCTGGAGAAGGAGATCAACCGCCAGAACAAGCTGCTCGTGGATGCGGTCGAGAAGGTCGACGAGGGCGGCGGCACGATCGACCCGGTGCGCTTCGGGCAGGCCCGCTACGCGGCGTTCAACGAGATCCAGCGCCAGTACATGGAGGCGGCGCCGGCGGCGACGTTCCGGATCATCCAGTCGCCTCTGGTGAGCTGGATCTGGATCGGTGCGCTGATCGTCTTCGGCGGCGGCCTGCTGGCGGCCTGGCCGGCGCCCGACGCGCTGCGCCGCCGCGTCACCGCCGGCTACGCGGGCCGCGTCGCCCGCGACCTGGGGCGCGCCTGATGGAGCCCGTGCTCGTCGTCCTCGCGGTCGCTGCGGTCGTCGCGCTGGTCGGCTGGCCGCTGTGGCGTCGCGGCGACGCGGCCGGCCCCGGGCGCGACGCAGAGCGCATCGAGGACCTGCTCGCCTCGCGCGAGTCGACCTACCGCCAGATCCGCGAGCTCGAGCTCGACCACCGCACGGGCAAGCTCGCGCGCGAGGACTTCCGCGCCCAGGACCGCGCCCTGCGCGCCCGCGCAATCGAGATCCTCCGCGAGCTCGACGAGCTTGGAGAGGGGGGTCAGATCTTGCAATCAAGCACCGAGCCGGTTTCGAGCCCCGCAGCAGCGGGCGCCGACGCGGCTGAAGCCCGCAAGCTCTGACACCAAAGGCGCGAGGTGCTCGATTGCAAGATCTGACCCCGTTCACTTGGCGCGACGGCGAGCGCACGATTGTCTTCGGGCGCGGGCAGCTCGACGAGGCGCTGCAGCACCTCGGCAGCGGCTACGTCCTGCTCACCACCAAGCGCGCCGCGCAGGCCGCGCCACAGCTCGTCGACGCCGCCGACGAGCGCCACGACGTGCCGTCCGGCTTCGTCGACGAGCTTGCCGGTGACCTGGTCGAGAAGCTCGGCACGACCGACTCCGACCTCGTCGTCGCGCTCGGCGGCGGGCGCATCGTCGACACCGCCAAGGCGGTCGGTGCCGAGCTCGGCCGCCCCGTCGCCGCCGTCCCGACCACGCTCTCGGCCGCGGAGATGACCTGGGTCCACCGCCGCGCGCGCGGCGGTAACCCCGAGTCCGCGCCGGTCCGCCCGCGGATCGTGATCAACGACCCGGCGATCTCCGCATCGCAGCCGCTGCCCGAGCTGGCCGCGTCCAGCGCCAACGCGCTCGCGCACGCCGTCGAGGCGCCGCTGACCACGCTCACCTCACCGGTGCCGACGCTGTGCGCGCACGAGGCGACGCGCCTGATCGCGGCTGCCTGGCAAGACCCCGAGAACCCGGACCGTGACGCGCTCGCGCTCGCGGCGCTGCTGTCCGGCTATTCGATCGACGCCGCCTGGTACGGCCTCTCACACGTCTGCTCGCAGACGCTCGTGCGCATCGGCGGCGCCGAGCACGGGCCCGCTAACGCCAACGTCCTGCCGCACACATGCGCCGCGCTGCGCGAGCGTGCGCCGGAGCGGCTGGCAGCGTTGGACGCGGCAGCAGGCGGACCGGTGGAGGCGCTGGCGACGAACCTGGCGCGGCTCGCCGGCGCGACCCGCGCGCGCGACATCGGCGTCACCGAGGACAAGCTCGACGCCTGCGCCGACGCCGCCGCGCAGCGCCCCGAGCTCGACCTCACCCCGCCGCGCGCGACGCGCGAAGAGTTGCGCGACAAGATCTACGCCGCCGCCTGGTGATGCTCGACCTCCTGACCGAACTGCTCGGGGCCGTCCCCAGCTCCGTCGCCCACGCCGAAGCGCGCTGGGTGCGCGACCGCAGCGAGGAGATCAGCGTCCGCAACGGCAACATCGACGAGATCGCCCGCCACGACAGCGAGGGCATCGGCGTGCGCGTACGCGTAGGCGGCGCGTGGGGGTTCGCCGGCACGCGCGACGTCAGCGCTGAGGGCGGGCACGACGCCCTGCGCCGCGCGATCGCGATCGCGCAAGCCCAGCCCGCGGTGCAGTCGCGCCCGCTGACGCCGGCCCTGCCTGCGATCGGCCACTGGGCGGCACCGCGCGAGCGAGACCCGTTCGACGTCGCGCTCGAGGACAAGCTCGCGCTGCTGTTCGCCGCCGACCAGATCCTGCGCGAGACCGACACGCGCATCGCCGTCTCCAGCGCCCAGTGCAGCGCCCGCCGCAGCGAGTCCGCGCTCGCGACGACCGACGGCGTCGCCGTCACCCAGGACGCGCTGCGCTGCGGCGGCGGCATCCTCGCGGTCGCCGTCGACGGCGACGATGCCCAGACGCGCAGCTACCCGACCGCGCACGGCGGCCTGATCGCCGCCGCGGGCTGGGAGCACGTCCTCGGCCTCGATCTCGAGGGCCACGCCGCACGCGTCGCCAGTGAAGCCGTGGAGCTGCTCAGCGCGCCGCCGTGCCCGGAGACGACGACCACCGTCATCCTCGGCGCGGAGCAGCTCGCGCTGCAGATCCACGAGTCGATCGGCCATGCGCTGGAGCTCGACCGCATCCTGCTCGGCGAGGCGTCGTACGCCGGCACGAGCTGGGTGCAGCCCGGCGACCTCGGCGGCCTGCGCTACGGGTCAGACCAGCTCAACGTCGTCGCCGACGCGACCGCCCCCGGCGGGCTTGGCACGTTCGGCTGGGACGACGAGGGCACACCGGCCGTGCGCACGCCGCTGATCGTCGGCGGCAACCTCGAGGCCGCGTTGTCGGACCGCCAGTCCGCCGCCGCTGTCGGCCTGCAGCACAGCGGCGGCTGCGCTCGCGCCGAGGGCTTCGCGCGCCAGCCGATCGTGCGCATGACCAACGTCTCGATCGTGCCCGGCGACGCCGGCACGCTCGCCGACCTGATCGCCGACACTGACGACGGCCTGCTGCTCGACAGCAACCGCTCGTGGTCGATCGACGATCGCCGCCTGCAGTTTCAGTTCGCCACCGAGGTCGCGCGCGAGATCCGCGGCGGCGAGCTTGGCCGGCTCTACAAGAACCCGCTCTACAGCGGCATCACGCCACGCTTCTGGGGTGGGCTGGACGCCGTCTGCGGCGCCGGCGACTGGCTGCTGTGGGGGCTGACGAACTGCGGCAAGGGCGAGCCCGGCCAGGCGATGGGTGTCAGCCACGGCGCCGCGCCCGCGCGCTTTCGCGACGTAGCGGTGCGCCCGGCGTGACGCGGCTCGCCGAGATCGCCGAGCGCGCGCTTGCCGTCGCCGCCGGCGAGGCCGACGCGCTGCAGGCCAGCGTCGTGCGTGAGCGCTCGCTGCTCTCGCGCTTCGCGCGCAGCGCACCGACGCAGGCGACGGCGGTGGACGACACGACGGTCGCGCTGCTGGCGATCGTCGACGGTCACCGCGGCAGCGCCGACACGAACGACCTCAGCACCGAAGGCCTGCGTGACACCGCCGCCAGCGCCGTCGCAGCGGCCCGCGCGTCGCGCGTTGCGGCCGGCGAATCCGGGCCATACCCGGCACTGCCCGAGGCGGCGACCGCGCCGAGCCACGACGGGTTCGACCTCGCCACCGCCGAGCCTCCGCCCGAGCTCGCGGGCAGAGCGCTTGCCGACGCGATCGCAATCTGCGGCGAGCACGGCAGCGAGGCGTTCGGCATCTGGACCGCCGGCCGCGTCACGACCGCGATCGCCAACAGCAACGGCCTGCTCGTGGGCGACGACGTCACCGACGCCTACCTGAAGGTCATCGCGCGCGACCCCCAGACCGCGCGCAGCGGCTGGGGTGCCTGCGCCGGCGTCGGCGTCGGGGCGCTCGACGCGCGCGCGGCCGCGCAGCGCGCCGCGGCTGCCGTCAGCGCCGACGAGCCACGCCCGGTGGACGCAGGCGAGTACGAGGTCGTGCTCGCGCCCGACGCGGTCGGGACGCTGCTGGACTTCCTCGGCTACGTCGCGTTCAACGGCCTCGCGCACAGCGAGGGACGCGGCGCGCTCGTCGACCGGCTCGGCGAGCAGGTCGCGGCCGCGTCGATCGAGATCACGGACGATCCGCTGGCGCCAGGGACGCTGCCGCGTGCGTTCGACGCCGAGGGGACCCCGAAGGCCCCACTCGCGCTGATCAGCGGCGGTGTCGCACAGGCCGTCGTCCACGACACGGCAACCGCCGCGCTCGCGGGCACGCGCTCCACCGGGCATGCACTGGCGCCCGGCGGCTCGCCGTACGGGGCGATGCCGACGAACCTCGTCCTCGCGGGCGGCGACGCCAGCGAGCAGGAGCTGATCGCGCAGGTCAAGCGCGGCCTTTACGTGACGCGGCTGTGGTATGTGAACGTCGTCCACGAGCGCAGCGCGCTGCTGACCGGGATGACGCGCGACGGCACGTTCTGGATCGAGGACGGTCAGATCGTGGGACCGGCGCGCGACGTGCGCTTCACCGACTCGCCGCTGCGGCTGCTGGCCGCCACGCGCGGCCTGACGCGCGAGCGCACACTCGTCAGCGAAGCCGACTTCTACGGCACGCGCTTTGCGACGGGCTCGGTCTGCCCCGCGCTGCTGGCCGACGGATTTGCGGTGACCGGCGCGACGCCGGCCTGAACGCTATTCCCAGGGCTTCTTGAGCAGCAAGATCGTGTTCACGGCGAACACGACCGCGAAGAAGACGGTCCAGCGATTGAGGTTCTTCTCCATCATCGAACCGCCGCTGACGCTGCTGCCGCCGCCGCCGATGCCAAAGGCGCCCGACATGCCGGCGTCCTTGCCCGAGTGCAGCAGCACGAGGGCGATGAGCACGACGCAGACGACGATCTGAAGGATCTCGAGGAGGGACTCGATCACGGTTTGTGGAGGGTAGCGATCCCGCTACGCGAGTGCGCGGTCCTCGTTCCACGAGTACGCGTACTCGGGCTTGTCGTTGTCGCGCCACAGCGTCGTCAGCTTCAGCGGGCGGAAGGTGTCCCACATCACCGCGAGCTCCGACGTCGACGTCGCCCCCAGCGACTTCTCGACGGCCCCCGGCTGCGGGCCGTGCGGCAGCCCGCTGGGGTGCAGCGTCATGCAGCCGATCTCCACGCCCTTGCGCGCGGCGTAGTCGCCGGCGGCGTAGAACATGACCTCCTCGGACTGGATGTTCGAGTGGTGGTAGGGGATCGGCACCGCGGTCTCGTCCCAGTCGAGCATCCGCGGGGCGAACGTGCAGATGACGAAGTTCGGCCCCTGGAACGTCTGGTGCGCCGGCGGCGGCAGGTGGAAGCGCCCGGCGCGCGGCTCGAAGTCGTCGGCGTTGAAGGTGTACGGATAGACGTAGCCGTCCCAGCCGACGACGTCGAACGGATGACGGTCGAGCACGTAGGTCTGGTAGCCGTCGCGCACGCGCACTCTGACCTCCCACTCACCGCTCTCCTCGACGGTCTCCAGGAACGCGGGCGCGTGGAAGTCGCGCTGCGAAAACGGCGCGTGCTCCAGCAGCTGCCCATAGCGGTTGCGGTAGCGGTTCGGCGTCTCGATCTCGCCCGGCGTGTGGAAGCAGATCCAGTGCTGGTCGGAGTCGTCGGGCTCCCAGCGGTGCGTCGTCCCGCGCGGGATCACGACGTAATCGCGCTCGCGGTAAGGCAGCGTGCCGAACATCGTGCGCACGAGACCCGAGCCGCGGTGGACGTAGACCACCTCGTCGCCCTCGCCGTTGCGGTAGTAGCCCGTCTGCTCCTCGACCGGTTTGCAGACGGAGACCTCGATGTCGCCGTTGAACATCAGCAGCTGACGTCCGCGGATCGGGTCGCCACCGGGAGCGATCGGGTTGGAGTCCGCCAGCCGGTGGACGTGCGCGTCGGGGACCCACTCCTCGCGCACGATCGGCTCGAACGAGCCGACGTCTGCCAGCCGGCACGGCGAATGCAGGTGGTAGAGGATCGACTCGTTGCCCGAGAAGCCCTCGTAGCCGAGGACCTCCTCGGTCAGGAGCACTCCGTCCCGGCGCGTCTGCGCATGGCGCTTGGCCGGGACCTCGCCGAGGCTGACGTAGCGCATGACCTACAGATTCCCTCTCCGCGCCTGTTCACGCTCGATCGCTTCGAACAGCGCCTTGAAGTTGCCGTCCCCGAAGCCGCGGGCGCCGTGGCGCTCGATGATCTCGAAGAACATCGTCGGCCGGTCGCCGATGGGCTTGGTGAAGATCTGCAGCAGGTAACCCTCGTCGTCGCGGTCGACGAGGATGCCCTGGCGGTGCAGGTCGTCGACCTGGTCGGCGACGGCAGGCACGCGCAGCGGCACGTCGTCGTAGTAGGAGTCGGGGATGTCGAGGAACTCGACGCCGCGCTCGCGCAGCGCCGCGACCGTGCCGACGATGTCGCGCGTGGCGACCGCGATGTGCTGCGCGCCGGCGCCCTCGTAGAACTCGAGGTACTCCTCGATCTGCGACTTGCGCTTGCCCTCGGCCGGCTCGTTGATCGGGAACTTCACGACGCCGTTGCCGCTGGTGACGACCTTCGACATCAGCGCGCTGTACTCCGTCGAGATGTCCTCGTCGGAGAAGTGCAGCATCTCGCGCATCCCGAAGACGTCCTCATAGAAGGAGACCCACTCGTCCATGTGCTCGACGTTGCCGACGATGTGGTCGATCGTCAGCAACATGCCGGCATCGCGCGAGCCCTCGACCGCGACGAAGCCGGGCAGGAACGGCCCGTCGTACCCGCCGCGTTCGACGAACGTGTGCAGTGTCTCGCCGTACGTCGCGATCGTGGCGAGCTTGACGACGCCGTGCTCGTCGTGCAGCTCGTGCGGCGCGGCCACGCCCCGTGCGCCGCGCGCGGTCGCCTCGTCCCACGCGCGCTGCACGGAGGGGACGCTGAGCGCGATCACCTTCACGCCGTCGCCGTGGTTGTGCTGGTGCGCCGCGATCGGAGAGTCGGACCGCAGCGCACCGGTCAGCACGAGCCGGATGCGGCCCTGCTGCAGCACGTGGCTGACGTGATCGCGCACACCGGTCTCCAGGCCCGCGTAGGCGACGCGCTGAAAGCCGAAGGCGTGCTCGTAGTAATAGGCCGCCTGTGCGGCGTTGCCGACGTACAGCTCGACATGGTCGATGCCGTGCAGCGGCATGAAGTCCTGGGTGGTCTTGGCAGCGGGAGCATGCGAAGTGACGGCCATGCACGCAATGATCCGCTTGTCTGCTGGACGAAACAACGCCGATTCGTTGCGTCTCGGCCGCTAACATCCCCGCCATGGACGCGATCGACCAGCAGATCGTTGCGCTGCTGCGCGAGAACGCGCGGCGCTCGTTCCAGGACATCGGCGGGCGCGTCGCGCTCAGCGCGCCGGCGGTGAAGCGGCGCGTCGACCGCCTCGAGGCCGACGGCGTGATCCGCGGCTACGCAGCCGTCGTCGACCCTGCCGCGCTGGGCTGGCCGACGCACGCGATGGTCTTTTTGTTCTGCGAAGGCCGGATGTCCGCCGGCGAAGTTCGCCGCGCGGCCGCCAAGCACCCCGAGGTCGAGGCCGCCTACACCGTCGCGGGGGAGGCAAGCGCGATCCTCCACGTCCGCGCGCGCGACACGGGCCATCTCGAGGAGACGCTCGAGCGCATCCGCGACACGGAGGGCATCCGCCGCACCGAGACGTCCGTGGTGCTGTCGACGCTGTTCGACCGCCCGTTCAAGGACGACTGAACACGCGCCGCACCGCAGCGGCCGCGGGCTTGGCGCGACCGGCGTAGTCGAAAACGCCCTTCTGGTTGAGGCCGGCGACCGCGCGGTAGCTGGGAAACAGCCGCGTCGCCGTGCCGCCGCGGAAGGCGGGGTTGACTGCGAAGTCGCGCAGCACCCAGACGAACGCACCGCTCGCCCCCGCGCCGCGCAGCGCGCGCAGCTGGGCGCTGAGCAGGCGCGACTGGTAGCGCCGGCCGCCCGGCTGGCTGGTCGCCGAGTCCGGCGTGCCCTCCGCGCCGAGCTCGGCGACGACGACGGCCTTGCCGGGGAAGCGCCTGCGCAGGTCATGCACACGCGTTCGCAACAACGAGCCCTGCTCGGGCGGGCTCGCGCGCGGGTGCTCGTACCAGCCGAGGTAGCTCGTCACGCCGATCGCGTCGAGCGAGCGGTACATCTCGCCCGGCACGGCGGGCAGATGGTCGGTCCAGACGTCGACGGCGACGCCGCGGCCGGCGTCGGCGGCGTGCAGCTCGCGCGCGGCGGCGTCGACGAACGCGCCCTGGCCGGGGCCGCCGTTGCCGGCGACCTCGCAGCCAAGCGACCACGCCACGATCGACGGGTGCAGGCGGTTGGCGCGGAGGTCCTCGCGCACGTCCTCGCGCGCCTGCGACAGCAGCTGCGGTGTCGTGGCGCGCCACTTGCCCGGCGAGTCGACCGGCCCGATCTGCTGCCAGACCGCGATGCCGGCGCGATCCAAGCGCTCGAGCAGCGCGGGCGCAAGCGGGTGCTGCGCGCGCGTGGCGTTGGCGCCGATGCGCCGCAGCTGCGCCACCGCAGCGCGCATGTCGGCGATGCGCAGCGCGTCGCCACGGCGCGGTGCGTCCTCGTGCAGCGAGGCGCCGCGCAGCACCGTGCGCCTGCCGTTGACGCGCAGGACGCCGCCGCGCCAGGACAGCTCGCGCAGCCCGACGCGTGCGCGGTAGCCGCTCTCGAAGGGCACGATGACCTGCAGCTGGTACATCGCGCCGTGTCCGGGCCGCCAGAGGTCGGGACGGCGCACGACGATCTCGTGCTCGAGCGTGCGCGTCTCGCCGGCGCCGAGGTCGACGCCGCCGAGGTCGTACAGCTGCGCGCGGCCGCGCCGCACGAGCCGCAGCAGCAGCGGAACCCGCCGCGCCGTGTCGCGCGCGTTGCGCACGCGAATCGCAAGCGCCAGCCGCGCGCTGCCGCGGCGCAGCTTCGTCGCCATCGCAACGCCGGTGATCTCGCTGTGCGCGACGCGACGGATCGTGACCTCGCGGTTGATCCCGCCCCAGTTGAACCACGTGCGGTGCAGGCCCAGCCGCGTCTGCGCTGCAGGCGAGCGCCAGTCGGCGCGCACCGCGATCTCGTGCGTGCCGCTCGCGAGGCGCAGCGGCAGCTCGAACGGCTCGTAGGCACGCTGGTGCGTGCCCGCGAGCTCGCCGTCGACGAAGACCTCGGCGCGCGAGCCAACCGACTCGAAGCGCAGCACGTAGCTGCCGCCCTGGGTGTCGACGCGCGTGCGGTAGACGCCGGTGCCACCGCGGAACGCGATCTTCGCCGCAGGCGTGCCCGGCATCGCGCCGTTGGCGATGTGCGGGACGGTCACCTCGCGGCCTTCGTAGTTCCACGTGCGCAGCGCCGTGCGCCCGTCCGGGCCGGCAAATGTGGCCGGCGCGGTCGTGGGGACGGGGGCGGCGAAGGCGGCTGAGAGGAGGAGGGGAGCGAGCTGCACGGGAGTTACCTAACGCGGCGGGCGCCGCGAAGGTTGCCCGCATCAGCGCATGATCAAGCAGCCCGATGTGCCGTGCGCCAGCGTCCGCTGCGGATTCGCCACCGCGTAGACACGTCCTTCGACGGCCGCGATCCGTCCACCGACATGCACGACGCGGCCCTCTGCGTGCACCGGACCGGTGTCCGCGCTCATCGGCCCGAGGTAGCGGACCTGCAGGTCGGTCGTCGTGTAGCGCTCGCCGTCGGCGAGCGTCGTGTGGACCGCGCAGCCCATGCAGGAGTCGAGGATCGTCGCCGCGATACCGCCGTGGACCGAGCCGATCGGGTTGTACATCCACTCGGCGGGCTGCAGACCGAAGATCGCGAGGCCTTCGCCAACCTCGACCAGCTCCATGTCGAGCATCGCCGCGATTGGCGGACGTGGGATCTCGCCCGCTGCGATCGCGCGCATGAACTCCAGGCCACTGCGGCCGGCCGCGCCGGCTGCGGTCGCCAGCGGGTCCTCCCAGGTGTAGGTGCGCTCGCGGATCGCGGGAACGGTATTCATGCGGTCACCTCGGCCGGCGCCGCGACGGCGGCGGCACGGGCGGGTTGGGGTGGGCCAAGCGCCGACAGCGTCAAGCCGGCGACGGCGGTCGCGCCGATCATCAGCCACCACGCGCCGGCGAAGTCGTCGGCGCTGGCGGTCTGGCCGTTGAGGATCGCGACGAGCAGGGCGACGCCCAGCGCCGAGCCGATCTGGCGCCCCATCGTGATCACGGCGACGCCGGTGGAGAAGCGGTGCGGCGGCAGCGCAGCGGCGCCCGCGCCGGTCAGCGTCGGCAGCATCAGGCCGACGCCGACGCCGGTGAGGATGCTCCCGGGCAGGTAGGTCGAGGCGTAAGCGACCTCGTCGCCGATCTGCGTGAGCCACCAGAGGGCGGCGATGCCGAAGATCGCCGCGCCGAGCATGCCGGTGACGCGGTAGCCGACCTTCGTCGCCAGCCGCGCGGAGGGGATGCTGAACGTCGCCGCCATCGCCGGGCCGGGCGCGAGCATCAGCCCCGCCATCAGCACGCTCTGGTGCCAGACGTCGGTGAGAAACAGCACGCCGCCGAGCAGCATCGCCGCGAAGCCGATGAAGAAGACGATCGACGCGCTGACCGCGAGCGTAAAGCTGCGCACCCGCACCATCGCCGGGTCGACGATCGGCGAGTGGTGCGTCAGCGAGCGTCGCACGACCCCGGCGAACAGCAGCACGCTTGCCAGGAACGCGCCGACCACCCGCGCGGAGTCCCAGCCCCACTCCTGGCCCTGGACGATCGCGACGACGAGCGTGGCGACCGCACCGACCAGCAGCAGCGCGCCGAGCACGTCGGGGCGTTTCGCGTCCGGCTCGCGGATCTCCGTCAGCGTGCGCGCGCCGGCGATCAGCGCGGCCAGCCCGACGGGGATGTTCACGAGGAAGACGAGGCGCCAGTCGGCTTCGACGAGCAGGCCGCCGAGCGGCGGGCCGGCGGCAGCGGCGATGCCGCCGCTGGCTGCCCAGATGCCGATCGCGACGGGGCGCTCGTGCGGCTCGAACTCGGGCAGCATCAGCCCCAGCGAGGTCGGCATCAGCAGCGCCGCGCCCGCGGCCTGCACGACGCGTGCGGCGACGAGCAGCTCGACGGACGGGGCGGCGGCACAGGCGGCGCTAGCGGCGATGAACACGCCGAGGCCGAGCAGGAACACGCGCTTGCGCCCGTAGGCGTCGGCCCAGCGCCCGGCGGGGACGAGCAGCGCGGCGAAGACGATCGCGTAGGCGCTGAGGATCCACGACAGCGACGCGATGTCGGTGCCGCCGAAGTCGCGCGCGACGTCCGGGAAGGCGATGTTCACGATGAACAGGTCGAGGCCGGCCATGAAGACCCCGAGCACGACGATCAGCGTCACCTGCCATTTGCGTTGCATGATGCAACGCACGGTATCAATCAGCGTTGCATGAAACAACTCAATCACGTTAGAATGGCTATTCGTGCTGCGCAACGACTACGACGACCAGATCTGCTCGATTGCCCGCGCGCTCGAAGTCGTGGGCGAGCGCTGGACGCTGCTGATCGTCCGCGACGTCTTCCTCGGCCTGCGGCGCTTCGACCAGTTGCAGGAGCACCTCGGCATCGCCCGCAACGTCCTGCAGACGCGCCTGGAGCGCCTCGTCGACCAGGACGTGCTCGAGAAGCGGCCCTACCAGCAGCGCCCGCTGCGCCACGAGTACCGCCTGACCGAGAAGGGCATCGACCTCTGGCCGACGATCATCGCGCTGCTGCAGTGGGGCGACCAGCACGCGCCGGCGCCGAGCGGCCCGCCGGTGCTGATCACGCACAAGGACTGCGGCGGCGAGCTGGACGTCCACCGTGTCTGCACGCGCTGCGGCAAGCCGGTCGAGGCGCGCCAGGCACGCGCGATGCCCGGTCCGGGCGCACCGGCGGACCATCCGCTGCTGCGCCCCAAGGCCGCCTGACGCTAGGAGACCAGCGCCAGCTGCTTGTGGCGCCCGCTGAACTCCTCGCCAACGGCCACGAGGTGCTCGAGCATCGCCGACTTCGCGGGTGACGCCCACGAGTCCTGCAGCGTCGCGGCCATGATGCGGCGGGCCGGCGGACGCGCGCCGATCGCGCGGATCGTGATGTCCTCGCGCAGCGCGACGAGCGCGAGGTCCGGGATGAACGAGACGCCCATGCCGGCGGCCACGAAGCCCTGGATCGCGAAGTAGTCGTCGGAGTGGAAGGAGATCTTCGGCTCGAAGCCGGCGCGCTCGCACTCGCGCAGGAAGATCGAGGTGTCGGGGCAGGAGCCGGTCGATCCGAGGATCCACTGCTCGTCGGCAAGGTCGCGCAGCTTGAGGTTGCGCTTGCGCGCAAGCGGGTGGGAGTCGGGGACGGCGGCGTACATCGGGTCGTCGAGGATGTGCGTCAGCTCGACGCCCTCGCGGATCGCGCAGCTGTCGTCCCACGTCGTGACGATCGTCAGCGCGATGTCGAGCTCGCCGGCGCGCAGCAGCGCCATGCCGTCGTCGGGCTCGGCGGGATGCAGCTGGACCTCGACGCCGGGGTGCGCCGCGCGGAAGGCCGCGATCGCCTTGGGCATCAGCGTCGCGCCGGCGCTGGGGAACGAGCCGAGCCGCACGCGGCCTGCGCGCAACCCGGAGATCGCCTCGAGCTCGGCCTCGGCGTCGGCCAGGCGGGCGAGGATCGCGTCGGCGTGAGTGACCAGCGCGCGGCCCGCGTCGGTGAGGCGCACGCCGCGCGCGTTGCGCTCCACAAGCGTCGTGCCCGCCTCGCGCTCCAGCGCCGCGATTTGCTGGGAGATCGCCGACTGCGTGTAGCTCAGCGACTCGGCTGCAGCAGAGAACGAACCCTTCGCCGCTACCTCTCTAAGAACGCGCATCCGCTTCACATCGAGCATAAGGGCAACTTATCAGCCCGACATCCAAATGTCATTTGAACTGATGAGGTCAACACCGGACAATGGGTCTTGCCACAAACCAGCGGGAGCACCTCATGACTACCACCGCCCACCTCGACTACACCCCGATCGTCGCGATCCGCCCGGCTACCGACGACGACACGAACGACCTCCTGCGCCTCGCAGGGCTCGACTCGTCCGTCGTCCCCGCCGGGGAGCTGTTGCTCGGCATCGTCGACGGCGAGCTGCGCGCCGCCGTCTCGGTGACCACCGGCAACGCGATCGCGGACCCGTTCCACCACACGGCTGACGTCGTCGCACTGCTGCGCCTGCGGGCTTCCCGCCTGCGCAAGCAGGGCATTGGCGTCACCCAGCGCCGTCGCCTGCGTTCCCTCCTCCCCGCATAAGGCCACGGCGCGCACCTCCTAAGGTGCATGCACAGCGACCGGCCCGTCCGCAACGTAGAGCGGGCGGGCCGTCGTCGTTCTGTGGCTACACCACGACGCCGGAGAGCTCGCCGAGCCCGTCGGCCGCGATGCTGAGGGTGTCGCCGGGCTGCAGCCAGCGGACCTCGCCGCCCTCGGCGTTGAGCTCGAGCAGGCAGCCGCGGTTGAGCGTGCCCGAACCGAGCACATCGCCGGGACGCAGCACCGTCTCCTTCGCGGCGTGCGCGACGAGCTGCGGCCAGGTCCAGTGCATCGCACCGGCGTCTGACTCCGTCAGCGGCTCGCCGTTGAGGGTCGCGCGGCCGCTGACGTGCAGGTGACCGTCGCGGTAGGGCAGCTCGTCGGGCGTGACGAGCCAGGGCCCGAGCGAGGTCGCGAAGTCCTTGCCCTTGGCAGGGCCGAGGCCGACCGTCATCTCGGCGCGCTGGATGTCGCGGGCGCTCCAGTCGTTGAAGAGCGTGAAGCCGGCGATCTCGCCGTCGAGACCGAGGACCGCGGCGATCTCCAGCTCGAAGTCCAGCCACTCGCAGCCTGCCGGGCGGCGGATCGCGGCGCCCGGGTCGTGGATCGACGCGGGGTTGGAGAAGTAGAAGACGGGCGCCGCGTACCACGCCTCGGGGATCGCGCCGCCGCGCAACTTCCAGCCGGTGGCGACGTGGCCCTCGTAGGCGAAGAAGTCGCGCACGCTCGGTGGGTCGGGCACCGGTGCGCGCAGCGTCACCTCCGCCAGCGCGTGGTCGCGGCCGGCGACGTTGTGACCCTCGCCGTGCAGCCACTGCAGCATCGTCGCGGCCTGCAGCTCGACGACGCGGTCGTCCTCGACGCGGCCGACACGCTCGTGGCCGAGGGGGTCGCGGAAGCTGACGAGGCGCACCGCGTGAAGCTACCCGGCCGGCGTCTACTCCGCCGGCAGCCGCTTCAGCGATGCTGTGAGGCGTGCAGTACGTGTCCCGAGTGCCGCGACCGCCGCTGCACGAGCTGATCGACGATCTCTACTACCTGGAGGGCACGCCGCCGTACCCGTGGCTGACGCTGCCACCGTCGCCGTCGGCGCTGTTGATCGTCAACCTTGGAGCGCCGTTTCGCATTCGCGCCCGCAGTGATGTCGAGCCGGACGAGTACCGAGGAGCTGCGAGATCGGCTGGCGACGGCCGCCGGGCCGCGCGAGATGCTGACGCTGCTCGAGGAGCAGCTGATGCGACGGGTCTGCGAGACCGCCGGCCTGGGGTTGGTCCGCCACACGAGCAGCGTCATCGCGGCGGCCACGGGAGCGGTGGCGATCGGCGACCTGAGCGTGGCGGCCGGTGTCAGCGCCACCCATCTCGCAAAGCGGTTCAAGGAGGTCGTCGGCATCACGCCGAAGCGGCTGGCCCGCACGTACCGCTTCACCGCGACTGTGCTGTCGATCGATCCCGCCGGACCGGTCGACTGGCTGGAGCTCGCCGCCGGCGCCGGGTACTACGACCAGGCGCACTTCGTCAACGAGTTCCGGGCGTTCACGGGCCTGACGCCGACGCGGTACCTCGACGTCCGGCGGCGGTTCCTGCGCGAGCATCCGGGTCACGTCTTCGATGGCGGGCCGCTGCCGGCCGCGTGATTTTCTCCAAGACTTGGGTCGTCGCAGACGCCAACATGGGCACCTCCCGATCAAAGGAGAGCGCATGGGCAAGGTAGTTCTGTACGGCACGGTGTCCGTCGACGGGTTCATCGCGGACGACAACGACCAGCCGGGCCCGCTGTTCGACTGGTTGACCAGCGGTGACGTCCCGTTGGACGAGTCCGGGCAGGTGAAGGTGGCGCAGGCGTCCTACGAGCACACCCGTGCGTACTGGGACGAGATCGGAGTGACGGTCGCCGGCCGGCATGTCTTCGACCTGACGGACGGCTGGGACGGCGCGCCACCCGCAGGGATCGACCACGTGGTCGTCGTGTCGCACCGGCCGGCGCCCGCGGGCTGGGACCCCGAGGCGCCGTTTCACTTCGCCGACAGCGTCGAGGCGGCCATCGCCAAGGCACAGGAGCTCGCGGGCGACCGCACGGTCGAGGTCGCCGCGGGCGACGTCGGCGGTCAGATGCTGGCGGCCGGGCTCGTCGACGAGGTCCGCATGGATGTCGCGCCCGTCGTCCTCGGGACGGGCAAGCGCTTCTTCGGATCGGTCGCCGCACAGCACCTCCTCGAAGATCCTGACGTGGTGATCGCTAGCAACCGGGTGCTCCACCTGCGCTACCGGGTGCGCCGATGACAGCGGTGTCGCGCGACTACACCTGGGTGGCCTCGGGGACGACCGCGCAGGGCCGATCCTCGAGGCATGCTCCATAACGTCCCCAGGAAGCTCGTCGCGACCGTCGCAGTGCTTGCGGCCCTCGGCGGGACGGCCCACGCCGCCGCTGCTCCCACCGTCTCGACGCCGAAGGTCTACGCGGCCGGCCAGAAGACCCCCGTCGACGTGGCCGGTAACGACCTGCGCGCCGGCGACACGATCCGCAAAGGCACGAAGCTCTTGCGCTGGAAGGTCAGACTCAACGGCGCCAACAACCACGTCATCACGCTGCGCGCGCCGCGCGGCTACCGCCATGTCGGCCTCGCGATCAACGACGGCCGTCAGATCGGGTTCGCGGTCGCGAAAGGGTCGCGCTACTACGAGTCGACGATCAAGGTCCGCGTCTACGCGTTCTCCGGCGCCGACGCCGCCACGGCCAGCGGCCATATGTACGCGCTCGTGAAGCTCGCCTCGCGCCTGAAGTAAGTCTCAGACTCATCGGGCCATCGCTGCAACACTCGCCGCGATGGCTCACGACCACGCGCACCACCACCACGGCGCGTCGGCGCACTCCGACCGGCGCTGGCTGCTGGTGGCGCTTGCGATCAACGTCGTGTTCGCACTGGCGGAGGTGGTCGTCGGCCTCATCGCCGGCTCGGTGGCGCTGCTGTCCGACGCCGCGCACATGGTCACCGACGCGGGCGCGATCGGGCTGGCGCTGGTGGCGCTGCAGCTCGCCGCGCGGCCGGCGAAGGGCAGCTTCACGTTCGGCTGGCGGCGCTCGGAGATCCTCAGCGCGCAGATCAACGGCGCGACGATGCTGGTGCTCGCGACGCTGCTGGCTTGGGAGTCGGTTGGGAGGCTCAGCGATCCGCCTGACGTCGAGGGTGGCTTCGTGCTCGCGATCGGACTGGCCGGCGCGGCGGTCAATGGCGCGGCAGCAATGGCGCTGTCGCGCGCCAACCGCACGTCGCTGAACGTCGAAGGCGCGTTCCTGCACAACCTGATGGACCTCTACTCGTCGCTGGCGGCTGCGGCGGCCGGCGTGGTGATCCTCGCGGCGGGCTGGTACGCCGCCGACGCGATCGCCGCGCTGACGGTCTGCGCGTTGATGCTCTACGCGGCGTGGGGGCTGCTGCGCGACTCCGGGCGGATCTTCCTCGAGGCCGCGCCGAAGGGCATCGACGTCGACGCGATCGGCAACGCGATGGCTGGCGCGCCGGACGTCGTCGAGGTCCACGACCTGCACGTGTGGGAGGTCTCCTCGGGGTTCCCGGCGCTGGCCGCGCACGTCCTCATGAGGGCGGGCGCCGACTGCCACGGGCGACGCCACGAGCTGGCGGTGATGCTCGAGCGCGACTTCGGCATCACCCATACGACGCTGCAGGTTGAGCACGCGGATGACGGGCTCTTGCAGGTCGCACCACCCCCGTAGTAACTCCCTGCATGGGATGCCCTTTTTGGCGATTTTCAAACGTACGGCGACGAACGGACTCCGTGCTGACAGGCCGTCTAGCCGCACCGGAATCTGGGTAGCCAATTGATCATGCCTGCCGCCTACTGCCCCCATTGCGCAATGTCGCTCGGCGATCATCCGACGGGCTATCCCTCGGAGCCGATGCGCTGCGAATACTGCCGTCTCGTGATCGGCGAGCGCCGCGCCCGCGATGTCCCTGAAGGCAGTGAGTTCGGTGCCCGCGCGCACTCCAGTGCCGCGGGCATGCTCGCTTCCAGCGCCCGCCGCGCCGACGGCGAGGTGCTCGACCACAGCCGCGTAGCCGCGGCCCTGCAGCGCGTCGCGTCGCGCCAGGGTTGCGCGCTCGACCGGCTGCGGATGCTCGACTACGAGACGCACACCAAGAACGACGACACGCTGCCGCCGCTGGCGGACGTGCTGGCGACGTTCGGTGGCTGGAAGAAGGCGCGCCGCGCTGCCGAGATCGACAACGCCCCCGAGCTGAAGGCCGCCTAGCGGAACGACCGCGCTGGACCAGCCGCCGCCCGAACGTGCGGGCGGCGGACCCAGCCTGCGTCCGCCATAGACGACCCTGCCCTTGCGGTCCTGGTACGTCTGCCAGGCGATCGTGCGCTGCTGGCCGATGCCTGGCTTCGTCCAGTCGCAGACGCCGGTCGGGAACGCGCGCTGCAGCGCCGTCCACTGCTCGTCGGTGAACGTGACGCCGTAGTCCGAGCGGGTCAGCGGCTTGAGCTGGCAGGCGTTGACGTCGCCCGTGTCGTCGCCGCCGGCCATCGTGCGCGGCGTGCCGAGTGCGGTGCGCACGAGGTCGAGCTCGCAGACCTTGCCCAGGCCGGGCAGCGCGACGAGCTCGAGGCCCGGGATCTGCGAGCAGCGGTCGTTGAGGTTGGAGGGCTTGTTGTCGATGATCTTGCGCGGCAGCGACTTGTCGCTGTCGTCCTTCTCGACGCGGGCCAGCCAGCGGTCCATCGCGATCAGCGACCTGCGCGCCCAGTCGGGGTCGCCGAGGATCGGGAAGTGGCCGAACCACATGACGTAGTTGCGCCGGTGCCCGTGCTCGCGCAGCAGCCGCTTGGGCATCCACAGCGCGTGCGAGAAGTCGTGGGCAAGGCCCGGGTCGGGGCCGGAGAGGTTGATCATCGCGACCTCGTCCAGGTGGTTCGCCTGGTTGAGCGCGCCGCTGCGGTAGGCGTTGGCCAGCGACGCCGGGTCGCCCTGGATGCGTGTCTCGGTCGGGTTGAGGTCGATGTCGCCGCCGCCGACACGGGCGTTGAGGTCGACGAACTGCGCGGCGGTGATCTCGCCCTGACGCAAAGCCTCGAGGCCGTACTGGATGCCGGCGTTACCGAACGGCTGGCCGGCGAAGCCGCGGCCGATCTTCTGCTCGGTCGCTGACCAGACCTCCTTGGGCCGCGGGCCGAGGACGTTGATCATCGTGTCCAGCACCGAGCAGCGCGGGCCGCCCGGGTTGGTCTGCGGGTTGTAGCGCTGCTCGTTGGACAGGCCTGAGCAGGCGTACGTCGGGAACACCGCACTCTTGAAGAGCCCCTCGTCGGCGGTGATCGCGTTGAGGTGGGTGAGGTGTCCCTCGACGACGCCGAACTGCGTCGGCAGCCAAGAGATGCCGGGTCCCCACTTCCCCGAGTTCTCGAAGTACAGGCGCAGCATGTGGAGGTCGGCGAACTGCGCGCCGGGGCTGAACGTGTCCGGGTAGGAGCACTGCGGCGTGAGGCCCTGGTAGATGCCGGGGTAGGCGTTGGCGACCTGCTGCTGGGTGACCGAGCCGCCCGAGCAGCCGCTGGCGATCGTGTAGCGCAGCGGCCCGTAGGTCTCGATCAGGTGCTCCTTGGCCATCAGCAGCGACTCGGCCTGCAGAGCGATGTTGCAGTTGTGGGAGTTGTTGTTCAGCGCGGTCGACATGACCGCGAAGCCGCGCCCGAGCGCTTCCTTGCCGACGTCGCCGGAGAACGCCTTGACGAGCGTGTCGACGCCGGGGATGCCAAGCGTGGCGGCGCCGTAGACGTCCGGTGCCGACCCGACCTTGTAGCTGGCGCCGCAGCCGTAGCCGTGGGTGACGACGAGCTTGCGGTTGAACTGCTCCTGGGGCTGCGTCGCGGTCCACGGCTTGCCGGGCTGGAAGAGCGTCGCGATCTTGTACTGGTCGCGGTCCTGGTAGCCGGTCTCGACGCGGACGATGAACGGGACCTTCACGCCCTCGTCGGTCGTCGTCGTCGCGACGTCGTCGGGCGGGCTCTGCGGGTTGTAGGGCTGCAGGTCGGGCTTGTTGGAGTCCGTCGACGCGTAGACGTAGCGGTAGGTCGGCGGCTGGTTGCACTGCGCGTCCTTGGCGGTCGGCTGGCAGGTCCACGGCTGCAGCTGCGGTCCGGCGATGACGGGGCCGCCGTTGGGGTGGTTGATGACGACGGCGCTGGGACTCGTGCGCCCGCCGATCCGGACCTTCAGCAGGCTGCGGCCGAGCGGCAGGCCGGTGACCAGCGCGACGCGCTTGGTCCCGCTGGTGCCGTTGAACGCGTGGCTCAGGTTGCGGGGCTTGCGCTTGCCGCGCTGCAGCACCAGTCGCAGCGGCTTGTCGGCGAGCGCCTTCGGCACGTTCACCTGCACGAGCGCGTCGCCGCCGGAGAGCAAATCGGCGCGGTTGGAGAGCACGCTCACCGACGGGCGCGCCGTCTTCGCCATTGCGTCTCCTGCGTGCGCGGCAAGCAGCACCGCGACGCCCGCCGTCACCCAGACCCTCATCCCGCGGGCGAGTCTACGGCGTGTAGCGTGCCGCGCGTGTCACACGATGCGCGCGTGGACGCGGTCTGCGACCAGGTCCGCGCGCTGGCCGCGCGCCGGGGGGTCGGGCCACATCGCCAAGGGCGGCGTCCACCACTTCGTCCCGCTCCCGGGCGACCAGTCGCTTCACCGGCGTCGCCGTCGACGTCTCGGCGCTGACGCAACGTGCTCGAGATCGACGCGGACGCGCCGACTCTGCGTCGGCCGAGCCGGGCGCGACGTTTGCCGACGTCGTGCGCGCGACGCTGCGCCACGGCCTGCTGCCGAAGGTCGTGCCCGAGCTGGAGGGCATCACGCTCGGCGGCGCGGTCGCCGGCTGCTCGGTGGAGTCGATGTCGTTCCGCTACGGCGGCTTTCACGACACCTGCCTCGAGTACGAGATCGTCACGGGCACCGGCGAGCGGCGCGCTGCTCGGTCGCGACGACGAGCTCTTCCACATGCTGCACGGCTCCTACGGGACGCTCGCGATCCTGACGCAGCATCACGTTCGAGCTCGTCCCGGCGAAGCCGTTCGTGGAGATGACCTACCGGCGCCATCGCGACTTCGCGGCCTTCCATGCCGAGCTGCGTCGAGCGCTGCGCGACGCGGCGACTACGACTTCGTCGACGCGATCGTCCACGCGCCCGACGAGCTCGTGCTGTGCCTCGGCGAGTTCGTCGCTCGCGCGCCGGCTGTCTCGAGCTACCGCCGACGGCATCTACTACAAGAGCACGCGCCACCTGCCGCGAGGACTAGCTCACGACGGTCGACTACTGCTTCCGCTACGACACCGAGTGCCACTGGCTGACGCGCACGGTGCCGCCGCTGGAGTGGGGTGGGTGCGGCGGCTCGTCGGCCGCTGGTTCCTGGGGTCGACGAACCTGATCCGCTGGAGGGGCGGCTCGAGCCGCTCCTGCGGCCGCGTCAACCGCCGTCCCGACGTCGTCGTCGACGTCTTCATCCCCGGACGGCCGCTTCGCGGACTTCTGGCACGTGGTACGCCCGCGACTCTCGTCTACTGGCCGCTCTGGGTCGTTCCCTACCGGCTCGCCGAGCCCTACCCGTGGGTCAACCGCGCCTACGCCGCGCGAGATGACCGACGACGCTGATGATCGACGTCGCGGTCTACGGCAAGCGCAACAACCGACCGCGCGGTCGACTGGTCGCAGGTGACTCGAGGAGAAGACCCACGAGCTCGGCGGGATCAAGACGCTGATCTCGCGCAACCACTACACCCGCGAGCGCTTCTGGGAGATCTACGACCGCGACTCGCTGGAGGCCGCCAAGGTCGAGCTCGACCCCGGCGGCCTGTTTAGCGATCTCTACGAGAAGTTCAGCCCGCGGCCTTGAGGCTCTTCGCGCTGACCCAGCCCTTCTTGTTGACGTGGCCATAGGCCATGCCGTAGGCGTACTTGCCGGACTTCGAGAGCTTCGTGACCTTGAAGCGCTCGCCCTTGAGCAGCACGCCCTTGTAGGTCTTGCTCGGCCGCTCCAAGACGTTGAGCTTGGCCGTCGTCACGGTGTGCGTGCCGGCCTTGGTCGCGGTGGCGAGGCCGGTCGCCGGCATGAGGCCGGCGGCGAGGACTCCGGTGGTCGCCGCGAGGGCGGCCATCTTCTTCGTGAACATTGCGTTGCTCCTTTGGGTGTGGTGGGTGTGGAAGGTGATGCCGTGCCGTCAGGGGATCTCGACGTCGCGGACCTCGATCGGCTCGGTTCGCGTCGCCACGTAGGGCGGCACGAGCGAGAGTGCTGCTGCGAGGTCAGGCGCCTCGACGCGCCACCAGATTGCGTGCCCACCGGCAAGGCAGGTGGAGGGCACCCAGCGGTGGCGTAGCGGGCTGTCGAAGCCCTGCCATGCCGCAAAGGCGACCCCGCACTCGTCGGGCCGGTGGCGGTGGTGCAGGAGGAACACGGGCATGGCTAGAGCGTGCCGCCGATGGCCCCTCAGAACATCAGGGTGCGCACCCTGAACCGGAGCCGGAACGACGACCGGCCCCCGCTCGTTTGAGCGGGGCCGGCAGGCTGTCGTGATGCTTGTGTGCGCCGTTACGCGCTGCGCGGGCACCACCTCGCCCTCGAGGGCGGGCTCGGGCAGCCAGCCGAGGGACTTGGGCAGCCACCAGTTCCGGTCGCCCAGTACCTACATGCTCGCCGGCAACAGCACGCCGCGGATCAGCGTGGCGTCAAGCAGGACGGCGAAGGCCAGGCCGACGCCCATCTGCTTGAACATCATCCATGACAGCGTGCCGAACACCGCGAACACGCAGACCATCACGAGCGCGGCGCTGGTCACGACACCGGCGGTGTTCTTGATCGCGTACGAGACCGCGTCGCTGCGTGCACATGCCACTTGTCGTACGCCTCGCGGACCCGGCTGAGGATGAACACGTGGTAGTCCATCGACAGGCCGAACAGGATCACGAACATGAACAGCGGCAACCACTGCACGATCGGCCCTGTCTCGCGAGAACGCCGAGCAGGCCGTTGAACCAGCCGTGCTGGAAAACCAGCACCATCGCGCCGTAGGACGCGAAGACCGACAGCAGGTTCAAGATGATCGCCTTGATCGGGATCACGATCGAACGGAACGTGACGAGCAGCAGCATGAACGCTGCGCGCCATCACGAACCCGAACACGAGACCGATGTTGCCACTTCAGCGTGTCGTTGAAGTCACGCGCCTCCGCCGTGTTTCCGCCGACATACTCTGCAGTCCGCTGACCGCTCCGACCGTCTCCGGGACGAGGTCGTTACGGACGGCGTCCAGTGCCTTGTCGGACAGCTCGTCAGACCCGTTGCCCTCGGTCGCGATACTCAGCGTCGCGACCGACTTGCTCGGGCTCACGTCGATCTCGACGTGAGCGTCGGGGAACAGCTTCGGCTGCTTGGCCAGCGCCTGCTCGAAGCGCTTGATGCCGGCCGTCACGGCCGGAGCCGTCACGTCCTTGGCCTTCAGCACGAGGTCCTGACCGCTCGTCTCGGACGGGAACGCGGTCTGCATGCGCTCGAACGTCTGGACGATCGGGATCTCCTTGGGCAGCGTGTCGGTCGACGGCTCACCGGTCTGCATGTGCAGCGCGGGGACCGCGAGGGCGACCAGCAGGCCGACGGCCAGCGACGCGGACAGCGCCGGGCGCTTGAGCACCCGATCGGTGACGCGCGACCAGAAGCCGAAGCGCGCGGCACGCGCCTTCATGCGAGCCAGCCCGGGGATGCGACCCGGCTTGACGACGCGGTCACCCGCGCTTGCCAGCAGGGCGGGCAGCACCGTCAGCGAGCCGATCATCGCAACGGCGACGACCGCGATCGTGCCGGTCGCGAGACCGGTGAACATCGGCACGCCGGCGAAGTACATCCCCGCCATGGAGGCCATCACGGTCAGGCCCGAGACGAGCACCGCTCGCCCGGATGTCGCGGCAGCAGCCTCGATGGCTGCATCGTGCGCACGTCCGGCTGCGCGCTCTTCACGCACACGCCGGAGGTAGAACAGCGTGTAGTCGACGCCGACCGCGAGACCGATCAGCAGGATGACGTGGTTGATCGACTCCTCGACGGGAGCGAACTGGCTGATCGGGCCGACGAGGCCCATCGTCGCTGCGATGGCGGTGAGCGCCAGCAGCACCGGCATCCCGGCGAGCAGCATCGTCCCGAAGGCGGCGAAGAGGATGATCAACGTCATCGGGATCGAGGTCATGCCGGACTTCTTGAGGTCGCTGGTGAAGACCTCCATGAACGCGTCCTCGGAGCTCGCATCGCCGAACTGCTCGATGTTGAAGTCCGGGTGGGCGCGCTTTGCGGCTGCGCTCACGTCGAGCGTCTGCTGGACGATCGGCTTGAGCCTCGCTGAGTCCTCGACGTAGTCGCCGGGGATCTCGAAGCTCGACGAGCACCGAGTGGCCGTCCTTGGAGGTCGGGCCACGTGCGTTGCCCGAGCCATAGGGACCAGTGACGTTCGTGACGGACTTGACGTCACCGACGCGTCGGCTGATGTCGTTGACGACTGCCCGGTACGCGGGGTCGTCGGCCTTCAAGGTCTTGCTCTGGATGAGCACGGCCTCGTGGATCTGCTTCGGGTAGGCGCTGTCGACGAGCTTCGACGCCTGGCCGGACTCTCCGACGCCGGACTGCGCGCGGTTGAGCGATTCGGTCCCCGTCATCTTGCCGGCGCCGAACGCCAGCACGACGAACAGGATCCAGCCGATGATGGCTGTCTTGCGGTGCTGCGCGCTCCAGCGTCCGACGGACGCCGCGAGGTTTCGTGGCTTTCTCATGAGATCTCCTCCGAGTGGTGGTCGTGCATCTGCCGCCAGCCTGCTCGGGAGCGCGTCTTCGATCATCCGGGCCGATCCCTGAACCGGGCCCTGAACTCCGCGTATGCTCGGTCGCACCGGTGGGTGGAGAAAGCAGCGCCCGTGCCTTTGTGGGGCGTGAACGGGAGCTCGAGCAGATCGAGAGGTCGCTCGCTGCGCTCGCCGACGGTGCGGGTGAGTGCCTGGCCGTCGTGGGGGAGCCGGGGATCGGCAAGACCACGCTGCTCAGCGAGTTGCGTGCGCGCGCCGAGCAGGGCGGGCATCTCGTGCTGGACGGGTCTGCCGCAGAGTTCGAGCGCGACGTGCCGTTCAGCGTCTGGGTCGACGCGCTGCACGACTACCTCGCCTCACAGGGTCTTGGCGATCACGAGGCCTGGAACACACTGCTGGCGGGCGACGGGCTGGCCGACGAGCGCTTTCGCGCCCATCGCGCCATCGGCACGCTGCTTGGGCTGCTGTCCGACGACCAGGCGCTGGTGCTCGTGCTGGACGACCTGCACTGGAGCGACAGCGCGTCGATCGAGCTGATCGCCGCGCTCGTGCGGCGCTGGACGCGCGCGTCGGTGCTGCTGGTGCTTGCCTTCCGCCCGGCGCAGGCGCCGCCGCGGCTCGCCGCGGCGCTGACCGAGCCGGCGATCACGACGCTGGCGCTCGAGCCGCTGAGCGAGGCCGAGGCGCTGGAGCTGGTCGGCGGCGACGCGGACGTCTACCGCAACGGCGGCGGCAACCCGTTCTACCTCGAGCAGCTCACGCGTGCCCCGGGCGCAGGCTCCGCCGACGGGTTTGCCGAAGGGCTCGTGCCGTCCGCTGTCGCAGCGTCGCTGGCGGGCGAGCTCGCGACGCTGCCGCAGCCCTCGCGGGCGCTGCTGGACGCGGCGTCGGTGGCGGGTGAGCCGTTCGAGCCTGCCGTTGCTGCCGCGATCGCCGAGATGACGGCTGCAGCCGGGCTTGCCGCGCTGGACGACCTGCTGACGCTGGATCTCGTGCGTGCGACGCGCGTACCGCGGCGCTTCATCTTCCGCCACCCGCTGGTGCGCCGCGCCGTCTACGAGGCGACCCCGGGCGGCTGGCGCCTGGCGGCGCACGCGCGCGCGGCTGATGTGCTGGCCGCGCAAGGCGCGGGTCCGGCCGAGCGTGCCTACCACGTCGAGCAGTCCGCCCAGCCCGGCGACGAGGACGCGATCGCACTGTTGCTGGCGGCGGGGGAAGCGACGGCGACGGTGGCGCCCGCCGCCGCGGTCCGCTGGTTTCGCGCCGGCCTGCGGCTGCTGCCCGCGGGGGACACGGCACGCCAGGTCGACGTCCGCGTCGCGCTGGCGTCGGCACAGCGCTCGCTCGGCGAGCTGGAGACGTGCCGCGAGACGCTGCTGGACGCGATCGCGCTCGTGCCGGCCGACGGCGTCGCGCGGCGCACCGAGCTGACCGCGCTGTGCGCCGCCGTCGAGCACTGGCTCGGGCGCCACGACGACGCGCACCGGCGGCTCGTGCGCGCCTGGGACGAGCTGCCGGACCACACGTCTGCCGAGGCTGCGGTCGTGCAGATCGAGCTTGCCGTCGACGGCATGTACCAGCTCGACTTCGCACAGACGATCGCGATGGGCGAGGGTGCGCTGCTGCTGGCGCAGGGGTCTGGGGACGCGGCGCTGATCGCTGCGGCAGCGGCGGTGCTGGCGCTGGGCGAGTCGTCCAGCGGCGAGAGCGCGAGCGCACGCGAGCACCGCGACGAGGCCGTCGCGCAGATCGAGCGGCTCTCCGACAGCGAGCTCGCGCCGCACCTGGAGGCGCTCTACTACCTCGGCTGGGCCGAGAACTACCTGGAGCTCTACGACGACGCGGTTGCCCACGCCCAACGCGGGATCGCGATCGCGCGTGCGACGGGCGAGGGGCGGATGCTCGTGCCGCTGATGCTCGTGCAGGGCTACCCGTTCGAGATGCAGGGGCGCATGGCCGAGGCGGTCGCGACGTGCGAGAGCGCCGTCGAGATCGCCCGGCTTGCGGGGCACCCGCACTACCTGTTCTGGGCGCTGTTCGAGCTGGCCTGGGCGCGCTACTTCTCCGGCCAGCCGGACGTCGCCGCCGCGGCCGCGGAGGAAAGCCGGCGCGTCGGCGGGCGCATGACGCTCGGGACGATGCCCTCCGCCGGCGGTGGGCCGGGCTGGGTGCTCGCGGTGTGCCGTTTCGAGGGTGGCGACCCGGCGGCGCTGCTGGAGATCGTGGGCGAGCTCGGCGACGAGCTCGACTGGGCGATCCCGACCGAGAAGTGCTTCAACTGGGAGAGCATCGGGTTGGCGCAGCTTGCGCTCGGGCTGCGCGACGATGCCGGCGTCTCGGCTGATCGAGCCGATCGGGACGCCGCGCTGCTCGACCTACAGCTGCCGACCGCAGTTGCGCAGCGGATGCGCGCCGCGCTGCTGATGGCCGACGGCGACGCGGCGGGAGCCGTGCAGCTGGCGGAGCGGTCCGTCGAGGGTGCAGCGGCGGCCGGCGCGCGCTTGCAGGCGGCCTACTCGCGCGGCGTGCTCGGACGTGCGCACGCCGCTGCCGGCGACCGCAAGGCCGCGATCGCGGCGCTGCGCGAGGCCGAGCGTGAGCTCGACGCCTGCGGCTCGCTGCGTCCGCGTGACGAGATCCGGCGCGAGCTGCGCAAGCTCGGTGCGCGTGCAGAGCCGCGCGGCCCCGCGACCGCGGGGGACTCGGGCGTGACCGCGCTGACCAAGCGCGAGCTGGAGATCGCCGACCTCGTCACCGATCGCATGACCAACCGCGAGATCGCCGCGGCGTTGTTTCTCAGCGACAAGACCGTCGAGTCGCACGTGCGCAGCCTCTTCATGAAGCTCGGCGTGTCGTCGCGGACCGAGGTCGCGCGGACGATCGAGCGCGAGCGTGCCGCGACGTGAGCGCCGCCGCGGTCCCGGTCGACAGCGACGCTGCGCGGCTGGCGGAGCTCGGGTATCAGCAGGAGCTGACGCGCAGCCTGCGCGTGCTCGACAACGTCGCGCTGGGCTTCGCGGGGATCTCGCCGGTGGTCGGCCTGTATGCGGTCGTCCTGGTCGGCACGCTCGTCGCCGGGCCGGCCTGGGTCTGGGTGCTGCCGGTCGCGCTGGCCGGGCAGTGCCTGCTGCTGAGCGTGTATGCCGAGCTGGCGTCGGAGTTCCCGATCGCCGGCGGCGCGTACCAGTGGAGCCGGCGCCTGCTTGGCGGCGCCTACGGCTGGATGAACGGCTGGGTCGCGATGTGCGCCTACGCGGCCGCGAACACGACGATCGGCTACCTGGGGGCGCCATGGGCGCTGAGCTTGCTCGGGATCGAGGCGTCGGCGAACCGCGTGGTGTTCACGGGGATGGCGCTGATCGTGCTCTGCGCGCTGGCCGGGGTGTTCGGCGTGCGGGTGCTCGGCCGGGCGGTGCGGGTCGGCATCGCAGCCGAGGTCGTCGCCTCGGTCGGCATCGGCGTGGCGCTGCTGTTCGCATTCCACGAGCAGGACTGGTCGCTGCTGGGGGACACGCTGGGCGCGGAGGCGTTGTCCGGCGGTTCTGTGATCGCCGGCCTGCTCGCCGCGCTTGCCGTCGGCGGATGGGTCTTCATCGGCTTCGACGTCTGCGCGAGTGCGGCTGAGGAGACGCGCAACGCCGCGCGCCACGTACCCCGCGCGATCTGGATCGCGCTGCTGAGCGTGGGGGCGATCGTGATCCTCAACGCCGTCGCGGCGGGCCTGGCGCATCCCGATCCGGCGGCGGTCGTCGCGGGCACCGATCTCGACCCCGTGACGACGGCGGTCGTCTCGAGCTTCGGGTCGTGGTCCACGCGGCCGTTCACCGCCGTCGTGTTGATCGCTTTCTTGGCGTGCGGGATGGCGGCGCAGACGGGGACCGCGCGCACGATCTACTCGATCGCGCGCGACGGGATGCTGCCCGGGTCGCGCGCGTTGTCGTCCGTCAACCGGCGCGGCGCGCCGATCGGCGCGATTGCCGCGACGACCGTCGCCGGCTGCCTTGGGCTGCTGCTCGGGCTCAACAGCGCGTCGATCGGCAGCCTGATCGCCTTCGGCACGGCCGGGATCTACATGGCGTTCACGCTCGTCGCGCTGGCGGCGCTGATCGCTCGGCTGCGCGGCAGCTGGGTGCCGTCCGGGCTGCGCCTCGGGCGCCTCGGCACGGTGATCAACGCACTTGCCGTGGTCTGGCTGACGTTCGAGACGATCAACATCGCCTGGCCGCGCGAGTCGCTCGCGCCGCCGGACGCGCCGACCTACCAGGTGTGGGCGGCGCCGATCGCGCTGACTGCGATCGCGGTGGTAGGCGTCGCCTACCTGGTGCTCGCGCGGCCCCACCGGCGCGGGGTCTGACGACGCGCGCGGGTCGGACGCAGGGCGTCGTCGAAGAACGCCGTCACGCGGCGCTCGTACTGCGCACGGTGCGAGCGGACGGCGCCGGTGTGCTTGGCGTCCGGGACGTTCCAGTGCTCCGCTGCTGGATTCGCTTGGGCGTAGCGGTCGTTCGCGTCCTTCTCGAACTTGGTGTCCGCCGAGATCAGCAGCAGCGGTGCGGTGATCTTCCTGACGAGATCCTCGAGCGGCCGGCTCGGCTTGTCGCCCGACATCGCCTCGATCGCCTTCATCATCAGCCAGCCCGTCGGCGAGCCTGCGTCAAGGCCGCCGACGCGCCGGGCGTCCTCGAACGTTCGCAGGGCGGCGCCATCGGAGACCACGGCGGCGACGTCTTTGCGGGTGGCGGCGACGTCGATCGCGGTGTCGGCGCCGCTGGAGAGGCCGAGGACGCCGAACTTGTCGGTCCTCGAATGTGCGTGGAGATAGTCGAGCGCGCCGGCGGCGTCCTTCTCCCAGTCCCAGCCGTAGGAGTTGGGGCTGCCTTCGCTCTCGCCGCGTCCGCGCGCGTCGTAGAGCAGCACGCCGTAGCCGCGCCGTTCGAGCAGTCGTGCCTGGTCGACGGCGCCGGTGCGGTCACCGCCGCCGCCGTGGATCACGAGGATCGTCGCGCCGTTGCGTGAGGGTCGGTGCCAGCCCTTCAGGCGCAGGCCGTCGCTGGAGTCGAAGGCGACCTGCGCGTACGCGGCGTTCGGCGGGTCGCCGACGCGCTCGCGCGGCTTGTGGGTCTCGAAGACGGCCATCGCGATCGGTATCACGAGCAGGGCCGCGACTGCTGCCGTGCCGGGCACCGCGACCGCGCGTGCGATCCAGCGGCGCTTCGGTGTCGCCGCCGCTTCGCGTCGCCGGCGCCAGGGCAGCGTCGCGCCAAGGCCGATCAGCGTGACGCCGGCCAACAGCGCGAGCACGCCGGTGAGGTCGCTGGCCGCAGGCGCGTCGAAGTGGATGTGGACGGCGTGCATCGCACCGTTGACCAGCGCCGGGATGCCGAACCCGAGCGCCAGGCCCGCACGCAGGCTGGGGCGTAGGCGCGGGAACGCGACGACGGCGCCCGCTCCGGCGAGCAGACTGAGCACGCCTGCGAGCGCGTGCTGGCCGAGGCCGACGCCCGCCTGGCGCCCGAGAAATGCGTCGTCGAGGGCGTGCAGGACAGCGAGCGCGACGGCGATCGTGAAGACCTGGGTATCGCGGTTGCGACGGTTGAGGAACATGGCGTCACCGTCGCGCCTGGCGCCTCCCCGGTCATCAGGTGCTCTCCCTGAGCCGTCCGCGGTTCAGGGTGCGGTTCAGGGGGACACCCCGATGTCGGCGGGCCTGCCGCGCGGCAGGCTGACGGTCATGCCCGTTCCCGTCACACCGCAGAGCAGCCAGGCCGCCCCAGCGGCACATGCCTTCGCGTATCCGCGTGTCTCGCAGATCGCACCGCGGGCTCACGCGGTGCTCGCGTCCTCGCTGAGGGCGTCATGACCGCCGCCGACTACGGGCTGCGGCTGACGATCCTCGCCGAGGAGCGGCGTGTGGCGTTGAGCGCCGGCCTGGGAGCGAACGCTGCGTACATGGCAGACCTCGACGGCGAGATCGGCGCGGTGCGAACGGCGTACGTCGGGCTCGCGGTCACGGAGATCGCGACCTTCCGTGCTGAGCTGGGCGGCGCTTGCTACGGGTGAGCCTAGACTGGCGCGGTGAGTGACCTGACTGCCGGCGTCGTCGCGACGTCGCGCAAGCCCGACGAGCGTCGCCTCGCGATCCACCCAGCGCACCTCGAGCGCATCGACGCAGGGGTGCGCAACCGGTTGTTCCTCGAGCGTGGGTACGGCGAGCGCTTCGGTGCCTCCGACGACGACCTGTCGCCGCTGGTGGCGGGGCTGATGTCGCGTGACGAGTTGCTGGCGCACTGCGACGTGATCGTGCTGCCCAAGCCGCTTGCCGAGGACCTGCAGACGCTGCGCCGCGGGCAGGTCGTCTGGGGCTGGCCGCACTGCGTGCAAGACGCGCGCATGACGCAGTCCGCCATCGATCGCGGCTTGACGATGATCGCATGGGAGGCGATGAACCACTGGACGCGCGAGGGCAACTTCGGCGTGCACGTCTTCCACAAGAACAACGAGCTGGCCGGTTACTGCTCGGTACTGCACGCGCTCGGTCTGCGCGGGACGACGGGCGACTACGGGCGCCGCCAGCGAGCCGCGGTGATCAGCTTCGGCGCGACCGCGCGCGGCGCCGTGCGTGCGCTCGCGGCGCTGGGGATCAGCGACGTGACGGTGCTGACACAACGCAGCACGGCGGCCGTCGCCTCGCCGTTCGCGTCGATGGTGCTCCAGCACTTCGAGCGCGATCCGGCGAACCCAACGCGCACGCTGATTCTGAAGGACCCCGAGCCGGGGCCGCTGGCGGAGGTCCTCGGCGGCTACGACGTCGTCGTCAACTGCATCCTGCAGGACACCGACCGGCCGCTGATGTTCGTGATGAACGAGGACCTTCGCCACTTCGAACCGGGGACGCTGTTCGTCGACGTCTCGTGCGACGACGGCATGGGCTTCGAGTGGGCACGCCCGACCTCCTTCGCGGCGCCGCTGGTCGAAGTCGGTCGCGGACTGCACTACTATGCGGTCGACCACAGCCCGTCGTTCCTGTGGAACTCGGCGACGTGGGAGAACAGCGAGGCGCTGCTCGAGTACCTGCCTGTCGTGATGGCCGGGCCTGACGCCTGGCAGGAGCAGGAGACGATTCGCCGCGCGATCGAGATCCGCGAGGGCGTTGTCCAGAACCCCCGCATCCTCTCCTTTCAGGGGCGGGCGGCCGCCTACCCGCACGCGGTCACGCAGCCGGCGTGACGCGACTGTTAGCGTCGCCGCCGATGGGGCTCAAGGATCGGATTCAAGGCGGGCTACGGAAGGTGTGGTCGCCGATCACCGTGTGGATGGCGGGCGAGGGTTCAGATGACCTCGTCACCGCCGGTGAGCGCGCGAAGGCCGTCGTGCGCGTGAAGGGCGAGGACGACGGGTCCGTCGAGCGCATCGAGCTGTCGCTGGTGATGAGCAGCTTCGGTGCGAAGCAGCAGTCCTGGCCGCTCGGGCCGGTGCCGACGCCGCTCGGGTTGCACGAGCTCGAGGTGACGCTGCCCGCGGACCTCACGCCTTCGTGCGCGCAGTTCGCGGAGTACGCCTTCAACGCCGAGCTGCACAGGACGAAGGGCATGGGCTCCGAGGCCGCCTCCGTCGTCGACATCATCGGCCGGCCCGAGCACGTCGCCTGGCCGGACGGCCCGCGCGCGGGCACCGAGGGTGCGGACGTCGCCCGCGTCGACCTCACGCTCGACGCCGAGACCGTCGTTGCCGGCGGCGTGGTCCACGGGCGCGTGGCGGTGACCGCGATGCACGAGGTCTCCCGCAAGGACCTCGAGGTCGCGCTCGTGCTGCTGCGCAAGCAGCCGGGAGGCGACAGCGAGAAGGTCGTGGCGCGCGTCGTCCTCGGCGAGAAGCTCTCGCTCGCGACTGGGGATCGCATCGAGCATCCGTTCGCCCTCGAGCTCCCGCCGAGCGTGCTGCCGTCGCTGCGTGCCTCCGAGACGATCGCCGTGTCGTGGCAGGTTCGCGCGGCGCTCGGCGACGCGGCTGGCTGGCAATGGGTCGGCGTGCTCGACCCCGAGGGCAATGCGGGTGTCCGCAATGCCGGCTCGCCGAGCCTTGCGGCGTTTTTGCTCTCGCTGGACCCTGAGCCGACGCGCTGAGAGCCACGACGAAGGAGTCACTGGCAGTAGCATCGCGAGCATCGTGCCTCCTGCATCGACGTATCTCATCTACCAAGACGGTGGGATCGGCGACTCGCAGCCGCAGAACATGCCGGGGACGGAGTGGAAGACCCGGACGCTCAACAGCTTCTTCTGGGGCTTCTATCGCCAGGACCTGCCGATCACGAACTGCCGGCTGGCCAACGGCCAGCGTGTGGGAATCGAGGAGATCCGCATCGAGCGCAGCGGGCTGCAGATGCTCGCGACCGTCCTGACGCTCGGCATCTGGGCGCCGACGCGTGTGAGCTGGCGCTGCTGCCGGCCGCCGTTTCCATCCGGGACGTTGGACTGAGTCGTGATCCACTGGGACGATCGCGGCGCGCAACCCTGGCACGGCGTCCACGTCACCCACCACACCACGGTTTCCGAGGTGATCGACGTCGACAACGTCGGCCCGGACAGCACACTGCTGACCGGCTTCGCGATGTTCCGCCACGCCGGCGACTCGCTCGACGAGGTCATCCGCAAAGCGCGCGAGGCCGACAAGCGCGTGCTCGCGATCGGCGCGGGATGGGCGCTTTCGAAGATCAACATCACCGATGGCTGGCTCGTCAACACCAAGTGGCTCAACGGCGCCTACGACGTCGCCGAGCGCTACTTCGACCCCACCTACCCGGCAGCGGACCGCCCGTACGTCGTGCTCGCCCAGGCGGGCATGCAGATCGCCGAGCTCAACGCCTACCTCGAGTTGCTGCCCCAGGACGACGCAAAGCGCCGCGCGCTGAAGGCGGCCGGCATCGGCAACGGCCAGACGATCGCCGGCGCGGTCTCGGGCAACACGCACGGCTCGCAGCTGACCTTCGGCGCGATGCCCGACTTCGTCGTCGGCCTGCACATCGCGACCGGCAGCGGCCAGACGCTGTGGCTCGAGAAGGCGTCTAAGCCCGTGCTCAACGACGACTTCGTCGCGAAGCTCGGCGCCAAGCTGATCCGCGACGACGATGTGTTCAACGCGGCCGTCGTCGGGTTCGGCACGTTCGGGATCGTCGCCGCGATGGCGATCGAGACGGCGCCGATCTACCAGCTCGCGTTCCCGCCGATCGCCGACATCCACCACGACGACCTCAAGCAGAAGCTGCGCGGCTTCGGCGAGGCGGACCCGGCAGACCTCTACCACTACGAGTTCATCTTCGATCCGCACAGCCGCACGCAGATGGCGATGGAGGCCGGCGCGCCGAAGATGCCCTACGACCCGTCCGTCCCGACGCCGCAACCGCGCTGGATCGTGCGCAACAAGAAGGGCTACGCCCCCGGCGTCAACATCCTCAGCCTGCTGCGCTGGCTGCTGCCGCTGTTCCCGCCGCGCTTCATCACCAAGCTGGAGTTCAAGGAGTACCGCACGCGCGCCCTGCTGGACAACGTGTGCGGCGCGCCCGGCCAGCTCTACACCTCCTCGATCTACTACCTCGAGGGCTACACCGAGAGCGCGTTCGCCGTCGCGGTGACGGACGCGCCGGAGACGATCGACATCGTCACGCAGGTCGCCCGCGAGCTGAAGCTGCCGTCGATCAGCCAGGTGCGGCTCGTGCGCGGCTCACGGGCCACGCTCGGCTTCACGCAGCACGAGCCGATCACCGCGGTGTTCGAGGTCGGGCTGATCAACGACGACAAGTTCCCCGAGTTCGAGCGCCTTCTCGACGAGGCCTTCCGCGCCGCCGGCGTGCGCTACACGATGCACTGGTCCAAGAACTCCGGCATCGACCCGGACAAGCTCGCCTACATGTACGGCGAGGCGAAGGTCGCGAGCTGGATGAACGCGCGGCGCACGGTGTTCGGCGGGGACGAGGACCTCATGCGGATGTTCGAGCACGAGGCGATGCAGCAGGCTGGGCTGGCCTAGCGTCGGCGCCAGGAGAAGCGGCGACGCGGCCTCCACAGGAGATGCGCAACGAGCACCGCTGCAACCGTGAAGCCCGCGAATCCGCTGGCGGCCACGAGGCCGCCCCCATCTGCGGGGGAGGCAATGACGCACCAGATTGCCAGCGCGGCCGCGAGACCCGCGGCGACCTGGAGCCATCGCAGCAGGCGGTTGCGATGGTCAGAACGAAGCCCCACCCGCACCTCCTCCGGGAGGTTGGACGTCCCGCTCACCCGAAAGCCCAGGTCGATGCCGGCGCCCGCCGTCACAAGGACCGCGAGCACCACGGCGACCTCGGCAGGCGTCGGTGTGTTCTCGATGATCCCGCGGATGCCGCTGATCGCGCCGAGCTTGATGACGAACCATCCGAAGAATCCGAGCGCTGGGATTCCGAGCGTCGCGAGCCCGTGACGGACGCGCGCGTCGGTCGGGTCGGCTCGTCCCGCGGCGAGATACGTATCCGCGGCTTCCGCGCGACGCCCGTGGCGGCGCAGGAGGTCGGCCAGCTGCAGCGATGTCTCGGCGTCGTTCGGGTCGAGCCGGAGCGCCTCGCGATAGTGGCGCTCAGCGTCGCCGACCTCACCACGGGCGTCGGCGACGAGCGCGGCGGTCACATGTGCCAAGGGGTCGCTCGGGTCGGCCTTCAACGCCGCCTCGGCCGACTTGGCCGCTGCCGTCGGCATGTTGAGGTTGATCTGCGCACGCGCCAGCGCCCAGTGCGCGCTGACCGAGTACGGCGCGAGGCGAACGGCCTCTTGGGCTTCGTCGCGCGCCTCGAAACGCTTGCCGCGCGCGAGATGGATGATCGACAGCAGGCGGTGGCCCCATTCGCTGTCCGGATCGTTCGCCAGTGCCTGCTGCGCCGCGTCACGGGCAGGGCGGGTGCGACCGAGCCCGAGCAGGCACTGCGCCCGCAGACAGTGCGCGTCGCTGTCGTCCTCGCCGGTCAACGCCGATGTCAGCGCGGTCAGCGCGTCCTCGTAGCGCCCGAGCGCGACGAGGCTCTCCGCCTTGGCGTACGCGGCGGCGGCCTCGCTCATGCCATCCGGCGTCGCTTGAGGTACTCCAGGAGGTCGTCGAAGCGGCCGCTCTGGTTTGCGAAGAGCACGACGTTCCGCGCGTCCTGCAGCCATGCCTCGGTCGAGGGATGGACGTCGCGCAGTGCGCGCTTGAAGTCGCGCATGCTGATCGGGCGCGGGGTGCCGCTGCGCACGGAGTCCTCGAGCGCCAGCTCAGCGGCGCTGTCGCAGAGGTGCGCGAGGTCAGCGCCTGAAAAGTGCTCGGTCTGGCTGGCCAGCTTCCTCAGATCGATGCCCTCGAGCGGGCGGTTCAGCAGGTGGCCGCGAAGGATCGCAACTCGCGCCTCGGCGTCCGGCGGGATCACGAGGAGCATGCGGTCGAAGCGCCCCGGCCGCAGCAGTGCAGTGTCGACGTCCCAGGGATGGTTGGTCGCGCCGAGGATGAAAACGCCGTCGTTGTCGCTCTTGACGGAATCCATCTCCGTCAGCAGCTGGTTGACGGTGGAGCGCATCGCCGAGTTTGAACGCAGCTGGGAGCGCTTCTGTCCCAGCGCGTCGATCTCGTCGAAGAAGAGCACGCACGGCGTGTGGCGGCGGGCCGTCTCGAACGCCTCGTGCAGGTTGCGCTCGCTGGCGCCGATCCACATGTCCAGGACGTCCGCGAGGCCGACCGTGTGGAAGTGCGCACCGAGCTCGCCGGCGATGGCTCGCGCCAGGTAAGTCTTGCCGCATCCCGGCGGGCCGTAGAGCAGCAGTCCGCCTGGCAGACTGCGGCCGTACATGTCGCGCAGCTGCGGGTTTCGCATGGGCATGAGAAACGACACGTCGAGCCTGCGCTTGACGTCCTCCATGCCGCCGACGTCGTCGAGGCGGATCGTGGAGCGCTCGACGTCCGGATCGGGGACCACCGGCTCGTCCTCGACGAACGCGGGCTCGACGATTCCTTCGACGCTGGCCTCGGCGGCGTCCCAGTCGAAGCTCGGGCCTGCTGCCGCGCGCTGCGGCTGCGGTGTGGTTCCGGACGAACCGGATAGCAGCTCGGTCGCCTCGCGCAGCCCCCGCAGCGCATCCGCATTCTGCGGGTCGCGCTCGAGGACCGCCGAGCACTGCGCCAAGGCGCGGGCGGGCTCATCGTGCTGCAACAGCTGCTCGATCAGCAGCACGCGCAGCGCGACGTCGTCGGGGCGATGCTCCACCGAAGCTAGCAGGCTCTGGAGCACAGCCGGTAGGTCCGTTTCCCGTCCTTCCCCCATCCATAGAGCTTCATCCTGTCGCGGATCTCCGCCGCGCGCAACCCGAAACGCAGCGTGATGCCTGACGATTCGCGACTCGTTCGTGCGCATGCCTTGCTAGACGCGAACCGCCCGGACGCTGCGCTCGTCGTCGTCGGCGACATCTTGTCCGCCGATCCGGCCAACCCGACCGGGCTCGTCCTCGCGGCACGTGCCCATCTGGTTGCCGACCGTCCCCACGACGCGATCGCCGCCGGTGACGCCGCGCTCCAGGTTGACCCAACGAATGGGACTGCCGCTTACCTCGTCGCCTCCGGACTGCTCGAGATCAAGTCGTACGACCGGGCGCGGCGATACGCCGGTGAGGCGATACGCCTCGACCCCAACGACGCGCGTGCGCACGCGCTTCTGGCGCAGCTGGACTCGCTGACCCGCCGGCACGCCGACGCCGTGCAGCGCGCAGAGCATGCCGTCCGGCTCGCGCCCCGGGACCCCTTCACGCACATCTCCTTCGGCATCGTGATGTTCAACCAACACCGTTACCGCGCGGCTGAACAGGCATTTCACCACGCGCTCTCGCTCGATCCGCAGGCCGCCGACGCGATCAACATGCTCGGCCGCACACTCGCGCACCTGGGTGACGAGCGCGACGCCGCCGAGCTGATGGAGCTCGCCGCGAAGACGGACTTCCGTCGCGAAGAGTTCCAGAAGGACATGCTGATGTGGCTGCGCGCGCCGATGATGGGCATGAGCTCGTGGCCCTGGATCGTCGTCGCCTGGATGCTCGGAATCGGCGCCGCGGAGACGCTCCTGCCGCCGTCCGGTGGTGCGCGCGGCGTGGCGGTCTGGGTGCTGGGCAGCGTGCCGGCGGGATACATGGCCGCGGTGCGGCTGCGCCGCCAGCGCCTGTTCTCACCGACCGTTCGCCGCGAGCTGGCCCGGCGCCGACGCCACCTACGCAGCTGGTGGGACACACCCGGCTACACCTGGGGTCAGCGCGCCATCCTCGCGTGGGTCGTCGCCGCGGTCTTCGCCGTCGTGACGGCGACCGAGCCGGAGGACCGAGTCGGAGGCATCATCGTCACGTGCGTGATCGCAGGGCTCGCGATCTGGGCGACGGTGACCACCGTCCAGGTGCGACGGCGTGCGCAGCTGCCGCATCCGATCTACGCCGAGCGCGCGGCCTGAGCGCCAGCGCTTTCGGGTGCCGGCGCCGCTGCTGGTGCAAGCGCGCCGAGCAGCGCCTCCGCGCGCGCCGGGCTGATCGCGAACGCGCGTCGCGCCTCCGCCAGCCGCTGGGCCGTGTCCGACGGCCAGCCGTCACGTGTGATCGCCGCCTGCTCGACGCTGGCCCAATCCGCGGAGAAGTACTCGAGCACCGCGGCGGCGAACAGGCAGTAGGCGCGCATCTCGGCGACGAGCTCCCAGACGACGCGGCCCGGAGCAGGCGCGGCGGGGTGCACGTCGTGCGCGGCCCGCAACGCCAGCGGGTCGGCGTCGATGCTCGCAAGCTCCTCGAGCCACTGCAGCACGCCGTCGGCGCAGGGGTCGTCCTCGCGCACGATCGCGACGCGTGTTGCCTCGACCTTGGCGCAGACGTCGCGGATGACGATGCTGCGGGCGAGCTCGTCGAGGTCGTCGGGCTCCTCCGTCGCGCGCGCGAGCCAGACGAGGTCGCGCGCAACGCGGATGGTGTCGCGCGGCAGGCCGCCGCTGAGCACGTGGCAGAGCAGCAGGAACGGCACCGGCACGCCGACCACGCGACGCTCGAGCAGCTCGACGGAGTCCCTGTCGTCGAAGTGGTCGATGCGGATGACGTCGTCGAAGGAGCTGTCGAAGACGTCGCGGACCGGCAGCCCGCGCCGCCGGAAGCGGCTCATCGCGTCCTCGCTCAGCGACACGAGGAAGAAGCAGCGGTGCTGCCCGAAGAGGATCTTGACCTCGTTGAGGAAGCGCTCGACGTCCTCGGCGCTCGGGAGCTTGTCGAGCTCGTCGATGCCGACGACGACGCACATCCCGGGTGGGAAGCGGTCCACGAACCGGCGCAGCTCGCGCACGACGTCGGGCAGCGACATCTGCTTGCGCGCGAGCTCGCGGCTGCCTTCCGCGCCAGCCTCTGCGCCGACCGGCTTGAGCGAGACCGACAGCGACCCCGACCAGCCGCGCGAGAAGCTCTGCTGAAACCAGATCTCGCGCAGACGGTCGGCGGCGTCGCGGCGCAGTGCGTCCCAGTCGCGGGCGTGCGGCGTGCCCTCCCACTCCGACGCGAGCGGGTCGTTGAACTCCAGCTGCTGCTCGAAGCTAGTCGCGAGGACGGTGAAGCGCGGCAGCGCCGCCGCGACGATCGTCAGCGCGCCGGCGATCGCGAGTGCGACGCCCGCCACGAGCACCGTGTCGATGGCGACGCGCGTGTCGCTGGCGGCGAGGATCGCGAGCACGACGCCCGCGACCAGTGCGATGACACCGCCGATCG
Organism: Paraconexibacteraceae bacterium; assembly: GCA_963727365.1. GTDB lineage: Bacteria > Actinomycetota > Thermoleophilia > Solirubrobacterales > Solirubrobacteraceae > Paraconexibacter. The sequence goes on along the minus strand of CAVSFU010000003.1, from coordinate 15,656 downwards.
CAGCGAGGTAGCGCACAAGCGGCCGGTGCCGCCGCCGCCGGGTCGCGCCCGGCTGCCACTCGGGCTCGCGCAGGCGCTCGACGGCGAACTCCCCGAGCACGAGCCGGCAGAGCTCGGCGAAGACGTGCAGGATCAGGTCACGCGCCTCGTACCTGACCGGCGCGGGCACGTAGACCGTCGCGCGCTGCACCGTCACGCTGCCGGCGCCCGGGCAGACCGAGCGAATCAGCGTGCTCTTGCCCGCGCCGCGCGGCCCCGAGATGCCGATCGAGGCGGCCGGCATGTCGTTCAGCAGCTGGTTCAGACGCGCCTGCGCCCGCGTGGAGATCTCAAACCGCGGGTCGTCCAGCTCGGCGAGGCCCTGCACGTCGGCGTCGGTCAGCACGGTCGCAAAGCGATGCTCCGTCTGCTCGCTGTTGACGTACTGGCGCAGGATCGGCTTGACGGCCGCTTCGAGCAGGTCGCGGTGGCGGTCGCGCTCCACTGCGCGCTCGGTCGCCTGCGCCGAGGCGACCAGCCGCTCGGACTCGCGCTGCGCCGCCCGCCGCGCGCCCTCGATCACCGCGACCGCAAGCGCGATCGCGCCGACCACCACGCCGGCAACCGCGTAGACCGACGTCGACACGTCGCTGATCCAGGTCAGCGCGAACAGCGTCGCGCCGATCGACAAGCCCACCGTCGCGACCAGCGCGACCAACGAGCGGTTGCGCGCCGCCGGCGCGGTCGACGCCGCGCTCGCGGTCGCGCGCTGGGCCTGGTCCAGGCGCGCCGCGGACTCGACGGGCCCGGTGTCGAGCTCCTCGCGCTTGTCCATCAACACGCCCAGCAGCTGCGCGCGCTCGACGCCGCTGCTGTCTGTCACGCGCTTGAGTGCGTCGTCCTCGAGCGACTCGTCCAGGAGCGCAGAGAGCTCTTCCTTGGTCGGAGGAGCGATCACAGCCGTTTGATCAGCAGGTTGCGGAACACGAAGTGCACGGGCACGATCGGGTGGTAGTGCGACGGGTCGTCGTCAAGCTCCTGGCGCCAGCGCTTGCCGACGCAGCGCAGGAACACGCGCGCGTTGAGCGAGTCGTTGCGCGTGACGCCGACGCAGACCCAGTCCGGCGCCGCGGCATTGCGGTAGTACGCCGAGAAGAACGCGCCGCGGCGCTCGAGGCGCAGTCGCCCGGCAAGCGCTGAGCCGTCACCGCACGGCTTGCCGTACTGGTTGTTGTCGTACTCGCTGCCGAGGTTGTGGTTGATGCGAAAGCCGTCGTCCTCGTCGTGCTCGACGCCGGTGAACGGCGGCGCGCCGTGGGGGTCGAAGAAGGAGCTCTTGTCGCGGATCGAGCGTGGCCAGAAGGGCGTGCCGTCCTCGTTGGTCGCGGGACGGTGCGCGCTCGGGTCGACGTTGACGACCGCCATCTCGAGCATGCTCGCCTGGCCGACGCGGCTGACCTCGTAGTCGACCTCTGCCAGGAAGTCGCCGACGATCCCCGGGACGAAGCCGACGCCGCCGCCCGAGTAGAACGGCCAGCTCTTCTCGGCGTACCAGAGCTTCTCCTCGAGCTCGCGCAGGCGCCGCTCGACGGGATCGTCGGTCGGCTGCCGCTCACCGTCGTAGGCGGCGATCTCGACGTGCACGCCGTCGTCCTGGAAGACGTGCGCGTACTTGTTGGCCTTCGCGTAGCCGAGCGCGAAGTGGTCGGTGTCGACGCTGTCGCCGGCAAACGACTCCTCGACGTATGTGGCAGGCGTGCGCGCGAAGTCGAGCACGTCCAGCAGCGAGTCGGTCGCAAGCGACCAGACGAACGGATGCGCGCGCAGCGCGTCGTGCTCTTCCCGCGTGAAGACCGCCGGGTCGCGGTAGAGGTAGACCATCGCGCCGATCGCCAGGCCCTGGCGGGTGTGCAGCTTCTCGAGCTTGCGCGCGACGTCGGTGAGCTTGCCGTCGTCGCCGAGCAGCAGGCCGATCTCGATCACGACGCCGTCGGCGCCGAGCTCGGTCATCAGCTCGAGCTGTTCGTCGGCGGTGCGCTCCCAGTCGAACGCGCAGATGCGCGCGGTCGGCGCCAGCCGCCGCACGAGGCGCAGCGTCTCGGGGTCCTTGGAGTAGAGGACGACCTCGGGCAGCAGCCGCCGCGCGTTGATCGCCTCGAGCGTCGCGCGCACCATCACCTCGCCGCGCGCGGGATCGACCGCGGAGTCGTGCTTGAGCTCGATGACCTTCGGCACGTCGCGCGGCAGCACGTCGAGCAGCGCGGGCAGCGTCTCGACCTCGACGCGCTTGCGCCCCGGCTGCTTGTAGCGGTAGCCGGCGGCGCCGCGCGGCGCGAACGTCGCGCTGACGTCGAGCTTGCGCAGCTCGGCGACGTCCATCTCGGCGATCGTGCTGGGCTTGCCGGTGAGGCGCTCCAGCGTCGGGTCGTGCGACACCACGAGCTGACCGTCACGGCTCAGCTGCACGTCGAGCTCGAGCGCGTCGGCGCCCGCGGTGTAGGCGGACAGCAGCGCCACGCGCGTGTTCTCCGGCGCATGCAGCCGGTTGCCGCGATGGGCGAGCACCCTCATGTCGTCTCCTTGCGGTTGCTCACTGCTCGATCTCCAGGTCGCCGTCGAGGTCGCCACGCACGCACAGCGCGTAGCCCTGCGGCGGGAACAGCGTGTTCTCGGCGATCAGCCGCAGCCGGTAGGCGCCGGCGGCCGGCGGGTCGACGTCGATGCGCTGGACGTTGTTGCGGCGGTCCAGGACGACGCCCTGCAGGCGCGGGTCGAGGTACTTGACCTTCGGCAGCAGCCAGCGGTGGTCCTGGTTGCCGACCAGGCGCGTGCCGCCGGGGCACTGCAGCGCGAGGTTGAGGTCGTTCTGGATGCCCGCGACCGAGTAGTCGCTCCAGGCCAAGACGATCCGCAGCGGCTCGGTCGCTCCCTCGGCAACCGTGAAGCGCCAGCTGCGGATCGCCTTGTGCTTGGCCCCGGCCGGCGGGCGCGACTCGAGCGCGAGGTCGGCGTCGTTGGCAACGTCCTGCAGCACGACCTTGCGCTTCGGCGACGCACCGCTGCTGGGCATCACGGCACCGAGGTTCAGGCGCCCGAAGCCCTGGTCGAAGTCGGGGTAGCCGAAGTCCGGCTCGTCCTCGGCTGCGCGGTTCCACGCGAGACGGTCGGCGCACGTGACCAGCAGCGCCTTCAGCAGCGCGGCGGACGGCTCGGCGAGCTGGCGGTCCTCGCGCAGCCACTGGCGCAGGATCGCGGCCGCGCCGCTGACGACAGGCGCGGCCATGCTCGTGCCGTTCATGTAGCCATAGCGGCCGTCGTGGTCGCTGCAGGGCTTCCAGAACAGCGCCTCCATGGCGTTCGCCGCGCGTGGCGCGAGGATCGCGGTGCCCGGCGCCAGCAGGTGGGGGCCGACGCCGTCGCTGTCGGTCGGCCCGCGGCTCGACAGGCCGGCGGGAAGGTCGGGGTTGCCCGCCAGCGCCGCGTCGCGCAAAGGCGGCGCCGGGAACTTCGCCGGCTTGTACGTGCCCCACGTCTCCTTGGGGAAGTCGGGCCGGCTGGAGCAGCAGGCGCCAACCGTCACGACGTTCTTCGCGGAAGCCGGTGTGCCGACGCTGTAGAGCGTGGCGTCGCCGCCGGGCGCGGCGCCCTCGTTGCCCGCCGCGACGACGACGAGCACGTCCGGGCGCTCGCGCACGAACGTGTCGACCGCCATCGCCCCGTTCTCGTAGGCGCCCGACACCGGCGTCCCCCAGCTGAGGTTGACGACCTTGGCGCCCATGTCGGCGATCTGATGCAGCAGCTTGCCGATGTCCGGCGGCAGCAGCAGCTTGCCGTCGCCGCCGACGATCCCGAGCACGGCGAGCTGAGCGGCCGGCGCGATCCCGCGCACCTTGCCGCCCGACGCGGCGCCGCTGCCGGCGGCGATCCCCGCGACGTGCGTGCCGTGGCCGACCTGATCGACCTCGGACGCGCCCTCCACCGCCGCGACGCCGACGATGCGCTCGGCGAAGTCCGGATGCGTCGCGTCGATCCCGCTGTCGACGACGCCGATGACCTCGCCCGCGCCGGTCCAGCGCGCGGCGTCGTCCAAGGCGTCGAGGCCGATCACCTGACGCGCGTAGTCGCTCATGCGGACACGAGGACGGGCGCCTCGTAGGGCGCGAGCTTGCGGACCTCGGGCAGGGCGGCCAGCGCGGCCAGCAGCGGCAGCGACGCCGGCCCCTCGAAGCGCACGCGCATGTTGGAGGTCCCGACCACGACCATGCCGGCAGTCGCCTCGATCAGCGCGCGGACCTTCGCGAGGTCGCGCTCGCGGTGCACGAGGCAGTCGAAGGCCTGCACCGGCGGCGGCTGCGCGGGATCGGCGTTGCGCAGCTTCTCGCAGAGCGTCGCGAGCTCGCGCGTGACGGTGTCCTCGACGCGGTAGCGCTCGACCTGGCGCACGAAGTGCAGCTTGCGCACCTTCGCGTACTGCGCGCGCGTGAGCATCGTGCGGTAGCGGTCGGGCGGGAGGAACGCCCCGATCGAGACCTTCAGCGCCTCCAGCTCGCGGCGCTGGCGGCGCGTGATCGGTCCCTCGATGCGGACGAAGTAGACGTCGCTGTCGAGCGCGTCGGCCGGCGCGGGCCGCGCGTCGTAGTGCTCGTCGTGGTGGATGCGCGGATCGGTCGCCTCGGCGTGGGCCGCGGACACGACGATCCCGCCCTCGATGTTGGCGTAGCGCGCCTGGCGCTTGAGGTCGTCGACGACGTCGTAGTTGATCGCGGCCGCGCGCGGTCCGATCTGCGCGGGGAAGCGCTCGTCGACGAGGTCCACCGACATGCCCGCGCACATCAGCTCGTCGATCGTCGCGGCTGTCGCCCAGCCCTCGGCGACGCCTGCGAACAGCGCGAGCTTCTCGGGCAGGACGCGGCTCAGCGCCTCCTCGGTGAGCCTGCGCTCGGCGGTGGTCGCGAAGTACACCGCGACCCGCATCGGCTCATCCTCCATAGGCATCGAGCAGAACCTGCTTGAGCTCGTCGCTGATGTTCTTCTGCGCCTTGATGCGCTGCCAGTAGTCGCCGCCGCCGACCTCCGGCGTGTCGAGCTCGACGCTCGCGAGCATCTTCGTCCAGTCGGCCATCAGCGTCGCGTCGACGCCGCCCTCGAGGACATCGTCGGGTGAGGCCTCGTACTCGTTGTCGAGGTCGACGGTGAAGCTCGGGACGTCGAGGCCCATCGCGTTGAGCGACGCCGCCTGCTCGGCGCTGGACGCGCGGAACGCGTGCAGATCGCCCATCGCGTTCAGCAGCGCCTCGCGGGCCGCCGCGTAGGAGAGGTCGTTGAGGTCTGAGTCCTCCGCCTGCAGGAAGAACGCCTTCTCGGTCCCGCCGATCTCGACGTCTTCCAGCGGGCGGTCGGGCTGGCTGTGGACCTCGGCCAGCAGCGCGCGGTCGCCGTAGCGCGGCAGGCCGTGGGTGACGACGAGCGAGACCTGCGCCTCGGTCGCGTCGATGAGCTGGTCGTAGGGGTCGCCGCTGTCGCCCGCGATCACGACGAGGTCCGCGAACGCGCCGGCCTTCAGCGTGCCGACGTGCTCATGCCAGCCGACGATGCTCGCGGCGCCGGCGGTGACGGCGTGCACCAGCTCCGCGCTCGTGATCCCGGCGTTCTGGCGCGCGGCTTCCCAGCGCGCGACCTTGAGCTCTTGCAGCAGGTTCTTCGATCCCGTCGGCGTCCAGTCGCAGCCGATCGCCAGCGGCAGGCCGCTGGCCTTGACCGCCGCGAGGTCGAGCGTCTCGCCGTAGAGCAGCAGGTTGCTGAACGGCGACCACACGCCCTTGGCGCCGGATGCCGCGAGCGCGGTGAGGTCCTCGGGCTCGAGGCCGAGTACGTGCACGCCGACCAGCGACGGCCCCATCAGGTCGTTGTCGGCGAGGTCGGTGTAGGTGCGTCGCGACGCCGCGTCGATGCCCTCGGCGAGGTGGTAGAAGTAGGCCGTCCGCGTCTCCAGCGCCGTCTTGAAGGTGGCGACGCGATCGGGCGCGACGTACAGCGACGGCACCATCGTGCCGGCCTCGGGCAGGCGCGGGTCGCCGGTCTCCTCGACGTTGCGCATCGCCCCGCGGAACAGCCGCGGACCGCCGTTGACGCGCGTGCGCATGCCCTGGCCGGTCGTCGTGCCGCCCACCAGCGCCTTGGCTTCGACGTAGCGCACGAGCGCCTTCGCGGTCGCCGGGTTCTCGGCCAGCGCACGCACCGGCAGCGTCGTCCCCGCCGCATAGCCGTCGGCGCGCGGCCACTGTGAGCGGTTGTCGTAGCGCTTGGGCACCTCCCACAGCGGCAGGACGTTGTAGACGAAGTGGTTGTGCAGGTCGATGAGCCCGGGGTAGATCGTGCCGCCGGTCTTGATCTGCGGCGCCTTGCTGTGCTCGGCGGCCAGCTGCTGGCCGGCCGGCACGATTGCCGCGATCCGGCCCTCGCTGACGACGACCTGCGCGTCCTCGAGAACGGCGTCGTCGACCATCGTCACGACGCGGCCGACGAGCACGAACGTCGGGCCTGTGTCGCCGTCGACGATGCCCGCCGGCTTGCGATCGCCAAGCAGCCCCGGGCTCGCGTCGGTCGCCAGCGCCGTCGTCTGCATGCCGGCGGTGGCCGCGGCGCTCAGCAGCTCCTCGTCGGCGCTGACGAAGCGGCACTGCGCGATGTCGGACTCGGCAAGCGCCGCGGCGACGAGAAAGGCGCGGCGGTCGGGCAGCGGCGTCGGCAGGTTGGATGCGACGACCAGCAGCACGGGGTCGAAGCGCTCGTAGATGCCGGCCTCCTCGAGCACGCGCGCGAGGTCGCGGGCGTCGCCGGGCAGGTTGCAGAGGACGCCGAGGCGCTCGCCGTCGCTGATCTCCGCCAGCGCCTCGGGGCGCGCGCGGAAGCCGTGCTCGCCGGCGGCCACCAGCGATCCGGCGAGGTCGAAGAAAATGGTCATACGACGGGTTCCTCCTCGATGCCGGCCCACGCGTCGCCAACCGGTGGCGCCGCCTCGACGACACCGGCAAGCATCTGCGCCTGCGCCTGCTTCTCGGCCAGCAAAGCGCTGACCGGTGAGTCCGCCGTCAGGCCGGGTGCGGCCGTCAGCGGTTGCAGCTCGTCGACGTAGTCGCAAGGCCCGATCTCGAGCATCGGGCAGAACACGCAGGCGCCCGCAGGACGCGCGAGATGCCCGGTCTGCGCGTTGAACACGAGCCGGCCCTTGGCGGCCTCCTCGGCGAGCTGCTCGACGACGCGGGCCCGCGCCGGACCGAAGTCCGCCGGGTTGCCGGTGATGTGCGGCGAGTAGATCACGCGTGCGTCGATGACGCTGCCGTCGGGCTGGTCGCCGAAGCGCAGGCGCACCTCGCGCGCCATCAGCGTCTCCAGCGGCTCGCGCGGCTTCGGCGCGCCGACGTGGAAGCGGTCGCCGAGCTCGGCGTTGAAGGCGTTGGCCGTGCTCTGGCTGAAGACGAGGATCACGGGCGGCAGCGTCTGCCACAGCTGGCGCAGGAAGTACCGCCGTTCGCGGAAGCACTCGCTGACGATGCCGTCGCGCTCGGCCTCGGTCATCGGCGGCAGCGTCGGGTCGTCCGGCGCGGGCTTGGTCGTCCACTTGGCCGAGCGGCTGGCGACCATGTTGCCGTAGGCGAGGTCCTCGCCGACGGTGAGCTTTCCTGGCCAGGATGTCGAGCTTCGCGGCGAGGTCGTCGAGCAGCCCCTGGTAGCCCTCGTACATCTTCTGCGGCTGGCGGCGGACCTTCACGCGCCGCACGCCGTCGCCATCGGCGGGGACGTCGAGCTCGAATTCCGAGAACGGCGTGTCGTGGTCGCCGCCGCCGAAGCCCGCGTAGTCCTCCTTGCTCAGCTCGAGCTTGTCGACGGCGCGGTAGCGGAAGTAGTGCGCGTACTGGCGGTAGTCGTCGAACAGCGGCGCAAGCGAGCGGCGCAGGTACGGCCACCAGCCCGGCAGGTTCGGATTGATGCCGACGGCGAGGATCGGCGCCTTGCGACAGCCGCTCAGCAGCTCGGGAACGAGCGGCGCGCGGCCGACATATTGCGTCTCGTGCACGATCCCGCGCTCGGGCGGCGCGTCGTCGATCGTGTAGTCGTAGGAGTGGTAGGTCCCCCACTTGCGGAAGTAGCTGCAGGGGTGCGGCGTGCCCGTGGGCTCCTGCGCACAGCGCAGCGCCTGGCAAGACATCACCTCGTAGGCGAGCTCCACCTCGGTCGGGAGTCGCGTTTGCGACATGGCACTACCCGTCGCCTTCGAGGCCGGCGACGATCGCCCAGGTGGCCAGGGCGCCGGTCACCGACGTCCAGTAGCCGTAGACCTCGTAGTACCAGACGGCCCAGTGGGCCTGCATGTTCAGCTCGCGCGGCTTGCGTCTGCAGATCGCCGTTGATCTGCGGGTCCGAGAGGTTGCGGACGATCGCCCAGCGCGGGGCGCTTCGGCATCCCGTCGCAGAGCAGCCCGAGGACGGCGTCGCCCATCTCGACCGCGCAGCCCTCGGCCTCGAGGCCGTTGGCGGAGTTGCCGAACTCGAAGAAGTCCGTCGTCAGCATCGGGTGGAACTCCGGCATGTCACGCCCGTCGAGCAGGATGCTCGGCGTGTTCGGCGGGGTCGCTCTGCAGCAGCGGCCCGTCGAAGCCGTAGCGCTTGGTCGGCGGCGCGAAGCCGGGCTCGACGAGGCGGTCGGCAAAGCGCGCCATCAGCTCCTCGGCCTCGGCGAAGTGCGCCGTCGGGATCTCCCAGTCGCTCTTGTAGGTCTGCTGGTTGAAGGGCTCGTTCTTGAACTCCGAGGAGCAGCGGAACTTCGCCGCGCGGGTGACGACGACGTCGCCGAGGTCCTGGTCCAGCGCGACGCCGCCGCTGGTGCCGATCGTGAGCATGACGCTGGCCTTCGTCTCCTCGATGATCTGCGCGAAGAAGTCCTTCACCGGCAAGGTCGCGGTGCCGTCGCCCGGTCGAGATGCCGTCCTGGTTGAGATGCAGCTCGGACTTCATGCAGAGCACGGTCTTGCTGCCGATCTTCGTCGGGAAGTAGCTGCCCAGCCGCCGCGACTTGTACGACGGCGCGCCCTCGCGGATCTGCTTGGCGTAGTGCTCCTCGAAGCGGCGGTTGTAGCGGTACCAGGCGGTGCGCCCGTAGCCGGGGGTGAAGACGTCGGCCAGCGCGTTGACCTCCGCGACCGTCCATGTGACGACGACGACGTCGGCCAGCGGCAGCGGCGTCGGCGGGATCGGGCGCCGGCGTGATCGGCTTGGGGATCGGCGCGAGCGCCGTCCGGGAAGGGGATCCCGAGGTCCGCCGTCAGCGTCGCGTCCGCCGGCTGCAGCGCGAGGTCGGGCAGCAGCTCGCGGTCCTCCGGCAGCGTGCCCGAGTCGAGCAAGAAGCGGGCCATCTCCTTGCGCTGGGCAAGGTCACCGGGGATGCGTGTCGGTCGTCATTGCACTCCCTCGCAGACGCGATAGGCATTGGCGAGCAGCGTCAGGTCGGGTTCGACGCGCCGCGGTCGGCATGAAGGCGCAGTCCAGGACGTAGAGGCCCTTGACCGTGTGCGACTGGCAGTCGGCGTCCAGCACCGAGGCGCCCGGGTCGCTGCCGGCGCGCAGCGTGCCCTGGACGTGGCCGTAGCCGGCGTTGTCCTCGGTCTGCGGCTCGAAGCGCCGCAGCTCGCCGCCGGCGGCGGACATCACGTCGGCGACCTTCGTCAGCGCGTATTTCGAGCTAGGTCGACGTCGTACTGGTGGTGCTTGTAGAACGTGCGTGCGACCGGCATGCCCCAGGGGTCGGTGACCTCGGGGTCCAGCTCGACGCGGTTGTCGTACATCGACATCGCCTCGCCGGTGAAGGAGAAGTAGACGCCGCCCTGCGAGCGGATCTCGGCGAGGTAGTCGCGCAGCTCGTCGCCCCAGACGGCGGGATCGGTCGGGGCCCATGCTCGCGCCCTTGACCATGCGGATCGGCGCGACGCAGGTCAGCGGGTCGTAGATCGAGAACTTGCCGCCTTTGGTGAGGTACGTGTCGGGGTCGTCGATCACGTACATGTCGCGCAGCTGCAGGCTGCCGATCGCCGTCCGCGGCTGGTAGGCCGGGCCGTTCTCCCACACCGGCTGGCCGGGGAACGTCAGCTCGAGGTTGGCGTGCGTGTGGTAGAGCAGGTAGTGCCCGACCATCGCGTTGGGGTCGGGGATCTCGGAGATCAGGAACAGCCGCGCCGACTCGATCGTCTGCACGGACACGAATACGCGCGGCGCGCCGAGGAACTGCTCCTCGCCAGTCGGCTCGGTCTTGTACATCACGCCGCGTGACGCGGCCGTTCTCGTGCACCAGGCGCGTGACGCAGTGGCCGGTGCGCAGGTCGCAGCGTCCGCTCGCCAGCGCCTTGGCGAGCACGGTGTTGGCGGCGCTCGCGCGGCTGTTGACCGCGCAGCCGAAGAACTGGTTGAAGCCGCAGAACGGGCACGCCGGGCGCCCGCCGGCGGTGCGCGAGTTCATCGCGCGCGGGCCGTGGTAGGGCGTCATGCCGGCCTTGCCGAACGCGCCCGTCAGGAAGTCGCTCGAGGCGTGCGCGCGCAGTGGCGGCATCGGGTAGTCGTAGCCCGGCCGCGTCGGCTCCTGCGTCGCGCACTGCCCGACCCTGCCGGACACGCCCCACTCGTGCTCAGCACGTTCGAACCATGGCTGCAGCTCGTCGTAGGTCCATGGCCAGTTCGACCATCGACGCGCCGTCCGGCACGTCCTTGAGGACCGACAGCACCTCGACGTCCTCGCGTGTGTAGCGCGGGACGTTGGCGTCCCAGATCATCGTCGAGCCGCCGACCATGTTGGCGATCCACCAGCGCTCTGAGCGGCGCGGGTTGCCGTCCGGGCCGACGTAGATGTTGGGGTCGTCGTCGATCGTCGGGATCAGCGCTTTGCGCGTGTGGAAGAACAGCTCGTCGTAGGGGAGGAAGTCCTCGGCTGTGACCCAGCCGCCCTTCTCGAGCACCGCGACGTTCATGCCGCGCGCGGTGAGCACGCTGGCGGCCGTGCCGCCGCCCGCGCCGCTGCCGACGATGATCGCGTCGAGCTCAGGCATCGCGCACGAACTCCTGCGCGGGGACCTGGTAGCCCAGCCAGCGCCAGATCACGCGGTCGCGGTTGCCGCCCCAGCGCGGGTCGGCGAAGCAGCCCTCGATGCAGTGGCCGCGCAGCGTCGCGAACACGCGGCGCTCGAGGTTCGGGATCTCACCGGCGGCGAAGGCCTGCAGCAGCGCGGTCGCCTGGGCGCTGTCGAGTGCTGCGAGCGCCGTGCCGGTGCGCTCGCGTGCGGCGGCGTCGAGCGCCGTGAGCGTCTCCTGGTAGAGCGTGCGCCACGCGGGGATCTCGTAGTAGCTGCTCTCGTCGCTTGCCAGCAGGTGATCGACGTAGTCGGCGGCACCGGCGTCGCCGGCGCCAGGCGCGTCTGGCCGCCCGGGCAGGATCGCCTCGAAGAGCACCTGCAGCTGCTCGCGCTGCTCGTCGGAGAGAAAGCGCGCGGCGGTCGTCGGGAACTTGCGCACGGTCTTATGAGGCGGTCGCCCCGACGCCCAGCGCCGCTTCCATCGCGTCGACGAGCGAGATGTACGGGGTGATGTCCGACGGACCTGTGTGCTGGATGATGTTGAGCGCCAGCGTGTCGTCGCTGTCGTTGAAGTGGCGGCCGATCTCGGGGAAGAGCTCGTCGTTCTCCAGCTGCGCGTGGTGCTCGAAGAGCTTGGCGAAGCCCTCGGAGCTGCGCGCGAACGCGTCGATCGCCCACGGACGGTCGCGCTCCGGTCCCTTGGAGATGCGCCGCCACGCGATGTGCAGGGCGGCGAAGTAGTTGCGTCCCTGCTCGTGGTGGTCGAGAACCTCGACGGCGAAGTCCGGGTCCATCCCGCGCGCGACGGCGATCTGGATCACCGACTCCTCGGCCTTGAGGTGAACCTGGTCGGCGAAGTTGTCGGTGAGGTAGACGAGGATGCCCATCGCCGAGTACAGCTGCTCGGGGATCGGCTGCGTGCCGTCGAGCGCGCGCAGCTGGTCGGCGATCACGAGCATGCCGGCGAAGATGCGGTCGCCGAGCAGGTGCTCGTGCTCGAGCATCATCTCGAAGGCGCGGCCGGAGAAGTGATCGCTCGGCTGCATGCCCGGGATCGGCTCGGCCAGGAACTCACGGCCCGGCGGGCACGGCTTGAGCTGCGTTTGCATGCCTGCGGCCTTGGCGGCAAGCACCTCGATCAGGTTCTCGCCGCAGAACATGCAGCGTTCGACCGGCACGCCCATCTTCTCGGCGGCGTAGCGGAAGATCCGCGGGTCGGGCTTGGAGAAGCCCGCCTCGTGGTTGATGATCAGGCCGTCGGGGTCGAGGAAGTCGCCGATCTTGCGCGGCGCGCTGCCGTTGGCGCCGTCGGAGAGCACGGCCTCGAGGACCATCGTGCGCCCCTGCTCCGCGCTGACCTCGGCGGGCAGGTTGGTGATGACGCCGATGCGCAGGCCGACGGCGTCGCGCATCGCTGCGAGCAGGCGCTCCGTGGTCGGTCGATAGGCGACGAGGTGCCCCGGGCTGTCGACCTCGCCAAGCGTGTCGCGGGCGTCGAAGAAGACCACCTCGACGTGAGCTGCGGTGTCCACCTGATTCCCTCCCAGTTCTGCTGGAACCCACCTCCAGCGTGGAGGTCATCATGTCCTGCGTGTCTGCGTAACACATCGGGGCGGTCCCCTATTTGTGTGGCAGTAGCACCTGCCAATGGCATGGAAGTGCGACGCGGTCTCGCTGATGGGTACATCTGTTCGGCCGGCGAGGTCCCCCCGAACGACGAAGCCCCTCGCGAGTCGGGGGTCAGCTTCGCGCGGATCGCCGCGTCCGGAACCTGTCGCTTCAGATGGCCAAGCGCGAGGCGCTCGAGCGCGGCGAGCAGCCGCGGGCACCGGACGAGGCCGAGGACGAGCAGCTCGTTGTTGCAATAGACGACTGTTTCTGCTGGACGTGCTGATGGCCGGACGGCGCGGTGGAGCGTCGCGAAGGCTCGCGTGGCGATCTGGCCGAGGGCCACGCGTCCGCGACACGGAACGTCAGGCCCGCTTCAACCACCTCCGCGGGGCCGCTAGTCCGCAAGTCCCATCAAGCGCGCCTCCCGCGCGACGCCGGCGCACGGCGACGCGTCTGCGGCAGCCACGGCGGGGCGCGCGTCGACTGTCTCCTCCGCGTCACGCAGCGCCCACGCCCGGTACAGGGCCACGCGCACCCGGTGGGCGACGAGGTTCTCGCGCTCGCAAAGGCGCTCGGCGGCATCGAGGTAGGCGTGGGCGCGGGCGTGGTCGCCGAGCACCACGCAGAGCTGCGCCAGCGCGATGTCGTTGGGCCAGAGGGCGGTGAATGTCGCCCCCCATGGCGTGTGCCCGCTGAGCGGCTCGAGGAGCCGGCGGATGCGCACGGCGGCGTCTCTGTCGCGCAGCCAGGTCGCGGCGTCGGCGAGCATGACGAGGCCGAGCACCCACTGCATGTTGCGCGGCAGGACGGCGAAATCGTCCTCGGTGAAGTAGGACAAGTGGCGGCGTGCCTCGTCGACGTTCCCCACTCGCGCCTGCAGCATGGCCAGTCTCGCGCGCAACACCGGCAGCGCGTTCGGGCCGTCGACCGTGTGCTCCAGAGCCGCGATGCCGCGTTCCCAGTGGCCCCGCTCGACCATCACGGTCGCCTTGGTGCCCCCGAAGTAGATGGCGGGTTCGAAGCCGATACGCCGCGCGAGCGGCAGGAAGTCGGAGACCAATCGCTCCGCCTCGTCGAGGCGACCGGCGAGCACCGCCAGCGGCGCCCGATTGGCCGCCCCGTAGACCCGCCCGTAGGCGGCGTCGAGCTGGTCGGCGATCCGGTCGACGCGATCGAAGTCAGTGCGAGCACTCGCCACCTCGCCCAGTTCGAGCCGGTCGTGAGCGAGCATCAGAAGTGCGCGACCGAGCGCCGCTGGGTTGTCGAGGCGCTCGGCGAGCTCGCGCGCCTCCGTCGCCCACGCGCGCCGCTGCTCGAGGTCGTAGGGATCGAAGCACGCCCAGTGCGCTGTGATGAGCACCTCGAGGAGCGCGTTCGGGTCACCTGAAGCGCGAGCGGTGGCGAGCGCGGCGGCGCCCAGCTCGCGCCCCTCGTGGTGGTCGGACAGGTAAACCGTCGCGGCGATCATGGCCGTCAACCGGGCGCGGCTGGTCGTCGCGTCGCCCGGCAGCCGGCCGAGCGCATCGCGAGTCACCTGGATGATCTCGTCGTCGGCCGCCCCACCGACCGAGAACGTCCAGCCCTGCTCGCCGAGGGCCAGTGCCGCGCGCGTCAGGAGGTCGGCGTCGTCGAGCCGCCGCGCCGCAGCCGCAGCCTCGAGCAGCACCGCGCGATGGCGGGGGTCTCCGGCCCGGTGCAGCGCCTCGCCCCGTTCGATTGCGAGCTCGCAGAGATCCTGCTCGGTGAATCCCGGCAGCTGCGCGGCGAGCTGATCGGCCTGCTCGAAGTGGACGGCCGCGTCGGCGAAGGCGAAACGCTCGCGGGCGAGCTCTCCCGCGCGCCGGGCGTACATGAAGGCGTCCTCGCGATCACCGAGATCCGCGGACGCGTAGAAGTGACGGGCGAGATCGGTCACCGGCGCGCCGGCGGCGCGCAGGACGGTTCCGGCCGCGTGGTGCAGGCGCATGCGACGACCGGCGGGGATTGCCTCATAGCGGACCTCGCGCAGCACGGCGTGCGTGAAGGCGAAGCGCCCGGCGGCGGCGGGAATCGGCACGACGATGCCGAGGCCGGCGGCACGGTCCAGGGCGTCGAGAACGTCGGGCAGCGGTCGGTCGAGGACCTGCGCGCATGTCCGTGCTGCGAACTCGGCGCCGAGCACGGCAGCGGCGTCGACCGCCGCTCCATCGTCCTCCGAGACCCGCTCGAAGCGGGTGGCGACGTGGTCGCGCAGCGTGGCGCTCACCGGAACCGAGAGCAGAATGCCGTTGGCGGGCAGCTCGCGGACGACCTCGCGCAGGAACAGAGGGCTGCCGGCCGTCGCCTCGTGGAGCATGCGCGCGGTGCGCGACACGTCCAGCGCCGCGTTACCGGCGGTGGCACGAAGCAGCGTTTCGACGTCGGGCTGGGTGAGCCCGCTCAGCCCGATCCGCCGCACCGCGGGATGACGGCTGATGTCCGCGAAGAACGTCGACAGCGCGCTCGTCAGGTCGGGGAGCAACATCCCGGCTGCTGACCAGGAGCAGGATGGACCCGCCGGCCGTCCGGACGATGTGACCGAGCAGCGCGAGCGTGCCCGCATCGGCCCAGTGGATGTCCTCGATCACCACGAGCGCACGCGGTCGCGCCGTGCGCTGGAGGTAGTCGCCCACGGCGCCGAACAGCCGGAGCTGCTCGCCCTCCGGGCTCTCGCCCGCGACGTGGGCCGCCGAACCGAAACGGTCGCCAAGGTCGGGGACGATGCGCGCGAGGTCACCGGCACTCGGGCCGACGCGGCGCACGGCGGTGTCGTGGTCCAGCCCGCGGAGGTCGAGCGAGATGGCGTCGACGAACGGCCCATACGGGGGGCGCGGGCTCTCGCGACAGCCGCCGTAGAGAACCGGGGCCTCGGCGGCCGCCACGTCCCCGGCCAGCTCTGCGATCAGGCGGCTCTTGCCGATCCCGGCCTCA
>CAVSFU010000002.1:0-146460 GCA_963727365.1 Paraconexibacteraceae bacterium | reverse complement strand
AGGCTCGGCGCGTGAGCTACGAGACGATCCTCTACACCACCGCCGGGCCTGTCGCCACGATCACGCTGAACCGCCCGGCCGAGCTCAACACGATCGTCCCGCCGATGCCCGACGAGCTCGAGGACGCCGTGACGCAGGCCACGCGCGACGCAGACGTGAAGGTGATCGTCCTGCGCGGCGCGGGCCGCGCGTTCTGCGCGGGCTATGACTTCGGCGAGGGCTTCAGGCACTGGGGCGAAGGCTTGGAGACCGACGGCAAGTGGGACCCGGGCAAGGACTTCGCGATGGCGACCGCGCCGCAGCTCGCACCGACGCAGAAGTTCTTCAGCATCTGGCGGACGTCCAAGCCGGTGATCGCGCAGATCCACGGCTGGTGCGTCGGCGGCGGCAGCGACTTCGCGCTGGGCGCCGACCTCGTGATCGCCAGCGAGGACGCGGTGATCGGCACGCCCTACAGCCGCATGTGGGGCTCCTACCTGTCGGCGATGTGGATCTACCGCCTCGGCCTCTCCCGGGCGAAGTGGCACGCGCTGACGGGGCGGCCGCTCAACGGCCGCCAGGCCGCCGACATCGAGCTGATCAACGAGGCCGTGCCGTTCGCGCAGCTCGAGCAGCGCGTCGCGCAGATCGCCGAGGAGCTGTGCGCGATCCCCTCCTCGCAGCTGGCCGCGATGAAGCTGATCGTCAACCAGGCCTACGAGAACATGGGCCTGCACTCCAGCCAGATGCTCGGCCCGATCCTCGACGGCCTGATGCGCAACACGCCCGACGCGCTGCGCTTCATCGAGCGTGCCGAGCAGGAGGGCGTGCGCGCCGTCGTCACCGAGCGCGACGGCCCGTTTGGCGACTACTCGCAGGCGCCGCCCGAGCTGCGGCCGGACCCGAGCAACGTGATCGAGCCGTAGACGCTCGCACATGATCTAGCGCGTCTAGACCATTCACGCGCTCGCCGAGACGCGGTTTGATCCTCGGCATGATCACGCCAGGCCAGACGCTCGAGAACCCCGTCACCGGCGAGCGCTTCACGTTCACACACACGGCAGCCTCCACCGGTGGCGAGCTGCTCGCGTTCGACTTCGGGCTGCGCCCCGGCGGCGCGGTCCCGATGCCGCACGTGCACCCGCTGCAGACCGAGCGCTTCGAGGTCGTCTCCGGCCAGATGCGCTTCATGGTCGGCTGGAAGACGGTGATGGCCGGACCTGGCGACGTCCTCGAGGTCGCCCCCGGCGTCGCCCATTCCTTCGCCAACGCCGGCGAGGACGAGGCGCGGCTGCGCGTCGAGGTCCGGCCGGCGCTGCAGATGGAGGAGATGTTCGCCGAGGTCATCGCACTCGCCCAGTCGGGCCGGATGACCAAGCGCGGCATGCCACGCAACCCGCTGCGCCTGCTGATGCTTGCGCGCCGCTACGACCGCGAGGCGCACGCTCCGCTCATGTCGCTGCGTGTCCAACGTGCGCTGCTGGCGCCGTTTGCGTTTGCGGCGAACGGCCGCGCATGACGTACCACGCCGCGCCCGCGACGAAGACCAGCGACGTGGCGACGTGCAGCAGCGCGTCGCCCGTCGCGTTGGGGAAGTAGAAGAGCCCGCCGACGGCGTGGGTTTCGAGCACCGCCCACACCGCGGTCGCCAGGAGGCTCGCGGCGGCCGACGCGCAGAAGACGGCCGCGAGATACGGCCGCCGGGCGACGAGCAGGCCGGGGATCGCGACGAGGAACCCGGACACGGCGTGCCAGCCGTTCATGTCGACGCCCAGCACGAGCTTGGAGGTCGCGTCGTCGCCGATCGCGAAGTCCGGGTTGACGATCAAGCCGGGGACGCTCCACACGAGGACGGCGAGCGAGCCGGCGACGGCAGCCTTCCCAACTGGTGTCATCACCATCTCCTAAGCTAGTGTGCGTTAGGAACGTACCTAGGGAGCGTTAGGTTGTCAACGAAGAAGCGCGTGAGGCTATCGGCGCCCGAACGCCGTGAAGTGATCGAGCAGGCAGCGGCCGAGGTCTTCGCCGAGCGCGGCTACCGCGGCGCGTCGATCGACGAGATCTGCCGCCGCGCGGGCGTGACGCCGCCGGTGCTCTACGACCACTTCAAGTCCAAGCTCGAGCTGCACCGCCACCTGCACGAGCGCACACGCGAGGAGCTGCTCGCCGTCTGGAGCGAGCACTTGCTGACCGACGAGCCCGCCGACGTCCGCGTCCCGCGCGCGATCGGGGCGTGGGCGCAGTACGTGGAGGACCATCCCTACGTCGCGCGCATGTACTTCCGCGAGCCGGCCGGCGATCCCGACGCCGCCGCCGTTCAGCAGGAGGTCCGCGGCGGCGCCCAGCTGCTGCTCGCCGCGCTGCTCGGCCACGAGCCCAACGCCGAGCTGATCGCCGGCACCGACGACCCCGTCGCGCTCGTGATGGCCGCCGAGATCTTCCGCTCGGCGCTCGCCGGTCTTGCGATCTGGTGGAGCGACCACCCCGAGGTGCCGCGCGAGCAGGTCGTGCGCGCGGCCGTCAACGTCGTCTGGACGGGGCTGCAGCGCATCGGGGAGGGTGAGGCATGGCGCCCATCGAGCTGACCCCGGTCGCGCACGTGGAGTCGACGCTGCGCGACCCCGCCGCCGCGCCGAAGCAGGGCCGCGAGGGCGCGCCCGACGCCTGGGTCGTCTTCGACCCGCGCTATGTCGCTGCGCTCGACGGCGTCGTCGTCGGCGACCGCCTCGTGCTGCTGACCTGGCTGCACCAGGGCGACCGCGACACGCTCACGGTGCATCCGCGCGACGACCCGTCCAATCCGCTCACCGGGGTCTTCGCGACGCGCTCGGCCGACCGGCCCAACCCGATCGGCCTGCACGAGGTCGAGGTGCTCGCGATCGACGGCACGAGGGTGCACGTCCAACCGCTCGAGGCAGTGGACGGCACCCCGGTGCTTGACGTCAAGCCTGTCCTCTAACGCTGCTTGCGCCACGGGCCGGTGATCGCGTACGTCAGCCCGGGCGACTGCACGCTCGCAAACAGCGTCTTGCGGTCGCGTGAGAACGTGACCCCGCAGAACTCGGCGTCGTCGGCGTGCTCGTTGCGCGCGAAGAAGAACACCTCGCCGCTGTCGGTGGACCCGACGAGGTGGCTCTTGCCGTCGCCATCCTCGGCCAGGATCACGCCACCGTAGGGCGAGACCGTGATGTTGTCGGGCCCGTCGGGGTCGGAGTCCTGGTCGGCCGGCGTGTAGGCGAAGTGCAGCTTCAGCTCGATCGTGTCGCAGTGCGGATCGAGGAACCAGACCTGCCCGTCGTGCTGCGCGGCGCTGCCGTCGGACGTCCGCGCGAAGGAGGCGACGAAGTACGCGCCGCCGTCGCCCCACCACATCCCCTCGAGCTTGCGGCTGCGGGTGACGTCGGCGTTGGCGAACTGCTTGCGCACCGACACCGTCGCGGCGTCACGGTCGGGCACCGTCACCCACTGCGCGCGGTAGGTCGTCCCGGGCTCGAGCGCCACCGACAGGTCGGGCACGTGCTGGCCGGACTTCGTGAACGCCTTCAGCGCCTCGAGCTTGCCGGCGTCGTCGGGAAGCTCGCGCAGCGTCCCGCGCTCGAGCGGCAGCGCCGAGCTCGGCGGCGTCCAGCGAAACAGCAGCCCGTTCGGGTTGCCGGCGTCCTCGGTGAGGTAGATCTCGCCGCTGTCGGGATCGATCACGAGCGACTCGTGCGCGTAGCGCCCGAGCGCCTTGATCGGCTTCGGGTCGAGGTTGCGGTCCATGTCGTAGGGGTCGACCTCGAAGACGTAGCCGTGGCGCTTGGTCTGCGCCGACGTGCCCTCGGACTCCTCGCACGTCAGCCAGGTGTTCCACGGCGAGCGCCCGCCGGCGCAGTTGTTCAGCGTGCCCGCGAGGCTGACGTACTGGCGCACGAGCTTGCCGTTCTTGTCGACCTCGAGGTTCGTGGTGCCGCCGCCGACCGCGGGGTCGTACGTGAGGCCGTCGAGCCGCGGGACCGGGAACGGCTCGCTGCCTGAGATCTCGTGGTTCAGCACGAGCACGCTGCCGTTGCCGCGATGGCGGACGAACGCCGCGGCGCCGTCGGGGTCCGACGGCGACGGCTGCCCGCTGTCGAGCTTCGTCGCGCCGGTCTGCGCGAGCAGCTCGTAGCTGAAGCCCTCGGGCAGCGACAGCAGCCCGGCGGGGTCGTCGAGCAGCGGTCCGTAGCCCGCCGCGGTGGGCTTGCCCTGGCCGGCAAGCGCGGTGCTCGTGCCGAACAGCCCGTTGAAGCCGCCGGTCAGCGCGATGCCGACGCCGGCGGCGGAGGAGGTCAGCGCTGTGCGGCGCGTGATCTGGGGAGTGGTGGCCATGCACGGCAAGTTGCCCGCCGCACGCAAGCCACCGGTAACCGTTGTGTTACCAGTGCACGCCGCGGGTGATCTCCGCGAACGCCTGGCCCGTGCGCGAGACAGGCTCGTCCTCGTTGCCCTTGCCGCCCTTGGCGGCCTTCGAGTCCGGGAACATCTTGAAGCCGCGGTTGCGCACGACGTCCATCAGCTGCGGGCTGATCGAGTCCGCGAACGACGCGACGCGCCCGAACGCCGGGCTGACGCGTCGCGGGCGGTCGATGATCGCCTCGGCGATGACGTCGCCGGCCTGCTCGGGCGACAGCGCGGGGAAGCGGTCGTAGAGCTTCGTCGGCGCGATCATCGGGGTCCGCACGAGCGGCATGTGGATCGTCGTGAAGCGCACGCCCTGGTCGGCGGTCTCGGCCTGCCAGGCGTCTGAGAGCGTGTCGAGCGCCGCCTTCGACGCGATGTACGCCGCGAAGCGCGGGACGCGCGTCTGCACGCCGATCGAGGAGATGTTGATCACCTGGCCGAAGCGCCGCTCGCGCATGCCGGGCAACAGGCCGAGCATCAGCCGGACCGGCGCGAAGTAGTTGAGCTGCATGGTGCGCTCGTAGTCGTGGAAGCGGTCGTAGGACAGCTCCAGCGAGCGGCGGATCGAGCGTCCCGCGTTGTTGACGAGGATGTCGATGCGGCCGTGCTGCTCGAGCACCTCCGCGACGAGCCGGTCGATCGCCTCGAGGTCGGACAGGTCACACGGGTGCACGTACGCGGTGCCGCCGTTGGCGCGCACCGCCTCGGCCGTCGCTTCGAGCTTCTCCGGCGTGCGCGCGACGAGCACGACGGTGCCGTTGGCGGCGCCGATCGCCAGGGCGGCAGCCTCGCCGATGCCCGAGGACGCCCCGGTGATGAGGACGACCTTGTCGCGCACCGCGGGCCGCAGATCGCGCGGCCCGCGCAGGAAGCTGACGATGCCGTCGGGCGTCGGGCGCGACATGGGACGGTTCAGCGCGTGCTGAACCGTCTCCACCGGCTTTGTCGCGAGATCGACGAACGGCTTGAGCGGATTCACACAGACGAGCCTACCGCCGCAGGCCGCAGCCGCAGAACGCGCCGGGCAGGCTCGGGCATCCACCAGTTCCAGCGCCCCAGCCACGACACCGTCGCCGGCACTAGCAGCGACCGCACCACCAGCGCGTCGAGCAACACGCCGGCGCCCAGCCCGGTCGCGAGCATCTTCACGTCGAGCTCCGGTGCGGTGCTCATCGAGGCGAACGCGAGGAACACGATCAACGCCGCGCTCGTCACGAGCCTGCCGGTGCTGCCGATGCCGCGCACCACCGCCTCGTCGGTGGACCCGGTGCGGTCGTACTCCTCGCGCATGCGGGCGAGGATGAACACCTCGTAATCCATCGACAGGCCGTAGATGAACGCGAACACGATCATCGGCGCCCAGAACGCGACCGCACCGGTCGCCTCCGCGTTGAACAGCGACTCCGCGCCGAAGCCGTGCTGCCAGACGAGCGTCATCACGCCCCAGGTCGCGAAGACCGACAGCAGGTTCATCGCGATCGCCTTCAGCGGCAGCACGATCGAGCGGAACGCGCGTGCCAGCAGGATGAACGTGATCAGCGAGATCAGCGCGAGCATCAGCGGGAACGAGCCGTAGACGCTGTCGACCCAGTCGGTCACCAACGCGGTCTGCCCGCCGACGCCCGTGCCGGGCATGTCGGAGACCGCGTCGCGGACGTTGTCAACCGCGGTGCGACCGGCGTTGGAGTTCGTGTCGGCGACTGTGAACACCTCCGCGATCGCGCGGTCGTCTGCGGTCCAGCCGGGTGCGCTTGCTGCGCGGACGCCGTCGACCTTCGCCAGCGCCGCCGCGGTCGCCTCGACCTCGCCGGCGGGCGCGATCACCTCGATAGGGGCCAGCGGCGACGCGCCAATTCCCGACTGCTCGAGCGTCTGCAGGGCGCGCGCGGCCTCGCCGCCACCGCCGAGCTTGTCGGCCTCGGGGTTGCCGAGCACCATGCCGCTCGTCAGCGCGCAGAGCGCAAGCAGGATGCTTGCGCCGGCGACGACCGCCGCGACGCGATGGCGGATCACAAGCCGCGCCCAGGCCGCCCAGTGGCGATCGGCGCGATCGGTGCGGCGCAGCCGTCGGCGGTCGGCGCGTGGCCCGACCGTCGCGAGCACGACGGGCAGCAGCGTCAGCGCGACGGCGACCGAGACGAGCGGGATCACGAGCCCGCCGTAGGCCATCGAGCGCAGGAACGGGATCGGCAGCACGAGCGCCGCGAGCAATCCGATCGCGACGGTCGTCCCGCTGAAGATCGCAGCGCGTCCGGCGGTGTCGATCGCCGCGGTGATCGCTTCTTCGTTGCTGAGGCCGCGTTCGCGTTCCTCGCGCCAGCGCATCACGACGATCAGCGCGTAGTCGATCGCGATGCCGAGGCCGATCAGCGAGACGAGGAAGATGACAATGAACGAGACGCTCGTGATCTGCGTGAGGCCGAGCACCGCCAGCAGCGAGACCGGGATCGCGACGATCGCCATCAGCAGCGGCACGACAGCCAGCGCCGATGCGAAGACGAAGACGAGCACCGCGAGCGCGCCGATCCCGGCCAGCAGCGTCTCGTTGAGGAACGACGGTGGCCCGTCCTCGCCCTCGGCTTCCTTTGACAGCAGCGCCTCGCCGGTCAGCAGCACCTGCGAGCCGGCGACGGTCGCGTTCGCGGTCGCCTTCTGCGCGGCGCTGAGCGTGGCGTCGGAGATCTCGCCCTCGCCAGGCCCGCCCTCCTCGTCGGACTTCGGGTGGATCACGGCAAACGTCGTGCGCCCGTCATCAGAGACGTAGGCACGCTCGCCCGTCGAACCAAACGACGCGATGCGCGCGCCGGGCAGGGCGTCGTGCAGGCGCGTCTCGAGCGCGCGCAAGTCGGCGCGTGCGGCTGTCGCTGTCGCGCCGCGTGGGAGCTCGGCGACCGCGACAAGCGGTGGCGCGATGCCACCTGTGCCAAAGCGATCTTCGATCTCTTGATTGACGGCAAACGCCTTGCTCGAGGGCATCGAGAACTGGTCGTCGAGCGCGTCGGTGACTTGGCTGGCGCCGAAGAATCCGGCGAACGTCAGGACGATCCAGAAGCCGGCGACGGCGCGCCGGTGGGCAAGAACCCAGCGGGTGAGATGCGTGAGAGACATGGCTCGGGAAGCTAGGTCTGAGCAGGCCGCGGAGAAACGTCCTGTGGGAGGAACCTCGCCCTCCTCCCACAGGAGGAGGCGGCGTCCTTCCACGGGTGGTTTCGCACGCTGCGAGCGGCGCGTACGCTGAGCCACGCATGACGGTTCTCCGTGCTCGCGCAGCCGACATCGGCCTCTTCGTCTTCGCGTTCTGGTTCACCTTGGTGCAGTTCGGCAGCCAGGGATTCGGCGAGTACGAGGACGTCGCGACCAAGCCCGACGGGCTGGGGTTCTTCGTGATCGTCGCGACCGTGCTGCCGCTGCTGTGGCGCCACCGCGGGCCGCTCGCCGTCTTCGCCCTGACGCTGCCCGCGAGCATCGCGCTGGTGGCGCTCGGCTATGCCGTTTACGTGCACGCCGCGCCAGCCGTCGCGCTGTACACCTTCTTCGCGGCGCCGCGTCGCGGCAACGTCAACGGGCTGATCGTGACCGTGCTGCTTGCGTACGCCGCCCTCGTGACCACGGCCGCGATCGCCGTGCCGCTGTCCAGCGAGGAGTACGTCATCGGCGGACTCATCTGGGCCGGTGCCTGCGTCGCCGGCGACCGCCGTCGCGCGGTGCGCCAGAACGTCGCGCAGGAGCGCCAGCTCGCCGTAGCCGACGAGCGTGCGCGGATCGCCCGCGAGCTGCACGACTCCGCTGGCCACGCGATCAACACGATCCGTGTGCACGCGGGCGCCGCACGTGTGCTGCGCGACCGTGACCCCGCGCGGGCGCGTGAGGCGATCGAGATCATCGAGCAGGTCGCGGCCGAGACGGCGGCGGACATCGACCGCATCGTCGGCGCGCTGCGCGGTGACGAGCCGGCCTCGCTCGCTCCGGCGCCCGGCGTCGACGAGATCGCCGAGCTTGTCGCGCGCGCCGGCGCCAAGCTGCACGCAAACGGCGACGCGCCGGTGCCGCAGGCCGTCTCGCGCGCGGCCTATCGGATCGCGCAGGAGACGCTGACCAACGCCGCCAAGCACGGGCGTGGCGATGTCGCGATGACCGTCGAGCGTGGGTCTGATGCGCTGACGCTGACCGTCGTCAACGCCGTCGCCGCCGAGGCGACGACCGGCGGTGGCCGCGGCCTGCTCGGGATGCGCGAGCGCACGGCGCTGCTGGGCGGCACGCTCGAGGCCGAGCGCGTCGACGGTCGCTTTCGGGTCCACGTCGTCCTGCCCTACCATCGCAACGCGTGAGCGAGCCGGTTCGGGTGATGCTCGTCGACGACGACGAGCTGATGCGCAAGGGCCTTGCGGCCGTGCTCTCCAGTGACGACCGCATCACCGTCGTCGAGGAGGCACCGGACGGCCGGCTCGCGGTCCAGCGCGCGCGCCACGCGCGGCCCGACGTCGTGTTGATGGACGTGCGCATGCCCGAGCTGGACGGGATCGCCGCGACGCGCGAGCTGCTCGCGGAGCTGGCGGAGACGCGGGTCTTGATCCTGACGACGTTCGAGACCGACGACTACATCGTCGGCGCGCTGCGCGCCGGCGCAAGCGGCTTCCTGCTGAAGCGCAGCTCACCCGAGGAGCTCGTTGCGGCGATCCTCACGATCGCGGCGGGTGAGGCACTGCTGTCGCCGTCGGTGACGCGGCGCGTGATCGACCGCGTCGCGCGCGAGCCCGCTGGCGGCGCGCGTGCCGACATCCCGCTCGACGAGCTGACACCGCGTGAGCGCGAGGTGTTCGAGCTGATCGCGCGCGGCTTGTCCAACCGCGAGATCGCCGCGCAGCTGACCGTGGAGGAGACGACGGTGAAGAGCCACGTCAAGCGCGTGCTGATGAAGCTCGGCGCACGCGACCGCGTGCACGCGGTGATCCTGGCCTACGAGTCGGGGGTCGTTCCGAGCAGCAGGTCGACGTAGCCGTCGGCGACCTGCTCGGCGGTGAGACGGCCACGCGGGCGCAGCCATTGCGCAGTGTGGTTGACCATGCCCAGCAGCGCCAGCAGCGCGAGGTCGCGGTCGGCGAAGCGGAAGCTCGGGTCGGCGAGGATCGCGGCCAGCAGTGCCTCGAACTCCTTGCGCTGGCGGCGGACCTGACGCCACTGCGGGCCCTGCTCGAGCACGTTGCGCTCCTGCTGGAAGACGAGCACGTGCGCGCGGTGGCGCTCGACGTGGCGCAGCCACACGCGCACGAACTCGCGCAGGCGCTCCTCGGGTGCGCCTTCGACCGTTTCGCGTACCTCCTCGAGCAGCGGCGTCATCAGCTCGTCGCAGATCGCGCCGAGCAGCGCGTCCTTGGAGCCGATGTAGTGGTAGAGGCCGCCCGCGGTGAGCCCGGTGGCTTGGACGAGGTCGGGAACGGAGGTTGCGTGGAAGCCGTGCTGGGCGATGACCTCCGCAGCTTGGGTGACGACCTCTTGGCGTCGCCGGTCGTACTTCGCTCGGAGTGCGGGGCGTGTCGGCGGCACGGGCATCGAGAGAATACCGAACGGTTACTAGAACTTCTAGCGATCGCTCGGTATTGTTGGTGCATGGCTGACATGCCGCAGCAGGTGCGAGTTCGTGAGGTGGGTCCGCGCGACGGCTTTCAGAACGAGCCCGAGGTGATTGCGACCGCCGACAAGGTCGCGTTGATCGACCAGCTCGCGCGGACCGGTGTGAAGCGCTTGGAGGCAACGTCGTTCGTGCGCGCCGACGTGATCCCTCAGCTCGCCGACGCCGCCGAGGTGCTGGCGGCAATCGACGTGCCCGCCGAGGTCAGCGTGTCGGTGCTGATCCCCAACGAGCGCGGGCTCGACAACGCGCTGGAGCTGCGCGACCGCTTCCAGGAGATCAACGTCTTCCTGTCGGCGTCGGAGACGCACAACCGCAAGAACGTCAACCGCTCGGTCGCCGAGTCGCTGGACGGGCTGCAGCGTGTCGTCGGGCGTGCGCGCGAGGCGGGGCTGCGCTGCGAGGGCGTGATCTCGACGTCGTTCGGCTGTCCGTACGAGGGCGCGGTGGACCCGGGGCGCGTGCTCGAGATCGCCGGCAGGCTGCGCGATTTCGGCTGCGCCGAGGTCGGCTTCGGCGACACCACCGGCATGGCGAACCCACTGCAGGTGCGCGCGTTCTTCACGCGCGCGTTCGAGGAGCTCGGCGATGTCGAGCTGACGGCGCACTTCCACAACACGCGCGGCCAGGGGCTGGCCAACGTGCTCGCGGCGCTCGAGGCGGGGGTGACGTCGTTCGAGTCGTCGTTCGGCGAGCTCGGCGGCTGTCCGGTCCCTGCGGGCGCGACCGGCAACATCGCAAGCGAGGACCTCGTCTCGATGCTGCACGAGATGGGGATCGAGACCGGCATCTCGCTCGAGGCGCTGCTCGACGCTGCGCGTGCGGCGCGCGACGTGCTCGGGCGCCCGCTCGGGTCGCACACGATCGTCGCGGGGCCTGTGGACTGGCATGCATAGCGTCCTCATCGCCAACCGCGGCGAGATCGCCGTGCGCATCGCGCGGACCTGTCGCGAGCGCGGTCTGCGCACCGTCGCGGTGTACACCGAGGCCGACGTCTCGGCGCCGCACCGTGACGCATGCGACCTCGCCGTCCCGATCTCCTCCTATCTCAACGCTGATGAGCTGCTGCGCGCCGCCCAGGTCGCCGGCGCCGATGCGGTTCACCCTGGCTATGGCTTCCTCTCTGAGAACGCGGCGTTTGCGGAGGCGGTGGCTTCGGCGGGCTTGATCTGGGTGGGGCCGCCGTCGTCCGCCATCCGATTGATGGGCGACAAAGGGGAAGCAAAGAAGGCGGCCGAGGCGGCTGGTGTTCCCGTCGTGCCCGCCGGGACCGAGGGCGGCTTTCCGGTGATGGTCAAGGCCGTTGCTGGTGGTGGGGGCAAGGGGATGCGCGTGGTGCGGTCTGCCGAGGAGCTGCCCGCCGCGCGCGACGCCGCCGCTCGCGAGGCGAAGGCGGCGTTTGGCGACGACAGGCTGCTCGTGGAGCGCTATCTCGAGCGGCCGCGGCACATCGAGATCCAGGTGCTGGGCGACAAGCACGGCAACGTGATCCACCTCGGCGAGCGCGAGTGCTCGCTGCAGCGCCGCCATCAGAAGGTCGTCGAGGAAGCGCCGTCGCCGGTGGTCGATCCGCAGCTGCGCGCGCGGATGGGCGAGGCCGCGGTGTCGCTCGCGCGCGCCTGCGCGTACGAAGGTGCGGGCACCGTCGAGTTCATCGTCGCCGATGGCGAGTTCTTCTTCCTCGAGATGAACACGCGCCTGCAGGTCGAGCACCCGGTGACCGAGCTCGTCTACGGCGTTGACCTCGTCGAGCAGCAGCTGCGTGTTGCCGCGGGCGAGGAGCTGTCCGTCGAGGTCGGTGAGCCGGACGGCTGGGCCGTCGAGGCGCGCTTGTATGCGGAAGATCCGGCGGCTGGGTTCCTGCCCGCGACGGGCGTGCTGCATGCGTTCGAGCCGCCGCCGGGCGTGCGCGTGGACGCTGGGGTGCGTGCCGGCTACGAGGTCTCGACCTCGTACGACCCGATGCTCGCGAAGGTGATCGCCCATGGTGTCGATCGCGCCGACGCGCTGGATCGCCTCGACCGTGCTTTGGCTGAGCTCGTGGTGCTTGGAGTGCCGACCAACGCCGGCTTCACGCGCGAGCTGCTGGCGTTGCCGGAGGTGCGGGCGGGGGAGATGGACACGGGCTTGCTCGAGCGCGTGCTTCCCGATCTCGGCCTCGCCGCGCCGCCCGACTTGCCGGCTGCTGCGGCTGTCGCGGCGTTTGCTGCTGACGCCGAGGCGCAGGCCGCGCGCTCGTCCGTGCCGTTGGGCTGGCGGTCGGATGGTGTCCCCGGTGTGTGGCGGCGGACCGTCGCTTCTTTCTCTGAGAAGGAGGAGCTGGAGGTGTCCGGGACGCCTGCGGACGCTGTCGTCCGGGTGGGTGAACGGTCGTGGACCGCTAGCTGGAACGAAACCCACGCTATAGGTGGGTTTCGTTCCATCTCGTTGGATGGCGTGGCCCGGCGCTACGCGGTGCACGTCGCGCCCGACGAGATCTGGATCGCTCGCGACGGCCACCAGCTCGCGTTGCGCACCGAGCTCGCGCGCGGCTCGGCGGCCGCGGCAAGCGAGGACTCGCTCGCCGCGCCGATGCCGGGGACGGTCCTCATGGTCAACGTCGGCGACGGCGACACGGTGGACGAGGGGCAGGTGCTCGTCGTGATGGAGTCGATGAAGATGGAGCTTGCGATCGCGGCGCCGCACGCCGGCACGGTGGATGTCCGCGTGGCGGCAGGCGAGCGCGTCGCGCTGGGGCAGACGCTGGCGGAGGTGCACGCATGAGCTACAAGGAGCAGCACCTCGAGCTGATCGCAGATCTCGAGCAGCGCCTCGCGCGCGTGCGCGCCGGCGGCGGCGAGAAGGCCGTGGCGCGGCACGAGTCGCGCGGCAAGCTCGTCGCGCGCGAGCGCGTCGAGCGGCTGTGCGACCCGGGTGCGCCGTTCCTCGAGCTGAGCGCGCTCGCCGCCGAGGAGCTGTACGACGGCGCCGCGCCAAGCGCGGGGATCGTCACCGGTGTCGGCACGATCAGCGGACGCCAGTGCGTCATCGTCGCCAACGACGCGACCGTCAAGGGCGGCACGTACTACCCGATCACCGTCAAGAAGCACCTGCGCGCGCAGGAGGTGGCGCTGAACAACCGCCTGCCGTGCGTCTACCTCGTCGACTCAGGTGGCGCGTTCCTGCCGATGCAGGACGACGTCTTCCCCGACCGCGAGCACTTCGGGCGCATCTTCTTCAACCAGGCCACGATGTCCAAGGCCGAGATCCCGCAGATCGCCTGCGTGATGGGCTCCTGCACCGCCGGCGGCGCCTACGTCCCGGCGATGAGCGACGAGACCGTGATCGTCCGCGAGCAGGGCACGATCTTCCTCGGCGGTCCGCCGCTGGTGAAGGCCGCGACCGGCGAGGAGGTCACCGCCGAGGAGCTCGGCGGCGGCGACGTCCACGCCCGCACCTCGGGCGTCGTCGACCATCTCGCCGACGACGACCACCACGCGCTGCAGATCGTCCGCGACATCGTCGCGACGCTGCCGCAGACAAAGCAGCCGCCGTGGGAGCGGGTCGCGCCGCGCCCGCCGCTGGGCAGCCCCGACGATCTGCTCGACCTCGTCCCGCTGGACAGCCGCACGCCCTACGACGTGCGCGACATGCTGCGCCACATCGTCGACGGCGGTGAGCTGCGCGAGTTCAAGGAGCTCTACGGCACCACCGTCGTCTGCGCGTTCGCGCATCTCGACGGCCACAACGTCGGGATCATCGCCAACAACGGGATCCTCTTCAGTGAGTCCTCGCTGAAGGCCGCGCACTTCATCGAGCTGTGCGATCGCCGCGGGATCCCCCTGCTGTTCGTGCAGAACATCACCGGCTTCATGGTCGGCAAGGACTACGAAGCGGGCGGCATCGCCAAGGACGGCGCCAAGCTCGTCACCGCGGTCGCCTGCGCGCGCGTGCCGAAGCTGACGCTGATCGTCGGCGGCTCGTTCGGCGCGGGCAACTACGGCATGTGCGGGCGCGCGTACTCGCCGCGCTTCCTCTTCATGTGGCCCAACGCACGCATCAGCGTGATGGGCGGCGAGCAGGCCGGCGTCGTGATGACCGAGGTCGGCCAGCCCGAGGTCGGCGCGCAGCTGCGCGACCAGTACGAGCACCAGGGCCGCCCGATCTACTCGACGGCCCGCGTCTGGGACGACGGCGTGATCGATCCGCGCCAGACCCGCAACGTGCTGGCGACCGCGCTGGCCGCGTGCGCGAGCGCGCCGCTCGGCGAGCTGGGCTACGGCGTCTTCAGGATGTGAACAGCTTGCTCACCGCGTCAGCGGTGAGCTCGAACGTGTCCTCAGGCTTCGGCGGGACGATCTTGAGGTCCACGCCGAAGTCCGAGAGCTTGAACGCCATCTTCGCGTGGCCGGCCGGCATCCCCGGCGCGGCGGTGAACGGCATGTCCATCCGCCACTCGCGCGCAACGCCGTCCTCGTTGAGCCACATCTCGAGGGTCTGCTTCTGGTCGAGCATCTCCTCGCCAGCAAGCGCCGTGAGCTTCTCCATCGCGGCCTTCGCCTCGGCAGGCAGCGCAGCCACCAGATCGCGCATCGTGAAGGTCCCCTTGAGGTGGCGCGGCGCGACCTCCTTGATCCCCTTCACCGAGCGCAGCAGCTCGAGCTGCGCTGCGGGCGACGGGTTCATCAGCGCGCCGAGGCCGTCGACGTCGAATCCGAGCTGCTTGGCGATAGCGGCGAGGTCGGCCTTGACCCAGCGCTTGCCGCCGGTGAAGCTCGCCATCGCCTCGGGCACGCGTGCGTGCAGCTCGGCACCGTCGAAGAGCACCTCGATGCTCTCGGACTCGCCGAACAGCTCCTTCGGAAGCGCGAGCTCGAGCGTGCCGCGCGCCTCGGTCAGCGCGGTGATGCCGGACGCGTCGACCTTCACCGTGCCCGGCAGGCCCATGCCGGTCATCTCCATCGTCATCGTCATCCGCGCCGTCTTCTGCGCGGCGGTGCGCTCGGCGGCTTGGGCGACGTCGCCACCCGCGAGGTCCTTGACGTCGTCGCTGCCGCAGCCGGAAACCACCGGAGCGACGGCGAGGCACAGCAGCACGGGAAGGAGGCGGCGCATCTCCGGCAGGCTACGCGGCGTACCGCTTCTCTGCGCGGGCACGCGCCTTGGCGGCCTCGACGTCGCGGTCGCGCGGCGGCGCCTGCGTCACGAGGTCGTCGAGCAGTCGCGTCGTGATCTCGGTGATCTCCTCGACGGCGCGGTTGAAGGCGGCCTCGTTGGCCTTCGACGGCTTCGTCGTCCCGCTGATCTTGCGGACGTACTGCAGCGCCGACGCCTGGATCTCTTCAGGCATCGCCGGTGGCTCGAAATTGTGGAGGGTGCGGATGTTGCGGCACATGTCCTAGAGGGTTGCACGAACGGCATCCGCGAGTGCGTGCACGGCCGCGCGGATGTCGTCCTCGGACGAATCCTCGGCGGCAGAGTGCGAGATCCCGCCGCGGCTGCGGACGAAGAGCATCGCGCTTGGCACCCCGGCGCGAGCGACCGCGGCAGCGTCGTGCAGCGGACCGCTCGGGATCGGCTCGCCGCCACCGGCGGCGGCGCGTACCGCCGCGACCAGGGCGGGGTCGAAGGCGATCGGGTCGATCGACCACAGCGGCTGGACTTCGGCCTCCACGGCGATGGCGAGCAGCGACGCGTGCAGCTGCTCCAACGCCTGCCCCTCTGAGTGACGGACGTCGCACGGACACGCGCGCACCCAGCGGCCACCGCCGTCGGCGTGCCCGGCGATGCGGCGATCGGACCCGACGGTGACCAGCCCACCCGCCGCGACGGCAGCCTCGCGAGCGGCGACGACGAAGCGCGCGGCGGCGAGCACCGGGTCACGCCGCGCGTCCATCGGCGTCGCGCCCGCGTGAGCGGGCTGCCGACGAACGTCAGCTGCGAGCGCCGCACGCCGAACGTCCCCGACACCGCTGCGAGTGCGAGGCCGGCGCGCTCGAGCACCGGGCCCTGCTCGATGTGCAGCTCGAGGTAGGCGTGCAGGGGCGGCAGCGAAGCACCGACCAGCGCGTCGAGGTCGAGCACCTCGCCGGCGCCCGCGGCGCGCAGGGCAGCGACGTCGAGCGTGCCGGTCGCCGCCGACGAGCCCAGCAGCGAGTGCCCGAAGCGGCCCTCCTCGTCGGCCCAGTCGACGAGCACCACCGAGCGCGCCGGCGACGGACCGAGCGCGCGCAGAACCTCCAGCCCCGCGACAACGCCAAGCGCGCCGTCCAGCCAGCCGCCGTTGGGCACCGAGTCGACGTGCGAGCCGATTGCCAGCGGCGGCTCAACCGCGCCGGGAAGCGTCGCCCACAGGTTCCGCGCGGAGTCCTCGGCGACGGTGACCGGCAGCTCCGCGAGCTTCCCGAGCAACCACTCGCGCGCCGCGTCCCAGGCCGGCGTGAACGCGACCCGCTGCGCGCCTGCGTCGTCGCTGGTCAGCTGCGCAAGCTCGCGCAGCTCGGCGAGCACGCGGTCGGGATCCACCTCAGGCAGTGGCGGGCCTGTCCGCCAGACGGCGGTCGACGACGAAGCCGCCGAACGGCAGCACCGCGCCGAGCAGGATGAGCAACGTCGTGCGCCCGTCCCAGCCCTGGTCGGTGCGGATCTGCAGCGCGACGTAGACATAGCCGACGAACAGCAGGCCGTGGACCGGACCGAGGATGTGCACGCCGATCGCCTCGTCGGCGGCGCGCTTCACGACCGACGCGGTGAGCAGCAGCAGGAAGCTGATCGCCTCGATCACGGCGATGCGGCGAAAGAGCGGGAGAGAGAACATCACCGGCAGCCTTTCACGCCGCGGCGGTGCGGAGCACGCTGGCGACGACGCCGGGGTCGTCGAAGAACGGCGTGTGTCCAAGGCCGGGCATCGTCACGTGGCGCGCGTTCGGAAGCCGCTCGCGGGCGCGCGCGGACTGCGGCTTGAAGAGCAGCAGGCGGTCCTTGTCGCCCCACGCGATCGTGACCGGGGTGCCGTCGAGCTCCTCGGCGCGGTCGAAGTCGTAGGCGTCGAAGGCCGCGAGCGTGTCGGCGAAGACCGGCGATCCCCAGAGATCGCCAAGCACCGACGCGAACTCGTCGCCGGGCATCCGCCACGGCCGTGCGAAGACGACGCTGCCGAGCGCCGCGCGGCCGGCGGCAAACTGCGACAGCTGCATCACCACGGGCCGCAGCGGCGCCGGCATGCCGTTGAGCACGGCGAGGAAGATCTGCGTGAAGCGACGCTCGCCGTCTGCCCAGAAGCCGACCGGCGAGATCGCGCACGCCGAGCGCACCACGCCGCGGCGCGCGAGCTCCAGCGCGATGCCGCCGCCCATCGAGTTGCCGGCGACGTGCGGGCGCTCGATGCCCTGCTCGGCAAACCACGCGACGAACGCGTCGGTGTAGGCGTCGATGTCGTACGGGCCCGGCAGCGGCTCAGACCGCCCGAAGCCGGGCGTGTCGACGCAGATCACCTCGAAGCGATCGGTCAGCAACCGCGCGACGGGGTCCCAACCCTGCAGGTGGTGGCCGATCCCGTGGATCAGCACGAGCGGCTCGCCCGAGCCGCGGCGCACGTGGTTGAACGGCGTGCGGCTCATCGCGCCAGCGCGTTGCGTCGCATCGACCACATCTGCGCAGCCCGTTCGAGGTCGTGTGCCGCCGCCCACGGCAGCCCGGGCGGGCCGGCATTCAGCCGCAGCGAGCGCGCAGTGCGCCGCGCGAGCTCCGGGTCGGCTGCCGGGACCGCGGCAAGCTCGCGTGCAACGCGGTCGACGTCCGGCGCCGGCACCGCCGCCCACGCGAGGCCGAGCGCCGCCGCGCGCGTGCCGTCGATGCGCGCGCCGAACAGCGCAAGCGCCGCCGCGGCCTCACGCGCGCCGGTGCGCGCGAGCAGCGCGGTGTGCCCGCCGCCGGGGTGCAGTCCGATCGGTACGAAGCCCGACGCCAGCACGGCGTCCTCGGCGACCACCCGCAGGTCGGTCGCCAACGCCAGGTTCATCCCGGCGCCGACGGCCCCGCCGCGGATCGCCGCAACGGTCGGCGCCTCGAGCTCGCCGACGCGCGTGAAGGCGCGGTAGATCGCGCTCATCCCGTCGAAGACCTCGGGGTCGGCAGGACCCTCGCCGGCTGCTGCGAGCGTCGGCCGATCACCACCGGCGCAGAAGTACGGACCCGCGCCGGTGACGACGACGGCGCCGACGCCGGCGTCGGCGTCGAGCTCGTCGCACGCGGCGACCACCGCGCGCGCCATCTCGACGGTGAGGGCATTGCGCCGCTCCTGCGCGTCGAGGATCAGGACGGCGACGCCACCGTCGCGCTCGACTCGGACCTCGCTCATGGCGCCGAAACCTACAAGGGCAGCCTTGTTTGACACGTAAGGGGTCGGATGTAAAGCTGTCGGACACATGGCCACCATCGTGTCAAGCGACTCCGGCGAGAAGCTGAACGTCCCTGATTGGACGGACTCCAAGCGCTACCTCTGGCTGCTCGGCCTGATCGTCCCGCTGCTGCCGTTCCTCGCGTTCGGTCTCGTCGAGGCCACCGGTCTTGGGCTGCTGTGGTGGGCCGGACCGGTCGTCGTCTACGCGGTCATCCCGTTTCTCGACCACGCGATCGGCAAGGACTCCGACAACCCGCCGGACTCGGCCATCAAGTGGCTCGAGCAGGACCGCTACTACCGCTGGTGCACGTATCTCTTCCTGCCGCTGCAGTTCGCCGGCCTGGTCTTCGCGTGCTACCTCTGGGGCAGCGGCGACCTCAGCTTCATCGAGTCGCTCGGCCTCGCCGTCAGCATGGCGATGGTCGCCGGCATCGCGATCAACACCGCCCACGAGCTGGGGCACAAGCGCAAGAACTCCGAGCGCTGGCTGGCGAAGGTCGCGCTCGCGCAGACCGGCTACGGCCATTTCTTCATCGAGCACAACCGCGGCCACCACGTGCGCGTCGCAACGCCGGAGGACCCCGCGAGCTCGCGCCTGGGCGAGAGTTACTGGCGCTTTCTCCCGCGCACGGTCTGGGGCTCGCTGACCTCGGCGATCCACCTCGAGAAGGAGCGCCTGGACCGCCTCGGCAAGCCGTTCTTCACGATCCACAACGATGTGCTGAACGCGTGGGCGATGACGGTCGTGTTGTTCGCTGCGCTGATCGCCGTCTTTGGCGTCGAGGTCGCGCCGTGGCTGGCGCTGCAGGCGGTCGTCGGCTTTCAGCTGCTCGAGGTCGTCAACTACCTCGAGCACTACGGGCTGCTGCGCCAGAAGCGCGAGGACGGCCGCTACGAGCGCTGCGCGCCGTGGCATTCGTGGAACTCGGACAACATCGCGTCCAACGTCTTCCTCTACCACCTGCAGCGCCACTCCGACCACCACGCCAATCCGATGCGCCGCTACCAGTCGCTGCGCCACTTCGAGCAGGCGCCGGAGCTCCCCAGCGGCTACGCGACGATGATCCTCGTCGCCTACTTCCCGCCGATCTGGCGCCGGATGATGGATAAGCGTGTGCTCGCGCACTACGACGGCGACGTGACGCTCGCGAACATCTATCCGCCCAAGCGCGAGCAGATCCTGCGCAAGTACGGCGCCGTCGAGCACGAAGTGGTTGCCGGGCCGAGCGAGGCCGCCACGGCCGTGGCCGACGCACCGGCGTACCGCTGTCCCAACTGCGAGTACGTCTACGCGATCGCCAGTGGGGCACCGCGCGAGGGCTTCCCCGCGGGCACGCCGTGGAGCGAGGTCCCCGCGGACTGGTGCTGCCCGGACTGCGGCGTGCGCGAGAAGGTCGACTTCGAGCCGGTCACGTGACCCGCCCGACCTACCAGGAGCAGGCGCGCCAGCTGCTGAAGGATCGCCTGCTCGACGCCGTCGACCACCTGCTGCGCCAGAGCCCGTGGGCCGAGGTCACGATGGCGGCAATCGCCGCCGACGCCGGCGTCTCGCGCCAGACCGTCTACAACGAGTTCGGCAGCCGCGACGGTGTCGCCCAGGCCTACGTGCTGCGCGAGGCCGCGTGGTTCATCGACGAAGCCGCGATCGCGATCCGCGCGAACGCTGCCGATCCGCGGGCCGCGCTGCGCGCGGCGCTGAACCACTTCCTCACGGCCGCGCACGAGCATCCGCTGCTGCAGGCGATCGCGCGCGGCGGTGACGACGACCGCCTGATCCTGACGATCCACGGCGAGCCGGTGATCTCCACCGCCGACGCCGCGCTGGCGCCCGTGATCGTCGAGGTCTGGCCGCAGATCTCCGCCGCGGACGCGCGCGTGCTGGTCGATGCGCTCGTGCGCCTCGCCCTCAGCCACGCCGCAGCGCCGACCAGCAGCCCGGACGTCGTCGCCGAGCAGCTGACGCGGCTGCTCGGCCCGTTCGTCGACGAGCTGCTGCACGGCCGTACCAATAGTGGTGTAATCGCTGCGTGAAGCTCTGGGGAGTGGGGGCGCTTGCCAGCGCCGTGATCGCGCTGGGGTCGGCGCTGCCCGCGCAGGCCGCGCAGGACGACGCGGTCTACGGCCTTGCCAACGGCTGCTACGCCGTGCAGGCAGACGGTGTGCCGTCCGGCCCGTACCGCTTCAAGGCGGTCACGCTCGGGCGCTTCATGCTCATGGCCCAGGACGGCACGCTGCTGTCCGGCAAGGGCGGGACGACCACGCCCGGCCAGGACGCCGACTGGACGCTGGACCACCTCGACGGCGAGCGCTTCAGCCTCACCGCGACGCACGGCGACCGTCGCTTCGACGCGACGATCACCAAGGCTGACGGCTGCCCCGTGTTCCCCGAGGCCGAGATCAACGCCGAGGGCCCGCTGTACACCGGGCCGACGCCGTACGGCGAGACGCGCGGCTTCGTCGACGCGCACATGCACATGATGGCCTTCCACTTCCTCGGCGGGGAGATCCACTGCGGCGAGCCCTGGAACGCCTACGGCATCACCGTTGCGCTGAAGGGCTGCGACCGCTCGGAGGTCGGCAGCCCGGTCGTCGAGTCGGTGCTCTCGGGCGGCGTCGAGGCGACGTCGGACCCGGTCGGCTGGCCGACGTTCAAGGACTGGCCGCGCTGGAACGCGCTGACCCACGAGCAGAGCTACTACAAGTGGCTGGAGCGCTCGTGGCGCGCCGGCCAGCGCCTGTTCGTGAACCTCTTCGTCGAGAACGCCGCGCTGTGCAAGCTGTACCCGCACAAGACGCCGGGCTACAACTGCAACGAGATGGACAGCGTGCGCCGCCAGGCGCGCGAGCTGCGCAACCTGCAGAACTACGTCGACGCGCAGTACGGCGGGCCCGGCAAGGGTTGGTTCCGCATCGTCAAGGACCCGTTCGAGGCGCGCCGCATCATCAACGCGGGCAAGATGGCGATCATCCCCGCGATCGAGGTCTCCGACCTCTTCGACTGCGGCCTGCGCAACGGCGTCTCGCGCTGCACGACGCAGGACGTCGACAAGCGCCTCAACGAGGTCTACAACGACCTCGGCGTGCGCCAGATGGAGCTGATCAACAAGTTCGACAACGGCTTCGGCGGCGTCGCGGGCGACAGCACCACGACCGGCGTGATCGTCAACGTCGGCAACTTCTCCGAGACCGGGCGCTTCTGGGACATGAAGCCGTGCAA
The DNA here is from genome assembly GCA_963727365.1 of Paraconexibacteraceae bacterium. GTDB lineage: Bacteria > Actinomycetota > Thermoleophilia > Solirubrobacterales > Solirubrobacteraceae > Paraconexibacter. Next base: position 124,833 of record CAVSFU010000002.1, on the reverse strand, counting down.
GGGCACGACGGAGGAGTCCGACCACCCGCAGTACGGCGTGCCCGCGCTGCTGTCGCCGCTGGCCGACGCGCTGCCGCCCGGCCTGCTGCCCGTCTACGGTCCAGGCCCGCACTGCAACGCGATGGGCCTGACGACGCTCGGCGAGCACCTCGTGCGCCGGATGATCGACAAGCGCATGCTGATCGACCCCGATCACCTCAGCGTCATCGCTCGCAAGCAGCTGCTCTCGCTGATCGAGTCCAAGAACTACTCGGGAATCCTCTCCAGCCACTCGTGGAGCACCGACGACGCGTACCCGCGGATCTTCGAGCTCGGCGGCTTCGTCGCGCCGTACGCGGGCGGCTCGCAGGGCTTCGTGCGGACGTGGAAGAAGCTCAAGGCCGAGCGCGATAAGCGCTACTTCTGGGGCATCGGCTGGGGCGCGGACATGAACGGCTTCGGCAACCAGGGCCCGCCGCGCAACGGCAAGAACCCGGTGCAGTACCCGTTCAAGTCCTGGGACGGCAAGGTCACGTTCGACCGTCAGCGCACCGGCACGCGTACGTTCGACATCAACAACGAGGGCGTTGCGCACTACGGCCTCTACCCCGACTGGGTGGAGGACCTGCGCATGCAGGCCGGCGACGAGATCGTCAACGACCTCGCGCGCGCCTCGGAGGCCTACCTGCAGATGTGGGAGCGCGCCGTCGGCATCGGCTCATCCGACCGCTGCCGCTCGGCACGCCTGCGCTTCACGCGCTCCGGGCTCGGCGGCGTCAGGATCGCGACGCCGGCCGAGGAGGTCCTGCGCGAGGCCGGCCAGCCGCGCTCGCGCGTCAACCGCGTGTGGCGCTACTGCGTCGCAGGCAAGGCCGGCGGCCGCGTCAGCGTCGTCTACACGAAGGCCGGCAGCTCGGGGCTGGTCGTCTCGACCGCGCCGCGCCATCGCGTCGCCGGCATCGGCAAGGGCTCGCGCGTCGCACGGGCCGGCCTGCACCGCCGCCCAGCCGGGCGCGGGCGCCAGTACCTCTACCGCGTCAGCGGCGGCCGCGTGCGCTGGGTCGCGCTCGCATCGGCGTCGGTGAAGGGCAAGGAGCTCGCACGCCAGCTGAAGCTCGCCGGCGTGCGCTAGCGTCGCCGGCGTGAGCCGGTATCGCGGTCAATCGGCCGAGGAGCGGCAGGCCGAGCGCCGCCGCCGGCTGATGGACGCTGCGTACGAGCTGATCGGCGACGACGGCTGGTCGGCGACGACGGTGCGCGGTGTCTGCGCCCGCGCAAAGCTCACGCCGCGCTTCTTCTACGAGAGCTTCGCCGACCTCGACACGCTCGCCGTGGCGGTGTTCGACGAGATCGTCGCGGCGGCGACCGCACGCTTCCTCGCCGCGCTGGAGGAGGCCCCGGCCGACCCGCAGGCGCGCATGCGCGCGGGCCTCGGCGCGCTGATCGGCGAGCTGACCGAGGACCCGCGCCGCGCGCGGATCGCGTTCGTCGAGGCGCTCGGCTGCGAGCCGCTCGTCCGGCGGCGGCTGGAGATCCTCACCGTGTTCGCGCAGATCGCCGCGCAGGAGGCGCGCGCGGCCTTCAACCCGCCGGCTCATGCCGACGCCTTCGTCGACCTCGCCGCGACGATGCTTGCCGGCGGCATGGCCGAGCTGCTGATCGTCTGGACCGAGGGACGGCTGACGCAGACGCGCGAGGAGCTCGTCGAGGACTGCGTTGCGATGTTCACCGCGACGGCCGAGGCCGCCGCCAAGGTGGCCCGCAGCCGGGTACCCTGAGGACGTGCAGTACCTGCTTCCGGACGGGCTGCCGCGCCCGCTGCTGCGCGGTTGGTTGCATCTCGGCGCGTTCCTCGTCGCCGCCGCGCTTGGCGTCGCCCTCGTCCTGACTGCGGACGGCGCCACCGGCGTCAGCGCCGCCGCGGTCTACGCGTTCGCCGTCTGCGGGTTGTTCGGCGCGAGCGCGCTGTATCACCGCGGCCGCTGGCAGCCAGGCGTGCGCGCGCTGCTGCAGCGCGTCGACCACTCGATGATCTTCGTCCTCATCGCGGGCACCTACACGCCGGTCTGCCTGCTCGTGCTGCCCAACACGCTCGGCACGGTGATGCTTGCGGTCATCTGGGGCGGCGCGGCGGTCGGCGTCTTCCTGCAGCTGCTGCCGCGCCCGACACCGCGCGCGCTGGGCGTGGTGCTCTACATCGCGCTCGGCTGGGTCGCGGCGGTGGCGACGCCGACGCTGCTGGACCGGCTCGGCTTGGCGCCGACGCTGCTGATCGGCGTCGGCGGTGTGCTCTACACAGCCGGCGCGGTGATCTACGCGCTCAAGCGCCCTGACCCGCGCCCGCTGGTCTTCGGCTACCACGAGGTCTTCCACGCGTTCACGATCGCCGCCGCGGCGGTGCACTACGCCGTGATCGCGTTTTGGGTTCTGCCGCTGGCCGGCTAGGCCAGCGTCTCGACCTTCTTCAGCCCGTTGGTGATGCTGCGCTTCAGCGCGGCACCGACAAGTGCGCCGGAGCCGGGGACGTGAAGGTCGAGCTCGATGTCGTACTCCAGGCGCGAGCCGCCGTCCGGCAGCGACGAGAAGCGCATCGTGCCGTGGTGATGCTTCACCGGCGGGCCGCCGGTGATCTTGTACTCGATGCGCTCGTTGGGGACGACGACCGTGTTCGTCTCGATGATCTTCGGGCCGGGGCCGATGCCGATCGCGCGGGTCGAGCCGACGCCGTTGCGCGTGCCGTCCTCGCCGTCGCGCACGCGCTTGACCGTGCCGGGGAACAGCACGCTGAGGTTCTCGTGCTCGGAGACGAAGTCGAAGACCCGCTCGACGGGCAGCGTGTAGTCCTGGCTGAAGCGCAGATGCGGCATATGCCGGGGCAAACTAGCCGAAGAACACTTCGGCCGTCGCGAAGAACTCCGGATCGAGGAGCTTTGGCTCGGCGACGGCCTCCTCGAGGCCGGCGAGCACGATGTCGGTGCCGCGCAGCGCCACCATCGTGCCGAGATTGCCCGCGGTCACCGCGTCGACCGCGGCGACGCCGAAGCGCGTCGCGAGTACGCGGTCGAAGGCGGTCGGCGTGCCGCCGCGCTGGACGTGGCCGAGGATCGTCATGCGCGTCTCGTAGCCGGTGCGCGACTCGATCTCGCGCTCGAGCTCGACGGCGATGCCGCCGAGGCGCGCGTGGCCGAACGCGTCGACCCCCTGCGCGGCCACGGTGATGCCGCTGCCGTCGGCCGGCAGCGCGCCCTCGCTGACGACGACGATCGAGAACGTGCGCCCGCGCGCGTGGCGGCGCTTGATCGACTCGCAGACGTCGTCGATGTCGAACGGCCGCTCGGGCACGAGGATCACGTCCGCACCGCCGGCAAGGCCGGAGTAGGCGGCGATCCAGCCGGCGTGGCGGCCCATGACCTCGACGACGATCACGCGGTTGTGCGACTCGGCGGTCGTGTGCAGGCGGTCGATCGCGTCGGTCGCGATCTGCACGGCGGTGTTGAAGCCGAACGTGAAGTCGGTGCCGGCGAGGTCGTTGTCGATCGTCTTCGGCACGCCGACGACCGGCACGCCGTCGTGCGCGAGCTTGCCGGCGACGCCGAGCGTGTCCTCGCCGCCGATCGGGATCAGCGCATCGACGCCGAGCTGCTCCATCGACGCGCGCACGAGCGCGGTGCCGTCGGCGCCGTCCTTGTAGGGGTTCGTCCGCGAGCTGCCGAGGATCGTGCCGCCGCGGTGCAGGATGCCGGCCGTCGAGTCGGGTGTCAGGTCGACCGTGGTCGCCTCGAGCACGCCGGCCCAGCCGTAGCGAAAGCCGACGACCTCATGTCCGTGGTCGACGACGCCCTTGCGGACGATGCCGCGGATGACCGCGTTGAGCCCGGGGCAGTCGCCGCCCCCCGTGAGAATTCCAATCCGTGCCATTGGCCGTCGATGCTTGCAGACGACCGCTCGACGCCCCATGCGGGGCGTGTCAAATCGTCAGCCGACCAGCACCGGCGTGCCGATGGCCACGCGTTTGGCGAGGTCCTTCACGTCAGAGACGCGCATGCGGATGCAGCCGTGCGACGCGGCGCTGCCCAGCGAGTTGACGCTTGCCGTGCCGTGGAAGCCGACCGCGCCGTCGAAGCGCACGAAGTACGCCTTCAGCGGGTTCTCGGGATCGCCGCCGGGGATCACCTTGCCGCGAAGCTCGCCCGCCCAGTCGGAGTCCGGCACCGTCCACGTCGGGTTCTTCTCGATCGACTGGATCGCGAAGCGGCCGTTGGGCGTCGGGTACTCGGCCATCCCGACGGCGACGCGATAGCTCGTCTCGAGCTTGCCGCGATCGAACACGCGCACGCGCCTGTCGGACTTGGAGACGGTGACCGCGATCGGGCTCGAACCCCAGAGGTCGTCGTCGCTGACCTTGGCCGGCACCTCGACCGTCCGCGCGCTGAACTCGCGCTCGCCGCTGGGCTTGCGCAGCGCATCGGTGATGCGCGCGACGAGCGTGTCGCGGTCAGCGAGGCGGATGCCGTTCTCCGCGGGCGTCGTGGTGACGCTCGTGAGCGTCATCGAGATCGTCGCGTCCTTGGGCTTGCGCGCGAGCGTGGAATGGATCGTCCCGACGAACGAGCGGACCTTCGCGCGGTCGACCCCGACCGTGATGCCTTCGTCGACGCGGACCTTCTGCCCGGTCAGCTTGCGAAAGCCGCGCTGGATGAAGTTGCCGTGATGGACGCTGTCGTAGGCACGCTGCACGGCGTCGGCGAGGTCGAGCGTCACGCCGGCCTTGTCGGCGGTGAGCTGGAAGTCGCGTCGGCCGACGGTGACCACGACGTCGCGGTTGGCCGGTGTGGCGATGACGCGCTTGAGCTTGACGAGTGCCTTCTCGCGCGTCAGACCCGAGACGTCGACGCCGGCGATCTGCGAGCCGGAGGGCAGCTTGCCGAGGTCGGCGTTGCCCGCCCAGGCCAGCGATCCGACGACGGCGATCGGGACGAGGACAACGAGGAAGCCGATGAGAAAGCGGGCGCGGGACACGGCGGCGGGCTCCCAGGGTAGACCGGTCGCTGCCGGTTCCCTGCAGGATGGGCTGCGCCGGTGGGGTAGCGTCCGTTGGGTGACTGCTGGGGATCTTGCCGGGCGTTCGTTCATCGTCGGCGGGGGCTCGCGTGGGCTCGGCCGCGCGATCGCGACCGAGATCGTCGAGCGCAGCGGGCGCGTGCTGCTGGTGGCGCGCGACGCGGCGGCGCTGGACGAGGCAGTCGCCGATCTCGGCTCCGATCACGCGCGCGCCTGCGCGGCCGATCTCGCCGCCCCGGACGGCGCCCAGCAGATCGCCGACGCCGCGCACGCCGCGTTTGGCGACGAGCTGAGCGGCGTCGTCGTCAACGGCGGCGGCCCGCCGATCGGCTTCGCGCTGGACCTCGACGACGACGCCTGGCGCGGCTCCTACGAGCTGCTGCTGGCCGGGCCGATGCGATTGCTGCGGCTCGTCGTGCCGCGGATGGGGGAGGGCGGGGCGATCGTCTTCGTCACCTCCTCGACGGTGCGCCAGCCGATCCTCGGGCTGGACACGTCGAACGTGCTGCGGCCCGGAGTTGCGGGGCTCGTCAAGACGCTTGCGATCCAGCTTGGCCATCGCGGCATCCGCGTGAACTCGATCGCGCCCGGGCGCTTTGACACCGACCGCGTGCGCCAGCTTGACGAGGCGCGCGCCCAGGGCGAGGGCCGCCCGCTCGAAGAGGTCCAGGCGGCTGCCGCGTCGTCGATCCCGCTGCAGCGCTACGGCGACCCAGCCGAGTTCGCGCGCGCGACCGCCTTCCTGCTGTCGGACGACGCCTCGTACGTTTCAGGTGTCTCGCTCGGCGTGGACGGTTCCGCCGTGACGGCTCAGCCTTAAGTCGGTACGCTCGTCCCGCCTTGGCGGCAGGGACGGCCACACGCAAGAAGAAGCGGACACGACGCAAGCGCAAGCCCAAGCCGTGGACCGAGGCGCACGTGCGGCGCCTGTTCTGGCGTGCGGGTTTTGGGGTGACGGCGAACGAGGCGGAGCGCTACGCGAAGGCCGGCAAGTCGGCGACGATCGCGGCGCTGCTGGATCCCGACGGCCCAGTGCGGCTCGTCGGCGCGACGCCGACGATCAACGGCGTCAAGCTCGATCCGCACAACGAGTTCGACCACGACGTGTTGTGGTGGCTGGACCGGATGGTCCGCAGCAACCATCCGCTGCAGGAGCGGATGACGCTCTTCTGGCACGACCACTTCGCCACCGGCGGCGTCGACGCGCCGCTGATGATCGCCCAGAACGAGACCCTTCGCCGCTATGCGCTCGGCAAGTTCGACGATCTCCTGCGCGCGGTCTTCAAGGACACCGCGATGCAGATTCACCTCTCGATCGCGGGCTCCTACAAGGACGATCCGAACGAGAACTTCGCGCGCGAGCTGTTCGAGCTCTACACGCTCGGCGCCGGCGTCAACTACACCGAGGGCGACATCCGCGAGGCCGCGCGCGCGCTGACCGGCTGGGTGCTCGATGCGCTCCAACGGCCGCGTCACCGGCGTGCGCTTCGACCCGGCACGTCACGACAGCGGACCGAAGACGATCTTCGGGCAGACCGGTAACTGGGACTCGCAAGACGTGATGCGCCTGACGCTGCAACGCAAGGGCGTCGCCGAGCACATCACGACCAAGCTCTGGGCCGAGCTCGTCGGCACGCCGCTGGCGACGAAGACGCGGCGCAGCCTCGTCAAGCAGTTCCAGCGCTCGGGTCGCAACATCAGCACGCTGCTCGCCGCGATCCTGCGCGCGCCCCAGCTGTACGATCAGCTGACGCGGCCGGACATGGTCAAGTCGCCGGTCGTGTTCATTGCCGGCCTCCTGCGAACCAACGGCTGGCGCGTCGAGCGGCGCAGCTGGGCGGGTTACCTGACGCTGATGGGACAGCGACCGTTCAGCCCGCCGAGCGTCGCAGGCTGGGACGGTGGCGGCGCGTGGTGCTCGACGACCGCGTTCCGCGCACGCTTCCTGGCCGCCCACGAGATCCTCTGGCAGTCGCGTGGGCTCGCACCCGTCAAAACCGACTCGATCGACGCGAAGCTCAACCCCGCTGAGCACCTCGCGCTCGCCAAGCGCGCCGCTCGGCCAGCCGTTCACGACGTCGCGGACAGACGCCGAGCTGCGCGCGCTCGCGGCACGGATTGTCGCCCGCCCAGCGGCGAACGACCTGCTGAAGCGACGCAACGCCGAGAACGCGCAGCGTGCGCTGCGCACGCTGTTGATCGCCGGCCCGGACAACCAGCTCTGCTGATGGCCCGACGCTCTCCGTACACCGGCTGTGACGACTTCCACCGCACCGCGGAGCAGCGCGGCAGCCTGGCTGCCCCGCTGACGCGTCGTGAGGTCGTCGGCCTCGGCCTCGGCGCGGGCATCGCGCTGTACCTCACGCCGGGAACGCCGGTGCAGCAGGCGCTCGAATCGTCCGCCGAAGCAGCCGTCGGCGATCCCAATGCCCGCGTGCTCGTGTCCGTCTTCCTCCCGGGCGGGCTCGACCTGCTCGACTCGATCGTCCCGCTGAATCAGTACGGGCTCTACCGCGACGCGCGTGGCGGCAACGCGCGGCCGGGGACGAGCCCGAAGCTCGGCGCGACCGGCCTGGGCGTGCACGATGCGCTCGCGCGCGGCAACCGCGGCGGCGTCAAGGGGCTCTTCGACCAGGGCAAGATCGGCTTGCTGCCCGGCATCGACTACGCCAACCCCAACCTCTCGCACTTCACGTCGCGGCAGTTCTGGGAGACCGGCCTCATCACGCGCGAGCTCGCGACCGGCTGGCTCGGTCGTTGGGCGGACCGCTTCGGGTCAAAGGACAACCCATTCCAGGCGATCGGCCTTGGGCCGCAGCTGTCGCCCGTCCTGCGGACCGCGGGCGCGCCCGTGGCCGGGGTCGAGACCCCGCGGCAGGCGCGGCTCGAGGCGCAGCTGCCCGCCGACGTCCTGCAGATGACCGCGGAGTCCTACCAGCGACTCGGCGCGCTCGGGTCCAAGCGTGGCGGCCGCGACGCGGTCAACCGCGCCGTGCGCCTGACCAAGCGCGTCGCGGACGACCTCGCGCCGTACGAAGGCAGCGCCCCGCAGCCGTCGCAGGACCCCGGCGCGAACCCACTCGGCGCGCTGCTGCCGCCGCCGCAGCCGAGCAACAACGCGCCGGCCTACCCGCCGGGCCAGCTCGGCGACCGCCTCAAGACGCTTGCGTTCCTGCTGTCCCAGCCGCTCGGGACGCGCCTGGCGGCCGTCGACGCGCGTGGGCTGTTCGACACGCACGACAACCAGGCGCTGATGCTCGACCCGCTGCTGACCGAGCTGTCGTACGCGCTGTCGGCGTTCCAGCTTGACATCGAGCAGCGCGGCCTCGCCGACCGCGTGCTCGTCTTCGTGTGGAGCGAGTTCGGCCGGCGGCTGAAGTCCAACGCCAGCGGTGGCACGGACCACGGCGCCGGCGGCATCGCGTGGGTGCAGGGCACGCAGGCGCGCAGCGGTGTCCTCACCGATTACCCGCGCCTCAACGACCTCGACGCGTACGGCAACCTCAAGGTCACGGTCGACTTCCGCCAGGTCTACGCGAGCCTCATCGAGCAGTGGCTCGCCGCTGATGCGAACGCCGTGATCCCGCGCGCGAACGAGCTCACGCGCGTCGGCCTGGTGCGATGAGCCTGCTCGCCGTCGCGCTGGCCGCCGCCGCATCGACGCCGGTTGGCGTCGGCCTGGACGAGTGGAGCGTTGCCGCGTACCGCACGCGCGTGAAGCCCGGAGCTCGTGCGCTTCAACGCGCACAACCTCGGCGAGGATCCGCACGACCTTGCGATCCGCAGCCCCGGTCGCCGCGTGCTCAAGAAGCTGCGCGTGCTGCTGCCCGGGGAGCGCGCGACGCTGACCTACCGCTTCACGATGCGCGGCAGCTATCGCCTGATCTGCACGCTGCCCGAGCACGAAGCGCGCGGCATGCGCGCGACCGTGCGTGTCGTCAAGCGCGTGTGAATGGATACCCTCGGGCGGGATGGCGACCGCTCCCGAGCAGAACCTGACCCGCCGTGTCGTCGTCCTCGCCGCCGGCGGGACGATCGCGATGACCGGGCCGTCCGCGACGCCCGAGCTGGAGGCGCAGGACCTCGTCGCAGCGATTCCCGGCCTGCATGGCGTCGAAGCGCGCTCGATCGTCAACAAGCCAAGCGCGCATCTGACGCTTGCCGACCAGCTCGACATCTGCCGCCAGGCGCGCGACGTCGCGCGCCGCGGTTTGGGCGTCGTCGTCACGCACGGCACGGACGCGCTGGAGGAGACGGCGATGCTCTGCGACGTGCTGCACGACGCCGAGGCGCCGATCGTCTTCACCGGCGCGATCCGTCCTGCGAGTGCGGCCGGCGCCGACGGCCCGGCAAACCTCGTCGACGCAGTCAGCGTCGCGGCCTCCGAGGCCGCCGCGGGCCTCGGGGTGCTCGTCGTCTTCGGCGGCGAGATCCACCACGCGCGCTGCGCACGCAAGACGGACACGACGTCGCTGGTGGCGTTCTCCTCGCCCCAGATGGGCCCGCTCGGCCGCGTGACCGAGGGCCATCCGACGATCTGGTCGCGCATCCCGCGCAACCCGCCGCTGGACCCGCCCGACCTCGACAAACGCGTGCACGTGCTGCCCTCTTACGCCGGCGACGACGGCGCGCTGGCACAGGCTGCGCTGGACACGAAGCCCGACGGGCTCATCGTCGGGACGCTCGGCGCGGGCCACCTCGCGCTGCCCGTGCTCGAGCTCTATCGCGAGGCGTCGCAACGGATGCCGGTTGTCGCGTACTGCCGTCCCGAGCGCGGCGTGATCCTCAACGCGACGTACGGCTATGCGGGCTCCGAACGCGACCTTCGCGACACGGCGATCATCCCGGCCGGCTTCCTTTCGCCCCAAGCCGCGCGCATGAAGCTGCTCGCGTGCCTGGCTGCGGGCCTGGCGATCGACGAAGTTCGCTGGGCATTTCGCCAAGACGACGGTTGACTTCGCCGCCAGGAGGCCGAGTAGGGTGTCGCGCACCAGCCCGGGCAGGGGCCCGGGCATGTCTCCACGGGGGTAGGGAATGAGTAAGACGTCTCTGGCGGCACTCGCCACCGTCGCCGCGCTCGGTTTCGGCGGGGTTGCGCCGGCCACCGGCATCGCTGCGAAGTCCAAGAAGGCCAAGAGCACCAAGGTCAAGAAGGCCAAGAAGTCGCCGGACGCCCTGCTCGGGCTCTGCGGCGTGTTGAACCTCGACAGCCTCGACGGGCTGACGATCGACCTGACGCCGATCATCGTCGTCAAGGTCCCGGACGTCTGCGGGCCGTAGCCTGACCGAGGTTCCGCAGGCGATAGCTTGCGGAACCTCGATGACGCGCCTGCTCTTCATCTGCTCAGGCAACATCTGCCGTTCTCCGACCGCCGAGGGCGTCATGCGCCGGCTGGTGGCCGAGCGCGGCCTCGACGCTGAGATCGAGGTCGACAGCGCCGGCATCGGCGGCTGGCACGTCGGCGACGCACCCGACCATCGCTCCGCGGCGGCTGCCGCACGCCGCGGCGTGACGCTCGAGGGCGCCGCCCGCCAGGTCCGCGCGCAGGACTTCGACGACTTCGACCTGCTGCTGGCCGCGGACCGCACGCACGAGCGCGACCTGCGCCGGCTGGCGCCCGACGCGGAGGCGGCGGCAAAGGTGCGGCTGCTGCGCGAGTTCGACGCGGCAGCGGGCGCCGACCTCGACGTGCCCGATCCCTACTACGGCGGGGACGACGGCTTCGAGGAGGTGCTCGACCTCGTGGAGGCGGCGTGCGCGGGTCTCTTGGACGAGATCACCTGAGCGCGGCGCTCGGCGCGCCGGTCGCGTCGCTGTCGACGGTGTCGGGCGGCGACCTCAACGCGGCGTTCTGCGCGCGCATGGAGGACGGCGCGCGCGTGTTCGTGAAGACCGCGGCTGACGCCGCGCCGGGCGCGTTCGCGGCCGAGGCCGCCGGCCTGGCATGGCTCGCCGAGGTCGTCGCGACCCCGCGCGTGCTCGCGGCGACTCCGGAACTGCTCGCGCTGGAGTGGATCGACGAGGGCCGGCTCGACGACGAGGCACTCGGTCGCGCGCTGGCTGCACTGCACCAGGCGGGCGCGCCCGCGTTCGGATGGACGCCCGATCCCCCGCTGCGTCTCGGCCCGCTGACGCTGCCCGCCGATCCCGTCGACGACGCGGCGACATGGATCGTCGAGCAGCGCTGGCAGCCGCTCGCCCGCATGGCCGTCGATCGCGGCGCGCTCGACGCGCGTGGCCTGGATGAGCTGTGCGCTCGCGCGGCTGAGCTGCTCGGTCCGGCCGAGCCGCCCGCGCGCCTGCACGGCGACCTCTGGGCCGGCAACGTGATGGCGCAACCCGACGGCTCGCCCGTGCTGATCGACCCCGCCGCCCACGGCGGGCCGCGCGAGGTCGACCTCGCGATGCTGCAGCTGTTCGGTGGGCCGTCGCGGCGCTGCTTCGACGCCTACGACGAAGTCTGGCCACGCGCTGGCGGTTGGGAGGAGCGCGTCGAGCTGCACCAGCTCACGCCGCTGCTCGTGCACGCTGTCCTGTTCGGCGGCGGCTACGGGGCGCGAGCCGCGGGCATCATCGCGCGCTACGCGCGGTAGCGTCTCGCGCTTCATGAGCGCGTTCGACGATCCCGCAGTCCTCAAACGCTTTGCCGACCTGGTGGTGGCGTTCGCTGCCAACGTGCAGCCCGGGCAGGTCGTGGCGATCGGCTCGGAGATCGGCAAGGAGCCGTTGACGCGCGCGCTCGCCGACAGCGCCTACCGGCATGGCGCCAAGTACGTCGACGTCAGCTACTTCGACGTGCACGTCAAGCGCGCACGGCTGCTGCATGCGGCGGCTGAGACGCTCGACTACGTCCCCGAGTGGATCGGCGAGCGCGTGCTCAAGCTCGGCGACATGCACGCGGCGCGGATCGGGCTGACGGGCCCAGCTGCGCCCGGGCTGCTCGACGACCTCGATTCCGAGCGCGTCGGCCGCGACCAGCTCCCGGCGGTGAAGGAGGGCGGCAAGGTCGTCAACGACCGCACGACGAACTGGGCGGCGGTGCCGTGCCCGACGCGCGAGTGGGCGAAGCTCGTCCACCCCGACCTCGATCCCGACGCTGCCTGGGCTGCGCTTGGCCAGCAGATCCTGCACGTCTGCCGGCTTGACACCGACGACCCGATCGCCGCGTGGCGCGAACGCTGGGAGACGCTGCTCGGCGCGGCGGCGCGACTCGACGGACGGCGCTTCGACGCGCTGCACTTCAGTGGCCCGGGCACCGACCTGCGCGTGGGCTTGCTGCCGACGTCGACGTGGACGGCAGCGAAGTTCGAGACCGTCGACGGCATCGTCCACATGCCGAACCTGCCGAGCGAAGAGGTCTTCACGGCACCCGACCCGGCGCGGGTCGAGGGTGTCGTGCGCGCGACGAAGCCGCTCGTGCTGTCGGGCTCGATCATCCGCGGGCTGGAGGTCGAGTTTCGCGACGGGCGCGCGGTCCGCATCGACGCTGAGGAGGGCGCGGACGTGCTGCGCGGCTACGCGGGGCGCGACGAGGGGTCAGCGCGGCTCGGCGAGGTCGCGCTGGTGGACGGCGCCGGGCGCATCGGCGCGCTCGACACGGTCTTCTTCGACACGCTGCTGGACGAGAACGCTGCCTCGCACATTGCGATCGGCCAGGCCTACAAGTTCACCGCCGGCGAGGCGGACTGGGAGCGCTTGAACAACTCGCAGATCCACGTCGACTTCATGATCGGCGGGCCTGACGTCGACGTCGACGGCGTCGAGGCCGACGGCACGCGCGTGCCCGTCCTGCGAGCGGGCGACTGGCAGATCTAGGTCTAGGCGACGCCGATCGCGACGTTCGAGGTCATCTCGTACGCGACGCCGCCGTCGGGCGTCGCGTAAGGCTGTAGCGCTTCGGCGACCTGCTTGCGCAGGGTTTCGCGGGCCTCATCACTCGCCGCGGCGAACAGCGGCTGGATCGGGCCGGCGGCGAGCGCGCGCGGGCCGAAGTCCTCGTGGGCGGAGAACGTCGTCATCAACGTTGGCGTGGAGGTCTGCACGTCGTCGAATCCCGCCTCTTCCAGCAGCCGGCGCAACTCCTCCACGCTGACGCTGAACGGCGAGCGCATCATGTCGGCGGCTTCTTGGCTGATGTGGCGCTCGAGCGCGTCGTCGAGGATCTGCATCCCAACGCCCGACTGCCAGCAGCCGACCGCCAGCCGCCCGCCCGGCTTGAGCGCACGGCGCGCGTCGCGCAGCGCGTCGACGCGTTCGGGGAAGAACTGCAGGCCGTGATGGCACGTGGCGACGTCGAAGCTGTCGTCCTGCACCGGCAGCGCGTCGGCGCTGCCCTGCAGGTAGGTGATCGGCGCGGCGTTCTCGGGTGGCTGCTGCGCGCGCGCGACCTCGAGCATCGGCTCGCCGAGGTCCACGCCGGTGACCGCACCACTCGGCCCGGCGGCCGCCGCGGCGATCCGCGTGACGACTCCTGTGCCGCAAGCGATGTCGAGTACGCGCGCCCCCGGCGCGACGCCGACCGCCTCTACCAGCCGCTGCGCAAACGGCGTGAACATGCCTGGCACGAGGAAGTCCTGATAGCTCGCGGGCGCGCTCCCACCCTGTGCATTCCAGTCCATCGAGGTCATGAGGACGACCCTACTCCGCTCTCGCTACCCTCCGTCCGGCATAGCCAGGAGAGGTGCCGGAGCGGTTGAACGGGCACGACTGGAAATCGTGTAATGGGGAAACTCATTCGAGGGTTCGAATCCCTCTCTCTCCGCTCACCGTCCGGTTACTGTTGGCCGCGATGCAGACCGAGGTTCGCGACCTGGCCGCGCTCGAGCTTCCGGAGGCGCCGTTCGGCGACCCGGATCTGACGGGGGATGGTTTCCGGGCCGCGATGGAGGAGCTTGCGGACGCCAGCTGGATCGCGCGGGTGGGCGAGGTCGGCGTGGTCGTGCTCGATCGCGAGGCCGTCGCCTTCTTCCTGCGCACGCCCGAGGCGCGGTTTCCCGGGCGGCTGATGCTCGAGGTCCAGGGCGTCACCGACGGCCCGCTGTACGACCGCCTCACGAACCTGCTCCTCGACCTCGACGGCGATCACCACCGGCGCCTGCGCCGCCTGGTGCAGCCGGCCTTCACGCCCGCGGCGGCCGATGCGCGGCGCCCGGAGATGCGGGCGGTGCTGGAGGAGCTGTGGGAGCCGGTCGCTGCCGCCGGGCGCTGTGACTTCGTCAGCGCGATCGCCCAGCCGTATCCGGCGCTGATGATCGCGGCCGTGATGGGTGCGCCGGCGGCCGATGCTCCGCGGCTGGCGGAGTGGGCCAACACGATCCAGGGACAGTTCGATCCGGTGAAGGTGGCGACGCAGCGGGCTGAGCTCGAGCGTGCGGCGGCGGAGTCCCAGACCTACGCGTGGGAGCTGCTCGCGCAGCGTCGCGGCGCACCGGCGGACGATCTGATCTCCACGCTGCTGGCCCTGGAGGCCGAGGGCGACCGCCTCACCGAGAAGGAGGTCATCGACCTCGTCAGCGCCGTGCTCGTCGGCGGCGTCGACACGACGCAGGCCCAGCTCGCTCACGCGCTGCGCTTGTTCGCGCAGCATCCGGACCAATGGGCGGCCCTGGCGGCTGACTCCGGGCTGGCCGCAGCGGCGGTCGAGGAGGTGTTGCGCTTCGAGCCGATCACCCCGCTGACCGCTCGGATCACGCGCGAGGAGCTGACGTACCGAGACGTCCGCTTCCCCGCCGGCACGATCGTCCTCGCCGCCGCGATCACCGCCAACCAGGACGATGGCGGCTTCGACATCCGCGCCGAGCGCCCGCGCGAGCGCTCGCTGACGTTCGGCGCCGGCCCGCACTTCTGCCTCGGCGCGAGCCTCGCACGCGCCGAGCTCGCCGAGGCGCTGACGTTCCTCGCGCCGCGCATGCCGGGCCTCGCGCTCGATGGTCCGCCCGACTACGACACACCGCTCGGCGTCTACGGCTTGCTCGCGCTTCCGCTGCGGTGGGACGTCGCGTAGTTCATGCCCGGCCTCACCGTCTACGAGAAGAACACCTGCACGACGTGCAAGCACCTCGCGCTGCTGCTGCAGCAGCGGGGCATCGAGTTCGACGCGGTCGAGTACCACGTGACGGGGCTGACGGAGCCCGAGTTGCGCGGGTTGCTCGCGAAGGCCGCCGCGCGCCCGCACGACTTCCTGCGCGCGCGTGAGGCGACTGCGGTCGGGCTCGACGCGAGCGCGCTCTCCGACGACGAGCTGATCGCGAAGATGGTCGAGCACCCGGCGCTCGTGCAGCGGCCGATCGTCGTGCGTGGCGAGCGCGCCGTGCTGGCACGGCCGGTGGAACGCGTGCTCGAGCTGCTCGACGACTGACTACTCGAGGGGCTGCGGCGTCTCGATCGCCCGCAGCACGATCCGCGTCTCGGTGTGCGCGGCGCCGCCGTCGCGGCGGATCGCGCGGATTGTCTGGTCGAGGTCGTCGGCGTGCCGGCAGGCGACGCGCAGCTGGTAGTCGAACCGGCCGGAGACGAACGCGACCTCGCGCACCGCAGGCAGCTTTGAGACGAACTCCTCGAAGCGCTCGGGCGAGGTCTTCGGCATCAGCCGCACGTCGATGTACGCATCGAGCGCGCGGCCGACGCGGCCGAGGTTCACGGTCGCCGTGAACGCGCTGATCACGCCGGCGCGCTGCAGCCGCCGCACGCGGTCGGCGGCGCCGTGCGGGGAGAGGCCGACCGCCTCGCCGAGGCTGGCGAATGACGCCCTTCCGTTCTGGACGAGCGCTTTGAGGATTCGGAAGTCTGTGTCGTCCAGACCTGTGGTTTCCACGATCGTCTTTCCCGTCGCCTGTGGTGTCGGAGATCATCGCAGTCATGCGTGTCGGAGTCCCCACCGAGATCAAGACCGACGAGTACCGCGTCGCGATGACGCCCGCGGGCGTGCGCGAGCTGGTCGACCACGGCCACGAAGTGCTCGTCCAGCAGGGGGCGGGGGAGGGCTCGGCGATCCCCGACGACGAGTACGCCGCCCAGGGCGCGCGGATCCTTCCCGACGCTGCTGCGGTGTTCGCGGAGGCCGACATGATCGTCAAGGTCAAGGAGCCCCAGCCCGTCGAGGTCGCGCGCCTGCGTCCCGGCCAGCTGCTCTTTACCTACCTGCATCTCGCGCCCGACCCTGAGCTGACGCAGGGCCTGATCGCCAGCGGCGCGACGTGCATCGCGTACGAGACGGTCACCGACGCAAAGGGCAAGCTGCCGCTGCTGGCGCCGATGTCGGAGGTCGCCGGCAAGATCGCCACGCAAGCCGGGGCTTTCATGCTCGAGAAGCCGCTCGGCGGGCGCGGACTGCTGCTCGGCGGCGTGCCCGGGGTCGCCGCCGGCAAGGTGATGGTCATCGGCGGTGGCGTCGTCGGCCTCACGGCCGCGGAGATCGCGATCGGCATGGGCGCCGAGACCTACGTCCTGGACCGCAGCATCGATCGCCTGCGCGAGCTGGACTTCCTGCTCAACAACCGCTGCTCCACGGTCTTCTCGACAACGCTGAACATCGAGCAGCTGCTGCCCGAGGTCGACCTCGTCATCGGCGCGGTGCTCGTCCACGGCGCGAAGGCTCCGCGTGTGATCACGCGCGACCAGCTCAAGCTGATGAAGCGCAATGCCGTGCTCGTCGACGTCTCGATCGACCAGGGCGGCTGCTTCGAGACCTCGCGCCCGACGACCCACTCCGATCCCACGTACGAGGTCGAGGGCGTCACGCACTACTGCGTCGCCAACATGCCCGGCGCGGTGCCGATCACCTCGACGTTCGCGCTCACCAACGCCACGCTGCCCTACGTGCTGCGCCTCGCCGACCACGGCGTCGACGCGCTGAAGACCGACCCCGGCTTCCTCGCCGGCCTCAACGTCGCCGCGGGCGCCGTCACCTACGCGCCCGTCGCGCTGGATCAGGGCCTGGTCGCAGCCGACCCGCTCGAAGCGCTGACGCGCGTGCCCGCGCTGGCCTAGCGGGCGTCGGAGGATTGGCATCGCGGGCGCCAGCTCGGGCCGCGAGGTCGAGGCTTCGCGAAAACGGCCGCATTGACGGGGAGGGCGAGCAAGCGCTGGGTGTCTCGCCACGAGTGTCGGCTTTTCCTCCATATACGCGGAAAACTCGACACTCGTCGCGTCGCGGGAGGCCAGCGAGCGCTTCGCACCCGGTTAAGTCCGGGGCTGCACGCTGTCCTCTCTATGCCTGTTGCTCGCGCAGCGCCCAACCCGACGGCCCAAACCGGCGCGCCACGATGCCAATCCACCTAGCCGCTGCACTTCAACGTCTGACCGCCACGACCTCGAGGCCGTCGATCCCGGCGAAATCGCCCGGGTTGGCGGTGTAGACCGGTAGGTCTTCCGCGAGGGCGATCGCCGCGATCATCGCGTCGTAGGACCGCGCCGCTGGCTTGCGTCCGGCCCCGCGCAGCGACGCAGCGACGCGTCCGAACGCGCGCGCGGCAGCGGCATCGAACGGCAGCGGCCTGAAGTCGGCCTCAGCCTGCTGGAGCTGCGCCTGGCGGGCGGCGCGCTCGCGGTCGTCCCGCGCCACCAGCGGGCCGACCGAAAGCTCGGCGAGGGTGACCGCGGTGATGAGGGGGTACTCCGGGAGCGCAGCCGGGTCTGTGAGGCGCGGCAGCTCTATGACCGCCGACGTGTCGAGGATCCCGCGCTCGGTCACAGCGCGGCGTCGATGATCTCGTCGAGATCGGCGCGCAGGCGCTGGGCGTCGACGACCGGAACGCGCTTCCAGCGCGCGAGCAGGACATCGGCGGGCAGCGCGCCCGCGGCCACCGGATGCAGCGAGGCGACCGGCTTGCCTGCGCGCGTGATCGTGACTTCCTCACCACGCGCCGCGCGGTCGACGATCTCACCGCCTCTGTGGCGCAGGTCGCGAATGGTGACGGCAGTCATGGGCCGCAATGTATCACGCGTGACACACGGGTCAGTCCGGCAGCTGCGGCAGCGTCCAGCCGGGGTCGCGGCCGAGCAGGACGGCGCGCGTGATCGACTCGGACCCGTAGCGGTCGCGGACGGCGTCGAGCGTCGCGTCCAGCGTGCGCTGGCGCGCGTCGTCGACGGGCAGCGTGAGCTGGATCGGCGTCGCGTCCTCGAGGTTGGTCAGCGAGATGCCGAGCAGCGTCAACCCCTGGCGCTCGATCAACGGCCGGGCGTCGCGCAACAGTCCCCGTGCGGTTCGCAGCAGGGTCGGCGTCTGCGTCGTCGCCTCGGCAGCGTCTGCGAGCGCGTCGCGCGCGAGAAGTCCCCGAAGCGCAGGCGCAGGACCACGGTCCGCGCAGCGCGGTGCGCCGTGCGCATGCGCCGCGTGACGCGGTCGATGATCCCGACCAGCACGGCGTCGATCTCCGCGGGCGTGCGCTCCCGCCGGCCCAACGCGCGCTGTGAGCCGATCGACCGCCGCCGCGCCGCGCGACTGCACCCGCCGCGGGTCGCGGTTGTGCGCGAGCGCGTGGAGCTTGCGCCCCGCCGCACGGCCGACGAAGCGAGACCAAGGCGTTCTCGTTCAACGCTCGGCCACCTGCGCCACCGTGGTCACCCCAGCTCGGCAAGCAGCTTCGCGCCGTCACCGGCCCGACGCCCCATAGCCGGCTCGACCGGCAGCGCGTGCAGGAACACGCGCTCGCCCCGGGCGGCACGAGCAGCAGCCCGTCGGGCTTGCCGCCGGCGCTCGCGACCTTCGCGAGGAACTTCGTCCGCGCGATGCCGACGGTGATCGGCAGCCCGACCTCGTCGCGCACGCGCCGCCGCAGCGCACCGCGATCTCGACGCGGCGAGCCAGACATCCGCTGCATCCCGCGCACGTCGAGGAACGCCTCGTCGATCGAGATCCCCTCGACCAGCGGCGTGAGGTCCTCGAAGACGGCGAAGACCGCCTTGCTCGCCGCCGAGTAGGCCTCGAAGCGCGGCGAGCACCTCGATCGCATGAGGGCACAGCTCACGCGCCTGGCGCCCGCCCATCGCCGAGCGCACGCCGAACGCTCTCGCCTCGTACGACGCCGCCAGCACGACGCCACCGCCGACGATCACCGGTTTGCCGCGCAGCCGCGGGTCGTCGCGCTGCTCGACCGACGCGTAGAACGCGTCGAGATCCGCGTGGAGGATCGTCGGCGTCGTCGAGCATGCGAACACATGTTCGCATGTCGGGAGCCGCTAATCCACGGAATGCAGTGCCGGCTGCTGCTCGGAGCTGATCGCGATCACGATGTGGTGACGCGAGACCGCAAGGAAGTCGTGGTGGGTGCCAGGCCCTTCGTGCCCGAGCAGCTCGACGGTTACGTCCGTCAAAGAGATGAAGTCGCGCTCGGTGGCGTTCAAGACGTCGCTCACGCGGGAGCGATAACCGTCGCGTGCAAGCGTCAGCAGCCCTTCGATGCGGTGGCGATCGGTCTCGATCAGGATCCGCTCCTGGCGGTGCTGCTGGGTCATGTCCTCCATTGTCCCCCTGTCGGCAGGACGCGGTCTTCACCTTGAACGAGCGAGGCACGTGACGGCCACGTAGCGCCCGCGCTGCCCGCTGGGCTGCAGCGGGAACGCGAGCTCCTCGTTTGCCGCCCACAGCGGCGCCGGCCGGTCGGAGACCGCCCAGCCGGGCGGCCAGCCGCTGACGTGGCACTCCTCGAGCGTCGCCAGCAGCGCGCGCATCACCTCGTCGCGACCCGGCTCACGCACCGGCATGCGCTCGCGGAAACGCTGGATGCAGTGCGCGCTTGGCACGATCTCCCGCGCCTCGGGGTGCTCGGTGCGGACGAACGTGCCCAGCATGGCCCGTAGTCTGGCGAGAGATGGACTCCAGCCACGACGTCGTCATCGCCGGTGGCGGCCACAACGGCCTCGTCGCCGCTGCCTACCTCGCGCGCGCGGGCCGCTCGGTGCTCGTGCTCGAGCGCCGCGACCACGTCGGCGGCGCCGCGGTGTCCGAGCGCCCGTTCGCCGGCGTCGACGCGCGCCTCTCGCGCTACGCCTACCTCGTCAGCCTGCTGCCGCGCCAGATCGTGGACGAGCTCGGGCTGCGCATCGAGCTCAGGCGCCGGCGGGTGTCCGCCTGGGCGCCGGGCGTGCTGATCGGCCCCGACCCGACCCCGGGGTGGACGCAGCTGTACGAGACCTGTGCGCGGGTTGCAAGCGTCATCGCCCCGTCGATGCTGGAGCCGCTGAAGTCGCGCGACGAGCTACGCGCCGCTGCAGGGGAGGACGCCTGGGAGGCGTTGATCGAGCGGCCGATCGGGCAGCTGATCGAGGAGCACCTCGACGACGACACGCTGCGCGGCATCGCGCTGACCGACGGGCTGATCGGAACGTTCGCGGGTGCGCACGACGCCGACCTGCGCCAGAACCGTTGCTTTCTGTACCACGTGCTCGCACCGTGGGACGTGCCCGTCGGCGGCATGGGCGCGGTCACCGGCGAGCTCGAACGGGCGGCGCGCGCGGCGGGCGCAGAGATCCGCTGCAACACCGAGGTGACCGGCATCGAGCCGGGCGCGGTCCACCACTCAGACGGGGTCGCGCGCGCCGCGCACGTGCTCGTCGGCTACGCGACCGGCGAACCTGCCGAGGGCGCGCAGCTCAAGGTCAACTTCCTGCTCGAGCGGCTGCCGCGCCTGAAGGACGGCAGCGACCCGCGCGACGCCTTCACCGGCACCGCCCACATCAACGAGGGCTACGTGCAGCTGGAGACGGCGCGTCAGCAGGCGGCCGCGGGACGCCTGCCCGACGTCATCCCCTGCGAGGTCTACTGCCACTCGCTGTCGGACCCGAGCATCCTCGGGCCTGAGCTGCAGGCTGCGGGCGCGCAGACGCTGACGTGCTTCGCGCTGCACCTGCCGGCGCGGCTGTTCCCCAACGACGACGCGCTGGGCGCCACGCTGGCGTCGCTGAACAGCGTGCTCGCCGAGCCGATCGAGGACTGCGTGTGGCGCGACGCCGACGGCCGCCCGTGCATCGAGGCGCGCACGCCGCTTGACCTCGAGGCCGAGCTTGGCCTGCCGGGCGGCAACATCTTCCACCGCGACCTGCGCTGGCCGTTCGCCGAGAGCGAGGAGGAGGTCGGCACCTGGGGCGTCGAGACCGACGACCCGCGAGTCGTGACCTGCGGCGCCGGCGCGCGCCGCGGTGGCGGGGTCAGCGGTGTGCCAGGGCGTAACGCCGCGATGGCGGTGCTGTCCGCGACGGCGTAGTCACGATCGCGGTCCCGAGGCGGCTGTCCAGCGCGACCTGCAGCAGGCGCCCGCCCTTCAACACGATCGCGTGCGCGCTGCCGGGGCGCGCGGCGTCTGTTTGGAGGTCAAGCACGGTCCCGCCGTCGGCGGCGGCGAGGGCGGTGTCGATGAGCATGGAGCCGATCCTCTGCTGTTCGTCTGAAGACCGGCTCTGGTGAACCTTTGGTGTCGCTAAGGATTCGCGCTTGGTGTGTCGAATACACTGGTCGTGAACCAAGGACAGAGAAAGGAGAGCCGATATGCGGTTTCTCTGCTCGAAGTGTCTGCGTCTTTGGGCCGCTGAGCGCGTCGTGAACCGGGCCACATGCCCGCATTGCGGCGGAGCGCTCACCGCCCGCTAGCCAACAAGACGTACGACACCTACAGACGACGACAGCCCCGCACGTAGCGGGGCTTTCGCGTTCTTGTGGTCAGGAAATTCCCTGCAAATGCTGGTAGTCTCCCGCGCCGTGCAGGGGGAACAGGGGAGCCCTGCGCGGACCGAGCACGGCGGCTTGGGCGGGGTGGCCGTGATCGTGACCCCGGGCGCCAGCTGGCTCGTCCGCGCGACGTTCGCGTCCGGCAGACGACCGGATGACGACGCCTGCCGTCTCGTCGAGCGCGTCAGCGGCCTGGTCTACGCGCCACTGCCGGCGCCCGCGACCAGCGACACGCTCGCCTTTGCCGTGCCCGCCGGAACGCGTGCCGAGGACTGCGATCTCCTGCTCGGCGACGAGCGCGTCGCGCTGCCCGCGGCGCTGCCGCGGCGCTTCGTGCGCTCCTCAGCGGTGCATGCCGAGCTCGACGCGCTCGATCTGCGCACGCAGCTCTCGCGTGCCGAGCGCCGCGCGCTCGAGCTCGAGGCCGAGCTGCGCCGTCGCGAGTCGTCGGCCGCCGCGGCTCATAACCACGCCGCGCACTGGCGCGGGCGATACCGCGAGATGCGCCGCGAGGCCGCGCGCCTCGCGCTGCACGCGCGCGAGGAAGAGTCGGCGCCGCGATCACCGGAGACCACGCCGTCGCGCCGCGGCCACATCGCGTTCGCCGCGAGCGCGGCGCTGCTCGCTGTCGCGGCGACGATCGCGATCGCGACGTTCAGCGACGGCAACAGCGGCGTGCCCGAGCCCGCGGGCGCCGCGACGCCCTCACGGCCGGTAGCCACGCGCGTCGCCGACATCCCGGCGCGCTGGGTTCGCCTCTACAAGCGCGCGGCCACCCGCTACGGCCTGGATTGGACCTACCTCGCCGCGGTCGGCGCCGTCGAGTCCGAGCACGGCAAGCAGCGCGCTCGCAGCTCAGCCGGCGCGATCGGGCCGGCGCAGTTTCTCTCAGGGACCTGGGAGCGCTTCGGGCTGGACGGCGACGGCGACGGCGCCGCCAGCCCGCACGATCCCGTTGACGCGGTGATGGCGATGGCCGCCTACCTGCGCGCGTCCGGCGCGCCGCAGGACTGGACGAAGGCGCTCTGGGCCTACAACCACTCGCCCGCCTACGGGCGTGAGGTGGTGCGGCGCGCGGCCGCGTATCGCGTTGCTTCAGCGCAGCGATGAATTTGCGCACTCTCCGTCGTCTATAGGACAGGACGTTGAGAGAGGAACTGAGGAGCGCACAGCCATGATCACGCCGACCGTCACCGAGATCACCCGCCGCATGGAGCCGGTCGCGCGCGACACCTTCATCGCCGACCTCCGTGGGCCTAGGGTTGACACATGGATGCCGACGAGCTTTACGGCCTTCCGCTCGAGCGATTTGTCCCCGAGCGTGGCGCACTAGCCAAGGAGCTGCGCGCCGCGGGCAAGCGCGACGCGGCCGCGGAGGTCGCGGCGCTGCGCAAGCCCACGGTGGCCGCCTGGGCGGTCAACCAGCTGATCCGCACGCAGCGCAAGCTCGTCGACAAGCTGCTTGCCGCAGGCGACGCGCTGCGCGGAGCGCAGGAGAACCTGCTGGCGGGCAGTGGTGACGCGCGCAAGCTGCGTCAGGCGTCCGAGGGCGAGCGCGCGGCGCTCGAAGCCCTGGTCGAACGCGGGCGCGGATTGCTCACTGACGAGGGCGACGAGCTCAGCGCAGCGGTGCTCGAGCGGGTCTCCGAGACGCTGCACGCCGCGGCGCTCGACGAGGACGCGCGGGCGCAGGTTGCCGACGGCCGGCTGCTACGCGAGCTGCGCCACGCCGGCCTCGGCTTCGGTGATGTCGGTGGTGTCCCGCTGGAGCGACCCGCAAAGGCGCCGCCCAAGCGCAAGCCGGCGGCCAAGCCGAAGGCCGGCGCGTCGCGCAAGGAGGCGGCCGCCGAGCGTGCGGCCGCGAAGGAGGCGCAGGAGCAGGCGGATGCCGAGCGCAAGGCCGCGCGCCTGGCGCAGGCTGCGGCGCGCAAGCGCGCCGAGCGCGCGGCGCGGGCGCTCAATGCTGCCCAGGAGCGGCGCGACCGCGCCGCGAAGACGCTCGAGGAAGCGGATGCCGCGCTCGACGCGGCGCGCGAAGAAGCCGAGGCCGCTGCGACCGAGCTTGATAGCGGTTAGCAATCACAGACGCGCTAAAGCGGTATTGGACGAACTCACCGCGGCGGCGTACCTTTCATCGCGAAGCACCTCTCCTCCCTCCGACAGCACCCCCGCTACATATTCCGGGGGGCTGCCGTTCAGACAGCGCCCCCGCTTACCCGGGGGCGTTTTCTGTTTGGGGACCTCTACTGCGTCGCCGTCTGCAGAAACGCGTCGAGCAATGCACTGCGCTCGTCGCGGCGCCAGGCCAGCTCGAGCTCGACCGTCGGTGCCTCGCCTTCGAGCTCGCGGAAGATCACGTCGTTGCGGCCCGCCGCGCCGACCGACTCCGGCACGAACGACACGCCGAGGCCGGCCGCGACAAGGCCGATCACCGTCTGCATCTCCGCGACCTCCTGGATCACGTGCCCGCTGCCGCCTGCCGCGGCGACGGCGAGCGCGATCGCGTCGCGCAGGCCCGGCGCCGCGCGGCGCGAGAGCAACACGAACGGCTCGTGTGCGAGCGCCGAGAGCGGCAGCGTCTTGCGGCTCGCGAGCACGTGCCCGGCCGGCAGCGCGACGACGACGCGCTCGCGCGAGAGCGTTTGCAGCTCGAGTCCCTCGTCCGGCCGGCCGAGGCGCAGCACGCCGAGGTCGATCTGGCGCTGTGCGAGCGCGTCGATCTGGCGCGGCGTCGTCAGCTCGCGCAGGCGCACGTCGACGTCGGGGTAGGCGGCGCGAAACTCGCGCAGCACCTCCGGCAGGCGGCCGTACATCGCCGACCCGACGAAGCCGATCGACAGCCGCCCGACCTCGCCGCGCGAGGTGCGCCGCGCGGTCTCCGCCGCGTCCTCGGCCGCCGCGAGAATCGCACGGGCCTCGCGCAGGAACGCCGCGCCTGCCGGCGTCAGCTCGACGCGCCGGCGGTTGCGCAGCAGCAGCTCCGCACCGATCTCGGTCTCGAGCTGGCGGATCGCCTGGCTCAGCGGCGGCTGCGACATGTGCAGGCGCTCGGCAGCGCGCCGGAAGTGCAACTCCTCGGCGACGGCGACGAAATAGCGAAGCTGGCGGAGCTCCACGCCCGCCATCCTAGGCGGCTCGCTCGATCTCCCAGTCGCTCGGCTCGGGTGCGCGCAGCAACTCGCGGTGGCGGTCGGGCGTCCACGGCCAGGCGTGCGGCAGCCCGTCCTTGCCGATGTACCAGCTGTTGCAGCCGGTCGTCCAGATCGTGCTCGGCATCGCCGCGCGCAGGTCCTCGTTGAAGCGATCGGTGGCCTCGCGCGTCGGCATCATCGTGTCGATCTCACCGCGGCGCCAGCGCTCGATGATCCCCATCGCGAAGTCCTGCTGGGTCTCGGAGATCGCAAACAGCGACTGGTTGCCAAACGGCGAGTGCGGCCCGATCAGCATCAGCACGTTCGGAAAGCCCGGCACCGCGACCGAGCGATAGCCGTAGGGCTCGCGCTCGCTCCAGGCCTCCGACAAGCGCAGGCCGCCCGGCCCGATCAGCTCCAGCGGGCGCACCAGCGCGTGCGCGTCGAACCCCGTCGCCAGCACGATCACGTCGAGCTCGTGCAGGACGCCGTCGGCGGTGACGATGCCGCCCTCCTGGACGTGGTCGATGCCCGTGTCGACGAGCTCGACGTGGGGCTGCTCGAAGAGCTGGTAGAAGCCGGTCGCGCCGACCATGCGCTTGCACATCGGCAGGTCCGGCGGCGTGAAGCGCCGGCGCAGCTCCGGGTCCTTGATCGTGCGCAGGTGCAGGTGGCAGGCGATCGTGATCATTCGGCGCTGCCACCCGGGCTCGACGACCGCGCGCGCGAACGTGTGCTCCATCGTGTGCTGCCAGAAGCGGTAGCTCCAGCGGTTGAGCACCGGGAAGCGGCGGTGCGCCCAGCGTGCCAGCCGCGTGTAGCGGCGGTTGCCGAGCGGCGCGATCCACTGCGGCGTGCGCTGGTAGAGCTCGAACTTCGCTGCGATCGGCGCCAGCGCGCGCGTGATCTGCACGCCGGTGGAGCCAGTGCCGATCACGCCGATGCGCCGGCCGGTGAGCGGCACTGTGTGGTCCCACTCGGCCGAGTGGAACGAGGCGCCGCCGAAGCTGTCCAGCCCGGGGAGCTGCGGCTTGCGCGTGACCACGAGCCCGCCCGCCGCGGTGATGACGAAGTCGTAGCGCTCGTCGTGGCCCTTGTCGGTGCGCAGGTGCCAGGCTCCGTCCTCCCACTCGCACTCCGTCACGCGCGTGCTGAACGACGTGCGCTCGCGCACGCCGTACTGCGCGGCGACGCGATCGAGGTACTCCCAGATCTCGCGGCCGGGCGAGAAGAGCGACGACCAGTCCGGGTTCGGCGCGAACGTGTACTGGTAGTAGCGCGAGGGGACATCGCACGAGAGCCCGGGATAGGTGTTGGCGTGCCACGTGCCGCCGAGGTCGTCCCACTGCTCGAAGAGGTCGAACGAGTCGATGCCGGCCATCCGCAGCTTTGCGGCCATCCCGATGCCCGACATGCCCGCCCCGATGATCGCAACCCGTGGCGTTCTTGACACGTTGTCAAGCCTACCGCGGGGCAGGCAGCGCCGCGGGCGCAGGACAGCCTCGCCGCCCGCCGCCGCGCCACGGCAAGCGCACGACGCGGGCGCTGGCGTTGTCGCCCTCGTCGGCTTCCATCAGGTGGTTCTTCGGGTCCGCGCGGTGGACGTAGAGGTAGCAGCCACGCAGGCCCGTCACGTTGATCCAGTTCTGCGGGTAGCGCCAGGGGTAGTCGTCGACCCAGCCGACGCTGGTGCCCAGGCGCACGCGCGCGACGCCACGCTTCGTCGAGCAGGCGGGGTAGACGCGCCGGCGTGGCGAGTTCGCATACGGGCGGCCCGTGTCCAGGCGCTTCGTGCGATACAGGTCACGAAAGCAGTAGTAGATCTTCGGCCCGCGCCGGCGCAGCGACACGGGGTTGCCGGCGGCGTCCATGCGCCACAGCTCAAAGGCAGCGGCGTCCTCGAACTTCCAGTAGGTCCCGCGCCCGCGCGTGTTGTAGAGGTAGACCTCGCCGTTGGGATCGAGCACGACGTCGCGCCGCGGCGCGACGCCGCGGATGATCTGGCGCGCACGCAGGTCGCGGCTCGAGCCGATGCGCGTGGCGCGGATCCGCAGCGGGCCTGGCCCGGTGTTGACGATCGCGTTGGCGGTGGCCAGCAGCCGCCGCTTCGGCGTGCGGATCAGGTGCATGTGCGCGGGCCGGCGCATCACGAGGTTCGGGCACAGCAACGTCGGCTGCTCGCACGGGGCGGCGGGCGTCGCCGCCAGGGCGAGGGTGGCGAAGAGCGGGACGGGCACGGAGCGCGGCACGCTATCGCGCGCGGAATTTCACACGCGCCAGCAGAAATGTGGGACGGTCGTCCCATGAGTAGATATGGGGTCAGGGTCATGCTGGGCGTGTGCGTCGCGCTTGCCGCGGCTGCTGCGCCTGCAAACGCCGATGGGCCGGGCGTCGGGACACCGACGGTCGTCACGGTCGGCGACTCGGCGATCTCCGGCGAAGCCGGGCGCTGGGCGGGCAACACCAACAACGAGTATCAGCGCACCGACGCGCTCGGATCGACGGCCTACTGGGACACGGGCACCGGGGAATCGATCCCTGGCTGTCACCGCTCCAAGGCCGCACAAGCGCACATCGGTGGCGGGATCCTCAGCGCGAACCTCGCGTGCTCGGGCGCCAAGTCGTCCACCACGGCGTACAACCCCGACAACGACTTCAAGCCGGGTATCGACTTCTACGACGACGGAGCGGGTCACCAGGGTCAGGCCAAGCGCCTGCAGGCCTACGCCGCGACGCGCAACGTCAAGGCAGTGGTCGTGATGATCGGCGCCAACGACTACGGCTTCGCCGCCGTCGTCGAGAAGTGCGTCACCAACTGGATCACCTCGCCCTCGTGGTGGAAGAACTACTGCCACGACGACAGCGACATCTCCTCGCGCTTCACGTCGACCAACCAGGCGACGATCACGACGCGCGTCAAGGGCGCCTTCCAGCGCGTCGCGCAGGCGATGACAGCGGCCGGCTACTCCAGCTCGCAGTACTCGATCATCGCCCAGACCTACTGGTCGCCGATCCCGCGCGGGTCGGGCTTCCGCTATCCGGAGAGCGGCTGGTCG
This sequence comes from Paraconexibacteraceae bacterium, assembly GCA_963727365.1. Lineage (GTDB taxonomy): Bacteria > Actinomycetota > Thermoleophilia > Solirubrobacterales > Solirubrobacteraceae > Paraconexibacter. Next base: position 96,939 of record CAVSFU010000002.1, on the reverse strand, counting down.
CGCCAGGAGATCGGTGGCTGCGGCACGTGGAACCGTGACGCCGACTGGGCCAACGACACCGTCGTGACGGCGATGAACAACTCCGTCAAGAACGGTGCCGCGCAGGCAGGCCTGCCGAACGTCAAGGTGCTCGACCTCGTGCAGTCGCTCAACGGCCATCGCCTCTGCGAGAACACGGTCGGGCTGCTGGAGGAGAAGGGCATCAACTCGTGGACCGACGCGCTCGCGCCGGACCGCACCGAGTGGGCGCATCAGATCCGGACGACGTCCACGATCTTCGGCCCGTACCAGCTGCAGGAAGACGGGCACGCCAACTACTGGGGGCAGATGGCGATGCGCAACTGCCTGCGCCTGGCCTACAACGGCGGCGCCGTCCGCGGTGGCATCTGCCGCTCGACCGGTGGCAAGAACAGCCGCGGCGAGCCGAACATGTCCCTCACCTAAGTCGCAACCGCGCGGATCAGCGGGCGCGTCGTCGGCGCCCGCGATCCGCCGGCCGGCTCGGTCGAGACGAGGATCTCGCGCACGCCGTCGACCGACTCGCCGATCGCGACGCTTGCACGGCCATCGCGCGGAACCGAGAAGAGCGTGCGCGTCGGCTGCGGCGCGCCGCTCCCGCGGACCAGCCACACCTGGTAGACGCGACCCCGCGGCGGCGTCGGCATGCCCGTCAGCCGCAGCGTCGCGCGCGAGCCCGTCAGCTGCAGTGACGCGCGTGCGCCGGGCGGCGTCGCCTCGGCGGCAAGCGTGCGCGTGGACGGGCCGTCGTCGCTGGCGATGACGGCAGTGACGACGACGGCGGCTGCCGCGGCGGCGAGTCCGGCCAGGGGCCGTCCGCCGAGCCGCCAGCGCCGGCGACGCGGTGCCGGCGCGCTCTCGCGGGGAGCGAGCAGCCCGGCGTCGGCCTTGACGTCGCGCATGATGCGATCGCGCAACTCGGGCGGCGGCTCGAGCTGGCGCGCCGCGAGCGCGAGTGCGTCCGCGCCGCGCTGCAGGCGACCGACCTCGCGGCGGCAGTCCTCACAGCCCGGCAGGTGCGCCGTGAACGCAACGGCCTCGTCGTCTTCGAGCGCCGACAGCACGTAGGCGGCGACGTCCAGTTCGTGCGCGCAGGTCATGTCGCTCCCTCCGGCGCAAAGTCCGCCAGTCGTATGCGCAGCTTGTCGAGTCCCAATCGCATGCGCCCCTTGATCGTCCCTACTGGCGTCTCCAGCAGTGTCGCGATCTCCGTGTGCGTGAGCCCACCGTAGTACGCCAGCTCGATCACCTTGCTCTGCTCCGGCGGCAGCTCGCCCAGCGCAGCCTGCACCTCGCGCGCCTCGGCATGGCGCGCGAACTCGGTGTCCGTGCGCTCCTTGGCCGCCAGGCGCTCCTCGATGCCCTCCTCGCGCACGCGCCGGCGCTCGTGCACGAGCGTCCGTCGCACGCTGTCGATCGCGCGGTTGTGGACGATCGCGAGCACCCAGCGACGCACGCTGCCGCGCGTCTGGTCGTAGCGCTGCGAGCGCCACAGCGCGAGGAAGGACTCCTGCACGACGTCCTCCGCCGCGCCGCGGTTGCCGGTGATGCGGTAGGCCAGCGAGAACGCGACCGTCGCATGACGGTCGTAGACGACCTGGAAGGCGTCCGTGTCGCCACGTACCACCAGCGCCATCAAATCCTCGTCTGCGAGATTGCGGAGCACAGCCAGCCCATCATCCGCCACTACGCAGCCGGACACGAGACGGATCCGTGAACCGCTCGGCGAGCGCGTGATGTCGCGGTCTTCGGCGTCGGCGCGCTGCTGTCGCCGCTGGACGCGTTCGCCACCGCCACCGCAGGCCAGAAGGGTGCGTACTCGACCGCGGGATCGCGATCGATTCGCCGCAGCAGCAAGCCGACCGCAAACGACGTCGGGATCGGCAACTACGCGCTGACGCTCGAGTACCTCGAGGCGGCGTTCTACGCCGAGGCCGTGAAGCGCAACTTCCCGGATGCCGACATTGCGGCCGCTGCGAAGGCGCTGGCGGAGCACGAGAAGGCGCACGTCGACGCGCTCAAAGCGGTGCTCGGCAAGGCTGCGGTGAAGGCGCCGAAGAGCAACGGCGACACCGTCAATCAAGACCGTGTCGGGTCTCAACCTGGTCGAGGGCAAGCTCCAGCCCTAAGGCGCGCACGGCCTCGACGTCGGTGCACTCCTTTGCCGCGACCCGCTCGGCGAGGCCCTCGTCGGAGACCAGCGGACGGTCGCGCACGACGCTGCGGCGGACGTGGTCGATCGCGCGGTTGCGAACGACGACGAGCAACCACGTGCGCACGCTGCCGCGTTGCGGCTCGTAGCGTGCGCTCGTGCGCCAGATCGTGAGGAACGCGTCCTGCAGCGCGTCCTCGGCGCCCGCGCGGTGGCCCGTGATGCGGTAGGGCAGCGCGTAGGCGATCGCGGCATGGCGGTCGTAGATCGCCCCGAACGCCCGCGGCGTCGCCGTCGGCTGCCAACGACAGCAGGTCTTCGTCGGCCAGCTCGGTCACATGCCGCATCGATCCGTCTACGCAGGACTGACGGCCCATGGATCAGCGCGCGGTGATCCGCGGACCGTCGGCGTGCGCACTCATCGCCAGTGAGAGTCACCGCATCGCTCGCCGCCGTCGCGTCCGCCGCCCTGCTCACCGCCTACGTCAGCCAGTCCTCGGCGGCGCCACGGCGGGCGACCGTCAACATCGCGGACTTCGCGTTCAAGCCGAGCACACCGCGACAGCCGCGCGGCGCTTCGACACCGGCGTGATCGAGCACGGCGAAGGCCACACCGTCACGCTCAGAAAGCGCGGCACGGTGCGCTACATCTGCGACCTGCATCCGTTCATGAAGGCCGTGATCGTCGCGCGCTAGCGATGATGGGTGCGGATGACCGACCACGTGGACCTCGCATACGACCGCAGCGGCTGCGGGCCGCCGCTCGTGCTGTTGCACCCGCTAGGCGCCGACCGCCAGGTGTGGCGCCCGCTGCTGCCCTACCTCGAGCCGCATCGCGACGTGATCCGTGCCGACCTGCCCGGATTCGGCGCTTCGGCGCCACTAGGCGGCGAGCCCGACCCCGCCGCGCTGGCCACGGCGGTTGAGCAGCTGCTGCGCGAGCTTGGCGTCGAGCGGCCGGAGGTCGCCGGCAACTCGCTCGGCGGCTGGGTCGCGCTCGAGCTCGCCGCGCGCGGCGTCGCCAGCAAGGTCACGGCGATCGCGCCCGCCGGTCTTTGGCGCCGGCCGCTCGCACCCAAGCCGAACGTCGCGCGCAGCCTCGCGCGCCTGATGCGGCCCGCGCTCGTTGCGTTGCTGCGCACGACGCGCGGGCGCCGGCTCGCGCTGGCCGGCACGGTCGCCGACCCGCTGCGCGTCCCCGCAGCCGACGCCGCGGCGCTCGTGCGCGCCTACGCGACGGCGCCGGGCTTCGTCGAGGTCAATCGCTCGATGCGCGCCGGCACGTTCACCAAGCTCGCCGACATCGACGTGCCGGTGACGCTCGTCTGGCCCGAGCACGACCGCCTGATCGCGCGCGTGCGCGACGCGCCCGCCCACGTGCGTCAGATCGTGCTCCAGGACGCCGGGCACGTGCCAATGTGGGACGCGCCCGAGGAGCTTGCGCGCGTCCTGCTGTCTTAGCGAGGATGAGCCTCACCTGATGGCTGCCGAAGACCACATCGCCGGCACCGGGATCCGTGTCCCGCCGCCGCTGATCTTCGTCGCGGGGTTCCTCGTCGGCCTCGGGGTGGAGCTGCTGGCGCCGGTGGGCGGCCCGTCGAGCGCGGTGCGCATCGCCGCGGCGGTCGTCGGCGTCGCAGGCTGGGCGTACTTCGACGGCGCGGCAACGCGCGTGTTCCACAGCGCCGGCACGAGCGTCCTGCCGTTCGGCGACCGCGCGACGACGATCGTCACCGACGGTCCGTATCGCTTCACGCGCAACCCGATGTACGTCGGGATGGCCGTCCTGCACGCCGCCCTGGCGATCGCGTTGAGCGTGATCTGGGCGCTCGCGACGCTCGTCGTCGTGATCGTCGTGATCGACCGGATGATCATCGCGCGCGAGGAGGTCTACCTCGCGCGCAAGTTCGGCGAGCCCTACCGCACCTACATGACGCGCGTGCGGCGCTGGCTCTAGCTCGCGCCCGGCTCGACCAGCCCGCTCTCGTAGGCGAGCACGACGGCCTGCACGCGGTCGCGCACGCCGAGCTTTGCGAGCACACGGGTCACGTGCGTCTTCACGGTCGCCTCGCTGAGAAACAGCTCGGCGCCGATCTCGGCATTGGAGAGCCCGCGCGTGATCAGGCGCAGCACCTCGAGCTCGCGGTCGGTCAGCTCGTCGAAGCGCTCGCGCCGGACGTGATCGGACGGTGGGCGGCGCACGAAGCGCTCGACGAGCCGCTTGGTGACGGCCGGCGCCAGCAGGCTCTCGCCGGCGGCGACGGTCCGCACCGCCTCGGCGAGCTGGCCCGGAGGCGCGTCCTTGAGCATGAAGCCGCCGGCACCGGCGCGCAGCGCCTCGAAGACGTACTCGTCGAGGTCGAAGGTCGTCAGCACCAGCACCTGCGGCGCCCACTCGCCCTGCGCCATCAGACGGCGTGTCGCCTCGATGCCGTCGAGCTTGGGCATGCGGATGTCCATGATCACGATGTCCGGGCGCAGCCGCAGCGCCTCGTCGATCGCGTGCGCGCCGTCGTCGGCCTCGCCGACGACCTCCATGTCGGGCTGGGCGTCGAGGATCCCGCGCAGGCCGCCGCGCATCAGCGCGTGGTCGTCGGCGATCAGGATCCGGATCATGGCCGCGGAAGCCTGACGTGGACCCTGAAGCCACCGTCGTGGGGGCCCGTGTCGATTGTGCCGTCGAAGAGGCGGACTCGCTCGCGCATCCCGATCAGGCCGTGACCGCCGGGGGCGGCGGCGCGCCGTTCGCGCGGCCAGGCCCGTTGACGATCTCCAGCTCGATCTCGTCGCCGACGTCGCGCAGCGCGACGCGCGTGGGCACCGAACCTGCGTGCTTGCGGACGTTCGTCAGCGCCTCCTGGACGATGCGGTACGCGGTCAGGTCAAGGCCGGGCGGAAGCTCAGCGACGTCCTGCACCAGCTCGACCTCCAGGCCGGAGGCGCGCGCTTCGTCGAGCAGCTCACCGAGCCGCGCGAGCCCCGGCAGCGGGGCGTATGCCGCGTCCTGCTCGCGCAGCACGTCGAGTAGCCGGCGCAGCTCGGTCATCGTCTCGCGCGCCGTCGTGCGGACCGCGCCAAGGTGCTCGCGGGCGCGCTCGCGGTCCTGGTCGAAGAGCTCCCCGGCGGCCCCGGCCTGCACGGCGATGATCGAGACGCCGTGCGCGACGACGTCGTGTAGCTCGCGCGCGATCGCGGCGCGCTCGTCGTTGACCGCGCTGCGCGCGAGCTCGGCGGACTCCTGCAGCGCGTCGCGTGTCTGGGCGGCGCGACGGCGCACGACCCAGCCGGCGACCCAGCCGCCGCTGACGAAGAACGTGATGATCGCGTAGTCCGTCGGTCCCTGGCCGCCGCCGTAGTAGTCGCTGGTGAACATCAGCGACTCCCATGCCAGCGCGACCGGCAGCGCCGCGATCGCCAGCTCGGTGCGCCGCGCGTAGAGGGCGGCGGAGAACGTCGCGATCAGGACCACGGGCACCGACACCGCACCCATCTCGGGCTCGTCGGCGGGGAGCGCGGTGGCGAGGATCACGGCGACCACGAACAGCTGCACGGCCACCGCGGCCTGCCGGCGAAACGCGAACGGCAACGTGACGAGCAGCGCGAAGGCGACCCGCCACGCGGTGGAGCCGGGACCGTCGGCCAAGAACGCCTCCACCAGCGCCCACGCCGCGAGCGCGGCGGTCAGGGCGAGGTCAGAGCGCGGAGGCCGGGCGGGGACGCGCGCGAGTCGCAGGGCGGAGTCCATCGGCTGCGACGGTACCCGCCGCCGGTGGCGCCGGCTTCAGCCACACGTCGCGCGCACATCATCCAAAGGTCGTACGTGGCCGCGGCCCGCGGCCGACGACGCAGCCGGCCACGCCGCTCAGCATGGTCGCCATGAACGCACTCAAGCCCATCGTCGATCGCGCCGCTCCGCTCGCCTACGCCGCCGCTGCCTCCTGGCTGGCCGGTGGAATCACCCGCGCCTTCGATCCCAACAAGAACTCCGGCGAGGACGTCGTCGGCGTCGCCGGCTATCTGGCGCTCGGCTTCTTCGCCCTCGCGTTGATCCTCACCGCGCCGCTGATGCTCGCGGTCGCGCGCGAGGCGCGCAACGACCTCGGCGGACGCTTCGCCGCGGCCGGCATGCTGCTGCTCGGCGTCACGTGCACGACGTCGGTGATCAACGGCCATGACCTGTCGTTCTTCGTCGTCATGGCGCCGCTGACGAATGCCCTCTGGCTGTTCGGCTCGATCGGCCTGGCGGTGGCGCTGAGGCGCCGCGAGTCGGTCCCGACGTGGATGTGGGCGGGTCTGCCGCTCTGCTGGGTCGTCGCCATCCCGCTCGGGAGCTTCGGCTTCAGCGCCCTGGCAAGCATCTACTGGTTCGCCTTCGCCCAGCGCGCCGACGAGCGCGCCCTGGTCCCCGCGATGGCTTGACCCAAGGTAGTCGAGTGTGACATTCTACGTCAGAATGTCACACTCGAAGGAGATGCTCTGGTCAGGCTGGGGCGACCCGGCCGAGGCCACCGAGCTCGGACCCGAGACGCTCGAGCTCCTGCGCAACGCCTTGGGGGTGCAAGCCAGGACGCCGGCGGTGGGACGCGAGAGCTTGCGTCCCACCGCTTCGCGTCTCTCGGATGCCGCCGCCGGCCGCCTCGCCGCGATCGCCGAGCTGCGCGCCGACGACGACGCGCGGATCGCGCACACGCGCGGCAAGTCGACGCCCGATTTGCTGCGCATCCGCGCGGGTGAGCTGACCGACGCGCCCGACGCGGTGGTGTTGCCCGCGACGCACGAGGAGGTGGCCGAGCTGCTGCGCGTCTGCGCCGAGGAGCGCATCGCGGTGGTCCCGTTCGGGGGCGGCACTTCGGTCGTCGGCGGCCTCGCTCCGCAGCGCGAGGGCTTCGCCGCCGTCGTCGCGCTCGACCTGGTGCGTCTCGACCGTCTCGTCGAGCTGGACGAGGTCTCACGCATCGTCGACGCTCGAGCCAGGGCTGCGCGGCCCTGACGCCGAGGCGCTGCTTGCCGAACGCGGCTACACGCTCGGCCACTTCCCGCAGTCGTTTCTGTTCGCCTCGATCGGCGGCTTCGCGGCCGCCCGCTCGAGCGGGCAGGCGTCGGCCGGCTACGGCCGCTTCGACGAGAACGTCGTCGGGCTGCGCATCGCGACGCCGCGCGGAACCGTCGAGATCGGCCGCGCGCCGAAGTCGGCAGCCGGCCCGGACCTGCGTCAGCTGTTCCTCGGCTCGGAGGGCGCGTTCGGCGTCATCACCGCGGTGCGCGTGGCGGTGCGCCCGGCGCCGGCGGTGCGCGTCTACGACGGCTGGCGCTTCCCGTCGTTCGGCGAGGGCGCGGCGGCGCTGCGCCGCCTGATCCAGGACGGTCCGGTGCCGACGGTGCTGCGGCTGTCCGACGAGGCCGAGACAGCGCTGAACCTCGCGCGGCCGAGCGAGTTCGGCGCGGGCGCCAGCGGTGGCTGCCTGGCGATCGCCGGCTACGAGGGCACGGCCGACAACGTCGAAGCGCGGCGCGCTGGTGCGACGCACGCGCTGCGCGAGCTCGGCGGCGAGCCCGACGAGGGTGCCGGGGAGAGCTGGGAGCACGGCCGCTACAAGGGCCCCTACCTGCGCGACGCGCTGCTCGACGCCGGCGCGCTTGCCGAGACGCTGGAGACGACGACGTTCTGGTCGGGCATCGACGGGCTCTACGCGGGCGTCGGCAACGCGCTGCGCGAGTCGTTGACCGGCCTCGGCACGCCGCCGGTCGTCCTCTGCCACATCTCCCACGTCTACCCGACAGGCGCGTCTTTGTACTTCACCGTCGGTTGCGCGCAGCTCGACGACCCAGTGGCGCAGTGGCGTACCGCGAAGGCGGCTGCGAGCGACGCGATCATCGCCGCGGGTGGCTCGATCACCCACCACCACGGCGTCGGCACCGACCACCGCGAGCACTACGCCCGCGAGATCGGCGAGCTCGGCGTCGAGGCACTGCGTGCCGTGAAGGCGACGCTCGATCCCGACGGCATCCTCAATCCGGGCGTGCTCGATCTCGTGAGGGCCCATCCGCCACCGCGCGGCGATGCCACCTTCCTGACGGCGGATCGCCGCCGCCGGGAGATCGAGGCGCTCGCCGACGGCGTCGCCGTCGACGTCGCCGTCATCGGCGGCGGCATCACGGGCGTGGGCGTCGCGCTCGACGCGGTCACGCGCGGGCTGTCCGTCGCGCTGCTGGAGCGCGGCGACCTGGCGACGGGCACCAGCCGCTGGAGCTCCAAGCTCGCCCACGGCGGGCTGCGCTACCTCGCGAAGCTGCAGTTCGGCGTGGCGTGGGAGTCGGCGCGCGAGCGCGCGACGCTCGCGAAGGTGACGGCGCCGCACATGGTGCGCGCGCTGCCGCAGCTGACACCGGTCTACGGGCGGATCCCGCCGCCAACCGCGCTCGCGCTGGAGACCGGGATCCGCATGGGCGACGCGATGCGCGCGCTGTCGGGGACGAGCCGCCGAACGCTGCCCGGGGCGCGCCGCGTCGCCGCTCCGGAAGCGCGCTTGTGGGCGCCCGCGGTGAAGGTCGACGAGCTGCGCGGCGCGATCCTCTCGTGGGACGGCCAGCTCGAGGACGACGCGCGGCTGGTCGTCGCGCTCGCGCGTACCGCCGCTGGGCACGGCGCGCGGGTCTGCACGTACAGCGAGGTCACGGCGATCACGGCGGGCGGCCTTGCCTGTCGCGACGCCGTCACCGGCGCGAGCTTCGACGTCCGCGCGCGCCACGTGATCAACGCCACCGGTGTTTGGGCCGACACGCTGGTGGACGGCCTGACGCTGCGCCCGAGCAAGGGCGCGCACGTGCTCGTCCCGGCCGAGCGGCTCGGCAACCCGCGCGCGACGATCAACGTCGCGGTCCCCGGCCACTTCGGCCGCTTCGTGTTCGCCGTCCCGCGTCAGGACGGGCTCGTGATGATCGGGCTGACCGACGAGCCCTACGAGGAGGCGATCGTCGACGCGCCGAGCGTCAGCGTGGAGGACGAGCGCTTCCTATTGGAGACCGTGTCGCTCGCGCTCGAGCAGCCGCTGCATCCCGACGACGTCGTCGGTCGCTACGCCGGGCTGCGACCGCTGCTGGACAACGGCAGCGGCGCGACCGCCGACGTCTCGCGCCGCCATGCGGTGATCGAGGACGCGACCACGGGTGCGGTGACGGTCGTCGGCGGCAAGCTCACGACCTATCGCCAGATGGCGCAGGACGCCGTCGACGTGATCGCCGCGCGGCCCAGCGTGCTGGCGGGGCCGTGTCGTACCGAGCGCCTGCCGGTCGTCGGCGCGCCACCGGCCAAGGCTGCCCCGCCCGACGACGTGCCCGCGCGGCTGTGGCGGCGCTTCGGCACCGAGGCGGGGGAGATCATGACGCTCGCGCACGACCGCCCCGAGTTGCTCGAGCCCGTCGCTGCGGGCCTGCCGGTGCTCGGCGTCGAGTTCGTGGCAGCCGTCGAGCGCGAAGGTGCGCTGAACGTCGACGACGTGCTCGATCGCCGCACCCGCCTGGGGCTCGTCCCGGCGTGGCGGGAAGCAGCGCGTCCGGTCGCACTGGGGGCTCTGGCGACCGGAGCGCGCGCTTGAATGCTACGCCACCGTAGGCTCGCTACGGGCGAGTGATCGCTGCGACGACGATCTCGGTGGCGGCGTCGACCACGTCGTCGACGCGGTCGGCCCAGTCGGGCGCCGCGGTCCAGGTGTTGACGAGGCCGTTGATCGCCCCCACGAGCGCGACCGCCGTCAGCCGGTAGTCGCGCTTCGGAGCCAGGCCGGCCTCCGCCATGCGGGTCGCCTCGGCCTCGATCAGATCGGCGAAGCGCGCGAGCGCCTGCTCGCGGTGGCGCTCGGCGGTCGCGCTGACGCCGACCGACTCGACGACCGCGATGCGCGCCCAGCGTGGGTCGGTGGTGACGATGTCGAAGTAGGCGCGCACGCCGGCGTGGGCGCGCGCCCGGGGGTCGTCGGGATCGGCCGCCACGACGGCCTCGCCCGCCGCGCGCAGCGCGCGGGCGTTGAGCTCGTCGTGCAGTGCCAGCAGCACGGCCTCGCGGTTGTCGAAGTGCTCGTAGAAGCTGCGCGTCGAGACGCCGGCGCGCGAGCAGAGGCTCTCGATCGACGTGCCGGTGTAGCCGTCGGCGGCAAACGCGTCCAGGGCCGCATCGACCAGGCGGTCGCGGCGCGCGTCATGGCGCTCGTCGGCGGTCTTGTCGGCGTAGCGACGTCCGGCCACGCGCAACAGGGTATCTGGTCAGGAGACTGATCAGATGCTACGGTCCCGTATCAGCATCTGGTCAGGATGCTTTCCACACCACTGAGGAGAGGGTCATTCATGAGGAAGTTGCTCGCCGCTGCGGCCGTTGCCGCGGTCGCGCTCAGCGCCGCTCCGGCGGCCAGCGCCGCTGAGCCGGGCTGCACGCTGGCGTCCACCGGTGGGACGGTCACGAAGTCGCTGAACGGCCGCACCTACCGCATCAACGTCCCCGCGGGACTGACTGGGACACACGTGCCGTTGCTGCTCAGCCTGCACGGCTTCGGCAGTTCTGCGTCGCAGGTGGAGACGTTCACGGGCTGGACGCCGTTTGCCGCCGCGAAGAAGTTCATCGTCGCCTACCCCCAGGCGCGCCCGTCGGAGTACAGCGGCGCGTGGGATCCCTACACCGCGAACTCGGCGGACATCCAGTTCCTGCGCGATGTCGTCAGCAACATCTCGGCGACGTGGTGCGTCGATCCGCAGCGCGTGCACGTCGACGGCTGGTCCAACGGCGCTGTGATGAGCCAGCGGATCGCCTGCGCGGCCGCGGACGTGTTCGCGTCCTCGAGCTCCTACGGTGGCGGCACGCCGACGCTGGCGGGCTTTGCGACGCCGTGCCAGCCGAGCCGGCCGATCTCGGTCGCGCTGTTTGCCGGGCAGTTCGACTTCACGTACGCAGGCCTCGCGCAGAACGCGTCGGAGTGGCGTGCGGTGAACGGCTGCGGCGCGACGCCGGTGCACACGAGCGACGCGTATGGCTCGACGGATCGATACTCCTGCGCAGCAGGGACGAGCGTGGTCTCGCGCGTCGTCAACTTCACCTCGCACAACTGGCCCAGTGGGGCGCAGGGCGAGGACCAACGCAACCGGATGTGGACGTTCTTCACCGCCAACCCCAAGCCGTAGGTCTCGTCGCGGCGTTCGCGACCTGGTTCGCGCACGACGACGCATCGCTGCGGGCGGCCGAGGAACGGTCTCGCCCGGGCGATCGCATCGTCGTGCGCGCTGGGCCGCAGCCGATCGACGGTGGCATCCGCCTGAAGGCACGCCAGCAGCTCATCGGTGCCGGCGGGACGCTGACCAACACGCGTCCCGACCGGCTCGACGGCGACGTCGTGCGGCTGGCGGATCGCGTCGTCGTCCGCGGCCTGCGGATCGCCGGTGCCGTGCGCGGCGGGATCTACGGCCGCGACGTTACGCGGGTGACGCTGACCGGCAACGACGTGTCGGGCCACAACCGTGCCTGCGTGCGTGGCTTTCACATCCCGCCGTTCAACGTGCCGACGCTGGTGCCGGGCGTCGGTATCCCGATCAGCGAGGGGCTGCACAACGGCTGGGCCGGGATCATGGTCGACGTCACGCAGGGAACCGCGAAGCTCGGGATCCGCCGCAACCGCGTCCACGACGCCGATTGCGGCGACGGCATCGACGTCCGCGCGTCCGGCAGCGCGTCTGTGCGCGCGACGATCGACGACAACGACGTGCGTGAGCTGCGCCAGGGCGAGGATTTCGAGTCCGTCTTGGCGATCGGGCTGCAGACGCGCGACCGCGCGCGGCTGGTCGCGCGGGTGGAGGACAACCGCCAATCCGCGTTGGGCTCGTCGGGCGCCGACTCCGAGGGCGTGTTCATCAACCCCTCCGGGCCGTCGAGCATGCGCGTGCTGGTGGCGCGCAACACCTACACCCATACGCGCGGGCACGGCGGGTTCTCGGCGAACGGGCTGGAGTTCGTGTCGATGGGCGACGGCTCGCGCGCGCTGGTCGAGGTGCGCGACAGCTCGTTCTCCGGCACGCCCGGCGACGTGATCGAGCAGCTCGCCCTCGGCACGAACGCGCGGTTGCGGATGCGCCTGGACGGCGTGCGCGCTGAGCGGTCGACCGGTCTCGGCGAGTCGGGCTACGGCGACACGGTGGTCATCCCGGGCAACAACGCCGACTGCGTGATCGCGGCCAGCGGTGGCGCGGGCAACACGGTCGACCTCGTCGTGCGGCGCAGCGTCCTGCGCGAGTGCGCGAACAACGGCCTGACGTTCGGGTCGAGCGTGGCGAACGGGCGCGGGAGCTCGGCGACGCTCACGCTCGACGTCAGCGATTCGCAGATCACCGGCAACCACGGCGCCAACGTGCGCATCGGCAACATCAGCGGCCTCGATACGTTGCGGGCGAGCATCCGCCGCAGCAATCTCTCGGATAGCCGCGGTGTCGGCTCGTCGCCGGCCAACCTCGTCGTCGAGGACCTCGGCAGCACGCGTGATGCCGCGATCTCGGTGCGCGACAGCTGCCTTGCCGGTGGCCTGCTCGCGGCGCTCGTCGTCGGCTACGACGTCGACGCGCGCGGGAACTGGTGGGGGTCACGCGAGCCGCTCGCGCTCGGGTCGCTGGATTCCGGCGGGCGATTGTCGGTTGCGCCTGCGGCGTGCCGGTAGCGTCTGCGCACATGTCCACCGACACCCAGACGTTGTACCGGCTCGGCCGCCTCGAGCAGCTCGTCGACCACCTCTATCAGCACCTGGGGATCAGCCCGCCGCCGGTGCAGTCCGGCGTGTCGGAGCGCGTGCGCCAGGTTGCAGTCGACGGCAACCTGATCGAGGCGATCCAGCTCCATCGCGCCGAGACGGGCAAGGACCTCGCGACCGCCAAGCGCGAGGTCGAAGGATTGCTATGAGACTCCTGGCCGCCGTCGCCGTCCTCGCTGCGGTGCCGGCGGTCGCGCAGGCCGTGGTCGGTGGTCGCGCGGTCTCGCCCACGAGCGTGCCGTGGATGGCGGCGCTGCCCGACTGCGGCGCGACGCTCGTCGCGCCGGATCGCATCGTCACGGCGGCGCACTGCGTCAACGGCCTCGGGCCGGCGGACCTCGCGCGGATCACGTTCGGTGACGGCACCGTGCGCAGCGCCGCGCGGATCGGCGTCCACCCCGGCTACGTGCGTCGTGCGCTGGATGGCACGGCGAACCGCGACGCGCCGCGCGACGACATCGCGATCGTGCAGCTCGACCGGGCGGTGACGATCAAGCCGGTGACGCTGGCGTCGAAGGTCAGCGTCGGCACGCGCGCGCGTGTGCTCGGGCGCGGATTCACGTCGCCGCCGCCGCGAGCTCGCGGCGCCGCCTTCCCGCCGGGTCTACGCGCGGCCGAGCTGCGGGTCAGCAGCGACACGACCTGCCGGCGCTTCTACGCGCGCGCGTCGAAGCCCTATCGCGGCGCGTTCCACAGCCCGACGATGCTGTGCGCGAGCGACCCTTCCGCGCGGCGCCGGCCGCAGCGCAGCGCGTGCGTGCGCGACAGCGGTGGTCCGCTGGTCGCGGGCACGCGGCTGCTGGGTGTCGTCAGCTGGGGTGAGCGCTGCGGTGCCGAGCGCGATCCGACGGTGTTCACGCCGCTCAACGTGTATCGCGGGTTCGTCAGCGCGGCGCAGCCGGTGTGGGCGCCGGTCGCGGGTGCCGGGCCGGTGACGATCAGCGGTGACGGCGTCGTCGGTGCGACGCTGACGTGCACGGCGCCGGCGTGGGTGACGGCGCCCGACACGGTCAGCTACACGTGGAGCGCGTATCGCTTCATGCAGGGCAACCCGACGCGGCAGTCCGGTGCGTCGACGACGTACGTCGTGCGCGAGCAGGACCGTGGTCGCTCGATCCAATGCACCGTCAACGGCGCGACGAAAGGCGGCGTGACATCACTGCAGACGGCCACCGGGCCGCGCGTCCCTAGCTGATGTTGTCCGCAACTCGAGTGTGCCGGGCGTCGTTGCAGCGGGTGTAGCATGCGCCTGCCGGGGGCGTCGCGAGACCCGGCGACTCCCGTGCGACGCATCAGACGAAAGCCCACCGAGCAGGCGACATGCCTGCTCAAGGCCGCGGTCACGAATCCGGAGCTGTTCGCCGACGTCTACGACCGATACGGCGAGCAGGTACTGCGTTTCATCGCGCGGCAGACGTTCGACGTCCAGCTTGCCTATGACCTGCACGCCGAGGCGTTCGCGGTCGCATTCGAGCGTCGCGCGCAGTTCCGCGGGACGACCGCGGAGGAGGAGCAGGCGTGGCTGTTCACGATCGCGCGGCGCGAGATCACGGCGCTATGGCGCCGCGGGCGCGTGCGGCGCGAGGCGATGAATCGTCTGCAGCTGGAGCGTCCGGCGCTCGACGACGCCGCGATCGAGCGCCTCGAGGAGGTCGCAGAGCTCGACACGCTGCGCCCGGTGCTGGCGGCGGCGATGGACGCTCTGTCCCCGGCGCAGCGCGAGGCGGTCGAGATGCGCGTCGTGGCTGAGCTTGGCTACGAGGAGATCGCGGCGCGCATGGACATCTCCTACGACGTCGCGCGGGCGCGCGTCTCACGCGGGCTGCGCGCGCTTCATGACGCACTGTCAAGTGGCGACTACGCTGTCGGAGACCTCGCATGAGCGAGCCCCGTCACCCGATCCCGCAGATGGAGGAGCTCAGCGACTCGTTCCGCGCGCTCGGCGCGCGCGAGTCCGCCGAGCCCCGCTCGCGCTGGCGTCAGTGGTTCGACCGCCGCCGCCGGGCGCTCGGGATCGGCGTGATCGCGGTGGCGCTCGTCGGCGGCGGAGCCGCGACCGCGACGCAGTTCATCTCCGAGGGCGAGCCCCAGCGGTTGTCGCACCCAAGCGCCGCGGAGTACCAGCCGTAGAGCACGCCCGAGGTCGTGCTCACCGCCGCGGATCCGGCAGTCGGGCTGCCGTGGGGTTTGGCGCTGTACCTGGGCCAAGAACGGAGAGACCTGCTACTACGTCGGCCAGGTGCGCGGTGAGCGTCTCGGGCGTCTTGCGCGATGGAAAGTTCCGCCCGTACAGCGGTCCCGTGAGCGCGGCTGCCGGCGAGCTCGAGCCGCCACCAGCTGAGCATGTCGTTCGCGACTACCCGAAGCCGCGGCACGCTCGTCGTGTACGGAATCGCGGGCTCGGCGGTGCGGTACGTCCGCCTGGAGGTGGACCCGCCGGGTCGGCGTCACACCGAACGATGAATGTTGGGCCCGGCGATAGCTTTCATGTTCGTCTTGCGGTGACGTCGAGTCCTGAGACCTTCGGTGCGGTACCGCTCGACGGCCGACCGTCGGCGGATCATCCCCGAGCCCGTGATCACGTCGATGGCGTGAGGCTGGCGTCCTCGGCAACGCTCGACCTCCTGTAGATGCGAGCGGTCGCAATCGTCGATGACACCGCGTCTCGTCACGAGGTTGTCGCGTCTCCGCATCGACGGCCACGCCGGAACGTGCGCAAGCACGTGTCCGGCGACGACGGCTTCGCGGCCATCACGGCGCGCGCGCAGCCACTGGCACATCGCGTTGTACTCGAGGATCTGCTCGATCTGCGCCGATGTGATCGACGGTTGGGTCCGCCCACATGATGCCGTTGAAGTTCCCCCCTTCGGAAGCGGAATCCGGACGGCAAGTCGCTGCGCCTCGGCCCAAGCGTGGTCGCTGCGGGAAACGTTACGACGAAGCCGGGCAGCGCTCGAGGGTCGCTGCGAGCCGCTCGGCGACCCAGACCGCTCGCGATGATCCACGCGCGGCCTCGCGGCCGCGCGCGTGACAGCAACGATGCTCGCGGCAAGTGACCGCGAGCACTGCGATCGACCGGCGATCAACGCAACACGCGACCATCGTGGTCGCTCATCGAGCCGGAGGTGGTTCGGCCCCAGAGCTGGAAGCACGTGTCCGTGGCGCCGGTGAAGAGCGTCTGGTAGGACGTGCTGCCGACCGCATACGTGCGAATGCCGCCGAGCTGCGACGTTGGTCGTGCAGTTGGCGGCATAGATCTGCGTCTGCTTGCTCGGCGAGTCGAGCCAGCGGAACGACACGGGGTTGGGGCCGCCGCTCGAGACGTGAAAGTCGACGAATAGGCGTCGTAGGAGGTGTCGACGAACCAGTCGATGATGTCGCTCGGCACGTCGGTCGCTGACGCCGTCGCGGTGAAGCCGCCGGCGATGAGGGTGGCGAGCAGGGCAGAGCGCACGGCGAGATGCCGCATGCGTCCAGGCATGTTGAGGTCCTTTCAGTGATTTGAATGGACCGGGAGCGCGCCTCCGGTTATCCGCTCAAGAGGCGCGGCGGCGCGAGTTGTGACGGCGCCGTGCACGACGGCGCGCGAGAGCCAGCTGGCGCGCGGTGCGTTCTTCCTGGACGCGCGTCAGCGCGCCGAGCATGCGGAGTTGCTCGCGGAAGGCGGCAACCGCTGGGATGTCGCGGAAGCCTGCCATTGGTGGTCAAGAGGCGCAGCGGCGCCAGATGTGACGCGGGCTGTCACAGATCTGCGCGTCGCGCCTCTTATCCGCCATGGACCAGATCTACGGTGGGCTGGACGCGGGGCGGGTCGTGGGGGGCCTGCTCGTCCCGAAGGAGCGGATCGTCGGGGGATGGATGCCGACGGGGGAGGCGTTTGCCGCACTGGCTGCAGGCGCGACCGACACGGTGATCGTCCCGCAAGGCGGAACCGCGAGGGCGGCGCTGGTCGCCGGGTCGGGGGTCGGCGAGGTCAACGTGCCGGGCGCTGAGATCGCCGTGCGGCTCGAGGGTGCGAACCCCCAGCAGGTCCGCTACGACGAGAGCTGGCTGCGCCGCCTGCTGCTCTCCGAGCGCGTGATCCCGATCGCGGGAGGGGTGCAGTGGCGGCGCATCGATGGCGGAACGATCGAGACGTGGGTGCCGGTGCGGGCCGCGGCGCGGCGCACGCGCAACCGGCGGCCTCTTTGCTGCTGACCGTCAGGAATCCCCACCGGCGCGGATCCTCGCGATAACCGCGTCAAGCCGCCGGCGAGCGTCATGGGTGTCGGTGAACGAGACGGCCGGCCCATCGACGCTCACCGCCCACGGCACGAGGACGTCGAACTCGAGCTCGCGCAGTAGCGCGAGGCTGTCGAGGTAGGCGCCGCGGTCGCTCGACTCGAGCAGCGCGCCGATCCACTCGCCGTCGCGCAGCATCAGGCTGTCGCCGGTGAAGAGGACGCGGTGCTCCCCGCTGTCCCAGAGGAACGCGGTCGCACCCGGTGTGTGCCCTGGCGTCGGAATCACCTCGAGGTCGTCGTCGAGCATGTGCCGCTGGGAGAACGCCGCGCGGACCGTGACGCCGCGACGGACGCTCTCCTCGCGATCGTCTGCGTGCACGAACAACGGCACGCCAGGGATGTCCTGGGCGAACATCGCCTCGTGCCAGTGGTTGAGGTACGCGCGCGAGATCGGCCCGACCGACGCGAGCCCTTCCGCGCCAGGCGCGCCGTACATCAGGACATTGCCGGCATCGCGTTCGAGCAAGAAGGCACGGATTCCGATCTCCGGCCCGAACGACAGCGGCGTCGCCGGCGTGGCGTGCAGCCCCGCCAACGGGGTCTCGATATGTGGGGTCGCAGTAGTCATGCATGCAAGCTACAAGTTCAAGTGAACTTGAAGTCAAGCGCGCAAGTTGCTTGCATGACCAACGTGTCCGAGCTGCTCACGATCGGCGAGGTTGCGCGGCGCAGCGGCGTCGCCTCCTCAGCGTTGCGCTTCTACGAGGAGCGTGGCTTGATCACCTCGGAGCGCGCGGGGTCCGGCCACCGCCGCTACCGTCGCCCCGTCCTGCGCCGGATCGCCTTCATCGTGTTTGCCCAGCGCATCGGCCTGACGCTCGAGGAGATCGGCACCGAGCTCGCCAAGCTCCCCGCCGACCGCGCGCCGAACCGCCGCGACTGGGCGCGCCTGTCGAGCACCTGGACCGCGCGCATCGACGAGCGCATCGCCGAGCTGCAGCGCCTGCGGGCCAGCCTCACCGAGTGCATCGGCTGCGGCTGCCTCTCGCTCAGCCGCTGCCAGCTCTCCAACCCCGGCGACCGCGTCGCTGCGCGCGGCGCCGGCCCGCGCTACTGGCTCGGCGACCGCCCTGGGCTCTAGCGCACGAGTGCGTGGCGCGGTCCGTCGTGCCCGCCGCCCTCGCCATCGTCGTCGAACGCCTCCGCAACGAGCACCGATGTCCCGAACACAAACGCGACGGCGAGGATCGCGCCGACGACGCGCGGGCTGGGTCCGCCGTGGACGCCGGTTCGATGGACCGCGGCGTGCCCGCGACCACGGGCGATCAGCCAGCGGTTGACTGGCAAGGCGACCACGAACGCCACCGACAGCGCAAATGCAAGCGCGCCCCAGAACAGCACCGCGTCCAGCCCCGCCTCCATCGCACCGGGCACGAGCAGCATGATCGCGTTGTCGATGATCTCCATCACCGCGATCGAGAAGGTGTCGGACGCAAGTGCGATCGGGATGACGGCGGAGAGCGTGAAGCCGGCGCGCAGCAGCGGCAGGCTCGTCAGCAGGTAGCCGAAGAAGAACGCCAGCGTCACAGCCAGCGCCACTGTCCCCCACTCGCTGAGGCCGATGGCGGTGCCGATCGCCATGCCCAGCACCTCGCCGATCGCGCATCCGGTGAGGCAATGCAGCGTCGCGGAGACCGCGACGTTCGTCAGCGCGCGGCCCGATGTCGGCAGCTCATGGTGGTGATGCTCGGCCATGCGCAGCACCGTAGCAAATACCCCCAAGGGGTATCAACCTAGCGCGGTCCATTTGTATTCAGGAACACCACCGGCCCGTCGCCGAGCCGCATCGCACGCAACGCCGCGAACGCCTTCGCCGTGTACACGGGCTCCAAGGTGAGTCCGTCGCTCGCAGCCAACGTCTGGGCCTCCGTGGCTTCCGGCGTGGGATGGCCGTACCCCGCGCCGAGCCAGTCGCGCACAACGATCAGGCGATCACCGAGCGGCTCGAAAGCCGGCAGCACGGCGCCACGCTGTTCGAGTAGGCGGGCGCAGCGGCGGGCAGAGCGCAGCAGCGCCGGCGCATCCAGCCGAAGCGTGTCGTTCACAACGACAGCGACGACCTGGGTCGGCAGCCCGGCCAGCGCCAGCCCGAGCGCCAAGCCCGACGCAGTGCCGCCCGAACCGACCGCGGTCACGACGTGCGAGGGCGTCGGCAGAACGCCGTCAGCGACCTGATCCGCAAGCTCGAACGCGGCCTCGACGTACCCGAGTACGCCGAGCGGCGACGAACCTCCCGCAGGCAGCACGTACGGCAGGCGCCCGCCGGACGCGTGCCGCGCCAGCAACCACGGCAGCTGCGCGATCGTGCGTCGCTTGCCGTGCGTGAAGTGCAGCGTCGCGCCCGATGCTCGCAACCGCGCAAGCTGCGCGCGCACGTGGTCGTCGAGCGGCTGGTCGACCAGCGCGAGGGCAACGTCGACACCGTGCTCGCGCCCGTACAGCGCCGTCGCAAGACCCCAGTTCGTGCCGAGCGCGCCGAACGTCAGGATCGTCCGTCCGCGGCGCTTCGCATCCGGGATCAGCCACTCGAGCTTGCGGACCTTGTTGCCGCCCCAGCCGCCATCGCCGAACGCGCCGTCGTCCTTGAGCCAGACCTCACCCGCCAGACCGAGCCGGCGCACCGGCGTCGGACGCGCTCCCAGCGCGACGTGCTCGAGCGTCGCGCGCAGCGCTGGGAAGCGCGCGTGCAGCTGGGGCGTGCTCAGGCGCCCCAGCCGTAGGTGTCGTCGATCTCGACGGGCTGCCAGACGGTGACCTGCGGCTCCGACGCCGCGCCGACGTCCGCCATCATCGGCCCGATGTCAGGCCCGGCTGCCTCGAAGAAACGCTGAAAGCTCTCCGCGTCGGGCCACTCGTCGACGGCCATCACCTCGCTGTCGCTGCCGAACCAGCGGTGGGCGATGAGCCCGTTGCTCTTGGCGATCTCCATGATGCGCGGGATCGCATCGGCGTGCTTGGCGGCCGCCGCCTCAAAGGCCCCCGCGCCGGCAGCCACCCGCAACGTCACGTAAACAGACATTCACTCCTCCAGCGGTCGGTGTCCGGCGACTCTAATGCTCGGCGAGCTCGCGCAGGCGACGGTATTCGTCGGCGGTCAACGGCCGGCCACGCACCGTCGACAGCGCCGGATCGCCCTCGAGGTAGGACTCCTCGTTGCGCCGCCACACGGCGATGTAGCGGTAGAACGGCACGAGCGGGTGGAGGTGGTGTACGAGGTGGTAGTTCTGGTAGAGCAGCAGCGGTGAGACCCAGCGCTCGCCGCCGACGCGGTTGCGCGTGGTCTTGAGCTTGTCCTCGCTCGGCCGGTGATGCAGGCCGTGGTGGGGGAGGTAGTCGAACGCGAACGCGAGCCAGACGATCGCCAGGCGCTGAGGCACCACGACGAAGAGCAGCAGGTCGACCGCGTGCCCCGTCGCCACCGCCGCTCCCGCCGCAAGCCCGACGAGCACGACCTGCACCGCGTACTCGCGCTTCTCCGCGGCCGGACGCGATCTCAGTCGCCGCGCATAGAAGACGACGTACGCGAGGTCGACCGTCGCCCAGCGAAACGGCCGCTGCCAGCCCGGCCCGCCCATCGTGTAGCCGTCCGGGTCGCTGCCGTCCTCGTGGTTGGTGAAGCGGTGGTGCTGCATGTGGATGAAGCGCCAGACCGCGTAGCTCGCCTGCGGCGCGAAGAACGGCGTCGAGATCCGTCCGATCCAGCGGTTGAGCCCCTCCCGTGAAGACGTCGCCTGGTGTGCGGCGTCATGGGAGACCGTGAACAGCAGGTACGACGCGACCGCGACGACAGCGATGCAGAGCAGCGCTGGCGCGGCGCCGGCGAAGCCCAGCGCGACGAACCCGCTCCAGAGCGCGAGGCCGCCCACGAGCAGCGCAACCGTCGGCCACGCGACGACGGGCACCGGCTCGGCCGGATCGGGAATCCGGGCGACCGTCAGCGGAGAGCTTGACACGGTGTCAAGGCTACCGGCTCCCGTAACGTCAGGCCTCGAACAACATGTAAGGGACCTTCTATAGTTCTCGCCATGGCAATCTCCGCAGCCTCCGCCGAGTGGACCGAGCCCGGGGCCTTCCCGGTTGCCGACGGGATCCACCGCATCCCGTTGCCGCTGCCCAACGACGGGCTGCGCGCCGTCAACGTCTACGCGATCGAGAACGGCGACGGCATCGCGCTGATCGACACCGGCTGGGAGCACCCTGCGGCTGTCGCCGCGCTCGAGGCCGGGCTCGCGGCGATCGGGGCCTCCGTCGAGGAGCTCAACGCGATCATCGTCACCCACTTCCACGCCGACCACTACGCGCTGGCCGAGACCTTGCGCGAGCGGTCAGGCGCGCCGGTGCTGTTCCCGGAGGAGGGACTGCCGGGCGTGCGCGTGGCCAAGGAGCCACAGACCGAGCAGCGCGCCAACGCCGCGCGCCACCGCCAGATGGCGCGCCACGGCGCCGGCGACCTCGAGGATCCCTTCCCGCAGGCGCACGGCGAGATATCGCGCTTTCGCTGGGCGATCCCCGATCGCATGCTGCGCGAGGGCGATGTGATCGAGCTTGCCGACCGCTCGCTGCAGGTCATCTCCGTCCCGGGTCACACCCAAGGCCACCTGACGTTCTACGACGAGGCGCGCCGGATCTTCTGGGCCGCCGACCACGTGCTGCCGCACATCACGCCGTCGATCGGCTTCGAGCCGTTTCCCAAGCCGCTCGTGCTGCAGTCGTTCCTTGCGTCGCTCGAGAAGGTCCGCCCGATTCCCACGCAGCTCGTCCTGCCGGCGCACGGTCCGGTCTTCACGGATCTGCAAGGCCGCGTCGACGAGCTGCTGGCTCACCACGAACGCCGGCTGGCTCAGTGCGTCGAGCACGTCGAAGCCGGTCACGACCATGCGCGCGCGGTCGCGCACGAGCTGCTCTGGACCAAGCGCGACACGCCGTTCTCCGCGCTCGACTCGTTCAACCGCTACATCGCGGTCGGCGAGACGATCGCGCATCTCGAGCTGCTTGCCCACGACGGGCGGATCGTCCGCCACGACCGCGACGACGAGGTCCGCTTCACCGCGGTCGGCGCATGAGCGCGCTCGCGCAGGACTACGACGCGCAAATCGACCGGCTCGGTCACATCGCCTACGTCATCAAGCGCGCCGAGCACACGATCACCCAGCTGGCCGAGGAACGCCTGCGCCCGCACGGCATCAGCCTCGCCAAGTACGCCGTGCTGAAGGTGCTCTCGGAGCGTCCCGACTCCTCCGGCGCGCAGCTTGCGCGACGCTGCTTCGTGACGCCGCAGACGATGAGCTCGGTCGTCGCCTCGCTCGCAGAGCAGGGGTTGGTCGCGCGCACGACTCACCCTGAGAACCAGCGCGTGCAGCAGGCACGGCTCACCGCAGCGGGCCAGGCGCTCCTGCGTCGTTGCCAGCCCGACATCGACGCCGTCGAGGCAGCATTCCTCTCGCAGCTCAGCCCCGCAGACCAGCTGCAGCTCGACGAGCTGCTGCGCCGCGGCACCGACGGGTTGCGCCAGCTATCCGCGTCGCGCTGACCGCGAGGGCCGCTAGCCTGGGTGTCCCGAACGAAAGGGTCGTGACGATGACGCACGTCTCATGCCCGGACTGCGGGCTGCGGTTCTCTCCAACCTTCGCGGCGTCCTCGCGGACATGCCCGATGTGCTGCGGCGCTCTCACGGAGTGCCGCACGGCCGCAGAGCTCGTGGGACATCAACTCTTTCTCGAAATGTCTCCTGATCCACGCAGTGCCCCGCCGTACTGGGATCGGACCTCGTGACGGATGACGCGGGGATGATCACGGCAATGCTGGCTGACGGGCCGCTCGCCGGGACGACGTCCGAGGTGTTCCCTGTCGAGGGGCGTCCGCCGAAGACGATCGACGTTCCCGGGGGCGATGAGACCACCCACCGCTACTGCCTGGCCGGGTGGAAGCAGACCGGCCACACCGCGGTCTACAGCTTCCTCTACGAGGTATGACCGCGGTGACCGCCGCACGCGCCGGGTACTGAGGACTCACGACCAAGGGGGCTGAGACGATGGCGCAGACGCAACGCGAGCGAGACGCGGCACGCCGCGAGACGAAGCTCGCGGAGATCAAGGAGCAGGTGGAGGAAGGGCAGCTGTCGATCAGGCAGATGACGCCCGCCGAGCGCAAGCGCTACGGCACGGACGAGCGGCCCGAGCGGCCACCGCGCAAGAAGCGCTCGCGCTAGTCAGCGCCGCCGCGGCCCGATCAGTGGGGGCTGTTCGGCAAGTCCGATCCACATCAGCATGTCGAGCGGGTCGAGCGCCAGCGCGCGGAAGATCTTGACCGTCCCGCCCGCGCACATCAGCAGCGCGCCCAGTACGAGGAGAGCGACTGTGAGGACCACGGTCTAACGATTCGGCTCCTCGGCTTCAGCTCCTTCCGTGATCCGCGACCGCGCGTCGCGCCTGCGCAGGCGCGACGCGCGGATCGCTTCGTGCGCGGCGGTGATGCCGATCGCCAAACCGAGCCCAAGGACGACGCCCTTCAACGGCTCGCGCTCGAACGCGACGCCGCCGACGTACCCGAGGCCGGCCGAGTAGATCGCCCACGTGACGGCAGCGATCACCGCGAAGCGCGTGAAGGACGGACGCGGGAAGCCGGTCGCGCCGGTCGTCAGCGTCGCGGCCGTGCGACCGCCGGGGATGTAGCGCGCGACGACGATCACGAGCCCGCCGCGCTCGTCGAGCATGCGCCCGACGCGGTCGTAGGTGCGTTTCGTCTTGCTGTGCGGTTTGAGCTTGGCGAAGACGCGCGCGCCGGCCGTACGCCCGATCGCGTAGGAGATGTGGTCGCCCGCCAGCGCGCCGAGCGCGGCGAACACCATCACCAGTGCCAGCTCCGGCTCGCCGGTCGAGCCCGCGAACGCGCCCAGCGTGATCACGAGGCTCTCGCTCGGCACCACCGGGAAGAACGCGTCGAGCATCGCGATGCCGAACAGGGCGAAGTAGACCCACGGGGTGGACGAGAGATCCTCGACGGCGTGCACGATCGAGTCAGCCACACCACGGACCGTAGGACACGGCGCGCGCGTCTAGCGGCGACGACGGTCGCGCACGGTCACGACCACCAGGGCGAGCAGCATCGCGGCGACCGGCGCGCCGAACATCAGCGAGACGGTGAACGAGCCGTGGTCGGCAAGCACGAGCGTCATGCGGGCAGCAGCCGGCCGGCGCGGATCAGGCGGAACGTCGCGTACATCAGGGCCAGCATCGCGCCGTACAGCACGATGCTGCTGATGTCCTTGATCAGCGTCCCCGACTGGATGCGCGGGACGTAGGCGTAGCGCGACGGCTCGCTGACCGTATGGCGGCCGCGGCCGGCGTCGACGGGCAGCCAGCTTTCGACGCGCTCGCCGTCGCGCCGCATCTCGGCATAGACGAACCAGCGACCGCGGTCGGGCAGGACGATCGCGCCCTCGAGCCGGCAGCCGCGCTTGGCCAAGGGCGCGCGTAGCGTCCGTCCGGCACGTCGCGCGACGAGCGCGTGGGGTGCCGTCCGCGCGCACACGCGGGCGGGCAGCCGCGCGACCAGCGTGACGTCGTGGTCGTCGGCGCTGACGCGCAGTGCGACGGTGCCCGCGTCCTCGCCTTGTCCGGGGTCGTGCGCAAGCGCCGGCGTTGCGATCGCCAGGGTCAGCAGCAGCGCGGTGGCACCGGCGCCGGCCAGCGGTGTGCGCAGGCGCGGCCGCTCGCGGCTCGACGGGCCGGCGGCGACGCGGAAGATCGCGTAGACGGCCGCCCACGTCAGCGCCGCTCCGCCGAGCACGTCGCCGGTGTCGAAGCGCACGCCGTCGCCGAGCAGGTTGCGGACGGGCACGTAGGCCAGATGCAGCGCGACGGTGTAGAGCGTCGCGGTCAGCACCGGCGGCCAGCGGCGCGCGTGCGCGAGGTCGACGACGAGTGCCGGGACCACCAGCAGCGGCAGCGCGGGGGGTGGGAAGCCGACGAGTGCGAGGAAGCCGCCGACGAGCGCGATGAACGCGGTGTAGGCGAGCGCCGCGAGCGAGGCCGCGCAGCGGGTGTCAGCGGCCGTGCGGATGAGGACCAAGGCGATGCCGGCCGCGAAGCCGAGCACCGGGAGGTAGAAGAGCTCGTCGAACTGCGGCACGTCGGTCTCGTACTCGGCAGTGGCGAAGCCCGCCGACGCGAGCACCAGCCCGCCCGCGATGACGGCGAACGGACGCGTCCATGGCTCGGGACGGCCAGCGAGCTCGGCGAGGATGGCGGCCCCGAGCGCGAGTGTCCCCGCGATGCCGAGCATGTGCGGGGGGCTCCAGATGACGGCGTCGCGCCCGAAGGCCACGTGCCAGGCGTTGTCGATCGGGCCTGACGCAAGCGTCACCGTCACGCTGAGGAGCGCAAGCGTCAGCGGCTTGTGCCGCCAGACCGCCGCGATCCCGTGCGTGTGCGCGGTCAGCAGCGCCCAGAGGCTGAGCGCGCCGCCGGATGCCGCGATGCCGGCGTAGATCGCGATGTGCGGCGCGATGAAGAACGCGTCGCGCCCGCGCTCGGTGTGCCAGGCGTCGTCCCACCATCCGCCGGCCAGCGCCGCGGTCGCGCCGGCAAATGCGACGAGCACCACCCACACCGGGACCCTCGTGTGAATCTCCATAGTCGCAATACTGTTACATGAATGTTGCAGTTCGGCAAGTGCGCCGATACACTGGCTGCCTGCCTGCGACGACGTCCGATCCGCACCTGCTCGACGCTGCGAAGCGCACATTCGCGACGCACGGCTACGCGGGCGCGACGATCGAGCGCATCGCCACCGCGGCGGGCGTCTCGCGCGTGACGCTGCACCGCCGCGGCGTGACGAAGGACGGCCTGCTCGCCGAGCTCGTCGCGCGCGCGACCGAGGACTACCGGCGCGTGATGTGGCCGGCGCTCACCGGTGAGGGGACGGGTGCGGAGCGCCTCGCGCTCGCGCTCGAGGCGCTGTGCGACTCAGCCGAGGAGCACATGGCGCTGCTCGTCGCGTTGCGTGCGCAAGCCGACGGGATCTTCCACCGCGGTGACGAGGACGAGGCGCTGACGCGCTCGGTGTTCACCGAGCCGCTGGAGAAGCTGCTGCGCGAAGGAACCGCCGACGGCTCGCTGCGCGACGTCGACCCGGTCGAGAGCGCGACGGTGCTGTTCAACGTGGTCGGCTGGACTTACATCCACCTGCGCACCGGCCACGGCTGGAAGCCCGAGCGCGCGCGCCGCGCGACCCTGGATTCGGCGCTCAACGGGATCCGCGAGCGCACGCAGTCATGACTGCGCAGGTTGCGGTCGCGTCACCGCGTCGCCCGTGCGGATCGTGCCGGGTGCGGCCGTGACCGCGTAGACCCCCGCGCACGGGTACAGCCCGGAGCCGGCGACGTCCAGGCGGTTGTGCTTGCCCAGCGTCTTGAGGATCAACGGGTCGCGCGGGAGGTCCTCCTGCGCGAGGTTGGTCATCACGCAGCGCGGGTCGGGCAGCACGATCGCGAGCTGCGCCGCGTCGCCGATCGTGACCACCTCGCCGATCCAGTCGTTCTCGACGAATCCGGTCGCGGGCGTGTCGACGACCACGTTCATGCGAAAGCGGCGCACGTCGAAGCGACTGCCCGGTTGCAGCTCCTCGAGATGGGCAATCGTGGACGTCGTCATCACGCTCAGCGGGAAGAGATCCATGAACGAGCCCTCGGGGACCAACGACGGCAGCCCGCGCTCGCTGAACAACGCTGCGCCGAGCTTTTGCTCCTCGACAACGTCAGCGTCCGGCTTCAACTCGTCGATCGTGTAGTCGGGGGGCGATGAGCGCGCGAGCGTCACGTCGCGCGCGAAGAAGCGCGAGAGCACCGCGTCGACGTCGGGGTCGTCGCTGGTGACCGTCGTGCCGTCGCCGAGCTCGATGCGTGCGGCCGGCGCCTCCTCGCCAGGCACGGGCGGGCGCGTGAAGCTCGCGCGGCACGCCAGCAAGCCGGGCCAGAGCTTGGGGTGCTTGGCACTTGCGACCTTGCCGGTCTGCGTGTCGATGATGCCGTAGGCGCGGTCGCCGGCGATGCCGCTCTCGGTGACGTCGACGGCGTCGACTTGCTCGCCAAGCATCGATTTGACCGGAAAGCGCCAGAGCGCGCTGATCGAGCCTGCGCTTGTCATGCCTCGTAGTTTGACGGCGTCTGAGAAGCTCACCGCGTGAGGGTCAGGGTTCTGCTGTTTGCCGTGGGGGCGGCACTGTCGCTGGCGGCGCCTGCGTCGGCCGAGACGAAGCTCGCCGATCGCACGATCACGGTCTCCGACGGCGTGAACATCGTCGGCGACGTGATCCTCCCCGGCGACGGCGGCGGGCGCTACCCGGCGGTCGTCGACCTCGAGCCGTACGGGCGCGCGTCGAGCAATCGTTTCGTAGCGCAGGGGTTCGCGCGCATCAACGCCGACGTCCGCGGCAGCGGCAAGAGCGGCGGCGCGCTGTGCCTGCTGTGCGACCGCGAGCAGCAGGACGTCTACGACGTTGTCGAATGGGTCGCGCGCCAGCCGTGGAGCAACGGGCGCGTCGCGCTGTACGGCTATTCCTACAGCGCGATCACCGCACTGCTCGGTGCCGCCAAGCAGCCGCCGCACCTCGAGGCGGTCGTCGTCGGCCACCCACCGACCGATCCCTATCGCGACGTCGTCTGGCACCACGGCCTGTTCGACGTCGGCTTCGTCTATCAGTGGTTCCTCGGGCAGACCGCGACGCAGGCCCTCGGGCTCGGCGACCAGCCGCAGTTCCTCGACCGCGCCCAGCAGGAGTTCGCCGTGCAGACGCGCCAGGCGCCGCTATATGGGCCACTGTACGAGGAGCGCTCGGTGCTGGCGAAGGCCGACCGCATCACGGTGCCGGTGTACGTCTTCGCCGGCTGGGAGGACATGTACTCGCGCGGGAACGTCGAGCTCATCGACCGCCTCGCGTCCAAGCACAAGGCGCTGTGGATCGACGCGTCCACCCATCATGGAAGCGGCCAGCTCGGTCATGTCGGCGCGCCCTACGGTGACGACGCCGCTGCCTTCGCGCTCAGCGCCGACCCGCCGGACAACGAGGACATCCGCTGGCTGCAGCACTTCGTCGGCGGTGAGGCCAACGGCATCGAGCGGTTGCCGCGCGTGCGCTACTTCGACATGGGCAGCCGCAGGTGGCACGGCGCGCCGTCGTGGCGGGGGCAGACCACGCGCAACGTGCGCATGTACCCGTCGGGCGGGCGCTCGGGCACTGCGTCCTTCTCGTCGAACGACGGCACGCTCGGCGACGACGTGCCGACGGGGCGCGCGTCCTACCAGGAGATGTACCTCTACAACCCGCTCGCCGGGATCAGCGTGCCTGCCGGCAAGGACGGGCCTGACGGCTTCCTGCCGTACATCACGCTGGACTCGCGCTTCGACGAGCCGTTCGGCTTGACCTGGACGTCGCCGCCGCTGAAGGACGCGCTCCCGCTCGCGGGCCCGTCGGAGCTGCGGCTCTACGCGCTGACCGAAGCCAACGACATGGCCTGGGTCGCGCGCCTGCTCGACGTTGCTCCCGACGGGACGACGGCGCCGATCACGCAGGCCTGGCTGCGCGCGTCCTATCGCTACGTCGATCCCGCGCGCTCGCGCGACGGCGCGCCGTACCTGCCCGACGACCGCGTGATGCCGGTGACGATCGGGCTCATCACCGAGTACCGCCTCGACCTCTGGGACATCGCCTACACGCTGCCCGCCGGGCACCGCCTGCGCCTGTGGCTCAGCTCGTCCGACACGCCGACGCACGAGCCGCTGCTCACCGCAGGGCGCAACCTGATCTTCCACGACGCGGCGCACCCGACGCAGCTGATCCTCGGCACGCGCCTGCCCTCGGAATGCGTCGCTCGCCGGCTGACGCTGCCGCGCTGGAAGCGGCTGCGCGTCTTGGCGAACGGGCGCCGCCTGAAGCCGAAGGGGCGGACGGTGCGGATCGCGCCCGCGCAGCGTGCGCGCACGGTGACGGTGCGGATCAGCGGACGCGAGCGCGGCAAGCTGCGCCGTACGACGCGGCATGTGCGCGTGTGCGGGACGAGCCTATGAGCGGCGCGGTGTCAGAGAAACGCGCTTGCGATCGCGCCGAAGCCGGCGAAGATCAGCAGCGCGGTGACGATGCGCCCGTGCTGCTCAGGGTGCAGGCGCGCGAGCACCGGACGCCCGGCAACCTGACCGACCACCGCGGCGAGCGCGAGCACCGGGGTCGAGGCGGGAAGCTCGAGTAGGCCGCCAACCGCAAGCGACCCGAGGCCGACCGCGCCGAGGCCGAGGAACAGCACGGCGAGCGTGTCGCGCGCGACCAGCGGTGACGCGCCCGCCCGCAGGAGACGGAACACAAGCGGTGGTCCGTTGATGCCGACGGTGGTCGTCAACGCGCCGCTCGCCACACCCGTCGCGATCGTGCGCGCGTCGCGCGCCGTTACGCGGTCGGGCTGCGCTGGGCGCCGGCTGTTGCGCTGGCGCACGGCGACGGCCGCGAGCACCGCGACACCAACGGCGACCTCCAGCGCGCGCTCGGGCAGCCGGTCGAGCAGCAGCACGCCTGCGGCCAGCCCCGGTAGTGCCCACGCTCCGAGCGCGCCGGCTGCGCGGGCGTCGACAGCAGGCCGTCGCCCTTCGGTCGTCAGCGCCAACAGGCACACGAGCGGACCGAGCACCGCGATCGTCGACACCGACGCCTGCGCGCCATGCGCGGCGACGAGCGCAGGCGCCGCCACCAGCGCGAATCCGAACCCGGTCACCGACTGCAGCGCGGCGGCGAACACCACGGCGAGCGCAACGAGGAGGTCGCCGAGCATCGCGGGGCACTGTAGTCGGCGTTAACATCGCGACAACCAGGGGAGGTCGTTGTGATGAGGATGTCGGGTCGGGGGATCGTCGCCGTGCTGGCGACGTTGGTCGTGACCGCGCCGGCGGGCGCGCAGGTGCTGACGCCGTATGAGGGCGCCGTCCACGAGCACACGGCGTACTCGGATGGCGAGCCGGGCAAGCGTCCGGCCGACGCGTTCGCCGCGGTGCGCCAGCGCGGCAGCACGTTCATGGTCAGCACCGAGCACAGCGACACGCAGTACCTGCCGATCGTGACGAACCTGAAGTGCCTCGATCCGGCCGTGCTGCTGAGCTGCATCGGCGGCGACGCGACGCGGCCGCTGGACGCGCTGCGCAAGTGGCAGGCCACGGCCGAGCAGGCGAACGCCGCGACAACGTCGTCGTTCGTCGGCATCCGCGGCTTCGAGTGGACCAACGACCGCCACGGTCACCTCAACGTGTTGTTCTCCACGCACACGACCAACGCGAAGATCGACGGGGGATACCTCACGATGGACGCGTTCTGGTCGTGGTTCTCGCGGCCGGTCTCGCTGGGCGGTGGCGCCGACGCGCTTGCGACGTTCAACCACCCATCCGACCGCGAGCTCTCGGAGTTCCTGCCGGGTGGGTTCCTCGGGTTCATCCCCGAGATCGACATGCCCGGCTCCAACTGGGACGACTTCAAGCACATCCCGTCGGCCGACGCGCGGATGGTCGGGATGGAGCTGTTCAACGGCGGCAGCGACTACGGCGCCGCCAACGATCGTCACCCCGCGGGGTCGTACGGTCGCGCGTTGGATCGTGGCTGGCACGTGGGCGCGATCGGCGCGGAGGACACCCACGACACGAGCTGGGGCCTGCCGTCGAAGCGCAAGACCGTGATCCTCGCGAGCGCGCTGACGCGGCCGGCGTTGCGCAGCGCGCTGGAGGCGCGGCGCTTCTACGCCACCCGTCACGCCGGCGTGCGGATGACGTTCACCGCCGACGGCGAGCAGATGGGCGCGCGGCTGACGCGTGCCGCCGGGACACCGATCTCGTTCGCGGCCGACGGCCCAGCCGGCTCGACAGTCGAACTCGTGACCAGCGGTGGGGTGCAGGTCGCTGCGGGCGTGGCGCCGCTGACCGTCACGCGCGCGGCGTCAGCGTCGGAGCGCTGGTACTTCGTGCGCGTGCGCGGGGCAGACGGCCAGTCGCTTGCCTACTCGAGCCCGATCTGGGTCAACGGCTGAGCTCAGGAGTAGTTCGGGTTGTTGGTGTCGGGGATCTCGATCGACAGGCGCTGGCCCTCGCCGAGATACCAGAGCGTGCCGAGGCGCAGGAGCTCGTCGAACAGCCAGTACAGCTCGCTCGTGCCCGGGATCAGCAGGCCGGCTTCCTTCAGCCGCACGAACTGCGGCCATGACAGCGCGAGCAGCTCGTCCTGGCCGGGATGGCGCGGGATCTGCAGCCAGCTAGCGATCTGCTCACCACAGAAGTAGCGCGTCAGCGACTCCAGCAGCGGGCGGCTGAAGACACCGCCGTCGGTCTCGGCGATGAGGTTCAGCAGGATGTCGGCGAGCTCGATGCCCTCCGGTGTCGGCGCGAGCACCGGATCGAGGATCTCGGGTGCCTGCGCATACGCGGCATCCCACGTCGCGGGGATGTACTCGTCTTTGACGCCGAGCATGTGCGCGGCGACCTGCCAGGAGTGCAGGAAGGCGTCCGCCTCGGCCGCCGGGACCCTGACACCCCACTTCCTCATCGAGCGCATCACCGAGGTCGGCAGGCTGTGCCAGGTGACGAGGATGTCGCGCTGGCTGATCGGCTTGTCTTCGTCGGCGACGCCTTGCCAGTGCGGCGACTGGGGCAGCAGGTGGCGCACGCCGGCGTGCGCCATTCGCGTCTTGACCGCGGTGACGACCATCTCGCCGTCGGCGGTGTGGAAGCCGCCGAGCGAGCCGATGTCGTACCCGAACTTGGCGGTGCGCGAGATGCGGCGCTTCATGTCGGCGCCGCCCCTGGAGTAGTAGACGGCGCGCGCCTCGTGGGGGATGACCGTGCTCATCATGCCGCTGACGAAGCCGTACGCGACACCGAGGTAGGTGCCGCGCTTCTTGTTGAACGTCACGGCGGCCTTGAGCTTGTCGGTGCTTGCCCACGCCGGCAGCTGACGCGCGTGCTCGATGAACTCGCGCAGGTCGGCGGGTAGTCCGGCGGGCAGCGCCTGGGCGTTCTTCGTCCAGCCGCGCAGCAGCGTGTTGACCGCCGCCACCTCGCCTCGCTCGATGATCGCCGCGATGACGGCGTCGGCCTCGTCGTCCCAGACGAGCCACGGTGGTGTGCTCCCGCCCAGGCCGGCCACCGACTGCGCGCCGGCCCACGACCAGCTCGGCAGCACCAATCCGGCGCCGAGCGCCGCGCCCATGCCGAGAAAGCTGCGCCTGCTCAGCTCGTCGTGCTGCGTCATCGCTCGACCTCCTCCACTCGTGTGCCTTCCAAGCTCGCGATCTGGTCGACGAGCATGCGCTTCGCGTCGCGGCGGATCCGCGCGGGCGATTCGACGCCGGCGAGCATGCCGGCGCCGGCGATCAGCGCGACGAAACGCGCCGCCTCGTAGGGCGCGTCGATCGTGGTCGGCAGCTCGCCGTCGCTGACCGCCTGCTCGAGCAGGGTCGCGAGCAGCCGCTCGAGCGTCCGCCAGCCGCTGCGCAGCTCCTCCGCCGCCTGCTCGCCGGGCGCGGTCGGGCCCCACGCGGCGACACCGACCTGCCACTCGCGCCGCGCATCGGGCTCGATCGGCAGCAGCGCCTCGACGGCGGCCTGCAGCGCGACGAGCCCACGCGACGTTCCGATCGCAGCGACGACGCGCTCGCCGGCGCGGCGGTTGTTGTGGCGCAGGACATCGGCCAGCAGCTCGTGCTTGTCGTCGTAGTAGTGCGTGACGAAGCCGGTGGTGACTCCGGCCTCAGCGGCGATCCGGCGCATCGTCGCGCCGTGGACGCCGTCGGCGGCGACCAGACGCCACGCGGCTTCGACGATCGGTGTGCGTGCGTCGGGGTTTCGGTTGATGCGAGGCATAATCCGTAACACACGTTTCGTAACGCGCGTTACGGACTATACAGGGGATGCTTGTCGGATGATCCCCGAGCGCTTCGGCTTCGCGTGGCACCCGTCGTACAGCCGCGCGAACCTCGTCTTCGGCATCCGGCCCGCGAACACGTGGGTCGAGGTCGGCGAGGCCGGGTTCGACGCGCGCTTCGGTCCCTGGCGGCTGGCGGCGTCTCACGCAGACGTCGCCGGCGTCGAGATCACGGGGCCGTATCACTGGTACCGCACCGCTGGACCGGCGCGCCTGGGCGTCACCGATCGCGGGCTGACGTTTGCGACCAACGGCGACCGCGGCGTGCTGATCACGTTCCGCCGCCCGGTGCGCGGCCACGGCCCGTACAAGCTCCTGACCCACCCCGAGCTGACGGTGACCGTCGCCGAGCCCGAGCGGCTGATGGCAGCGCTGACGCGCTAGTAGCGCTTCTTGAGCCTGACGGTCTTCTTGGCGGTCGCCTTGTTGCCGGCGGTGTCCTTCAGCGAGAGGGCCAACGTCACCGAGAGCGACTTGCCCTTTTTGAGCTTCTGCAGGACCCGGGTTGCGCTGGCGCCGCCGTGCGGGATCGTCTGCTCGATGAAGCCGCCGGCCTGGTTGTAGGCCTGGCCTTCGCGGATCGACTTGGCGGCGACGTAGGTCTTGCCGCGGTACCTGAAGGTCGCCTTGGCGGTGAAGGTGAGGTCCTCGCTGGGGTCGATGCTGAACGTCAGGCCGTTGCCGATGAGCGAGTTGACCGACTGCAGCTTCGTGTCGATCTTGATCACGACGCTCGGCGGCGTCGTGTCGGCAACCTGTGCGGGCGCGATGGCGGGGAACGCCGCGGCGGCGGCCAGGACGAGCAGCGGTGACTTGCGCATGGGCGCGGCATCATGCCGCAGTTGCGCCGCGGCTGAGTCCGGCCCGCGACGGCCTTTAGGCCGATCTTCACGCGATCTGCGAGCGTTGCAGCGTGTCACGGGTTCTCGATGTCGCCGACCAGGCTGCCTGGTGGCTGGTCAAGCATGCGCGTTTCACCGTCCCAATCGGCGCGCTGGTGGTCGCTGGAATCGTCGCCCTCGCGGTGACCGGCGGCGGCTCGTCTGAGAAGAAGATCCCGGCGAGCGCCTCGGCGTTGGTCGGAGAAGTCGCGATCGGCAACGAGCGCGTCGACCACTGGCAAGCGGTCTACACCAAGGCCGCCAGCGCCAGCGGATCGCCGACGAGCGCCGCCGACGCGCGGAAGGCCGCCGTCGCGATGCTCGTCCAAAGCAGCTGGATTCTTCAAGAGGCGGCCGAGCAGGACGTCGGCGTCACCTCGGCAGAGGTCAACGAGGCCAAGTCGACCTACCTGCAGCAGCTCGGCAGCGGCGCCGACAAGGCCGCCGCGCTGGAGCAGCTCGGCCTCTCCGAGACCGACCTCGAGTACCAGCTGCGGACGTCGCTGCTCACCGCGCAGCTGCAAACCAAGGTCGCCAAGAAGGTGTCGGCGCCCTCGGCGGCCGACATCCAGAACTCCTACACCGAGCAGCCCGGTCGCTGGGCGCGCCCGAGCAAGCGCGACGTGCGCCTTGTCGTCACCGCCACGAAGGCCAACGCGGCGGCGGCGCTTGCAGCGCTCAAGGGCGGCAAGTCCTTCACCGAGGTCAGCCGCCAGTACACGACCGACCAGACGCTCGCGCAGAACGGCGGCGTCGTGAAGGGCGTCGTGCCGGGCACGGCGGCCGGCGATCTGGAGACGCCGCTGTTTGCCGCGCAGCTCAACAGCCTTCAGGGACCGATCAAGACCACCAGCGGCTGGGTCGTGTTCAAGGTCCAGAAGATCGTCCCGACTGCGGCGCGGACGCTGCAGCAGGCTACGGCCAAGATCAAGCAGGACCTGACGGCCACGCGGCAGGCCGCTGCGGTCGCCAAGTACGTCAGGGAGATGCAGGCCCGCTGGCAGAAGAAGACCCGCTGCCAGAACAACGTCGCCACGTCAGGCGTGTGTCCGAAGGCCTGACGCAGCCGGACGCATAGGCTTCGCCGATGACCCGCACGCTGGCCGGCAAGACGATGTTCATCTCCGGCGCAAGCCGCGGCATCGGGCTGGCGATTGCCGCGCGCGCGGCGCGTGACGGCGCCAACGTCGCGCTCGTGGCCAAGACGGCGGAGCCGCACCCCAAGCTCGAGGGCACGATCTACACGGCCGCCGAGGAGATCGAGGCCGCGGGCGGGCAAGCGCTGCCGATCGTCGGCGACATCCGCGACGAGGCGCAGGTCGCGGCGGCGGTGGCGCAGACGGTCGAGCGCTTCGGCGGCATCGACATCTGCGTCAACAACGCGAGCGCGATCAACCTCGCCGGCACGCTTGACCTCGAGGTCAAGCGCTACGACCTGATGCAGTCGATCAACACGCGCGGCACGTTCGTCGTCAGCCAAGCGTGCATCCCGCATCTCAAGCAGTCGGAGAATGCGCACATCCTCACGCTGTCGCCGCCGATCACGCTCGACCGCAAATGGCTGCGCGGGCACGTCGCCTACACGATCGCCAAGTACGGGATGACGCTGTGCGCGCTGGGCTTTGCCGAGGAGTTCCGCGAGGACGGGATCGCCTCCAACGCGTTGTGGCCGCGCACGCTGGTGGCGACCGCCGCCGTCAAGAACCTGCTTGGCGGCGAGGCCGGCATGGCCGCCGCGCGGCGCCCGGAGATCTACTCAGACGCCGCCTACGCGGTCCTCACGCGACCGAGCCGCGAGTGCACGGGCAACGCATTCCTCTGCGAGGACGTCCTGGTCGAGGAGGGCGTGACGGACTTCGAGCCCTACGCCTTCACGCCCGGCGGGCAGCTGCAGGCCGACCTCTACGTCGACGACGTCGATCCGCCGCTGCGATGAGTATCGAGCGTTCGTCGCGTCATACCGCGCATGACCACCCCCGCCTCAATCACCATCACGCCGGTCTTCGTTGCCGACCTTGCCGTCGAGGGCGAGCGGATGCCGGTCTACGTGCACGTCATCGACCATCCCGATGCGCGCGTGCTGGTCGACACCGGCATGACGCAGCTGCACCCGGCGATGGCCGACATGGATCCCCGCCTCAAGCCGCTGAGCGAGCAGGACTTCGATCTCGCCGGCATCGACATCGTCGTCAACACACACCTGCACGCCGACCACTGCGGCGGCAACCACCTCTTCGCCGGCAAGCCGATCTACGTCCAGCGCCGAGAGCTCGACGACGCGCGTGGCAAGGACGACTACACGATCCGCGAGTGGGTCGAGGCGCCCGGCGTGCAGTACGTGGCGGTCGACGGCGAGCACGAGCTGCTGCCCGGCCTGCGGCTCGTCCCGGCGCCGGGCCACACACCCGGCATGCAGATGGTCGTCGTCGACACCGGCGCGCGCCCGGTCATCGTCGGCGGCGACGTGGCGGTGTGGTTCGGCGAGTTCGACGAGCCGCCCACCGAA
Source organism: Paraconexibacteraceae bacterium (assembly GCA_963727365.1). Taxonomy (GTDB): domain Bacteria; phylum Actinomycetota; class Thermoleophilia; order Solirubrobacterales; family Solirubrobacteraceae; genus Paraconexibacter. The sequence goes on along the minus strand of CAVSFU010000002.1, from coordinate 60,376 downwards.
GGCCGCCAGCGGGTCCTTGCGCTCAATCCCGAGCTCGTCTGGCTCACGCACGAGCGCGAGCCGTGGCGGCCCGCAGTACGTCGCGCGCGACGCGGATGAATGCGCGGAGCTTCGGATCGCGAGCCGGCCGGCGCCACACCAGCGCGCTACGCAGCGCGGGCATCCCCGTGACCGGCACGAAGGTCAAGTCCCCCATGTACGAGCTGGCGGAAGCGACGGTGGGGTAGACGATCCCGCCGCGGGCGACTCGCACCGCGACTTCGGTCACGGAGCGTTCGCCTGCCGGGATGCGCACTCGCGAGATCGGACGACCCTGCGGGGTCCGCGGCGGCGCGATGGCGTCGTGAAGCTCCTTCGGCCAGTTGTCGAAGCGCAGGAGTCGGTGATCGGCGAGCTCCTCGACATCGACGGTCTCGCGACTCGCCAGCGGATGATCGTGTGCCACCGCCAGCGCTCGCGGCTCCTCGGCGAGCGCGGGTCCCACGACCAGGTCGGGCTGGTCGAGCGGAAGCCACGTCGCCATCACGTCGACGTCGCCCTCGCGTAGTCGTTCGACCGGGTCATCCCACGACATCTGGACCACCTCGACCGCCGCGGAAGAATGAGCCGCTTCGAAGGCATGGATGATGTCGACGAGATGGGGGCCGCCGGCCGGGCCGCTGAAGATTCCGAGACGCAGCGTCCCCTCGACGCTACGCGTGGCGGCATTCGCGCGATGGAGCACACCGTCGAGCTGTTCGAGCGTCGGCGCCAGCTCGCGCAGCAAACGCTCACCGAGCGGCGTGAGCTTCACGCGGCGGCTGGTGCGATGGACGAGTTGGGCGCCGAGCTTCTGCTCGAGCGCGCGCAGGCTCTGGCTGACCCGCGAGGGCGTCAGCGAGAGCCTCTCGGCGGTGCGTCCGAAGTGCAGTTCCTCGGCGAGCGTGAGAAACGTGCGCAGTTCGCGCAGCTCGACGGCCTCCCACATCGTGAACTAGTTCTACACGATGCGTTCACGATCTGGCCGTTGATCGTCGCGCCGCCGCGAGCCACGGTGGCGTGGATGTCAATCACCGAGGAGGAGCGATGAACACCCACCTCAGCGCCATGGTGGTCCGCGAGCACGTCCGCGACCGCCTTCGTGCAGCGCAGCGCGAGCGCGTCGCGCGATCCGCACGACCCGTCCGCCGGGGGCCGGCCCATGCTCGATGAATCGGCAACAAATGCACGCCCGCGAAGGATCGGGGTCTTCTTGTTCGACCAGATGGGCGAGATCGACGCGATCGGGCCATGGGCGGTGTTTGCCTGGTGGACCCACGCCTACCCGAACGACGGGTGGGAAGCCACGACGTTCTCCACGGATGGAGCGCCGGTGACCGGTGACACGACGCTCGTCGTCCATCCGCATCACAGCATCGAGAGCGTGCCCGCGCTCGACGTCCTCGTGTACCCCGGCGGCGACGGGCACGTCGCCATGCTGGAGGACGAGGCCCACCTCGGCTGGCTGCGGGAGCAGCGCAGCCGGATTCCAGTGATGGCCAGCGTTTGCACCGGCTCGGTCGTCTTTGCCGCGGCGGGGCTCTTGCGAGGTCGTCCGGCGACCAGCCACCGCAGAGGCGTGGATCGCCTGAAGTCGATCGATCCGACGATCGACGTACGTCCCGATGCGCACTTTGTCGACGACGGGGACATCCTCACCGCGTCGGGCAACTCCGCTGGCATCGAGATGGCCCTGCACCTCGTGATGCGCATCGCCGGACCCGAGCGCGCGCGCCAGGTTCGCGAGGGCGTCAACTACGCCCCCGACACGTTGCGGTCGAGCGCGCCGAGCGCCGCCCTAAGCGGTCGGCGGGGAGCAGCGTGAAGGCCTTGCCACGCAGCGGCTTGACGGCACGAAAATGACGTTCGTCGAAGGTGAGGATGCGGGTCGTACGATGTCGAGCGGCGAGCACGATCAAGGCGCAGTCGGCAAGGCCGAGGTCCAGATCGGCGTAGCGCGCGTCGATGTCTAGGACGGTCGAATAGTCAGACCGCTCGAGCGCGGCGACAGCGAACCGCCCGGCTGCGAGATCGCTGAGGAACGCGCGGCGCGCGGCGGGACCGAACCGCTGGCCGAGGAGGTAGTCGATCTCTGCGGTGGTCGGCCCCGGAATGACGAGTGGACCACGCTCGCCGTCGAGCGCCTTGAGGATTGCGGCGCGGCGCGGCTCGTCGCGGTCGGCGAGCGCGACCAGCGGTCCGGCGTCGATCAGCAGCGTCACGCGCCGAAGCCGTCTAGCAGCTCGTCGTCGGGAATCTCCGAGATCGGGCGGCGGTCGGCATCGATGCGCGCGTATCCGACGGCGATAGCGAAGTCGCGATCGCGCGAGGCCCGCGGCTGGTAGGCCTCCACGGCAGCGCGCAGGATGTCGGCCTGTGAGCGGCCTTCCTGCTCGGCGAGACGACTCAGCCGCGCTGCCTGGGCGTCATCGAGATAGACGCTCGTCTTCCGCATGCGATCCAGTGTAGGGCATCACGTAGGGCATCGCCCCGCCAGCGAGTTCTCAACGCTCGCGATGATGGTCAACGTGTGTGTTGAACGAGTTCGTACGTGAGATACGCGACGTTCGCGTCGACAGTCCGCGAATCCAGGAGACGCATCGGCTTCCTCTCACTGGTCTCGCCGAAGAGGCGTTCGCCGGCCCCGAGCACCACCGGGTAGACCATCAGCCGCAGCTCGTCGAGGAGGTCGTGCTCGATCAGGGTGCGGCCGAGCTGGAAGCTGGCGATGAGGTTGATCTCCCCGTCGAGCTCTTGCTTGAGGTGCGAGACCTCCTTCACGACGTCGCCCTTCAAAACCGTCGAGTTGGTCCACTCGGGATCCTCGAGCGTCGACGACACGACGTACTTCGGCAGGCTGTTGAGCCTGTCGGCCAACGTGCCGCTGCGCGACGGCCACAACGCGGCGAAGAAGTCGTAGCTTCGCCGCCCCATGAGCATGGCCTCGGCGGCCAGCGCCTGCTCGAGCAGAACCTCGCCGGCGCCTTCGCTGCCCGGGTCCCCGACCCGGCCGAACCAGCCGCCGCGCTGAAAGCCTTCGTTGCCGGCGGGGTCCTGGATGACTCCATCGAGCGTGATGAACTCGCTCATGACGATCTTTCCCATTCTGTTCTCCTTCGTGTTTCGAGGGTGGCTAGTCGCGCGGCGTGGGGGCCGGGGCGGCGTAGAGGTCTTCGAGAACCTTCTCGGCGACCTCGAGACGATCGTGCGGGGCTTGGGCACGCGGGGGGCCGAGAAGCAAGAGCGCCAGCGCCATGCCGATCCCCGCCAGCACGACCAGGGTCAGGAACGCGGACTGAAAGCCCTCGTTGAGCACGACGAGTCGGTTCGCCCCTTGGTGTGCCGCCTGGTAGTCGCCAGAGCTGGAGACGGCAACCGTCGTGGCGATGGCGACACCGAGCGCGCCGCCGATCTGCAATGCGGTGTTGCTCAGGCCCGAGGCGAGTCCCGACTCGTGCTCGGCTACCCCCGCGAGCGCGGCAACCGTGGCGGTCACGAACGCGAAGCCGACGCCGGGACCAAAGACGAGTAGCCCGAAGAAGATGTCTCCGAAGTAGCTGCCGCCCACGGATACCTGTGTGAGCAGGACCGATCCCGCGCCCATCAGCGCCATGCCTGCCGCCGCGATCGGCCGAAAGCCGACCTTGAGGATCGCGGCCTGGGCGACGATCGCGCCGACCGTGACCGCAGCCGCGAGCACGACGGACCCGACCCCGAACTTGACGGCGGAGTACCCGAGCACCTGTTGGGCGTAGAGGGTGAGGACGAACGGCATCCCGACCGCGAGCGCGCCGATCAGGATCATCACCGCGTTCGCGCCGACGATCGTGCGCGACCGTAGGAAGCGAAGAGGCATGAGCGGCTCGCGGTGGCGCGATTCGATCAGCGCGAAGGCAGCAAGGAGCACGGCCGAGCCGGCGACCAGGAGGATCGTCTGCACGTCGCTCCAGCCGGCGTCCGGGGCCTCGACGAGCGCGTAGACGAGCACAACGAGCGCACCGGTGATCGTGAGCGCCCCGGCGGGGTCGTAGCTTCGCCGCGTCAGCGCTCCTCGGCTCTCGGGCAGGAGCCGGGGTGACAGCGCGAGACCGGCCAGGCCGAACGGGATGTTGATGAAGAAGATCCACTCCCAGCCAGGGCCGTCGACCAGCGGGCCGCCGATCAGCCACGCCGCAGTGGCGCCGATGCCGCCGAGCCCGCCCCAGATGCCAAGCGCCTTGTTGCGCTCGGATTCCTCCGTGAACGTCGTGGAGATGATCGACAGGGCGGTGGGGGTCATGATCGCGGCACCGATGCCCTGGACCACACGTGCCGCAAGGAGCGCGGCCGGCGACCATGCGAGCCCGCAGGCGAGCGACGCGACCGTAAAGAGCAGGACGCCGATCGTGAAGAGGCGACTGCGCCCGAGCAGGTCTGCAGCTCGTCCTCCGAGCAAGAGCAGACCGCCGAACGCAATGGCATAGGCGCTGAGCACCCACTGCAGTCCTTGCTCCGAGAAGCCGATGTCCGCCTGGATCGACGGCAGCGCCACCAGCACGATCGTTGTGTCGAGCAGCACCATGAAGAAGGCGCCGCAGAGGAGCGCAAGCGTCCACCAGCGGCGGGGATCGGGGTCGCGCCCGGTCGAGTTCGCTTCCATGTCTGTTGAGGCGTTCGGCCGCGCGAAAATTGAGCGGTCAATTTCGGGCCGCCACGACGTCATGACTTGTGATGATGCGAACGTGACCGAGCAGACGATTGCCCGCGCGCGGGCCGGCGACGAGGACGCGTTTCGCGCGTTGGTCGATCCGTACCGGCGTGAGCTGCAGCTGCACGTCTACCGGATCGTCGGCTCAGCACAGGACGCCGAGGACCTGGTCCAGGAGACGCTGCTTGCCGCGTGGCGCAGCCTCGAGCAGTTCGAGGGCCGCGCGTCGATCCGTGCCTGGCTGTACCGGATCGCCACCAACCGCTCGCTCGATGCCCTCCGTGCAAACCGGCGCCGTCCGGAAGACCTCCAACGGCTGACCGAGGTGACCGAGCCCACCCGACGCTCCGAGCCTGTCTGGCTGGAGCCCTACCCCGACGTCCTTCTCGACGGCATCGCAGACACGGCGCCAGGACCCGAGGCGCGCTACGAGCTCAAGGAGGCGACGGCGCTGGCGTTCATCGTCGGCCTTCAGCACCTGCCGCTCCAGCAGCGCGCCGTGCTCGTGCTGCGCGACGTGCTCGGGTTCCGCACCGCCGAGGTCGCCGAGATGATCGACATCACCGAGCCGTCGGTGAACAGCCTGCTGCGCCGCGCGCGGGCGGCGTTCGAGACGCGCCTGCCCGCGACCGGGCGCGAGCGCGCGCCGCTGCCGAACTCAAAGCTCGAGCGAGACGTCGTCGGCAGCTTCGCTGAGGCCGTCGAGACGGGTGACATCGGCGCCGTCGTCGCGCTGCTCACCGACGACGCCTGGGTGACGATGCCGCCGGAGCCGTGGGAGTACCAGGGGCCGACCGCGATCGGCGAGTTTCTCCGCGACCGCGAGGCCCGCCGCGGCGCACGGCTGCGACTCGTGCCGACACGCGCCAACACGCAGCCGGCGTTCGGCTGCTATCTCCCCAGCGCCCAAGCCGGCATCGCGCGGCCATACGCGCTCTTCGTCCTTGATCTGGAGGGCGACGCGATCTCCGCGATCACCTGGTTCGGCGACAGCAGCGTCTTCCCGCACTTCGGGTTGCCACGGATGCTGCGCTGACCCGTCATCCGCCCCGCCGGGTGCCCGGTGCGGGGTACGGGTCGACCGCGGTGGCGCCGAGCGCGGCGAGGGGACTGGTGCCGACCAGCGTCTGCTCGTCGAAGAGCAGCTGCACACGCAACGCGTGGCCGTTTGCGTCGTAGGTGTCGGCTGCGGCGCCGAGGTTCGCGAACCACGCGCCGAGGTCCGGCGCATACGGCGCCAGATCCCGGGCGAGCGGCTGGATGTGACGCAGCGCGGACCGCAGGGGACCGACCACGGGTTGCGCACGCTGCGCGAATGCGCGCAGCCGCGCGAGGACCGGTGCCAGCGAGCGCGACAGCGCGGGCAGCCGGCGCGTGAGGCGCCGGGCGTCGCGAGCCGCGGGGCCAAGCGCGCGAACGGTGGGCGTCAGACGCCGCGCGGCGGTCGTCAGGTCGTCGGCAACCGGCACGCCGGTGCGTCCGAGGTCGCCGAGTGCCTGCGCGCCACGTCGAGCGCTGGTCAGCGCCCGCGGCAGTCGCGCCAGCGTCGCACGCAGGCGCGAGTCCCGCGCGGCGACCGCCGACGCCGCCGTGCGTGCGTCGCTGATCAACCCGCGCAGCGCCTGCTCGCGGGCGCCGAGCGCGCGCAGGACGGCCCCGCCGTCGGCAAGGACGCGCGCGAGCTTGGCGATCACGAGCGGCGAGAATGTGTGCGACGTCTGCTCCGTCCTCGGTGACGTTGCGCGCGCCCGCGAGCGCGAGGTTGATGTCGCCGCCTCGCCCGCGTGTCGCTCGGCCGAGCGCGCGCAACGTCGCGCGGACGTCCTCGCGTGTCCGCGGCGACAGCGTGCGCAAGACCTGATCGATCTGCACGGACTCCTCGGCGGCGGTGAGTGGCAGCGTGCCGCCGTTCTCGACGACGCCGTTGCGCGCGTCGCCGATCGTGACGTCGATCGCGTTCTCACCAACGAGGGTGCGCGTGCGCAGCGCAACCGTCGAGTCGCGCGGCAACGGCGCCTCGCCCTTGTCGATCTCCATCGTGATGCGCGACGCCTCGCCGGACGGCTCGACATCCGCGACGCGTCCGATCCGAACGCCGGCCGCACGCACGTCGGCACCGTTGTCCAGCGCGAACCCGTCAGGAAGCACGACCGCCACCCGGTAGGACGTCGACAGCGGCGCGCGCCCGCCGGACAGGTCGTACAGCCACGCGAACACGAGCGCCGATATGGCGAAGAACACCAGGAGCGCGAGCAGGCTCCAGAAGCGCGAGCGGCGGTAGGTCACCGCGTCGGCCTCCCGTCTGAGCAGGCCTCGATGCGCGTGACGGCGGGGTCGGCGGCGCCGGCGGCGTCCGCGCCGAGGACCAGCTGGTTGCGCCACCAGGTGCCCTTGGCAGTGCCGAGCTTGTTGGCCGAGAGGAAGCGGTTGAAGAACGCCTGCAGCGGGCGCAGGCAGGCGACGGCGGTCGCGGTGAGCGCGTCGATCGCCGGCGCCTGCTGGTCCAGCGGTCGCGTCGCGTTGCCGAGCGATGCGGAGGTCCTGCGCAGCGTCGCGGCAAGCGGAACCAGCCGCGCGGCGGTCGGGCGCAGCTCGGCAAGCGCGGGACGTGCCTGCGCCGCAAAGCGCCGGAGTGCGGCGAGGCCGTCGGGCAGCGCGCGTGCCACCGGGCGCAGCGATCGCAGCGCGGGGTCGATGTCGTCCAGAGCCGGAGCGACGACGCGCATCGCGGCGTCGACTGCGGCGACCGTGCGCGGCAGCCGGCGCAGCGTGGCGTCCAGCCCGCGGTCTTCGCCGGCGAGCGTGCCGAGCGTCGCGTTGGCGTCGTGCACCAGTGCCGTGAGCCGGCGGTCGCGCGCCGCGAGCGTGCCGGTCACCTCGGCGATCGCGTGCACGACGCGAGCGAGCTCGCGGCGCTCGCGCGCGAGCTCGGTCGTGACGTCCGTCGCTGCGCGCATCGTCGGCACGAGCGCCGCGAACGCCGCGCGCAGGCGAACGCCGCCGTCCGGCAGGCCGCGGCCCAGCTCCCGCAGGAGCGTGGCCAGACGGGCGCGGTGGTCAGCCGTGAACGCGTCGAGGACGTCGGCGGGGTGGACGTCGCTGCCGGTCTGCGTCGCGGCGATGACGTCGTCGCGCGCGAGGCGCCCAGCCGCCGGATGACCGCGGCGCAGCGCGACGTGCATGTCCTCCAGCGGGGAGATCGCGCTGAGCTGCGCCGTCGCATCGCGATAGATGGGACCGGTGCCGGCGTCCAGCGCCAGGACGAGGCGTGGCCGCCCGTCCTCCAGGCGCTTGTCCTCGACCACGCCGACCTCGACCCCGCTGATGCGAACAGGCGTCTTGCCGGCGACGATGCCGTCAGCGCGATCGAACGCGACGGCCACGCGCTCGTAGTGGCCGAGCGGGCTGATGAAGACCTGCCGGCTCAGCATCGCGATCGCGGCGACCGCACCGAGTGCATACAGCGCCAGCACCCACGCCGCGGGACGCCGCGCACGCCGCAGCTCCAGACGCAGGCGCGCCCGGCTGAGGCCGCTCATCGGCCCGCCGCCGTCCGGACGAGATCGCGCAACGTCCCCGCGCCGCCGTTGACCTGGAAGCGCACCATGTGACCGCCGCTGTCGTACTCGCCGACGCTCGACGTCGCGGCGGCAAACCACGGTCCGATTGCTTGATAGAGCCGCAAGCCGGTCTGGTCGTCGACGCGCTCAAGGCCTGGCAGCAGGCGATCCCGCATGCGCCGCAGGGTCGGCGTGAGCGTGTCGACCAGCGGGCTTGCGCTGCGCTCGGTGTTGCGCAGGCCGTCCAGCGCGTCGCCGAGTTCGTCGAACGTCGGCGCCAGGCGCTCGAGGGTCACGCGCAGCGCGCGCAGCGCGGGCCGCACGGTGCGGACCGTCGGCGCGACGCGGCCGGCGGCGGGCGCGAGCTCGCGCACCAGCGGGTCCAGCGTGTCGAGCGAGGCGTCCAGCCGGCGAAGCGTCCTTCGCGTGCGGACCAAGGCACCCGGAGACACGCGCAGCAGGTCGCCGATGTCCGCGCGCCGCGCAGCGGTCACGCCCAGCGCGGTCACGCCGTGGTCGAGCATCCCGGCGAGCTCTTCCTCGGACCGGCCGAGCGCCGCGGCGACCGCGCCGGTGCGACGGACCAGGCGCGACAGATCGCCCGGCGACGTCCCACGCAGCGGGCGCAGACCACGCTCGACGGCGTCCATCGTCGGCGCGAGCTCCTTCGCCGCCGCGCGCGGCGGCTGCGGCGCGAGCAGCGCGTCGGACAGCTCGGCCAGCGTCGTCTGCACGGCGTGCCGGCCGGGAGTGTCGAGCGGCTCGAAGAGCTGATCCCACTCGACCTGCGCGCCGCCCGCACGCACTGGGATCGCCGCGTCGCCGAGCGCGGGCGCCGACGCCGAGCCCGGGTCCAGGTCGATCGTCATGTTGCGCCCGAACATCGTGCGCCAGCGCAGGCTCACCCGCGCGTCGCGGTGCAGGTCGACGCTCTTGTCGAGACGCAGACGGGCGACCACGCCCCCGCCGGCCGCCGGCTTCACCGTGTCGATCGTGCCGACGTCGACGCCGCGCACGCGGACGGGCTGCCCCGGCCGCGCGTTCGCAGCGCTCGGCAGGTGCGCCGTGACCAGACGGTCACCGCGCGGCAGGAACGGCACGCGCAACGACAACGCCGACCACAGCACGAGCCCGACGACGGCCCACGCGATCGCGCCGCGAAGGATGAGTCGCGGGGCACGACGGCCGGCTCTCATCGCTGCGCCTCGCTGCAGTCCGCGGGATAGGGCAGCGACGTGGTCCCGGGCTGCGTGCGCGCGCCGGTCAGCGGCGCCTCGGCCCCGATCAGGGTGAAGCGGATGAAGCCGCCGGCGGCGGTGCGCGAGGACATGATCCCGTCGCGCCCACCCCAGTTGCGCAGCCAGCGCCGCAGCTGACACGGGCGGGCGGCCAGCTCGCCCAAGGCGGTCGCGCCGTCGCGCAGAGCGGGCACCGCCGCGGGACCCGCGCGGCGCAGGCCGCGCAGCAGCCGCAGGCTCGGCGCTGCCGCGCGCTCGAGGCGGTCGAACACGGGCTCCAGGCTCGCGAGTCCGGGGCCGGCGTCGGGCAGCAGACGCGCCGTCTCACCGAAGCCGCGAGGCGACGCCTCGAGGAGCGGGCGCGACGCCGTGGCCAGGCGGCCGAGCGCCTGCACGAGCCGCGTCGCCGGCGCGAGCTCGCGCGTTACCGTCCGCAGCGCGCCGGGCGCGGCCGAAAGCGCCGCCGTGACGGCATGCCGCTCGGCGGGAATCGCGGCAAGTGCGCGGGCTTCGGGCAGATAGGCGGCGGCGAGGTCCCGCGCGCGCGGCACCGCCGCGGCGACGGCCGCGCCCGCGCCGTCGATGACCGCCGCGACCGGTTCCTGCGATCCGTTGAGCGCCCGCGCCACGGTCGTCGTGTCGGCGAGCAGGCCCGGGGCGCCCCCGAGTACCGTCGCCGCGTCGCTACCGCGGTTGGCGGCGCCGGCGCCAAGCTGCCCGAGCAGCTCGCGGGTGCGCGCGCGGGTAGCCGGGTCGAACGTCGACAGCACCTGGTCGAGCTGGACGACTGACGCGTCCTTGCCGCTGCCCGCGCCGAGCTCGAGGAAGTGCTGCCCGAGGACGCTGCGTGCGCGCGGGCGCGCCACGGCGGCGGCCGCAAGCGGCCGGACGGAGCCGTCGAGGTCCAGCGTCAGCTCGGCGCCGTCACGCGTGACCCTGAGGTCGGCGATCTGCCCGATGCGGCGTCCGCCCATGCGAACGACGTCGTGCCGCGCGAGGTTCGCGGCGTCGGGCAGCCTCACCCGGACGGTGTAGGAGTCGCGCCAGGGCAGGCCGTCCTGCGCCTTGTAGGCGAACACGAGCGTCGCCGCCGTGACGAGCACCACGCCGAGGCCGAGCAGGATGTTGCGGCGCTGCGTCGTCATGGCTTGAGCAGGAAGTCGAGGAGCTGATCGAGCGTGTCGCCGACCCGGTCGACGACCGCCGCTGGAGTGACGGGAGCCGCCGGTGTCGGCGTCGGCACCGGTGCGCTCGCCGGCGTTTGCGCCTGCGGGCGCCGTGGCGAGCGGCGGGCGGGCGTGCGTGCGCGCGGCGTGGCCGCGAGGGCGGGGCGCAGTCGCACGAGCGAGCCGATGCTGTCCGTCACGTCCATCGTCTGCGCAAACCCGTCGACGAAGCGGAACAGCTGCGTCGTGCCACCGGCCCCCAGGATGTCGACGATCGGCTTGGTCGTCGTCGCGAATCCCGCGAGGGCGTCGCCGGTGCGTGCCAGCGAGCGCAGCGGCGCGAGCGCGTCGTCTGCGAAGCGGCGGATCGCCGGCGAGCGTTGCTCGATCGTGGCGAGGACCCCGGCGACGTCCGCACGGAAGGCCGGCAGCGCGGTGAGGACCTCTCGCAACGGCGGCGCCGCAGCCGTGATCGCGCGAGCAGTCGGAGCGAGGCGACGCGCCGAGTCCTCGAGTGCCGATGACAGCCGCCGCAGGCGATCGAGCGCCGCCGGGGCGACCGCGACGCTTGCCGCGAGATGCGCGCGTTGCGCCGCGACGGTGGACAGCGCGCCTGTGGCCTCGTCGACGAGCTTGCCGAGGTCCTCGCGTCGCGCGGCGGTCGGCGTGAGCAACCGGTCGCTGCGAACGACGAGCTCGCGCAGCTGACGGCGGCGCTCGCGGACCTGCTCGATGACCGCGCGCGTCTGCTCGACGGTGTCGGGCAGCTGCGCGAGCAGGCGTGTGAGATCGGCGCCGTGGCCGGCGAGCGCCGTGCCCGCTTCGCCGATCAGGATCTGCAGCCGCGCCCGTGTCGGCGCATCGAGGAGATCGAGCGTCTCGGACAACGTCACCGCGCGGCCGGTGCGCGCGACGTCGATCCGTGCGCCTGACGGGAGCGGCCGCGCGGGGTCGCCCGTCGCGAGGTCGACGTACTGCTCGCCGAGCAGCCCCGTCGGGCGCGAGCGCGCGCGAGCGCCGGTGCCGATCGGATCGACGCCGCCGTCCAGGTGACCCGACACCAGCGCCAGATCACCGCGGACCAGCTTCACCTCGTCGATGCGCCCGGCCCGCACGCCGTGGACGCGGATGTCTGCGCCCTTGCGCAGCCCGCCGGCGTCGCGGAAGACGAACTGCACGTGGTACTCACTGTCGTCGCCACACGCGGTGATCGAGATGGCCGCGACGAGCGCGGCAAGCAGCGCCGAGCGCCTCACCCGCCGGCCTCCGGATCGGCCGACGGATCGCCGAGCGCGCTGGTGTATCCGCAGCGCGGGATCTCGCGACCCCTGCCGGCGAGCTGACCCGGCAGCAGCGCGCGCGCGTAGCGGATGCCCGGCAGCTTGGCGACCGTCTGCAGGCGGGCGCCCGGCAGCGAGGCAAGCGACGGCGACCCCTCGATGATGTGGTAGCGCCCGTAGTTGCCGGCCGCGTCGCTGCGCTGGTTCCAGCTGCCCCAGGTCCCGAGGAAGCCGGCGAGCTCCGGCGCGTACGGCGCGATGCACGCGAGCATCGGCGACAGCGCGTCGAGCACCGGCGCGGCACGATCGCCGAGCAGCGGGCCGAGACTGCCCAGCAGCCGCCGGACGGGACCGCTCGTGCGCTGTGCGGTCGCGGCCAGCCGCAGGCCCGGCGGTGTCACCGCGCGCAGTGCGCGCAGGGCAGGGGTCAGGTCGCGATCGAGCGTCCGCAGCTCACGCGCCCCCGGTCCGATCGCGGCCAGGACCGGCCGCAGGCGACCCGACGTGCGCCGCAGGTGATCGAGCGACGACGTCAGCGCGTCGAGCGCGCCGGGCAGCGTGTCCAGCGTCGCGCCGACCTCGCGGTTGCGGCGGGCGAACGTGTTCAACGTGCGTCCGGCGACGAGGACGAGTGCGCGAATCGCGTCATCGCGCGACGCGAGCGTCCGGGTCACGCGATCGGTCTGCGGGATCAGCCGTGCGAGCAGCGCGCGATCGGCGGCGAGATCGCCGAGGACGCCGTCCAGCGCGTCGATCGCCCCCGGCGTCGCGGCGAGGCCGCGGTTGAGGTCGTTCTCGCGGCCGTCAAGGACGGCGGCGCTGCGGGCTGCCAGCCGGCGCGCATCGATCCTCGCATCGCGATCCAGCGTCGCGAAGACCTCGTGCCACTCGACAGCGGTCTGCGTGCTGGACGACGGGATGATCCCGCCGTCGGGAATCGGCGCGGCGGTGCGCGGGCCCAGGACGAGGTCGACGCGCCGCGTCGCCGACCCGATCGTCGTCCCGAAGCGGGTGATCGCCTTCGATCCGCGCGGCAGCGGCCACGCCGGCCCGTCGTTGATCCCGAGCACGACCTCGGCGCGCCCGCCGTCGTAGGAGACGTCCTTGACCTTGCCGACGTCGAGGCCGTCGAGCTGCACGTCCATGCCGGCGACGAGCCCGACCGCCGCGTCGAACGACGCGCGCACGTCATGGTCGGAGGTTCGCGACGTGCGCACCGCCGACACCAGCACGAGCGCGGCGGCGACCGCGACCGCCAGCCAGAAGGCGCGCGCGATCCCGGCCGCGGTCATCCGCCCACCGGCGCGTTGGGGTTGTACGCGCTCCAGAACAGCCGCGTCAGCACGCCGCTGATGACGTGCACGACCACGAGGTTGACGACCATCGACTGCGCCGTCGCGACCCCGACGCCCGCCGGTCCGCCCCGCGCGCGGACGCCGAACCAGGTGGCGACGAGGACGATCGCGGTTCCCTCGCAGAACCCCTTCAGCCCGGCGAACAGCAGGTCAAGCGGGGATTGGAAGACGAAGTGGACGTGCGTGTAGCCGCCGGGCGAGGACTGCCCGATCTGGACAAGCACGACGAAGAAGCTGGCCAGCTGCTCGACGGCGATCCCGACGATGAACAGCGGCGGCAGCACCAGCCACACCGCGACCAGGCGCGTCGCGACGACGAACCGCGTGGCCGACATGCCCATCGTCTCGAGCGCATCGAGCTCGTCGCTGATCTTCATCGAGCCGATCTCGGCGACCAGGCCGCAGCCGATCTTCGCCGAGAGCACGTAGCCGAACATGATCGGCCCGGCTTCGCGGATGCCGCACCAGGACGTGTACACGCCGACGTACGCGTTCGCCCCGTAGGTGTTCAGCGCCGCGTTGCCGTCGAGACCGCAGAGCGTCCCGATCATGAACATCGCGAAGAAGATGAGGATCGCGCTGCCGGTGACGATCAGGCCCGCCTGGCGGATGATCTCGGCGAAGTACGTCCAAGCGCGTCCGCTGTTGCGAACCGCCTGCCAGGCGACCGTCGCGAAGTCGCCGCTGGCCTCCAGGCGCCCGCGCACGGGACGGGCGATCTCGGTGAGCACGTCCCGCGTCGTCGGGCGCGAGCTCACCGCAGCACCTGGATCTCGGGGAACACGCCGAGCACGACGGAGGTCACCACGTAGTTCATGACCCAGATGCCGATGTAGGCGACGACGACCATCCGGTTGACTGCCCGGCCGACGCCCGCAGGCCCGCCGCTGACGGTCAGCCCGAGATGGCACGCCACGGCCGCGGTGAAGAACCCGAACAGCACCGTCTTGGCGAGCGCGCCCCACAGCTCGGGCGTCGCGAAGTTCGACGAGAACGTCGCGAAGAACCCGGCGCTGGTCTCGCCCAACGAGAACACTGCCGCCGCGTAGCCGCCGAACGTCGCGCCGATGATCGCCGCCATCAACAGGAACGGCGTCATCAGCCCGAGCGCCGCAAAGCGCGGCGCGACGAGCGAGCGCAGCGGGTCGATCCCCAGTGTCTCCAGCGCGTCGATCTCTTCGCGCACGCGGCGCGCGCCGAGGTCCGCGCAGATCGCGGTGCCCGCGACCCCGGCCACCACCATCCCGGTCAAGAACGGCGCGATCTCGCGCACGGCGTTGATCACGAAGAACGCGCCGAGGCGGTCGACCGACCCGAGCATGTTCAGGAAGTTCCCTGCCTGCAAGCCCGGCGCGCCGAAGCCCAGCGCCAGGGACGAGATGAACAACGGGACCAGACAGCGCCGCAGCACGAACACGCACTGATCGATGGCTTCGTTGCGGCAGTTGCGCGGCGGGTGGGTGAGAGCCGCGGCTGCGACGAGCGCCAGGTGCGCGACCGATCCGGCCTCCGCCAGCCCGCGAACCACCGGGTTCGCGCGCCGCGGAATCACGCCCGCCGACGCACGGGAAGCTCCCGCCATGCTCCTGGTCTCCTCCTTCCCGACTCGGCGCTTTGCCGCTTGACGATGCCAAGTGTGGCCTCGCTAGTTGACGCTGTCAAGTGACCCGCGTGCGCTGAGCTTGACGGTGTCAGGCGACCCGCCGCCACCGAGGACGAGCCCGGATTCGAGGAAGCCGAGCAGATGTACATCGACCCCGACGCCTGCATCGACTGCGATGCCTGCGTCGAGGCCTGTCCGGTGGATGCGCCGCTGGCCGAGCGCGACGTCCCCGACGACGCGCGCGGCTTCATCGCGCTGAATGCGGCGTACTTCGCCTAGGCCGCAGGGCCCGGCGTCTTGAACACCGTCTGGTAGGTCAGGTACGCCGCCAGGCCCTCGGGACCGTTCTCGCGGCCGATGCCCGACTGCTTGACGCCGCCGAACGGCGCGGCCGGGTCGGGCAGGTAGTGGTTGATGCCGATCGTGCCGGTCTGCACGCGGCGCGCGACGGCCTCGCCGCGCTCCTGGTCGCGCGTCCAGACCGACCCGCCGAGCCCGAAGTCCGAGTCGTTGGCAAGCGCGACCGCGTCGTCCTCGCCGTCGTAGGGGATCACCGCAAGCACGGGGCCGAAGATCTCCTCGCGCGCGATCGTGTGCGAGTTCTCGACGTTGCCGAACACCGTCGGCTGCACGAACCACCCGCGCTCCTGCTCGACGGGCCCACCGCCTGCCACGACGGTCGCGCCCTCGGCCTTGCCGCGCTCGATGTAGCCCTCCACGCGCCGGCGCTGGTTCGCGCTGGCCAGTGGCCCGATCTGCGTCGTCTCGTCGAGCGCGTCGCCGACCTGCAGCGAGGAGGCGAAGCCGCCGAGCAGCCCGAGCACCTCGTCGTAGCGCGACCGCGGTGCCAGCACGCGGGTGCCGAGGTAACACGTCTGCCCGTTGTTGAGCAGCGTCGCGCCGAACAGCGCCTCCAGCGAGCTCTCGAGGTCGGCGTCGTCCAGCACGATCGCGGCCGACTTGCCGCCGAGCTCCAGCGTCACCGGGCGCAGCAGCTCGCCGCAGCGCGCGGCGATCATCCGGCCGGCGGCGGTGGAGCCGGTGAAGGCGACCTTGTCGATCCCGGGATGCTCGACGAGGTAGGCGCCGATGTCGCGGCCGCCGGGAACGATGTTGACGACGCCTGCCGGGATGTCGGCTTCCATCACGGCCTCGGCGAGCTCGAGCGTGTCGAGCACCGTCTCCGGGCTCGGCTTGAGCACGACGGTGCAGCCCGCCGCCAACAGCGGCGCGAGCTTCCAGAACGTCAGCGTCTGGGGGAAGTTCCATGGCACGATCGCGCCGACGACGCCGACCGGCTTGCGCAGGACCTCGATGTCGCCCCCGAGCAGGCCGGTGCGTTGCTCGACGAACGCCGTCTCACGCGCGAGGCCGGCGTAGTACCGGCACATC
This sequence comes from Paraconexibacteraceae bacterium, assembly GCA_963727365.1. Lineage (GTDB taxonomy): Bacteria > Actinomycetota > Thermoleophilia > Solirubrobacterales > Solirubrobacteraceae > Paraconexibacter. Next base: position 44,077 of record CAVSFU010000002.1, on the reverse strand, counting down.
GCGGCGGGAAACACGGCCTCGATCTGGCGGGAGATCGCGATCGGCATGCCGTTCTGCGCCGAGACGCGCTGCGCGGTGTCCTCGCCGCGCCGCTCCAGCGCGTCGGCCAGGCGCTCGAGCGCGTCGGCGCGCTCGCCGGCCGTCCACGACGACCATCCGCTCGGGTCCACAAAGGCGGCGCGAGCCGCGCCGACTGCAGCGTCGACGTCCTCGTTCGCGGCCTCGGGCACCGACCCGATGAGCTCCTCGGTGCTCGCCGAGTGCACGTCGATGCGCCCGCTGCCCAGCGGCGTCGCCCACTGGCCTCCGATGAACAGATGGCTGCTCTCGATCTTCGTTTGCGTGGTCACCGTCGACTCCTCCTGTTAGGTGCTGTTGAACTGCACGACACGCGCCGCCACCTGCTCGGGCTCGCTCTCGCAAAGGAAATGACCGACGCCGGGCAGCAGCTCGAGGCGCATGTCGTCGGCGTAGTCCTCGTAGCCGCGCAGGAAATCCGGGCGCAGCGCGCGGTCGGCGTCGCCGTGTAGGAACAGCGTCGGGACGCGCAGGCGCGTGCGCTTCCACTTGCCGAACAGGCCCGCGATCAGCTCGCGATAGACGAACGCCCCGTACAGCCGCTGCGCCGCGCGTGCGCGCGGGCGCTCGCGCAGCTTGCCGGCGTACATCTCCCATTCCTCAGCCGTCCACGGCGACTCGCCGGGGTGCGCCCAGCGCATGACGACGTTCAGGAATACGCGCCGGCGCATCAGCGCGGGGCCGAGGCCCGGCATGCCCAGCAGCGGCATGTACCAGAAGCCGACCAGCGCTCGCACCATGCGCAGGTCGACGCGCGCAAAGCCATGTGCCGTGTTCAGCATCACGAGCCGCTCGACACGCTCGGGGGCGCGCTGCGCGGCCAGGAACGCGACGAAGCCGCCCCAGTCGTGCCCGCCAAGCGTGAAGCGCTCCAGCTCCAGCGCGTCGCAGACAGCCAGGAGGTCGTCGGCAAGCGTGTCCTTGTCGTATCCCGATCGCGGCGCGTCCGTCCAGCCGAAGCCACGCATGTCCGGGCAGATGACGCGGAAATGCTCCGCCAACGTCGGGAGGACCTTGTGCCAGCAGTACCAGTGCTGCGGCCAGCCGTGCACGAGCACCAGCGGCGGGCCGCTGCCGGCCTCGGCGACATGCACACGCAGGCCCCGCGCCTGGACGTAGCGGTGCGTGACGCCGGGGAGCGGCGCAGGCTCAGTCGATGCCGGCTGGCTGCTCACGGCGCTCACCGAGCGAGATCGCCCGCTTGAGGATCTTGCCCGTCGGCCCCTTGGGCAGCGCGTCGAGCTTGACGACCTCGCGCGGGTACTTGTAGGACGCGAGCCGCTCCTTGGCGAACTCGATCAGCTCCGCTGGGTCGATCGTGGTTCCCGGACGCTCGACGACGGCGGCGACGACCTGCTCGCCCATCGCCTCGTGCGGCACGCCGAGCACCGCGACCTCGAGCACGGCCGGATGCTCGTAGAGCACCTCCTCGACCTCGCGCGGGTACACGTTGTAGCCGCCGCGGATGATCATGTCCTTCTTGCGGTCGACGACGAAGAAGTAGCCCTCGTCGTCGACCTTGCCGATGTCCCCGCTGCGAAACCAGCCGGACTCGGAGATCGCGGCTGCCGTCGCTTCGGGCTTGCCGAGGTAGCCGGCCATGACGTTGTGGCCGCGGATCTCGATCTCGCCTGGCTCGCCCGAGCTGAGGATGACGCAGCCGTCGGTGTCGACAAGGCGCATCTCGACGCCCCACATCGGCCGCCCGATCGAGCCGACCTTCGGGCGATCCCCGGGCGTGAAGCACGCGACCGGCGAGGTCTCCGAGAGCCCATAGCCCTCCTGGGGAGCGAGGCCGAGCGTCTGCTCGACCTGCGCAAACAGCTCGGCCGCCATCGAGGCGCCGCCCGTCAGCAGGCGCCGCAGCGAGCCGAGGTCGTACTGCGCGAGGTCCTGCTGCAGCAGCGCGTTGAACATCGTCGGCACGCCGGCGAAGATCGTCGCGCGCTCACGCGTGATGCTCTCGAGGACGGCGACCGGCTCGAAGCGCGGGATCAGCACGAGCTTGGCCCCGCTGCAGATCGCGGCGCCCATCATCACGGTCTGGCCGAAGCTGTGGAACAGCGGGAGCGTCGCGATGAACACGTCGTCTCGACGGCTGTCCAGCAACGTCGTCGCGGACAGGTACTGGTTCCAGCCGATGTTGCTGTGGGTCAGGCACGCACCCTTGGGCTGGCCTGTCGTTCCCGACGTGTACAGGATCACGGCGAGGTCGCCGGGTGCCCGCCGCACGTCGTCGGTGAGCGGATCGCTCGCGGCGAGCGCCTCGAACGTCTCGGTCCCGCCGACGGCGACATGATGCAGCGAGTCCGGTCGCGCCGCCGCCAGCGCCTCGGTCGCGCAGTCGTCGTGCGGCAGGAACGCGGTCGCGCCAGAGTCGGCGAGGTAGTACTCGATCTCGCGCGCCTTGAGCTGCGGGTTCATCGGCACGACCACCGCGCCGGCGCGCAGGATCGCCCAGTAGGCGAGCACGAACTCCGCGACGTTGGGCATCTGCAGCGCGACGCGGTCGCCGGGCTGCACGCCGGCGCTCACGAGCCCGCCAGCGACGCGGGCCGACAGCGCGTCGACCTCGCCGAAGGTGTAGCGGCGGTCGCCGCAGACGAGGGCCGTGTCGTCCGGAACGCGGCGAGCCGACTCGCGAAGGATCGTGCTCACGTTCATGGGGCGCAACGTAGATCGCCTTGTTGACAATGTCAAGTCATGCGGCGGTGGCGACCAACCCGGCCGTTAGAGTCCCGGCGATGGAGCCCGCTGCCGAGTCGACGCGATCCGAGTTGGCCGAAGCGCTTGTGCGCGCGACCGAGGCGGAGATCGTCGAGAACGGCATCGGATCGCTGAGCATGCGCGCCGTCGCTCGGCGCGTCGGCGTGTCCCATCAGGCGCCTGGATTTCTCTTCCGCGACCGCAAGGGCATGCTCACCGCGCTGGCCGTCGACGGGTTCGACCGGCTCGCGAGCGCGCTGCGAGACGCCCAGGAGCAGTTGCCCTCAAAGGCCTCGCCCGCAGAGCGGATCGCGGCCGCCGGCTTCGCCTACGTCACGTTCGCCGACCACCATGCGGCGCTGCACAGCGTGATGATGCGGCCCGAGCTGCAGCACGTCGACGACCCCGATCTCGTGCGGGCACGTGGGGAGAGCTACGCGACGCTGCTGGGCACGATCGACGAGGCCCACGCCGCCGGCTGGGGCGGCGGCCGCTCACGCGACGACCTGGGCCTGGCGCTGTGGGCAACCGTGCAGGGGATCGTCACGCTCTGGCGCGACGGCGACATCCAGACCGTCTACCCCGGCGCCTCGATCGAGGACGTCACGGCGCGGATCACGAGCGTCATCGCGAGCGCACTCGACAGCTAGTTGACAATGTCAAGTCGCTGTGCGACGCTCGCCCCGCGATGGAGGTGGACCGCTCGATCAAGCTGGCCGACCACGCCACGGTGCGCACGCTCAAGGCGCGCAACGGCGTCGGCCCGTACAACACCGAGGAGGTCGACAGCGACTGGCTGCGCGAGGTCGCGCTCGAGGCCGGCGCCGACGACGTCGGCTTCGTCTCGCTCGACGATCCTGCCGTCGCCAGCGAGCGCGACTACGTCCGTGAGGCACTGCCCGGCGCGCAGAGCCTGATCGCGGTCTGCCTGCGCTCCAACCGCGAGAACATGCGCTCGGTCACGCGCTCGGTGGCCAGCCACGAGCTGTTCACGGTGCGCGACCGCGTCGACCTCGTCACGCGCGAGATCGCGCGGCGGCTCGAAGACATCGGCGTGCGCGCGGTCAGCCCGCCGATGGACGTGCCGATGGAGGCGTCGCGCTACCCCGACCGCATGTGGATCGTGTCTCAGAAGACCGTCGCGGTGGCGGCCGGGCTGGGGCACATGGGGATCCACCGCAACGTCATCCACCCGCGCTACGGGACGTTCATCGGGCTCGGCACGGTCCTCGTGCAGCCGCGGCTGAGCGCGTACTCGGCACCGCTCAGCGTCAACCCCTGCCTGGACTGCCAGCTGTGCGTCGACGTCTGCCCGGTCGGTGCGATCAAGCCCGACGGGCGCTTCGACATGCACGCCTGCGCGACGCACAACAACCACGAGTCCTACGGCGGCTTCATCTCGTGGGTCAAGCAGATCGCCGACAGCGAGGACGCCGACGACTACGCGCGGCGCTTCACCGACGCCGAGTCGTCGGCGATGTGGCAGACGCTGGCCTACAAGCCGACGGTGAGGTGCGCGTACTGCGTCGGCGTCTGCCCGGCCGGCGAGGACGTCGTCGGCCTGTTCACGCACGACCGCGAGAAGCATCTCGACCGCACGATCCGCCGCTATCAGGGCCGCCCGGAACCGGTCTACGTGACGCCGGGGTCGCCGGCCGAGGACCACGTGCTGCGCAACTTCCCCGCCAAGCGCCCGCGCCGCGTCCCGCACAGCTCGCCGGTGCCCGACGAGCCGGCGCACGAGGCCCGACCCAAGGAGGCTCCCTGATGGCTGTCGAATCCCGGCATGCGTCCGAGCCGTCGGTGCTCGACGCCGCCTGGCTACGTGAGCTGTGCCTCGAGCACGGCGCCGACGACGTCGGCTTCGTCTCGATCGACGACCCCTCGATGGCCGAGGAGCGCCCGTATGCGCTCGAGGTGATGCCCGGCACGAAGACGCTGATCGGCATGGTCCGGCGCACCAATCGCGACAACATCCGCAGCCGCGCGCGCAGCGTCGGCAACGCCGAGATCTTCAACACCGGCCACGACATCGACGAGACCAACGACGCGGTCGTCAAGGAGCTCGACGCGTTGGGGATCCGCGCCGCCAACCCCTCGACCGCGTTCCCGATGGAGCTGCCGCGCTACGGCGCGCCGAGGGTCTGGGGCCTGCAGCACAAGACGGTCGCCGTCGCCGCCGGGCTGGGGCACATGGGCATCCACCGCAACGTGATCCACCCGCGCTACGGCAACTTCATCATCCTCTCGACTGTCCTCACCGACGCGCGTGTCGACGAGTACTCCAAGCCGATCGACTACAACCCCTGCCTCGGCTGTAACCTCTGCGTCGCCGTCTGTCCGGTGGGTGCGATCAAGGTCGACGCGGAGTTCGACTTCCTCGCGTGCTACCAGCACAACTACCGCCAGCACATGAGCGGCTTTCGCGAGTGGGTCCAGCGAATCGCCGACAGCGAGGACGGCGACGACTACCCCAACCACTTCGGCGAGGCGCAGACGGCCGCGATGTACCAGAACCTCGCGTCCAAGCCGATCGACTACCTGTCCGGGTACTGCCTGTCGGTCTGCCCGGCCGGCGAGGACGTGATCGGCCCGTTCCTGCACGACCGCAAGCAGCACGTGCGTGAGATCGTCAAGCCGCTGCAGCAGCGCGAGGAGGTCATCTACGTGTCCGAGGGCTCCGGCGCCGAGGCGCACCTGCGCAAGCGCTTCCCGCACAAGCGCCCGAGCTACGTGACGAACACGCCGCGCTTGGACTTCGACCTGGTCGAGACCAGCCCCGCGCCGCCCGCTCCCGAGGACGCGCGGTGAGTTTCGCGGTCCCGAAGGGCACGCGCGCGGTGGCCGAGATCCACGAGGAGCCCGACAGCGGCGCGCGCATCACGCTGCACGCCTTCCGCCACGAGGACGGCGAGTGGATCGCCTCCTTCGAGCGCGTGCTGCCGCCGCAGACCGGCCGCGGACGCGCGCACCGCCACGCCGACTTCGACCAGAGCTTCAAGGTGCTCTCCGGGCGCGCCGCCTATCGGCTCGGTCGCGACGACGGCGTGCTCGAGGCGGGGGAGGAGCTCGTGATCCCGCGCGGCGTGGCGCACGTCGAGCCGCACAATCCCTTCGACGAGCCGCTGGAGCTGATCAGCGCTGCGCGCCCGATGCGCCAGCCGGTGCTCGTCTACATCCGCACGCTCGGCAACGCGATTCGCCGCGGCGAGGTCAACGACCAGCAGGAGTTCGGCTTCCTGCAGCAGATCGCGGTCGTGCGCGAATGCGGCATGCGCACATACCTGGCCGGGCTGCCGGTGTGGCTGCAGCACTACGTCGCGATGCCGCTGCTGGCCCGGCTCGGGCGGATGCGCGGCTATCGCGCGTCGGCGTGGTGAGCGACCGCGACCGCGATCGCGCGTGCGGCGGCGACGATCGCGCTTGCCGCCGCGCCCGCGTCGTCGCGTAGCACGAGCGGCTCGCCGACGTCAGCGGCGGCCCGCAACGACTCGTCCAGCGGCACGCTCGCCAACAGCGGCACCCGCAGCTCACCAGCGAGCTGCTCGCCGCCGCCGCTGCCGAACATCGCGATCTCCGGGCCGCCGTGCGGCGGCGTGAACGCCGCCATGTTCTCGAGCACGCCGAGCACCTCGAGCCCGAACTGCGCGGCCAGGTCGGCGGCGCGCGCCGCGACGGTCTGCGCCGCCGGCTGGGGCGTCGTGACGATCACGAAGCGCGCGTCGGGCAGCAGCCCGGCGAGCGTCATCGAGACGTCGCCGGTGCCGGGAGGCAGGTCGACGAGCAGGAAGTCCAGCTCGCCCCAGCTGCACGTCGGCGACGAACTGACGCAGGGCCTTGTGCAGCATCGGGCCGCGCCAGACGATCGCGCGGTTGCGCGCCGGCAGGAAGAACCCGATCGACATCACGGCGATGCCCTGGTGTGATCGCATCGGCACGATGCCTTCGCCGTCGGGCGCGGGTGGCTCGCCGTCGATTCCCAGCATGCGCGGGATCGAGTAGCCGTAGACGTCGGCATCGATCACGCCGACGCGGTGACCGTCGCGGGCCAGGGCCGCCGCGAGGTTGGCGGTCATCGTCGACTTGCCGACGCCGCCCTTGCCCGAGCCGACGCAGATCACGTTCTGCACGCCGGCCAGCGACGGCGGCGACGACGGCTCGGGCGGCTCGGGCGCGCGTTTCGGTGGCCCGAGTGCGACGACGACGTCGCGCACGCGGGGCAGCGACTCCTGGATTGCCTGCCGCACGGCGAGCTTCACGTGCGCGCGTGGCTGGTCCTGTCCGGCGGCCGGTGTTGCGGTGACCGCGATTCGCGCGCCGTCCTCGCTGATCTGGACCCCACGGACGTCGACGCCGACGCCGTCGAGAGCCCGCACGACATCTTCGCGCGAGGTCATCGCCGCGATCGTGGTGGCCACTCGCCGCGATCGGCGCGGTGCGCGTCGCAGAGCAGCGCCACCGCGAGCATCGCGAGCGGGTGGCGCAGGACGCCGCGCAGCCGCAAGCGGCGGCTGAGCAGGCGGCGCACGACCACGCGTCCTTCGCGCGTCCGGAGGTCGGGCAGGCCGGCAAGCTTGGGCGCTTCGGCGAAGGCGATCAGCCCGCGTGCGTCGGTGACGATCGCCACCTTTGCCGAGCGCGGCGGCGTGCCGGTGTGGACGGTGAGGCTCCCGCGCTGGAAGTCGAGCGTCAGCGGCGGCGCCATGTCTGCCAGGCGCACGGCCGCGGCGATGTTCAGCCGCTGGTAGACGCGCGCGGCGAGCGGGCGGTCGCGGACGTTCAGCGCGACGATCTCGCGCAGGGCGACCGCCAGGCCGTTGCGCTCGGCGCCCGGCGCGAGGCGCACGCTCGGGCCGGCGATCGCGGTCCAGCGCGTGTGGGGCGCGGCGACGCTCATCGCGGGTCGGCGATGAACGCGCCGTGAAAGCCGAAGGGCACGCGCTGCGGCATCCGGACGGTGGCCAGCGGATCGGCGCTGATGTCGCGGGCGTCGAGGATCACGAGGTCGCTGCCGTCGCGTGTCGCGTCGTAGACCATGTCGAGGACCCAGCCGTCGTCCTCGTCGGTCCCCTCGGGGTTGGGCACGAAGACGGCCTCGGTCGCCGTCCGCCCGGGGCCGACGTCCCAGGTCTGCGCCTCGCCGGTGACGAGGTCGTGCTTGATCAGGCCCGGGCTGAAGCCGCTGTTGGGATCCAGCGGATCGCCGCTGTAGGTGCGCGTCGCGTAGCCGTAGCGGTAGGCGCGCCCGAGCCGCCGCGGATCCACGCGCGGGTACTCGATGTTGCGCTCGTCCAGCGTGCCCTCGGTGACCTTGCCGGTGGCAAGGTCGACGGTCCAGCGGTACAGCTCGGTGTTCGCCGCGAGGGTCTCGATCGGGTAGGGCGGCTGGTAGCGCGCGCCGTCGAGCGAGATCCGTGTGCCGTCCTGCACCCCGTTGAAGAAGTGAAAGACGAAGCACGGCTCGATGTCGAACCAGCGCACGTCGCGGTTGCCGCCGGTGCGGGGCAGCACGCCCAGCCGCGTCGGGTAGCCGTCGAACCACCGTGTCGGGTAGTTGTTGAGGCTGTCGAGCATCGTCGGGTCGAACAGCACCGGCGCGTCGATGAACAGGACGTAGTCGCCGGCGAGCATCATGTCGTGGATGACGGTTGGGCCGCCGACGTCGATGATCTCCGTGCGCTGCAGCTCGCCGTCGGCGCCGACGACGCTGTAGCTCAGCCACGGGCGGATCATCGACGCGCCGAGCATGAACATCTCGCCGGTGTGCGGGTCGATGCGTGGATGCGCGGTCATCGGCCGGCGCAGCCGACCGCCGAAGTCGTACTCGCAGATCGTGTCGAGCTCCTGGGACAACTCGTGGGGCAGGCCCGTCTCGCAGAGCGCCAGGACCTTGCCAGCGTGCGCGACGATGCTGGTGTTGCCGGGGTTCATCAGCACCTGCCACGACTGCTCAAACGTCGGGGAGGGGGCGGCGGGGTAGTCCGAGTGCCCCGCGAGCCAGCGCGTGCGGACAAAGCGGTTGCGGTACCAGTTCACGCGCCCTTCGCGGAACTCGACGCCGTGGACCATCCCGTCGCCCATGAACCAGTGGTAGTGCCCCTCGATCGCGGCACCCGGGTTGGGGCCGTTGCGAAACAGGCGCCCGTTCAGCGCCTTCGGGATCTGACCCTCCACCTTCAGGTCGGTGACCGTGAGCTCCTCGCCGACAGGCCCGTAGTTGCCGTCCAGGAACCTGACGGCCCCGTTGTCTGCGATCTGGACGCGTGCGTCATGGGTGCGCTCGGCGTGCTGCATCTCGCCATGTAAGCGCGTGCACTTGACGCTGTCAAGTAACCTGCTCGAGCCAGTCTGCCATCCAGGTCCAGAAGTCTGCGCCGAAGCGCGCCACCAGCTCGGGCATCTCGTTGCCGTGGCGCTCGCCGGTACGCGCGGCGGCGGGCAAGATCGTCGTGTCGAAGCGCCGGCGCACGTCCTCAGCTCGGTCGCGCAGCCGTGAGATCAGCGCGCGACGCTCCGCCGGCGTCAGGACGTCGGCGAAGAAGAGCTTGAGCAGCCCCATGTCGCGCCACTCGAACAGCCCGAGCTCGGGCTCGGCCACCCAGCCGGCAAGCGCGCGCTCGCCGGCATCGGTCAGCGTGAACGTCCGTCGCTTCATCGAGCCCTTGGGGTCGTCGCTGCCCGAGACGAGGCCGCGTTCCTCGAGCACGCGCAGCTCGTCGTAGATCTGGCGCGGTGAGATCGCCCAGAAGAAGCGCAGCGACAGCTCGGCCGACGTGCGGATTTCATAGCCCGAGCGCGAGCCGACGCGCAGCATCCCGAGCATCACATAGGCGGCGGGGCGCAGCTCGCTCATGGCGCGAGCATTGACCAATAGCGGTTCATTTAATAGGTTCAACGTACCTATGAGCACACTCCACGGTCGAACCGTCTTCATGTCCGGCGGCAGCCGCGGGATCGGCTTGGCGATCGCCGAGCGCCTGGCGGCCGACGGCGCCAACATCGCCTTCGTCGCCAAGACCGACCAGCCGCATCCCACCCTGCCCGGCACGATCCACACCGCGGCGGCGAGCATCGAGGCCGCCGGCGGCCGCGCGCTGCCGATCGTCGGCGACATCCGCGACGCCGACGCCGTCGAGGCCGCGGTCGCGCAGACGGTCGAGCGCTTCGGCGGCATCGACATCTGCATCAACAACGCCAGCGCGCTGAACCTGTCACCGATGCGCGACCTGCCGGTCAAGCGCTTCGACCTCATGCAGCAGATCAACGCGCGCGGCACCTACGTCGTCACGCGTGCCTGCCTGCCGCACCTGCGCAACAGCGACCACGCGCACGTGCTCTCGCTCAGCCCGCCGTTCACCGACGACGTGCGCTGGCTGGCCGGCAACGCCGCCTACACGCTGTCGAAGTACGGCATGACGATGATCACGCTCGGCCTCGCCGCCGACGAGCCGGGCATCGCTGCCAACTGCCTCTGGCCGCGCACCGCCATCCGCACCGCTGCGGTCCAGAACCTGCTCGGCGGCGACGACACGATCGCTCGGTCACGGACCCCCGAGATCGTCGCCGACGCCGCCTACGAGATTCTCAGCGCCCCGCCGAGCGCCCGCACCGGCCGCGCGCTGATCGACGACGAGGTCTTGGCCGAAGCCGGCGTGACCGACTTCGCCAAGTACCACCCCGACGGCCAGACCGACGACCTGATGCCTGACTTCTTCATCGCCGAGGTTCCCGCCGCACACGCGGCTGCGTGACCGGCGCCGTCTCCTCGACGACGGGACTGCGCAACGTGCCGATGCCCTCGATCCACGCCTCGACGTGATCGCCCGCCCGCAGGAACCGCGGCGGATTGCGCGCGAACCCGACCCCGACGGGCGTGCCTGTGGAGATGACGTCGCCCGGTTGCAGGGTGCAGACGCGCGACAGGTGGGCCACGACTTCGGCGACGGAGAAGATCATCTGCCCGGTGTGCGAGTCCTGAAGCGCCTCGCCACTGAGGACCTGGCCCAGGCGCAGGTCCTGCGGATCGGCGATCTCGTCGCTCGTCACAAGCGCTGGGCCGAGCGGCGCGAACGAGTCGAAGGACTTGCTCAACGACCACTGCGAGCTGCGGAACTGCCAGTCACGGGCGCTGACGTCGTTGAGGATCGTGTAACCGGCGACGTAGTCCAGCGCATCCTCGGCGTCGACGCGATGGGCCGGCGTTCCAATGACCGCGGCGAGCTCCACCTCCCCGTCCACCTCAGCGCTGTCGCGTGGGATCACGATCGGCTCACCTGCCCCCGACAGGGCGGACGCGAGCTTGAGGAACACCGCGGGCTCCGTGGGCAGGTCGAGCGCGGACTCCGCCGCGTGATCTCGGTAGTTCAGCCCGACGCAGTAGATCGTCGGCTTCGGCGGCACCGGAGGCAGCAGCTGCACCCGCGCGAGATCGACCCTTGCCGCGCCCGGTCGGCGCGCACGTTCTTCCAGCGCCGCGCGATCGCCGGTGACGAAGGCGTGCCACTCGGAAGCAGGCGCCACGTCGACGACCTCGCGGTGGTCGACTGAGACCGCCAACCGCGCTTGCGCTTTCGGCTCGGGCCGGTAGATGTAGATGTGCATCGTGCTTCCTGGTCTGACCAGCGTCGGCGATTCAGACGCGCGGTATGGCGCTTGATATCAAATTGGTCTGACCGATAGTGTGCAGATCATGACCGATCGCGACCTCGAAGGCCTCAACATCCTTGTTGTCGGTGGCGCGGGCGGGATCGGCGCCGGTTGCGTCGATCTGTGCACCGAGCGCGGCGCAACGGTTGCGATCGCCGACCTGCCGACGTCGCTCGCAGCGTCTGCCGACCGGATCCGCGGGCTTGGCGGCGGCAAGGCAACCACCCATGCGGTGGACGTCGCAAATCCCAGCGCGTGTGACGCGCTCGTGGACGCCGCGGTCGAAGCCCACGGGAAGGTCGACGGGCTCGTCATGGCAGCCGGGCGCATTCTGGTGGAACCGGCCGTCACCACGAGCGCCGAGGCGTGGGCGAGCGTCATGGCGATCAACGCCAGCGCCCCGTTCTTCCTGAGTCGCGCCCTGGGTCGCCACCTGATCGATCGCGGCGCGCCCGGAAGCATCGTGCTGATCGGCTCGATCATCGCCCGGGTCGCCCGGCTCAACAACGTCGCCTACTGCTCCTCCAAAGCGGCGGTCGTCCAGACTGCGCGTTGCCTCGCGCTGGAGTGGGCAGCCGACGCGATTCGCGTCAACGTCGTCTCGCCCGGCTCAACCGCGACCCAGATGCTGCTGGGCGAGCAGACCTCGGGCGACGTGCAGGCGGTCAAGGCGATCGTCGAAGGCGACACTGCGTCCTGGCGGGTGGGGATCCCGCTCGGCCACATGGCGGACCCGCTCGACCAGGCGCACGCGGCAGCGTTCCTGCTGAGCGACGCTGCTCGGCACATCACGGGCCAGGAGCTCTGCGTCGACGGCGGCCAGTCGCTCGTCTGATGGCGATCTCGGCCACCCTCTTCGTGACATGCCTCACCGACACCGTGGCGCCGCGGGTCGGGATCGCGACGCAAGACGTCCTGAGGACTGCGGGCGTCTCGGTGCGGTTCCCGGAGGAGCAGACGTGCTGCGGCCAGATGCACCTCAACTCCGGGTACCCGCGCGGCGCGGAGTCGTTGATGCGGCGGTTCGTCGAGGTCTTCGACGGCGCCGAGTACGTGGTGTGCCCGTCGGGGTCGTGCGCGGCGATGGTCCGCGAGCACTATCCGCACCTGGCTCAGCAGACGACGGACGCGGGCCTGGCGCGCACTGTCGACGACCTCGTGGCCCGCGTCTTCGAGCTGTCGGAGTTCCTGGTGGACGTCGTCGGCGTGACCGATGTGGGCGCACGCCTTCCGAGGCGCGTGGTCCTTCACCGGTCATGCCATACCCACCGCGCGTTGCGGGTTGTCCAGCAGCCGCTCTCCCTCCTTGCGGCGGTGCGCGACCTGGATCTCGTCGAGCTCGACGACGCGGAGGTCTGCTGTGGCTTCGGAGGCACGTTCGCGACGAAGCTGAGCGCCGTCTCGTCAGCGATGCTGACCGACAAGTTGGCCGCGATCGAAACGTCCGGCGCCGAGGTCTGCACCGCGACCGACAGCTCCTGTCTGATGCATCTCGAGGGCGGTCTGCGCAGGCGGCGTTCCGCCGTCTCGACGATGCATCTCGCTGAGGTGCTCGCCTCCCGATGAATCGCGGCCTGCGTGACCTAGCGGCGCGAAGCGCGGCTGGGACGAGCGATCCCCAGCTTCGGGAGAACCTCCTGCGGGCGACCGGAACGATCCGCGAGAAACGGGCCGCTGCGGTGGCCGAGGTCCCCGACTGGGAGGAGCTGCGTGCCGCCGGCAGCGCCATCAAGGATCACGCGCTCGCCACGCTCGGCGACCAGCTCGTGCTCCTGGAGGAGCAAGTCGTGGCGGCCGGCGGCCACGTGCACTGGGCTGCCGATGCAGCCGAGGCAAACGCCGCCGTGGTCAAGATCGCTCGCGATCACGGCATCGCGGAGGTTGTGAAGGCCAAGTCGATCGCGACCGACGAGATCGAGCTCAACGCGGCCTTGGCCGCCGCCGGCATCGTCGCGCATGAGACCGACCTGGCGGAGCTGATCGTGCAGCTTGCCGGGGAGAGCGGCTCTCACATCCTGGTGCCGGCGCTGCACAAGAACCGCGACGAGATTCGCGAGCTGTTCGAGCGCCATCTCACGGGCGGCGCGCCGATCGCCAGCGATCCGGCGGCGCTTGCCGGCGTCGCCCGCACGTACCTGCGAAGCCTGTTCCTGAAGGCAGAGATGGGCGTCAGCGGCGCGAACTTCGCGATCGCTGAGACCGGCACGATCTGCGTCGTCGAATCTGAAGGGCAACGCGCGCATGTGCACGACCCTGCCGCGCGTGCTCGTCACGGTGATGGGCATCGAGAAGGTGATCGCGCAATGGGCGGACCTGGCCACGATGCTGACCCTGTTGCCGCGGTCGAGCACCGGCGAGCGGATGAACCCCTACACCTCGCTGTGGACCGGCGTCACCCCCCTGAACGGGCCGCAGGAGTTTCACCTCGTGCTGCTGGACAACGGGCGGGCTGATGCGCTCGCCGATCCGGTCGGCAAGCAGGCGCTGAAGTGCATCCGCTGCAGCGCGTGCTTGAACGTCTGCCCGGTCTACGAGCGCATCGGAGGGCATGCCTACGACTCCGTCTATCAGGGGCCCATCGGCGCGATCTTGAGTCCGCAGCTCGATCCCGAGCGACATGGCGCGCTGGCGTGGGCGTCGACGCTGTGCGGCGCGTGCGCCGACGTCTGCCCGGTGAAGATCGAGATTCCCCGACTGCTGATCCACCTCCGCGCGAAGGTCCCGCAGGGAGGACGCGGGGACGACGCGGCAATGCGCATGGCGGCGTATGCGATGCGCGACCGCCGCCGCTTCGAGCTCGCGCAGCGGCTGGTTCGATCGCTGATGGCCGGGCTGGCGTTCAAGCGCGTCCGACGTGTCGCGAGCCGCATGACGGGCGGATGGTCGCTGTCGCGCGAGCTTCCCGACCCTCCTGGACGCAGCTTTCGCGCGCGACGGCGCAAGGAGCGCTCGTGACGTCTCGCGACGTCATCCTCGGCCGCCTGGCTCCCAGCCATGCCCCCGCCGACCGACCTATCCGGCGAGCGCCGCGCGACCACGGCGACGTGCTGGCCCTGCTGGTCGCGCGCCTCGCCGATTGCGGGACCTCGGTGACGGTCTGCGCGCAGCACGAGCTCGGTGCGGTGCTGAGCGCTCGTGCGGGCGCTCACGCAGCGCAGCGCCTCGCGGTGCCCGCAGATCTCCCAGCCGCCTGGCGGCCCGCCGGGTGCACCCTGCTCAGCGAGGACACGCTCTCGCTTGCCGATCTCGACCAGGTGGATGGCTCGATCACCGGCTGCGCGCTCGGCGTCGCGGAAACCGGGACGCTCATCCTCGGCACCGGTCCCTGCCAGGGCTCACGGCGCCTCACGCTCATCCCGGACCTGCACATCTGCGTCGTCGAGGGCCGCCAGATAGTCGGCGATGTCTTCGAGGCCTTCGAGCGTCTCGAACCTGCGATTCGCGCGCGCCGGCCGCTGACGCTCGTATCAGGCCCGTCGGCGACGTCCGACATCGAGCTGAGCCGTGTGGAGGGAGTTCACGGCCCGAGGCGGCTCGAGGTCGTCGTCGCCGACGGCTGATCACTGCGTGCGACCGCGACCGGCAACCGGCCAGCGGTCCACGACGTGGCCGTCCTCGACGACCGTGATCCAGTCGTGGAGGTTGACGGCCGGGCAGATGTGGTTGGGCAGGATCGCCACGCGGTCCCCGACCGCGAGCGACGACCCTGGGGGGACGGTCAGGACGCCGTGCTCCTCGCTGACGCGGGCGACGGAGCACCCCGGATGCCCGAGGACTTCGCCGAACGTCCGTGGCGGATCCGCGACCAGGACCGGATCGGACGTCAGCGACTTGCTGCCGGCGTCGATCACCGCGCGGTCTGCCGCCGGCCGGCTGACCACCGTTGCGACGACGGCGGCGGCGACGTCCGTGAGGTCGGCCGCGCCGAGCGCAACCTGCGTGCGGTCGTTGAACACGTACGTGCCGGGACGAACCTCGGTGACGCCTGCACATCGGATCGCGAACGCGAACGTCGCAGAGGAGCCCACCGAGACCCAGTCGAGCGGCACACCCGCCGATCGCAGGCGATCCGCCGTGTCGGCGACGGTGGCGCAGGCGTCCTCGGTCGTCCGCGCGAGGTCGGCCCTCGATGCCGCCGCGTAGGCATGGCCCTCGTGCGTCAGCACGCCGCGCAAACGCAGCCCCGGCAGCGCTGCGATCGACAACCCGAGCCCGATCGCGGCCTCACCCGGCGTCACGCCGACGCGGTGCAGCCCGGTGTCGACCTCCATCAGGACGTCGATCACCAACCCCCGGTCGTGGGCGACGCGCGAGATGCCGGCGGCCACCGCGAGCGAGTCGAGCGATACCGATACCCGTGCGCGCTCGGCGAGCACTGCCAGGCGGTGAAGCTTGCGGGGGCCAACGATCGGATAGCCGACGAGGATGTCGCTGATCCCCGCATCCGCCATGACCTCGGCCTCGCCGAGCTTGGCGACCTGGACCCCGGCTGCGCCCATCGCGACCTGCATGCGCGCGACCTGGGGAAGCTTGTGGGTCTTCGTGTGCGGCCGCAGCGCGACGCCGGCGTCGGCGGCGGCCGCGGCTGCCCGCTGGATGTTGGCCGTGAGGACGCGGTGCTCGACGACGAGTTCCGGCGTGTCCAACGGCAGCTGAGCGAGCTCAGCCCAGTCGACTGCCCGAGCCGTGGCCGGCGCCACGGCGGCTGGGGGGATCACGGCTGGGGCGGGTCGAGGTAGCTGAATGCCGGCTCGAGGTGGTCGACGATCCTGTCCGCCGTCGCCTGCACATCGCCATCCTGAAGCGCCTCGACGATGTGGAAGTGCTTGTCGATCGAATGGCGTCCGGCGGTGCCCGCGCGGAACAGGTTCAGCTGCGCCACCTCGGCCGACTCGATGAGGCTGCCGACGAGCAGGCGATGCAGTCGCGAGGGAGCGAACTGGACGAGCACCTGGTGAAACTGCGTGTGAGCCGTCACGGCGGCGTCGAGGTCACCCCTGTTGAACGCCTTGCGCATGCGTACCGCGGCGTCTTGCGCTTGACGCGCGGTCGCTGCCACCTGCGTGGCGGGCATGTTCAGGATCGCGGCGGGCTCGAGAAACCGACGGACGCTGATCACGTCGCCGATTGGCTGCAGCTGCATCCAGACGCGCAGCGTCTCTGAGCCGTTGTCGCTGCCGGCCATCGTGACGTAGCGCCCGCTGCCCACGCGCGCTTCGAGGAGGCCGACCGACTCCAAGGTTCGTAGCGCCTCGCGCAGAGCGGGACGCGACAGCCCGAGCTCGGTCGCGAGCTTGCGCTCGGCGGGGAGCCGGTCGCCGGGCTGGAGCGCCCCGTCGTGAATCATCGCGGCGATCCGATGCGCAGCGGACTGCGCGAGCGGAACGATTTGCAGCGCGTCCTGCCTAGCGGGGGTAACGGGGTCGGTCATCTCATCCTCTCGGGGTTGTCGAGTGTATTGGTCAGACCGGCTGTGCACAAGCTCAGCGGTGTCAAGGCTGTCAGATCTTGACTTTTGCAAACGACCGGTCCTATAGTGGTCTGACCAATCTCATGGTGGGACAAGCTTCGATCCAAACCCGGCTTTCGGACCTGGGCCTCCAGATTCCTCCGCCTCAAGTCGTCTCCGAGGACGTGCGTCTGATCTACCGGCGCGCGGTACGCCACGGTGACGTCGTCTACCTCGCGGGCCATGGCCCGACGTGGGGCGATGGCTGGGGATCCAAGCTCGGCAAGGTCGGCGAGCAGCTGACGGTCGACGAGGGGATCGAGGCCGCGCGGCTGACGGCGTTGAACATGCTGGGGACGATCGAGCGCGAGCTCGGCGACCTCGACGGCGTCGAGACGTGGCTGAAGGTCAACGGCTACGTCAACGCTGTCTCGGGGTTCACCGAGCAGGCGCAGGTCATCAACGGCTGCTCGGACTTGCTGGTGGCGGTGTTCGGCGAGCAGAAGCTGGCCGCGCGGACGAGCATCGGCGTGCCCGATCTGCCGTTCGGGATGCCGGTGGAGATCGACGCCGTCTTGGTGTGGAAATCACAGAGCGCTCGCGCTGCGAGCCAATCAGAGGAGAAGCGCACATGAACCGGGTCCTACAGCGCGGAGGGCTGCGCATACCTGCTCTGGCCGCCGCGCTCGCAGCGTCGCTGGCGATCGCTGCCTGTGGTGGCGACGACGACAAGTCCGCAACGTCCGGCAGTGGCGGCGGCAAGTCCGCGGCGCCCACCGAGCTGAACATGATCTCGTGGGAGGGCTACAACGAGGCCGCCTGGGTCAAGCCGTTCGAGCGCGAGAACAACGTCAAGATCAAGGTCACCTACATCGCCTCTGACGATGAGCTGTTCGCCAAGATCCGAGCAGGCGGGGGCAAGGCGTTCGATCTGGTCGCCGGCTCCCGAGCGAACCTCGGCACGCTGCGCGACGCCGGACTGATCGTGCCGCTCGACGCGTCGAAGCTGCCGGCGTTCGAGAACGTCGTGGCGCCGATCAAGCCACGGACGACGGTCGACGGCGAGCTGCTCGCGGTGCCCTACGTGTGGGGGAGCATCCCGCTGCTGTACAGCAAGAAGGAGTACCCGACGCCGCCGACCTCGTGGGACGTCGTGTTCGGCGACAAGGCGTGCGGAAAGGTGCTGATGTCAGAGGACGCCGGGACGACCATCGCCACCGCGGCCCTGTACCTGGGCTTCCCCAACCCGTACAAGCTCGACGACCGCCAGTTCGGTGCGGTCAAGACGCTGCTTCAGAAGACCAAGAAGTGCACCAAGGCCTTCTACTCCGGGTTCGGTGACGCGGCCAACTACTTCGCCTCGGGCGACGTCGTGTCGGGCATCTCGCTCGGCTCGCTGATCACCAAGCTGGCCGGAGAGAAGGGCGCCGAGGTCGGCGAAACCGTCCCGAAGGAAGGGGCGATCGGCTGGGTCGACACGTGGATGGTCACCAAGGCCGGTGCCGAGAAGGCCGACCTCGTCTATAAGTGGCTCAACTACGTGGAGAGCCCGAGGTGCAGCTGGAGTGTCGAAGAAGACGAACTTCGCGCCGGTCGTCGAGGGAGTCGCTGAGAAGCTCGACCCCGAGATCCGCGCGACGCTGCACCTGGACGACCCGACGTACCTCGAGAAGCTCATCCCGCAGGAGAGCCCGCAGGCACCGGACACGTGGGAGAAGCGCCTGTCTCTCTGGAACACCATCCGGGGCCAGTAACGCGTGAAGAGACGGCTCACGCGCGCGGTGTCGCCCTCGGCCTCTGGAGAGGCCGAGGGCGGTGTGCTCGAGCTGCGCGGTCTCGGCAAGGTCTATCCCAACGGGGCGGTCGCAGTCAGCGACGTCAACCTGACCGTCGCACCCGGGGAGTTCGTCAGCTTGCTCGGGTCTAGTGGCTCGGGCAAGACGACGACCCTGCGCATGGTCGCCGGCTTCGAGCGGCCGACCAGCGGCGACGTGCTGTTGGGCGGGCGCTCGCTGCGCGACGTCGGTGCACATTGGCGGCCGATCAACACCGTCTTCCAGGACTACGCGCTCTTCCCGCATCTCGACGTTCGCCGCAACGTGGAGTTCGGTCTGCGCGCGCACAAGGTCGCGACCGGCGAGCGGGAGCGGCGTGTAGGCGAGGTGCTCGAGAAGGTCCAGCTCACCGCGCTCGCAGATCGCTTGCCGGGGCAGTTGAGCGGCGGCCAGCGCCAGCGCGTCGCGCTCGCGCGGGCGCTGGTGCTGCAGCCCAAGGTGCTGCTGCTCGACGAGCGCTCGGAGCACTGGACCTCAAGCTGCGGCGCCAGATGCAGGTTGTGCTCGTCGAGCTCTGCCGGGACTTCGGCATCACGTTCCTCTACGTCACGCACGACCAGGAGGAAGCACTCGCCATGAGCGACCGCGTGGCGGTCATGCGCGACGGTCGGCTCGAGCAGTGTGGCAGCCGCAGGAGCTGTACGAGCAACCTGCGAGCCTGCTCGTGGCGGACTTCGTCGGCGAGAACAACCTGCTCGACGGCCGCCTCGTCGAGCGATTGGTCAACGGCTCAGTCGTCGTCGAGATCGAAGGCAGCCGGATCGTTGCTGACGCACGCTCGCTCAACGGCGCCGCGCCCGGCGAGGGCGTCGTGCTGGCCGTGCGACCGGAGTCCTTCGACGTCACGAGCGCCGACACCGGCGACGGGATCTCCGGGACGGTGATCCAGACCGTCTACGGCGGCGCGCGCTGGCGCGTGGTCATCCGCACGTCTGCCGACACCGTCCTGAGCATCGACCTTCCGTCCGAGCGGGCGCGAGCGCTCGAGCTCGGCTCGGTCGTCCACGCGACCCCGCGCGCCGGACAGGCGATCGCCTTCAGCCGGACCCAGGATCAGACACCGTGAGCGCCGTGCGGGTGCGGCGCAGGCGGACGCGCGGGCGCGCGAGCTCGCTGCTGCTGGCCGCTCCGGTGTCGATCTTCGTCGCGATCTTCGCGGTCGTGCCGCTCGGGACGTTGCTGCTCTACAGCTTCTACACCGACGGCTTCTACACGATCACGCACACGCTGACGTTCGACAACTACACGTCGCTCTTCGACTCCGAGGCCGGCGACGTGTTCTTCGCCTCGCTGTGGCGGACGATCCTCATCGCGCTGGCCGTGACGGCGATCGCCGTCGCGCTGGCTTACCCCGCCGCGTACTACTGCGTCCGCTACCTCGGGCGCGCCAAGACGATCGTGTTCTTGTTGCTGATCGCGCCGATCTTCACCAGTTACCTGGTGAAGGTGTTCGCGTGGCGGGGTGTGCTCGGCGAGCGCGGCCTCATCAACTACGCGGCCGTCGAGTCGGGCCTCACCGGCGAGCCGTTCAGCTTCCTGCTGTTCAACCGTGTGGCCGTTGCCATCGCGCTGCTGAGCACGGTGCTGCCGTTCGTCTTCATCCCGATCTACACGGCGCTCGAGCGCATCCCGGCGAGCCTGATGCACGCCGCCTCCGACCTTGGTGCCAGCGGCCGGTTCGTCTTCGTCAACGTGCTGCTCCCACTGACGCGCCGTGGCGTCGTGACCGCCTGCACGCTGTCGTTCATCATCTGCTTCGGCGATTTCATCGCGTCGCAGCTGCTCGGCGGGGCCTCCGGCGTCTTGGTGGGCAAGATCGTCTACTCGTTCTTCGGGCTCGCCGACGACTGGCCCTCCGGGACCGCGCGCGCGTTCGTGGTCCTCTTCGTCACCGGCGCGTTCGTCGCCCTGTTCGGCGTCCTGGCGCGCGGATCGAGCAGCGGCGACGACGTGATCCTCGACGCCCAGATGACGCGATGAGACATCGGCTGCTGATCGTCCCGCTCGCGATCATCCTGACGCTGATCTACCTGCCGCTCGCCTCGGTGGTGCTGTTCTCGTTCAACGAGTCGTCAGCGCCGATCATGCCGATCAAGGGCTTCACCACGGACTGGTACGGCGTGCTGTTCGACGACGAGGTGCTCCGCCAGGCGCTCTGGACCTCCGTGAAGATCGGCCTGCTCACCGTGCTGATCGTCTTGGTGCTCGCGACGCTCGCCGCCCTCGCGCTGCGTGGTCGGCGGTTCCGCGGCCGGGGCGCCTATGAGGCCGTCCTCGGGATGCCGTTTCTGCTGCCGGAGGTCGTGACCGGGATCTCGTTGCTGACGTTGTTCAACGCGCTCGAACTTGCTCCGTCGATCACCACGATCCTCGTCGGCCACGTGCTCTTCTGCTTGGCGGCCGGACTGCGGGTGATCGCGGCGCGCGTCGAGGGTTTGCCAAAAGCCTGGACGAAGCAGCACGCGACCTCGGGCGTGGGACGCTCGCGACGTTCTGGTTCGTCCTGTTGCCGGGGATGCGGTCGGCGCTCGGTCACCGCGGCGCTGCTGGTGTTCGCGTTGTTGTTCGACCAGACGGTCATCACGATCCTGGTGGCCGGAACGGAGAACACGCTGCCGACCCTGCTGTGGGCAAAGCTGCGGCTCGACACGACGCCCGAGGTCAACGCGCTCGCGAGCCTGATCCTCGCCTTCTCGTTCCTGGTTGCCATCCCGCTCGGGGCCCGCGCCGGACGCGACCTCGTCCGCTGACCGAAAGGTGCACGTTGTTCCTCGCCTGCGCTGACTACACGTTCCCGCTGCTGGACCACGACGCCGCGCTTTCGCTGATCTCGGCGCTCGGCGTCCGCGCGGTCGACATCGGCTTCATGGGCGACCGCTCGCACGTCCGGCCGGAGGTGGCACTCGTCGACCCTGCAGCGTCCGCGTCCGAGCTGGCCTAACGTGTCGCACGCCACGGTCTCGCCGTCTCGGACGTGTTCCGCATCCCGTGGACCGATTTCGAGACGTGCGCTCCGAACCATCCCGACGAGGCTGAGCGCCGTCGCGCGCGAGAGCTCTTCGAGCGGACGCTGGCGTTCGCCGCGAGGCTGGCGCTCCGGGCGTGACGATGCTTCCCGGCATCGAGTGGCCTGACGACGACGCTGCGACGTCGCTGCGGCGCGCCGCCGACGAGCTGACATGGCGGGCGTCTGTCGCCGGCGACGCCGGGCTGCGCC
The DNA here is from genome assembly GCA_963727365.1 of Paraconexibacteraceae bacterium. Lineage (GTDB taxonomy): Bacteria > Actinomycetota > Thermoleophilia > Solirubrobacterales > Solirubrobacteraceae > Paraconexibacter. Next base: position 22,146 of record CAVSFU010000002.1, on the reverse strand, counting down.
TGTCAGTCGAGCCGCACATCGGATCGGTGATCGAGAGCCCCGACCGTGCGGCGGAGCTGGCCGAGCTGGGCGACTGGCGTCACGCTGACGCTCGACCCGAGCCATTTCGTCTGGGCGGGGCACAGCCAGGCCGCGTGGCAGCACCTCGTCGCGGTGACCGGCCACGTCCATCTACGCGGTGCCGATGACGGACGTGTCCAGGCGCCGATGTCTGCGAACACGATCGACTTCCGGGCTCTGGTCGATGCGCTTGAGGATGCTGGCTACGACGCCGCGCTGACCCTGGAGGCGTCTACACTGATGGGAGCGCTCAACGAGTGCGACACGGTCTCGGAGACGGTGCAGCTGCGAGACGAGCTGAACGCGATCATCGACGGCACGGCCGAGCCGGCGCGATGAGGAAACTTCGCCTCGGTGTCATCGGCGCCGGCTCCTGGACGCTTGCTAGCCACCTCCCGAACTTCGCTCAGCGCCGCGACGAGATCGAGTTCGTCGCAGTGTCTCGCAAGGGGGCCGAGCCGCTTGCGCGCGTCAAGGACGCGGGGGTTCGCGTCCGCGAGCGAGGACTATCGCGACGCCTCGGCCGCGGACCTGGACCTGTGCCTGGTGGCAAGCCCAACGGGGCTGCACCACGAGCACGCGAAAGCCGCGCTGGAGTCTGGGGCGCACGTCCTCTGCGAGAAGGCGTTCACGATCACGCCCGACGACGCGTGGGACCTGGTCGCCACCGCGGAGCGGCTCGACAGGCACCTCGTGGTCGCGTTCGGGTGGCTGCACCGGCCGATGGTCATCGAGACCGTCGAGCCGATGAGCAGGGTCGGCATCGGCTACGTCGAGCAGGTGGCGATTCCTTCCCGTCGCACACCCGCGAGCTGCTCAGCGACACCGGCGCCTACCCGGACGCGGCCCCGGACGCTGCGCCCGAGAGTGCCACGTGGACCGACCCGGCCATCTCAGGAGGCGGCTACGCGCAGGCCCAGTCGAGCCACGCGTTGTCCGTCGTGCTGCCGCTACCGAGCCCGAGGGCGAGTCCGTGTTCTCGCTGATGACCGCGCCGTTGGGGGCGCGCGTAGACCTGCACGACGCGTTCTCGATCAGGTTCACGAACGGCGCCATCGGTGCGATGGCCGGCGGATCCTGCCATCGCGACTCGGGCGGCAACAAACACCAGCTCGAGGTCCGAGCCATCGGATCGGAAGGCCAGATCCACGTCGATCTGCGAGCGCGAGCTGGCCTGGCTGTACCGGGCGGACGGCAAAGACATCCGCCTCGATGTCGCGCCCGACGCCGGAAGCTATGACTGCGATGGCCCGCCGCACAATCTCGTCGACCTGGTGCTTGGCAACACGACCGTCAACCGCTCACCTGGGTTCCTCGGCGCACGGACCGTCGACATCCTCGCGGCCGGCTACCGCAGCGCCGCAAGCGGGCTTCTGGAGCCCGTCGAAAGACGCGGCGTCGACCAGCGCCAGATCCGAAAGATCGTCGAGGACTTCGCCGTCGCCATCGGCCAGGGTGACGCCACCGCCGTCGCCGAGCTCTACGCCGACGCGCCGGACACATGCTCTACCTCGGCTCCGAGGGCGACGAGATCGCATTCGGCCCAGGCGAGCAGGAGGTCCTGTTCCGCCATGGCTTCGGTCGTGGCGAGATCTACGACATCGTCTGGCAGCGCCACGCGGCCACCATCCGCGAGAACGTCGCGTGGGTGGCGGCCGTCGGCACGCTCGCGACCACCGGCAGCGCTCGAGCGGCGCAGACAAGCTTGCGCCTCACGGCGGTCCTCGTCCAGGTCGATCAGAAGTGGCTGCTGCATCAGGTGCACCTGTCCGAGCCACACGGCGAGTTCTGGGAGGGCTTCTCCGCGAGCTGATGACGGGTAAACGCGCTGCCGCGGCGCGTCCAGGTGCCGAGCACCATCAGCGTCTTGGTGCCCGTGACCTTGCGCTGCGACGGATCAGGTCGATGACCCGCTTGAGGTCCGCGACGTCCCGGACGCGCAGCAGCGAGCGCATCGGGGTCGCCGGCGATCGTGTAGACGGCCTCGACCTCCGGCATCTCCTTCGCGATCGCGGCGATCTCGTCGACCCCCGTGTTGCCATCGAAGCGCAGCTCGGAGAATGCCTGCAGCGGGAAGCCGAGCTTGGCGTGATCGACGATCGCCGTGTAGCCCGTGATCACCCCCGCTCCTCGAGGCGATCGATCCGGCGCTTGACCGCGGGCGACGAGAGGCTGACGCTCGTTCGCCGATTCGGCAAGGTGCCGCGGGCGTTGGCGAGCAGAGTCGACGATCTCTGGTCGGTCTCATCAGATCGACGCAGAATCATAAGGATCTAGCGGATGGGCTTTCGATTCTTGCGGGTCGATTGCGCGAATCTGCCGTTCGTCCCGGGTGCGCCGGCTTAGTACGCAGACGATGGCTGCGCCCGTCGACCGCTCTGCCGATCCCGCCCCCGCCGTCGACCTCGACACGCTCGAGGCGGTGCAGCGCCGCGTGCTGTGGCTCGCGACGTCGATCATCCATCACGCCAACAAGGTCCGCGGACGCCGTCGGGCGTGAAGGTCGGCGGCCATCAGGCCTCGTCGGCCTCGATGGTCGTCGATCATGACCGCGCTCTACTTCGAGCACCTGCGCGGCCGGACCGCGTGTCGGTCAAGCCGCACGCCGTCGCCGGTCCTGCACGCGATCAACTATCTGCTCGGCCGGCTGGACGCTCGTACCTGACCGAGCTGCGCGCTTCGGCGGGCTGCAGAGCTATCCGAGCCGCGATCAAGGATCCGGACCCGGTCGACTTCTCGACTGGCTCGGTCGGCATCGGCGCGACGGCGACGATCTGGAGCGCGCTCGCCCACCGCTACGTCGCCGGCCACTTCGACGTGCCGCGGGGCGGGCGCCAGGTGGCGCTGCTCGGCGACGCCGAGCTCGACGAGGGCGCGATCTGGGAGGCGCTGGTCGACCCGATGGTGCCGCGCTCGGCGAGGTCCTGTGGATCGTCGACCTCAACCGCCAGTCGCTCGACCGGGTCGTGCCCGACATCGCGGCGGGCCGGATCGGGGCGATGTTCGAGGCCGCGGGCTGGCAGACGATCACCGTCAAGTACGGCCGGCGCTTGCGCGAGCTGTTCGCGCGCGACGGCGGCGAGGCGCTGCGGCGGCGGATCGACGAGATGCCCAACGAGGAGTACCAGCGGCTGCTGCGCTGCCGCCGCCCGAGCTGCGCGAGCGGCTGCCGGGCGAGCGGCCGCGGCAGTCGCGCCGTCGCCAGCTGCTGATCGCGACCTCGACGACGCGGACGTGACGCCGCGGTCCGCGACCTCGGCGGCCACGACCTGCCGGACCTGCTCGACGCGTTCGCGCAGGCCGACGCCGCGACCGACCGGCCCTCGGTGATCTTCGCCTACACGATCAAGGCGTGGCAGCTGCCGACCCAGGGCCATCCGGCCAACCACTCGGCGCTGCTGTCGCGCCGAGCAGTGGCAGGCGCTGGCCGGCGAGCTGGGCGCCGACGCCGCAGACCCGTGGGCGCTGTTCGCCGCGGCAGCGCGGAGGCGGCGCTGTGCTCGCGCGACGGCGGCGCGGCTGGAGCGCGACCGGAGCGCCCGCGGCGCGCCGCCGGCGGTGCCCGCCGACGTCGGGCGCGAGCACGCGGCGCGGCGTCGACGCAGCAGGCGTTCGGGCGCTTCTTCGTCGACCTCGCCCACGCGGCGCCCGAGGTCGCCGAGCGGGTCGTCACGGTCAGCCCCGACGTCGCGTCCTCGACCAACCTCGGCGGCTGGATCAACCGCGTCGGGATCTGGCAACTCGGCGACCGCGTCGACTGGTTCGCCGACGACACCGACACGCTCGTCCGCTGGCGCGAGTCCGAGCACGGGCAGCACATCGAGCTGGGGATCGCCGAGGGCAACCTCGTCGGGCTGCTGGGCGAGCTGGGCGCGACCTGGTCGCGCGACGGCCAGCCGCTGCTGCCGATCGGGACGATCTACGACCCGTTCGTCAACCGCGCGCTGAGCCGTGGTCGTTCGGGATGTACGCGGGCGGGCAGTCGATCCTGGTCGGCACGCCCTCGGGCGTGACGCTCGCGCCCGAGGGCGGCGCCCACCAGTCGATCATCACGCCGTCGGTCGGGCTCGAGCAGCCGCGCTGCACCGCCTGGGAGCCCGCGTTCGGGCAGGACCTGGAGTGGACCCTGCTGCACGCGCTGTCGCCTCGGCCGCCCCGACGGCGCGTCGGCGTACTTCCGCCTGTCGACGCGGCCGCTGGACCAGTCGCTGGCGGCGTCCCGGACGACCGCGCAGGACGCGGGCGCGCGCCGCCAGGCGTCCTGGCGGGCGGCTACCGGCCTGCGCGCCGACCGCCGGCGGCCCGCCGCGGTGACGCTCGTCGGGATGGGCGTCGTGATGCCCGAGGTGCTGGCCGCGGCCGACGAGCTCGCCCGACGCCGGGATCGAGGCCGACGTCGTCTGCCTGACCTCGGCCGACCTCGTCTTCCGCGCGCTGCAGGCGCGCCAGGGCCTGCGCCGAGGGCGACGACGCGATCCTCGACGCGCTCCTCCCGGCCGACCGGCGCAGCGCCGATCGTCACCGTGCTCGACGGCCACCCGCACACGCTGTCGTTCCTCGGCGCCGTCAACGACACGCCGATCGCCTGCCTCGGCGTCCAGGACTTCGGCCAGTCCGGCGACGTCCAGGACCTCTACCGCCACTTCGGCATCGACGCCGAGACGATCGCCGGCGCGGCGCTCGACCTGATCTGAGATCGACGATGAGCCGATGATCCTCATGACCGACGTCTGATGCCCGCCTGTCGGACTCGATGGAGGAGGGCACGATCCTGACCTGGCTCGCCGCCGACGGCGACGACGATCGTCGAGGGCCAGGAGCTGGTCGAGGTCGAGACCGACAAGGCGACGATGACGCATCACGCGTGAGGCGTCGAGGGTGCTGGCGATCGTGGTCGGCGAGGGGACACGTCGCGGTCGGCGAGGTGATCGCGCCGGCGGTCGGCGCGGCGGCCGACGCGGCGCTCGGCGGCGACGGCCGAGCCGCGACGCCCGCCCGGCCGCGAGCCGGCAGACCGGTCCCGCCGCCGCCCGGCGCCGGCACCGGCACGGCGACGCCGACGCCGCGACGCCGCGGCGCGCCGGATCGCCGTGCGCACGGCGTCGACCTGGCGGCTGAGCGGCAGCGGCCCGCGCGGGCGGGTCGTCGGGCCGACGTGCTCGCCGCAGCCGGCGTGGAGCCGGCGCGGACCGTCGTCGCGCCGGCCGCCGCCGCAGCGGCCGGCTGCCGGGCGACCGGCGTCGCGGGCAAGGGCGGCCTGGCAGGCGAGCCCACCCGGCTGCAGCAGCTGATCGCCCGGCGGATGGCCGAGGCCGAAGGCGACGGTCCCGGACTTCCAGGTCCAGACCGAGGTCGAGATGGACGCCGCGCTCGCCTTCCGCGGCGCAGCTGAAGCAGGCCGCCGGCGAGGACGCGCCGTCCCGTCGCTGAACGACCTGATCGTCAAGGCGTGCGCGCTGGCCTGCGCCGGCACCCGCGCGCCAACGGCTCCTATCGTCGACGGCGCGTTCGAGCTGCACGACCGCGTCAACGTCGGCATCGCCGTCGCCGCCGACGACGCCCTCGTCGTGCCGACGGTCCACGACGCCGACACCAAGTCGCTCGGGCAGATCGCGCCGCGACACGCGCCGCCTCGCCGAGTCGGTCCGCGCCGGCACGATCACGCCGCCGGAGCTGTCGGGCGCGACGTTCACCGTGTCGAACCTCGGCATGTACGGGATGACCGCGATCACGCCGGTGATCAACCCGCCCCAGGCGGCGATCCTCGGCGTCGGCGCGCCCGCGCGACGTGCTCGCCCGCGACGCCGACGGCGAGATCGTCGACCGCCACTGCTGACGCTGACGCTGAGCTGCGACCACCGGATCCTCTACGGCGCCGACGGCGCGCGCTTCCTCGCGCCGTCAAGCAGCTGCTCGAGACGCCGCTGCGCCTCGCGCTGTGAGGGCGAGGCGATCGTCCTTCAGGCTGAGTTTGAGCGAGAGCAGGTCTTCGTCGGCGAGGACGAGCCCGGTCATCGCTTCGGTCCGCTCGGGCGCTGGCGCAGCATGTTCGGGTGGATGACGAGCGCTTCCCGGTCGCGGCACGACGCCGCGCGCATCGAGGTACCCCTCGAGCGTGTGGACGAGCGTCGACCGTCGCCGCAGGTCATTCTCCGCGACGTCGTGAGCGCTCGGGCATCGGCATTGTCGGGTGGTTTGGCGCCGACGAGCCCGACCAGGAATCGGGTGGGACCAAGGTCATCGTAGGTCGTCGCGCCGCCCTCGGGGTCCAGCGCAGGCGCGACGCGCACGGCGTCGACCGCCTCGCCGAGGATCGGCAGGTCGCCGGCGAGCAGGTTGTGCGCGCGGCTGATGCCGAAGCTGACACCGAGCTCGATCCGATCGCCGCCAACTCGGCGCAGAGGTCCTCTACGGGGTCGCGGTCCGGCGCGCGCGGCAGCGGGACGAGCGCGCGCAGCCGGTCGCTGTCATGACAAGGAACTTTGATGACGCCTTTCGGAACGACGCCCGGCAAGATCGTCGCGATCGGCCTGAACTACGAGGCCGGCGTCCGCGAACCCGGTCTGGAGACGCCGAAAGAGCCGCTCGTCTTCTGCGAGTTCCCGACGACGTCATCGGCGACGGGGACGAGATCGTCATCGACGCGCAGCTCACGCCGCGGTGGGTTGGGAGGTCGAGCTCGCGGTTCTCGTCGGACATCAAATGCTCGACGTGACGGTCGACGACGCGCTCGGGTATCTGCCACGGCTACACGGTGGCCAACGACTCTCGGCGCGCGACCTGCAGTTCACGGACGGCCATAGTCCGCACAGAAGAGCCTCGATACGTTCTGCCCGCTGGGTAGGGTGGTTGTGACCGGCCGCCGAGATCCCCGATTCCCGGCGCTTGGTCTTCCGCCGCGCGTGAACGGGGAGGATGCGGGGCTACAGACGGCGGACATCTGTTCTCAGTGGCCGAGCTGCTTGCGTTCTGCTCTCCCCTCGTTCACGCTCACGCCGGGAGCATCGTCCTGACGGGGACGCCATGGGGCTTCGGCGAGTTCCTCGACCCGAAGCACTCGCTGCATCACGGCGATGTCGTCGAGGTCAAGATGACGGGATCGGCACGTTGCGCAACCCCGTCGTCGAGCGCTCTCGCCGCGGGTCTTGAACGTCTGGTTCATACCCGTTCGCGCCACTCCTGCTCGTCTCGAACCTCCAGGGCGGCGGTCAGGAAGGCGGCAAGCGCGGGCCGCAAGCTGCCGCCGCCGCCGCGCCAGATGAGGTCGACCGGGAACGTCACGGTTCCTCGCGATTGCGGATTCGCAGGTCCCGGTGGGTGGCGGGACCGCAATTCGTGCGGTCAGTCCGACGCAGCCTTCGCCCTGGATGAGGCCTTCCCAGGCGTCGTGGATGACGGAGCTCGCGCGCGTGTGCGGCTCGAAGCCGATGCGCCGGCATGCCTCGATGACGGCGCGGTCGTAGTCGGGGTTGTCGCCCGGGACGTCGAGCGCGAAGGTCTCGTCGCGCAGCTCGGCGAGCGCGACGCTGTTCCGGCCGGCGAGGCGGTGCGTGGCGGCGACGGCGAGGACGGCCGGCTCGTCCTTGAGGCGCTCGTTCGCCAGGTCCTCGGGGATGTGGGCGCCGAATGTCACGGCGATGTCGAGCCGGCCTTGCGGAGGTCGTCCATCAGCGGCGCCGCGGAGCTCTGCTGGTGTGGAGGTGCAGCGCCGGGTGCCGCTCGGCGAATGCGGCGAACACCGGCTCCAGCCCGTAGCGTGCGCCCGCGGACAACCCGAAGTTCAGCTCGCCGGCGATGCCGCGGCCGGCGGCGCGCGCCGCGGCGATGGCGTCGTCGGCCGCGCGCAGTGCGGCGCGCGCCGGCCCGAGCAGCGCGCGGCCGCCGTCGGTGAGCTCGACGCGGCGGGTCGTGCGGCGGAACAGCTCGACGCCGAGATCGGCCTCGAAGCGCCGGATCGCCGCGCTCAGCGGCTGCTGGGCGATGTGCAGCCGGGCCGCCGCGCGCGTGAAGTGCAGCTCCTCGGCGACCGCCACGAAGTAGCGCAGAAGACGCAGGTCGGGATCCACATCCGGGGAGTGTAGATCGCATTCGAATGGGTGTTTCTCTTCGCCGAGGCCCGCCCTTACGGTGCCCCGGTGGCCCCCACGATGAACGAGCGTCGGCGCTGGCTCGCGCTGTACGTGCTCTGCGCCGGCACGCTGATGATCGTGATCGATGCCACGATCGTGAACGTCGCGCTGCCCTCGATCCAAGCGGACCTCGGCTTCTCGCAGCGCAACCTGGCGTGGGTCGTGAACGGCTACCTGATCGCGTTCGGCGGACTGCTGCTGCTTGCCGGTCGTATGGGCGATCTGATCGGGCAGCGTCGCACCTTCCTGATCGGCCTCGGGATCTTCACTGCTGCATCGCTGTTGTGCGCTGTGGCCCAGACCCAGGAGATGCTGATCGGCGCCCGCTTCGTGCAAGGCGTTGGCGGCGCGCTGGCGTCCGCTGTGAGCCTCGGGATGATCGTGACGATGTTCCCCGAGCCGCGCGAGCAGGCCAAGGCGATCGGCGTCTACGGGTTCGTCGCCTCAGCGGGCGGGTCGATCGGGCTGCTGGCCGGCGGCGCGCTGACCGAAGCGATCAACTGGCGCTGGATCTTCTTCGTCAACGTCCCGATCGGCGTCGCGACGGCGCTGCTGGCGATGCGCCTGGTCGAAGATCACAAGGGGCTCGGCCTCAAGGCGGGCGCCGACGTCCCCGGTGCGGCGGTGCTCACCGGCGGGCTGATGCTCGGCGTGTACACGATCCTCGAGGTCCACGAGCAGGGCTGGGGCTCCACTCAGACGCTCGGCCGCGGCGCCGTGTCGATCGCCCTGCTCGCGGCGTTCGTCGTCCGCCAGGCGCGCATCGCCGACCCACTGACGCCGCTGCGGCTGTTCCGCTCGCGTGAGGTCGCCGCAGCGAACGTGATCCAGGTGCTGCTGGTGATGGGCACGTTCGCGACGTTCTTCCTCGGAGCGCTCTATGCAACAGATCCTCGGCTACGACGCGTTTGAGGTCGGCCTCGCGTTCCTGCCCGCCACGATCGTGATGGGCGCGACGTCGCTTCGGTACACGGGGCCGCTGATCATGCGCTTCGGTCCGCGGGCGCTGTTGATCGCGGCCATGTCTGCATGGCCGCCGCCGGCTCCTGTTCGCGCGCACGCCCGTCGACGCCACCTACTGGGTCGACATCGCGCCGGCGATGGTGCTGATCGGCCTCGGCGCGGGCTTCGGCGTCCCGTCGCTGACGGGCTCGCGATGTCGGCCGCCAGGCCGAGTGACTCCGGTCTGGCCTCGGGTCTTGTCAACACGAGCGCCCAGGTCGGCGGTGCGATCGGCCTCGCCGTGCTCGCCACGCTGGCAACCGCGCGACCGAGGGCCTGCTCGCCGACGGCGAGACGACCGCCGTCGCGCTCAACTCCGGCTTCCACCTGGCGTACGTCGTCGGCGCCGGGCTCGTCGGCGTCGCGCTCGTGATCGCCATGACCGTGCTGCGCCCGCACCGCGCGACACCAAGCGGCGCCAGCGTGGCCTACGCCGAGGGCGCGTCGTGACCATGCGCTCGGGTCTGTTCGTGCCGCTGTTCGACCAGCTCGCCGACCCCGCGCTCGTCGCGCGCCTCGCCGGCGAGGCGGAGGAGTCAGGCTGGCACGGCTTCTTCGTGTGGGACCACGTGCGCTGGCGCGAGCCGGTCGTCGACGTGGCCGACCCGTGGATCACGCTGGCCGCGATCGCCACCGCGACAACCGGCATGCGGATCGGGCCGATGGTCACACCGCTTGCCCGGCGGCGACCGGCGAAGGTCGCAAGAGAGACCGCGACGCTCGACCGGCTCAGCGGCGGCAGGCTCACGCTCGGCGTCGGCCTCGGCAGCGACAAGTTCGGCAGCGAGTACTCGATGACGGGCGAGGAGGTCGACGACCGGCGACGCGCGCGGATGCTCGACGAGTCGCTCGAGATCTTGACGGCCGCATGGTCGGGTGACCCCGTGCACCACCACGGGCGAGCACTACACCGTCGACGGCATGCGCTTCCTGCCGCGCCCGGTCCAACGACCCGGCGTGCCGGTGTGGGTCGCGGGGTTCTACGGCAAGCCCAGGCCACTTCGCCGCGCGGCTCAGTACCAGGGGTTCTTCCCCATCAACCTCGAGCACCCCGAGCAGGTCGCCGAGATCGTCGCCCAGCTCACCGTGTTGCGTGGAGAGGCGGGCAAGGACCCCGCCGAGCCCTACGACGTGATTGCCGCGCTCCCGCCAGGCGACGATCCGGCGCCCTACGCCGCGGCGGGCGCGACGTGGTGGGTCGTGGACTTCCCGGGGGAGCCGGTCTCGGTGGATCAGGTGCGCGGGGTCATCCGCGACGGACCAGTCGGTCGAGGCGAACCTGCGACCTCTCGCGCGTGAAGAGCTGCGTCAACTCACGTGGCGCGCGCGGATCATCGGAAGTGCGGCGAGCCGGTCGTCGCGCGTGATCAGCGTCGCGTCGTGGGCGAGCGCGGTCGCGGCGATCCAGAGGTCGTTGGACGGTGCGCGGCCGGACGCGCGCCGGAGCTCGCCATAGCGGGCGGCGACGGCGCCGTCGATCGCCAGCACCGGGACCGAGGAGACGAGCGCCGTCAGCCGTGCGAGGCGGGCACTGCGGGTGGCGTCGTCGCGTGCGAGCTCGACACCGGCGTGGAGCTCGCCGACGGTGATCGCGCTGATCACGATCGGCTCGTCGTCCTCGTCCACGGGCGGCGAGATGACGATGCTCGTGTCGGCGAGGAGCGTCACGCCCAGGGGTCGTGCGCGAGCTCGTGATCTTCGTCGCGCAGCCGCTGCTGATCTGCGAGCCAGGCGTCGTCTGCTGGACCGAGTGCGCGGAGCGTCTGCAATGTGGCGACGGTGCGGCTTCCAGACACTGGGCCGAGCTCGGCAACGGGACGGCCGTCGACCGTCACGATGATCCGCTCGCCGGCCTCGGCGCGTCGCAGGACTTCCCCGACGTGGTTGCGCAGTTCGCGCTGGGGGATCGTCGCCATGCACGCCAGCGTAGCAGATTAGCTACACCGATCCGATGTCCTGATCAAACGGCTGAGGCCCGCCGGAGCGAGCCTTACAACCGATGGGCGCGGCGGGTTTCGAACCTGCGACCTCTCGAATCATTGGCCATCGAGAGGTGCGGATGGGGCTGAGCGAGGCCGGTAGGTTGCGCGTCGTGCCTGCGATCGAGGTGCCGCCAGTGCCGCTCGCGCCCCGGCACCGGACGCTGGTGATGGTTGCGATGTGCGCCGCGCTGACCCTCACGGCTGCCAGCGTGTCGATGCTGAACGTCGCTCTGCCCGACATCGCCCGGGACACTCGCGCAGACAACACCGAGCTCCTGTGGATCGTCAACAGCTACGGTCTCGCGTTCGCCGCGCTGTTGCTGCCAGCGGGCGCGGCCGGTGATCTCTTCGGGCGTCGCCGGCTGCTTCTGGGTGGGCTTGCGCTGTTTGCTGGAGCCAATGCGGCAGCCTCACTCGTGGAGTCGCCGTCGGTGCTGATCGGCCTGCGCGCCCTGGCCGGGGCCGGCGCGGCGGCGATCACGCCTACGACCCTGACGATCCTGGTCGACGTTCATGCGCCGTCGGAGCGCGGCAAGGTCTACGTCGTGTGGTCCGGGGTCATCGGCGCCGGCAGCATTGTGGGCCTGCTGGTGGCCGGCGCGTTCCTCGAGGCGTGGCCTTGGCAGTCCGTGGTCATCCTGAATGCCGTCGCCGGGGCGCTGATCCTCGTGGCGTGCGCCGGGGTGGCCCCGCGCGAGCAGGCCGGCGACGAGCCACGCGCGGATCCGGTTGGTGCCGCGTTGAGTGCGCTGGGTCTCGCGGCGCTGGTGCTCGGCGTGATCCAGGCACCGGAGTGGGGATGGACGGATATGCGGGTTCTCGTCTGCTGCGCGATCGGGCTCGGGCTGCTTACCGCCTTCGTCGGCTGGGAGTTGCTACGCGAGCGCCCGATGCTCGAGGTACGGCTCTTCGGGCGTCGCGAGTTCGGCTCTGGGTCGCTTGCGGTGCTGCTGCAATGGCTCGTCGTCCTCGGAGCGTTCCTGCTGTTGCTGCAGTTCCTTCAGCTGGTGCGCGGCCTGAGCCCGCTCGAGGCCGGCGCAGCGTTGCTGGTGCCGGCGCTGGCACTCGGGGCTTGCTCACCGCTTGCTGAGCGTGGTGCGGTCGCGCTCGGGCGAGCGCCTGTCGCGGCGATCGGGCTGGTGGTGTGCGCGGCGGGGTTGGCCGCGGTGGCCCTCACGACGGCGGACACGCCATTCTGGGTGCTCGTGCTCGCGTTGGTGCCGTTCGGTGCGGGAATCGGCCTTACCAGCGTCCCGGCGACGGCGATGATCATGGACGACGCCCCCAGCGGCGGGCAGGGGATGGCGAGCGCCGTCAACGATGTGACCCGCGAAGTCGGCGGTGCTCTCGGCATCGCCGTCCTTGGCTCCCTGCTGAACGACCGCTACTCCGCGGGGCTATCCGATGGGGTGCCGGCGGCTGTCCGCCGTTCGCTTGCGCAGGCTCTGGCGCTCGGCGACCCGGCCACGTCGCAACTCGCGGTCGACGCGTTCATGGATGGGTTTTCGCTGGCCCTGATGGTGGCTGCCGTGACGCTTGTCATCGCCGCGGTCGCGGTCGCGATATGGGGTCCACGCGGGCGCCTGGTCGACTAGGCTCGCGTGGTCGCGACCGCGGCGCGGTCGCCGGAGCAGGAGGTCGACGAGATGGTCCGTACTCTGCCAAGGTCGCGTGAACCGGTCCTCGTTCAGAGCGTGCGCTACCTGTACGACCCGCTTGGCCAGGTCGCGGCGCTGAGCCGCCGCCACGGCTCGGTCACGGGCGCGCACTATTTCGGAGTCGGGCGTTTCGCTTTCATCACCCGGCCCGAACTGGTGCGCGACGCGCTGACCGATCGCGAGCGCTTCGGCAACTGGAGCGGCGACGGGATGCTCGTCCCGCTGATCGGTCCCACGGCGTTGATCCTCGTCGATGGCGCGGAGCACCTCAGGCGGCGCAAGTTCCTGCTCAAGCCATTTCACGGTGAGCGTCTGGCGGCATGTCGCCAAGACATCGTCGAGATCGCGGCGGCCGAGCTCGATCGCGTGCCACGCGGTGTGCCGCTCGCGATGCGGCCGGTGATGCAGCGGATCACCGTGTCGGTCATCTGCCGCATCGTGTTTGGGGTCCACGAGCCCGCCCGGCTCGCTCGGCTGCACGACGCGATCGAGCGCTGGAGCAGCCCGCGCTTCGCGCTGCCGCTGATGTTCCCGCGCCTGCGCATCGATCTCGGTCGGCGCTCGCCGTGGGGACGCTTCGTCCGCGTGCGCGAGGAGCTGTACGGCCTACTCGACGAGACGGTCGCCGCTGCGCGTGCGGCGGGGGCGGACGGTCGCGATGACGTCCTGTCGATGCTGCTCGCCGCCACCGACGAGGCGGGGCGCCCGGCGTACAACGACGCCGAGCTACGCGACGAGCTGCTCGGCCTGCTGTTCGGCGGAGAGGACACGACGGCCTCGGCGCTGGCGTGGGCGTGCGTGCTGCTCGCCGATCACCCAGAGGCGTGGGCGCGGCTGGTGGTCGAGGCGCACGACGGCGGCGACGACTGGGCGGATGCCATCGGCAACGAGGCGCTGCGCATTCGCCCGTCGGTGATAGGCGCCGCGCGGACGGTCCTCGCCGATACGGAGCTCGACGGCGTACTCGTCCCGGCGGGTACGCGCGTGGTGCTGCACCCGCTCCCGTCGCACAACGCGTCGGCGTTTCCCGATCCGGCCTCGTTCCATCCTGAGCGCTGGCTCGAGAGCGAGCGGCCGCCCGCGGGCGCGTCGGTGCCGTTCGGCGGCGGCGTGCACCGCTGTCCGGGTGCGTCGCTGGCCGCGCTCGAGATGCGCGAAGTCCTGCACGAGCTCGCGCGGCGCGCGGCATGGCTGCGGCCCGCGCGCGGGCGCCGCGACCGCTCGCACGGCTACTCGGTCGTGCTCGTGCCCAGCCGCGGTGGGCGCGTCGTCGTCGGGCCGCCGCCGACTTCGACGGCCTAGCTTGCGCGCATCTGCATCGCGCGTTCGCGGGAGGAGCCCACCGAGGCGGGCCGGTGGCGGAGTGGGCGCGGCGGGTTTCGAACCTGCGACGTCTCGCGTGTGAAGAATCGTTGCGGTATCGAAAGCCGACGTCTTCCCTAGACGGCCACGATCTCGATGAGGCTTTCGGTGCCTCGGAAGTCGTCGGGGTTGCGCGTGTAGAGCGGGAGGTTGGATGCGAAGGCGGTGGCTGCGATCAGCAGGTCGAGCGATCGTGCCCCTCGGGCCTTACGTCCGGCGTCGACGACGGCCGCGTAGATGCGGCCGTAGGCGCGCGCGACCGCAGCGTCGACGGGCAGCGGCTCGAAGGTCGCTTCGGCGCGCTGAAGTCTGTCCTGTCGCCGGGCGCGTTCTTGCGGATCGGTGGTCGCGTGTGGCCCTGCCGCTAGCTCGGCGAGTGTGATCGCCGACACCGCTAGCTCGGCGGGCAAATCTTCGGCGGCGAGGCGCTCGAGGTCGATGACGACCGAGGTGTCGAGAAGGCCGCGCGCCGTCGGCGGGTCAGCCACGCGGGTGGGGTCGTGGTCGAGCATGGCGTCGACGTCGGCCCGGAACCTGTCTGCGGCGATCGCAGGCGCCCCGGCGAACGCGGCGAGCACCACGTCTGCCGCTACGAACTGGCGCGGGCGGAGGGGAACCAACTCGCCGACCGGGACGCCGTTTCGCGTCACGACGAATGCCTCGCCTCGATCGAGGGCGCGCATCACGTCGCCGCTGCTGTTGCGCAGTTCGCGTTGGGTGATCTCGCGGGCCATACGACAACTGTAGCACGGGTGCTACGTGGCGCTCCACGAGCCGATTGCCGATGCGATCCGATCGAACCGGGCCGGCGTCGGCCTGGCGCCCCAGACCGTCACGGGGCTTGCGCGTCTGATCGTCCTCCACGCGCGCACGACCCACGGCCGTCAGCGGGAAAGCAGGTACCGAGCCGCAACCGGCCCGTGCGGTCGGCGGTGAACGTGTTCGTCGCGCGGGCCCCGCGGAACACGGGGCCGTCGCCGATGCGCGCCCAGAGCTGGAAGTCCGCGCCGACCCAGACGTCGAGGCGCTCGGACAGCCACGTCCGGCCCGAGGCGAACGTGCTGACGCGGTCGCCCTCGGCGACGTCGATTCCCGTGTCCAGGAACGGGGGCTGGTCGCAGGGCACCGCGACCAGCCGGCACTCGCGGACGGTTCCGGGTGGGAGGGCCAGCAGTCGGTTGAGCAGATCCTCGGCGGCGCGGGCGTCGCCGGTGGGGTCGTACGGCGCCCGGCGCCGGTGAGCCGCGACGGCGGCACGCGCAAACAGGCCGCCGGCGTGCAGCAGCCGGCGAGCCGGGCCGGGCCGCCACACGACCGGGCCGGCGGGGACCTCAGCGACGGCCGCCGTCGGCTCGGTTGTCGTGATCGCGCCTGTGCTCAACTCGATTCCCCCTTCGGGAAGAACAGCACGCCGGCCGCGACGATCGCGCCGTAGAAGATGATCTCGAGCGTCTCCGACAGCGGCTGGGCGTCGCGCAGCGCACCCCAGACGTGCAGGACGACCATCGCGCCGCCGGCAAGCATCAGCACCTCGTAGCCCAGCCGCAGGTTCCTGCCCGTGATGGCCGCGCGCAGCATGACGAACTCGGCGATCAGCAGGAAGGAACCGCCGCCGCGGGCGTAGTACACGACCAGGTCGCTGTTCTGCGGCACGTCCCAGCCGAGCGCCTCGGCCCAGTCGAGGGGGAAGAGGTAGATCGGCACGGCCGCAACGACCGTCGTGACGCCCGCGAAGACCAGGAGGAACGTGCGCGCGTGCGCGCTCAAGCGGCCGACCAGCCGCGGCGCCTCAACGTGCATCGACGGTCGCCCCGTCCCGGTCGAGGGCCGCGCGCAGCTCGTCGTAGGACGCGCGCACGCAGTCGGCAAGGAACTCGGGATCGGGTACGAGTCGGCGGCAGCTGACGAAGGTCAGGTCGATCTGACCGCGGTAGCTGAAGACGCCGAAGACGAGCCCGGTGCCGTGGAAGATCGGCGCAACACCGAAGAAGCGCTCGGCGCGCGCACCGTCGAGGTACAGCGGGACCTGTGGGCCCGGCACGTTGGAGACGCCGACGTTCCAGACCGGCCGTCGCTCGCCGAAGACCAGTCCCGCCGCGGTCAGGGACTTGAACCCCAGCGCGCTGAGTGCGCCCGGGAATGAGGCGCTCAGGTCCGAGAGCTCGCGCGCGCCGATCGCGCGCTGCATCTCCTTAGCGCCGGCGGTGCTCGCGCGGACGTGCTGCAGGCGGCGGACGGGATCGGAGATTTCGGCGCCCAGGGCGATCGAGATCAGCGAGATGTCATTGCCGCCCAGCGACTCCTCGTCCTTGCGCAGGTCCACCGGGGCGCCGGCGACGCTGGCTCCGGTCGGGGTCTCGCCCTTGGCCTCGAGGTAGCGGCGCACGCCGCCGCCGACGATCGTCACGACGACGTCGTTGACGGTGGCGCCGTCGGCGAGCGCGCGCATTCGTCGGACCTCTTCGAGCGGGAACGCGCAGCCGTCGATGACGCGGTGGGGCGTGACCTTGCCCTGGAAGCGGGTGCGTGGGATCGGCCGGCCGACGAGCAGGCCTGCGTCGCCCGGCCCGCGCTCGACGAGCGCGCGGCTGACGCGCGGCGCTGCGGGCAGCAGCGATGCCGCGGCGCGCGCCGTGCGCAGCGGCCCGCGCACGACGTTGTTGGTCAGCGCCCGGCGCAGCAGCCCCACGGCGCTCGGGCGCGGCTCCGCCGTCCACCCGTTCTGCCTCGTGGTGACCTCGGCGACCGGCGTCAGGTCGTGGATCCCGCTGACGATGTCGCGCATCGAGTGACCGTCGACGGCGGCGTGGTGGAGCTTGGTGAACAGCGCGAACGATCCGGGCGGGATCCCGTCGACGTGGTCGAGGCCCTCGATGACGTGCATCTCCCATGGCGGGCGGTTGAGGTCGAGCGGACGCGACTGCAGCCGGGCGATCGTGATGCACAGCTGCCGCCAGTCGGCCGGGTGCGGCAGGCGGATGTGGCGCACGTGGAACTCGAGGTCGAAGTGCTCGTCCTCGACCCAGTAGGGATGGTCGAGGTCCAGCGGGACCCGCACGAGCCGGCGGCGGAAGATCGGGGAGCAGTCGAGCCGGCGCTCGACGTGGGCGAGGATGTCCTTGAAGCGGATCTCGCCGCCGGCGGCGGTCGAGGGGTCATAGATGCCGACGATGCCGCCGTGCGTGGCCCACTCGTCGTTGTCGAAGTGCACGAACATCGCGTCGTGGGCGTTGAGCTGTTGCATCTCGGGTCCTTTCAGCGGCGGCGTGTGCGCCGGTCGACTGCACGGGCGAACCGCATGAGGACCGAGACAAGCTTGCCCCGGCGCGCGGTGTACGGGTACCAGAGGAGCTCAGACGACGGCCGCACGCGCGCCTCGGTGACCGCCTGCGAGCGGCAGTACTTGCGCATGCAGTACACGCCGCCCAGGCGCGCGCCGATCCCGGATTGCTTCCAACCCGAGTGTGGAACCGGGAAGGCGAAGAGGTTGGTGAACGCGTCGTTGACGTTCACGGCGCCGGCCTCGATCCTGCGGGCCAGCGCGTGGCCGCGGGCGCCGTCGCCCGTCCAGACTGTGGCTGACAGGCCGTAGCTGGAGTCGTTGGCGAGGCGGATCGCCGCGTCGGCGTCGGCGACGCGCATGATCGGCACGGTCGGGCCGAAGGTCTCCTCGCGCATGATCTCCATCGTGTGGTCGACGTCGACGAGCACGGTGGGCTCGAAGAACGTCCCGCCGCGCTCGCTGCGCCGCCCGCCGGTGAGCGCGCGGGCGCCGTCGGAGAGCGCGTCTGCGACCTGGCGCTCGACGATCTCGAGCTGCGCGTCCGAGGCGAGGCGACCGAGGTCTTCGCCCTCGCGCAGCGCCTCGACGTTCTCGACGACGCGCGCGACGAAATCGTCGTAGATCGCCTCCTCGACATAGACGCGCTCGATCGAGACGCAGGCCTGGCCGGCGTTGAAGAGCGAGCCCCACACGACGCCGTTGGCGGCGCGCTCGAGGTCGGCGTCGGCGAGGACGATCGCGGCATCCTTGCCGCCGAGCTCGAGGCTGCACGGCACGAGGCGCTCGGCGGCGCGGTGCGCGATCGCGCGGCCGGTCCGCGTGGATCCGGTGAACTGGATGTAGTCGACCTCGGCGACGAGCGCGGCACCGGTCTCGCCCGCGCCGGTGACGCAGTGGAACACGTCGGGAGCGCCGATCTCGCGCCAGCCGTCGATCGCCCGGCGCGTCGCGGCGGGCGTCAGCTCGGAGGGCTTGACGACGACCGCCGCCCCGGCGGCGAGCGCCGGGATGCTGTCGGCCAGCGCGATCAGCAGGGGGAAGTTCCACGGGCAGATCACGCCGACGACGGGGTAGGGGCGCAGGCTCACGGACAGCCGCTTGGCGGTGGTGAGCAGGCCGTGCGGGCGTGGGTGCGAGTCGGCGAGCGCGCGAGGGGCGGTGCGCGCGCAGTAGCCGATCAGGTCCAGCGCGAAGGGCACCTCGAACGTCGCCTCTGCCCATGGCTTGCCGGTCTCGGATTGCAGCAGCGTCGCGAGTTCCTCCTCGTGCTCCTCGAGCCACTCGGCGTAGCGCCGCAGCCAGGCACTGCGCTCGCGCGGGCCGATCGCCTCCCATGCGGGCTGCGCGGCACGCGCGGCGGCGGCGACCGTACCGACGGTCGCCGGCGGCATGTCGAGGCTGGGTGTGGTCGCCGTCACGGTCATCGGGCTCCTAGACGTACGTTGCGACCTGGGAGAAGAAGAAGACCTGGCTGATCAGCAGGCAGATCAGCAGCGAGACCAGCGAGAGGTTGCCGTTGGATTCGTTCATGCGTCAAGCGTGCCCGACGGCATCGCGGCCGCCTATCCGGCGGACGACAGAGGTTCACCCAACGATCGGCCAGCGACGAAGTCGGTCACGAGCGCGTCGAAGCGCTCGGGGTGCTCGATCATCGGGCAGTGGCCGGTGTCATCCCAGACGACGAGCTTGGAGTCGTCGATGAGCCGGTGCAGGCGCTGGCCCATCCACAGCGGCAGCAGGCGGTCCTTGCGTCCCCAGAGGATCAGCGTCGGGCAGCGCACCTCAGGCGCGCGGGTGCGGGCGTCGTAGCGCGCGCCTGCCGACAGCGCGGGCCCAAATCCGCGCGCGCCGAGGCCGTCCAGCGCGGCGATCAGGCGGCGCCGGTCGATCGTGCGCGGGTCGTGGACGATGCCGGCGGCGATCGCGTGGCGGGTCCAGGGCTGGCCGAGCAGCGCGCGCCGCAGTGGACGCGCTCGCAGCGTGTGGTTGATCGCCAGGCCGAGCGGCAAGAGCACGAGGCGGTGGCGGAGGGTCGTCAGCGGGACGCCGCCGGAGCAGACGAGCACGGCTGACGTGACGCGCTCGGGGTGGCGGGCGGCGGTCTCGATCGTCAGCAGCCCGCCCATCGAGTTGCCGACGAGCGTTGCCGCTGGGATCGCGAGCTCGTCGAGCAGCTCCACGAGCGTGTCGGCATAGCGTGCCATCGTCACCTTGCCGGCGTAGCCGCTGGAGCGACCGAAGCCGGGCAGATCGACGGCGACGACGCGGTGGCGCGCCGCGAGCGCCGGGATGTTCGCAGCCAGTTCTGCCAGTTGCCGCCGAGGCCGTGCAGCAGGACGACGGGCGCGCCCGCGCCGACGTCCGTGTACACGACCGTGCCGTGGCGCAGACGCGCGCGCCGCGCCTCGATCATGCGCCGGCGACGCTGCGCTCGCCGTCGCGCCAGTAGCGGGCGCGAACCTCGCGGCGCAGCACCTTGCCCAGCGCAGGACTTGGGCAGGTCGTCGGCGAAGTCGACCGAGGTGACGCGTTTGACGGCGCCGACCTTCTCGCGATCCACTCGACCAGCTCCTCCTCGCCGGCCTCGTGGCCCCCACGCAGCACGACGAGGCCTTCGGCGTCTCGCCCCACTTTCGTGCGGGACGCCGACGACGGCGACCTGCGCGACGGCCGGGTGCGAGCGAGCGCGTTCTCCAGCTCAGCCGGCCAGATGTTGAAACCGCCGGAGATGATCATGTCCTCCTTGCGGTCGGCGAGGAACAGGTAGCCGTTCGCGTCGAGGTAGCCCATGTCGCGGGTCAGCACGCTGCCGTCGGGCAGCACGCGCGCAGCGGTGGCGTCGGGGTCGCGCCAGATCGCGTTCATCGCCGCGGGTGTGCGAGCGGCGATCTCGCCGACCTCCCCCTGGGGCACGTCGTTGCCGTCGGCGTCGACGATCCGCAGCTCGGTGTTCGGCGTCGGCAGCCCCGCGGAGCGCAGGCGCGTTCCCTCGTGGTCCGCGGGCCCCAGCACCGTCAGCGGGACGGCCTCGCTCTGGCCGTACATCTGGTAGAGCACGTCGCCCCACAACGCGCGCGCCTCCTCCAGCGTGCGCTCGCTGATCGGAGCCGCGCCGTAGAACACGGCGCGCAGGCTGGAGCTGTCGCGCTGCGCCGCGGAGGGGTCGGCGACGATCATCTGGATCATCGTCGGGACCGCGAGCGTCGTCGTGCAGCGCTCCTGCTCGAGCAGCTCGAGGAAGCCCGTCGGGTGAAACGCGCGCATCACGACGATCGTGCCGCCGGCGGCGAGCGTGGCGAAGACAGGCAGCATCGCGGCGTGCGACAGCGGCCCTGCCGCGAGGTAGCGGTCGTCGCGGCCCATGCGCGGCATCGCCAGCGCCATCTCGGTCGCGACCGCGCGCCAGCCCGCGACGGTGTGCAGGATGCCCTTCGGCTTGCCGGTCGTGCCGGCCGAGAAGCGGATCACATGCGGATCGTCGGGCGCCAGCGCGACACCCGGGTCGGCGCTGTCAGCACTGGCCAGCGCGCCCTCGTAGTCGACCGTGCCGTCGGGAGCGTCGCCGTCGTAAACGAGCACGTGGCGCACGCTGGCCGCGTGCGGTAGCTGCGGTGCGATCGCCTCGTAGTGCTTGGCCTCGACGATCAGGACAGCCGCCTCGACGAGGTCGAGCAGGTAGAGGTTGGACTCGCCGGAGTTGTGTGTGTAGAGCGCTGTGCGGACGTATCCGCCGAGAGCCGTGCCGACCATCAGCTCGACCGTCTCCGGGCCGTTGTCGCCCAGCGTCGCGACGCGCTCGCCGGGCTGGGCGCCGAGCGTACGCAGGGCGTTTGCCAGTCGGCTCGAGCGCTCGTAGAGCTGCTCGTAGGTCTGCACGGTGCCTTCGCCGGTGACGGCGGGCGAGTCGGCGGACTGCGGGCGCCACGGCGGGTGATCATCCCAAGGTCCATGGTGTGCTCCTCTAGGCCGTGACGGAGTATCCGCCGTTGACGGGGTACGTCTGCGCGGTGATCCACGACGCGGCGTCAGACGCCAGGAACGCGATCAGCGCCGCGGGATCTGCGGGCTCGCCGAGACGACCGGCGGGGTAGGCGCGCACGAGGCGCTTGACGAGGTCCTCGTTGTCCATCAACGCTGCGGTGGCAGGAGTCCGCACGCCGCCGAGCGCCACGCAGTTGGCCGTGACGCCGTGACGGCCGACAGCCTTGGCGATCGCGCGCGTGAACCCGGCGGCGCCGGCCTTGGCGCCCGAGTAGACGACCAGGTCGGGCTCGCCGACGCGGCCGGCGTCCGAGATCACGGTGATCAGGCGGCCGTGGCTGCGCGCGACCATCCCGCCGAGCACCGCGCGGGTCGTGAGCATCACGGCGGTGTAGTTGACCGCGATCCAGGCGTCCCAGTCGGCGGGGCCGGTCTCCCAGAAGTCGGGCATCCGCTGCATCGCTTGCTGGGCGGCGCCGGCGTTGCCGGCGTTGTTGACGAGGATGTCAACGGGGCCGAGTTCGCGCTCGACCGTCTCGATCAACGTGGCGACGGCGGCCGGGATTGGTGACGTCGCCCTGGATGCCGCGGGCGTGGTCGCCGATCCTCGACGCGACATCGTCGGCGCGCTCGGCGTAGTAGTCGTTGACCGCCACAGCGGCGCCCTGTGCGGCGAGCATCTGCGCGGT
>CAVSFU010000001.1:0-267528 GCA_963727365.1 Paraconexibacteraceae bacterium | reverse complement strand
TAACGCGCCGCGTCGCCGAGTTCCTCCTCGATGCGCAGCAGCTGGTTGTACTTGGCGACCCGCTCGGATGCGCGCCGGCGCGCCCGTCTTGATCTGGCCGCAGTCGGTCGCGACGGCGAGGTCGGCGATCGTGGTGTCCTCGGTCTCGCCGGAGCGGTGGCTCATCATGCAGCGGTAGCCGGCCGGTGGGCGAGATCGACCGCGTCGAGCGTCTCGGTCAGCGTGCCGATCTGGTTGACCTTGACGAGCACCGCGTTGGCCGCACCCTGCTCGATGCCGCGCGCGAGCCGGGTCGGGGTTGGTGACGAACAGGTCGTCGCCGACGATCTGGACCGCGTCGCCGAGCTGCTCGGTCATCGCGATCCAGCCGTCCCAGTCCTCCTCGGACAGCGGGTCCTCGATCGAGACGATCGGGTAGTCGGTCCACCAGCCAGCTGTAGTAGGCGATCATCTCGTCGGCCGATCTTGGCCGCGCCCTCGAACTGGTACGCCGCCGTCGCGGTAGAACTCGGTGGCGGCGACGTCGAGGGCGAGCGCGATGTCGCGGCCCAGGGTCAGCCCGGCCTGGCGACCGCCTCGCCGATCAGGTCGAGCGCGGCCGCGTTCGAGTCGAGGTTCGGGCGCGAAGCCACCCTCGTCGCCGAGTCCGGTCGCCAGGCCCTTGCTCTTCAGCACCGACTTCAGCGCGTGGTAGACCTCGGCGCCCTGGCGCAGCGCCTCGGCGAACGTCGCGCGCGCCGATCGGCGCGATCATGAACTCCTGGACGTCGACGTTGGAGTCCGCGTGCGCGCCGCCGTTGAGGATGTTCATCATCGGCACCGGCAGCAGGTGGGCGTTCGGGCCGCCGAGGTAGCGGAACAGCGGCAGCTCGGCCGAGTCGGCGGCCGCCCGCGCCACCGCGAGCGAGACGCCGAGCATCGCGTTGGCGCCGAGGCGGCTCTTGTCCGGCGTGCCGTCGAGGTCGATCAGCGCTGCGTCGACCAGGCGCTGCTCGCTGGCCTCGAAGCCGACCATCTCCGGGCCGATCGTGTCGAGCACGTGGTTGACGGCCTTGCGCGACGCCCTTGCCGCCGTAGCGCTCGTCGCCGTCGCGCAGTTCGACCGCCTCGAACGCGCCGGTCGACGCGCCGGTGGGCACCGCGGCCCGGGCGATCGTGCCGTCGTCGAGGGCGACCTCGACCTCGACGGTGGGGTTGCCGCGCGAGTCCAGGATCTCGCGGGCGCCGACGGCTTCGATGGTGGCCACAGCTACGTCCTTCTCACCAGCACAAGTTGTCCAGCAAACCCTAGCCGCGCGTCGCCTGGCGTTCGCGGTGCCCCGCCGGGAGGCGGCTCAGCGCTCGGCCGCTCAGGGGGCCCGCTCGAGCGCTTCGGCGGCCAGGATGGCCTGGCGGTAGGAACGGGTCGTGCGTCGCAGCGAGGTCTCGGGATCGACGCCGGCCGCGACGGCGTCCCGCACCACGGCCAGCAGCTGAGCGCCGATCTCGTCGGTCTCGGCCGGCTCGACATCCACACCGGCGCGCTGGGCTCGCGACACCAGCTTGCCGGCCAGCGCCAGCGCCGGCTGGGCGACCGGGCACGCCGTCCACGGCCGACGTCCGGCCCTTCTCGGCGATCTTGTGCTTCTCCCACGTCTCGTTGACCGCGTCGGCATCGGGCGAAGCTGCCCCGTCGAAGACGTGCGGGTGCCGCCGGATCAGCTTGGCGACCAGGTCACCGGCCACGTCCTCGATCGAGAAGCGTTGCTTGGACGGCAACTCCTCGGCCAGCCGCGCGTGGAAGAGCACTTGGAGTAACAGGTCACCGAGTTCCTCACGCAACAACACGGCGTCGCCGGTCTCGATGGCCTCGAGGGTTTCGTACGTCTCCTCGAGGAGATAGCGGGCTAGCGTCAGTGCGTCTGCTCGGCGTCCCACGGGCAGCCGCCGGGCGAGCGCAGCCGGTCCATGACCTCGGCCGCGCGATCGAGCGCTGAGATGTCGGCCATGCCAGACGCTTCGCCGCGGCCGCTCAGGAAGCGGACTTCAGCCAGCTGGGCGTGGCCGGGTCATCGACGGCCAGGTTGTCGAGGCTCCACGATCCGTAGCGCGGATTCAGCTTGACGTGGATAGCGCTGAGTGACTTCTGGAGGGCGGCCTGCTGGGCGGTCGACGCGCTCTGCAGATACTCGCCGATCGCGGTCGAGAGCTCAATGTTGTGGATGTAGAGCGTGTCGAACGTCGGCTTGAGGCCCTTCTGGGCGGCGGCGGAGTTTTCGAGGAGGCGAGAACGACGGCCCGAGCAGCTATAATCGACGACACTGTTTCTGACTGCATACTGCCTCAGCCTACTTTGTTCCGCCGCCATGATTTGCGTCAGCATTGGCCGCGGCCGGCATCGGCACGTGATCGCCGAGCATCAGCACCTGGTTCAGCAGGGGGCGAAGCTGGTCGAGCTGCGGCTGGACTACATCAACGGCGAGTGAACCTCAAGCGGCTGCTGGTCGACCGGCCTTCGCCGGTGGTCATCACCTGCCGCCGCGAGCACGACGGCGGCAAGTGGACCGGCAGCGAAGAAGCAGCGGCTGATGCTGCTGCGGACGCGATCGCCGAAGGGGTCGAGTACGTCGACCTGGAAGAAGACATCGCCGGCCGAGATTCCGCGGTTCGGCAAGACCAAGCGGATCATCAGCCATCACGACTTCCGCAAGACGCCCGACGATCTGGCGCGAGTTCACGCGCGGCTGGCGCGTCTGCGATGCCGACATCGTCAAGATCGCCACGATGGCCAACCAGCCGCACGACAACCTGCGGATGCTGCGAGCTGATGCAAGAGCAGCAAGGTGCCGACGGTCGGCATGTGCATGGGCGACATCGGCACGCCGTCGCGCATTCTGGCCGGCAAGTTCGGCGCGCCGTTCACCTACGCCACGTTTCATCACGAGCGCACGCTCGCCCCGGGCAGCTCAGCTTCCAGCAGATGACCGAGATCTACCACTACGACCAGATCAACGCCGAGACGGCCGTGTACGGCGTGATCGCCGATCCGGTCGGCCACAGCCTGAGCCCGATGGTTCACAACGCGGCGTTTCGCAAGGCTGGGCATGAACGCGGTGTACGTGCCGTTCCGCGTGCCGCGCGAGCACCTGGCGCAGTTCCTGGACGACGCGCCGGCGCTGGGCATCCGCGGGCTGAGCGTCACGATTCCGCACAAGGAAGCGGTGCTGCAAGCGGCTGACCGAAGCGGACGCGGCGATCAAGGGCATCGGCGCGGCCAACACGATGGTCTTCGACGACGGCAAGATCGCTCGGCTACAACACCGACTACCACGCGGCGATGGACAGCCTGGAACAAGCCGATGCAGCGAGACCGGGCCACGAGCTCGCTCGAAGGCCAAACGGCGCTGGTGCTCGGCGCCGGCGGCGCCGCCAGGGCGATCGCCTTCGGCCTCAAGACGACGCGGCGCGAACGTGGTCGATCAGCCGGCCGCACGCTGCGAGCGGGCCGAGCAGCTGGCCGAACGGCTCGAGCTGCAGCGCCGTCGACTGGAACCTGCGCCATCGGCGTCGCGGCCGACATCCTGGTCAACTGCACGCCGGTCGGCATGCACCCCAACGTCGACGCCACGCCGTACGACAAGCATCACCTCAAGCCGTCGATGGTCGTGTTCGACACGGTCTACAATCCCGAGAACACGCTGCTGATCAAGGACGCCCGCAGCGCAGAGCTGCACGACGATCACCGGCGTCGAGATGTTCGTCCGCCAGGCGTGCTTGCAGTTCAAGCTTTCACCGGCCAGGACGCCCCCGCCGATCTGATGCGCGACGTGCTGAAGCGGCCCATCGGACCGGCGAAAACCTTGTGCATGAATTGCTCTCATCGGCTATCGCGGCACGGGCAAGAGCACGGTGGCCCGGCTGCTGGGGCGGCTGCTGGCTGCGACTGGGTCGATGCCGACGTCGAGTCGAGCTGCGGGCGGGCAAATCGATCGCCGCCATCTTTGCCGATGACGGCGAGCCCGCGTTTCGCGACTCGAAGTCGAGGTGCTCGGCGAGCTGGTTGAGGCGCGATGCTGCGTGCTCGCGCTCGGCGGCGGCGTGGTGCTCGACGCGGAGAATCGTCGGCGAATCAAGTCGCTGCCGGTCCGGTCGTTTGGCTGACGGCCTCGCCCGAGACGCTTGGCCGAGCGGATCTGCAGCCGACGCTACCACCGCTGCCCGCCGGCCGAACCTCATCGCCGGTCGGCGGTATAACCGAAATCATCGCTATGCTCGGCCGGCGTACGCCACTTTATCGCGAGTGCGCCAGCTTCGCGGTCGATACGGAAGAGTAAGAGCCCGGCCGACGTGGCCGGCTGAAATCGCTCGACTGGCGCTGCGCAATGGCGTTCATCCTTGGCATTCCGATTGAGCTGCGGCTTGCGCTGCTGTTTCGCCTGGGCGTGCTCGTGGCCAGTGCGATCAATCTGGCCATCTATCGGCTGGCGTGGAATCCGCGATTGATCAGCCCGTGGTCGGCTCGCGCCGAGGCGCCGACTGCTCGCACGTGGCGCGACCGGTTGCCGGTCCTCGGCTGGCCGCGGATGCGTCGCGAGATCGGCGATTCACGGCCGCGGGTTCTGGGTCCGGCCGCTGCTGATCGAGTTCGGCGTCGGCGCTTCGCTTGCACTGCTGTACTGGTGGGAAGTCGTCGCACGCGGGCCTGCTCGATGCCGCCGGGACCGGGTTGCGGGCACGTTCGGCCGCAGCGATTGGCAGACGATCGTGCACTGCAGTTTGCCAGCCACGTGATCTTGTTCGTGCTGATGATGGTGGCGTCGTTCATCGACATCGACGAAAAAATCATTCCCGATACGGTCACGATGCCCGGCACGCTCGCCGGGTCTGATCGCTGGCGTCGCTTTGGCCGTGGTCGCTGCTGCCGGGCAACTGCTGGCTGCCGCCGGGCAACTGCTGTTTCGCTGCGAGAGTTTCTACACGTCAGCACGCCGAACCTGTGGCCCGCAATGCTGGATGGGTGCCGAATTTCACGCTCGCTGTGCGATCGCGCTTGGCTGCTGGCTTGGTTGGATTTTCGCACTGATGCCGCGGCGCTGGATCACGCGGCGTGGCTTGAGCATCGCCGTTGCGGATTCTGGTGCGAGCGACTCGTTTACGAGCGATTCACCTGGCTCGTCGCGGCGATCGGCGTGCTCGGAGTGGTCGCAATCTCGGCCGCTTGGAAGTTCGCACCGGCGGCATCGTGGGCGGGGTTGTTGACCTCCCTGGTTGGTCTGGCGGTCAGCGGCGGCATGATCTGGATCGTGCGGCATCATCGGCTCGCAGCTGCTCGGCCGCGAAGCGATGGGCTTCGGCGATGTCACGCTGATGGCCATGGTCGGCACGTTCATCGGCTGGCAGGCGGGGCTGATCACGTTCTTCGTGGCACCGTTTGCCGGGCTGGTGATTGGCCTGTTGCAGTGGATGATGCACCGCGACAACGAGATTCCCTATGGGCCGTTTTTGTGTCTCGGCACGGCGACGGTCATTGTCTTTCTGGCGCGACGTGTGGGAGGCGGTGCAGCTGCACTTCGCACTCGGCTGGTTGGTGCCGATCGCGATTGGCGTGTGCATGGTGCTGATGGTGGTGCTGCTGGGAATGTGGCGTGCGGTGTTGGGATTGTTTGACCGCGGGTGATGATCAGGGTGGGCCGATGGCCGCGCCGCTAAACGAATATGAACGTCAGTGATCAACAAATTCGGGCACGGTGCTACGGCGTCATCGAAATGCGCGACGGCCGTTTCCACCGCTTGCGGTTTCGCACGCTGCCGAAACTCGTCTCCATCCTCGACGTCTCGTGGCTCGGCCCGCGATACCACGCTCGCACACCCGGGCAATCGCTGCCTCGTGTTCTATAACCAGCCGCGGCTTCACTCGAACTTCCTCGGCGCTCACGTACGTGCTTTCGTCGCGCGATTGCACGCTGGAAACATTCCGCGGCGGACTGCGGTGCTCGACGAAATCGCCGCATCAAACAGACCGACGCCATCGTCTGCGATGCCTGGAACCTGCGGATCTCCGACCGCTTGCTGGCACGCTGGGGATGGGAGCCGCACGCTGCACAGCCGCTGGCATCGCAATTACATCAAGCGGTTTTATCGGCCAGTATCCGTTCGGAATGCCCCCGGGCCAGCAGCCCAGCGCAGCTGGCATCGACTGCCCTTGCCCCCCTCGCTCGGGCTTCGCTAGTATCCGCCCGATTCCGCGTTCCAAGGATGGACCGATGCGGCCAGCTGGCCGGCCGTACCGATTCGCTGCTCTTGCTGCTTGTTGGTCGGCTGCGCCAGAATCCGCTCGCGCTGCAGAGCCAGAACAACACGCTGAAGCAGCAGCAACTGGCGATGCAACAGAAGTCGCAAGAAATCGAAGCCCGCGCCCAGCAGCTCGACACCGACAATCAAGAACTGCAAACCGTGCTCGCCCAGGCCAAGCAGCAGAGCAAATTGCTCGAAGACCAGGTGACGGCCCTCAAAGATCAACTGTCGTCGGCATCGTCGCAGCTCGCTCAGCTGAAATCGGACAAGCAACTGACCGAGAAGCAAGTCGAAGCGATGGCTCAATCGACACGTCGCCGCACCGGGGCGATCATCACCGCCAACAGCAGTCTGCAGTCGCGGCATGCCGTCGATCAATGTGCCCGGCGTTGAGGTCCGAACCGACGGCGACGTCGTTCGCGTTGAACTGCCGTGCGACAAGATTATTCGCGCCCAACAGCACGCAGTTGAGCCCGAGTGCGGCGCCGCTTGATCGACGCCGTGATGAGCGAGATCGTTCGCGACGTATCCCGATCAGATGCTCGGCCTGGAAGGCCACACCGACAACGAACTCGCCCCGGGCCAGACCGACAATCTGCAATTCTCAACCAGCCGCGCATTGGCCGTGTATCAATACCTGACCAGCCGCCGCCAGTTCGCGCCGAATCAACTCTTCGCTGTCGGCCACGGCGCGAACCATCCGATCGTGTCGAATGCCACGCCCTCCGGCCGAGCCCGCAACAATCGCGTCGAGCTCGTGATCTATCCGGATAAAGCCGCTCGGTAAGATCGCCGCCTAAAGGCGGAATTCCAGCGAGCTCACGCAAACTGCGTGACGCCCGGCATGGCGACCGCGGGCGTTTCGATCGCGCCCCATTCGAATTTGCCGGGGCGTCAGGTCTTCCGAGCTGTTCAGCACTGGTCCCAGGTGAGCGTCTTGCCGGTGTAGCAGGCCATGCGGCCCATGATGGCCAGCATGCGTGCTCTTGGCCATGTACTCGCCGTTGTTGATCGGCTTGCCGGAGCGGATGCTGGCGAACAGCTCGTCGTGCTCGGTCGTACATGTTCGGCGTCTGCGCCGTGGTAGCTGCCAGTGTCGCTGTCGCGCCGTCGATCGTGCGCGCTTCATCAGCTCGGCCGTGCCCTTGGTGCCGCAGACGTAGTCGGAGACGTCGTTCGCGCAGCCGGCCATCTGCCGGCAGTTGCTGAACAGCTTGACGCCGTTGGCGTATTCGTAGACGACGGCGAAGTGGTCGTAGATGTTGCCGTACTCGGGCTCGGTGCGGACCTGCCGGCCGCCGAGGCCGATGGCCTTGACCGGCGGCTCGTCCTTCATGACCCAGGCGGTCTTGTCGAGGCTGTGGACGTGCTGCTCGACGTTGAAGTCGCCCGAGAGCCAGGTGTAGTAGAGCCAGTTGCGCATCTGGTACTCCATGTCGCTCCACTCCGGCTTGCGGCCGTGGCTGCCAGAGCGTGCCGGTGTTGTAGCTGACGTGCAGCGCGACGATGTCGCCGATCGCGCCGTCGTGGATCCGCTTGATCGTCTCGCGCTTCGGCGTGGTCGTAGCGCTAGCACAGGCCCGAGACGACGGCGAGGTTCTTCTTCTTGGCTTCTTCGGCCGTGGCCAGCACGCGAGCGCACGCCGGGGGCATCGACGGCGACCGGCTTCTCGGCGAAGACGTGCTTGCCGGCCTCGACGGCGGCCTTGAGATGCAGCGGGCCGAAAGTGCGGCGGCGTGCGCAGCAGCACCACGTCGACGCCGCTGTCGATCACCTGCTTGTAGGCGTCGAAGCCGACGAAGCAGCGCTCGGCGGGCACGTCGATCTTCGCGGCCAGCGCCGTCGTCGCCTTTGAGGTTCTTCAGGCTGCTTCGCAGCCGGTCGGCGAAGGCGTCGCCCATGGCGATCAGCTTGCAGTTCGGGTCGGCATTGCAGGCCTGGGCCGCCGCGCCGGTGCCGCGGCCGCCGCAACCGATCAGGCCGACCTTCAGCGTGTCGCCGCCGGCCGCATGCGCACTGCGACTGATCGCGAGCGATCCGATCAGCGCCGCTGGCCACGAGCAACGAGGTCGACTTCACGAAATTCGCGGCGGCTGCTGAGCTTGGGTCGATGGCGGAACGAGTCTTGCGACATGCTGCTTCCTTTGCGTAGCGGTGGGTTGGATTGAGGCGGGAACGCGGGCAGGCGCGATTATCGGCCGGCCGAGCAGCGTCTCAATATAACGATCGCGACGGGCGGCCGTTAACGCATTTTCTGCGTGTAACGCAAAAAATCGGCGTCGAGCTTCGTCAGGTCCACGCCAAGCGAATTCTGCAACTCTTCCAGCCGCGTCTCGGGGTCGTCGGGCACCATCGGCGTCTTCGTCGAGAGCATCTGCAGATAGCGCAAATACTGCTTCGGCTTTTGGTTGAGCAGATAGTAGTTGAGGGCCCAGGCCTCGGCATAAGCGTCGAGGGCCTGCCGAGGATCGCGAATTCGCTTGTCGTCGGCGACCAGCGACTTCAGCGAATCGGTCTGACGATTCGGCTGAAACTCGCGGAACCGATCGAGCCGCGGCCGATTGACGGCCCCGATGCTTCGCCAGCCCTTGGCACTTTGCAGGTCGGGCGTTTCGAAGTACACCGCCAGCCCTTCGCTGACCCACAGCGGAATGTCGGCGAACCGCGTTTGCAGCCCGCTGTTGAAGGCGATCTGATGCGTGGCCTCGTGGACGATCGTGGCCACCGTCTGCTCCGCCTGCGGCTGGGCGAGCATGCGATTGATCTGCGAGGCCGAGCTTGCGCCGCTCGCCCGGCAATCGCAGCGACTCGATGCCCGTCAGGTCGTACATCGTGATGTAGTTCGTCTGCAGGCTGTAGTAGCCGACGATCGACGCCGCATTCTCGCCCAGCTCGCGCTTGGTGTATTGCACATAAGCGTTGCGGTCGGCAAACACGATCGCCACGAGCGGAAACTCCGGCTCGTGCAGGTCCATGCCTTTGCGAATCCAAAAATTGGTGAAAGCTTTGTGCAGCCGTTCGAACAGCGCTCCGCACCACGCGGCATACTCCCGCGACGTGTTGTAGCAGATCAGATAGTGCGTCGTGCGGAAGGTCTCGAAGCCGGCGGCAGCTCGGCGAGCAACTGCTTGCCGAGCGCGTCGACATCGAGCGGTGCAAACGGCTCGTCGTCCTGCGTGCGTTTGACGATCTCTTCCGGCTGGATCGGATGCATCACGCCGTCGCGGGTCGACGAGCATCAGCCCGCCGTCCTTGGCTTCGACGACGACGCGGCCGCTGAGTTGCGATTCTTGATCATCGCGGCGGATGGTGACGTGCTCGATCGCCTCGCACGGAGCGACACAAACGGCGAGCACGGCGGCAAGCAGAATCAAACGCATGGATGCTTCTATGATACCAAGCATCCGTCATTTAAGCTTCTTCGCCAGCGAAAGCACGAGCCCGCCGATTGCGATGAATCCCAGCACCAGTAGCAGCGACACGCCGGCCGACCTGATCGTCGACGCCGTAGTGGATGAGTCCGAATATGCGGATCGCGAGCGTTGTAACGCCGGGCGGCACCACGAGGATGCTGGCGGCCAAATCGCCGAGTGAAACGACCAATCCCGCCAGCCACGCCACTGCCAGTGATGTTCTACGCGCCGGCAAGACAATTCGCGAGTAGCGTTGCAGTGGAACTGGCGCCGTCGACCGCGGCGGCTTGCAGGGTTTCGTTGGGAATCGTCCGGAACGCGTGCCAAAGCACGAGCACGGCAACCGGCACGGCTTTGACGAGCTGCGCAAGGACCGGCGCGAAGATCGTGCGATCGTACAAGAAAAGCGACCGACGGCCAGTCGACGCTGCTCATCAACGCCACGATCGCAATGCCGACCACCGGCCCGGGCACAATCAACGCGAACACGAGCCCGCCGGTAATCAACCGCGCCGCTAGTCCGCTGGTTCTGGCACACCATGCGATTGGAATCGCCATGAGCATGGCGAGTGTCGCGGTCGTGACGCCGATGATGAGCGACCAATTCAGCTCGGACGAAAATCTCGCGGGGCTCGATCCGACCATCTTCACCATCGACGCGGCTGACCAATGCCGCTGCCAACCGTCGACCGTGCGGGTGATCACGATGCCGGCCTTATCGATTAGGCCGATAAGCGGCACGCCGGCGAGTCCGACCACCGCGAGCCACATCGCGATCTGTCGTCGGCAATCGCCAACGTCGCAGCGGCAATGTCCATTCGAGTCGCGAACTGGCCACACGATCGAACGAGATCCGTTCGGTAATCGCGACCAGCACGATCGCCAGGCACAGCGTCAGCCCGAGCAACCCGGGCAGCAGTCGTGCGATCGGTGACGATGTTTCGCTATCGAGCGCGAACTGCGTGTAGGCTTCTTCCGTGAGTGTTGGAATCTGGTACAGATTCGTGACCGTCATTTCGCTCGTCGTCGTCGCGAATCACCCAGCAGGCGGCCGCCGCGAGTGCCGGCCAGCTTCGCCGCAGAGTAACTCGCAACAGAACGGCGCTCGGCGTGGCATCGAGCAGCGCGTCCTCTTCCAACTCGGGCTCGACGTGTCGAAAGCCGATCGCCGCGATCAGCACGACCCACGGGATCGACGCGGCGGCATGAATCCAGATCACAGCGGGCCAGCCGGTTAGCGGCTGCATGCCCAGCGCGGTCGTCAGCCAACCCTGCACGCCCCACACGGCCTGCCACGCGGCGGCTTTAACGTACAGCGGAATGAACAACAGCGACGCCAACACGAGCGTCGCCAACCGCCGTCCCGACACATCGCAACGCGCGATCGCCAGTGCCAGCGGTGTTCCGACCAACAGGCTCAGCACAGCCACCGAGCCGCCGAGCAGGGCCGAATTCAATGCCAGCACCCGCAGTCGATCGTCGGCCAGCAAGAACCCGCTGCTAGCAATCGCAATCAGTACGACGAGCACATATTTCACGGGAAAAACCATTTGCCTAGTTTACCGTAGCAGGCACTCTCCGAGTGCCGTCCGCTTTTGGCGGGTGATCGATTTCTCGCCGAAAGTTACGGCACTCGGAGAGTGCCTACAACATTGGAGTCCTCTGGCATCGAAAACGCTCGTTTGCTATAAGTTCGCCCCGCCGTGTTCGCGGAGATGCTGTTGCCATGTTTCAGGTTGTCCATTCCATGCGCCGACTTGCCTTGTTTGGCTTTGCGCTCGCCGCTTTAACTTGCGGTTGGCTGGGCTGCGCAGAACAGCGACCATCGCGGGCGCACCGTTGGCCGTGGCAACACAAGCTCGATACGATCGCGGGCGTCAAGACGCCGCAAGAACGCATCGACGATCTGGCCGACCTGACGGAAAAAGCCAAGAGCATGCCGCCGGCCGAGCAAGAGCGGCATTGCCGACGAGCTGGCCCAGCAGATTCGCCGCGAGCCCGATAAACTCGTGCGTCTGGCGATTGTCCATACGCTCTCTGCATTCCCGACCACGAAGTCTTCCGCCGTACTGCACGCCGGCCTCGAAGATCCCGATAACGACGTCCGCATCGCCTGCTGCGAGGCTTGGGGTGCTCGCGGTGGTGAAGAAGCCGTGCAAGAACTTTCGGTCGTGCTCGAATCGGAAGCCGATGTCGACGTGCGACTTGCCGCAGCTCGCGCACTTGCGGGCACCAAGAACATGGCAGCCGTCAAACCGCTGGCCACGATGCTCGTCGACAGCGACCCCGCCGTACAACGCCGCGGATCGAATCGCTCAAAACCGTCAGCGGCGAAGACTACGGTTATAACGTCGAAGCGTGGCAGCAGTACGCCGCACGCGGGCCTGTCGAACAAAAACCGACGAGCATCGCCGAGCGATTGCGAAAGCTTTTCTAACCAGCTCATCAGCTGCTTTAACTCGCATTCTTTTTGCGATTGATTCGACCGGCCCGTGTCTGCGAAACTGGACCGCGCAATTGCTAGTGCATGATGCTGGCACGCGGTGTGAGCCGATACTTTACCGGCGTCGGAAGGCACTTCCGCTGTGGCTGTGCCGCGTTGTTCCGACCAATCCGCAGGGTTTGCCAGGTCGACCTACACGGCACCGGCGGCACTCGGAAAATGTCGCGTTTTAGTTACGGTGGGGCATGCAACGACGGGTTTTCACAAAGTTCGTGATGGTCGGGGCCGCCGGCGGCGATCGCGATGGCGAGCCTGGCGCGACGCCACGGCCAAGTGGCAAGCTGGAAGCACCACTGCCGGAAGTGGCCACGACAACGGACGCGGCCGCCGACGAGTCGACCGAGGCTGAAGCCGTTCCCGTCGCCCCGATGAAAGAGCCGGCGCTCGAGCCGCTCACGCCGGAGCTGGTGCGGCTGCGAAATCAACTTCGCAAAGTGCTCGCCAATTACTATCCCAAGCATCTCAACACGCGTGAGCACAGCTGCTGGGAAGTGATGCACGGCATCATCGCCTATGGGGTCGATGCCAAGCTGTTCCGCAACGGTCCGGCCGGTCAGCCGGTGAACGCGATCGGTTGGGCCTGCTACAACCAGCCGTGCAATAATGAGGCACTGTTCTATCTCGATCGCGGCAAGTTGGTCGCTCGCAAAGGTCCTGGTCTGCAAGGTCACGCCGGTCAGTTTTTGGCGATCGTCGCGCAGTCGCACGTGCCGAAAGACTTTCCGATGAAAGTTAGCGGCAAAGAGTTCACCATCGCCGATCTGATCGAGCACGAGAAGGCCGACTGCCGCGACGGCGAAGAACTGACTTTCAAGCTGATCGGCCTGTCGCACTATCTCGACTCCGACGAAACCTGGACCACGCCCGACGGCCAGACCTGGAGCATTCCCCGCTTGATCCGCGAAGAACTCAAACAGCCGATCCGCGGGGCAGCCTGCGGCGGCACACACCGTCTGATGGGTCACAGCTACGCCGTCTACAAACGCAAACAACGCGGACTGGAAATCACGGGCCAATTCGCTCGGGCAGAGAAATTCATCGCCGATTATCATCGCTACGCCTGGAGCCTGCAGAATTCCGACGGCAGCTTCAGCACCAACTGGTTCAAAGGCCGCGAAGCCAAGCCGGACATCGACCGCCGACTGAAAACCTCCGGCCACATCCTGGAATGGATGGCGTTCTCGCTGCCGGAATCTGAGCTTCGCGGCCCGCGGATGACGAACTGCGGTCGAATATCTCGTGAACCTGCTCGACTCGAACTACGGCCACACCTGGGAAATCGGTCCGCAGGGTCACGGCCTGCACGCGTTGCGGATCTACGACCGCCGACTGTTCAAGCCGCACGATACGAGTGTGGCGAAGGTCGAGAAGACGGACGCGGCCGACGAACGTTAACGGTCGCAACTGTGAAAGGGTGGGCGTTCGGGAGTGGGTTTCGCCGGAACGACTCCTCTTTTCGAAAACACAAGCTGGCGAAATTCACTTCCGACCCCGTTGTCGTTCATCGCGGATCCAAGTGACGAATCGCTACGACGCTTGCCAGTAGCTTGGGCGAACGTTATCCTCCGCTGCATGACCTCGCATGCACAACCATTGCATTCGTTGAGCCGGCATGGTTTCCCGGCGCCGCGCGGGAATGTCCTGCTCCTGAGCTGCATGGACCTGCGGCTGCTCGACGATATCGTGCGGTTCACGGTCAGCCACAATTTGACGAACCGCTACGACCAGTTCATCCTCGCTGGCGTCGGGCTCGGGGCCGACAAGAAGCCGTGGTGGAAGGAAGTGTTCTTCGAGCACGTCAAAGCGGCTTGCGAACTGCACAACGTGCCGACGATGTGTATATCCTCGAGCATCGGCACTGCGGTGCGTACGAAAAATTCCTCGGCAAGCATGGCCACTTCGGCGACACGCCCGAGGAACAGGCCCGCGAGTTCGAAATGCATCGCGACTTCGCCTGGAAGCTGGGCGACAAGGTGACAGCGTTCGCCCGCGAGAACAGCCTGACGCTCAACGTGCGGTGCTTTCTGATGGATTTGCCGGACATGTTGAGGTGCTGGAACGGCCGGGCGGAGCCGCACCATTGGCGTAGCGCTTTAGTTCCGGCTTTAGCCGGCGTCGTGCGTTGGAGTTCCGGCTTTAGCCGGTGTCTTCGTCAAAGCAGCCGCCTAAAGGCGGGACTCCAGCGCGGAACTCCGATGTCCCACTTGCCGCCCGCTCGCCTCTGTGGCACGATATCTCTTCCTAAACCCAACTAAAAATCCCCGTTTTCGCGAGCCTATCCCATGTCCTCGTTCCCTGAAATCTCGAAGATCAAGTTCGAAGGCCCGCAAGTCGAAGAACCCGCTCGCCTTCCGCCACTACAACGCCGACGAAAAGGTCGAAGGCAAGATCGATGCGCGACCACCTGCGGTTCAGCGTCGTCTACTGGCACACGTTCCGCGGCACGGGCGGCGATCCGTTCGGCCCCGGCTGCGCCGTGCGCCCGTGGGAAGACGGCACCGACTCGGTCGAGAACGCCTGCAACCGCGCTCGCGTCGGCGTTCGAGTTCATGGAGAAGCTCGGCGCCCCGTTCTACTGCGTTCCACGATCGCGACGTCGCCCCCGAAGGCGCGAACCTCGCCGAGACGAACAAGAATCTCGACGCGGTCGTGAAGGTGCTCAAGGAAGAGCAGCAGCGCACCGGCATCAAGCTGCTGTGGGGCACGGCCAACCTGTTCAGCAACCGCCGCTACATGCACGGCGCGGCGACCAG
Source organism: Paraconexibacteraceae bacterium (assembly GCA_963727365.1). GTDB lineage: Bacteria > Actinomycetota > Thermoleophilia > Solirubrobacterales > Solirubrobacteraceae > Paraconexibacter. The sequence continues at coordinate 252,585 of CAVSFU010000001.1, read as the reverse complement.
CCCGAACGCCGACGTCGTTCGCCTTCGCCGCGGCGCAGGTGAAGAAGGCCCTCGAAGTGACCAAGGAACTCGGCGGCGAGGGCTACACGTTCTGGGGCGGCCGCGAAGGCTACCAGAATCTGTGGAACACCAACATGAAGCGCGAGCTCGAGCACCTCGCCAAGTTCCTGCACATGGCGGTCGACTACGCCAAGGAGATCGGCTTCACCGGCCAGTTCTACATCGAGCCGAAGCCGAAGGAACCGACCAAGCACCAATACGACTGCGACGCGGCCGCGTGCCTCAACTTCCTCCGCGAGTACGACCTGCATGACGCACTTCAAGCTGAACCTCGAGACCAACCACGCCACGCTCGCCGGCCACACGATGCAGCACGAGCTGGAAGTACGCCGGCAGCTGCGGGCATCCTCGGCTCGATCGACGCCAACACGGGCGACATGCTGCTCGGCTGGGACACCGACCAGTTCCCGACCGACATCTACCTCACGACGCAGTGCATGCTACATCGCTGCTCAAGTACGGCGGCTTCACCACGGGCGGCGTGAACTTCGACGCCAAGGTCCGCCGCGAAAGCTTCGAGCCGATCGACCTGTTCCACGCCCACATCGGCGGCATGGACGCCTTCGCCCGCGGCCTGAAGATCGCCGCCGCGATGCGCAAGGACGGCAAGCTCGAGAAGATGCTCAAAGAGCGCTACGCCAGCTGGGACAGCGGCCTCGGCGAGGAAATCGAAGCCGGCAAGCAGAACTTCGCGATCGCTCGAAAAGTTCATGCTCGAAAAGGGCGACGCCGCCGAACAGCAGCGGCCGGCAGGAGATGATCGAGAATCTCATCAACACGTACATCTAACGCGTCGTTCGTGTAAAGCCGGCGATGGTATCGCCGGTGCGGGGCGAGTGGATTTTCACCGCAGAGGGCGCGAAATTCGCAGAGGCCAGATGCAAATCTGCCACGGATGAAACACGGATCGAACACGGATTAATTCAAATCCCATCTGTGTTTCATCTGTGTTTCATCCGTGGCTTTTTACTTTTGATGGCGAGTACATGCCGTCCGCGAGCGACCGGTTTCCTCTCCGCTACGCGCTGGTGACGTATCTCCCGAACAGCATCCAGGTCACGGTGAACAACGCCCCAGCGTACGTCGTCCCCAGCCGGGATCGTCCGCGCTGCTCGCCGCGGGCGCGGGCCTGCTGCTGTGCCTCCGTCGCGTTCGGTTCGGAATGAGAGAGCGGATTCTTAAGAATGGTCGGGCGTCCTTGCTGGCTCTTGGCCGACGCAAACGACGCCGTCGCGGATAAGCTCAGTTCACAATGGGCAAGTCGCAAGAGCAAAATTGTGCCGAAGGTTGCACCCCCCAGGGAGAAACTGCGCAATCTTCGTAATCTTCGTGCAATCTTCGTGCGTTTGCTTACGTGTAACGCTCGATCAGATTGTTGAACACGATCTCGCCGACGTGGTCGACAGCTTCGTCGAGACGTGCTTCGTGCGGTTGAAGTCGACGTCGACCTCGCGACCTGTCTTTCTTGCCGGCCTTCTGCAAGTACGTGCCGGCGACGACCGTGTCGAGCGCGATCTCGTCGATGTCCGCGCCGCCGTCAATCGCCAGCAGGCGGCCCACGTCGACGCCTTCGACCGGTGTGATCGTACCCGGGGCAGGGGTGATCGGAGCCAGCGTGATCAAGTCGTCGCCGTCGCCGCCGCGAAAGATCGCGTCACGAGCGACGAGCACGTTGGTGAGCACGATCTCATCGTCGCCGCGGCCGCCACTGAGGAGCAAGTCACGCGGCCCCGTCAGCGCCGTCAGCGTCACGCTATCGTCGCCCTGGTGCAGGTGAATGTCGAAGTCGCGGGTCACGCCGGTACCGTCGCCGCGGCGCCCAGCGGTTCGCCGTTCACCGTGGTTGTGGCATCGCCGGCGATCGTGTACTCGCCGGAACCGATTTGCGTGATCACGATCGTATTGGCAGCCGCGTCGCCGTCGATCTCCAGCTTGCCGTTCACAACGTCGGCAGTCACATTGCCGGTCATCATCGCGCGGCCTTCGAGCGATTCGAGCCGCAGGTGTTTTTTGCGCAGTTTTGCCTTCAAGGGAAGACTCCATTCCTGGTGAGAAGTCGTGCGCCGAGACGCACGTATGCTAGCTCGAGCAATCCAGCTCGCCCGAGCAGATTCACAATAGATTTACGCTGCAAGCTGTCGCGTGGTTCGAAATCCGGGTCCGAACTCTTACACCCAAATATCCGACGTGCAATCGCCGCCGGGGAAGCGAATCTCGTGAGCCCGGGCCGGGCCGGCCGGTTCCTTGCCGAAGTCGACGAACAACTTTCGTTCAGCTTCAAGCCGCCGCGTTCGGTGTCGCAGTCGAGCTGCAGCAGGTACGAGCCCTCCTTGGCGATGTCGGGATAGAACTGGTTGTCCCAACTGCTGAACAGCGAGTTGGTCACGTACAGCCGCTTGCCGTCGAGGCTGAGCTGCAGCATCTGCGGGCCGCCGGTCGAGCTTGCTGTCCGCGCGACGCTCGGCCGCTTGCCGAGCACGCCGCCGAGCCAGACCTGGCCGGCCAGCTGCGGCTTGGCCGGATCGCTCACGTCGTACTGGCGAATGTCGCCGTGCAGCCAGTTGGAGAAGTACAGCCAGCGGTCGTCCAGCGACAGCACCAGGTCGGTGATCAGGCCCGGCACGGGGAACGGCCAGCCCTTGCGCTTCGACCGGCTCGACCTGCGATCACCTTCTCGGCCTTCCACTTGTCGTCCTGCTTGTGCCAATGCCACATCGCGCTCGACAGCGCCGCGCCGACGAAGCCGTGCGTGCTGTCGGGGTTGTGGTGGAAGCGGACCTCCAGCGGGATCAGGCCTGTCTCGCCCAGGTCGATGCGTCTGCGCGATCTTGCCGCTTCTTCCAGTCCCAGAAGTGCAGCTGCTGGCCGTACTTGCCGGCCTTCACGTCGTCGAGCTTGAAGCCCGGCCGCGAACGTGTTCGGGGCCGCCCATTCGCTGCTGACCATCACGTTGTGCCGCGGCTGATACCAGAAGTCGTAGTTGTAGTTCATGCCCTCGGCGGTCTTCTTCCCAGCGGCCGGCGATCTCGAACTTCTCGTCGAGCAGCAGGAACCCGCCCGGGCCGTCGCCGTTGTCGTCGCCGAGCATCGAGATCATGATCTGGCCGTCGGCCAGGCAATGGACGGTGTGCGGCGCCGTGAGGTTCGTCTTCTCAGCGATCGATTTGCCCTCGATCACCTTGTGCAGCTTCGGCTGCGCGGATCGGCGGCATCGACGATGTGAATCCGGCCGGACGCAAGCCCGGCACCATCAGGTACCGCCGCCGTGCTCGTCGTCGCCGTGGCAACTGCTGCAGGCGTTCCAGCCGAAGTGATGCAGCTCGTCGCCGACGTTCGGCATCGGCAGCCGATGGACGACCTGGCGAACGTCTTCGACTCGGATCGACATCGACCGTCGCCAGGTAATCGGGCTTGTCGCGGCGTGCCGGCGTAAATGCACGTCACGAATGCGGGTGTCGCACCGGCGACCGCATGGCTTCGGCGGGAGATGCATATGCGTGCGTCGAACGGCGGCACTGTCTTCAGCGAACTAGCCGCCGCCGGAACACCGATCGATTCATAACTGGCAGCCGCCGCGATCGTACTGACGATAAAATCACGTCGTCGCATGGGACTTGCCTTTCAGTAATTGAAGCGAATGCCACGGACGCGCATGCGTCGACAAGCTTCGCCGCAGTCGTGAACTGCACGGCATCAAAACCAGATTCACACGCGGCTTCGACGTTCACCAGCATATCATCGGTGTAAAAAATATCACGCGGCTCGACGCCAGCCATCTGAGCGGCGACTTCGTAAATCTTCGGTCTCCGGCTTGAGGCGCCGATCTTGTAGCTGAGTGCAAATATCTCGAACTGATTGCAGACGAGGCCGTAGCGACCCTCGCTACAGTATGCCAATGTGGACGCAGGTGTTCGAAAGAATTCCCATGCGGTAGCCGACGGCCTTGAGCTGCGCGATGACCGGCACGATCGGCGTGTTGAGCTCGAAGATTTCGCTGCCGGCGTGGAGCAGGGCGTCGTAATCGGGTTGCGTGCCGGTTGCGCGGCAGAACTCGTCGTAGAACTGCCGATCATCGACCGCGCCCGACTCGAACCGTCGCTCGAGATCGGTATCAAACACAACCTCGCGAACGCGGCTCGGCGGAATGCCGCAGACGGCGCCCATCTGCTCGGACGCCCGCTGGTGCGAGAAGTTGAGCAGCACGTTGCCGAGATCGAAGTAGAGGAACATGGCATGGAGTCGCCGTGCAGCGAATTCGCAAGCGTGAGGCCATGTCCGCGCTTGCAACAGTCCCGCCGATCTACCAGCTTCTTAACGCGGATGTCCTTGTACAACGCCTCGCTTGGCGGGCCGCCGTGGATCTGCAGGGCGATGATGCCGCGTTCGCTCGATCTTGTCGTCCGGCTCGGTGTAATCCACCGTCTGCGTGCCGTTGAGCCAGAGTTGGATGCGCTTGCCCTCGGCCGCGGATGACGTACTCGTTCCAGTCGTCGTGCTTGAGTCATCTTGGTCGACGGCTTCGGGATCGGCCTTGGCGAGCACCTTGTTGCGGCGCGATTCGTCGTACAGCGACCCCAGTAGCCCTGCCCGATGTCGGCCTGATAGCCGCTCACCTCGTGGTGATTGGGGATCCGCTTCGTGCGGAACTGCACGCCGGCGTTCGCCCCTTCGCCGACCAGCTTGAACTTCAGCCTCAGCTCGAAGTCGCCGTAGTTTCTTCGTGCAGAGGAACTCGTTGCGCGGCGATCGGTTCTCTTGAGCGAGCCGCCGACGATCGCGCCGTCCTCGATGCGCAACGTCTTCTCGGTTCCCTTCCCAGCCGTCGAAGGTCTTGCCGTCGAAGAGCGGCGTGAAGCCGCTCTCTGCCTCTTCGCCGAACGATGCTGTCACCGCCAGCAGAACGATTGCCAGCGTCAATGTGTTTCGAAACGTGTGCATGGGGACCTCAGTGCTATCGTGATGGATGGTGTTCCGTTTTTATCCAGTTTGTGCAGCCGCTGCAATCCTAGCAACACTCAAGAACGGCACGACCTGAACCGATATCTACAGATGACACAACGGCGAGTTGTGCCTCGCCGCATTTCCACTTCATTTCGCCCGTTCACGGCAGGTCGCGACGCATGGCTCGGCTGCGCAAGTACATTAAGCCCGAAACGGCCTACCGCGAAGCCGCGCCGGCCGACGAAGCGGTCGATCGCGGACGTCGCCCGCCGGCGATTGAAGCGGTCGCGGCCGTGCCGATGTTCAAGCACGTCAAACGCCCGCCGGTAGTGATGCGGATTCCGCACCTGCAATCGCTGACCGCGGCGAAGGCCGTTTCGCCGATCGCGTCACTCGTGCCGAGTATTTCGCGCAAGCAGCGAGCGATTCTCGCGACCGCGGCCTGTTGCATGGTATTGCTCGTGATGATGATGTTCACGGGCAAGAGCAAGAAGGCCGCTGCTCCCGAGGCTCCGAGCGACATCTCGCCGGAGTGGACCAGCACCGCCGCGCCCGCATACCAGCCGGTGCCGACGTGGAAAGAACGGGTCGTCGCGGAAACGTGAATCGAACGCACACCCGTCGCCGAACTCGCGGCACAACCATGGCCGCGATCGATACCGGCCGAGGAACCTGCCGCAACGGCGGCAGCGCCGATCATCGAATCCTCCACGTGGCCCCGACCGCAGCCGACCGGAAGTTATCCCGACTATCGCACCGCCGACCGCAGTGCAACTCCGCCGAGCAGGCCCGCGACGCATCGTCCGCGATGCCGTCGGTTCGCTTTGAAGGCTCGATCCAGAAACCCGTGCAGCTCAAGCTATGTCAGCCCTTGATCGATGCGCGATCAAAGCGTACCGCGCCGAGCACCGCATTGTGCCGCCGCAGCTGCCGGAGTTCCGTTCCGCCAGCCGCAGGCGGAACCGGTCGGCGCTGTCGCAGTTGATCCGCCGGCGTCCGATCGTGCAGACCTGACGTTGCCATATCGGTCGCCGAACATCGCCGTCACTGCGATGATCCAGCAGCCCCGACGAAACCGGTTGAAGACGCTGCCAGTGCCTGAGCTCGTTTCTCCAGAACCGCCGCCGACCGTTCCGCAACTGCGACTGCATCCGCGCCGAGAAATCGCTAGAGGAAACTGGCTCGCACGGAAGTGCTGAAGATGTTCGTCCTGCCGACTGATAGAATCCGATCGCGGAGCCAATCGACGAAGAAGCAGACGAATCCGCTCGAAGACCTTCGACGAAGCTCCCGTGTTCGCAGTTCACGACGTTCCGCTGGATGTTGGGCTCGACGGACCACCATCGCGACCGCATGTCGAATTCACGCACATCCGGCACTGATCGCCAGCCGCCGCGACCGACTCGCCGCCTGATCTCGCGCGTGGCGCCGCCGCCGCTTCCCGAACGGGCGCGAGAGAACGAAGCTCGACACTTCCGTATCGATCGCCCGGTTCCGCAATCGGACTTGCCGAAGAGAGCCGTTGTTTGAAGAGCCAGTCGACGCGCCTGCTACTGGCGGCCAGCCGCTTTCTGCATTCTCGCCCGATGAGTTGTCGACGGATCTCTGTCATCCGCAACTCGTCGTCGATCGCTTTGCCTGGCCAGAAGTTTGCTGGCGGCTGGAACGCGAAGCCGGCGCGGTCTTCGACCGCTTCGTTTCGACGCTCGTCGCCGACAGCGTTCAAAATCGTAAAGCCGTCGTGCTCGTCGGCACGTCCGCGGGCGTTGGCTGCACGACGACCACACTGTGTATCGCTCGCCGCTTGATGCAGTACGGCTTGCGAGCTGTGATGATTGACGCCGATTTCGCACAACCGGGTTTGGCCGAGCAATTGTCGGTCGTCGTCTCGCACGGCTGGAACGAGCGTTGGCGGGCGACATGCCGCTCGAAGAAGTGCTGATCGAATCGCTCGACGATCGGATCGTGCTTGCGCCGCTGGCCGACACGGTTGCCACCGACGGGCTCACGCTCCGCGGCTTGCGAGCCTCGGTGATGTGGCGCATGCTGCGCGAGCCGCACGACGTGCTGCTCGTCGACTGCGGCACGTTGCACGATTCACCCGAGACGCTCAAAGCGCCTTTGCGACGGCCTCGAAATCGATGGCGTGTATGCGGTCTGCGACGATCGCATTCCCTCGGCGACCGATGTGATTTCGCTCGCGGGCCGTCTGGAGATCGCCGGCATCAACGTGCTGGGTGTGATCGAGAATTTTATTGCTGAGGACGCGGCCGCTCCGCGTAACCACGAATCGACACTGCGTGTCGTCACCGCCTAGGCCACGCGAAGGTTCCTGCCATGTACGAAGCCTATTGGCAACTCACCGCGAAGCCGTTCGAGCCGACCGCCGAGCTGCCCTGGTATTATCCGAGCGAAGTGCATCAGGGAGCGCTGCTCAAACTGCGTTACGCACTCGAAAGCCGGCTCCGCCGCACTCGTCGCCGGCGGCAGCGGGCTCGGCAAATCGATGCTCGTCGCGGCACTGGCTCGACAAATGGCAGGGGAGTGCACGCCGTTCGCACACGTGGTGTTCCCACAGATGTCGACCCGCGAGTTGTTGGCGTATGTAGCAAACGAGCTTGGGGCGCCGCTGATCGAGCAACCGAGCTTTTCAATCGAAGAGAGCCTGCGACGGCTGCAATGTCTGCTTGGCAGTACGGTCGAGCAGGGAAGCATGCGGTGCTCGCCATCGACGAAGCCGCACTTGCTCGCCGATTCGCACGCACTCGAAACAATCCGTCTGCTGCTTAACCTGAACACCGATGGCCCGCCCGCGTTGACGGTGTTGCTCGTCGGACAGACGTCGCTGCTCACGGCGATCGACCGCCAGCAGGGGCTCGAAGAACGACTGAGTGTGAAGTGTCTGCTGCGGCCGTTTACGATCGAAGAGACCGCGAGCTATGTAACGCACCGGCTTTCGGCGGCAGGAGCTCAGCAAGAGATCTTCACGCCGGACGCCCTTTCTCGGCTGTTCCAACTCACGGCCGGTAATCCGCGACGCATCAATCGCCTGTGCGATCTGGTGCTGCTGATCGGCTACGCGGAGGAGCGGACGATCATCGGCGCCGACCAGGTCGAAGCCGTCTCCGGATGAGCTGGTGACGGTCTCGCCGGAATGAGCGGCGGGCGTCACAATACCGCCATGACCCATCGGCCGTGGTTTCAACCTGTGCTCGCCGGCTTGTTTGTGATCGGCGTGATGCTGTGCACGGCGCCGTGGGTGGAAGTCGGCATCACCAAGCACCCTGACCCGCCCGGTGAGTTGCTTGCGTTTCGCGGCACGGAGTGGCTCAGACCGATTCTGCCCAGCAAGGTCGTCCGGCAATTCTGGCCGAGCGTGCTGTTCGGGGTTGCTGCGGCAACGATGGTCGCACGACTGCGACAAACGTATCCAAGCGTAGTCAGCGGAATTGCTGTCGCGGCGCTGTTGACGTTGCCGCAAGTGTTCGTCGCGGGGCATAAGGCCGCCAACCTGTCGCTGGCGAGCACCGGCGTGCTGATTCTATGGAGTTCTTGGCCAATCGTGCGACGCGGCATCGTAGGTATCGTGATTTGGTTGGGCTTACTGTATTTCACTTGGATGGTCGCCACGTTCGGAGTAACGACGAGCAAGCTCCAACTCAGCGCATTGCCGGAGTGGCACGCAGCACTTGCAATCGTGGGTGCGATCGCCGCGGTCAAGCGGCGTGATTCGGTCGCACTGGGATTAGTTGCCTGGATCGTCGCGGTCGGAATGTTGGTTGAAGGTCCGGCCCGCGTTGTGTTACTCGCACCGTTGGCTGCGATTGGTGCAGGTCGACTGTTGTTTCGTGGCACATTGACACATCCCTGCGCATTCCGCCCGCAACTTGGGCGATGGTGTTGATCGCAATCGCGGCGATTCGATCGGCGGTGATCATGACCCGCTGGGCGCCGCACTGGGAGGAGTATCGCAACCGCATTGCCTTGTTCTTCTCGTAAAGCCGCGACACGCCCAGAGGGCACCCGGTCGCGGTGACCAAGGTACACGCGCTCAATCAGATCAACTCGCCCAACACCGCGACCAACGGTCGCGGCTTTATGGTCACGCGAGATTGGCGACTGAAGCGTAAAGATCGAGCGACGCGCGGTCGCCGATGATCGAGTACAGTTTGCGGATCTGTCGAAGCCGTCGGCTATCGTGAACTGACAATCTCGGCCGTAGCTTTTGCGCCAAGCACATAGAAGTGCGGTTCGGGATTGATGAGCGATTCGACCGGGTAATCGTCGGCAAATTCTGTTCTTGCCGCCGCGAAATTCGCTGGCACGCCGGTGCGCGGGCAATGCGAAATCTGCAACTCCGCGTGGAGCGAGTTATCGCTACGGTAGCCGACGTTGGCGATCACGCGGTCGACTTGCACTTCGCCCGCATGGCGGCCGCTCAAGCGCACTTCAAACCGCTCAGGTTCGCCGTGCCACTGAATCGATTCGATCCAGGTTTCTGGAAACCAGTTGACGTGATTACTGTCGTCGCGGGCAAGTTCGTTCGCGGTGCGGCAGATGCGGCGGCGCTCGGCGTACGGATCGTCGTCGCGACAACTCATCGGACCCGCACCGGTCGGCTGGCGTTGCGTGAGTCACCCACGTGAGCCAAGTGTCGGGACACTGCCTGGCGAGTTCGGAAAGCGTCACGACGTTCGTCGCGGCCGAGCATCCGGCGCCGACGATCGAGCACGCGTCGACTGCGCGTACTTGCTGCGATCGCGGCCGAATATATCGGGCAAGCCGAACTGCAATGTGCGGTCGAGCCACGCCTTCGCCGATGGCCGGGATGCCGCCTTCGCCGATCGAGTTCGGACTGGCAACGTGCCGGTCACGTCGATCACGATGTCGGCCAGCGCGACGTGTTCAACCGGGTGACCGAACGTGTCGGTCGTTCGCAGCAACAGTCGGAACATGCCGTCGCCTCGCGTTTCGTCGCCGATCGCATCCGTTTTGAGCAGGCCTTCGCGACCGATCGCGACGACTTCGGTGCGCTGATGCAAGCCCATCGACGAGCAGATCCGAGTTCGCGAGCGGGCGCAAATAGTGCTCGACAGTATTCGCGGCCCGTGAGCAGAACATCGTCTGCCGGCGCGATGCCAGTTCGCATCCTGGGCCTTGAGTGCGGCGAGGCCCAGCGTCGAGGCGTTTTCGCCGAACGGCGTGAACATCCGCACGTGGCCCCAGCGGTTCACGTGCTCAGCCACCTGGCCGCGCTCGTAAATATGCACTTCGTAGCCGAGATAGCGGCCGTACAGAGCGGCTTCGAGTCCGATCGGCCCGGCTCCGAGCACAGCAATCGTGGCTGGTGTGTCGATGGCCATCTTGCTTCAAATCCGCAACGCGAAATTCGAGATCGGTGAGCGCTACTGCGCGCAGGGCCCGCCGCGAGCGCAGGTGACCGCGGTCGACGCGAGCGACGCCGAGCCCACCGGCGCCCCTGGCTTCGAGACGCGTTGATGCTGAACCGCTGGCGCCTCGTGCTTCAGGAGCGCGCGCCCTGACCCTCCACGAGCCGCGCGAGCTGGTCGGCGGTGGCGCCCCAGCCGTCGGCAAAGCCCATCTCGGCGTGGAGCTCACGGGCGGCGGGGTCGCCGTGGCGCACGGTGACCCGGTAATCGGTGCCGTCGGGGTGATCCTGCAGGACGATCTCGGCGGTCATCGGGATCGGTGAGCTCGTCGGACGCCAGTCGCTGTCGATCGCGTTGGTGAAGACGATGCGCTCCTGATCGTCAACCACCAGAAAGCACGCGTTCAGGTGCGGGACGAACGCCTCGCCGTCGTCGCTCATCTGCGTGACGAACGCGCCGCCGGCGCGGACCTCGAGACGCTCGACGCGGCAGTGGCCTGGCGCCGGCATCCACCACTGCGCGAGCTTGGCGGGGTCCGTCCAGGCGTCCCACACGCGCTGACGCGGTGCACGGATGACCCTCTCGAGGCCGAGGTCCAGGTCGGGATTCATTGGTTCTCCTTTGGGGTGGTGGTGACGAACTGCTCGAGGCGATCGGTGTGTTCGGTCCAGATCCGCCGTTGGTCTGCGAGCCAGTCCTCGACGAGCCCGAGGCGCTCGCGGTTGAGCTCGCAGGTGCGCACGCGGCCGGACTTGGCGGTGCGGATCAGGCCGTTGGACTCGAGCACCCGCACGTGCTTCATGAACGACGGCAACGTCATCGGCGCGTCCTTCGCGAGCTCGCCGACGCTTGTCGGCCCGCTGCCGAGCCGGTGGAGCATCGCGCGCCTGGTCGGGTCGGCGAGGGCGTCGAAGACGCCGTCGAGCACAGCCGAATGCTGAGCCATACGGCTAAGTATCCACGACAACAACACTTAGCGCAAGGGCTAAGTGTTCAGCGCAGCGCGTCGAGAGCCTGGTTGACGAGCGCGTCCGCCGCGGCGTTCTGCGCGCGCGGCACGCTGCGGACCGACCATGTGTCGAACTCACGCAGAGCTTCGAGCGCGTCGACGAACAGCGGGCGCATGTCGGGGTGCTTGACCTTGTACTGCCCGTTGATCTGCTTGGCGACGAGCTCGGAGTCGTTGACGACCTCGACCTCGGTCGCGCCGAGCTCACGCGCGCGGCGCAGGCCGAGCAGCAGGCCGCGGTACTCGGCGACGTTGTTCGTCGCGCGGCCGATGACCTCCATCGCCTCGTCGAGCACGTCGCCGTCGGGCGACGAGATCACGGCACCTGCCGCCGCGGGCCCGGGATTGCCACGGGACCCGCCGTCGACGTGGACGACGACCTTCACGCAGCTGGGTCGATCTCGGGGAACTCGCCGGGGATGGTGCGGCGCCGACGGTCGCGCAGCTCGCGCTTGGAGCCGTCCGGCGGCGCCTCGCCGGGCTTACGACGCTCGGCCTTGCGGCGGTCCACGATGACCGTGACGTTCTCGTCCTCGGCGTAGTACGCCACGAGCTTGTCGTAGAGATCGTCGGCCAGTGCCTCGGGGACAACGCAGTAGATCACGGCCGCGGGAACCTATCCGGGTGCGCCGACAAGGTGCAACTCGCCACTCTCGTCGGCTTGGGCGTTGGCGTTGCGTTCCTCGGCTCCGAGCTCGTCCAGTTCGGCCCCTTGCGCGACGACGCGCACGCCCGATGCCTCGTCGCCGAGGTCGACTTCGTAGCGATACCAGGACAGCTCCCAGGCGACGGTGATCGCGACGATGCTGCCCTCGGTCGCAGACGGGCTGGCGAAGACCAGCGGCGCGCCGAGCGAGCGCGCGATGCCGGCAATGGTGCGCCGGTGCGGACTGGCGTTGAAGACCTCGAGCGCACGCGCCACCTTCAGCTCGGCGTTCGTCGGCACGGCATGCACCTGACGTGGCTGCGGCGGCGGCGCGGCCGGCGCAGCGTCAGCGGCCGCGGGCGGATCGAAGATCGGCGCCGCCGCCGGCTGCGCGGCCGGGTCGTAGTGCTCGGGATCCCAGCTTGCGCGGTCGTACTCGGCCTCGGCCGGAAGGTCGTCGAGGTCGTCGTCGCGCAGCCGCCGGCGCAAGCTGCCCAGCAGCGACCGGGCGCTGCGGCGGTCTCCCCCGCGCCGCCCAGTGGCGGCGTCGAGGCCCTCGCGGATCCAGCCCTCGTGCACCGCCCGCGACGTGCACAGCTCGCAGACCGTGCGCCGCGAGCCACCGTGCAGGAAGACGTCGGCGGACTCGCCACGCAGCAACGTGCGCCCGCAGATGTCGCAGGCGACGACGTCGATGTTGGTGCTGATCGACTTCCGGTTCACCGGCGCCGAGCCTAGCAACGGCTACGCGTGCGCCGGTTCCTCCTCGGCCTGCGCAACGACCTTCTGTGCGAGGTGCCCGGGCACCTCCTCGTAGCGCACGAACTCCATCGTGTAGTCGCCCTGCCCGCCGGTCAGCGAGCGCAGGTCCGGTGCGTAGGTGAGCATCTCGGCCATCGGGACCTCGGCCTTGATCTCGGTCATGCCGGTGGAGCCCTCCATGCCCTGCGGGCGCCCGCGGCGCGAGTTGAGGTCGCCGACGACGTCGCCGACGCTCTCCTCGGGCACCGACAACGTCACGAGCATGATCGGCTCCAGCAGCGCCGGATTGGCGGCGGACATCGCTTCGCGCATCGCGATCGAGCCCGCGGTGCGGAAGGCCATCTCCGAGGAGTCGACGGTGTGGAAGCTGCCGTCGTAGAGCCTGACGCGCACGCCCTTGACGGGATAGCCGGCGACGGGCCCGTGGACCAGCGCGTCGTGCACGCCCTTCTCGACGGCGGGGATGAAGCTCGTCGGGATCACGCCGCCCTTGATCGCGTTGACGAACTCGAAGTCGCCGTCGGCGAGCGGCTCGATCTCGATGTGGCAGTCGCCGAACTGCCCGCGGCCGCCGGACTGCTTCTTGTGGCGCCCATGCGCCTTGGCGCTGCCGCGGATCGTCTCCTGGTAGGGCACGCGCGGCGGCTTGAGCTCGACCTCCACGCCGAAGCGCGACTTCAGGCGGTCGACGATGACCTCGACGTGCATCTGCGAGAGGCCGGCGACGATCTCCTCGCCGGTCTGCTTGTCGCGGTGCAGGTCGATCGTCGGGTCCTCCTCCTGCAGGCGGCGCAGCGAGGTGAAGAGCTTCTCCTCGTCGCCCTTGGCCTTCGGAGTGATCGCAAACGCCATGACCGGCGCCGGCAGGTCGATCTGCGGCATCGTGATCGGCTCGTCGCGGTCGGCGAGCCAGTCGTTGGCGCTGGTCTCCTTGAGCTTTGCGACGGCGCCGATGTCTCCGGGACCGAACTCCTCGGCGTGGCCGGTCTCCTTGCCGGAGAAGACGAGCAGCTGCCCGATGCGCTCCTTGCTGTGGGTGCGCGTGTTGAGCACGTGGCTGTCGTGGGTGACGACGCCCTGGTAGACGCGGAAGAAGTTGATGCGCCCGGCGAAGGGATCGGCCTTCGTCTTCCAGACGTAGGCGAACATCGGCTTGGACTCGTCGGGCTCCAGCGGCTCGTGGTCGGGCACCTCGACGACGCCGTGCTTCACGGGCGACGGGAGGTCCTCGACGATCGCGTCGAGCAGGCGGTTGGTGCCGAGGTTGCGCGTCGAGACGCCGCAGACCACGGGGAACAGCGAGCCGTGGTTGGTGCCGTCCTTGAGCGCGTCGACGATCTCCTGGTGTGAGATCTCCTCGCCCTCGAGGTAGCGCTCCATCAGCGACTCGGAGACCTCGGCGACCTCGTCCATCAGCTTCTCGCGGTACTCCTGCGCGAGCTCTGCCATGTCGTCGGGGATCGGAATCTCGCTGCAGTTGTCGCGGCCCTCGCCGGCGTACTCGTAGGCCTTCATGTCGATCAGGTCGACGATGCCGCGGACGTCGTGCTCGGAGCCGATCGGGATCTCGGTCGCGACGACGTGCTGGCCGAAGGCACCCTTGAGCTGGTCCAGCGTGCGGAAGAAGTCGGCGCGCTCGCGGTCGAGCATGTTCACGTAGAGCATGCGCGCGATGTCGAGCTCGGCGGCGCGCTGCCACAGGCGGGTCGTGGAGACCTCGACGCCCATGACGGCGTTGACGACGAAGACCGCGGACTCGCAGACACGCAGCGCGCCGAGGGCGTCGGCGACGAAGCTCGGGTCGCCAGGCGTGTCGAGAAGGTTGATCTTGCGGTCGTTCCACTCGAAGGAGCTGAAGGACGCCGAGATCGACATCGCGCGCGCCTGCTCGTCGGAATCGGTGTCGGACGCCGTCGTGCCGTCGAGAACGGTCCCCAGCCGCGAGATGGCGCCCGCCTGAAACAGCAGGGCCTCGTTGAGGGACGTCTTCCCGCTCCCGCGGTGACCGACAAGGGCGACGTTGCGGATGCGGTCCGCACTCTTGTGCATCGCGCTCTCTCCTTTCCTCGGGGAAAGAGCGACCCTACCTACCTGTCTTCGTCGGTCAAGCGCCCTCGTAGACGCAGCACGGCCTTGGTGTGCAGCTGGGAGATGCGCGACTCGGTCACGCCGAGGACCTCGCCGATTTCTCGTAGCGTCAGGTTCTCGTAGTAGTAGAGCGCGATCACGAGCTTCTCGCGCTCCGGCAGGCGCGCGATCGCGTCGGCGATGCGGTCCTTCAGATCGGTCTGGTCGAGCATCGCCGCGGGATCCGGGGCGTCGGGATCATGCAGCGTGTCCAGCAGTGACACCTGGTCGCCGGAGGAGTCGCTGACGGTCCACAGCTCGTCGAGCGCGGCGATCGTCGAGTTGGAGATCTGCAGCAGCGCGTTTTGGAAGTCCTCGACGGACATCTCCAGCTCGACGGCCATCTCGTCGTCGGTGGGCGCGCGCTGCAGCCGGTGCTCGAGCTTGGCGTTGGCGCGCTCGATCTGGCGAGCGCGCTGGCGGACGGAGCGCGGCACCCAGTCGAGGCTGCGCAGCTCGTCGATGATCGCGCCCTTGATGCGCGTGATCGCGTAGGTCTCGAACTTGATCTCGCGCTCGAGCTCGAAGCGCTCGATCGCGTTGATCAGGCCGCCGAGCCCGTAGCTGATGAGGTCGGCCTCGTCGACGTGCGCCGGCAGGCCCGAGGCCATGCGCCCGGAGACGTACTTCACTAGCGGCGAGTAGGCGACGACGAGGCGCTCGCGCGCCCGCTCATCTCCGGAGCCCTTGTAACGGCGCCAGAGGTCCTTCAGCTCGATCGCTTTGACGTTCGTCTCCAAGGCGGTAATCAGGCTCTCGGATGGGCACGGGAATATGCCGTCTTGAGCCGTGCGGACTCTACACGGGTGTAGATCTGCGTCGTGCTGATGGAGTTGTGGCCGAGCAGTTCCTGGATCGTGCGCAGGTCGGCGCCGCCGTCGAGCAGGTGTGTCGCGAACGAATGGCGCAGCGCGTGCGGGTGCGCGTGCGCCAGGCCCGTCTTCTGTCCCCATGTGCGCAGGCGCCGGCGCACGTCGGACGTCGACAGGCGCCGCCCGGACTTCGACAGCAGCAGCGCGGACTCGGCGTCGCCGGCGTGCAGCACGGGGCGCGCACGCTCGAGGTAGCGGGTGGTCGCCTGCAGCGCGAGCTCGCCGACCGGCACGACGCGGGTCTTGCCGCCCTTGCCCTCGACGCGGATCTGCTCGCCGTCGAAGTCGATGCCCTCGAGCTCGAGGTTGACGAGCTCCTCGGCGCGCAGGCCGCAGGCGTAGGCGAGTTCGAACAGCGCGCGGTCGCGCAGCGCCAGCGGCGTGTCGCCGGGGATGCGGTCCAGCAGCGCGGCGACCTCCTCGGGCTTGAGGACGTCCGGCAGCTTCTTGGCGCGCTTGGGCGCGGACACGAGGTCGGCGGGGTTCTGCGCGATCCAGCCGTGCTCGCGCAGCACGCGCATCAGCGCGCGCAGCGCCGCGAGCTTGCGCGCGACGGTTCGCGGCTGGGCGCCGCCCTGGCTGAGCTGCGCGGCGTAGCGGCGCACCTGCGTGACGTTGACCGTCTCGGGTTCGAGCGTGCGCTCGCGTGCCCAGGCGACGAACTGGCCGCAGTCGATGCCGTAGGCGCGGCGCGTCTTCTCCGCGCTCCCGCGGCGGCGCAGGTCGGCGTCGAGCAGCGTCAGCGCCTCAGTCCACTTATCGTGGTGGTCCGTGGCCAAGTTCTTCATCGACACGTCCACCGGTCAGGTCGCCACCCAGCGCCAGCTCATCGACGCCGGGATGGTCGAGGGGCTCGACCAGATCCCGCCGAGGCCGTGGCTGCGGCTGCAGGGGTCTGACGACGCCACGACGATGTGGTACACGGTGCTGCGCCGCCAGGAGAAGGGCATCCACATCGGGAGCCTGGTCTTTCGCCACTCCGACACCCACTCCCTGCTCTTGGAGCGCGGGTGGGAGGAAGTGCCCGTCGCGCAGATTCAGGTTTCCTGAGCGGGATGCATCGGCGATGCCTGCCGCCGCGCGCGCGACGACGGCGTGCTACGCACGCCGAGGAGCGCGGCGTGGTGGCAGGCGCGCCGAGGCGCCCGCTCAGGCTATGTAGATCGGCGCGCCGACCGGGACACGCTCGTAGAGATCGATCACGTCAGGGATCAGCATGCGCACGCAGCCGTGGGAGGCGGCGCTGCCGATCGAGCCGGTCGCGTCGGTGCCGTGGATGCCGGCGCCGTCGTAGATGCCCAGCCAGCGCGCCTTCAACGGGTTCTGCGGCGTGCCGCCGGGGATGACCTGGCCTGCGAGGTCGCCCGCCCAGCCGCTGTTGGGCACCGTCCAGGCGGGGTTGACCGCCTTGTTCTGGATCGTGTACAGCCCGGTGGGGGTGTCGTAGCCGACGGCGCCGATCGCGACCTTGTAGGTCTTGACGAGCTTGAGGTTCTTGTAGAGCCGCAGCCGGAAGCTGCCGCGGTCGACGTAGATCATCGTGCCGTACTTCGAGGCGAGCTTGTCGTTGGTGACCTTCGGGCGGACCTTCGAGGTCTGCGCGACGAAGCGGCGCGACATCGTCGGCGAGACGATCGCCTCGCGGATCTCGCGATGCAGCTTGCTGGCGTCGACGGTGAGGCCGGTCTTGGCCTTGACGCGCTTGAAGCCCGCCTCGCTGAACGACACGGAGGCGTCCTGCGGATTGCGATCGACGCCCTTGCGAATCTTGTCGAGCAGCCGCACGACCGCGGCCTTGGAGTAGCTGACCGAGGGCTGCAGATTGCGGTCGAGCTCGCCGCCGGTGGCGCGGCGCCACGTGCGCGAGATGATGTTGCCCTCGTCGCTGTAGGCGCTGGCGGCCTTGACCATCGCGTCGATGTTGGCCTCGATGCGCGCCTCGCGCGGGCCGAGGATCCAGGTCGCGCGGTCCCAGTGGACCTTGATCGGGCGCTGGATGCCCTGGAGGTAAGCGGATTCGAGCTTCGTGCGCGCCTCTTCGGGCGAGAGCCCACCGACGGCGACGCCACCGACCTTGACGCCCTTGGGGATGATCTCGCCGCGCGCGTCGTCGTAGGCGAGCGCGCTGACGGCGACTGCCCCCAGCACGAGCACGGGACCGAGATAGAGGGCAAGAGAGCGCGTCTGCATGGGAGCGGCGGCGAAAAGTGTAAGCCGTTGACCGGCGGGTCAGCATCCAACAAACGCCGCGAGGTCCCTGCGGTTACGCCTGCGTAGGACTCTCGCGCATCGCAAGCAGGCTGTCGATCGCGCGCAGCACCGGCTCGCGGGCCGATCCGGCGGCCTCGTGGGCGCGCAATGCCTGCAGCCCGGCGACGTCCAGCGAGGGCAACAGCGCGACGACTTCGGAGGCCTGCAGCTGCTCGTACTCGCTCGGCGGCGGGGCCGCCTGGATCTCCGGGCGCGTCTGGCCGGGCGCGAGCGCCGGCGGGCGCACGCTCGGGGAGTGGCGCAGGAACTTCTCGACCTCCTCCTCGTAGCGGTACGCCTCCGCGGACTCGGCCAGCAGCGCGGCGATGCGCTGGTGCTCGCGCAGCTTGAGGACGGCCTCGCGCGTGGTGTAGCGGTAGCGGTAGCCGGTGGCTTTGAGCTTGCGGTTGTCCAGCGCACGGCCGAAGCGCAGCTGCTTGAGCATCTCCGGCGGGATCTGCACGCCGAAGCGGCGCAGGACGAACGCCGGGAGCTCTGTCGCGAGAGGGGTCAGCAGCGGCAGGTTGCGCTTGCCGAGCAGGTCGGTGACCTCCGAGAGCGCGAGCACGCCGTCGGCGGCGCAGTTGTAGACGCCGTCGAGGTCGTTGCGGACGGCGTGCTCGAGGCAGCCGGCGAGGTCGTCCTCGTGGATGAACTGGTAGCGCGGGTCGAAGCCGAGGATCGTCGGGATCGCCGGGAGGCCGAAGAGCTTGGTGTGAGAGGTGCGGACGTCGGGGCCGAGGCCGTTGGCGAACCGCAACACGGTGACGGTGGTGTCGGGATGGCGTGCGGCGAAGTCCTGGACCGCTTGCTCGGCCGCGACGATGTCGCGCTCGATCGGCGTGCGCGGGCGCTTGGGGCGGGCGATCGTCTCGTCGAAGAACGCGGGGTCGTCCTGCTCGCAGCCGTAGTAGTGCGCGCTGGACTTGAAGACGACCTTCTTGACGAACGAGTCCGGCCCGCTGCAGGCGGCGAGCACGTTCATCGTGCCGATGACGTTGTTCTCGTGGGCGCGCTTGGCGCTCGTGACGATCGAGTCGACGACCAGGCGCGTGTCGACGACGGTGTCGATCTCGGCGGCCTTGACGATGCGGCGGATGAGGCTGTGCTCGTCGGTGACGCGGACGAACTCGGTGCGCTCGAGCGCGACCTTCGGTGGCTTCTTGTCGATGCCGATCAGCGCGTCGATGCTCGGGTCGCGTTCGAGCGCCTGGGCCAGGCGGCCGCCCCAGTAGGTGGAGAGGCCCGTGATGAGGACGCGGCGCGAGGTCATCCCAACCAGACGCTGCGGCGCTGCCCGAGCATGTCGTGGAGCTCTTCCTGGATCGTCGCGCGGATGTCGTGGGCGACGGTCTGGACGAGCGCTTTGTCCTCGTGCGCATCGGGACCCATCTGGTCGGTGCGGACGGGCGGCAGGAAGCGGACGAAGAACTTGGCGGGCAGGTAGAACAGCGGCGACAGCGGCGCGTAGAGCAGGCCGGTGAGACGCGCGAGCGGGTTGAGCTGCGCGAACACCGGCATCGCCTCCTCGGCGCCGACGAGGGCGATCGGGACGATCGGCGCCCGCGCGCGCATCGCGGTCTCGACGAAGCCGCCGCGGCCGAAGCGCTGCACGCGGTAGCGGTCCTTGTAGAGCTTCTCGGTGCCCTTGCGGCCCTCGGGGAAGACGAGCACGAGCTGGCCCTCGTCGTGCAGCAGGCGGTGGGCGTTGGCCGGGTGCGCGGGGACGGCACCGATCTTCGTGACGAGCATGCTGAGGCCGGGGACGCCCTTGAAGAAGTGCTCGACGACCGGGCGCACGTCGCGGGCCTGGTCCTCCTTGACGGCCTTGCCGATCATCGCCGCGTCGGGCGGCAGCGCGCCGGAGTGGTTGGAGACCAGCAGCGCGGGGCCGTTGCGCGGCACGTGCTCCAGTCCCTCGACCTCTGTGCGAAACCACACGTGGTAGAAGAACTCCACGACCAGGCGGTCGAAGGCGTTGGAGACGCGCTCGGAGCGCCCCCAGTCATCGACCTGGCGCTCAGGCTCGATCCCCGGCAGGTAGTCGCGCAGGTCGGGAGCCGCCGGGAGGTTCGCCACGCCGCGATTCTCGCAGACCCTAATCTGAGCGGAGTGTCCGTCTGGACCGAGATCGACTGGAGCAGGCACGTGCGCTGGGTCGGCTCGCTCAACGTCGCCGAGATCGGTGAGGGCGAGCGCGCCGTCGTGTTCATCCATGGGCTCGGCGGCGCGTGGCAGAACTGGCTCGAGAACATCCCGGCTGTCGCCGCGGCGGGCTACCGCACCGTCGCTCTCGACTTGCCTGGCTTCGGGTCCTCGCCGTTGCCGCGTGAGGCGTTGACGGTCCCCGGCCTCGCGCGGCTCGTTGTCGAACTGCTCGACGACCTCGGCATCGCGCGGGCCGCGCTGGTGGGCAACTCGATGGGCGGCTTCGTCTCGGCTGAGACGGCGATCGCGGCGCCGGAGCGGGTCGAGCGGCTGGTGTTGGTCTCCCCCGCCGGGCTGTCGATCCAGGCGCCGGAGAACGAACGCCGCGTCGCGCGTGTGCGACGGCTGGCGCCGGTGCTCGGGCGCTGGAACCGCTTTCAGGCGGCGCATGCGTTCGGGATCGCGCGGCGCGCGCGGCTGCGGCTTGGCGCGATGCGCTACGCGACCGCGCACCCCGAGCAACTCGATCCGCGCCTTGTCGCCGAGCACGTGCGCTGGGCGGACGGGCCTGGGTTCGTACAGGCGCTGGACGCCGTCACCTCGTATCCGCTGCGCGGGCGACTGGCGCAGATCTCGTGCCCGGCGCTGGTGGTGCACGGCGCGGGCGACCGGCTCGTGCCGGTTGCCGACGCCGACGTGTTCGCCAGCGAGATCGCGGGCGCGCGCAAGCTCGTCTACGAGGAGACCGGCCACCTCGCGATGCTCGAGCAGCCGGCGCGCTTCAACTCGGATCTGCTCGAGTTCCTGGCCGCCGGCGCTGAGACCGCCTGAGCAACGGCGCGTGGGCGGCAAGCCAGGCGCGGGCGAGGAGCAACGCGGCGCCAGCTGAGGCAGCGAGCGGCATGACCGCCTCCTCCACCGGCAGGCCGCCTACGTGGGCGATGGTCACGTCGAGCTGCCTTCGGCCGCCACCACGCGCGCGATCTGGTCGAGGTGGTCCTGCGAGGCCTCGGTCTGGTCGTACTCGTCGTGGCGACGCCACCACACGTATGGCGGCGTCTGCGGGTAGCCCTCGGGCGAGTCCTCCCACTCCTCCTGGCGGCCGAGGGCGGTGAGGTCGAGGTAGCTCCACGTGTTCGCGGTGACCTCGTCGCCGCGGCCGTTGGTGAAGTACGTGCGGAAGACCCGGTCGCCGTCGCGGATGAACGCGTTGGTGCCGTGCCACTCGTCGACGCCGAAGTCGATGTCGAACGAATCGGTGATCGTGTACCACGGGATGTGCTGCCAGCCCATCCGCGCCTTCAGCCCGTCGATGTCTGACTGCGGTGCGCGTGAGGCGTACACCAGCGTGGTGTCGCGGGCGTGGAGATGGGCGAGGTGCGGCACGTGGTCGGCCATGAACGAGCATCCCGGACATCCGCGCTGCGGCCAGCCCGACACGTCGGGCCCGTAGAAGGCGCGGTACAGCAGCAGCTGACGGCGTCCGGCGAACAGGTCGAGCAGGCTCACCGGGCCGTCGGGCCCTTCGAAGCGGTAGTCCTGCTCCACTGCCGTCCACGGCATTCGGCGGCGCCGCGCGGCGAGCGCGTCACGGGCGCGCGTCAGCTCCTTCTCGTTCACGCGCATCTGCTGATGGGCGGCGTTCCACTCCTGGGCAGAGACGACGGGGGGTGTGTTCATGGGGTGCCTTTCGGTTGGTCGTAGTAGCGCCGCACGCTGGAGCCGGCGCGCGTGACGTCGGTGCCGTAGATGTGGATCGAGATCGCGGTCTCGTCGGTGGCGTTGTGGACGCGGTGGATGTCGCCCGGCGGCGCGAACCCGCTGACTTCGCCGACGTGGTTGTCGCTGTGGCCGATCAGGTTCAGCTCGGGATCGAACAGGTCCTCGTGTTCGACGCCTTGGACGACACCGAAGACGCACCACGTGAGGTGGTCGTGGATCGGCGTGATCTGGCCGGGTCGCCACACGAGGCCGACGACCGAGAACGAGCCGTCGGGCTCGACGTGCAGGGTGTGGCTGAGATAGCCGTCCGGCGAGCCGCGGCGCTGCTCGGCGGTGAGGACGTCCGGGCCCGGGAGATGTCGGCGCAGCTGCTCGGCGACGAGCTCTGCGGTATCCGGCCAGCTCGCGTGCGCGGCGATCGCCTGGCGGACGCCCGCGACCAGTTCGGTGAGCTCGCTGACACGCGTCGTGGACATGGGACCGAGCATGGCCCGGATCGATTCATCTGTCCAATAAGAAGATTCTTGCTAATTCATAGATATGCTGGATGGATGATCGATCCCGCCCGGCTGCGCGTCATCGATGCCGTGGCTCGATGTGGGTCGGTCACCGCTGCGGCCAAGGATCTGCAGTACTCCCAGCCCGCGATCAGCCACCACCTGGCACGGCTCGAGGACGAGACCGGTGCGCAGCTCGTCCAGCGGGTCGGGCGCGGGATCCGCTTGACCCATGCGGGCCGGATGCTCGCCGACCGCGCCGCGGAGATCCTCGGACGGATCGAAGCCGCGGACGCCGAGCTCGCGGCCCACGTCGGGTTGGCAGCCGGTCGCGTGCGCCTCGCAGGGTTCGCGTCGGCGATCGGCTCGCTCGTGCCGCGGGCCGCGGCAGCGCTCGCCCGTGCTCACCCGGGTGTGCAGCTCAGCCTGATCGACACGCATCCACCTGAGGCACTCGAGCTCCTGCGGGCGGGCAAGATCGACGTCGCGATCATCTTCCGCTACGACGAGACCGAGCCCGAACCCGACGGTGTCCACCTGCACCACCTGCTCGACGACCCGGTCTACCTGCTCTCCACGCGTCGCGGCGCAACCGTGGCGGGTCTGCGTGACGCCACCTGGATCGCGGGCTGCGAGCGCTGCCGTAGCCACCTCCTCTCGCTCTGTGCTGAGGAGGGGTTCGAACCGCGGATCGGCTCGACGTCTGATGACATGGTGGTGATGCAGTCGCTCGTCGCCGGTGGCCTCGGCGTGACGACGATCCCGGGATTGGCGCTGCGCGCACACCGCGCCGAGGGCATCGTCGCCGCCAAGCTGCCCGGGACAGTTCGACACGTCTACGCAGCGACCTACGGCCAGCCGCCGGACCCACCTGCGACCTCGGCGTTGCTCGAAGCGCTCGCGGGCGCCGCGGCGGCGTAGCTCGGTTGGGTCTCAGCCGGTCACTGCCCCCTCGGCGGCGGAGCCGACGAGCTTGGCGTACTTCAGCAGCACGCCGGTCGCGTCGGGGCTGACGGGCGCGTCGTAGGCGGCGACCCGCTGCGCGATCACCTCGTCGGACAGGTCCACGTCCAGGCGGCGGTTGTCCACGTCGATCGTGATCGTGTCGCCGTTCTGCACGGCGGCGATCGGCCCGCCCTTCACGGACTCGGGCGCGACGTGGCCGACCATGAAGCCGTGCGTGGCGCCGCTGAAGCGGCCGTCGGTGATCAGCGCAACGGTCTCGCCGAGCCCGGCACCGTTGATTGCGCCCGTCACGGCGAGCATCTCGCGCATGCCGGGGCCGCCGACCGGTCCTTCGTTGCGGATCACGACGACGTCACCGGCCTCGATCTGGCCGTGCGTGACGGCGTCCATCGCCTCGGCCTCCTGCTCGAAGACCTTCGCGGGGCCGGAGTGCAGACGGCGCTCGTGGCCGGCGAGCTTGACGACGCTGCCCTCCGGCGCGAGGTTGCCGCGCAGGATCGCGAGGCCGCCGGTCGGCTTGACCGGGTTGTCCAGCGGACGGACGACCTCCTGCCCATCCGCCTCGGCGGCGCGGTCGGCGTGCTCGCCGATCGTGATGCCGCTGACGGTCTGCGCGTCCTCGTGCAGCAGGCCGGCCTGCTTGAGGCGCTGTGTGACGACCTCGATGCCGCCGGCGTTGTGTAGGTCGGCAGCGTTGAAGCGCCCACCGGGCTTGAGGTCGCAGAGCAGCGGCGTCTTCTCGGCGATGCGGTCGAAGTCGTCGATGTCGAGCTGCACGCCGGCCTCGTTGGCGACGGCGAGCAGGTGCAGCACGGCGTTGGTCGAGCCGCCGGAGGCGGCGACGCCGGCGATCGCGTTCTCCAGCGACTGCTTGGTGATGATGTCGCGCGGGCACTGGTTGCGCGCGAGCACGTCCATGACGAGCTTGCCGCAGGCGACGGCGACGTCGGCCTTCGTCGCGTCGACGGCCGGGACCATCGCCGCGCCGATCGGGCTGACGCCGAGGATCTCGAAGGCCATCGCCATCGTGTTCGCGGTGAACTGGCCGCCGCAGGCACCCGCGCCGGGGCTCGCGGCCGCTTCGATCTCGCTGAGCTCCTCGTCGCTGATCTTGCCTGCGGCGTGGGCGCCGACGGCCTCGAAGACGTCGAGGATCGTGACGTCGTGGCCGTTGTGCGTGCCGGGGAGGATCGAGCCGCCGTAGAGCATCAGGCTCGGGACGTTGAGGCGCGCCATCGCCATCACGGCACCGGGCAGCGTCTTGTCGCAGCCGGTCAGGCAGACGATCGCGTCGAAGAGGTAGCCGCGGGTAGTCAGCTCGATCGAGTCGGCGATCACCTCGCGGCTGACGAGGCTCGTCTTCATCCCGCTCGTCCCCATCGTGATGCCGTCGGAGATCGCGATCGTGTTGAACTCCATCGGCGTGCCGCCGGCGGCGCGGATGCCCTCCTTGACCTTCGCGGCGAGCGCGCGCAGCGTGAAGTTGCACGGCATCGTCTCGATCCACGTCGACGCTACGCCGATGATCGGCTTGCCGAGCGCCTCGTCGTCGAAGCCGATCGCCTTGAAGTACGAGCGCGCAGCCGCGCGCTGCGGACCCTCGGTCAGCGCGCGCGATTTGTGCTTGAGATCGAAGCCGTTGCGGGTCGTCGTCACGGCATGGACAGTAGCCGGACGGCGGCTGCTGTGGCCGCCCCGCGACAGCGCGGCGCCGGGACGTTTGGGCCTGCGGCCGGCGCGCCGGGACACCTGCGGCTTAGAAGGGTGGGACGCTGGCCGGCGTCACCGCGCGATCCGGCGTCTCGCCCGTCCGCGTCCTTCCTTCGCGGCTATAGCCGTACAAGAAGGACGTTTACTCGGCGGTGGCGCGCTGGCGGCGCTCGCGTGCGTCGCGGGCGCGCTCCCACTCGCTCAGGCGCCAGAGGTCGCGGCGGACCTGCTTGGGGTCCACCTGGCGACCGGGCAGGTGCATGTTGGCGCTTGCGATCAGGCGCCGCTCGTCGCCGGTCAGCGCCATCCATTTCGCGAGGACGTCGTCGGAGTCCGGCAGTCGTGCAGAGCCGTAGGGGCGTGTCTCGTCGGGGAACTCGACGCAGTACTCGTTGAGCAGCCGGCGCGTTTGCGGCAGGAAGCAGACGATCGGCTTGTGGGGGTAGATCAGGTAGGCGTACGGCGCGCCGGCGTCGGTCTGCTCGCTCACGCCGGGCTCGGGTCCGCCGGCGAGCCGACCCCATACACGGATGAAGCCGAGGTCGCGGTACATGCCCCACTCCTCGTCGTTGACGCAGGAGCGCAACAGCTGGCGCGCGCGCTGCTCGGCGCGGCGTTCGCGACCGGGGTCGTAACCGTCGACGGGGACGCGCATGCGGCGCGCCTTGTGCTGTGCGTAGAGCTCGCTCAGCCGCGGCCAGCAGACCTCCCAGAGCAGCGCGACGATGACGATGACCGTGGCGCTGATCGCGAGCAGCACGGCGGTCTCCTCAGCGTCCGCCCGCAGCCCGGGGAAGAAGATCACGCGCTCGGCGTCGCGCGGGATGTCCTCGAAACGCTGGACCATCGCGGCCTGCCGGCGGCCGCTCGGACCTTCCTCCGGGACGGCGGCCCACATGCCGGCGTCGAGCTGCTCGCGAAACGCCTCGATCAAACGCTGCTCATCCACGTCGATGTCGCCCTCCGTCAGGAGCACTTCGCCATGCCCGGGCTTCATACGCAGGAACTGCACAGGTCGGGCGATTATGGCAAAGGGACGGGGCCCCGATCAGCCGTCCGCCGCGGGCGCGCGTGCCGGTGTTCGTGTCGCGACGTACAGGGAGTCCACCGGGCCGGCGCCTGCGCCGACCCCGCGCAGCCCGTTGCGCACGGCCTCGCCGGCGACCCAGCGCGCCGCGCGCGCCGCTTCTCGCAGCGGGAAGCCATGCGCGAGGTGTGCCGCGAGCGCGCTGGAGTGCGTGCAACCCGAGCCGTGGGCCGCGCCGTCGGGATGACGCGGCCCGGGCAGCTCGACGACCTGCTCCCCGTCGAGCAGCACGTCGGTGGCGGTATCGCCTGCGCGGTGGCCGCCGGTGATGATCACGGCGGTCGGTCCGAGCGCGCGGATCTCGCGGGCCAGCCACTCCGCGTCCTCGCTGCCGTCAGGCGCCGCAGCGAGCGCACGGGCCTCAGGGAGGTTCGGCGTCACGACGGTCGCGCGCGGCAGGATCAGCTCGACGAGGGCGGCCTGCGCCTCGGGCTCGAGCAAGCGCGCGCCGGACTCGGCGACCATCACCGGGTCGACGACGACCGGGACCGCGGGATCGATCAGCGCGAGCGCTTCCGACACTGCAACCGTCGTGGCGACGCTACCCAGCATCCCGATCTTCACGGCGTCGACGCCGATGTCGTCGACCACCGCGCGCACCTGGGCGACGATCATCGCGCGCGAGATCGCCTCGACGTCCGTGACGGCCACGGTGTTCTGCGCGGTGATGGCGGTGATCGCGGTCGTCCCGTGCGTGCCGCACGCGGCGAACGCCTTGAGGTCGGCCTGGATGCCGGCGCCGCCGCCGGAGTCCGAGCCGGCGATCGCGAGGCAGACGGGTGGGCGCGTCGCTGTCACGTCGTGCAGCGTATGTGCGGATGGCGGGCGGCAGCTCGGCGACGCGCGCTCACTGTTGCACGGGCACCACCACCCCACCCGGTGCGCGGCGCACGAAGCCGCGCAGCTCGAGCTCTGAAAGCCCCACGAGCGCGTCGTCGACGTCGTGACCGGCGCGTGCCAGGGCGGGAACGCTTGCGTGCCCGCGGAGCACGTCGACCAGCAGGCGGCGAAGCCGCGGTTCCAGCGTTCGATGTGCGGCGTCGGGCGAGGGCCGCACGCGGCCCGTGCCGAGAACGAGGTCGAGCGCATCCTCGGCGTCGAGGACGACCGCCGCGCCCTCTTTCAGTAGCCCGTTGCTGCCGCGGGTGTACGGGCTGCCGGCGCGACCGGGGACCGCGGCGACCTCGCGTCCGAGCGCCGTGGCGAACTCGGCGGTGATCAGCGAGCCGCTGCGCGCCGCGCCCTCGACCACGATCGTCAGCTGTCCGAGTGCCGCGATGATGCGGTTGCGTGCCGGAAACGCCCAGCGCCGTGGCTGCGCCCCCGGCGGCGCCTCCGAGACGATCAGCGCGTTGTCGCGCAGCTGGCGGTGAAGCACCGCCTCGCTTGCGGGATACGCGATGTCCGGTCCGCACGCGAGCACCGCGACCGTCGGACCGCCCGCGTCGACGGCGCCGCGATGAGCCGCGGCGTCGATGCCCATCGCCATCCCGCTCACGACGGTGACGCCCGCGGCCGACAGGCCGCGACCGAGCCCGCGCGCGAGCTCGCTTCCTTCGGGCGAGGCCCGGCGTGTACCGACGATCGCGACCGCGGGCAGCCGCTCGCCCTCGTCGTCGCTGCCGAGGTGCGTCCGCAGCATCCGCGGATCGCCAGCACAGAACAGCACTGCCGGCGCGTCGCGGAGGTCGCGCAAGCGCTCGGGATACGCGTCGTCGCAGCGACACAGCGCCACGATCGCGGCGCCGTCGACAAGCTCGCGGATCGCTTCCGGCGCAAGCCCGGGCGCCGCATCGAGGACCTCCTCGGCGGGCATGTGGGCGAGCGCGGCAGCGAGTTCGTCGTTGGGAAGCGCGAGCACGTCGCGCAGCCCGTCGCGACCTCGCCGCCACGCGATCTCGAGATGCCCGGAGAGCGCCGCGAGCAGGCCGGCACGCGTGAGACAGGCGTCGCAGGCGTTCACGATGCCTCCTCGAGCGCGACGTCGGGCTGGTGGAAGGCGATCGCGCGGTGCACGTCGTTGGGTGACACGCGTTCCTCCCCTGCCAGGTCGGCGATCGTGCGCGCGATGCGCAGCACACGCAGACGCCCGCGCCCGCTGAGCTTGCCTTCGTCGTACGCGGTGTGCAGGACGCGTGCTGCCTCGTCGGAGAGGCTGAGGTAGGTCCGCGAGAGCGCGGCGTCGAGGTGCGCGTTGCACGTCGCAACGGTGCCCTCGAGGCGCGCGAGCTGACGCTGGCGCGCTTCCACGACGTGCGCGCGCTGCACCGCGCTCGTGTGCAGTCCCGGCTGCGCGAAGTCGTCGGCGGTCGGCCGCTCCATCCGTACGGTGATGTCGACGCGGTCCAGCAGCGGGCCGCTCAACCGCCGGCGGTGACGCGCGTGGTCGATCGGCTTGCAGCGGCACCTGCCCTCCGGGCCGGCGAGCCCACAGGGACACGGGTTCGTTGCCGCCACGAGCATCACGCGCGACGGGAAGATCGCCGTGCGCTGCCCGCGGACGACGGCGACGCGACCGTCCTCCAGCGGCTGGCGCAACGCCTCCAGCGCCGGCCGTGCGAACTCCGAGAGCTCATCGAGGAACAGGACGCCGTGATGCGCGAGCGTCACTTCGCCGGGGCGCGGCGGCGTGCCGCCGCCGACGAGCCCGGACGCCGAGACTGTGTGGTGCGGCGCGCGAAACGGTCGCTCGCACGCGAGGCCTGTCGGTCGTCGCAATCCCACAGCCGAGTGGATGCGCGTCACCTCGAGCGCCTCCGGCGGGCTCAGCGGCGGCAGGATCGACGGGATCCGGCGCGCGAGCATCGTCTTGCCGGTGCCGGGCGGGCCGGTGAGCAGGAGGTTGTGCCCGCCGGCGGCGGCGATCGTCGCGGCAGCGAGCGCGGCGGGATGACCGCGGACGTCGGAGAGGTCGAGCATCTCTGCGCCCTCAGGCTGCGGGTCACGCGCGAGCGCGACCGCTGCCGGGGCGTTCGCAGGCGGGTTGCCGCGCAGCGTCTCGGCGACCTCGTTGAGCGTCGAGGCACCGCTGACCTCGATCTTGGGGACGAGCGCGGCCTCCGGCGTCAGCTCCCAGGGCAGGACGAGGCTCGTCAGCTGTGCGGAGGCTGCGCCTTCGGCGACCGCGAGCGCGCCGCGATTGGGGCGCAGGGCACCGCTGAGCGCGAGCTCCCCGTACACGGCGGTCGTGTCGAGGACCTCCTGGGGGATCTGCCCCGCCGCGGCGAGCACGCCGCAGGCGATCGCGAGGTCGAAGCCGGTGCCGGTCTTGCGCAGCTGCGCAGGAGCGAGGTTCACCGTGACGCGGCCTTGCGGTAGCTGCAGCCCTGAGTTGACGATTGCCGCGAGCACGCGCTCGCGCGACTCGCGAACGGCGCGGTCGCCGAGGCCGACGATCGTGAAGGCCGGCAAGCCCTTGCGCAGGTCGACCTCGACGTCGACGCGACGGGGAAGGAGGTCGACGAGCGTCGACCGATCGGTTTGGCACCGACGACGAACCGGCACCTGCACCAAAGTCGAGCGCCCGGTTTGGCATCGCCATTCCGCCGCGCGCCGTCGAGCTTGAGCCCCAGAACGCAGGACGCCCGGCTGCAACCGGGCGTCGGGGCTCCGAGATGGCGGCCAAGGAGGTCGGCGGAGCGTAGCGAGCGGATCGGCGGTAGCCCGCCGCACACCACGCAACGCCGCGCCGTCGAGCGCGGCCCCCGAGCAGGAGTCCGACGAGATCGGACGGCGGGACTGACAGGGCGCAGTCATGGAAGCCGCCAGCGAGCCGTTCCCCGGCATCCGAGGGAGCCGTTCGTGATGGGTGCCGGGAGCAGCGTGGACCCCATGTCGACGCCGTGCAGACCGTAGGAGGGGCGCTCCCCCGTGCCCGCGCCGAGGCCGCAAAGGAGAAGAACCGATGAGCTTCAAGACGAGAGAGCGCAAGCGCAGAAAGAAGGCCGCGATGCAGTCAGCACAGACGACCTCGAGAGCCACGGGCTCCAGCTCGAACAAGTGGTGGCTGACTCCGGTCAAGACCGACACCTGCTGCGCTCGATGCCGAGGCATCCTCCGAATCGGCAGGGCGATGGTCTATCGCCACACGCCTCGCGAGGCGCTGTGTCAGAGCTGCGCCGACAACCTCGGCATCTACTACCGCCCCTCACGCGCATGGGAGGCGGGCCAGAGATGACAGATCGACACCCCGACCGCCATCCTCGAAAGATGTGGTCCTCAGACGAGGCAGTGATGTCGGCCATCGAAGCCGCGTGGGAGTCGGCCGGCGTTCGCCCGCCAGAGGAGGCGGTGGCGATCAACGCTCCCGCACTCCTGCTGATGTGCGGACCCGAGGCCGGGCTGTATGGCGTCGAGGTCGAAGACCGCGGACCCGGTGAAGGTGGCGTGCGCGCCGCCGTGATCCTCGGCGGGCGCCTGCCGAGCTTCGTCATGTGCGAGCACGAGTACGGCGCGGCCCTGCGACAGACGAGCGAGGGCCTGCGTCTGCGTCTGCTCGTCGGGCGCACCCTCTACGTCCTGCGCCCGATGCTCCCGGCACCCACGATGAAGCGGCCCTGCCTCGGCGACAACTGCGGCGTGCTCATCGAGAGCGGCAGCTACTGCCGGCGCTGCTCGAGCGCGCGCGAGCGCACGACGCCCGGGCGGAGCTCGTCCGGGCAAGCGCGCTTTCGCGCCGCTGTCCTGGCACGCGCCGGTGGCCGCTGCGAGGTCGTCGTAGACGGCGTGCGCTGCACCACGACGCTCGGCGTGCAGGCGCACCACGTCGTGCCCAAGCGCGAGGGCGGCAGGGACGACCTGGCGAACGGCGTGGCGCTGTGCCGACGCCACCACGCGCTCGTGGAGGCGGCCGCACGTCGCGCTCAGCTGTCGAGCGGGCCCCGGCGCCTCGCGTCGTAGTACCCGACGCCGCTCGGGCAGATCAGCGTGCGCTCCATGTGGTCTGGCTCATGGCAGAAAGTGAGCGCAATCGCGGTGCTGAGCTGACCGACAGCGCAGCTACCTTCCGAACATGAGCGATGCAACGACGATCGCGATCGTGGGCCTGGCCACCACGGCCGGCGTCGGCGTGGCTGGCCACGTCACGGGCTTCGTAACGGGACTGCTCGACCGTCGCGAGGCGCGACGCTCGACACGAGAGGACGAGCTGCGCACCGTCATCGAGGACGCGGCCATCCGGCTGACGGAGGCACTGGCGCTGCTCAACGACACCGAGCAGGCCTCCAACCGGCCGGGGGCCGGGAACGTGCCGCTCGCCGTCCCCGACGAGACCCACGCGGCACTGATCTACCAGTTGCAGCAACTCCACCTGAACGAGGACAAGCTGCAAATCCGGTTGGGCCCCGATGCTCCAGAGTGTCGCCACTTCAACGCCGCGATGCAGGCGTGGGACCGTGCGGCGCTAGGCCCGAACGGCATCGTCAACGTCCAGCGCGACCCCTTTCGCTGGGGTCACGATCAGATCGCCGCCAACGCGTCGAGCAAGGAGTTCCGGACGGCCGCGGCGAGTCGTCTGAGCCCAGACGCGTCGCGACGCACGCGCCGCCGCGCCAAGCGCAAGTGATCCTCTCCGCCGTCGACGCCGCGAAGGACGAGCCGTCCAACACGATCGTGACGGTGCTGATCGGCGCGGTCGTCGCCGGCATCCTCGCGGCGATCGTGCGCATGCTGCTCGACTACCGCGCCGAACGGCGCGAGCTGCGCGCGGCGGTGCGCGTGATGGTCGAGGACCTTGCCCGCCTCGCGCACCGTCTGCGCGAGCTGGACCTCGGGCAGAACGCTGGCGGGACCAAGGATCGGTGGTTGCGGCTCGACGGATGGCCGGATGTGCGGCTCGCGCTTGCCCGCGGCCTCAAGCCGAAGGAGTGGGAGGTCGTCCGAGCCACGGTGGCGCACGTCGAGCTGATGCACCGAGGTGCCGCTGGTATCGGGCCGTCGCAGCCCGACCAACCAATGCTGATCTTGCAGGACAACAAGCACCGCGAGTTGTCGTTGAAGGCGGCGGAGGAGGCGATGGAGATGCTGCGCAAGCGGGCCAAGCTGCACGACACGACGTCGATCGAGCAGGACCCCGCTGAGTACCTGCGGTCGCCGCGCTAGCGAGGAGCTAGAACGACGCCGTGCCCGAGCGCTGCTTCTCCACGCGCGCGACCGCGGCCGGGTTCACGTAGACGACCTCGCCGCCTACGACGAGTGCGGCGTAGCCAATGTCGTGCGCGTCGTCGCCTTGCTCGTGCCCCCACAGCAGTCGAGCTGCGTCTACTGGATCCTGCTCGACCTTCAGGGTGTCGCCACCGATGAACACGACGCTTGCGGGCATGCGGGAACCGTAGCGGCCCCCCGCGCGGTTCGCTTACGAGGCGTGCCCGAGAACACCGGCGACCCCGCCAGTGAACACGTAGACGTCCCGTCCGTCCGTCGCGTTCGAGAACCCGGCGTACCCGTAGCTATCGCCCTCGCTCAGCTCGAGGATCCGCGACGCGACCTCGCTCGCGACGCCCTGCACGTCGACGGTGTAGCCGCCGCTGAAGATGATCGTGGACTTGTCCATGCGAGCCACGATAGGGCTCCGTTCTTGAGATCGGGAACAGAGGGCACGCGCTCCTCGTCGATCTTTCACGCACGCCCGGAGGGCGTAGCCTTCGCTCCCATGAAGAGGGCGATAGCCACGCTGACCGCAGGTGTCGCGCTCTGGGCGATGGCTCCGTCGGCACACGCTGCCTGGTACATGTCGAAGGCGAGCGCGCAGGACGCGACGCGCCAGGCGGTGCAGAGCCGCTACGGCTTCAGCACCCGCGACGTCGCGGCGACATGTCGTCCGGCTGGCGAGCGCTACGTGCAGCGCCGCCGCTACCACCGGTGGACGTGTCGCTGGGAGGACGTGTCGTTCTACCCCGAGGGCGAGCAGCCGTGCGCCGGCGGTCGTTCCTCGGGGGGCGTGCTGCGCATCACCGGCGCGTCGCGCGGCTATCGCGTGGGCGTCGTCCGAGGTATCGCCTGCCGGTGAACCCGTGACCGAGCACACGGTGGGGTGACGGACCACACGCCGCCATAGCACGCCGGATGCGCAATCCGCAAGTTGCGCAAATCGAAGGGCGCCCCCCATCGTGTGATGGGTGGAGTCTGTCGCCGAGCGCGAGACGAGGATTGCGGAGCTAGCCGAAGCGCGGGCCCTACGGCGCGTCGGCGACGAGCAGCGCTCGATGACGCGGGCGACCGTCCCGGCCATCTTCTTCGGCGACACCGACGCGGGCCCGGCGATCTCCCCGCGCAACGCCTTCGGGGTCAGCGCGGCCTACGCCTGCGTTCGCGCGCTCGCCGACGCCGCTGCGTCGCTGCCGTTGCACACCTACCGCCGCGGCGCCGAGGGCGGGCGCGAGCGCGTAGACGAGCACCCGACCGCGCGCCGCCTGCGACGCCCGGCGCCGGCCGTCCCGACGTCGCTGCTCGTCTGGCAGATGGTCGCGACGATGAACCTGTGGGGCGAGTGCTTCCTCGCCCTGTACGGCCGCGAGTCGGTCGAGCAGCTCGCGCTCCTGCCGCCCGACCGCGTGCAGGTCAAGCTCACCGGGGGCGTCCCGTTCTACACCGTGACCGCCGAGGACGGGCGCACGACGACCGTCTCGACGCACGACGTCGTCCACGTCCGCGCCGCGACGCTCGACGGCGTGCGCGGAGTCTCGCCGGTGCGGGCCGCACGCGAGGCGCTTGGCTATGCCCAGGCGCTCGCCGAACACGGCTCCGCCACGATGCGCCACGGCGGCGCCCCCCGCGGCGTCTTGCAGATCCCGCCCGGCCCTGAGGGCGACGAGGCCGCCACACGCCTGGCCACGGCGTGGGAAGCGCGTCATGGCGGGCCGACCGCCGCGGGCAAGGTCGCAGTGCTCAGCGCGGACGTGAGCTTCACGCCGATCTCGATGAGCCTCGCCGACGCGGAGTTCATCCAGCAGCGCCAGCTCTCCGACGTCGAGGTCGCGCGCATCTTCCGCGTGCCGCCGTGGGTCATCGGCGCGAAGACCGGCGACTCGCTGACCTACAGCACCGTCGCCGAGCAGGCGCGTGCGTTCGTGGACTTCTCGCTGCGGCCCTGGCTTGTCGCCATCGAGGACGCCCTCGCCGGCTGCGAGCGACTGTTCCCCGAGGGCAGCGGCCTGTACCCGCAGTTCTCGCTCGACGGCCTGCTGCGCGGCGACGCGAAGGCGCGTGCCGAGGTCTACAGCGCCGCGCTTGACCCTTCCACTGGCTGGCTGCGTCGTGACGAGGTCCGCGAGCTGGAAGACCTACCCGCCGAGGCCGAACAGGAGGCCGCAGTTGCCTGACCGCCCCACCCCTGGCGCAGCTTGAGACGCGCGCTGCGCCCGACGCGGCCGCGCCGACGATCGACGGCCCCCGCCTGCGCGGCGTCGTGCCCTACGGCGTCGAGTCGCGCGACCTCGGCGGCTGGCGCGAGGTCATCGAGCCCGGTGCGCTACGCAACGCGCGTCTGGACGACCTCGTGGCGACCGTCGACCACGCCGGCGTCCCGATCGGTCGCCATCCCGGCACGCTCTCGCTCGAGGATCGCGGCGACGGCCTGCACTGGTCGGTCGAGCTGCCGGAGAGCCGCAGCGACGTCCGCGAGGCGGTCGAGCGCGGCGACCTGCGCGCCGAGCTCGTGGCGCATGGTCGTCAAGCGCGACGAGTGGCGAGGCGCCGTGCGCCACGTCCACGAGATCGCCGAGCTGCGCGACGTGTCCGTCGTCACGACCGGCGCCTACCCCGCGACCGCAGCGACCGCCGAGTTCCGCTCGGCACCTATTCCTGACCCCGAGCCGGCGGCCCCGGCGTCCGAAACCACGGAGGACGGCCGCATGGCCGATGAACAGACCGAGACCACCCCGACCACCGGCACGCTCACCGTCGAGGACCGCGGCGAGCAGACCGCTGGCGGCGCGACCGCCGAGGCCCGCGTGCTCAGCGCAATGGCCAGCGTGCCAAAGGGGGAAGCGCGCGATCTCACACACGCGACTGCCGAGCCCGTCGAGCCCGACGACCTGCGGACCGTCCTGATCGACCGGCTGCGCGAGAACGCCGCCGTGGTCGCCGCGGGCGCCATCGTCGTGCCGACAGACCGCAAGGCAGTGAAGTGGCCCGTCCTCACCGGCGACGTCACCGCGGCGTTCTACGACGAGCTCGAGGAGATCACGCCCAGCGACGTCGACCTCGATGAGTTCGAGATCCCCGTGAAGGCGATCAAGGCGCTGGTCCGCGGCTCGAGCGAGGCGTTCGAGGATTCGCGACCCCGACCTACTCCAGCTCGTCGCCGACAACCTCAACGTGACGCTCGCGCTGAAGGGCGACCGCGAGCTGACGATCGGCAACGACGCCAAGGGCTTCAAGGGCCTGACGCAGCTCGCTCGGCACGCAGTCGATCGACGTCGCCGGCGCGCTGAGCTGGGACCACGTCATCAAGGCGGTCGGCCTGCTCGGCGAGGCGCAAGGTGCCGGGCCCCTACGCGATGCTGCTCGGGCCACGTCCCGCGACCGCGCTCGGCCCTCGTCAAGGAGGAGACGGGCAGCAACGCCTACCTCTCCCACGCCTGCCGGAGTCCCGCCCGTCTACCCGTCCGCACTGGCTGCCGCGTCAGCGGCGGCCCGGACCCCACGACGACGGCTGTCGTGTTCGCTCCGAAGCAGGTGACGGTCGTAGTGCGTCGCGACGTGACGGTCGAGGTCGACCGGTCGCAGCAGTTCTCCGCCGACGCCGTGCTGGTGCGCGGCAAGTACCGGCTGGGGATGGACGTCGCCCCACCCGTCCGCGATCGTGAAGCTGACCGAACATCGACGCCCCGGCGATCGCGTAGCGATGGCGGTGCCGTCGACAGCGGGACCCCAGCAGGTCACGCCGCGCCAGCAAGCGCAGTCGGCTGCCCCTGTCGTCGCCGGCGCCGCGGCCGCCACCCTCGCCGGCTCGTCGGCGCCGCAGGCACCCGGCGTGCCCGGTGTGCCGCTCGCCATCCCTTCCCGTCGGCCTAGGCCGGCGTCACCTTCGGCCCCTGTCTCGTCGGACAGCAGGACGCCGAAGTCCGCCCATCCCCGACCGCGCCGAGGGGCTTTCCCGAGCCCGGCTGCGGTCGGGGAAGTGGGCAAG
This sequence comes from Paraconexibacteraceae bacterium, assembly GCA_963727365.1. GTDB lineage: Bacteria > Actinomycetota > Thermoleophilia > Solirubrobacterales > Solirubrobacteraceae > Paraconexibacter. The sequence continues at coordinate 216,269 of CAVSFU010000001.1, read as the reverse complement.
CCGTCACGCCGTCACGACGGCCTCAGCCCGACCGGCAAGGTCGTCTCCAAGCGCCAGCAGCGATACCTCTTCGCGTCGCGCAAGCCCTTCGCACACAGCGCGGCGAAGCGTGGCGCAGCGTTCAGGGTGCTGCCCGAGCGCAAGGGACGGCCGACTCCTCGCACGCCTCGATGAGTACGCGGCGGCGCCGGCGAGTCCGCCGATTCTGCGATGGCGAGGTCGTTGTCGAGGTCCACGGCGAGGGCAGCCTCGTTCAGTGGGGGCCGCTGGCGTGGGCGTTGCCGCACTGGCCCGGTCGCTTCGCGGACGTCGAGCTGCTGACCGGCGACCGCCTGGCCGTCACGTTCAAGGACGGTGCGCGGCGCCTGCTCGAGCGCGAGGACGCACGGTCATGACCTACGTGACGCGCGACGAGCTGGCAGAGCGTCTGCCGTCCGAGCTGGCCGCCGAGCTGTCCTCGCTCGGGGCCGCGCGTGCCGACGATCTGCTCGCGCTCGCGCACGACGACGTCGACCGCGCGATCGGCGGCGTTCGCCTGCCATCCGGTCGAGCACTCGACCCGGAGCTGCTGGCCGACCCGCAGGTCGCAGCGCTCAAGCGCGCGACCGTCGAGGCCGCCGCCCTACGCCTCGAGGACGGCGACAACATCCGCGGCGCCACCGAGTACCTATCGCCGCGCCTGACGGTCGCGTGGCGCGGGCCGCGTCCGCCCGGACCGGCGGTGTTCGAGATCCTGGCTGGCCACGGACTGCTGCGAAACACCGGCTGCGCCGCCCCGACGCCGCCGCCAGCTGTCTGATGCCCGGGCCGCCCAAGGGCGTCCCCACGGGATCGCGAGAGATCGAAACCACGCGCTCGCGCGACGAGCTACAGCGCATCGGCCGCGAGCTGGCGGCAGCCAAGCGCGCCGGCCTGTCGTTCGAGACGGCGTGGCGGCAGGCGCTCGCCACCGTGGACGAGGACGAGCGCTACGTGCTTCGGGTCACCGCCGAGGCGTGGCGCGACGCCTTCCTCGACCGGCCGGCACCGCGCAGCGTCGCCGCAGTCGCACGCCTGGCGGTCGGAGCGTGACGCGTGGCTGTCGCCGTCGCGCCAACGCTGCGGATCCGTCCCGGCTACCGCGGGCTGTTGGCGCTCGCGCGCGCTCTCGGGATCGAGCTTGCGCCGTTTCAGCGCGACATCGCGCGCCTGGCGTTCGGTCCAGAACGCGAGGCCGCCGCGATCGTGCCGCGCGGCCACGGCAAGACGACGGTCTCCGCGCTCCTCGCACTGCATACGCTCGCCACGGCGCCGGGCGAGACCGTCGCGGTCGGCTCGACCTCGCGCGGGCAAGCCGCGCTGCTGCACGCGATGCTCGAGGAGTTCGCGGCGCACCCCGCGCTCAACGGGCGTCTGACCATCCTCGCGGTGCAGGGCGACCGCCCCGCAGCACGCTTCGACGGCGGCGGCGTGCTCAGCGTCATCTCCGGTCGCGGCTCGCGCGCGGTCGGACGCACGGACCGGCTCATGCTCGTGGACGAGGCGTGGGCGTTGCAGCCCGCCAAGCGCCAGGGCGACGACCTGCTCGGCGCGTTGCAGACCTCGATGGCGAAGAGCCGCGACGGCACTGCGCCGCGCGGGCGCCTGCTCGTCATCTCGACCGCGGCTCCGCGCCTAGACGGCCCGCTCGGACAGATGCGTGCGCGAGCGCTCGCCGGGCAGGTCACGCGCCGCGCCGGCCGCATCGACGCCTGCGTTCCCGGCGTCCTGCGCTGGCTCGAATGGTCGGTGCCCGAGGACCGCTCGCTAGACGACCTGCGCGCCGTGAAGCTCGCGAACCCTGCGCCGTGGGTGACGCTCGATGTGATTGCCGAGGCCAAGGCGCGCTGCGCCCCGCTCGACTTCGCCCAGCACCACGCCAACCGCTGGGGCGTTGGCGAAGGCGTCTGGCTGCCCCCGGGCGCATGGTCGGCCTGCGCGGTCCCCGGCCTCAGAGTGGCGGATGGCGCCGAGGTCTGGCTCGGCGTCGACATCGGCGGAGCACGATCAGCGAGCGCCGTCGTCGCCGTGGACGCAGAGCTGCGCGTCGCGGCCGTCGAGGTCTTCACCGGCACCGACGCGGTGCTCGCCGTCACCGACGCAGTCCGCGCGCTGTGTGACCGCTTCACGGTGCGCGAGATCGCGTTCGACCCCTGGCGCTGGACCTCGGAAGCACAGCGCCTCGAGCGCGACGGATTCCGCCAGCTGGTCGAGTTCCCGCAGTCGACGTCGCGCATGACCGCCGCGAGCGAGGGCCTGCATGCAGCCATCGTCGAGCAGCGCCTGCAACACCCCGGACACCCGACGCTCGACCGGCACGTAGCCAACGCGATCGCGCGACCGACCGGACGCGGCTGGCGGCTCGACACCGCCTCAGACGAGGGCGACCTGCCGGTCGACGCCGCGATCGCGCTGGCGATGGCCGTCGACCGCGCCGGCGCAGCGGAGCCCCGCCACGAGATCAAGTTCTACGGCCTGGTGTAGGCCAGCGGCGCGCATTCAACGGTAGCCGCATCTGTGCATGCTATTCTGACTGCATGAAGACCATCACACTGCGCATCGCGGACGACGACTACGACCGCTTCGCCCGCGCGGTCGAGCTGACGGGCCGCAGCATGAACGCCGACCTCGGCGCGGCGGCGATCGTCTGGGCCGACCTGATCGACCTCGCGCGCGTGCACGCCGCCGTCAAGCACGCGATCACGCCGGCCGAAGCCGCACAGATCGAAGAGCGGATCAAGGACGAGATCGGGCGCGTGATGCTCGGCGCGCTGGAAGGCAGCGACGACCTCACCGCCGCCGTTGACGTGTTCGAGGACGCAGTCGGCGTCGAGTACCCCCGCAACGCGATCGGGCCGATCGACACGCCGTACGAGAAGTTCCTCGACTGGCTGACGACGGGCAAGTAGTCATGCCGACCCCCTGCATCGTCTTCGCCGCCAAGAGCACAGAGGACGACACGGCTCCATCCCGACGCAGCTCGCCGACTGCCGTGAGGCCATCGAGCGCACCGGCGAGCGCGTGGTCGTCGCCGAGTACCAGGACGAGGCGCGCTCGGCGTTCCACGGCAACCGCGGCGACGGCCTCGCCGAGGCCAAGCGCCGCGCCGTCGAAGAGGCGACCGCCGCAGGCAGCGCAGAGCTGTGGGTGCAGCACTCCGACCGCCTCGCACGCGGGGACGGCCTCACCGCCGACCACCTCGGCGAGATCTGGTTCGCGCTGCGCCGCGCAGGCGTGCGCCTCCGCTCGGTGCAGGACGACGGGAACCTCGAGGACGCGCTGCGTGCGGTGTTGATCGGCGAGCGCAACCACGAGGACAGCGCGCGCAAGTCCGCTGCCACACGAAGCGGCAAGCGCCGTCGGTTCGAGGCCGGGCACACGAACGCCTCGCTTCACGACGGCTACCGGCTCTCGCCGCGAGTCGACGCCAAGGGCGCCGCGATCGTGGAGCGGTCGGGGAAGCTCGTCTATGACCGCGAGCTGTGTCCCGAGCGCGCGCCGATCTTCGAGCGCATCTTCGCGATGGTCGAGACAGGCACCAGCTGCGGCGACGTCGCGCGCACGCTCAACCGCGAGGGCATGCTCACCATGCGCGGCAAGCAGTGGACGCTCAAGCGCATCCGCGACACCGTGCAGGACCCCTACTACGCCGGCCTGATCCGCGGGTACGACGGCGAGCTGCGCGACGGCGTCCACCCGCCGCTCATCGAGCGCGATCGCTGGGAGCGCATCCAAGCCAGCCTGACGCGGCTGGATCCCGCCGCCGTCCAGCGGCGCAACGGCGGGCGCAAGCCCAAGACGTTCTTTCTGCTGCGCGGCCTCGTGTTCTGTGGCCGTTGCGGGCTGCCGATGTACTGCCGAGAGAACCGCGCGGGGCGCGTCTACGTCTGCAAGGCCGTCCGCCAGTGCCAGGGCACGTGCGCCGCGCCGTCGATCCGCGCCGACGTCGCCGAGGCGGAGGCGGTAGGCCACCTGCACCACTTCGTCGGCGATCTTGTCGAGCTGGCTCGAGCAGCGCATCGGCGAACACCGCGGAGAGGTCAAGACGCTGGAGCGCGCCGTGGCCGCCGAGCGCACGCGGGTCGGCGAGCTGGAAGCGCTGCGCGCGCGGATGATGGACGACTACCGCTCGCTGACCGCCAGGGGGCGTCGACCGCGCGCCTGGCGCTGGAAGAGGCCGAGCGCGTCGAGACGCAGATCGCCGAGCAGAGCCAGCGCGTCGCCGAGGCCGAGGCGCGCGTCGCCGAGTGGACCGCCGACGCCCCGACCGACTCCGTCATCGACGCCTACCACGAGCTACAGCAGTTCGTGCTCGGTCGCCTGTCGAGCGCGGCCGCGGCGCAGGACATTGCCGACGCGCTGCACGCGTTGCTGGAGGGCGTGACGATGGAAGTCAACGCCCGCGGCGTGCTCGAACTTACCTTCACCCTGCGCCAGACCGACGCGGTACTCGCCGGCGACCTCCCGCAGAGCGTGCGGGTGGTCCGCGCACGCGCGTGTGAGCCGGCGACCTACGGCCCGCCCGAGGGCCTTGCGCCCAAACTGGTAGGTGCACGAGGGTGAAGGTGATGACGCGAGCGAGCACGTCGCACAGCCAAGCGCGCAACGTGTGACAGCGAAACCACCACTCTGCAACGAAAGTGCGTCCGCTTCGCGACGGCTTTGCGACGTGATCGCGGCGATCCGGCATCACGTCGCGAAGTTGATGCAGAAGATGTGCCGCACGTTGCAGACACGTCGCACGATCCTGCCTAGCGTCGCCGGCGATGTACGACCCCTCCTCCCCTCCATCTGCGATCGGCTCGCAAGCGGGCCGCGGCAACGATGCGCGACGCGCGCTGGCGCTCGCCGGCGAGGCGTTCGCCGTCGAGCATCTCGAACGGCTTGGCTACGAGATCGTCGCGCGCAATCACCGCACGCGCTTCGGCGAGCTCGACGTCGTCGCGCGCAACGACGACACGCTCGTGTTCATCGAAGTCAAGACGCAGCGCGCCGCGCCCGGGTTGGACCCCTGGCGCTCGCTGCACGAGCGCAAGCGCACGCAGGTGCGGCGCATGGCCGCCGCCTACCTCGCGGACGTCACCGAGCGCCCGCGTGGCCTCGAGCTTCGTTTCGACGCGGTCGCCGTGGTGATCGACGCTCGCGGCCGCCTTGTCAGCGTCGACCATTTGGAGGGCGCGTTCTGAGAGCGCTCGCCGGTCTGTGCCTTGCCCCGCTTGTCGTGGGCGTCGCCGTGGCGATCAGCCTCGTCGAGGGCGCGCCTGCGCGGCTTCCCGGCCTCGCGCTCGGATCCGGGGTGCTGCTTCATGCCGAACGTACGTTGGCGTTGCTCGCGGTTGCGATCGCGGTGGTCACCATCGTCACGCGGGCAGCGCAGGGGCGGTTGCCGGTCGAGCTGTCGACGACGGGCGTCCGCTACGAGCCCGCCGTGCCGCGAGTGACTGCCGCGAACGTCGAGGAGTTGCAGGGCGACGTCGACGACCTCGACGCAACGGTGTCGGGCCTCGCCCGCGAGGTGGACCGACTCCGACGACTTGCGTACCCTGCAGGCCAGCATGAGCAGTGACCCCGCCCCCGACTTGCATCCCCGCGTCGACCTCATCGCGATGGATCGCGAACGGCACCAGCGGCACCTCGAGCGCCGTGCGAGAACCATGCGAGGCGTCGAGATCCTCAAGCAGATCGCCGCTGAGCAGGAGGCGCGAGAAGAGCGCCGGCGACGCTGGCTGTGGTGGGTGCGCTAGAGCGCGAGCTGCTGGTACGCCGTCGACTGAAAGCTCATCCGGTGCAGCGGCGAGACGCCGATGCGCTGGATCGCGTCGCGGTGCTCGGGCGTTGAGTAGCCGACGTGCGTCGCGAAGTCCCACCCCGGATGACGGACGTCGGCACGGTGCATGAAGCGGTCGCGTGAGACCTTCGCGATGATCGACGCGGCGGCGATCGCGGCGCTGGTGGCGTCGCCCTCGACGATCGCGCGCTGCTCGTGGCCGACGTCCGGAACGCGGAAGCCGTCGACGAGACAGAGGACCTCGCCGGGACGTTGACCCGCCGTGACACGCCGCAAGGCGTCGGAGAGCGCCTGCAGGTTCGTGCGGTGCAAGCCGCGCTCATCCAGCGCCGGGGCGCAACGCGACACGACGCAGACCTTGAGCGCGGTGCGCATCACGATCGGGTAGAGCAGCTCGCGCATCTCGGCGTTGTGCTGCTTTGAGTCGTTGAGCGCCGACAACGCGCGTACCTCGCGCACGCCGAGCGCATGCAGGTCAAAGAGGACGGCGGCGGCAGCGAGCGGGCCTGCGAGGCAGCCGCGACCGGCCTCGTCGGCGCCGGCGACGTAGCGGACGCCCAGGCGGCGGTCGAACTGGAAGAGCTTGCGGCCGGTGCGGCGGCGGCGCGCGGCGCGGCGCTTGGCCGAGCTGGATTTGGCGGGAGCCGAAGTCGCGTCGGCCGCGGCGGCGGGCGCAGCCTCGGGCGCGGCGTCAGAGGGCTCGGCTGAGGGGGCCGGATCGTGGATGCCCGGCGCCGCGCGGTCCGTGAGCCGTACTGGTGGTACGGCGATCGGGCCGGGTGGTGTCGGGCGCCGCGAGGCGGTCACCTCAGAGGAAGCCGATTCGTTTGGGTGGCCAGTAGGTGAAGAAGGCGGGTCCGATGATCCAATCGCGAGGTACGGGTCCCCAGAAGCGGCTGTCGTCGGACTCTCCACGATTGTCGCCCATCATGAAGTAGTGCTCGGGCGGAATCGTGATCGGCGTCGTGAGGTTGCAACCGTCGCCCTCACCGCAGGCCTTGATGAACGACTCGCTTTGGCGCTTGCCGTTGCGGATCACGTGCCCGTCGCGAACCGCGACCGTGTCACCCGGCCCGGCGACGATGCGCTTGATGAAGTTGACGTCCGCTTTGTCGGGCGTCGCCTTGGCGCATGGCCGGTTGGCCTGCTTGTTGGGCTCGCCGCAGACGTGGTTCTCCGCACCGGTCGGCGGGTGGAAGACGACGATGTCCCCCACGCTCGGATCGCCGAAGCGGTTGCTGATGCGGTTGACGAGCACGCGCTGGCCGACCTTGAGGGTCGGCACCATCGACTCGCTCGGGATGCGGTACGGCTTGACGAGGAAGGCCTGGATGCCGAGCGCGAGGCCAAGTGCGACGGCAACGATGACGACGAGCTCGATGAGCGAGCTCGCCGCGGACTTCTGGCCTTTGCTCACGCCTTGGGGTCGCCGTCGGCCTCGGCGGCCGGCTCCTCGGCGGGCGCCTCGGCAGCGGGTGCCTCATCGGCCGGAGCATCGGCGGCCTCATCGGCCGGCGCGTCAGCAGCCTCGGCCTCGGTGGCCTCGGCGATCTCGACGGCCTGCTCGGGCGTCACGACGTCCGCCTCGGCAACGGTCTCGCCGGATGCGTCGGTCGCGCCGGATGCGGCGGCCTCTGCAGCCTCGGCCTCCGCCTGCGCGACGGGATCGTTGAGCAGACCCGGCTGCACGGTCTCCTCCGGGCCGACATAGCGGCGCTCGCGGACGCGAGCACGCTTGCCGACGCGATCGCGCAGGTAGTAGAGCTTCGCGCGCCGCACGTCGCCGCGTGCGGCGACCTCGATCTTCTCGATCTTCGGCGAGTGCACGGGGAACGTGCGCTCCACGCCGACGCCGAACGACTGCTTGCGCACCGTGAACGTCTCACGGGCGCCGCTGCCCTGGCGCTTGATCACGATGCCCTCGAACACCTGGGTGCGCTTGCGCGTCCCCTCGATGACCTGGAAGTGGACCTTGACGCGGTCACCTGGGCTGAAGTTGGGGACGCGGCGCAGCTGTGCGCGCTCGAGGGTGTCGATAACGGTGCTCATGGCAAAAGAGGGAGAGACTGGACAGGCGCGGACGCGAAGATGATGCGGCCCGCGGCGCGACCGTCGATGGTAGCGGAGAGGGGTCCGCGGATGCCGCGTCAGTCGTCCGGCCCTAGCCGCCGCCGCGCTCGACGCTGCGCGCGCGGCGCCAGTTGCGGATCTCCTCGTGGTGCCCCGAGAGCAGCACGTCGGGCACGCTCCATCCGCGGTAATCGGCCGGCCGCGTGTAATGCGGGTACTCCGGATTGCCACCGAGCGCGGCGCTGAAGGACTCCTCGACCGCCGACTCCGCGTGCCCCAGCGCGCCGGGCATCTTGCGGATCACCGCGTCCATGACGATCATCGCCGCCAGCTCGCCACCGGACAGCACGTAGCGACCGACCGACAGCGTGTCCGACGCGAAGTGCTGGACGATCCGCTCGTCGAAGCCCTCGTAGCGGCCGCACAGCAGCGTGATCGCAGGCTCGCCGGCAAGCTCGTCGACGTAGGCGTCGTCGAGCATCCGCCCGCCGGGGATCAGCGCGATCACGCGTCGCTGCGAGCGCAGGTCGACCGGGTCCTGGTTGTAGAACCCGCGCAGCGCGGCGTCCATGACGTCGACGCGCAGCACCATCCCCGCGCCACCGCCGAACGGCGTGTCGTCGACCTGGCCGCCGGACAGCGGCGTGTGATCGCGCGGGTTGAGCGTGCGCAGGTCCAGGCCGCCGCGCGTCGCGTTGGCAACGTGGCGCTGGCTGCGAAACCAGTCGAACCAGTCGGGGAAGAGCGTGACGACGTCGAGTTGCATCAGTCGGGAAGGAACCCTAGATCCACGTCGATGACGCGGGCTTCCACGTCGATCGAGCGCACGGCGTCACGAACCATTGGGATCATCAGCTCGCCGACCTCCAGCACGTCGCACGACGGCAGGTTCACCAGTCGCGTCACGACGCCGATCTCGCGCTCGCCGTCGACCACGCGACAGCCCTCGAGCTGCTCGGCCCAGTACTCGCCCTCCTGAAGCGGCGGCGCATCGGCGCGACGGGCGAAGAGGTCGCTGCCGCGCAGCGCCTCCACCGCATCGCGGTCCGGGGTCACCGATAGGCGGATGATCGGACGCGCGTCGGTGCCCGCGCGGCGGACGATCGTCGCCTCAACCTCGCCGACCCTCAGCGTGCGGCCGTCGACGAGCAGCTGATGACGCGGGCGCGTCACGTAGAACGATCCGTCGAGCCCATGCGGCCGGCCGACACGGCCGGCCGGAAGCCACTCAGTCAACGATGTCGACGAGAACGCGGCAGTCCTCGCGGACGGCGGCGGCCTTGACGACGGTGCGCAGTGCGTGCGCGGTGCGTCCGCCCTTGCCGATGACACGGCCGTAGTCGTCGTCGGCCACGGACAGCTCGAGCACGACGGTGCCGTCGTCCTCCTCGAAGCGCTCGACGCTGACCGCCTCGGGATCCCCGACGAGCTGGCGCGCGAGGTAGTCGAGGAGGTCTTGCAACGGGGGCTAGACGATGCCCTGCGTGCGCAGGAGCTTCTTGACGGTGCTGGTGGGCTGGGCGCCCTTGTCGAGCCACTCGCGGATGCGGTCCTCCTTGAGGACGATCGTCGAGGGATCGGTCTGCGCGTTGTACTGGCCGACCGTCTCGAGCACGCGTCCGTCACGCGGCGAGCGCTGATCGGCGACGACGACGCGCCACACGGGGTCCTTCTTCCCGCCGACGCGGGTCAGTCGAAGTCGAATCATTGGCCGGGAGAGGGTAGCGGCTTATTAAAGCCGAGCGCATCGTCGTCGCTGCCGAGGACGCAGGCCCGAAGGCGTGCTCGGCACTTCGAGGGCCGAGGACGACGGCAGCGGCGGCGAGGCGCCGGCTCAGCGGCCTGCCTGGCGCATCAGCGCTTGCATGTCCGGCATGCGGCCCTTGCCGACCTGCTTCATCAGCTTGCGCATCTGGCCGAACTGCTTGATCAGGTGGTTGACCGCCTGCACGTTCGTGCCCGAGCCGTTGGCGATCCGCAAGCGCCGCGAGCCCTTGATGATCTCCGGCGCGCGGCGCTCGTCCGGCGTCATCGACTGGATGATCGCCTGGATGCGGTCGAGCTCCTTCTCGTCGACCTTCAGGTTCTTCATCTGCTGACCGGAGAAGCCGGGCAGCATGCCCAGCAGCGACGTCAGCGGCCCCATCTTGCGAATCTGCTGCAGCTGGCTGAGGAAGTCCTCGAGCGTGAACTCGTCGCGGCGCAGCTTGCGCTCGAGCTCGGCGGCCTCGTCCTCGTCGAACTGCTGCTGGGCCTTCTCGACGAACGACATGACGTCGCCCATGCCGAGGATCCGCTGGGCCATGCGGTCGGGGTGGAAGCGCTCGAACTGATCGAGCTTCTCCCCCGTCGACGCGAACAGGATCGGCTTGCCGGTGACGGCCTTGACGCTCAGCGCCGCGCCACCACGCGCGTCGCCGTCGAGCTTGGACATCACAACGCCGTCGAACTGCACCGCCGCGGCGAACTGCTCCGCGACGTTGACCGCGTCCTGGCCGGTCATCGCGTCGACGACGAGCAGGATCGTGTGTGGCTTGACCGCCCCGCGGATGTTGACGAGCTCGGTCATGAGCTTCTCGTCGACGTGCAGGCGGCCTGACGTGTCGACGATCAGGACGTCCTTGCCCTCCTGCTTGGCACGGTCCAGCGCCCAGCGCGCGATGTCGACGGGGTCCTTGTCGGTCCCCTGCTCGTAGACGTCGGCACCTGCTTGGGCGCCGACCTTGACGAGCTGGTCGACCGCTGCCGGGCGGTAGACGTCGCATGCCGCCAGCGCGACCGACGAGCCGTGCTCCTTCTGCAGGTGCTTGGCGAGCTTCGCCGTCGCGGTGGTCTTGCCGGAGCCCTGCAGGCCGGCCATCAGGATCACGGTCGGCGGGCGGGGCGAGAACGAGACCGACGCGCTGGCGCCGCCCATCAGCGCCTCGAGCTCCTCGTGGACGATCTTGACGACCTGCTGGCCGGGGTTGAGCGTCCCGACGATGTCCGCACCGAGGCAGCGGTCGCGGACGGTGGTCGTGAACTCCTTGACCACCTTGAAGTTGACGTCCGCCTCGAGCAACGCGAGGCGGATCTCGCGCATCGCCTTCTTGATGTCGTCCTCGGTCAGCGTGCCGCGGCCGCGGACGTCGTCGAGCGTCTGCTGGAGCTTCTCTGAGAGGGCGTCGAACACCGAGGCTGAGTCTAGGCCTTGCGAATCAACGACAGCCCATCCCGCACGGTGAGCAGAACCGCGCTCAGCGCCGGGTCTGACGCGGCGCGCTGGTTGTACGCCTTGATCGCAACCGTGCCGGGATCGGGCGCGTCCTCGAGCACCGCACCGCCGCGCAGCATGTTGTCGGCGACGACCAACCCGTGGTCGGAGAGCTTCGGCAGCACCGCGTCGAGATACGCCGGATAGCCCTCCTTGTCGGCGTCGATGAAGACGAGGTCGAACGTCCCGTCGAGCGAGGCGATCGTCTCCAGCGCCGGCCCCTCACGCAGCTCGATCCGCGGATCGCCGGCAAGGCGCTCGCGCGCGAACGCGGCGTGCTCGGCGTCGACCTCGCAGGTGACCAGGCGCGCGTCAGCCGGCATGCCGCGCGCAAACCACAGCGCCGAGCCACCGCTGAACGTGCCGATCTCGAGCACGAGGCGCGGCTGCATCACGAACGCCAGCGTCTCGAGGAAGCGCCCGACGACCGGCCCGGACAGCATCGCGGCATGGCCGAGCTCCGAGCGCGTCGCCGCGTCGAGGTCGGCGATCTCGGGGGGCCACGGTGTCGTGGCCCCCTCCGCGTAGTCGTCGATGCGCCCGTCGATCACTGCTGCGGCGGGGGCGGTCCGTCGCCCTGCCCGAGCTTGCCGACCGCGCTGGCGAGTCCGCCCAGCGCCTGGTTGAACTCGCTCGGGATGATGAACAGCTTGTTCGCGTCGCCCCGCGCGAGCTGCGGCAGCATCTGCAGGTACTGGTAGCTCAGCAGCTCCTTGTCGGGCTTGCCCGCGTGGATCGCGCTGAACACCGTGTCGATCGCCTTCGCCTGACCCTCGGCGGTGAGAATCTGCGCCTCGCGCTGGCCCTCGGCCTTGAGGACCGCCGACTGCTTCTCACCCTCAGCCGTGAGGATCTGGGACTGCTTGACGCCCTCGGCGGTGAGGATCGTGGCGCGGCGGTCGCGCTCGGCGCGCATCTGCTTCTCCATCGCCTCCTGGATCGAGGACGGCGGATCGACGGCCTTCAGCTCGACGCGGTTGATGCGAATGCCCCACTTGCCGGTCGCCTCGTCGAGGACGATGCGCAGCTGCGCATTGATCTGGTCGCGCGACGTCAGCGTCTGCTCCAGCGTCATGCCGCCGATCACGTTGCGCAGCGTCGTGACGGTGAGCTGCTCGATCGCCTGCAGTGGGTTGGCGATCTCGTAGGCCGCGGCCTTCGGATCGGTGATCGTGAAGTAGAGGACGGAGTCGATGTTGACGGTGACGTTGTCCTCGGTGATCACCGGCTGCGGCGGGAACGCAACAACCTGCTCGCGCAGGTCGATCAGCGGCTTGACCTTGTCGATGAACGGGATGACGATCGTCAGGCCGGGCTGCAGCGTGCGGCTGTAGCGGCCAAGGCGCTCGACGACGCCGGCACGGGCCTGCGGGATGATCCGCACCGTCCGCGAGGCGACGTAGAGGAAGAAGAGGACGACAACGCCCCCGGCAATAGCTGCACCCATGGTGGCTCCTTAGAGTTCTGACACGAGCGCGGTCGCGCCCCGGATCTCGATGACGCGGACCTTCTCGCCGGCGGCGATCTCCAGCTCTTCGTCATACGCGCGAGCGGTCCAGACCTCGCCACCGATGCGCACGCAGCCCACGCCTTCGTGGTTGGCGATGCGCTCCAGCACGACGGCGCTCTGACCGATCAGCGCGTCGGTGCCGGTGCGGATCGCCGGCGGCATGCTGCGGTGGCGCCGGGCGATCGGCCGCATCAGCGCGAGGCTCCCCGCCGAGACGACGAGGAACACCGGCACCGAGACGACCGGGCCGGCCCCGATGAGGTCGACAAGCGTCGCCGCGAAGGCGCCGATCGCAAACGGCGCGAGAAAGAAGCTCAGCGTCGCCATCTCGCCGACGGCGAAGACGACGCCGGCGATAAGCCAGATCACCCAGAGGTCCATTGCGGCCCGCAGCCTAGTCTGCGCGGGCCACAATGTCAGTCGCAAGTGAGGCTCAGAAGCGCTTTAGCTTGCCCTTCGTGAGCGTGAAGCCGTGCTTGCTGCGGTTCACGCAGCGGAAGGACGAGCGCGTCAGCTTGCACGTGACGCCCGCCCGCTTCCAGGTGTCGCCGTACTTCAGCGTGCGCGTCTTGGCCTTGAAGCCGGTGTAGTTGCGGCGCTCGCCGTAGATCGAGACGCCCGTCGTGTCGAGCTGGACGTAGGGATCGAGGTCGAGCTTGGGCTGGAAATCGGGCAGGAAGCTGCCCTTGCACTCGATTCCAGGGCCCTCGATCTTCAGTGCGTGGCACTTCAGCGTCTTCGACGGCGTCTGGATCTTCGAGTACGTCACGGTCTTCGCCGACGCGAGCGCTGGAACGAGCGCAATCGCCGCGGCGAGGGGAAGGGTGGCACGGATCATTCCTGGCAGCATGCCAACCTCAACCCTCAGAAGCGGCGTAGGTTGCCCTTTGCGAGTGAGAAGCCGTGTCCGTCGAGATTCCGGCAGGTCAGGCCGCTGGTCTTCATCGTGCAGCGGATGCCCGGGCGCTTCCACGTGTCGCCGTAGCGCAGCGTGCGGCGCTTGGTGACGTAGCCGGAGTAGTCGCCACGCTCGGCGAGGACCGACTTGCCGCGCTTGCGCAGCGCGAGGTAGGTGTCGAGCTCGCCGATGTCCGGCAGGTAGGGCGCCGAGCACTCGATCCCGCCGCCGGCGATCGGGATCACCGCGTGGCAGCTGATCTGCTTGGAGGGCGAGACGATCCGCCGGTAGTCGACGGTCTTGGCCTGCGCCGTGGCCGCGGCAGCGACGGCGAAGGCGGCGGCGAGGACAAGCGGGCGACGCATGCCGGCAGCCTAGTCCGCGGCCAGCAGCGCGCGCGCGAAATCGTCGGCGTCGAAGGGCCGCAGGTCCTCGAGCGCCTCGCCGATCCCGATCAGCTTCACCGGGATGTTCAGCTCGCCGGCGATCGCCAGCGCGATCCCGCCCTTTGCGGTCCCGTCGAGCTTGGTCAGCACGATGCCGTCGACCGGGACGGCCTGCGAGAAGAGCTTGGCCTGGCGCAGCCCGTTCTGGCCCGTGGTGGCGTCGATGGTCAGCAGCGTCTCGTGCGGAGCGTCGGGCATCTGCTTGCCGATGACGCGGCGGATCTTCGTGAGCTCGTCCATCAGGTGCTCCTGGTTGTGCAGGCGCCCGGCGGTGTCGATGATGATCACGTCCGCCCCGCGTTCGCGGCCGCGGGCGACGGCGTCGAACGCGACGGCGCCCGGATCCGAGCCTTCGGGGCCGGTGACGATGTCGCAGCCAGCGCGCTTGGCCCACTCCGTGAGCTGCTCGACGGCAGCGGCGCGGAAGGTGTCTGCGGCGCCGAGCACGACCTGCTTGCCGAGCTCGCGCTGCAGGTGCCAGGCGAGCTTGCCGATCGTCGTGGTCTTGCCGGTGCCGTTGACGCCGACGGCCATGATCACGGTCGGCTCGTGGCGCAGGTCGATGTGGTCGTCGCCGGTCTTGGCGATCTCCGCGAGCATCGCGATCAGCCGCTCAGACAGCGCCTCGCCGCCCTCGATGCCACCGCCCTCGGCCTCCATCTCCAGGTCGCCGACGACCTTTGCGGTCGTCATCGCGCCGACGTCGGCCATGATCAGCGCCTCCTCCAGGCGCTCCCAGGTGTCCTCGTCGATCTCGCCCGTGAAGAGCGTCGCGTGCACCTCGGCCTGCAGCGCCGCGCGCGTCTTCGACATGTTCTGGCGCAGACGACGAAAGAAGCCGCTGCGCTGCTCGGGCTGCTCGTCCGGGGTGTCGGGGAGCTCGCCGCTCGTGATGAAGAGGTCGCGCCAGTCGCGGGCCATGAGCGCGCGAAGATACAAGGATGATCGAGTTCCGCAGCGGACGGGTGGATGACGGCGACGGCGCCGTGCTCGCGCAGGCGATGCGCGACGAGATCGCCGCGATCTACGACGGCCTGGCGCTCGACGGGCCCGAGATGCCGAAGGCGGGGCCTGAGGAGCTGGGACCGCCTGGCGGGACGTTTCTCGTCGGCTATCGCGACGGCCAGGCGATCTGCTGCGGTGGCGTCAAGCGTCTTCCGGACGGGACGTGCGAGATCAAGAAGATGTACGTCGTCCCCGAGGCACGCGGTCAGGGCGTCGCGCGCGAGCTGCTCTATGCGCTCGAGGACGCGGCGCGAGCGCTGGGGTATACGGTCGCGCGGCTGGACACCGGGCCCAAGCAGCCCGGCGCCCGGCACCTGTACGAATCGGCGGGGTACGAGGTGATCGAGAACTTCAACGACAACCCGGTGGCGACGTTCTTCGCGGAGAAGGCGCTGTGATCATCCCGGCGCGCTTCAACGGGCCGCCGAGCAGCGGGCACGGCGGCTACAGCGCCGGGATCGTCGGCACGACGTTCGACGGACCGGCTGAGGTGACGCTGCTTGCGCCGCCGCCGCTTGAGACCGAGATGACGTTCTCCGACGGCACGCTGCGCGACGGTGACCAGGTGATCGCGACGGCCGAGCCGACGACGATCGACCTCGGCCCGGCGCCGCGCGTGTCGCTCGAGCAGGCGCGGGCGGCGATGCAGGATCCCGAGTGGTTGCAGGAGACCCACCCGTTTCCCACCTGCTACGCCTGCGGGCCGGCGCGCGAGGACGGGCTGCGGCTCTTCACCGGGCAGGTCGCGGACGACGTCTTCGCCTGCGTCTGGGAGACCGGCGGCAGCGTCAGCGCGCTCGACGTCTGGACGGCGCTGGACTGCCCCAGCAGCGCGCCGGCCGCCGATCCGACGGGCGAGCGCGCGATCGTGCTCGCGCGCCTGGCGGTGGACATCCGTGCAGACGTGCCCGGCGACAGCGACCTCGTAATCGTGTCCGCGCCGGTGTCCACCGAAGGGCGCAAGCACGTCAACGCGGTGTGGCTTCTCGACAACTCCGGCCGCGAGCTCGCTGTGGGTCGGGCATTGTGGATCGCGTTGCGCCGGGCGTAGGGTCTTCGCCATGAGCCAGGCAAAGGCGTTCCACGGGCAGGCTGAGAAGAACCTGCTCGACAAGGCGGTCCAGGCGTTCGCCAAGACCAAGCTCGGCGGCAAGATGTTCATCACCGTGATCCCGGCCGTGGACAAGCGCCTGCGAGCGGTCACCGGCGGGCACGTCGGGCTCGGTGTCGGCCAGCCCGTGCTGACCTTGCACGCGCTCGGCGCGAAGTCCGGCCAGCCGCGCAAGTCGCCGCTGCTCTACACCAAGCACGGCGACAAGCTGGTGGTCGTCGCCTCGAAGGCCGGCGCCACGTCGCACCCTGCCTGGTACCACAACGTCGTCGCCCATCCGGACGTCGAGGTCGACATCGGCGGTGAGCGCACACCGATGCGTGCGCGGACCGCCGAGGGTGCCGAGCGCGACGAGCTGTGGGCCGTGGCCAACGATCACTACAACGGCTACGCGGTCTATCAGCAGCGTGCAGGCGACCGGGTGATCCCGGTCGTGGTGCTGGAGCCGCGCTAGGTCGTCGTGTCGGGCAGGTGACGCCCGACATGGCCGACGTAGATCCCGCGCGGCACGTCGGGCGAGCCGTCGGCGACGTGCAGGTAGATCCGTGCGATGAAGCCGGCGCCCGAGCCCGAGCCGAGCGCGACGTGCGGGCCCAGCGCGAGCTTCTTCCCATCGTGCGTGACGGCGTAGTCGTGCGGGTTGCGGCTGCGCGCCAGCTCGGAGACGTTCTGCTTCCAGGTGAGCCCGAGCTCGGTCGCGACCTGCGCCGGTGAGGCGCCCATCTCCCCCGCCTGGAAGCGGCCGGCGAGCTCGTCGAGCTTGCGCAGCGCGTCGAGGATCTCCTGCGGGCGGCGGTACGGCGAATCGGCGGCCGACGCGCGCGCGGCGTCTGTGAAGACGAGGTGCTCGGCGTCGGCGGCGGCGCGCTCTACGGCCGCGAGCACGGTGTCGGGGGGCGCGTCGTCGGCGGCGGGTTCGGCTGCGGTGACGTCCCCGCTCTCGGCGAGCAGCTTGCCGAGCCGCGCGATCGTGCGCTGGTCGCGCTCGGCGGCGTCGCGCAGCTCCTCGAGCTGGACGAGCAGCTCGTCGCGGTGCGCGCGGACGGTCGCGAGCTCGTCTTCCACGGCGGCGACGCGCTCGTCGACCGGCTCGTCGGCGGGCTGCTCGGCGGCGGCGGCGGCGTGGCGCTCGGCGAGACGCTCCTCGGCATCCGCCGCACGTGACTCGGCTGCGCGGGCCTGGCGCTCGGCGCGCTCCGCGCGCGCCTGCAGGTCGGCGCGCTCGGCGTCGGCCTCCTCTCGGCGGCGCTTGGCGGTCTCCAGCTGGCGGCGCAGGTCGTCGGCGCGACCGGCCTCCTTGGCAAGCGTCTTCTCGCGCGCGGCGAGGTCCTTCGTCGCGGCGTCGGCGGCACGCAGCTTGGCGATCAGCGGCGAGTCGGCGACGCCCGCATGCCCGAGGAACTTCTCCCACGAGCCGAAGACGTCGATCACGTAGTCGGGATGTGGCCAGTCCTCGCGCTTGAGCCAGTCCTGCGCGCGCGGGACCTCGCCGGTCAGCAGGATCCAGCGGTAGAGGCTCGTCAGGTAGTCGGCCTCCTCGACCAGCAGGGAGACCTCGTAGAGGCGACGGTCGCGCTCCGGATGGCGACCGCCCTCGGCCGGCTGCTGGGGCTCGCCGGGCTGGGGCTCCGCCGACGCGCCCATCGCGCGATCGCGGATCTCGGGATCTATGTCGTCGCCGTCACCGCGGCGGCGGCTGCGCTTACCCATCGAGGGGAAGGCTAGGCGACGCGCTCGGCGGCCTCGGCCGCGACGATCTCACGCGGCGGTAGGCGGCGCGAGATCACCTTCGACACGCCGTCGTCGCCCATCGACACCCCGTAGAGCGTGTCGGCGGACTCCATCGTGCGCTTCTGGTGCGTGACGACGATGAACTGCGCGCGGTCCTTGTAGGCCTCGACGAGATCCAGGAAGCGGCCGATGTTGAGATCGTCCAGCGCGGCCTCGACCTCGTCGAGGATGTAGAACGGGCACGGCCGGGCGAGGAAGACCGCGAACAGGAACGCGATGGCGGTCATCGACTTCTCGCCGCCGGAAAGCAGCGTCAGGCGCTTCATCGCCTTGCCAGCGGGTGTGATCTCGATCTCGACGCCGAGGTCGTCCTCGGGGTCGAGGCCCGACGCCTCCTCGAGGTTCGCGGCCTCCTCGGCGGCGGCCTCGGCCGCGACCTCCGCGGTGCCGTCGTCGGGCAGATCGGCGCCGCCGAGCACCGGGCGCGGCCCTGAGTCCTCGCGCACGAGGCGCAGGCGCCCACGGCCGCCGGGGAACAGGCGTCCCGCGAGCTCCTCGAAGTTCTTCGCGGCGGCCGCGAAGGTCTCCTCGAAGGTCACGGCGATCTGGCGGTCGGTGTCGCGGATGAACGTCTTCAGCTCGCGCATCGCGGTCTCGAGGTCGCCGCGCTGGCGCTCGAGCTCCTCCACGTGCGCGACGGCTTCCTCGTACTCGGCCTTCGCGAGCGGGTTGACGGGCCCGAGCTGCTCGCGCCGGCGCTGCAGGCGCTCGATGCGCTTGTGCAGCTCCTCGGCGACCTCGGGGTCGAGCGCGTCGGGAGCCGGCTCGGGCGGCAGGCCAAGCTTCTCGGCCAGCGTCCCGAGCTCCTGCTCGGCCTCGGCGGCGTGGTCGCGCAGCTGCTGCGCGCGGACCTCGGCGCCGGTGACGGTCTCCCCCGCCTCGCGCAGCTTGGCCTGCAGCTGCGCCTCCTCGGCGGCGCAGGCGCGCAGCTCGGCTGCGACGCCCTCGCCGGCCGCGCGGTCGGCGTCCAGCTCGGCTTCGACCACGCCGATGCGCTCGCCGATCGCCGTGTGGGCAGCTTCGAGCGCGACGGCCAGTCGCTCGGTGCGCGGCTGCAGCGCGCGGTCCGCTGCGAGCTGCGCGGTCAGCAGCGCGATGCGGCGGGCGCGCTCGGCGCGCTCCTGGGCCGCGCGCTCGGCGACGCGGCGCTCGGCGGCAAGCTCGCCCTCGACCTGCGCACGACGCACGGCGGACGCGGCGTCCTCGGGCGAGTTGCGGCGCTGCTCCTGCGTGAGCTCGAGCTGGCGCACCTGCTCGGCGGACGAGTTGCGGGCGCGCTCGGCCTCGCGCAGCCCGCGGTCGGCGTCCTCGCGCGTCGCGTCGGCGGCGCTGACGGCGGTTGCAGCCGCCTCGACCCCGGCGAGCGCGGTCTGCTCCGCCTGGACCGCCTTCTCCGACTCGCCGACCAGCGCCTCGCGGCGGTTGCGCTCGGCGAGGATCAGCTCGCTGCCCCCGCGCGCTGCCTGGCGCAGCTCGCGCAGCGTGCCGTCCCAGGCGCGGCCGTCCCGCGTCACGGCGACGCCCGTGAAGTCGTCGGAGACGTCTTGCAGCGACTCGACGAGCCACGCGCTGGCCAGCAGGCGCTTCGCTAGCGCGGCGGCTGCATCGGGGCCGGAGACGACCGCCGCGAGCTGCCGAGCGTCTGGCGTTGGCGGTGTGGCGGCGGCCGCTGCGGCTGCAGGGGCGGGGCCGATCACGAGCGCCCGGCCGCCGTCGCGGCCGACCTGCTCCAGCAGCGTTGCGGCCTCGGCGCGGTCGCTCGCGAGCGCTGCGGTCATGCGCGCGCCGAGTGCGGCGGCCACGGCCAGCTCGGCGCCGGCCTCGACCTCGAGCTCGTCGGCCAGCGCGCGGGCGCCGCCGGGCGCGCTCGTGTGCGAGCGCAGGAACTGGTTGGCGGACGCCAGCTCGGCGCCGATCCGGGCCGCGTCGCGGCGTGCGGCCTCGGCGGTCGCCTCCGCCGCGCGGCGGGCGCGGCGTGCGGTCTCGGCGGCAGCGTCGGCCTCCTCGAGCGCACTGCGGCGCTGCTGCACCGCGGCCGTCAGCTCCTCAACCTGCTCTGCAGCCGCGACGCGCGCGGTCTCAAGCGCAGCCAGCTCGCGCTCCAGCGCGGCGGCGCGGTCGGCGTCGAGGCGCTCGAGCTCGGCCTCCAGCGACTCGATGCGCTCGAGGCCGGCATCATCCGGGCGGTCCTCTGCGGCCTGCGCCTGCAGGATCTCGAGCGCGCGCTCACGGGCGCCGATGCGCTCGGCGATGTTCTCGGCGGTCTCGCGCGTGCGCTCGAGGCGCAGCTCCACCTTGTCGGCGGCCCCACGGGCACGCGCGACGCGGTTGACCAGCACCTCGCGCTGCTCCGAGCGTGCAGCCAACGCCTCCTCGGCGGCCTGGCGGCGCGCGGCGACGGCCTGCAGCTCGGCGCCCGCGGCATCGCGGGCATCGCGCGCCTGCGCAGCGGCGGTCTCCGCGGCGGTCAGCTCGACGCGGGCGGCGCGGACGGCGTCGCGCGCGAGCTCCCACCGTGCCTCCGTGGTCTGGCGCTCGAGGCGCTCGTGCAGCTCGGCAGCCTCCGCCTGGCGCTTGAGCGGGCGCAGCCGCGAGCGCGCCTCGCGCTCCACGTCCAGCGCGCGGTCGAGGTTGTCCTGCGTGCGCTCGAGCTTGAGCTGCGCGCGGCGGCGGCGCTTGCGGTGCTTGCCGAGCCCCGCGGCCTCCTCGATCAGCAGGCGCCGGTCCTTGGGCTTGGAGGTGACGATCGACTCGACGCGGCCCTGGGAGACGACGGAGTGCATCTCCTTGCCCAGACCCGTGTCGGACAGCACCTCGAGCACGTCGACGAGCCGGCACCTCGCGCCGTTGAGGCGGTACTCGCCCTCACCGGAGCGGTCGAGCTTGCGCAGGATCGAGATCTCGCCGAGCGGCAGGTCGATCGCGCCGTCGCCGTTGTCGATGACGATCTCGACCTCGGCGCTCGAGCGTGCCTGCACGCCCTTGCCGCCGCCGAAGATCACGTCCTGCATCGACTGGCCACGCACGGCAAGCGGCGACTGCTCGCCCATCGCCCAGAGGACAGCGTCCGTGACGTTGGACTTGCCCGACCCGTTGGGTCCGACGATGACGGAGATGCCCTCGCCGAACTCCAGCCGCGTGCGGTCCGGGAACGACTTGAAGCCCTTGAGCGTGATCGACCGCAGGTGCACTACTCGACGTCCTCCTGGTTGACCGAGTCCAGCATCTCCAGCGCCAGTCGCGCGGCCTCCTGCTCGGCGGACTTCTTGGACTTCCCGCGCCCGGTGCCGACAGGACGCGGCGGTTTGGGGGCGGGTGAGTGGGCATTTATGGTCGCGACGACCTCGAACGTGCGCTCGTGCGGCGGGCCTTCCTCGGCCGTCACCTCGTAGGCGATGACCTCGCCGCGCTGGGCGAGGCGCTCCTGCAGCGCCGACTTGAAGTCCACGGGGTTCTCCAGCGCCTGCGTGATCTCGGGCTCGAACGCCTCGACGACCGCGTCCGCGGTGACGTCGTAGCCGTTCTCGATGAACACCGCACCGATCACGGCCTCGGTGATCGACGCGAGCACGCGCTCGGTGTCGACGAGGCCCTCGGCCGTCATCCCCTCGGGCGCGGCGGCCGCGAGGCGCTCAGGCACGCGCAGGCGCTCTGCGACGGTGCGGCAGGCCGGGCCCGACACCGCCTGGGCGCGGATCTTCGTCAGGCGGCCGGCGCCGTAGCGGTCGGCCTCCAGGCGCGGGTAGAGGTGCGCGGTGACCGCGAGGCCGAGCACGCTGTCGCCGAGGAACGCCAGCCGCGAGTAGGAGTCCGCTCGCCGCTCCGTCCACGACGCGTGAGTGAAGACCTGCCGCGAGAGCTCCTCCGGCAGGTCGTTGAGCAATGCCTCCAACCTCCGCACCTACGGGGTGGCCGGTGCGTGTTCGACCACGAAGTCGACGGCCTGGCTCACCGTCAGGATCTGCGCGGCCTGCTCATCGGACATCTTCACGCCGTAGGAGTCCTCGAGCTCCTGCACGAGCGTGTAGAGGTCCAGCGAATCTGCTTCGAGGTCCTCCTTGAAGCGCGTGCTCTCGTCGATCCGCGAAGGATCGAGGTCGAGCTCGTCGGCAAGGTGGGCCTGGATCAGGCTGAAGACTTCCTCCCGGGACATGACTCAGGCGACAGTAGAGGGCTGGTCGGACGCAGGCGCGCTGCGCAGGGCACCCGCGGCTTCGAGGGCGGCGTGGGTGCGCCCGACGACGTCGCCGGAGACGCCGCGAGCGGCGAGCAGGATCGCCTGGGAGAAGCCGTAGCGCGTGAAGCGCCCGTGTGGGACGACGCCCAGGCGCCGCAGGCCGAGCAGGTACGCGCCGCCGGGTCCCTCGGGGTCGAGCTCCTCGCGCAGGCCCATCAGCGAGGGCTTGAGCAGGAAGCCGCCGGTCTTCGCGCGGACGCTGCGCATCGCGGCGGCCTTGACGGCGGTCAGCAGCGCGTCGCTGACGCCCTCCATCAGCTTCAGCGTGACGTTGCCGGTGAAGCCGTCGGTGACGACGACGTCCGCGGTGCCGTCGGTGACCTGCGTGCCCTCGATGTTGCCGACGAACTCCAGCGCCGGCGAGCCGCTGGTGCGGCGCACGAGCTCCTCGTGCGCCTCGACGACCAGCGGCGTGCCCTTGATCGCCTCCTCGCCGTTGGACAGCAGGCCGATGCGCGGCCGCTCGATGCCGAGCACCGCCGACGCGAACGCCGCGCCCATGAACGCGAACTGGACGAGGTGCTCGGAACGCACCTCCGTGTTCGCGCCCACGTCCAGCAACGTGATCGGGTGCTTGGGAATCGGGATCGGCGTCGCGAGCGCGGGCCGGTAGATGCCCTGTCCGCGCTTGATGTTGAAGAGCCCGGCGGCGAGCGTGCTGCCGGTCGAGCCGCCGCTGACGAGCGCGTCGGCGTCACCGGCCGCGACGCTGCGAGCCGCCTGGACGATCGAGGCGTCGGGGTTCGCGCGCACCGCGCGGGCGGGGTCCTGGGCCTTGGCGATCGACACGGGCGCGTCGACGACCTCGATGCCGTCGGCGACCTCGCCGATCTCGGCGGCCGGGCCGAACAGCAGCACCTTCACGCCGCGTTCAGCGGCAATCGCGGCGCCGGCAGCGACCTCGGCGGGGCCCAGATCAGCCCCGTTCGCATCGACTGCGATCGTGACGGTCATGCGACCGTCAGGCTAGCCCTAGTGGGCGTGGTCGTGATCGTGGTCGTGCACGTGCACGACCTCTTTGCCCGCGTAAAACCCGCACGTTGGGCACACGCGATGCGGCCGTCGGGGGCTGTGGCACTGCGGGCAAGCGTTGAAAGACGGCGCGCTGAGCTTGTGCGTTGCGCGGCGCTTTGACGTACGCGAGTGCGACTGCTTCTGCTTGGGGACGGCCATGAGCGGACGCTGAAGGGTAGCGGCTCGGCTTCCTGCTTGACTGGACGTGGATGCCCGAGTTCACGGTCCGCCCGATGAGCGCCGACGACGTCAGCGGCGCGGATGCCGCCGCATGGGCGGCACTGCGCGAGCTGGTCCCCGAGGAGTTCCGTCCCGACGAGGACACACGGCGCGCGCGCGGGCAGGCGCGCGTCGCGCACCTGCAGCGCACCGACCCCGCCGGCGCGTGGGTCGCGGTCAACGGCGACGGCAGCGTGATCGGCTGCGCGCTCGCGCTCGTGCGCGAGGGCGTCTGGGGCCTGTCGCTGCTGGGCGTGCTGCCCGAGTGCCACGGGTCGGGCACCGGGCGGGCGCTGCTGCGCGCGTCGCTGCGCACAGCCGAGGGCACGCGCGGCGCGATCATCCTCGCCAGCACCCACCCCGCGGCGATGCGCTCGTACTTCCGCGCGGGCTTTGCGCTGCGACCGTGCGTCGCGCTGGCCGGAATCGTGGACCGCGCCGCGCTGCCCGCCGGGCTGAGCAGCCGCCCCGGCGACGTCGAGGCCGACCGCGAGGTGATCGACGCGGCGGCACGGCACGTCCGCGGCGCCGCCTACGAGGACGACGTGCGCGTGCTCGTCGAGACCGGTGGCGGCGCGCTGCTCGTGCACGAGCGCGGCTTCGTGGTGCACCGCGACGGGGCGCCGGCGCTGCTGTGCGCGCTGGACGAGGACGCCGCGCGCGACCTGCTGTGGTCGGCCTTCGCCGCGTCGCCACGCGGTGGGTCGGTTGGGGTCGACTTCGTGATGACCGGGCACGACTGGGCAATCGACATCGGCCTGACGTGCGGCCTGGCGCTGTCGCCCGAGGGGCCCGTCTTCACCCGCGGCGAGCTCGGGTCGCTCGCCCCCTTCCTGCCGAGCGGCGCGTACCTATGAGCGACCACGACGCGTTCGGCAACCCCGTCGACGCGTCCCCGCCCCCGCGGAACAGCTCGAGCATGGACCCGGAGTCGCTGGCGTGGATGTCGCTGGGGTTCAGCCTCGGCGGCTGGCTGATGGTGCCGCTGGTGCTGCCGATCGCGGGTGTGGTGCTGGCGCGCAACGCGCGCCGTCAGCTCGATCGCGGCGCAGCCCGCAGCGCGACGACGGCGGCGCTTTGGATCGGATGGATCAACATCGTCGCCTGCGTGCTGGCGATCGCGTTCTTCGTGATCGTGCTCGCGTTGTTCTGGGACACGAACGACTTCTAGCTACTCGAACTTCAGCTCGCGACAGCTTCGCCCAGCGCGGGTCGGGCGCCTTCTCGTGGGCGTGCTCGGGGTCGGCGTTGAGATCGGCGCCGCACTCGGCGCACAGGCCGCGGCAGTCCGGCCTTGCAGAGCACCCGCGCCGGCATCCCGAGCGCCAGCGCGTCGCGCGCCCACGCCGCCAGATCGAGCACGTCCTCACCGTCGACGTAGGGGAGTCGAGCTCCTCACCGCCGTCGGGCTGGTCGACCTCGCGGGCGTCGATCTCGACGGTCGGCGCGGCCGCGCCGAGGCAGCGCATGCATGGTCCCGCGAGCGTCGCGGCGAAGCGCAGTCGCAGCGCGTAGCCGGAGTGGGTGGTGCGCGAGATGTCGAGCCTGACGCGCACCGGGGTGGGAGTCGACGCTGTAGTGATCGTCGCCGAAGACGAAGCGATCGAGGTGGACGTCGAGGTCGAACGAACGCCCCTCCCCACTCGTCAACCGCATCCGACCCATGTCGAGCGTGTCGGTGAGTGCCGCCATGATTCCGAGAGTAGTGATCGCGCTGGAACTGACAAGGCCCGCGGCACCGCTGCAACGTGTCGAGCGCGAGCCGCCACGACCGGGACCTGGCGAGCTGCTGTTGCGCATGCGCGCGTGCGGCGTCTGCCGCACCGACCTGCACATCGCCGACGGCGAGGTCGACGCCCGCGCGTGGCTATCCGCTGGTTCTCGGCCACCAGGTCGTCGCCGAGATCGTGGGCAGCGGCGAGCGCGTCGGCGTGCCGTGGCTGGGCTGGGCCTGCGGGACGTGTCGCTTCTGCCAGGCCGGGCGCGAGAACCTCTGCGAACGCGCGCAGTTCACCGGCCTCGATCGCGACGGCGGCTACGCCGAGGAGCTCGTCGCCGACGAGCGCTTCGTGCTGCCGTTGCCCGACGCGATCGACGACGTCGCCGCCGCGCCGCTGCTGTGCGCCGGGCTCGTCGGCTTTCGCGCGCTGCGGATGTGCGGCGACGCGCGCCGGCTCGGCCTGTACGGCTTCGGCGCTTCGGCGCACATCATCTGCCAGGTCGCCGTGCGCGAAGGTCGCGAGGTCTATGCGTTCACGCGCTCGGCTGAGGCGCAGGCCCTGGCCTTGGAGCTTGGCGCGGTCTGGGCCGGCGACGGCGACGGTCCCGAGCCGCTCGACGCCGCGATCGTCTTCGCGCCGGCGGGCGAGCTCGTCGTCCGCGCGTTGCGCGCGCTGGACCGCGGCGGTGTGGTCGTCTGCGCGGGCATCCACATGTCCGACATCCCGTCGTTTGCCTACGCCGACCTCTGGCAGGAGCGCACGATCCGCTCGGTCGCGAACCTCACGCGCGAGGACGGGCACGCGTTGATGGCTCATGCGCCGCACGTGCGCACGCACACGACGACGTATCCGCTGGTCGAGGCTCAGCGCGCGCTGGCCGACCTGCGCGGCGGCGCGGTCACCGGCGCCGCGGTCCTCATACCAGGTCGCGTTTGACGATCTTGCCCGTGGCGTTGCGCGGCAGCTCGTCGAGGACGACGATCTCGCGCGGCACCTTGAAGCTCGCGAGGTGCTGCTTGACGTAGGCCTTGAGGGCGCTCTCGTCGACCTCGCCGCGCAGGACGACGAAGCCCTTCAGGCGCTGGCCCCAGTCGTCGTCGGGGACGCCGACGACGGCGGCCTCCTCGACCTCCGGGTGGTCGGAGAGCAGATCCTCGACCTCGCGCGGGAAGACGTTCTCGCCGCCCGAGACGATCATCTCGTCGTCGCGGCCGTCGACGAACAAGCGCCCGTCGGCGTCGAAGTGCCCGACGTCGCCGGTGGACATCAGGCCGTCGATGACGTCCTTCGTGCCGCCGCCGGTGTAGCCGTCGAATGCCATCTCGTTGCCGACGAAGATGCGGCCGGTCTCGCCGAGGCCGACGCGCTGGCCGTCCTCGTCGTAGAGGCGGACGATCGTGCCGAACGGCGGCTTGCCAGCGGTGCCCGGCGCGGCGCGCAAGTCCGCGGGGACGGCGATCGTCGCCCAGGCCACCTCGGTGGAGCCGTAGAGGTTGTAGAGCACGTCGCCGAAGTGATCCATCGCGCGCAGCGCAAGCTCGCCGGGCAGCGCGCTGCCACTCGACGCGATCACGCGCAGCGTGCGCGACGGGTACTTCGCGAGTGTCTCGTCGGGCAGCTCGAGTGCGCGCTGCAGCATCACGGGGACGACGATCAGCGCGGTGCAGCGGTAGCGCTCGACGGTCGCCAGCATCTGCTCGGGGTCGAAGCGCCGGCGCAGCACGAGCGTCGAGCCGAGGCTCATGCCCAGCAGGAAGTGCGCAAGGCCCCAAGAGTGAAACAGGGGCGCGGCGATGTGCGTGGGCTCGCCGGCGCGCAGCGGGATCTTGCTGAACAGCGCCGCCGCGGGATCCAGGGACTCGGGCTGCTTGCGGTTGGCGCCCTTCGGCGTGCCGGTGGTGCCGCTGGTGAGGATCACGATGCGGCCCTTCTCAGCGGGCGGCTGCAGGTCGCCAGGCGCGCCCGCGGCGATCAGGTCGTCGAGCAGCGCGTCTTCGTGCACGCGCTCGCCGTCGGTCCAGGCGACGAAGCCCTGGCGCTGCTGCAGGGCGTCGGCGCAGAGCTCGGCGAACTCCTCGTCGTAGATGATCGCGACAGGCTTCTCGCGCTTGCAGACGTCGGTGATCTGCGGGCCAGCGAACATCGTGTTGAGGTAGAGCACGTGCGCGCCGAGCTTCGAGCACGCTACCGTCGCCTCGATGAAGCCGCGGTGGTTGCGGCAGAGGATCGCGACGGCGTCGCCGGGCCGCACGCCGCGGTCGGCGAGGGAGTGCGCAAGCGCGTTGCTGCGACGGTGGACGGCGTGGAACGTCAGGGCGCCGCGCTCGTCGATGATCGCGACGTCGTCGGGGTGGCGGATCGCGGCCGCCGTGTAGCCCGCGGCCGGCGTCGGCCCCCAGCGATGCAACGTCAGGCCGAGCCTGACGACCTTGTCCGGACGCGTCGGGCGCACCACCCCGGTCTGCACGAGCGCGCGCACGGTGTGCGCCTTGCGGACGACCTGCTCCGTGACCCTCACGCGGAGCATCCAATCACGGCAGCGCCAAGCCGGGCGGCATCGTGCCGTCGTCGATCAGCGCGTAGATGTCCTTCGCACGGCGCGGGTTGAGGAAGACGTGACGCTGCCCGACGCTCGGTTTCTCGAGCAGCAGCTCGGCGTCGAGGAGCGCTTCGCCGACCGCGCCGGCGAGCGCGCGGTCGTTTGGCGCAAAGCCGCGTGCGAGGTGCGCG
Source organism: Paraconexibacteraceae bacterium (assembly GCA_963727365.1). Taxonomy (GTDB): domain Bacteria; phylum Actinomycetota; class Thermoleophilia; order Solirubrobacterales; family Solirubrobacteraceae; genus Paraconexibacter. The sequence continues at coordinate 188,458 of CAVSFU010000001.1, read as the reverse complement.
AACTCCGTGTGGAAGCCGCCCCACTTCCCCATGCCTGAGAGGCGCTGGAGGATGCGCCGCGCGACGCGGCGGGCAGGATCGGGGTCCTCGTGCGGCCGCGCGACCCCTGGGCTCGACAGCTCCAGCGCGGCCAGCACGGCGTCCTCGTGGGCGGCGACGCTGTCGGGGTCGGCGGGCTTGCCGCCGAGGGCGGCGACGTGGTGGGCGACCACGAGTGGGTGGGTCGCGCCGATCGGGGCCTTGAGGTCGGCGACGTGGTCGAGGACGGCGGCGGGAACGGCCAGCGCCCGTGCGCGCAGGCGGTCAACCACGGCGACCTGTTCATCGAACGCAAGCACCGCCAGCTCGGGGTCCGCCGCGCCCGGTGCCGACAGCACGAGCGCGTCGTTGACGCTGCCGGCCAGCGGCGGGGACGTCGCACCGGCGTCGGCGAGCGCGCCGACGAGCGCGGCGACCAGCAGCCAGGTGCGCTCGTTGACGGCGTCGGGGTCGGCGCGCAGCGCGGGCTCGGCGGGCGCGGCGGCGCGCAGGCCCTCGGGCGCGGGTGCGATCGCGACGGTGACAGGCTGCTCGTAGCCCGACCGGGGCTTGGCCAGCTCGGCGACACCGTCCTCCAGCGCGGCCGCCAGCAGTGCGCGCAGCTGGGCCGCGCGCTCGCGTGGCGCATCGACGCCGCCGGCTTCGGCGAGGGCTGCGCCAAGGTCGTCCATTCCGAGGTTCACGCTAGCGTGGCGGGCCTTGTCGGAGTGGTTTGAGATCTACGGGTTCGGGGCGATCGACCAGCAGCTGCTGACGGGATCGCAGCCGGGCGACGCCTACGACGTCGCGGTGCTCCGCGACGCCGGCGTCACGGCGGTCGTGAACCTCTGCGACGAGGTCGAGTACCCCGACGGCGCACGCGAGGAGGTCGTCGCGGCCTACGCAGCCGCCGGGATCACCGAGGAGCGCTTCGAGACGGAGGACTACGGCCACTTGCTGCCGGGCCTGCTCGAGAAGACGTCTGGCGCCCTGCTGGAGCTGCTGGACGCCGGCGAGGTCGTCTACCTGCACTGCCGCGCGGGTTGGCAGCGCTCGGCGACCGTGGCCGCGGCCGCGATCGCGCGCCGCGGGGCGATGGAGCCCGACGCCGCGCTCGGGGTCGTGAAGACGGCGCGCCCGGCGTCCGAGCCGCTCCCGCATCAGCTCGACGACCTCTGGCGCTGGTGGTACCAGCGCAGCGAACGCGAGTAGTCAGCCGCTCGTCGCGCCTTGGTGCAGGTGCGAGCCGGTGCGGCCCTTGACCACCTGCAGCTGCGCCGAGATGCGCTGGCGCAGCTCCGGGACGTGTGAGACGACGCCGACGCTGCGGCCGCCGTCGCGCAGGCGGTCGAGCACGTCGAGGACCTCGTCGAGCGCGCCCTCGTCGAGCGCGCCGAAGCCCTCGTCGACGAACAGCGTCTCCAGGCGCGCGCCGCCGGCCTCGGCGCAGACGACGTCGGCGAGGCCGAGCGCGAGCGCCAGCGACGCGAGGAACGTCTCGCCGCCTGACAGCGTGGCGGGATGGCGCTCGCGACCCGTCCAGCCGTCGACGACGCGGAGATCCAGCCCGTGCTGGCGGTTGCGCTTGGCGCCCTCGTCGGAGTGCACGAGCGTGAAGCGCCCGCTGGACATCGCCGCCAGGCGCACCGAGGCGGCGGCGGCGATCTCCTCCAGGCGCGCGGCCAGGACGTAGGCGCTCAGGCGCATGCGCTTGCGGTTCGCCGAGGACGTGCCGTCGGCGAGCATCGCCAGCTCACGGATCCGCCGTGACTCGTCGCGCAGCGGCGCAAGCTCGTCCAGGCGCGTCGCGAGCTGCTGCTCGAGCGCCGCGAGGCGGTCGTTGTGGCGGCTCGCACGCTCGAGCACGAGGTCGGCGGCAGACAGCGCGGCAGTCGTCTCGCGCTTGGCGCGCTTGAGCGCGTCGAGGTCGGGCATCGCAGCCGCCGCGGCGGCGCGTAGGTCGGGGTCGGCGAGCGCGGCGCGGCACTGGGCGACGCGGTCGTCGTACTCGCGCCCCTGCTGCTCGAGCGCCGCGATCGCGCCCGTCTCGCGCGCGGCGGCATGCGCCTCGTCGGCGTCGGCGAAGCCGTTGGCGACGGCTTCGGCGTCCGCAGCGCTGCGCGCGTGCTGCGCCTCGGCGACCGCGGCGCGCGCGCGCTCGACGGCCTCGGCCGCGCGATCGAGGAGCTCAGCGCGACGCTCCAGCTCGGCGACGAGCGCCGCGGCATCGGCCGTCTCACCCAGGGCCTGCGCGAGGCGCTGCTCGCGCACGTCGAGCTCGCGCTGCAGCGTCGCGATGCGGGCCTCTTCGCCGGCGATCGCGGCGGCGAGCCGCGTCAGCTCCCCGCGCCGGTGGTCGGCGGCCGCGGCGTGCTCGCTCAGCGCGCGCGCTGCGGCGTCGGCCCCGGCGGCGCGTCGCTGTGCATCCTCGAGCGCGGCGCGTGCCTGCTCGGCCGCGGCGACCAGCTCGGCGACGGGCGCCGCGCCGGCGAGCGCACGCGCCTTCGCAAGCTCGGCGGTTGCGCCGGCGACGTGCTGCTCGGCGTCTGCGCGTAGCGCGTCCTGGTGCTCGTGGTCGTCGCGCGCGCGCTGCTCGGCTGCGGCGTCGACGGGCTCGCCGCTGTGCGTCGCGGGCGCCGGGTGCTCGCGCGACCCGCAGACCGCGCACGGCTCGCCGGGAGCAAGGCCGCCGGCGATCTCGGCCGCCATGCCCGCGAGGCGCGCCTCGCGCAGGTCCAGCCAGCGCTCGCGCGCGGCTTGAGCAGCACTCTGGGCGGCAGCGCGCGCGCGGGTGTGGCGCTCGAGCTCGTGCTGCGTGGCGTCGCGGGCGCGCGCAGCGATCGCCTGCTCCTGGCGGCGCTCGTCGTCGGCCAGCAGCGCGCGCATCGCGGCGACGGCGGCGGCGCTGTCCTCAGCCGCCGCTGCGAGCCTCGCACGCTGGGTCTCGGCGGCAGCAAGCCACGCGCTGATCTCCTCGTGCGTGCGGCGGCTGTGGTCGTAGCGGCCGCGGGCGTCGGCGAGGACTTCGCGTCGCTCGACGACCTCTGCCTCGAGCGCGGCGAGCGCCTGCGCTTCACCGATCGCGCGCCGGACCTCGGCGGCCTCGTCACGCAGGTCGTCCCCGTCGGTGGCCTTCGAGCCGGCCCTGCCGAGCGCCTTCTCTGCAGCGGCGACGAGATCGTCGGCCGTGGTGGCGCGCGCCGCGACCTCACGCAGCAGGGGAACGACGACGGCCGCCCGTCGTGCCGCCGCAAGCGTCTCTCCGCGCGCTTCCTGGATCGCCGCCTGCGCATCGAGCTCCTGCTGCAGCGCCGCAGCGGCGGCGTAGCGGTCGCGGCGGTCGGTGAGCGCAAGCGCCGTTTGCAGACCGGCGTCGGCGAGCTGCGCGGCCTCCGCCGCCCGCGTGCGGACCTCCTCAGCCGTCGCGCGCTCGGCGCCCGCGACGACGCGCCGCTCCGCGAGCCAGGAAACGAGCGTGTCGGGGTCCTCGCCCCAGTCCGCGGGCGCCTCCTCGGACGTGGCCTCCGCCAGCCGCGAGACGATGTCGGCGACAGACTTCGTCGCCTGCGCGACGTCCTCGCGGGCACGCTTGGCGCGCAGCTTGAGCCATTCCTCGGCAAATGCGAAGCGCCCGGCGTCGAAGAGCTCGGTGAGCAGCTGCTTGCGCTCGTCGCTGTTGGCGCGCAGAAACGTCGCGAACTCCCCCTGTGGCAGCAGCACGACCTGGCAGAACTGCTTGTCGGTAAGCCCGAGCAGGCGATCGAGCTCAGCGTTTGCGGCGTCGGCGCTACTGGCGAGCACGCGCGTGCTGCCGTCGGCATCGATCGCCTCGACGAGCACGCGGTGACCCTCGGTGGTCATCCCGTCGCCGACGCGCTTGGGCCGCTCCTGTTGGGGCGAGCGCGTGATCCGCACGCGTGTCCCGCTGAGCGTCGCCTCCAAGACGACCTCGGTGCGCACGTCCGGGTCGGCGTGGTGCGAGCGCATCTGCGTCGTGCTGCGAACACCGGGCAGCGAGCCGTAGAACGCAAAGCAGACGGCGTCGAGGACCGTCGTCTTGCCCGCGCCGGTGTCGCCGCGCAGCAGGAACAGCCCCTCGGCGGCGAGCGCGTCGAAGTCGACGCGCTCGTGACCGGCGAACGCCTGGAACGCCTGCAGCTCCAGCGAGTGCAAGCGCACTAGGCGGCAAGCTCCGAGTCCGCCAGGCGCGCGGCGCCGAGGGCGGCGTCGAGCAGCTCCTGCTCGGCCTCGTCGGGACCGTCGCCACGTACGTCCTCGACGAACGCCGCCGCCAGCGCGCGGTCGTCGAGCCCCTTCAGGCGCTGGCTGTAGCTGCCCTCGGCGATCGCGATGTCGCCGGCCGGATCGAAGCTCAGCGCGACGGTGTGCGCGAAGCGCGCGCGCAGGCGCTCCATCGCGTCGGCCGGACGAACGGCGTCGGTGAGCGTCACCTGCACCCATGCGTCCTCCGCAGCGGCGTGCTGAGGCTCGCTCAGCAGCTCCTCGAGCGTGCCGCGCAGCACCGCCAGCGGCCGCGGCACCGGGCACGGCGCGAGCTCTGTGGCCCCACCGAGCTCGACGATCGCGGCGGACTTGACATGGCTGCGCTCAGAGAACGAGAACGCCAGCGGCGAGCCGGCGTAGCGGCCGTTGCGCCCTGCGGTCTGCGGGCTGTGGACGTGGCCCAGCGCGACGTAGTCGACGCCCTTGAACGTTGCCGGGGGGACGCTGTAGACGCCGCCGACGCTGAGGTCGCGCTCGCTCTCCGAGGCTTCGGCGCCGGCGACGAACGCGTGCGCCATCACGATCGTGCGGCGGTCCGGGCGCAGCGCGATGTCGTCGCGGATGCACGCCATCGCGGCTTCGAGCACCGGGCCGTGGCCGCGCTCCTCGACTTCCAGCTCGCGGCGCGCGACGTCGGGCTCGAGGTAGGGGATCGGGTAGATCGCGGCGTCGCCGATCAGCACGGGCTCGCCGATCCGCGCGACGTCGGTGCGCAGGTGCAAGCCGGCGCGCTCGAAGAGCCCGGCGCCGAACGCCAGCCGCGCGGCGCTGTCGTGGTTGCCGGAGATGACGACGACCGGCGCCCGCTCCACGAGCCGCGCGAACGCCTCGTCGGCAAGACGCACAGCGTCGACGGGCGGCAGCGCACGGTCGTAGATGTCGCCGCTGACGAGCACCGCGTCGACCGCGGCCTCGCGCGCGACGTCGACGAGCCAGTCCACGTAGGTGGTCTGGGCCTCCAGCAGCGAGACCCCGTGGAACGTGCGCCCCAGGTGCCAGTCGGCGGTGTGCAGCAGTCGCATCCCGCCGAGGGTGTCGCCCGCGGCGGACGGAACGCGTGTTCTGCAAGGCGCCGCCCAGCGGGGCGGCTAGGCGACTTCGGCGGGCTCGTCTTTGCCCTGCAGGCGTTCGCGGCCGCGCTGGACGGCTGCGATGAACTTCGAGAGGTTGACCTCGAGCGTGTTGAGGATCTCGTCGGCGTAGTCCTCGGCGCCGAGGCGGATCTCGCGCTCACGCGCGCGGGCGTCCTCGATGATGTCCTCGGCGGCGCGCTCGGCCTGCTTGGTGACCTCCTCCTCGGAGATCAGCTGGTCCTGCTTCTCGCGCGCTTCCTTGACGATGCGCTCGGCCTCGCGCTTTGCCTCCGCGAGCATCTCCTGACGCTCCTTGACGATCCAGCGCGCCTGCTTGATCTCTTCCGGGATCGTCGCGCGCATCTGGTCGAGGATGTCGTAGATCTCCTCTTTGTCCACGCGCACCTGATCCGTCAGCGGGACGGGCTTGGCGTTGTGGACGAGATCGTCCAGCTTGTCGATGAGGACCAGGACGTCCATATCAGCCGTTCAGTTCGCTATCGCTGGAGCCGTTCCTTCAAGAGCGGCGCCACGGCCTCCGGCACATAGTCGGAGATGTCGCCCCCGAAGGTGGCGAGTTCCTTGACGCCACTGGAACGAATAAAAGAGTACTCGGGCGAGGCCATGAGGTAGAGCGTGTCCACATCAGGCGCCTGCGAGCGGTTGAGCTGGTTCATCTCCAGCTCGTACTCGAAGTCCGAGCTGGCGCGCAGGCCCTTGACGATCGTACGCGCCCCGACCTCGCGCGCGAAGTCGACGATCAGGATGTTGAACGGCTCGGCGCGGACGTTGTCCAGGCCTGCCGTTGCGTCGTTGATGAACGCCAGCCGCTCGTCGATGTCGAAGACCGGCTTGGACTTGCGCGTGGACAGGTTGACGACCGCCACGATCACCTCGTCGAAGATCACCGAGGCGCGCGTGATCACGTCCAGGTGGCCGTACGTGATCGGGTCGTAGGAACCCGGGCAGACGGCGATGTTCGGATGCGTGGGGGGAGTCATGGAGAGTAGATCCGGATCAGTGTGTCGCCATAGCGGCGTTCGTGCGTGAGCGGCAAGCCGAGCTCCGGAACCGCGCGGCGGTCGCTTTCGAAGACGATCCGCCCTCCCGGCGCCAGGCACGCGGCCAGACACTCGCCGAGCTCCTCACCGATTTCCGCTGCGTTGCGGTACGGAGGGTCGACGAAGACCAGATCGTATGTCTCCGCGCGCACATGCGCGTTCTTGAGCGCGCCACGCGCGTCACCCGGTCGCACCTCGGCCTCGGTGCCGCGCAGCCCAAGCGTGTCGAGGTTGGCGCGCAGCGCAGCCAGCGCGCCGCGATCGCGCTCGACGAAAACGGCCTCGGCGGCGCCACGCGAGAGCGCTTCGATGCCCAGCGCGCCGGAGCCTGCGAAGAGGTCGAGCACGCGCTCGCCGTGCAGCGGGCCGAGCGTCGAGAACAGCGCCTCGCGGACGCGGTCGGACGTCGGGCGCGTCGCGCGACCGGGCGGGGCGACGATGACGCGCCCGCCGAACCGTCCAGCAACGACTCTCATCCGGCGACCGGGGCGCGTTCGATCGCGTCGAGCTGCGCGCGCAGCAGCGCGAGGTCGGGGTCGTCGAGAGCGTCGAGCAGCAGCGTCGCGCGGGCGTGCGCGCGCTCGAGGATCGGCGCGTCGTCGGGCAGGCGTGCGAAGCGAAAGCGCGCGAGGCCCGACTGGCGCGTGCCGGTGAGCTCGCCCTCCCCGCGCAGCTCGAGGTCGATCTCGGCGAGGCGAAAGCCGTCGGAGTGCTGGGACAACGCCCGCAGCCGCCGCGATTCCTTCGGCCCGAACAGCAGGCACAGCGACGCGTGCTCGCCGCGGCCGACGCGCCCGCGCAGCTGGTGCAGCTGGGAGATGCCGTAGCGCTCGGCGTCCTCGACCAGCATCACCGTCGCGTTGGGGACGTCGATGCCGACCTCGATCACGGTCGTTGCGACGAGCACGTCGGCCTTGCCGTCGGCGAACGACTCCATCGCGGCGGCCTTCTCGGCGCTCTTCATCTGGCCGTGCAGCAGGACGACGCGGAAGTCCTCGAACTCGGTCTCCTTCAGGCGCTCGTACTCGAGCGTCGCGGCGCGTGCCTGCAGCGCCTCGGACTCTGAGACGAGCGGGCAGACGACGAATGCCTGGCGCCCGGCGCGCAGCTCCTCGCGGATGCGCTCGTAGGCGCGCTCGCGCTCACGCTCGCCGGTGACGAGGTGCGTCGTGATCGGCTGGCGGCCCTTGGGCAGCTCCTTCAGCGCCGTGACGTCGAGCGCGCCGAAGGAGGCCAGGCGCAGCGTGCGCGGGATCGGGGTGGCGGTCATGTGCAGGACATGGGGCGCCAGCCCCGCCGGCGCCTTCTCATCCAGTGCCCGGCGCTGGTTGACCCCGAACCGGTGCTGCTCGTCGACGACCGCAAGCGCGAGCTGGGAGAAGCCGACGGTCTCCTCGATCAGCGCGTGCGTGCCGACGATCAGCGGCAGCTCGCCGCTCTGCAGGCGCCCGAGGATCTCGCGCCGCCGCGCGGCCGGCGTGGAGCCGGTGAGCAGCGCCGCCGGCGTGAGGTCGCCGGGCATCAGCGCCTGCAGCGTCGCGAAGTGCTGCTCGGCGAGCGTCTCGGTGGGAGCCATCAGCGCGGCCTGGCAGCCGTGCTCGACGGCGCGCAGCATCGCGTGGACGGCGACGACGGTCTTGCCCGAGCCGACCTCGCCCATCAGCAGCCGCTGCATCGGGCGCTCGCGCGCGAGGTCGGCGTCGACCTCGTCCATCGCCGTGCGCTGGTCGCGGGTCGGCGCGAACGGCAGCAGCTCGTCGCGCCAGCGCTGCGACAGCGTCGGCGCGTCGGCCAGCGGCGTCGCCTGCTCGGCCGCGCGAGCGCGGGCGCGCAGCCGCAGCTGCACGAGCTGGTCGAGCAGCAGCTCGTCGAACGCCAGCCGCGCGCGGCCGCCCTCGTGATCACCGACATGTGCGGCGACGAGCGCGTCCTCGACGCCCGGGAGCTGCTCCGCGGTGCGCAGCCGCGCAGGCAGCGGCTCGGGCCAGTCGGCGGCGGCTCCGAGGTGCTCGCGCACCATCGCGAGGATCTGCGTCGACGTGATCCCCTTGGTGGCGGGGTACTGCGCGACGCCGGGTCGGGTGCCGGAGGCGGCGATTCCGCCGGAGGCGGGCCCCGAGAGGTGGTCCCCCGCCGTCGCCTCCTCCGTACGCGCGTGCGTGTTGACGCGGAAGCGTCCGGGGCCGGTGAGCTTGCCGGCCAGCAGCAGGCGCGTGCCGGGCGCGTACTGGCGCTCCAGCCACGGCTGGTTGAAGAACGTCGCCTCCATCGCGCCGGTGTCGTCGGCGACGACGGCCTGCACCAGCGGCTTCATCCCGCGCCGGCGCACCGGGCGGCTGCGGATCGAGCGGACCTCGACGACGACGGTGGCGACCTCGTCGCGCTCCAGCCCGGCGATCGTGCGGCCCTCCCCCGTGTCGCGCGGCAGGTGCGCCAGCAGCGCCCCGACCGTCGTCAACCCGAGCGCCTCGGCGGCCTCGGCGACGGTCTTGGGCCGCCACTGCGGCTCGGCCTCGAGCGTCGTCGGCCGCGCCCAGCGCACGGGCGCGTCGAGCAGTTGCTCGACGGTGAGCACGGTTGTGTCGGCGAACGCGGTCGGCAACGCACGGTCATCATGCCGACCGCACCGGAGGCTCCCGGGGGCGAGAATCCAGCGACTGGCGGCTATCCCCTCATATGGAGGGAAAATCCGCCATTCACGTCGCCGTCACGCTCGCGGCCGGCCAGAAGTCGCTCGTCACGCTCGACCAACTTCGCGCCCGCGGTATCGGCCCAAAGCACGTCGAGCAATGGGTGCGCGCCGGATGGCTGCACCGCAAGCACGCCGGCGTCTACGCAGTCGGCCACCCGACGTTGACCCCGCACGGACGCTGGCTCGCCGCGACCCTCGCGCTGGACGGCGTGCTGAGTTACACGAGCGCCGCGGCGCTCTGGCGGATCTTGCCGCCGACGCCTGACATCCACGTGACGGTCCCGACGAACCACGGCAGACAGCACCGAGACGGCATCGTCGTCCACCGCCAACCACTGCCCGCCCACCACCGCACCGAGCTGCACGGCGTCCCCGTCACCTCTCTCTGCCGAACCCTCCTCGACGTCGCTGCAAGCGAACCGCCGCGTCGGCTTGCACAAGGCTTCGAGCAGGCCCAGGTCGAGCATCGCCTCCGTCCCGCCACGCTCGCAGCCGAAGCGCTCATGCGGCCAGGACAACGCGGCACCGCGAAGCTCCGCGCGATCCTCGCCGAGGCGGTCGACCCCGGTCAGGTCGAATCGATCCTGGAGCTGCGGTTCCTGCAGTTCTGCGAGCGGCACGGTCTTCCGCGGCCGCTGACACAGGTGCGGTTCGGGCAGTGGCGGGTGGACTTCTTCTTCAAAGAGGAAGGGGTGGCGGTTGAGACGGATAGCCGCAAGTTCCATGCAACCGCCGCGCGGCGCCGGCTCGACGCGCAGAAGACCGCGGATCTCGAGGCTCTCGGTCTCACGGTCGTGCGGCTGCGCTGGGCCGACGTGGTCCACGACCCGGTGCGAGCGCTCGCAGCACTGGCGAATGGCGGCGTTTCCCCCGTATGAGGGGGAAATCCGCCACTCACTCCGCGGAGACCAGCCACCACCAGCTCGGCTGTCCGCCGCTTTCGAGCTCGAGGTCGACCTCGCCGTTGACGAGCGTGCGGACGTCGTCCTCGGACAGCGGTGCGCCGTCGCCGCTGATGCAGGTCAGCAGCTCGGCGCCGTCGGCCAGCGCGACGAGCACGTGCTGCAGCGTCGCGCGCGGGTCGCCCCAGGCGACGAGCTCGTCCTCGACGTAGCCGACCGCGTCACCGACGGCAAAGCGCCCGGCTGGATCGGCGCGCGCGGCGGGTGCGACGCCGCCGGTGCGCACGACGTCGATCGCGCGCTGCATCGCCGCGGCGTTCTCCTCGGCACCGCGGCTGGGGACGAGCGCGATGCTCGCGGCGAGGCCGGCCTGCAGCGAGCGCGACGGAACGACGACGACGGACTTGTCCGACAGCTCGGCGGCGCGTTCGGCGGCCATGATCACGTTCGCGGAGTTCGGCAGCACGACGACCTCCTCGGCGGGCACCGCGTGGATGCCTGACAGCAGGTCGGCGGTCGAGGGGTTCAGCGTCTGGCCGCCGTCCAGCGGCGTGACGCCGAGCGACGCGAACAGCTGACGCACGCCGTCGCCGGCGACGACCGCGAGCACGCCGCAGCGCTGCTGGGCGGCGGCGAGGCGCTCGCCGCGCTCGGCGACCTGCTCCCACATGTCCGCCACATCGGTGTGGGAGACCTCTCCCGCGCCCGCGAACAGCCCCATCGCCTGCTCTGGCTCGTCGGTGTGGACGTGGATCTTCAGCGTGTGCGAATCGCCGACGACGAGCACGCTGTCCCCCAGCTGCTCCAGCGGCACGACCCACGCCTGGGGATCGAGCTCGCTGCCGGTGACCGCGAAGTTGGTGCAGTAGCGGAAGGTCGAGGACTCGTGCTGCGGGTGCGTCGGCACGGCCGCGGGAGCGAAGTGCTCGACCTCGGGGGCCTCGCCGTCGCGCAGCACCGCGAGCACGCCGGCGAAGAGGATCGTGACCGCGTGGCCGCCGGCGTCGACGACCCCGGCCTCCTTCAGCACGGGCAGCAGCTCGGGGCCGCGCTTGACGGCCTCCTCGCCCGCGTGCAGGGCCTTCTCGAGCACGTCGGCGAGCAGCGCGTTCTGGGTCTTCTCGTCGAGCAGCTGCTCGACGCTCGGGCGCTGGATGTGCGCGATCTCGGTCGCGATGCTCGCGGCCATCTCACGCATGACGGTGAGGATCGTGCCCTCCGCCGGCGCGCGCACGGAGTCGTAGCCGCGCTGTGCGGCGCGTGCCATCGCGGCGCCGACGAGCACCGGGTCGATGTGCTCGCCCGGCCGTGAGATCAGCTCCTCTGCCGCGCCGCGGATCAGCTGGCTGAGGATGACCCCGGAGTTGCCGCGCGCGCCGAGCAGCGACGCGCGGGCGACGGAGTCGACGATCTCGTCGCGGCCGATCTCGTCGATCGAGCGGTTCTCGATGCTCGCGAGGCGGTCGAGCTCGGCGAGGCACGCCTGCAGCGTGAGCGCCATGTTGTCGCCGGTGTCGCCGTCGGCGACCGGGAAGACGTTGAGATCGTTGATCTCCTGGCGGCGCGACTCGAGGTGCGCCAAAGCCCCCGCCATGACGGCACGGAAGCGGACAAGGCTGGGGTCCCGCACGACGCGGGAGCCCTCAGACGGCCTTGGTGACCTTGCCGGCCTTCAGGCAGCGCGTGCAGACGTACACGCGACGAGGTGCCTTGCCGACGAGGACACGAACCTTCTGGAGGTTCGGGTCGAAGCGCCGCTTCGTGGCGCGCATCGAGTGGCTGCGGTTGTGGCCGAAGGCCGGACCGCGCCCGCAGCTGTGACAGACCTTGGCCATGAGATGCGCCAGTGTAGCGAGGCCCTAGCCGCGGACGCGTTCTGGGTCGCCGCCGTGCTGCGGCCCGCGCGTGCGGTAGTCGGCGGGGAAGCTCGGCGGCGGCATCGGCACCGGCGGCTCGTCGCGCGGCGGCCCGCCGCGGCCGTCGTCGTCGCGCGGCCAGATGTCGCGCCAGGAGCTCTGCGCGCCGTCCCACAACGCCCACACGAGCACCGCTGCGCCGATGAAGTGCACGAGGACGGTGAGCGCGAGTGCGACGACGTGCATGTGCCTAAGCGAGCTGTTCCCGGAGCGCGGTCATCGCGAGCACGGCCTCGGCGGCATGGCGGCCCTGGTCGCGCTTGCCACCACCCGCCCGCGCCAGCGCCTGGTCCATGTTCTCGACGGTCAGCACGCCGAACGCGCAGGGCACGCGCGTCTCGACCTGGAGGTCCATCAGCCCGCGCGCGCACTCTCCGCAGACGTAGTCGTAGTGCGTGGTCTCGCCGCGGATCACGGCACCGAGCGCGGCGACGCCGTCGAAGCCGGCATCGACGGCGTAGCGGGCGGCCAGCGGCAGCTCGTAGGCGCCGGGGACCTCGAAGACCTCGACCTGCGCCCCGGCCTCCTCGAACGTGCTGCGCGCGGAGGCGATCAGCTTGTCGGCGAGGTCGCGGTAGAAGGTGCCGACGACGATCGCGTAGCGGCTCACGCCCCGCCCTCCGCGTCGCGGCGGTGCTCCTCGGCGAGCATCTCCTCGTCCAGCGCGAGCCCCTGGTGGTGCAGGATGTGCCCCATCCGCGACGCCTTCACGCGCAGGTACTCGGCGTTGTGCGGGTTGGGCATGTGCTCGATCGGCACCTGCTCGGACACGCTGAGCCCGTACCCCTCCAGGCCGCGGATCTTCTTCGGGTTGTTCGTGAGGATGCGGATCGACGACAGCCCGAGGTCGACGAGGATCTGCGCGCCGATGCCGTAGTCGCGCAGGTCGGCCGGCAGCCCGAGCTTGAGGTTGGCGTCGACGGTGTCGTAGCCCTCCTCCTGCAGCTTGTAGGCGCGCAGCTTGTTGAGCAGCCCGATGCCGCGGCCTTCCTGGGAGAGGTAGAGCAGGACGCCCTGGCCCTCGGCCTCGATCATCGCCAGCGCGCTCTCCAGCTGCTCGCCGCAGTCGCAGCGCAGCGAGTGGAAGACGTCGCCGGTGAGGCACTCCGAGTGCACGCGCACGAGCACGTCGGACTTGCCGTCGACGTCGCCCTTGACCATCGCGACGTGGTGCTTGTCGTCCACCAGCGAGCGGTAGCCGATCACGGTGAACTCGCCGAACGCCGTCGGCATGGCGGTCGCGACGACGCGCTCGACGAGCTTGTCGTTGCGCCGCCGGTAGGCGATCAGGTCGGCGATCGTGATCATCTTCAGCCCGTGCTTGAAGCAGTAGGCCTCGAGGTCGCCGACCCGAGCCATCGAGCCGTCCTCGTTCTGGATCTCGCAGATCAGCCCGGCGGGCTCGCAGCCGGCGAGCCGCGCGAGGTCCACAGACGCCTCGGTATGGCCGGTGCGCTCGAGCACGCCGCCCTCCTTGGCCTTCAGCGGATGCACGTGGCCGGGGACGACGATGTCGTTCTTGCCCTTCGCGGGGTCGACGGCGGTCTTGATCGTCGTCGCCTGGTCAGCGGTCGAGATCCCGGTGGTGACGCCCTCGCGGGCCTCGATCGTGACGGTGAACGGCGTCGAGAACGCCGACTCGTTCTTGGCCGCCATCAGCTCGAGCCCGAGCTCGTCGCAGCGGTCCGGCGTCAGCGCGAGGCAGATCCAGCCGCCGGCCTGGCGCGTCATGAAGTTGATCGCGTCGGGCGTGACGTGCTCGGCCGCCATCACGAGGTCGCCCTCGTTCTCGCGGTCCTCGTCGTCGACGACGACGACCATCTTGCCGGCCGCGATGTCCTCTAGCGCTTCCTCAACGGTTGAGAACGTGGGGTCCGACAAGCTTTTCGACGTACTTGGCAACGACATCGACCTCCAGGTTGACCGGAACGCCCGTCTCGCCCGCGCCGAGCGTGGTGCGTGCGAGCGTCTCCGGAATGAGTGAGACCTCGAAGCTCTCCTCCGTGACCGCCGAGACGGTGAGCGAGACACCGTCGATTGCGATCGAGCCCTTCTCTACGACGTAGCGCAGCACGTCCGCCGGCGCCGAGACGGTGACGACGCGCGAGAAGCCCTCTTCGCGGATCGCCGTGATCTCGCCGACGCCGTCGACGTGGCCCTGCACGATGTGCCCGCCCAGGCGCGCGTCGGCGCGCAGCGCAAGCTCGAGGTTGACGCGCGACCCGGCCGCGAGGCGCCCGAGCGTGGAGCGCCGCAGCGACTCGTGCATCACGTCGAACTGCAGGCCGTCCACTGCGGTCAGGCAGACGCCGTTGACCGCGACGCTGTCCCCCGGTTCTGCGGTCAGCGCAGAGCGCACGCGCAGGCGCACGCCGTCGGCGGTGTCCTCGACCGCCTCGACAGTCCCGAGGTCTTCGACCAGGCCCGTGAACATCACCACTCCTTCAGGCGGGCGGTGATGAGGACGTCCCCGGCGACCTGCTCGCAGTCGAGCGTCAGCGCCGACAGCGCCTCGGAGATCTGCTCGACGCCCTCGCCTTCCAGCGGGTCGCGTGCGGTGCGCCCGCCGAGCACGAGCGGCGCGAGGAACAGGCGGATCTCGTCGATCTCGCCGGCGTCGTAGAAGGCACCCGCGAGGTGCGGGCCGCCTTCGAGCAGGATCCCTGCGACGTCGCGCTCGCCCAGCTGCGTCAGCGCGGAGCGCACGCGCGCGGGCTCGTTGGCGCCGGTCGCGACGACGACGTCCACCCCGGCGGTCTCCAGCGCGCTCGTGGAGCTGCGCGGTGCCGCGCGCGAGACGATCACGGTCAGCGGCACCTCCGGCGCCATCGTCACGAGCTGCGAGTCCAGCGGCAGCCGCCCCGTCGAGTCGAAGACGACGCGGCGCGGCTGGCGCGTGACGCCGGCGACGCGTGCGGTCAGCTGCGGGTCGTCGGCCAGCGCGGTGCCGATGCCGACGACGACGGCGTCCACCGTCGCGCGCCACTCGTGGGCGCGAGCGCGCGAGGACTCCGAGGAGATCCACTTCGAGTCGCCGGTGCGCGTCGCGACCTTGCCGTCAAGCGTCATGGCCGACTTGAAGAGCACCCACGGACGCCCGGTGCGGGCGTGCTTGCGGAACGCCTGGTTGAGCAGCCGCGCCCTTGCGGCGAGCTCACCGCCGGCGACGTCGACCTCGATGCCCTCGTCGCGCAGGATGCCGAGGCCGCGGCCGCTGGCCTTCTCCGACGGATCGTCCGCCGCGACGACGACGCGGCTGATGCCGGCCTCGAGGATCGCCTCGGTGCAGGGTGGTGTCTTGCCGTGGTGGCAGCACGGCTCCATCGAGACGTAGATCGTCGCGCCGCGAAGGTCGCTGTCGGCGGCGCGGATCGCGGCGACCTCGGCGTGCGGACCACCGAACTCGTCGTGCCAGCCCTCGCCGAGGATCTCGTCGTCGCGCACGACGACGGCGCCGACGATCGGGTTGGGATGCACCCGCCCGAGGCCACGCGCGGCGA
This sequence comes from Paraconexibacteraceae bacterium, assembly GCA_963727365.1. GTDB lineage: Bacteria > Actinomycetota > Thermoleophilia > Solirubrobacterales > Solirubrobacteraceae > Paraconexibacter. Next base: position 173,012 of record CAVSFU010000001.1, on the reverse strand, counting down.
GCTCGATCGCCCGCGCGAGGTGCATGTGGTCAGTCTCGGTGCGCTGCACTGCTCTGCAGTCTAGGCGCCGGGGGCGCACACCCCACCGCGCAGCCGGTAGACGATCATGTCCGGCCCTGGGCGGTGGTAGGCGAGCGGGTAGTAGTCGAAGGACCAGTCGAAGTTGAACTTCACCGGTCCCTCGCCCGCCCCGTACGGCGACGCGTGGTAGACGACCTCGGAGCTGCGCTCGAGCTCGCGGTAGTAGGCGAGCGCGTTGGGCACGACCTCGGGCTCGGCCTCGGCGCGACCGCGCTGCGTCGAGCCGGTGATCACGTAGCAAAAGCCGTTGTCGGCGTAGTAGCGCACGAGCTCGGGCCGCAGCGCCTTCTCGTAGTCCTCGATGTTGACCACGGGCCCCTCGCCGGCCGCGAACGTGCCGTCGGGCAGCGCGTTGAGGCGCGAGGTCGAGAACTTCGCCCAGCGGTTGCCGTTGGCCGAGTACGGCGCGGGGTTGCCGATGTCCTGCGCCCAGGAGTCCGGCACCACCGGCTCGACGACGATCTTCGGCGCTCGCAGCTCGCCGTCGACGCGGATCGGCTGGACGTTGCGCACAAGCCAGTCGCGCGTGAGGTTGCGCGTGTCGTCGCGCCGCAGCACGAGCCCGATGTGCAGGCTGTAGACGAGCGCTTGCCCGCACAGCGCGATCACCGCGAGCGTCACGAAGGTCGGCGCAAGCTCGCGCCGACGCCGCCCGAGCCAGTCCGCCGCCTCGAGCGCCGCGTAGGACGCCAGCAGGCAGACCAGCGGCAGGATCGGGATCAGCCAGCGCCCGAAGAAGCGCGTCTGCGAGCCCATGAACAGCAGGAACACGACGACGCCGGGGACGAGCACCCAGACAAGCCGGCGCTCGTCGGCCCACAGCAGCGGCACGGCGGCGAGTGCCGCCAGCGCGGGGATCCAGCCGAGGCCCCAGGTCAGCGTCCACAGGTAGTAGAGGACGCCGTTGTCCTGCGTCAGGCCGAGCTTGCCGATCGCGTCGTCGGCAACCGTCGTCTGGTGGCTGAGGCCCTCACGGAACTCGTCGAAGCTCAGCAGCGCGTGTGGGTTGGCGATCAAGAACGCCGCGAGCGCTGCGCCGCCGGCGATCACCAGGCCGCGCGTCGCCAGCTGGCGTCCGCCCGGCGCGAGGAACTGCGCACCGACCGCCGCCAGCAGCGGCAGCAGCACGATGCCGCCGGTGTACTTCGTCGCCGCCGCCAGGCCGAGACCGAGGCCGGCGATCACGTAGTCGCGGTTGCGCCCCAAGCGCAGCACGCCCGCGGTGCCCCACAGCGACACGCAGATCGGCAGCAGGTTGGGGACGTCGTTGAGCGCCAGGTGCGAGTAGAAGACCGGCAGGAACGAGACCGCGAACAGCCCCGCCGACAGCAGCCCGACGCGGCGGTCCAGCAGGCGCGTCCCCGCGAGATACAGCACCCAGACGGCCATCGTCCCGAGCACCGCGGTGGTGATCCGCGCGACCACGAACACCGCCGTCGGGTCGGTCGCGTAGGCCTCGGCGACGCCGTCGCGCCCGCCGAACCAGACGTTGAAGACGATGTGCAGGACGTACGTGTAGGCCGGCGGGTTGACGAAGTAGTGCGGGTTCCAGCCGTGCCCGAAGAGGCCGATCGCCTTCGGCGCGAAGTGGGCGTTCTCGTCGGCGTTGTAGGCGTACGGGAGGCCGTGGTGCACGCCCCACACGCGGATCAGCAACGCGCCGAGCAGCAGCACCCCGACGCCCGCGACCCAGCGATGGTCCTGCGCGTCCCACCAGCGCCGCAGCCAGCTCAGCATCGCGTGAACACCGAGTAGAAGCCCGACGTGCCGAAGGGGCCGTCGAACCCTGCCGGGGGCAGGATCGTCTCTGTCTTGTCGGTGTCCTCGACGAGCGCCTGGCGCAGGATCGCCGAGCGGTTGGTCGTCAGCAGCGCGACGCCGCTGCCGCGTGCGCCCGCGCTGTCCGGGTCGCTGCGTGCAAGGACCGCGTCGACCCTGGCGTCGAGCACCCAGCGCACGTCGGGGATGAGCTTGTGGTTTGGAACCGACACGGGACCGCAGCGACGCCCGTCGGCGACCTCGCTCGCGTCCAGCGTGCGCTGCAGCGCGTGGTGCGAGTCGCCCCTGAACGTCAACTCGTTCGTGAACGCGTGGAAGTTCACGCGGGTGACGGTGTACACCGTGCCATAGGCGGCAACCAGCAGCGCCGCGGCCATCCAGCGCCACGCGGACGCGCCCGTGCTCCAGGAGCGACCAGCCGCCGAGTGCGACCGCGGCGAAGACCATCACCATCAGCGAGGGCACGAGCAGGTAGCGGTCGATCACCGACAACCCGGCGAGGCCGACGAGGAAGAACGTGCCGATCCCGATCGTCAGCACCGTCAGCGGCATCCACACGCGCCGCGGCACGAGCCAGATCGACAGCAGCAGGCCGGCGACGCCGGCGTAGAAGACCGGCACCTTGTCGAGGTTCTTGAGGAACTCGACGGTGGCCGACGGCACGTCGCCGAGCGTGCGCGTGCGACCGAGCTCCTCCGCCAGGCCCGAGGTGTGGTTCAGCGAGAACATCGGGTCGCCGGTGACGGCGAAGTCGGTCGCCGCCCAGATCAACGGGCCGGCGGCGGTGATCGCGGCGTAGCTGGATGCGCTGGGTCCACGATGCCGGCCAGGCGACCCAGAGGAAGTACAGGCCGATGATCAGCCACGCCTCCGGGCGCATCAGCGCGGCGAGCAGCAGCAGGATGAACACCGGCCAGCCGCGGCGCGGCTTCTCGGCCTCAAGCGCGGCCGCCCAGATGATGAACATCAGGTACGGGATGTCGATGTAGGCACGCGCCGCGAGGAACGGGAAGTCAAAGCGCGTCACGAGCAGCGCGCCGGCCAGCAGGCCGATGATCCAGCCGAACGCGGCGGTGGCGAGGCGGTAGAGCCCGGCGACGAGCGCGACGAACGACGCCAGCGTGAAGAAGACCATCACGCGGTCGCCGCCCTCGCCCAGCAGCGACAGCGCCGCGCCGAAGACGATTGCGAGCGGGTGCTCGGTGGGTGCGCGGTAGGCCTCGAAGCTCGGCGTGATCCCGTGCAGGAGCTCACGCCCCCAGATCAGCGAGTAGTAGCTGTCGTAATTGGGGTAGGTCGGATAGACGAGAAATCCGACCAGCGTGCCGATGCACAGCACTGCGAGCCCGAGCAGGGGCAACGCGCGTCTCGGGCTGACCTCTGGGATGATGGGGCGCGAGTGTAATGAAGCTGATCATCCAGATCCCCTGCTGGAACGAGGAGGATCAGCTACCTGGCACGTTGGCCGACCTACCGCACGAGGTCTCCGGCTTCGACGTGGTCGAGTGGCTGATCATCGACGACGGGTCGACCGACCGCACAATCGAGGTCGCGCGCGAGCACGGCGTCCACCACATCGTCAAGCTCACGAACAACAAAGGTCTCGCCGCGGGCTTCCAGGCGGGCCTTGACGCGTGCCTGAAGCTCGGCGCCGATGTGATCGTCAACACGGACGCCGACAACCAGTACAGCGCCAAGAGCATTCCGGCCCTCGTCAAGCCGATCCTCGAGGGCAAAGCCGACATGGTCGTCGGCGACCGCGAGACCGACTTGATCGAGCACTTCTCGCCGCTGAAGAAGCGCCTGCAGAAGTTCGGCTCGTGGGTCGTGCGCCAGGCGTCGGACACCGACGTCCCCGACACGACGTCGGGCTTCCGCGCCTACAACCGCGAGGCCGCGATCCAGATGGCGGTCGTCTCGAAGTACACCTACACGCTCGAGACGATCATCCAGGCGGGCAAGCTGCTGGTCGCCACCGACCACGTGCCGATCGAGACCAACGACAAGACGCGCGAGTCGCGGCTGTTCCCGTCGATGTGGTCCTACGTGCGGCGCAACTCGACGGCGATCCTGCGGATCTACGCGCAGTACGAGCCGATGAAGGTCTTCTTCCGCCTCGCGACGATCGTCGCGTTGCTGGCGCTGATCCCGTGGGGACGCTTCCTGATCGCCTACCTCAGCGACGACGGCGCCGGCCACGTGCAGTCGCTGATCTTCGGCGCGGTGCTCTTCAACGCCGCCGTCGTGCTGTTTGCGCTGGGCATCATCGGCGACCTGCTCTACGGCCAGCGGATCATGGCCCAGCGCACGTTCGAGCGCGTGCGGCGCATCGAGCTGCAGCTCGGCATCCCGCCGTCGCACTACGAGCCCGGCGCGCATCCGACCGGCCAGCCGGCGACGACCGGCGCGCACGCCGGCCAGAAGACCGAGGACCGCGAGGCGATCCAGCTGTGAGTACCAACGTCACGGTCGACGACAAGGGCGTCGTCACCGGCAACACCTACGACAAGTACGGCTCCAACAACCCCGTCGTCAAGAAGCTGATGGCGAACTTCGAGGGGACGCTGGAGGAGCTCTTCGGGCTGGCCGAGCCTCGCTCGCTGCTGGACGTCGGCTGCGGCGAGGGTGTGCTCGTGCACGAGTGGGCGCTGAAGCTCGGCGACAAGCGCGTCGTCGGGATCGACCTCGAGGAAGAGTCGATCCAGGCGGGCTGGAAGGAGCGCCAGGCTCCGAACCTCGAGTACAAGATCATGCAGGCCGAGAACCTGCCGTTCGGCGACGACGAGTTCGACGTCGCGAGCGCGATCGAGGTGCTCGAGCACGTGCCCGACCCGGCGCACACGGTCGCCGAGATGGCGCGTGTCGCGTCGCGCTGGCTGCTCGTGTCGGTCCCGCGTGAGCCGCTGTGGCGAATGCTGAACATGGCGCGCGGCGCGTACATCAAGGATCTCGGGAACACCCCGGGCCACATCAACCACTGGACCAAGCGCTCGTTCGTCTCGCTGCTGTCGCAGCACGGCGAGGTCGTCGAGGCGCGCTCGCCGTTTCCGTGGACGATGCTGCTCGTGCGACTGAAGTGAGCGAAGCGGCAGCGGCCTCCCCGGGGGCCGCGGCTCCCGACGGCGGCGGCTACGGCCGCGGCGCGCGCATCCTCGCGGTCGGCATCGCGTCGACGGGGCTCTTCACGTTCGCGTACTTCTCGGTCACGTCGTACGTTCTCGACGACCAGCAGACCGGCGCCGTCAACCTCCTCTGGTCGATCCTCTTCATCACGATCTCGGTGATCTACCGGCCGGTCGAGCAGCTGCTCTCGCGGTCGATCGCCACGCGCCGTGCGCAGGGCCATTCGGGCGGGCATTCGTTGCGCAACGCCGCGCTGATCCAGGGCGCGGCCGCGCTGCTGTTCCTCGTCGTCGCGTTCGCGCTGAAGGGCGTGCTCGTCGACGAGTTCGGCTCCGACGCGCTGTTCTGGGTGCTCGTCGCGTCGACGCTTGCCTACGCCGCCTCGTACTTCGCCCGCGGCTATCTCGCCGGCCACGAGTGGTTCGGCCTCTACGGCGGGCTCGTCCTCTTCGAGTCGATCTCGCGGTTCTGCTTTCCGGTCGCGGTCGCGGTCGGGCTGCTCGATGGTCAGACGGCTGTCGCGCTGGGCATCGCGGCTGCGCCGTTTGCGTCGCTGCTCGTCATCCCATGGGCGATGCGCGGCGAAGCCGGCGGAGACCGCCCGTCAAGGCGGTGACGTCAAGGAGGACACGACGTTCGCGGTGTCCGTCAGCGCGGCGCAGCTCGCCGAGCAGACGCTGCTCAACGTCGCCGTCATCCTGGCGACGCATCAGGCGGCGATCATCTTCGCCGCGTTCATGATCACGCGGGCGCCGCTGCAGCTCTTCCAGGCCGTGCAGACATCGCTGCTGCCGCACCTGGCGGGCTTGCAGACCGGTTCGGCTGAGTTCGCGCGCGCGATCCGTCAGACGCTGCTGGCCGTCGCCGCGTTCGCCGGCGCCGTCGCGCTCGGGCTGCTGCTGCTCGGCCCGTGGGCGATGTCGATTTTGTTCGACGTCGAGCACGAGTACTCGCGCTGGGGTCTTGCGATCATCGCGGTCGGCATGGGCTTTCACCTCGCGTCCGGCGCTCTGAACCAGGCCGCGCTCGCCCGTGGGCAGGCCACCCGCGCCGCCGCCGTGTGGCTGACCGCGGCCGGCGTCTTCGTCGCGATCATGGCGCTCGCCGGCGGCGATGCGCTTGCCCGCGCCGAGGTCGGCTACGCCATCTCCACCGCCCTGCTCTTCGGAGGTCTGCATGCGCTGCTTCGGCGAAGGTGACCCGCTGTACGAGGCCTACCACGACACGGAGTGGGGCAACCCGGTCCGCGACGAGCGCGGGCTCTACGAGCGCTTCTGCCTCGAGGGCTTTCAGTCGGGCCTTGCGTGGATCACGGTGCTGCGAAAGCGCGAGCGCTTCCGCGAGGTGTTCGCGAACTTCGATCCCGAGGTCGTCGCGACCTACGGCGAGCGCGACGTCGAGCGCCTGCTGCAGGACGCCGGGATCATCCGCCATCGCGGCAAGATCGAGGCGACGATTGCCAACGCCAAGGCGACGCTGGCGCTGCGCGAGAGCGGCACGCCGCTGCACGAGCTGGTGTGGTCCTTCGCTCCTGCACCCCGCGCGAAGCGGCTTACGGCGCTCGGTGACCTGCCGGCGCAGACCGACGAGTCCGTCGCGCTGTCCAAGGCGCTGCGCAAGGCGGGCTTCAAGTTCGTCGGGCCGACGACCGTCTACGCCGCGATGCAGGCGTGCGGCCTCGTCGACGATCACCTCGCGGGCTGCAACACGCGCTCGGCGCCGGCGTAGACCTCCACGCCGTCGCCGCCGCGGGCGAAGCCGCACAGCGTCATCCCACGGTCCTGCGCGAGCTCGACGGCAAGCGTCGTCGGCGCGCCGACGCCGACGAGGATCGGGCAGCCGGCGACCGCGGCCTTCTGCACGAGCTCGAACGCCAGCCGCCCGGTGACGCAAAGGATCAGGCCGTGCAGCGGCAGCGCATCGGCCAGCGCACGGGCGCCGATCACCTTGTCCATCGCGTTGTGGCGGCCGACGTCCTCGCGCTCGAGCAGCAGCTCGCCCTCGGCTGTGAAAAGACCTGTCGCATGGGTCCCGCCGGTCTGCTTGAAGCGCGGCTGCTCCAGACGATCCGGCAGCGAGGCGAGCAGCTCTCCGGTCACCGCCGGGCCGTCAGGCAGCTGCGATGCGTGGACGGCGACCTCTTCCAGCGCGCCCTTGCCGCAGACACCGCACGACGAGGTTGTGTAGAAGCGCCGCGCGGCAGGCTCGCGCAGCAGCGACGCGTGCACCTCGACGATGTTGCCCGCCAGATCAGCGGGTGGCTCGACGCGCGCCGGGCCGGGCGCCAGCAGCCCTTCGCCGATCAGAAAGCCGAGCGCGAGCTCGTCGTCGTGCCCCGGGGACCGCATCGTCACGGCCAGCGGCGCGCCGCCGACACGGATCTCCAGGGGTTCTTCGACAGCGATCACTCGTACGCCAAGGCCTCCAGCACATTCAATCGCGCGGCGCGCCGCGCGGGCAGTGCGGCTGCCGCGACCCCGGCGAGCGCGGACAGCACGAGCAGGATCACCAGCGAGAAGACCGGGATGTGCAGCGTGAAGTCGTCGAGCGCCTGGGTGAAGAGCGCCGCCAGCACGACGCCGACGGCGAGGCCGAGCACGCCGCCGATCAGCGGCGATGATCATCGGCCTCGTAGCGGATCATCCGCTTGACCTGGCGTGCGCGAGGTGCCGATCGCGCGCAGCATCCCGAGCTCGCGCGTGCGCTCGGTGATCGAGAGCACGAGCGTGTTGACGATCCCGAACAGCGACACGATGACCGCCAGCGCGAGCAGCGCGTAGATCAGCTGAGCAGCTGGTCGACCTGGCCGGCCTGGTCGTCCTTGAACTCCTCGTTCGTCAGCGCCTCGGCCTGCGGGTAGTCGGTCTCGAGCAGCGTCGATCGCCGCTTGACGCGCCTCGAGTGTCGCCGTCGCAGCCGACCAGCCGAAGGCGTCCTTGCGTCCATGCCGAAGTGCTGCTCCATGCACCTCGTTGGACACCGTCAGGTCGCCGAGCAGCCGACGCCTTGTCGTCGAGGATGCCCTTGACGGTCAGCTTCAGCGCGCGGCTCGGTCGCCGTCCGCACGACGCAGCTGGTCGCCCGACCTTGATGTTGTTGTCCTCGGCGTAGTCCTTCTTCACCGCGACGTCGGTCCGGGCCCGAGGCTGGCGTCACGTCGCCTCCACCGGCCTGACGTTGTAGAGCTGCGTGAACGTCGACGGGTCGATGCCGGTGACGCCCTGCGTCGTCGCCGTCGAGCTGGCCTTGCGCGAAGCGGACCGCCGCGACCCGTCGACGCCCGGCACCTCGCAGACGCGCTCTTGGCGCTTCGCGCGTGAACGGCGAGAAGCCATCGGTGTTCTGGACGACGAGGTCGCCGTTGAAGCCCTTGTCGACCGCAGCCGGCCGATCGTCTCCTTCGCGCCCGCGGCGAAGATCGACGCGAAGGTCACCAGCGCGACGCCGACCATCAGCGCCGCCGCGGTCACGGCCGTGCGGCCGGGCTGGCGCACGCTGTTCTCGCGCGCCAGGCGGCCGGTGATGCCGCAAGCGCTCGAACGGCGCGCCGACGACGCCGGCGATCGGCCCGACCAGCTGCGGGCTCAGCAGCGCGACGCCGAGGAACGTCGCCGCCGCGCCGAGCCCCGCGAACGTCAGCGCCGGTCGTCGAGTCGTCTGACGGCGAACAGCCCGAGCGCCAGCATCACCAGCGCCGCCGATCGCCAGGACGATCGCCAGCGGGGTCGACCAGACGCGAGCGCGCGTCTCGGGCAGCGCGACGCCCTCGCGCAGCGCGGCCACCGGCGGCACGCGCGTCGCCCGCAGCGCCGGGGCGAGCGACGCGACCAGCGTGACGATCGTGCCGACGACCAGCGAGACGACGATCGTCCGCGTCTCGATCACCGTGCCCTGCGACGGCAGGTCGACGCCGAAGGCGTTGAACATCGCCTTCAGCCCGTCGGCGACGAGGATCGCCGAGCCCGAGGCCGGCGAGCGAGCCCGAGCGCGCCGATCGTCAAGCCCTTCGGCCAGCACCGAGCGCAGCACCTGGCCGCGCGAGGCGCCGAGCGTGCGCAGCAGCGCGAACTCGCGCGTGCGCTGCGCGACCGTGATCGAGAACGTGTTGAAGATGATGAACGCGCCGACGAACAGCGAGATCCCGGCGAACGCCAGCAGCGCGGTCGTCAGGAAGCCGAGGTCGTCCTTGATGTCGCTGGTCTGCTTGTCGGCCTCCTGCTGGCCGGTGCGCACGTCGACGTCGCCGGGACCGCCTGGCGCGATCCGCGTTGCGCAGCTGCGTCGGCGTCACGCCCGGCTTGGCCGGCGACCGTCGATCTCGTCGTAGCAGCCGTCCTTGCCCGTCATCCGCTGCGCCTCGGGCAGCGTCATCAGCGCGACCGCCGGCGCCGCCGAAGGAGTCGACGCCGGCGATGCTCGACGAGGCCGACGATCGTGTAGTCTTCTTCGGCGGCTGCGCTCTGCGATCGTCGACGCTTGTCGCCGACCTTGAAGTCCTTGCGCTGTCGGCCGTCGACTTGTCGATCGCGACCTCGTCGGCGTCTGCGCGGCATGCGGCCCTCGGTCGACGCTCGAAGCGCTCGAAGCGCTGACGTGTGGCGATGCGACGCGATGAAGTTCGGCGCGCCGTTGGAGATCCGCTTGCCGTTGCTTGTCGAGGATCGCGCCGTCTGCGTCGAAGACCGAGCCCTCGGCGTCGCCGACGCCGTCGGCAGCCGGCTTGACGCGCTCGACGAGGTCCGCGCGGGATCGGCGGCGCGTCGTCGCTCGTCGGTCGCGACGATCGTCTCCTCGCGGCGCATGACGACGACGTCCGTGCCCTTGTTGCGGCTCGTGAAGATCTTGTCGAACGACGTGTTGATCGTGTCGGTGAAGACGTACGTGCCCGGCGATCAGCGTCACGCCGAGCGCGACGGCCAGCGCGGTCAGGGCGAGGCGCAGCTTGCGGGCGAGCAGCCCGCGGAGCGCGACCTTGCGCATCAGCTCGGAGTCGCCGCGCGGTCGCGGCCGTCGGACGATCGTCCGTTCGTCAGCACGATCAGGCGGTCGCGCGTAGGCGGCGGCGTGCTCGTCGTGGGTGACCATGATGATCGTCTGGCCGAACTCGTCGACCGCGCGGCGCAGCAGCCGCAGGATCTCGGCCGAGGTCTTGGAGTCGAGGTTGCCGGTCGGCTCGTCGGCGAAGACGACCGCCGGGCGCGAGGCGAGCGCGCGCGCCACGGCGACGCGCTGCTGCTGGCCGCCGGAGAGCTCGCGAGGGCCGGTGCGTCGAGCCGGTCGCGAGGCCGACGATGTCGATCAGCTGGTCGACCCAGGCGCGTCCGGCGTCGCGGCCCGCGATCGACAGCGGCAGCACGATGTTCTCCTCGCGCGTCGAGCACCGGCAGCAGGTTGAAGGACTGGAAGATGAAGCCGACGCTGTCGCGGCGCAGCTCGGTGAGGCGCTTGTCGTCGAGCGTCGTGAGCTCGACGCCGTCGAGACGTGACGCGTGCCCGAGTCGGCCGGTCGAGGCCGGCGAGGATGTGCATGAGCGTCGACTTGCCCGAGCCCGACGGGCCCATGATCGCGGTGAACGCCCTCGGCCGGAAACGCGATCGAGACGCCGTCGAGCGCGTGCACGGCGGCCTCGCCCTCGCCGTAACCGGCGCAGTCGGACGATCGGTCGCTGCTGATCCGAGGGCATGCAGGCACGGTATCGCTGCCCCTAGCGCACGGGCAGCGCAGGTGCAGCACCGCCAGCACGCGGCGGTGGTCTTCGACCGCCGGCGGCAGCCCGAGCTTGGTGAAGATCGACGTGACGTGCTTCTCGACCGCGCGCTCGGTGACGACCAGCGCCTCGGCGATCGCGTGGTTCGAGCGGCCCTCGGCCATCAGCCCGAGCACCTCGCGCTCGCGCGGCGTCAGCGCCTCGAGCGGGTCCTCGCGCGCGGCGGCGGCCGAGCAGCCGCGAGACGACCTCGGGGTCGAGCGCGCTGCCGCCGTCGCGCCACGCGGCGCACCGCCTCGATGAAGCGGTCGAGGTCGCTGACGCGGTCCTTGAGCAGGTAGCCGATGCCGCGCGGCGTCGTCGGCGAGCAGCTCCAGCGCGTAGGCCTCCTCGACGTACGCGCTGAGCACGAGCACGCCGCGCTCGGGCTGCGCTCGCGGATCTCCAGCGCGGCCCGCAGGCCCTCGTCGGTGTGGGTCGGCGGCATCCGCACGTCGACGATCGCGACGTCGGGCTTGTGCGCGCCGACCTTGCGCAGCAGGTCCTCGGCGTCGCCGGCCTGGGCGACGACCTCGAGTCCCGCCTCCTCGAGCAGCGCGCGCGAGGCCCTCGCGCAGCAGCACGCTGTCATCGGCCAGGACTACGCGCACGGGATCCTCGCCCGGATCGTCGTGCCCGACGCCGGGCGGGGAGTGGACCTCGCAGCCGGCCGTCGAGCGGCGGCGAGGCGGTCGGCCAGGCCGCGCAGGCCGGAGCCGGCCGTCGGAGTCGGCGCCGCCGATGCCGTCGTCCTGACCTCGACCACTGCGTAGCCATTGCTCGCGACGACGCGGACGCTCGCGTACTCGGCGCTGCGCGCGTACTTGGCGACGTTGGTCAGCGACTCGCGCGACGACGAAGTACGCGACGGCCTCCACCGGCGGTCGGCAGCCGGATCGTCGGGCAGCTCGTCGATCTCACCGGCACCGGCGCCCGCCGGCCAGCGCCTCGAGCGCCGGCGCCGAGCCCGCGGTCGGTCAGGATCGCCGGATGGATGCCGCGCGCCAGCTCGCGCAGCTCCTCCAGCGCGAGGCCAGCTCCTCGCGCGCGCCGTCGAGGATCGCCTCGGCGCCGGTCGGGGTCGTCGCGCAGCTTGCGCGGGCCAGCGCCGAGCTGCAGCGACGAGCGCGACGAGCCGCTGCTGGGCGCCGTCGTGGAGGTTGCGCTCCAGCGCGCCGGCGCTCGGCCATGCCGACCTCGATGACCTTCGCGCGCGAGACGCTGCAGCTCCTGCGACACGCGCGCGCAGCTCGGCCTCGAGGCGCTCGTTCTCGAGCGGCAAGCGCCGCGGCGGCGCCGGCGGCCCGCACGAGGCCCGGCTCGTCGCAGCAGCGCGGCGTCGTGGACGATCGCGCCGATCGGCGCCGGCCGTCGCGCTCGACCTCGGTGACCGCGCGGCCGGCGATCGTGCGTCGGCAGGTCGACGGCGGTGCCGTTCGCGTCGACGTAGCGCTCCGGTCGCGCGCACCAGTAGACGCAGCTGCAGTCGGCGTCGCCGAGCGCGTCGGCGAGCGCGTCGCGCAGCGATCGCCGGCGGTCGCCCGCGTTGAGCCGCTCGACGAGCTCGCCGACGGCGCCGGCGCGGAGTAGCGCGTGCGCACGAGCCCGAGCACGAACGCGAACGGCAGCGCGGCGAAGACGACAGATGCCGACGATGCTCGGCAGCTCGACGCTGCCGTCGGGCAGGCCGACCATGTCCATCGCCAGCGCCAGCGCGAGCGCGTCGACGAAGATCATGCCCGACCAGCAGCATCGGCGCCAGCGCACGGCGCTGGGCCGGCGTGGCGACGCGCATGCGGTTCGAGCAGCTCGCGACGATCAGCCACAGCGACAGCGCCGAGCGCGAACGCCTCGACGATGAAGTACAGCGCCTTGCCGAGCGACTCGTTGTCGGCGACCTCGAGCAGGTTGCGTGGCTCGTCGCCGGTGAAGTCCAGCGTCGCCGCCGATCAGCAGTGACGGAGACGCTGGCGAACGTCAGCACGTCGATGTAGGCCGCGACGACAAGCCGGCGCGTCGCGCGGCTCCAGGCGGCCCGACGGGAACGCCAGCAGCATGTGCGCGACGGTGCCGATGTAGAGCCGCCGGTGAGCAGGCCGATCGTGAACGGCAGCGGCTCGTCGATCATCGTGATCGAGCCGAGCCAGAAGACGAAGCCGACGACGACCATCAGCTTGCCGAAGCGGTTCTGCGGGCGCCGCGCCCAGGCGTACACGCCGACGCCGACCCAGCTGAGGGTGCCGCCCGCGAAGATGAAGGCGCTCAGCGCCTGGTCGTCCCCCCAGCCGTCAACGCGCGATCGCGATCGTGCTGCGCCGCGACGAGCAGCGCGGCCGTGATCGCGATCAGCGCGAGCACCCCACCGTCGTCAGCACCTCCGCGAGCGAGGCGCCCGACAGCTCGCCCTTGGCGATGAAGCCGCGGGCGCCGCTGCGTCCACGATGCAGTCGCCGAAGTCGCGATGCGTCGCGGCTGGAGATCAGCACGACGTCGGGGGACCCCCGCGCAGCGTGATGCGCGGCGACCTGGAAGCCGTCCAGGTCGGGCAGGTTGACGTCCAGCAGCACGAGCTCGGGACGCAGGCGACCGGCGGCCTGCAGCGCGCTGCTGCCGTCCTGTGCCTCGCCGACCACGTCGATAGCCCTCGGCTCTCCAGCAGCATGCGCGCGGTCGCGCGAAAGCGTCGGATGGTCGTCGACGATGAGCACAGTCGTGGCCATTCAAAGGAGATCGTCGGCCAAAGCGATTGCACCTGCAATGGGGTTAGCCGCACCCCGCCGCCGCGGCGATCTCCGCGTACGCCGCGGCCGGATCGGAGCTGCTGAAGATCGCCGAGCCGGCGACGAACAGCGTGGCGCCGGCGTCGGCGGCGAGCGGCGCCGTCTGGGCGTCGATGCCGCCGTCGACCTCGATGATCACGGCGTCGCCGAGCTGGGCGCGCATGCCCGCGATCTTCGCCGGCGAGGACGCGATGAAGCGCTGGCCACCCCAGCCGGGGTTGACGGTCATGCACAGCGCGAGGTCGACGTCGAGCTGCGGCCACCAGGGGGTCGACGGGCAGACGGCGATGCCGGCCTTGCAGCCCGCGTCGCGGATCTGGTTGACGGCGTAGTCGAGGTGCGGCGTCGCCTCGGCGTGGACGGTGATCGTGTTGGCGCCGGCCTTGACGAAGTCCGCCAGCTGGCGCTCGGGCCGCTCGATCATCAGGTGCACGTCGAGGTGCACGTCGCGCTCGCGCAGCGCGCTGACGACCTGCGCGCCCATCGAAAGCGGCGGGACGAAGTGGCCGTCCATCACGTCGACGTGGATCACGCTCGCGCCGGCGGCGACGACCTCGTCGACCTGCTCCCCCAGCCGCGCGAAGTCGGCGGCGAGGATCGAGGGGGCGATCTGCTTGCTCATACCTCGACCAGCATCGAGCTCTGCAGTGGTTGCACTCGACGATCGCCGTCGAGGACATCCGCACGATCGTCGAGTGCTCGCCGCAGTTGGGGCAGACCGAGCGCAGCTCGAAGCGGTGCAGGCAGTAGACGCAGCGGTAACGGCCCGGGAGGGTGGTCGGTCGCAGCCACGGCTCGTGGCACGACGGGCACTCCAAACCGAGGTTCACCTCCGAGGGCATGCGCGCGCAATATAGAAGCCGTCGGTGCTGTCACGGTGAGGAAGCGTGCGAATCGCGTCGGAATCGGCCAGCCGCTCCTCGCGCTGGGAGATCGTGCACGTGGCGTACACGAGCGTCCCGCCGGGCTTCAGCGCGCGCGCTTGCCGCGTCAAGCAGTGCGTCCTGCTCCTTCACCAGCCCAGGGATCTTTTCCGCTGTCATCTGCCATCTGAGGTCGGGGTGGCTGCGCAGCGTGCCGAGGCCGCTGCAGGGCGCGTCGACCAGCACGCGATCGAAGCCGTCGGGGTCGGAGAAGTCCTTGCCGTCGGCCACCACCACCTTCACGCACGAGACGCCTTGACGCTGCAAGCTGACGCCCATCTCGCTGGCGCGGGCGGCGTGGCGCTCGACCGCGACGACCTCCCCGCGGTCTTCCATCAGCGCCGCGATGTGCGCGGTCTTGCCGCCGGGCGCGGCGCAGAGGTCCAGGACGCGCTCGCCGGGCCGCGGGTCCAGGCGCGGCGCGACGAGCTGGGCGGCGCGCGACATCGGCGTGATCTCCCCCGCCGCGAACGCCGCCTCGTCGACGGTCTCGACGCTGACGGCCTCCAAGTTGCGGCGCACGACCAGCTCGGCGGGCTCGTTGTTGGCGACAAGCAGCGCGCGCGTCTCCTCCGCGCCGAGCTCCTGCCACCACATGTCGACCAGCCACTGCGGGTGCGAGTGGCGGATCGCCGCCCCTTCGGGGGTGTCGTCGCCGGGCAGCTCGATGCGGTCGCGCTGGACGCGGCGCAGGACGGCGTTGACGAGCTTGTGCCCGGGGCTGGGCTTGGCCAGCTCGACGGCCTCGGAGACCGCGGCGTGGTCGGCCGTGCTGAGGAACAGCAGCTCGTAGAGCCCGAGGTGCAGGGCGGCCCGGACGCGTGGCTCCAGGCTGCCCCGCGCGCGGCTGGCGATGATCCAGTCGAGCGTGCCGCGCCGCTGCGTCGCGCCGAACGCAAGCTGCTTGGCCAGCCCGTGGTCGCGCGCGTCCAGGCCCTCGGCCTCGGCGCGCAGCGCACGGTCGACGTAGGCGCCGTCCTGCAGGGCGCGCACGATCGTGCGGTGGGCCGCGCGCCGCGCGTCGCTCACGGGCTGTGGCCGCGCAGGTAGTCGGCGTAGGGCATCGGCCGCCCGCCGGGTGGCTGGACGGTGATCAGCTGCAGCTCGTCGCCCTCGGCGCGCGCCTCGAGCACGCCGAGGAACGCGCCGCCGGGCAGCGGCAGGCGTGCGCCGATGTGCGGCGACAGGGCGCGGACGACGCGCTCCTGCTCGATCGCGGGCGCGGATGGGTCGAGCGTGCGGTCCTCGGCCGTGATCTTGTCGGCGTAGGTGACGAGCGCCTCGTCCTGCTCGGCAAACGGCGGCGACTCGTCGAGCGCCTGCACAAGCAGGCGCGCGCCGAGCGCGTGCAGCCGTGGCGCAAGCGTGCCGTAGGTGTCGTCGGGCGCGATCACCTCGGCCTCAGCCAGGCAGACGGGCCCCGAGTCCCAGCCGGCGGTGACGCGCATGATCGACACGCCGGTCTCGGCGTCGCCGGCCATGATCGCGCGCTCGATCGGTGCGGCGCCGCGCCAGCGCGGCAGCAGCGACGGGTGGACGTTGAGCATCTCGTGCTCGTCCAGCAGCTCCTGCTTGATCAGCGCGCCGAACGCGCAGACGAGCACCTTCTCGGGCGCGGCCGCCGAGATCGTCGCGCGCGCGTCCTCGGCGTTGACGTCAGCGGGCTGGACGACCTCGAGGCCCAGCTCGCGCGCCGCGTCGGCCACCGGCGGCGGTGTGAGCTTGCGCCCGCGCCCGGCGGGCCGGTCGGGGCGCGTGACGACGAGTGCCGGGCGGTGCGGCGAGCCGGCCAGGTCGCGCAGCACCTCGGCCGCGAACCAGCTCGTGCCGAGATAGACCGTCCTCACTCGGCCAACGACTCGCGGAGGACCCTCATCGCTTCCTTGCGCTGGGCGCGCGGTGCACGGTCGAGGATCAGCACGCCGTCGAGGTGGTCGATCTCGTGCTGCAGCACGCGTGCCTCCAGGCCCGCTGCCTCGATGGAGAGGTGCTCGCCGAACTCGTCCTGCGCGGTGATCGTGGCGTAGATCGGCCGCTCGATGTCGAGCGCAACACCCTGCAGCGAGAGACAGCCCTCCTCGAGGATCTCCTGCTCCTTCGAAGTCCATGTGACCTCGGGGTTGATCAGCGCGCAGAGCGGCGCCTCGGAGGCCATGCGGTACACGAGCAGGCGCTTGAGCTTGCCGACCTGCGTCGCGGCCAGGCCGATGCCGAGCGCCTCGTCCATCAGCATCCCCATGCCGGCGACTTCGGCGCGCAGCTCGTCGTCGAAGGTCTCGACCGGGCGGGCCTTGGCTTTCAGCACCGGATCGCCGAACTGGCGCACCTGGGCAAGCGCCGCGCGGCGCCGCGCGGCGATCTCGGGGTCAAGCTGCGGCGGTTCTTCCTCGCTCTCGACGTGCTCGATGTCGGTCTCGGCCATCGCGTCCCAGATTACTGCGGGTCGACGTCCACGCTCACGCTGACGCCGCGGGCCTGCAGCAGCGCGTCACGGACCTCCGCGACGGCGCGGCTGCGGTCTGCAGCCTTGATCACGAGCTGCGCGCGCTCCTTGCCGCGCAGCTTGAACAGCGGCGCCGGACCGAGCGCCTGCGGCAGGCGCTCCTGCATCGCTGCGGCCAGCTCCAGCGCCGCGCCCGGCTGCTCGGCGGCGCAGACGATTCGGATCAGCGTCGAGAACGGCGGGTACATCAGCGCCTCGCGCCGCGCGAGCTCGCCGGCGAGGAAGCCGTCGCTGTCGTGCTGCGCGGCGAAGCGGATCGCGTCGGCCTCGGGCGCCAGCGTCTGCACGAGCACCTCACCGCGCACGCCGCGGCCGGCGCGCCCGGCCAGCTGCGTGACGAGCGCGAAGGTGCGCTCCTCGGCGCGGAAGTCCGGGAAGCGCAGCGTGCCGTCGGCGTCGACGACGACGGCGAGGCCGACGTCCGGGAAGTCGTGGCCCTTGGCGACCATCTGCGTCCCGACGAGCACGCCGCGCTCGGCCGCGCCGAACGCCGCCAGCACGCGCGCGGCCTGGCGGATGTCGGCATCCAGCCGGAAGACCGGCAGGCCCGGCAGCGACGCGGCGAGCCGCTCCGTGCCGGCGCCGTGGCGGCCGATCGAGATCGACCCGCACTGCGGGCAGCGCGAGGGGATCGGCTCGCGGTGGCCGCAGTGGTGGCAGGCGATCGCGCCCTCGGCCTGGTGCAGCACAAGCGTCACGTCGCACTGCGGGCATTCCCACGCGCGACCGCAGTCGTGGCAGGCAAGGAAGTTCGACCAGCCGCGCCGGTTGAGCAGCACGATCGCCTTGCGCGCGGTCGCCAGCGCGTCGAGCGTGTCGGGGTGCAGCAGCGAGTGCGTCGTGCGCATGTCGATCAGCCGCACCGCCGGCATCGGCGCGCCGTCGACACGCGCCGGCAGGCGCACGCGGCGCAGCGCATGGACGCTCTCGGGACGCGGCGTCGCGCTGCCGAAGATCAGGCGGTCGCAGCGCATCTCGGCGACACGGCGGGCGTCGTAGCGCGGGTCGCCCTCGTGCTTGTAGGAGGGGTCGTGCTCCTCGTCGACGACGATCAGGCCGACGTCTTCGAGCGGCGCGAACACGGCGCTGCGCGGGCCGACGCAGATCCGCGCTTCGCCGGTGCGCAGGCGCAGCCACTCGTCGTGGCGCTCGCCCGCCGACAAGCGCGAATGCAGCACCGCGACGGTGTCGCCGAAGCGCGCGACGAAGCGCGAGACGATCTGCGGCGTCAGCCCGATCTCGGGGACGAGCACGATCACCGAGCGCCCTTCTGCCAGCACGCGCTCGGCGGCACGGATGTAGACCTCGGTCTTGCCCGAGCCGGTGACGCCGTGCAGCAGCACGCGGCCGTGCAGCTGCTCCAGCGCGGCTTCCTGGTCGGGCGTCAGCGGCGGCGGCTCGCGGACCGCGCCGACCTCGAGGTGCAGCGGTGCGCGGCGGACGATGCGCCGCTCGATCCGGACCAGTCCGCGTTTCTCCAGGCGCCGCAGCTTCGCCGTGTCAGGCCCGCAGAAGCGCGGCAGCGAGGCCAGCAGCGGCGTGTCCTGCTCGCCGAGCGCCAGCGCGTACAGCGCTGTCTTCGGCTTCATCCCGCGCGGCGGCAGCATCAGCGACAGCGCGCGTGCGGGCGTCGAGACGTACTCCTCGGCGATCTGGAACGCCACGCGCACGAGCTCGGCGGGCAGCGGCGGGTCGATCACCTTCAGCGGCGCGGCCAGCTCGTACTCCGACGACTCCGCGACCGCCGTCACGATCGCCTCGACCTTCTGGTGGCCGAACGGCACGACCAGGCGCGCGCCGACGTCCACGGGCGGGTCGGGCTGCGCGTAATCGAACGGTCCCCTGAGCGCACGGGCCGTCGTCAGCGGCTCGACGCGCACAACAGACACGCACGCGAGGATAGGCTTCGCCGACGATGGACCTGCACGAGGGCGAGACGATCATCTACGAGGGGCACCCGAGCTGGCGCTCGATCCTCGACTTCTACGCCAAGGGGCTGGTGGTCGCGCTCATCGGCGGCGCTATCGGCTGGGTCGCCAGCTCGATGGGCCTGGGCATCGCGATCGCCGCCGTGCTCTTCGGGCTGGCGGTGCTGATCGGCCTGCTCAAGCGCATCGGCACGACCTTCATCATCACCAACGAGCGCCTGCACATCCGCCGCGGCCTGTTCTCCAAGTCCGTCCAGCAGACGCTGCTGGAGCGCGTGCAGAACGTCAACACGAGCCAGTCGTTCTTCGAGCGCGTCCTGCGGGTCGGCACGGTCGACTTCGACACCGCGGGCACCGACGACTCCGACTTCGTCTTCGACGGCGTCGGCAGCCCGGCCGAGGTCGTCGCTGCAGTCGATCGTGCACAGCGCGCAGGATCCGGCCGTTCGTTGTAGAACACCCGGGCGCTCCCACCCCCCTGAGAGGCCCCCACCATGCATCTGCTTCGCCCTGCCCTGGGCGGGCTCGTCGCGGTAGCCGCGCTCGCGCTGCCGGCGACGGCGTCCGCCGCCGGCAGCTACTCCGTCTACGCCTGCAAAGGCCCGACCGGCACGGCTGCGCCCGCGGCCGGCTGGACCGCCAACCGCGAGAGCGACGCGTTCGCGACCAACGACTGCGCCACCAACGGCCCGCTTGCGGTCGGCCTGACCGGGATCGGACCATGGAAGGGCGGCATCGGCGCCGAGCAGCGCTTCGTCGCGCCCGCCAACACGCGCATCCAGAGCCTGACGCTCACCCGCAAGACCGTCGGCCTGCCCGGTGCGCACGGCCTCGCCTACTTCCTCAACGCCGACGACAAGGTCCTGGACTCCTGCGACCCCGGCGCCGCCAAATGCAACGCCGACCTCGACGGCAAGCTCGAGATCCCCAACCTCGAGGCAAGCGTCGTGCGCTTCCGCGCCGGCTGCTTCGAGTCCTTCCCGGACACCTGCACCTCCAACGGCACGCCGCTGCGCGTGGACGTCCCGCAGGTGATCGTCGGGCTGCGTGACGTCATCCCGCCGTACGTGGTCAGCCAGGGCGCGACGTTTGCCGCGGCCGACCAGGGCGGCGGGCTCTATCGCATCCTCGTCAACGTCGACGGCCAGCCGTTCTCGGCGACGCCGGTTGCCGGCGACACCTGCGCCGACGCCGGCCCGGGCGACAGCGACGACTACCAGTTCGTCGCTGCCACGCCGTGCCCGCTGGTGCTGAACGGCCTCTCGACGGCCGTCGACACGTCGGCGATGCCCAACGGCACCCACACCGTCGACGTGGTGATCGAGGACGCCGCCGGCAACCGCACCGTCGTCGTGCCGTCGCGCAAGGTCGAGGTCAAGAACGTCAACAACGGCATCGGCGCCGACGTGAAGGGCAAGCTGCGCGCCTGGTTCGACGTCAACGACCGCACGAAGCTGCGCAGCCGCTACGGCAAGCGCGTGGTGCTGCGTGGCCGCCTCGTCGACCGCAAGGGCAAGGGCATCCAGGGCGCGCGCATCGACGTCTACCACCGCCGCGGCGGCAAGCTGCGCCAGCTGCTGAAGACCGGCCTGAAGACGCGCGAGCGCGGCAAGCTCACGCTGATCCTGCCGCTCGACCTGACGACGCGCGACATCGTGCTGGCCTACCGCGCGCGGCGCCCCGGCCCGATCACGAGCCGCCAGACGCTGAAGCTCACGGTCGTCTCGGCCCGCGGCAACGTCGTGCACCGCAGGCCGGGCAAGCTCGGGCGCCGCGGGTAGCGGCCCGTGTTTGATTGACGAGCGCTGGTGGAGTGGCATCGTGGGGCGCTTGTTCGGGCCGTGGGGTTGGCTCGCTGCGCGCGCAACAGGGCAGAGAGAGGGCGGCGTGCAGCGAGGGCCGACACTGCTCGGCCGCGGAGCCGTGGTTGGTCTCCGCGCCGAACCGGGGTGGCAGCGCTCAGTGTCGATATCGGTGACTGAGGGCTGCCACCCCTGGCTTCGCACCCGCACCCGCACCGCGCGCGACACCCTTCCCCCTCAAAGCGGCCGTTCCTCGCGAAGCGCCCAACCACACGGCCCGAACAAGCGCCTCACGATGCCAATCCACCAGCCGCCACGCGGCCGCAAGCTCGGGCGCCGCGGGTAGCGGCGCCCGGGTGGGCTACAGGCCGGCGGCTGCCTTCAGGGCGTCGGCCTTGTCGGTGCGCTCCCACGTGAAATCGTGGTCGTCGCGGCCGAAGTGGCCGTAGGCGGCGGTCTTCTGGTAGATCGGGCGGTGGAGCTTGAGCTCCTCGCGGAACGAGCCCGGACGCAGGTCGAAGTGCTGGTCGACGAGCTCGGCGATCTTGCCGCGGCCGACCTTCTCCGTGCCGAACGTGTCGATCGACACGCTGACGGGGTGCGCCACGCCGATCGCGTAGGCGACCTGCACCTCGGCGCGGTCAGCCAGGCCCGCGGCGACGACGTTCTTAGCCACCCAGCGGGCGGCGTAGGCGCCGGAGCGGTCGACCTTCGACGGATCCTTGCCCGAGAACGCGCCACCGCCGTGACGGCCCATGCCGCCGTAGGTGTCGACGATGATCTTGCGACCCGTCAGGCCGCAGTCGCCGACCGGCCCGCCGATGACGAAGCGGCCCGTCGGGTTGACGAGGAAGCCCTTGCGCAGGGTGTTCTCGTCGTAGAGGTCCTTGGACAGGATCGGCAGCACGACGTGCTCCCAGAGGTCGTCCTTGATCGACTTCTCCGCGCCCTCTGCATGCTGTGAGGAGATCAGCAGCTTCTCGACGGCGACCGGGCGGCCGTCGCGGTAGCGGACGGAGACCTGGGTCTTGCCGTCGGGACGCAGGTAGCCGAGCGTGCCGTCCTTGCGCACCGCGGTGAGGCGCTCGGCGAGGCGGTGGGCCAGCGAGATCGGCAGCGGCATGAACGACTCGGTCTCGTTGGACGCGTAGCCGAACATCATCCCCTGGTCGCCGGCGCCGGCGACGTCGAGCTCGTCGTCGTCGGCCGGGTCGGTGCGGGCCTCGTAGGCCTTGTCGACACCCTGCGCGATGTCCGGCGACTGCTTGTCGATCGCGTTGAGGACCGCGCAGCTGTCGGCGCTGAAGCCGAGGTCGGCGTCGGTGTAGCCGATGCCGCGGATCGTCTCGCGCGCGACTTCCTGGATGTCGACGTAGGTGTCCGTGGAGATCTCACCGGAGACGACGACCAGGCCCGTGTTGACGAGCGTCTCGCAGGCAACGCGGCCGTACGGGTCGTCCTTGAGAACGGCGTCGAGGACGCCGTCGGAGATCTGGTCGGAGACCTTGTCGGGGTGCCCCTCCGTGACCGATTCCGAGGTGAAGAGGTACTCGTTGTCTGCGTATTGGCTCATGAGCAGCGCGGAAGGTTACTCATTGAAGTCCAGGATCAGCGGCACGCCGTCCATCGCGTATCTGGCCCGCAGGCGGTTCTCCACGAAGTAGGCGTAATCGCGCGTTACGCGGTTGCGCGAGTTGACCTTGATCGAGAAGCGCGGGGGTGCGACCTCGTACTGCGTCATGTACATCAGCTTCAGGCGGTGGCCCTGCTTGGCGGGCGGCTGGCGAATCTGCACCGTTTCGGTGATGAAGCGGTTCAGCTCGGGCGTCGGGATGCGCGTGCGGGCGCGGTCGGCGAGCACGAGCGCCTCGGTCAGCACGCGCTCGACGTTGCGCCCGTGCTTCGCCGAGACCGTCAGCACCTTCGGCCGCAGGCGCAGCTTCTGCTGCACCCGCGCGCGCTCGTGCTTGAGGTCGTGCTCCTCCATGCCGTGCTCGTCCCACTTGTTGAGCACGAGCAGCGTCGCGCAGCCCTCCTTCATCGCCAGCTCGGCGACGCGCAGGTCCTGTGAGGTGACGCCGTCGGCGGCGTCGCAGACGACGATCGCGACGTCGGCGCGCTCGACGGCCCGTTGCGAGCGCAGCGTGGTGTAGTACTCGACCGACTCGGTGACCTTGGCCTGACGGCGCATGCCGGCGGTGTCGACGACCACGACGGGGCGGCCGTCGACCTCGAGCGGCAGGTCGATCGCGTCGCGCGTCGTGCCCGCGACCTCCGAGACGATCACGCGCTCGGCGCCGAGCCAGGCGTTGACGAGCGAGGACTTGCCGACGTTGGGGCGCCCGATCACCGCGAGCTTGACGACGTCCTCGATCTCCTCGTCGTCGCCCTCGGGCAGCGCGGCGACGATGCTGTCGAGCAGGTCGCCGCTGCCCAGGCCCTGCGCAGCGGACACCGGCAGCGGCTCGCCGAGCCCGAGCGCATGGAACTCCGCGGCCAGCGGCTCGTCGCCGGGGTTGTCGATCTTGTTGGCGGCCAGCAGCACGGTGCCGCCCTTCCAGCGGCGCAGCAGGTCGGCCATGTCCATGTCGCCGGGACGCACGCCGGCGCGCGCGTCGACGATAAGCACCGCGACCGAGGCGTCGTTCAGGGCGGCCTGCGCCTGCTCGCGGATCGAGCCGGAGATCGGGTCGGGGTCGGTGAGGTCGATGCCGCCGGTGTCGATCAGCGTGAAGCGCCGCCCGTTCCACTCGCACGCGATCTCGTTGCGGTCGCGCGTGATGCCGGGGCGCTCGTGCACGACCGCCTCGCGCGTCTGCGTCAGGCGGTTGACCAGCGAGGACTTGCCGACGTTGGGGTAGCCGACGATCGCGACTTTCATGGCCTGGACGACCCAGGAAACCTGTTCGCGCGGGCGAACAGTGCGTTGGTGGGCGTCCAGAACCCGGTGGTTGCGGTGGCAGGCAACATCGCGACCGGCAAAACTAGCCTGCTCGAGCCGTTGGCGCGTGCTCTAGGCGTCCCGAGCCTCCCAGAACGTCCGGCCGCCAACCCCTGGTTCGTGCCGTCAGGCGATGAGCCAGCGCGGTGGTCCATGCATGCGGAGCTGTGGTTCTTGGTCGACGCGTTCACGGCATCAGCCGCGGTCGATACCGCCGAAGGGGCGGTGCTCGAACGTCCGATCGACGAGCACCTCTGGGTCTTTGCCAGTGATTGCCACGCACGTGGCGCGCTCACCGAGGACGAGTACCGCCTCCTGACGCAACTGGGCGAGTTGCTGCCGCGAGTGCCCGTCGACGTGCTGGTCTACCTCCATGCGCCGGCGGCCGAGCTGGCCCGGAGGGTCGCGGAGCGGCAGTGGCGCGGCGAGGAGCTCCTCACTCCCGAGCGGTTGGAGGATCTCGCGCTCCGCTACGACGACTTCGTCGGTCGTTGGCATCAGAGCCCGATCGTGCGGATCAACACGGCAGAGATCGACGTACGAACCGAACACGGTGTCCAGGAGGTCGTTGAGCATGTCCACCGCGCCCGCACCTGAGCCGCACTTCGGCGGTGTCCTCTCCAAGTCCGAGATCAAGCGCCGCGCTGACGACGAGGCGCTGATCGACTAGCCCCACCCCGACAGCCTGCGCCCCGCCGCGTACGACGTCCGGGTCGGGCAAGACGGGCGTGTGTTCCGCGAGGAGAAACAGATCGAGCGTCCCGGCGGCGTCATGTATCTCGAGCCTGGAGACACGGCCGAGTTCACCAGCGAGGAGCTTTTTAGCATGCCCGCGGATCTCGCTGGCAACGTGACCATCAAGACGCGGCACGCTCACCGCGGCGTCTTGCTGCTCACCGGTCTGCTGATCGACCCCGGCTTTGAGGGCAGGCTCCATTTCTACGTCGCGAACGTCGGGTCGAGCGAGGTCCTGCTGAGACCAGGCGACGAGATCGCCGCAGTGCAGTTTCTCCGCGTCTTCGACCCCGTGCCGATCACATCGCGACCAGATCCGCCACCCACCGGCGGCCGCTCGAGCCTCGGGTTCTTCTCGACCCTCAAGCAGGTTCATGAAGGGCACCGCGACCTCAAAACCAAGGTGGACCAGACCGCTCACGTCACCGACAACGTGCTGATGCTCGGATACTTCGTCCTCGCCGCGACTCTCCTTGGCCTCACGCTCGCGCAGATCATGGAGTTTGCGAGCAATCCAAAGCTCGTCGACCGCGTCGGCGATGCCGTTCCAAATTCGGTCGCCGGAAAGCTGCTGATCATCGCCCTGGCGCTCTCAGTTGCCTGGGTTGTCTCATCACTCACGCGCCTGTTCCCGCACCGCCGGACAGAGTTGCCTGCCGGACAGGACGGGGTTGAGACCCCGCTGCTCGATCGAGCGCTGCGTCAGGAGCGCGCCAAGCGCCAATACGCGGTCACCGGGATCGTTGCCTGCGCGATCGTGGTCGCGACAGTGTGCGCCCATGTGGTCGCGACGTTCTCGCACGATGTGAATCTCTGGGTGATCCCGATGGGCGCTGCCGTGCTCGGCGGCGTCACCATTGCGGGCCTCGTCCGCTTCGTCGGCCCGATCGGGCCGAGCGACATCAATGCGCGCGCCGAGAAACTCGCCGCCGAGCTTGCGACGGCGGAGCAACATCAGCAGCAGCCGTAGAAAACAAGCGCGGGTTGGCCCGCAGTTCGCTCGGCACGAGCGCGACAATCTGGTCAACGACCGCTTCGAAGCTCTGGCCGCTCGAATCGATCACAACGGCATCATCGGCGGCCGCGAGCGGTGCGTGTTCGCGCGTCGTGTCGGCTTCGTCGCGGACGCGAATGCTCTCGAGGACATGCTCGACAGACTCACCGCTCTCCAGCGCCCGCCGCCGCGCGCGCTCCTCGTCGCTGGCAGTGAGGAAGATCTTGAGCTCGGCGTGCGGGATGACGACCGTCCCCATGTCGCGTCCTTCGGCCACCCAGTTGCCGTGGGCGATGGTCTCGCGGAGTCGCTCGTTGACGGACTCTCGTAGCCGGGGGTCCGTCGCGGCCTCGTGGGTCAAGCGCGAGATCTCGGTCGTACGAATCGCGTCGGTCACGTCGCGATCGTCTAGCAGGATGCGGTGCCCAAGATCGACCCGATGCCTACGCAACGCCTCATATGGCGGGACACCGAATTCCTGCGCTGCGAACACGCTGACGCGGTACATCGCGCCTGTGTCGAGAAAGGCGAAGCCGAGCCGAGCGGAGACCTCACGGGCGACGGTGGACTTGCCCGCCCCAGCCGGGCCATCGATCGTCACGATCACGGGCGGCACCATAGTCCGTGATCGCCCCAGTGCGCCGCGCCGACGATCACACGAGCTCCGCGACGTCTTCGGCAAACGTCGGATAGCTGACGGCCGCCGCGTCCATGCCGACGACCTCGACGCCCTCGCGCGACGCCAGGCCGGCGACCGCGCCGAGCATCGCCAGGCGGTGGTCGCCGTGGCTGTGGATCACGCCGCCGCGCAGCTCGCCGCGGCCCTGCACGACGAAGCCGTCGTCGGTCGCCTCGATGTCCGCGCCGAGCCCACGCAGGCCCTCGACGACGGTGGCGATGCGGTCGGACTCCTTGTGCTTGAGCTCCTGCGCCCCGCGCACGATCGTCTCGCCCTCGGCAAACGCCCCGAGCAGCGCCACCAGCGGCAGCTCGTCGATCGCCAGCGGCACCTCGTCGCCCTCGACGATCGTCCCCTGCAGCGGGCCGTGGGCGACGTCGAGCGAGCCGGACGGCTCGCCCGCGGTCAGCGGCGCGCCGTGCGGCTCGACGTCGCCGACGACGATCCCGCCCATGCGCTCGAGGATCCGCAGCAGGCCGGCGCGCGTCCAGTTCGTGTTGACGTCTGAGATCAGCAGGCGCGAGCCGGGCACGAGCACCCCGGCGACGATCATGAACGCCGCCGAGCTCATGTCGCCGGGGACGACGAGCCAGTCGAGCGAGAGCTCGTCGTGGTTGGTGAGCGTGATGACGCCGTCCTCGCGCGACACGCGCACGCCGGCGGCCAGCAGCATGCGCTCGGTGTGGTCGCGGCTGGCGACGGGCTCGCGCACGATCGTGGTGCCGTCGGCGGTCAACCCGGCAAGCAGCACGCAGGACTTGACCTGGGCGCTTGCGACGGGCAGCGTGTAGTCGATCGAGTGCAGGCGCGCACCCGTGATCGTGAACGGCGGCAGGCGGCCGTCGGTCGCCTCGATCGTCGCGCCCATCTCGCGCAGCGGCGCGGCAATGCGGTCGACCGGCCGGCGGCGAATCGACTCGTCGCCGTCGAGCGTGTAGGAGCGTCCCCGCTGAGCGGCCAGCCAGCCGGGCAACAGGCGCATCAGCGTGCCGGCGTTGCCGACGTCGATCGGCCGGTCGACCTCGCCGGCGTCGCGCAGGCCGCAGCCGCGGATCATCAGCTCGTCCGGGCGCTCCTCCACGAGCGCACCGAGCTGGCGGACCGCCTTCAGCGAGGAGTTCGTGTCCGCGGCATCGAGGTAGTTCTGCACCGCGACCGGCTCGGACGACATCGCGCCGAACAGCGCGGCCCGGTGGCTGATCGACTTGTCGGGCGGTGGCGTGATCGTGCCCCTGAGCTTCTCCACGGGATCGAAGCGGACGTTCACGAGACTGCGAGTCCCTTTGCGCGATCAGCTCGCGCGCACGGTCGAGGTCTGACTCCGGCACCCACAATCCCACGACACCGCTCGCGGCGTCGGGCGACGGCGCCAGCGACATGTCGGCGATGTTGATGCCCGCGCGGCCCAGCGTCAGCGCGAGGTCGGCGACGACCCCCGGCTGGTTGGGGACCGAGACGCGCAGCTCCTGCGAGGGCTGCTCTCCCCGGGCCAGCAGCCGCGTGCGCTTGGCGGCGACCTCCGCTTGCCATGCCGCGTCGAGGCGCACCTCCTGCAGGCGCGCGATGACCGCGTCGATCTGGGCCCCGAGCGCGTCGGCGTTGGCTGCGTAGATCTGACCCCAGAGCTCGGGGCTCGCGCCCGCCACGCGGGCGGCGTCGCGAAAGCTCGGGCCGACGGGCGGCAGCACGTCGCCGCCCAGCACCTGCGTCGCCTGCTCGACCAGGACGTTGGCGAGCACGTGCGGCAGGTGGCTGATCGCTGCCATCACGCGGTCGTGATCTGCCGCGTCGATCGCCGCCGGCCGCGCGCCGATCGCGCTGATGAAGCGATGCAGCTTCTCGAAGGCGATCCCGCTCGTCTTTGCCGTCGGCGTCACGTACCACGTCGCGCCGTCGAAGAGGTCTTCGCGCGCCTGCCCCACGCCGCCGGTCTCGGCGCCGGCCAGTGGGTGGCCGCCGATGAAGCGCTCGTCGTCGACCGCCTCGACGAGCGCGCGCTTCACCGAGCCGACGTCGGTGACGATCGCGCTCGTCTCGGCGAGCGCACGCCGCACTTCCTGCTCGAGCGTGTCGACCGGCGTCGCCACCACGACGATCTCCGCATCGCCGAGGCCGGCGTCGTCGACGACGCTGCGATCGAGGGCGGGGTCGACGCCGGTGACCTGCGCGCCAAGGCGATGGCGCGCCGCCAGCGCGACCGAGCCGCCGATCAGCCCGACGCCGACGACAGCGATCCGCATCTCTTGCCCGCGACGGCCGCCGCCTGCTCGACCTTGCGAGCGTAGGACTCGAACTGGTCGGCGCGCAGCTGCTGGGGGCCGTCGCAGATCGCCGTGTCGGGATCCGGGTGGACCTCGACGATCACGCCGTCGGCGCCAGCCGCGGCGGCGGCGAGGCTCAGCGGCTCGACGAGGTCACGGCGCCCGGCCGCGTGCGAGGGATCGACCACAACCGGAAGATGGCTGAGCTCCTTGAGCACCGGAATGGCCATCAGGTCCAGCGTGAAGCGGTAGGCGGTCTCGAACGTGCGGATGCCGCGCTCGCACAGCAGCACCTGCTCGTTGCCCTCCTTGAGGATGTACTCGCTGGCGTTCAGCAGCTCCTCGAGCGTCGCCGACAGGCCACGCTTCAGCAGCACCGGCCGGCCGGCGCGGCCGAGCTCGGTCAGCAGCGTGTAGTTCTGCATGTTGCGCGCACCGATCTGGATGACGTCGGCGACCTCGAGGATCGGCTCGAGATCGCGCACGTCCATCAGCTCGGTGACGATCGGCAGGCCGGTGCCCTCCTTCGCCTCGGCCAGCAGGCGCAGGCCCTCGGCGCCGAGCCCCTGGAAGGCGTAGGGGTTCGTGCGCGGCTTGTAGGCGCCGCCGCGCAGCATCACGGCGCCCGCGGCCTTGACGGCGTCCGCCGTCGTCAGCAGCTGCTCGCGATCCTCGACGGTGCACGGGCCGGCGATCAGCGCGAAGTGCTCGCCGCCGATCTTCGCTCCGCCGATGTCGAAGACGCTGCGCTCGCCGTGCTTGATCTGGCTGGAAGCGAGCTTGTAGGGCTTGAGGATCGGGACGACGCGGTCCACCCCGGGCGCGCCGTCGAGCTCGAGGCGCGCGATGTGCTCGCGGTCCCCGATTGCCCCGATCACGGTCACTTCGTCGCCGCGGCTGCGGTGCGCGCGTGCCCCGGCGGTTTCGATGCGAGCGACGACGGCCTCGACCTGGTCGGGCGTCGCGTCGGCTTTCATCACGATCATCATCGGCTGGTCCTCTCTGGCGATTCACACACTACGGGCGTGGGGCGGCGCTCGACCGCGAGGGTGCTGCTCGACCGAGCGCCTAGCTAAATCGCCAGGACCAGCTCACATAGGCATACCCGTGCGAGGTGCGAAGAGAGGTGTGCAGCTCGCGGCCCATGCACTCACGATGATGGCACAGACGCTGCGGCAAGCAACTCGTCGACCGTGCAGTGCTTCACCCGTGGGCGACCGCCGGCCTCGCCCGCCGCGACCTCGTCGCGGTCGATCGCCTGCCACGCGTCGAAGCCGATCGCGTCGGGCAGGTCCAGGTCGGCACCGAGCTGCGGCGGGTCCGCGAGCTTGCCGGCGTCGAGGTCGTCGACGAGCGCGATGACGGTCTCCTCCGCGTCGCGCTTGTTGGTGCCGAGGATCCCGGTCGGGCCGCGCTTGATCCAGCCGACGGCGTAGATGCCGTCAACCACGCGGCCCTGCTCGTTGGGCAGCACGTAGTACTGCTCGTCGAACGGCACGCCGGGAATCGGCACAGCCTGGTAGCCGACCGAGCGCAGCACGAGGCCGCAGTCCAGCGTCTCGGTGGCATCCGTCGAGCGCGCGCGCAGCTGGCCGGCGTCGTCGCTGTAGAGCTCGTTGACGCCGAGCTCGAGGCCGCTGACGCGCTCCTCGCCGAGCACGCGCAAGGGCGAGCGCAGGAAGCGCAGGACGAGCCGCCGCTCGGCGCCGCTGGGCGCGCGCTCGGCGAACTCGCGCAGGTACTCGACGTTCTTGCGCGCGGTGAAGCTCGGCGGCACGTCGGTGGCGGGGTCGATCTCGTCGACGACGACGTCGACGCCGGTGATGCGCCCGAGGTCGTACAGCTCGGCGCTGGAGAACGCCACCTGCGCGGGGCCGCGGCGGCCGACGACGACGACCTCGCGGATCGCGCTGTCGCGCAGCGCGTCCAGCGCGTGGTCGGCGATGTCGGTCTGCGCGAGCTCGTCGACGGGGCGCAGCAAGATCCGCGCGACGTCGGCGGCGACGTTGCCGTTGCCGATGATCACCGCACGCTCGCTGCTGAGGTCGGGGACGAGGTCGCGGTAGTCGGGGTGGCCGTTGTACCAGCCGACGAGCTCGGTGGCCGGGAGGCTGCCCGGCAGGTCCTCGCCCGGGATCCCGAGCGACTTGTTCGTCTGCGCGCCGACCGCGTAGACGACCGCGTGGTAGCGCTCGACCAGCTGCTCGTGCGTGACGTCACGGCCGACCTCGACGTTGCCGAAGTAACGGCAGCGCGGGACGATCAGGTCCTCCTCGAAGCGCTCGGCGAGCTCCTTGATCTCCTGGTGGTCGGGAGCGACGCCGCCGCGCAGCAGGCCCCACGGCGTCGGCAGGCGCTCGAAGAGGTCGACCTCGATGCTGCGCCCAGAGCGCAGCAGCTCACGCGCGGCGTAGGCGCCGGCCGGGCCGGCGCCGACGACGGCGATCCGCGGTCCGCTCATGCCGGCTGCTTCGCGAAGTACTCGGCGTTGAGCAGGATCGAGTGCTCCCACTTGTCGGGCACCTCGTCGGGACCGAAGATCGCCGTGACCGGGCACGCCTCGATGCAGGCGTCGCAGTCGATGCATGTTTCGGGGTCGATGTAGAGCTGCTCGGCCTCGTCGAAGCCGGGCTCGTCCCGTCGGGGATGGATGCAGTCTGCCGGGCAGACGTCGATGCAGTCATCGTCTTTGACGCAGCTGCCCGCGATCACGTAGGCCATGCCTGCATCGTGTCACGCTGGGACGTATGGACGTCCCCCGCATCGGCCTCGGAACCAACCGCCTGCGCAACACGCCGGAGCACATCGCCTTCATCCGCGACGCCGTCGACGCGGGCGTCGTGATGATCGACACCGCCCACCTCTACACCGGCGGCGAGAGCGAGGCCGCGATCGGGGCGGCGGGCGTCGACGCCCTCATCGCGACGAAGGGCGGCTAGGGGTCCGGCGAGGGCGCGACGACGTCGTCGACTACTGCGCAGCGGAGGGACTCACCTTTGTTGCGTTCTTCCCGCTCAAGGATCGCGGTGACGCGTCACCGAGCGAGGCGCTGGAGCAGCTGCTGCGGCGCTCGCCCGCGATGCTCCCGATACCCGGGACGCTGTCGCTCGAGCACCTCCGCGAGAACCTCGCGGCAGCCGGCTAGCGACGCAGCAGCGAGACGAGCTCGTTGCGCTGACGCTCGGAGAGGCCGCCGATCGTCTTCGACGGCGAGATCCTGCAGGTTTGCAGGACCTTGTTGGCCTTCACGCGTCCGTACTTCGGGACCGCCAAGAGGATGTCGAAGACCTTCGCGGTCTCGAGGTACTCGGGCGGCTTTCGCAGCAAATCGTGGATTGAAGCGCGCCCTGCTTTGAGGTCGCGCTTGAGCTTCGCGCGCTCGGTGCGAATCGTGTTCGCCCGCTGCAGGGCGTCCATGCGCTGGTCGAGGGACCGCTCGGGTGCCGACGACGGCTTGGACGGGGCATTGCTGACGGGCTGCACGGCGCGTATATATACACCTCAGCAACGTGCTTGCACGCCAAGATCGCTGAATTCGCCTCGACCTCGACTCGAGCTTCATGCTTCTTGAGCGACCTTGAGCGTTTTGCCTCGATTTGCAGGAGCTTTTCAGGCGGTGAGATGTGCCGCGATTCGGGACCCTGCGGCAGGGTCGCGAAAGCTCTCTGTTCCGACGGCAACAAGGGTTGAACCGGCGTTCAAAAACTGTTGCGCGTGCGTTGCCGTCTGGATACCGCCCATGCCGACGACGGGGATGCTGACGCGGCGCGCAACCGCCGTGACTTGGGCCAAGGCGACGTGTCGAATCGCCGGTCCAGAGAGCCCACCGGTGCCGCCCCCCAGCCAGGAATCCGGTGCCATGGCACGCAGGGTGTTGATCAGCGAGACCGCGTCCGCGCCGCCCGCCTCGGCCGCCGCGGCGCAGGCCGGGACGTCCGCGGTGTTCGGCGTGAGCTTGACGATCAGCGGCTTGCGTGTTCGCGGACGCACCGCGTGCATGACCGCCTCGAGCTCCCTCGGGTCGGCGCCGATGTCGAGCCCCGTCTTGACGTTCGGGCAGGAGACGTTGAGCTCGAGCGCGCTGATCTCCGCGCGCGCGTCGCACGCCTCGGCAAGCTCGGCGAGCTCCGCACCGCTGGAGCCCATGACGTTCGTGATCAACGGCACGGGCAGCTGCGCGAGCTTGGGCAGGTCCTCGGCGAGGTAGCCGTCGAGCCCCTTGTTCGGCAGGCCGATCGAGTTGATCATGCCCGCCGCGGTCTCCCACAGCCGCGGCGGCGGATTGCCGTCGCGCGGCGCGAGCGTGATCGTCTTGGAGACGAACGCGCTGAACGGGAAGTCGTAATCGCCGAAGGCGGCGCGCGCGGCGATCGCGTCGTAGGTGCCCGAGCCGTTGATCACCGGGTGCGCGAGCTGCAGGCCGCAGAAGTCGACGGTCAATGTGCCGGCACCTCCGCGAGCGCGTCGGCCTCGAAGACCGGTCCGTCGACGCAGACGCGCGAGTAGCCGCCGGCCGCCAGCGGCGTGACGCAGC
This sequence comes from Paraconexibacteraceae bacterium, assembly GCA_963727365.1. Lineage (GTDB taxonomy): Bacteria > Actinomycetota > Thermoleophilia > Solirubrobacterales > Solirubrobacteraceae > Paraconexibacter. The sequence goes on along the minus strand of CAVSFU010000001.1, from coordinate 140,202 downwards.
CAAAGCACGCTCCGAAGCCGCAGGCCATGCCGGACTCGAGCGCGAGCTGTGCGGGCACCCCCGTCCGCCGGATGGCCTCCAGCAGCCCCGGAGGGCCGCAGGCGTACGACGTATGCAGTCCGCGGGGATCAGCTCTGTGACGTAGCCGTGGTGACCGACGGAGCCGTCGTCGGTGGCGACCTGCGCGCCCGGCAGCGTCTCTGCGATGGCGGCGTGCGCGGCGTCGCGGAAGCCCAGCAGCAGCGGCGTGTCGGGCGCCAGCGTGCGCGCGAGCGCGACGATCGGCGGCAAGCCGATCCCGCCCGCGACGAGCACCGGCGTCGCGCCGGGCGGCGGCGGCCGGAAGCCGTGGCCGAGCGGCCCGGTCACCCAGACAGCCTCGCCCTTCTTCAGCGCGCACAGGCGGTGCGTCCCCGGGCCGACGTCCTCGAGCATGAACCACAGCTGCCCGTCGTTGGCGCCCATCGCCGAGAACGCGCGCGGCAGGAACGGGCGCTCGTCCTCCCCCGCTCCCCAGCCCTTCTCCGCGGCGAGCATGTAGAACTGCCCCGGCTGGGGCTCGACGCCCGAGCGGTCGACCAGCCCGAGCATCGTGTAGGCGCCGACCGTGCGCGAGGTCGCGACGACGCAGCGCCGCCGCCCGAACGGCGCCCCCGTCATGCAGTCGTCACCGGCGGTGCGTGCAGCTCCTGCAGCGACAGCACCTCGGGCTCGCCGCGCTGCGCGGCGCCGATCGCGCGCGCGGCCGCCAGCCCGCCGGAGAGCGTCGTCAGGCACGGGATCCCGCGCGCGACCGCCGCCCGGCGGATCTCCCAGCCGTCCGTGCGCGCGCCCGACCCGGTCGGCGTGTTGACGACCAGCGTCACCTCGCCGGACTCGATCAGGTCGACGACGTGCGGCGAGCCCTCGCCGATCTTGTTGATCCGCTCGCAGGGGATGCCCATCCGCTCGATCGCCGCGGCCGTGCCGCGACGTGGCGACGATCGTGAAGCCGAGGTCGTGCAGCGGCTGGGCGAGCGCGTATGCGCTCGGCTTGTCGGAGTCGGTGACCGTGATGAACGCCGTGCCCCCCGTCGGCAGCGGCGAGCCGGCGGCGGCCTGGGCCTTCGCGAACGCCGTCGGGAAGTCGCGGGCGACGCCCATCACCTCGCCCGTCGAGCGCATCTCGGGCCCGAGCAGCGCGTCGGAGCCCTCGAAGCGATCGAACGGCAGCACCGCCTCCTTGACGCAGACGTGCTCGAGCGCGAGCGGGTCGTCGGGCAGCCCGAGGTCGGCGATCTTCTCGCCGAGCATCACGCGGCAGGCCATCTTGGCCAGCGGCACGCCGATCGCCTTGGAGACGAACGGCACCGTGCGCGACGCGCGCGGGTTGGCCTCGATGACGTAGAGCTCGCCCTGGTGGATCGCGTACTGGACGTTCATCAGCCCGACGACGCCGAGCCCGAGCGCGATCCCGCGAGTGTGTGCGCGGATCTCGTCGAGCATTTCCTGCCCGAGCGAGTGCGGCGGCAGCACGCAGGCGCTGTCGCCGGAGTGGATGCCGGCCTCCTCGACGTGCTGCATGATCCCGCCGACCCAGACGTCCTCGCCGTCGCAGAGCGCGTCGACGTCGACCTCGATCGCGTTCTCCAGGAAGCGGTCGAGGAAGATCTGGCCCTCGCGTGCCTCGCGCACGAGGTAGTCCGCGAGGCCCTCGTGGGAGTAGACGATCTCCATCGCGCGGCCGCCGAGCACGTAGGACGGGCGCACCAGCAGCGGGAAGCCGACGTCGTCGGCGCGCTCGAGCGCCTCCTCCTTGGAGTGCCCGGTGGCGTAGGGCGGCGCCTTGTAGCCGAGGCGCTCCAGCAGGTCGCCGAAGCGGCCGCGGTCCTCGGCGAGGTCGATCGCGTCGACGCTCGTGCCGAGCATCTTCACGCCGGCCGCCTGCAGGCCGGCGGCGAGCTTCAGCGGCGTCTGGCCGCCGAACTGGACGATGACGCCCTCGGGCTGCTCGATCTCGCAGACCGCGAGCACGTCCTCGAGCGTCAGCGGCTCGAAGTACAGCCGGTCCGACGTGTCGTAGTCCGTGGAGACCGTCTCGGGGTTGCAGTTGACCATCACCGCGTCGCGGCCGGACTCGCGCACGGTCATCGCCGCGTGCACGCAGCAGTAGTCGAACTCGATGCCCTGGCCGATGCGGTTGGGCCCGCCACCGAGGATCACGACGCTCGCGTTGTCGCCGCGCTCGACCTCGTGCGCCGCGCGGCGCTCCCAGCCGGAGTAGTAGTACGGCGTCGTCGCCGCGAACTCCGCCGCGCAGGTGTCGACGGACTTGAACGAGCGCTCGCCGGCGAACGGCGCCTCGGGCGCCAGCGCGAAGCTCCTGCAGCTCGCGCAGGAACCACGGGTCGATCTTCGTCTGCTCGTGGATGTCTTCGAGCGTCGCGCCGTTGCGGAACGCCTCGAGCATCACGTCGTAGCGGTCCGGCGCCGGGCACGCGCAGGTCCCGCAGCTCGAGCGACGCGAGCTCCGGCTGCGTCGAGCTCGCGCGAGCGCATCGCCTTGACGAACGCCTGCTGGAACGTGCGGCCGATCGCCATCGCCTCGCCGACGGACTTCATGTGCGTCGACAGCTCGGCGTTGGCGCCGGGGAACTTCTCGAACGCGAACCGCGGCCACTTGACGACGACGTAGTCGATCGTCGGCTCGAACCTCGCCGGCGTCAGGCTGCGTGATGTCGTTGTCGATCTCCTCCAGCGCGTAGCCGACCGCCAGCCGCGCGGCGATCTTGGCGATCGGGAAGCCGGTGGCCTTCGACGCCAGCGCGGACGAGCGCGACACGCGCGGGTTCATCTCGATGACGAGGATCTCCTCGGTCGCCGGGTTGACCGCGAACTGCACGTTGGAGCCGCCGGTCTCGACGCCGACCGCGCGGATCACCGTGATCGCCTGGTCGCGCAGCTGCTGGTAGAGCGCGTCGGTGAGCGTCTGCTGCGGCGCGACGGTGACGCTGTCGCCGGTGTGCACGCCCATCGGGTCGATGTTCTCGATCGAGCAGACGATCACGACGTTGTCGTTGTGGTCGCGCATGACCTCGAGCTCGAACTCGCCCCAGCCGAGCACCGACTGGTCGAGCAGCACCTGGCCGATCGGCGAGGCGGCGAGGCCGCGCGCGACGATCGTGCGGAACTCCTCCTCGGTGCGCGCGATGCCGCCGCCGCGGCCGCCGAGCGTGAACGCCGGGCGGATGATCGCAGGGCAGGCCGACCGTCGGCAGCTCGGTCGAGCGCCTCCTCGACGTCGTGCGCGATCGCCGACGCCGGCATCTTCAGCCCGGCCCGCTCCATCGCGATGCGGAACAGGTCGCGGTCCTCGGCGGTGTTGATCGCGTCGTAGTTGGCGCCGATCAGCTCGACGCCGAAGCGCTCCAGCGTGCCGTCCTCGTGCAGCGCCTTGGCGAGGTTCAGCGCGGTCTGGCCGCCGAGCGTCGGCAGCAGCGCGTCGGGGCGCTCGCGCTCGATCACCTGCGCGACCGGGCCGGGCAGCAGCGGCTCGACGTAGGTCGCGTCGGCGAACTCCGGGTCGGTCATGATCGTCGCCGGGTTGGAGTTGACGAGGACGATCTCGTAGCCCTCCTCGCGCAGGACCTTGCAGGCCTGCACGCCGGAGTAGTCGAACTCGGCGGCCTGGCCGATCACGATCGGGCCGGAGCCCGAGGATCAGGATCCTGTGGATGTCGTCTCTACGCGGCACGGACGGCCTCCAGGAAGCGGTCGAACTGGTAGAGGGCGTCGTGCGGGCCCGGCCCGGCCTCGGGGTGGTACTGGACCGTCGCGCTGTTGACGTCGAGCAGCTGCAGGCCCTCGACGGTGCGGTCGTAGAGGTTGACGTGGGTCAGCGCGGCCTCGCCGAAGTCGGTCTCCCAGCGCACCGGCTCGTCGGCCTCGATGCGCACGCCGCCGTCGGGCGCGGTCACCGCGAAGCCGTGGTTCTGCGAGGTGATCTCGATCTTGCCGGTCCGCAGGTCCTTGACCGGGTGGTTGGCGCCGCGGTGGCCGAACGGCAGCTTGTAGGTCTCCAGGCCGACGGCCTGGCAGAGCAGCTGGTGGCCGAGGCAGATGCCCCAGACCGGCCGCTTGCCGACGAGCTCGCGGACGGTGTCGACGATGTAGCCCAGCGCGGCCGGGTCGCCGGGGCCGTTGGCCAGGAAGAACGCGTCGGCGTCGGTCGCGAGCAGCTCCTCGGCCGTGACGGTGCACGGGTGCAGCGTGACCTCCGCCCCGCGCGCGACGAGGTGGCGGACGATCGAGCCCTTGATGCCGGTGTCGATCGCGTGCGATCCTCACCTCGCCGCCCCAGCCGAGCGTGTGCGCCTCCTTCGGCGTCACCTCGCGCGCGAGGTCGCGGCCGGCCATCGACGGCTCGGCGGCGATCAGCTCGCGCGCCTGCGCCTCCGGCGATCGCCGCCGGGAAGACGCCGCCGCGCATCGCGCCGGCCTCGCGGATGTGGCGCACCAGCGCGCGCGTGTCGACGCCGGTGATCGCCGGGATGCCGCAGTCGACCAGCCAGTCCAGCCAGCCGCGCTCGGCCTCCGGCGCGTCCTCGCGGTTGACCGCCGCGCGCATGATCGCGGCGCGGGCGTGGATCCGCTTCGGACTCCATCGCCCGCTCGGAGACGCCGTAGTTGCCGATGTGCGGGTAGGTGAACGTGATCAGCTGGCCGGCGAACGACGGGTCGGTCATCGACTCCTGGTAGCCGCTCATGCCGGTCGTGAAGACGACCTCGCCGACGGCGTGGCGCGTCGGCGCCGCAGGCCTCGCCGTCGAAGCGCGTGCCGTCCTCGAGCAGGACGTAGCGCGCGTCATGCGCGTCACGCACCTCGCTCGCGGAAGGCGACGGCGCCGGCGGCGACCGTCAAGAGCGACCCTGCCGCTGCAGCGTCGCGCCCGTCGAAGCAGCAGTTCGCCGAGCGCGACTCGTAGCCGTCCTCGCCGACCACCCACTCGCGCTCCGAGGTCGACGAGCGTCAGGTTGGCCGGCGCGCCCGGCGCGATCGCGGCGACGTCGCAGGCCGAACAGCGCGCCGCCGCCGTCAGCCTCTCGACACCAGCGCCAGCGGCAGGACCCCCGGCACGACGAGGTCGGTGTAGACGGCGGCGAACGCGGTCTCCAGCCCGGTCGTCCCCATCGGCGCCTGCTCGAACGGGACCTCCTTCTCGTCGCGCGCGTGCGGCGCGTGGTCGGTCGCGATGCAGTCGATCGTGCCGTCCTTCAGGCCCTCGATCAGCGCCTGGCGGTCGTCCTCGGTGCGCAGCGGCGGGTTCATCTTCATGCGCGTGTCGAGCGCTGCGGACCGCCTCGTCGGTCAGCAGCAGGTGGTGCGGCGAGGCCTCGCAGGTGACCTCGACGCCGCGCTGCCTTGGCGGCGGCGACCGCGACCGACGGACTCGCGCGCGGAGAGGTGCTGGATGTGGACGCGCCCGCCCTCGTAGCCGGCGAGCGCGCAGTCGCGGGCGACCATCGTCGACTCGCTAGATCGACGGGATCCCGGCGACGCCGAGCAGCGCGCTGACGGCGCCCTCGTGCATCGCGCCCTTGCCGCTCAGCGACGGGTCCTCCTCGTGCAGCGCGAGCACGCCGCCGACGAGCCGCTGGTACTGCAGCGCCTTGCGCAGCATCCCGGCGGAGACGACCGGCCGCCCGTCGTCGGTGAAGCCGAGCGCGCCGAGCTCGCGCAGCTCGGCCATCTCGGTCAGCTCCTCGCCGTCCAGGCCGCGCGTGATCGCCGGCATGAAGCCGACCGGGACGCGGGCGTCGCGCGCGGCGGCGTCGCGCAGCGAGCGCAGGATCGGCGCGGAGTCGACGACGGGGTCGGTGTTCGGCATCGCCAGCACGGCGCAGTAGCCGCCGGCGGCCGCCGCGCGCGTGCCGGTCTCGAGGTCCTCCTTGTGCTCCTGGCCCGGGCACGCGCAGGTGCACGTGCGGGTCGACGAACGCCGGGAAGAGGTGCCTGCCCGTCGCCGTCGACGACCTCCGCGTCCGCCGGCGCCTCGAGCGCCGGCTCGCCGATCTCGGCGATCTCGCCGTCGCGGACGAGGACGTCGTGCACGCCGTCGATGCCGGCCCGCGGGTCGAGCACGTGCGCGCCGCGGATCAGCAGGTCGCCGCGGGCGCGCGCGGCGCGCGTGCGACGAGGGCGTTCATCACGCCACCGGCCTCGGGAACCGGCGTCTCGGCGCGCGCGCCGGCCAGGACCTCGTAGAGCACGGCCATCCGCACGACGACGCCGGCCTCGACCTGGGCGGTGATGACCGCCTGCGGCGAGTCGACGACCTCGCCGCTGAGCTCGACGCCGCGGTTGACGGGCCCGGGGTGCATCAGCACCTGCTGGGCGCCGAGGCGCCGGCCGTTGATCTGGTAGACGGCGGCGTACTCGCGCAGCGACGGGACCCAGGCCTGGTCCATGCGCTCGTGCTGCATCCGCAGCGCGTAGACGACGTCGGCCTGGCCGAGGTCGTCGAGCGTGTAGCGCACGTCGCAGCCGAGCGCCTCGATCCCGCGCGGGATCAGCGTCGGCGGGCCGCAGACGGTGACCTTCGCGCCCATCTTCTGGAAGGCGAGGATGTTCGAGCGCGCGACGCGCGAGTGCAGGACGTCGCCGACGATCCAGATGTTGCAGCCGTCGAGGGCGCCGAGGCGCTGGCGCAGCGTGTGGACGTCCAGCAGCGCCTGCGTCGGGTGCTCGTGCTTGCCGTCGCCGGCGTTGACGATCGCCGCGGGCGTCCAGCCGGCGACCAGCGCGGCGGCGCCGGCCCACGGCGTGCGGATGACGATCGCGTCGGGCTTGTGCGCGGACAGCGTGAGGACGGTGTCCTTCAGCGACTCGCCCTTCTCGACGCTGGAGCCGCTGGCGGCGAAGTTCACGACGTCGGCGCTGAGGCGCTTGGCGGCGAGCTCGAAGGTCGAGCGCGTGCGCGTCGAGGCCTCGTAGAAGAGGTTCAGGACGGTCCGGCCGCGCAGCGCGGGGACCTTCTTGATCTCGCGGTCGGCGACCTCGGCGAACGACGCGGCGCGGTCGCAGATGCGCTCGATGGCCTCGCGGTCGAGGTCGTCGATGCTCAGCAGGTGCCTCACAGCACGGCCTCCTGGAGCTCGGTGATGGTCACCTCGTCCTCCCCGTCGAGCTCCTCGAGACGGACGTTGACGCGCTCGGCGCGCGAGGTCGGCAGGTTCTTGCCGACGTAGTCGGGGCGGATCGGCAGCTCGCGATGGCCGCGGTCGGCCAGCACGGCGAGCTGCACGCGCGCCGGGCGGCCGTAGTCGAACAGCGCCTCGATCGCGGCGCGCACGGTGCGGCCGGTGAAGAGGACGTCGTCGACGATCACGACGGTCGCGCCCTCGAGCGGCGAAGTCGATCTGCGACGCGTGCACCACCGGCTGGTCCGGGCGCGTGGCGACGTCGTCGCGGTAGAAGCTGATGTCGAGCTCGCCGAGCGGCACCTCGCGCTCGAGCAGGTCGCCGAGCAGCGCGTGGATGCGGGCGCGCCAGGATCGCGCCGCGGCGGTGGATCCCGACGATGACGAGCTGCTCGGGCTCGCCGGCACGCTCCACGATCTCGTGGGCGATGCGCACGAGCGTGCGGCGGATGTCGTCGTGGTCGAGGACGACCTTCGCGTCAGGCACTTCATGGACTCCTTCCTGGCCTCACGGGACCGGGTTAAAGGACGTGTTCGAGCCTAGCAGGGGCTACCGACGCACGGCGACGACGGCGACCGTCTGGCCGGGCGAGACGCGCGTGCCGCCGCGGGGGTCCTGCTCGGAGATGACCCAGTTGTCCTCGTCGATCACGCCGAAGAGCGAATCGGTGTCCACGTCGACGTCGAAGCCGGCGCCCTCCAGCGTGCGTTTGCCTTCGGCGAGGGCGAACCCCATGACGTCGGGGACGGCCACGCGCCCGTCGACCGTCTGCGTGACGGTGGCCGTGCGCTGGACGGTCGTCGTGCGCACGACCCCCTTCGGCCCGCCGAGGATCGCGACGAGCAGGACGCCGGCGAGAAAGCCACCGGCGCCCGCGATCGCGACTGCGAGCCAGCTCGGCTGCTTCACCCGAGCGCCTGCGTCGGGGCGGGGCGCTCGTAGCGCACGAGCTCGGGGGCGCCCTTTTCGGCGAAGGGAATCTCGATGCTGTCGAAGTCGCGCGGCAGGACGGTGCGCTCGAAGGTCGCACGCGCCTCGCTGAGCACCTCGCGCCCGCCGTAGCGACCCGAGAGGTGCGCCAGCGCCAGCAGCCGGACGTCCGCCTCGGCGGCGATCTCGGCGGCCTGGCGCGCGGTCGAGTGCCCGGTCTCCTGTGCGCGCTCGCGCTCCTCCTCGATGAACGTCGCCTCGTGGACGAGCACGTCGGCGTGATGCGCGGCGATCTGCAGCATCTCGCACGGTGCGGTGTCACCCGACAGCACGATCTTGCGCCCGCGCGCGGCGGTCCGATGACGTCCTCGGGCTTGACGCCGTTGACGGTCTCGCCGCGCGTGAGGCGGCCGAGATCGGGACCGTCGCTGACGCCGAGCTCGATCGCGCGCTCGGCGTCGAGGCGGCCGGGGCGCTCGTCCTCGACGATCGCGTAGCCGTAGGAGCGCACACGATGGCGGACGTTGAAGGGCTCGATCACGTAGTCGTCGCGGCGGACGGCCTCGCCGGGCTCGAGCTCGGTGATCGTGAGCGGGTAGGGCAGCCGCCCGAACATGAAGCGCGCCTTGTCCAGCAGCTCACGCGTGCCGGGCGGGCCGTAGATCGTCAGCGGCTTATCGCGTTCGCGCAGGGCGAACGACTTGAGCATGCCGGGCAGGCCGAGCCAGTGGTCGGCGTGGAAGTGCGTGAAGAAGATCGCGTCGAGGTCGGGCAGGCCGCCGCTGCGCACCAGCTGGCGCTGGGTGCCCTCACCGCAGTCGAAGAGGATGCGGTCGCCGCCGCGGCGCAGGAGCAGCCCGGGCAGGCCGCGGCGGGCGGTCGGCACCGAGCCGGCGGTGCCGCAGAAGAGGATCGAAAGGTCCATCCATGACGGATTATCGGCGCTGGGCCAGCAGATCGCGGATCTCCGTCAGCAGCACGGCCTCGTCCGAGGGCGCGGGCGACTCCTCTTCGACGCCCCGCCGCGCGGAGATCCGCTGCATCGGCACGACGATCACGAAGTAGATGACCGCAGCGACGATCGCGAAGTTGATCAGCGCCGTGATGGTCGTCCCGTAGATCACCTTGCCGATGCCCTCCCTGGAGAAATCGGGCACGCCGCCGATCTCGGCGATCAGGCCGCCGACGAAGTCGTTGGCGAACGCACTGACGACGGCACCGAACGCAGCGCCGATGATGACCGCGACAGCGAGGTCGACGATGTTGCCGCGCATGAGGAAGTCCCTGAATCCCTTGAGCATGCTGCCTACCTACCCTTTTTCAGACGGGGCTTGCTAACCATCGGTCAACAGTGGTGTACGTGGGGTCATGAAGCTCCGCATCCTCGCCTTCACCGTCGGCCTCCTCGGCCTCGGCTTCGCCGCCTACAGCCAGCGCGACGCGATCGCCGCGTTCGACTGGTCGATCGACCGTGGGACGCTGATCGCCGCCGTCCTGCTGATGGCGGTCGCGCCGGTCGCCCAAGCGATCACGTTCATCTGGGCGCTCGTCGCGCTCGGGGTCGATCCCCCGCGCCGCGACGCCCTGCGTCTATGGGCGCGCTCGTTCCTGCTGCGCTACGAGCCGTCCGGGGCCGTCGGCTTCGCCTACCGCGTGGTCGCGCGCGAGCGCATCGGCGCGTCGACGGCGCAGGTGCTGACCGCGACCGGCTACGAGCAGCTCGGCGCGGTCGCGGCCGGCGCCGTCGCAGCGGTCGCCGGCTTCGCAGCGGCCGGGGTCGACGTGCCGCTGCTGGCGATCGCGTTGTGCGCCGGTGCCGTCGCGGCGGTTGTCGCGCTGCGACCGGGATTTCTCGGTGGCTGGGTCGTCGCGCGCCTGCACACGCGTGGGATCCAGACCGCGGGGCTGCTGTCCACGCGCGCGCTCGGCGCGCTCGTCGCCGTGAACCTGGTCGGCTGGGCGGCCACCGGCGCCGGTGCGTACACGCTCGTGCGCGGGCTCGGCGGCGGTGGCGAGGTCGATGCCTACCTGCTGCTCGGCGCATTCGCGCTGTCGTGGCTGCTCGGCGTGCTCGTGCCGCTCGCGCCCGGCGGGCTCGGGCTGCGCGATGCCTCACTGATCGTCTCGCTCGGGGCGACCGTCGGCACCGGCGTCGCGACGGCGCTCGCGGTCGCGCTGCGGCTCGTGTCGTTTGCTGCCGAGCTCGTCGCCGTGGCGCTGCTCGAGCTCGTCGCGCGGCTGCTGCCCGCCCCGCCCGTCCTCGCGGCCCCACCCACTCCCGCGCCGCCGGCTGCGCGGCACGGCACGATCGTCGTCGTCCCGACCTACGAGGAGGCGCAGATGCTGGCGCTCTTCGTCGAGCGCTTCGCAGCGACCGGCTTGGAGCTGCTGATCGTCGACGACTCCTCCCCGGACGGCACCGGTGCGATCGCCGAGGAGCTCGCCGCGACACGGCCGTGGATGCACGTGCTGCATCGCGCCGAGAAGGACGGCCTCGGCCGCGCCTACCGCGCCGGCTTTGGCTGGTCCTTGCGCCGCGGCTACCGCGCGATCGGCCAGATGGACTGCGACCTCTCCCATCCGCCCGAGAAGCTCGCCGAGATGCTGACCGTCCTCGACGAGCGCGACGCCGACCTCGTGATCGCCAACCGCTACCTCCCGGGCGGCGGAACGGCCGGCTGGTCGCGTGCCCGCCGGGCGCTCAGCCGCGTCGGCTGCACGGGTTCGCGCCTCGTGCTCGGGCTGCCGTTCTCCGACCTCTCGGGCGGCTTCAAGCTGTGGCGGGCGTCGTGCCTGGCGGAGATGGACTTCGACGCGATGCTCGCCGACGGCTACGCCTTCCAGGTCGAGACGACGCAGGTCGCCTACCTCATGGGCAAGCGCATCGAGGAGCTGCCGTTCGTCTTCTCCGAGCGCGTCGCGGGTACGTCGAAGATGACGCTCGCGATCTCGCTGGAGGGCGTGCGCGTGACGCTCGCGCTGCGGCGCCTCTACGGCAGCGCGCCCGCAAGCTCACGGCGCCCGCGGACGTCGAGCTTGCGATAGCAATGCACGAGCGTCGTCTGCACGGTGCCGACGGTGACGAAGAGGTGCTGGGCGATCTGCTTGTTGGTCATGCCGTCGGCGGCAAGCCGCGCGATTCGCAGCTCGGCCGGTGTCAGCGCGGTGGCGCCGGAGTGGTCGGGTGCGCTGCGCAGGCGCGCCCCCGATCGTCGCCCGTCGCCCGCGCGTGCGCCATCCGCTCCTCGGCGAGCGCCTGAGCCTCATCCAGCTCGCCGGCCTGGAGGATCCACTGCAGCGGATCGCCGACGTCGATGCCGGCGACGGGTGACGACGCGGTCCCGTCCTCGCCGATGCTGCGGCGCAGCATGTCGACCGCCTCGTCGGTCGGCGCACAGCGGATCACGCGCATGGCGCCCGCCATCCCAAGCGCCATCCGCTGCGCGGGGGTGTCTTCGGGAAGGTCAGGCGGGACCTGTCGATGAGGCGTACCGACGCGTCGACCTCCATTTCACCCCAGAGCGACCCAGCCAGCAGCATGTCCGGGACGAGTCGCTCGTCGGCCGTCATCTCGACGTCGCGCACCGCGTTGACGGTGCCCTTGACGAGTGCGTGGTCGGCGTGCGCGAAGCCGGTGGCGGCGGGCTCGGTGGCGGCGCGCACGTGGTCGGGCGTGCCGGCACTGCGCTCGAGCGCGCGAACGAGCTGTCGCGCGCCTCCGCGGCGCCGGTCATCCGCTGCAGCGGCCGAGCTCGAGCAGCAGCGTGCGCTCCTGCGCCGGCTCGGCAGCGCCTTCGGCGATCGCGCGTTCCAGGTAGCGGACCGCTGCGCGCGGCGCGACCGCGGCGATCGCCCCCTGCGCGGCGGCTTCGAGGACGCGCAGGTTCTCGGGATCGCGCTCGGGCTCGCCGGCCAGCAGGTGCGCGGCGATGTGATCGGCGGGTGCGCCGCGCTGCTTCAGTGCGCGGGCGGCGGCAGCGTGGCCGCCTCGTCTGGCGAACGGGCCGAGCGCGTCGTACACGGCGGCACGCATCAGCGGGTGCAGGAACTCCAGCTGTGCGCCGTCGGCGACGAGGACGTCGGCGGCGACGAGCGCGTCCGCCGCGGCGGCAGCGGCGCCGGCGTCGAGACCGGCGGTCTGCGCGGCGACGGCGAGCTCGGTCCCGGCCGCAAACAGCGCCACCGTGTCAGCGAGTGCGACGGCGTCGGCCGAGATCCGCTGGACCCGCTGGGTGACGGACGTCGCGACCGCGCGCGTCCCGAGCATCTCCAGGTCTGTGCCGGGGTCGGCCAGCTCGAGGGCGCGGCCCAGCTCGCGCAGCAGGAACGGGTTGCCGCCGGTGAGGCGGTGCGCCTCGCTCGCCGGGGCCGCGCCACCGACGACGGCGCCGGCAGCGGCGGCGCTCAGCGGTGGCGGCGAGATCGTCGTCGCCATCTCACGGAACGTGTCCAGCGGGCTTGCCATCGCGCCGGGTTCGCGTGGGCGCGCGCTGCCCGCGAGCAGCACCGACAGCCCCTCCAGGCGCTGGGCGAGGTATGCGACGAAGCGCCCCGATTCTGCGTCGAGCCAGTGCACGTCGTCGATCGCGAGCACGAGCGGCTGTTCCTCTGCGAGGTTCGACACGAGCCACGACAGGGCGTACAGCGGGTCGGCGAGCTCGTCGTGCGCCATCTCGCGCAGCCCGAGGACCGCGGCCGCGAGTGCGGCCGGCCCGGCGAGCGCGCGCTCGAGCCTGTCGCCACCGTGGGCGACGACGGGCGCGAACAGCTCGCGCACCGCGCCGAACGCCAGCTCCAGCTCCAGCTCGGTCGACGAGCGCGCGCAGCAGCGTGCTCTTGCCGATGCCCGCGACGCCCTCGACGAGCAGCGCGCGCCCACGACCGCTGACGAGCTCGTCCAGGAGGCCGTCGAGCATCGCGAGCTCCGCCTCCCGTTCGAGCACCGCAGTCGCGTCCCCCATCCACGCGATCCTCTCAGGCGGGGGCGGACCGGCTACGCTTCGCCACTCCCGCGCCTGTAGCTCAGTGGATAGAGCGCTCGCCTCCGGAGCGAGAGGCCGCAGGTTCGAATCCTGCCAGGCGCGTCGAACGTATGTTCTGTCCGCCGCGCTCCGCAGACTCGACCGGATGCTCGATACGCGGACACGGGGCGACATCGCGGAAGCGGCGATCCTCTACGCGCTGACCGCCTCCGGCCTGCTCGTGCTGACTCCCGTCAGCCGCTTCGGTCCATATGACCTCGTCGCCGAACTTGACCCTGGCGTGTTCGTTCGCATCCAGGTGAAGTCCGGCCGCGTGCGCAAGGGGTGCGTGGAGTTCAACTGCCGTGGCACCGACCATGGGCGTGGTCCTGGCTCATACGTCGGCAAGGCCGACGTCTTCGCGGTTCACGTGCACGAGACCGGCGAGCAGTATGTCGTCCCCGTCGCCGAGGCACCCGCCGGCAGGATGTATCTCCGGCTACGCCCCACTGCGAACAACCAGGCCGCGAACATCCGCTGGGCCGCCGACTACACACTTCGGCGCTGGGTCGCGGCCGCCGCCGCGGCATAGCAGTCGCACCTGCCAGGATGTCCGCCGTGGGCGGGCGAATCGCGAGTGCGGGCATCACCGTGTTGGCAAGTGCCGCGCTCGCGCCGGCTGCTTCCGCGCGCACGATGCCGGTCCTCCCCTTCGCCGGTGCGTCGCTTGGGGATGCTGTGCTCGAGCCGGCAGCCACCGGCGGGGCGACCGTCAGCGTGCCGTCGCTGACGCTCACGACGGGGCGCTACTGGATCCAGGCGTGTCTGCAGGTGCACGTCTGGCAGCAGGCGCCGGTCGCGCACTGCACGCGCCGGGAGGTGGACGCGACGGGCGGGGCTGTCGCCGGGCCGTCGCTGACGATCCCGGCGCCGCTCGCCTCCGACGCATGGGCCACCGCGCGCGTCGACGTCTCGCGGCCGAGCGGTCCCGTTGCGGCGACCGGCCTCGCGTCGGTGGACCTGCGACCGGGCAACCTCGGCGCGAACCTTACGCCGCCGCAGCAGGGGTTCGACACGTCGATCACGCGCGGCGGCGTCAACGACGGCAGCCGCGACTCGCTCTGCGTTCCTGGCGAGCTTGCGGCGACCGCGCCGCCGACCGCAGGCGTGGCGATCAACGCGCTCGGCCCCGACGCGCCGGCGTACAGCGAGCTCGGCGCGCCCCACGGCACGGTGAGCCCGCGTGGCGTCGCGCTGACGCTGCACGGCGGCGGCTGGGCGACGATCGGCCCGGGCGCCGTGCAGGCGGAGCGTGGCGTCGCCGAGCGCTGGCGTGACCGCGGCTGGCTCACCGTCAACGCCAGCTACCGCGCGTGCGGTGACTCGCCGACCGACGTCGCGTGGTTCGTCACGCGGATCCGCGAGCGCTACCCGCAGCTGCCGCTCTGCGTCACCGGGGGCTCGGCCGGCGGGCAGCTCGCGCTGCTCGTCGCCTCGCAAATGCCCGATGCCGTCGCGTGCGTCGTCGGCGAGGCGACGCCGACCCTCTACGACGTCATCCCACCCAACGACGGCGCCCGCTGGGCCTACAACTTCGCGGCAGCCGCCTTTGGCCAGGAGAACCTCCTGCGCTACAGCGCGCAGCCGGACCGCATCCGCGCGAAGGTCCTGCTCGCCACCGCCGAGGACGATCCGTTCATCCCCGCAGACCAGGCGACGACGCTGCGTGCGCGGATGCTCGCCAGCAACCCCGCCGCCGACGTGCGCATCCTGCGCCTTCCGCCGGGCAGCTCGCCGTGGATCCACGCCGACGTCACACCCGCCGCGCTCGCCGCGCTGAAGGCCGAGGAGGACGCGCTCGCGGCCGCCGTTGCGATCACGCCGGTCGCGCCGCCGCCGCCACCACCGCCGCCGGGCACCCCGCCGCCACCACCGGGCACACCACCACCGCCGGGCACCCCGCCGGCGCCGCCGCCACCGCCGCCAGGCACCCCGCCGCCGCCACCCGGCACACCACCACCGCCGCCACCACCAGCGGCGCAGCCGCCGGCCCTGCGCCTGCAGGTCGCCCGCATCACATCGCGCAGCGTCACCGTCCGCGTCGTCAGCACGAAGCGCCGCAAGGTCCGCCTCGCCGTGACGATCGCCAAGCGCACGGCGACGCTCACGAAGACGGTCCCGAAGGGGACGACGAGCGTCCGCCTGAACTACTCCAAGCGCTTCGACCGCGGCCGCCCCGGCACCTACCGCGCCGTGGTAACCATCCGCCCATGGCCTACGACCTCGACCTCGCCCACCGCATCCGCGCGCTTCTCGCTGAAACTGACGCCGTAAGCGAGCAGGCGATGTTCGGCGGCCTGGCGTTCCTCGTCGGCGGGCACATGGCTGTCGCCGCCAGTCGTGAAGGCGGCCTGCTGCTGCGCGTCGCGCCCGCGGAGACAGAGGCGCTTCTCGCCACGCCGCACGCCGGTCCGTTCGTCATGCGCGACCGTCCGCTCGACGGATGGCTGCGCGTGGACGCCGGCGGCGTGCGCACGAAGCGCCAGCTCGAGCCATGGGTACGCCGCGGCGTCGCCTACGTCAGCACGCTGCCGCCCAAGAAGCAGACCTGATCCCCCGCGCCGCGGCAACCGCCGCGACGCAGGAGCTCAGGCTGACCCCGCCCCGCTTACAGCAGCGACGTGACGACCTTGATGACCTGGCCGGTCGCAGACGACGCCTGGTACTCGCTATCCCCCGCGAAGGAGACGCGATAGCCCAGGCTGAGAATCGCCTGTACCGCCGGGATCAACACGGTCCCGCAGCGGGCGGTGCCGGTGCTGTCCGTCCGTGCTCGGCACAGCTCGGCACCAGCGGAGGTACGGAACACCAGTTCACGGTTGACCACAGGCACGCCGTTGGACTTCAACGTCGCCTGCGGGCCGTTGATGAGGCCGGTCGTGATCAGCACGCCCTTGATGTGCAGGACCACGCCTTGCGCGTCGATCGTGGTCGGCGCCGCGGGCGCGACCACGAGCGTCGGGTCCTCGGCGCGGTTGTTGGCCACGTTGGCGTCACGCTCGTTGGCGACCGTCGCGGCGTTCGTCACCGTGCCTGCAGCCGTCGTCGTGGCGACCACCGTGATCGCCGGCAGGGACGCGCTCGGCGCGACGACCTCGTCGCGTGTGCACGTCAGCGTCGCCAGCACGCAGTTCCAGCCGGTTCCACCGATCGACACGGGCGTCAGCCCGGCCGGCATCTCGTCGACGACCGTGATCGTCCCGAGCGTCGGCTCTGCGCCGACGTTGCGGACACCGAGCGTGTAGGTGACGTTCTGGCCGGCCGTGAAGCTCGCGCCAGTGTGCGACTTCGTGATCGCCAGGTCACCCGCCGGCGGACGCACCGTCACGTCAGCCGTGTCCTCGTCGTTGGTCCCGACGAAGTCGTCGTCAGATTCGACGATCGCGCGGTTGCTCAACGTGCCGGTCGCGTCAGCCGCCACGTTGGCGATCACCGTGATCGCCGGGAGCGAGCTGCCGGCGTGGACGTTGCCCTCGTGCGTGCACTCGAACTGCTGCGGATCGACCGGGTTGCAGGTCCAGCCGTCGCCGGACGCGCTCGCGTACGTCAGGCCGGCCGGCAGCAGGTCGGTGACCTTCACCTCGCTGTTGCCGATGCCGGCGCCGATGTTCTTGACCGCGATCGAGAACTGCGTCGTGCCGCCCTGCGGTGCGCCGTCGCTGCCGACGATGTCCTTGGTCAGCTCGTAGTCGACCGCGTAGCTCTGGACGTTGCCGATGTCCGCGCCGGTGTCGTTGGCGTTGTTGGATTCCGCCGGCGTCGTCACCGTCGCCTCGTTGATCACGAGGTCCGGTGCGTTGGAGGCAACCTGCACGACGATCCGAACCGGCGTCACCGACTCACCGGGGTCGATGACCTCGTCGGTGAAGCAGCGCACCTGGCCGCTGACGAACGAGCACGTCCACTGCGCGCCACCGGAGGCGCTCACGTACGCGACGCCTGCGGGCAGCGTGTCGGTGATGCGCGTGCGCCCGGTCGTCGGCTGCGTGCCGACGTTGGAGACCGCCAACTCGTAGGTCGTGGTGCGCCCGCGGAACAGACCAGCGTCGAGGTCGTGCGTCTTGTCGAGCTTCAGGTCGATGCCTGCCTGCACGACGTTGACGGTGTCCTCGTCGGTGTTGTTGCTTGCGTTCGGGTCGTCCGGAGTCGTTGCCGTCAGGCTCGCGGTGTAGCTGCCCGAGGCGGACGGGACCGCGGTGATCGTGAGGTCCGGCGCGGTCTCGGCGATCGCCAGCGACGCGCCATAGGTGCACGAGATCGTGCCGCCGGACGGGGCGTCACACGCCCAGCCGGTGCCGCTGCCACCCGTCACGCTCCAGCCGGCCGGTAGCGCGAACGCGGCGGTCGTTGCTCCGCTGGTTGCAAGCGTGCCGTTGTTCGTGATCTTGCCGGTGAACGTCGCCGTGTCGCCGGTGATGACGGGCTCGGGCGTGTGCGACAGCTCGGCCGCCACGTCCGGCTTGGGCACGTTGACGACGATCTGACGCGTGGTCGAGTTCTCGTCGCCGTCGACGTCGCGCACGGTCAGCTTGGCGGTGTAGGTGCCAGGCGTCGTGTACGTGTTGTTCGTCGTCGGCGTGCCGCTGATGACGTCGACCGTGCCGTTGTTGTCGAAGTCCCAGCGGTACTGGGAGATCGCGGCGCTCGACTGCGTCGCCGAGGCGTTGAAGGCGACGCTCAGCGGCGCCACGCCGGAGGACGGGGTCGCCGTGAACGACGGGCGCACGCCCGGGATCACGATCGGGTTCGTGCTGGCGGTCAGGCGGGCGAAGTTGTTGCCCGAGGGAGACGGCAGCCCGAGCTCATCGTTGATCTGGCCGTTGACGCCGACGAACGCGAACTCACAGCCGCTCGCACCCGGGACGCCGAACGTCCCGTCGACGAGCGTCAGCCGGCCGTTGCCCGTGTTGTAGCGGACACCGGTCTGCGAGCCGTTGGTCTCGGTCGTCAGGTTGAGGACGATCGGGTTGCCCGGCGAGCCGATGTAGCAGTCGTCGGAGAAGCCGTCGATCTTCACGGCGATCCGGAATTGGATCGTCGCGATACCCGTGTTGGGGTTCAGCGAGCCGAAGCCGACGACGCCCGCGGGCTGCGCGGGAATCTGCTGCGGGAGCACCCGCACGACGATCGGGTTGGGCCCGATGCCGGCCGTGTTCTCGACCTCGATCGGCGGGAAGCTGAGGCCGGAGAACCGCAGCGTGCTGTCCGCCGACAGGACGCCGGCTGCCGTGATCGGATCGTCCTCGGAGGCCGCGTCAGCGACCTCGTTGCCGATCTTGATCGTGCCCTCTTCGAAGCGGAACTGGACGGTTCCGGGGTTGCCGACCTTTGCGGCCGACGCCGTGGCGGTGGTCACCGCGAACGCGGCGACCAGCGACAGCAGGAGGATCTTGATGCGCATTTCCGTGCTCCCCTAGATGTTGCGGATCGCCTGCGAGACGCCGTTCTGGCCGACGCTGCCTGCGGTGGCGCTGGCGCCACCGCTGCCGGCCGTGCCGGAATTGATCGACTGCGAGCCGTCGCCGGTGACGCTCGCGGCGCCAACCGTCAACACGCCGATCGACGGGCCACCGGCCCCGCCGCCGCCGTTGCCGCCACGGCCGCCGTTGCCACCGAGACCGCCGTTGCCGCCGTCGCCGACGTCGCCGCAGCAGGTGTCGCCGAAGCCACGCGGGCCGCCGGTACCACCGGTGCCACCGGTACCGCCTGCGCCGCCGTTGCCGCCGTTGCCGGCCGTCACGACCGAGCCGTTGAGCAGCGCCAGCGACGAGCCGCCGGAGAGCACGACCGCAAACGCGCCGTGGCCTCCGGTGCCGCCCGTGCCGAACGTGCCGGCCGTGGCGCCGCCACCGCCGCCACCGCCGCCGCTCCCGCGACCGCCGATCGCCAGGCAGCCGCCGAACGGGTTCTGGTTGTTGTGCTGGCCGGAGCCACCGCCGCCACCACCGCCGCCGGCCCCGTTGAGGCCGGTGGTGCCGATGCCGCCGTTGGAGATGACGAAATCGCCGCCCCCAAAGACAACACCGTTGGTGCCGCGGGAGCCGTCGTTGCCGGCGCCGCCGTTGCCGCCGGTGCCGCCGCCGCCGCCGTGCGTGTGACCGCAACTGCTCGGGGTCGGCGCGCCCGGGCCGGCGCTGCCGCCGGTTGCCGGCGGCCCGCTGCCGCCCGCGATGCCGGAGACGCCCGGGTTGCGACCGCGGTCGCCGCCCTTGCCGCCGCTGCCACCGGCGCCGCCGGGGCCGAAGCCGCCGGTGCCGCCCGCGCCGCCGGTCGAGGACTCGGTCGGCAACACGTCGTTGTCGCCACCGGCGCCGTTGCTGCCGCCGATGCCGCTGGAGCCGGTGTTGCCGCCGGTCCCGCTGGTGCCGCCGACCGCGTTGCCGGTCGAGACGTTCACCGCCTGGAACGTGACGTCGGAGTTGTTCGCGAGCCGCACGCCATAGACCGACGCGCCGGCGTTGGTCGCATGCGCCGAGACGAGCTGCAGCGTCACGCTCGTGTCGCCGTCACCGCTGATCGCGGTCGGCGAGCCGACGAACCGCGTCACGTTGCCGGCGTTGCGCGACCAGTCGGCGCCGTTGTAGCCGCCGTAAATCCGCACGCCGTCGCGCAGGCTCAGCGCGGCCTGGTCGCCCGCGGCGACGAGGATGTACTCGGTGTCCGGGTCGGCCTCGAGCTTGTCCATCCCGGCCTCGACACTTGCCAGCGGCGCACTGCGCGTGCCGGCGTTGGAGTCGTTGCCGGCGGCCGGATCGACGAACACTGCCGTGGTGGCGCGGCCGTCGATGCCGTCGCAGCTGAGGTCGATGAAGCTGAGATCCGGAAGGTCCGGAGCGTTGGGGTAGATGTCGTTGTCCAGCGGCTCGCAGTCGCCGCCGTCGTTGGTGCCGTCGTTGTCGTCGTCGGAGTCGCAGGCGTCACCGAGCGAGTCGCCGTCGGTGTTCGTCTGGTCGACGTTGGAGACGGTGCGGCAGTTGTCGAGCGCGTCCGGGATCGTGTCGGCGTCCTCGTCTGACTGACACGCGTCGCCGACGCCGTTGTTGTCGGTGTCGGTCTGATCGGCGTTGCCGACCGTCGCGCAGTTGTCGTTGAGGTCCAGCACGCCGTCGTTGTCGTCGTCGATGTCGCAGACGTCACCCTGCCCGTCGCGGTCTGAATCGCGCTGGTCGGGGTTGGCCGCGCTGGCGCAGTTGTCGGTCGCGTTGGACCGGCCGTCACCGTCGCGGTCGGCGTCGCAGACGTCGCCGAGGCCGTCGTTGTCAGCGTCCTCCTGAAGCGGGTTCGCCTGTGTGCGGCAGTTGTCGGTCGCGTTCGGTGCGCCGTCGCCGTCGTCGTCGGTCTCGCAGGCGTCACCTTCCCCGTCGCCGTCGAGATCTGCCTGACCGGGGTTGCCTGTCAGGTCGCAGTTGTCGGGTCCGTCCAGGACCCCGTCGCCGTCACTGTCCGGATTCTTCGGATTCGTGCCGTTGGCGATCTCGGTGCCGTCGTTGACGCCGTCGTCGTCGGAGTCGGGATCGTTGACGCCGAGGTTGCGGCGGTACTCCTCGATGTTCGAGACGCCGTCGCCGTCGCGGTCGGTGTTGGCATCAGCGGCGTTGTTGCACGCCAGGCCGTTGTTGACCTCGAAGCCGTCCGGCATCTTGTCGCCGTCGCTGTCTGCAGACAGCGGGTTGCACCCGCGCTGCAGCTCGACGCCGTCATCGATGCCGTCGCGGTCGAGATCGAGCGCGCTCGCTGCCGCCGGCAGCGCGCACAACAAGACGATCCCGGCCATCAAACCGGTCAACAGCACCCGCAAACGCGTTTGCACGATCTACAAGCCCCCCTGAGAGCTCTATGGACCCAAGGCTCGCCCCCACGGCGAGCGCCCTGACCCGTGCAACATACACGGGGCTGGGACGGGCGTGCAACAAACGGGTGAAGATCAGCAGAGCGGGACGATGGCGGTGCCGAAGACGTTGAGCACGTTGATGTTGAGGACACCGCCGAGGAGGCTGACGTTCAGCTCCTTGCGGCCGCCACAGTTCATCGAGCCAGCCGACTTGCGGTTGAACCCGGAGAAGATCCCCGAGTCGCCCGCCAGCCACGCCGAGCGACGGTCCGCGGTCGCGCGACTGGCGGTCGTGCCGATGCGGAAGGACGAGATCTGCGGCGGGTACTTGATCGTGTCGATCGAGAACGGCTTGTTGCGCGAGTCGAAGAACATGAACATCCGCGGCACCGACTGCCCGACGGTCAGCGCGTTGGAGAACGTCTGGCCCTGACCGATGTCGAACGCCAGGTTGGAGAACTGCATGTCGATGATCTCCACCAGCGGCGCCGTCGGCGACGTCTTGATCTTCGCGTCCAGACGCGTGAACTGCCCCGCGTTCTGCGTGTTGTTGTCGTCGAAGTCGACCGACACGTCGCTCGGGTAGGGGCGGTTGTCGCCGTTGGCGTTGCCGTGGCGCGACGGGCTACCCGTGTCCGAGCTGTTGATCAGGATCGCGTTCTTGCGCCGGCACAGCGGACCGCCGTCCAGGCACATCGTCAGCTGGCGCGAGAGGTTCTGCAGATGCGCCTCGATCTGCGGGATCGAACCGAGGTTCGTCGCCGTCAGGTCGAGCTGGCCGATGTTGCCCGAGTCGTTGAAGATCAGCTTCGTCGGCTGGCCGGTCGCCACCTGCACCGACAGCGACGTGCTCGCCGTCGGCTTGTTCAGGGTGCCGACGACGGTACCCGCGGGCCCGCTCGTGTTCGGCAACGTCGCGTTGATCGTCACCGGCCGGTTGCGCACCTCGTCCTGCGTCAGCGAGATGTTGATCGGCTCGAGGTTGAGGCTCAGCGTCTTGACCGCCGACAGCCGCACGGAAACCGCGAAGTTGGCGGGCGTCTGGTTGAACACCAGCTGGTCGTTGCCGGTGGCCTGACGCGTCGCGAGGTTGTACGTGTCGGCGGGTGCCGTCACCACGCCCGAGCCTGCCGCGAGGCGGATCTGGCCGATGTCGGTCGAGTTGTTGCTGGCGTCGACCGCCGCGATCCTCGCCAGCGGCTGACCCGTGTCTGCCTCCGGCAGGTCGAGTGTCAGGCCCTCTGGCAGGTCCTCGATCTGGGCGTCGACCTTGTCGGCGCCCTCCAGCAGCTCGAGACCCTGCGTGGCGAGCTTGACGAGCCCGATCCGCGCGTTGCCGATGAGCGACAGGCGGCTGCCAAGCGGGTTGGCCTCCGTCGAGCCGGGGAGGTCGGCCAGGCTCAACGTCACGTTGGACGGGAGCTTGTCGATCGTCGCCTGCGCGGCCGTCGTGCCGATGACGTTGTCGTTCTCGTCGGTCTGCGGGAGCTTGGCGTCGACCACGAACGTGTGGCCGGCGTCCATCTCGGAGTGCAGCGTCAGCGGGTCGAGCGACAGCTGCAGCGCCTTGAGGCCGAAGACCCGCAGCGCCAGCCCGAGCTCGCCGCCGGTGGAGTCGAAGGACGCACCGGACTGCCCGGCCGGCAGGCTCGGGGCCGCGCGGTTCGGGCTGTTGGCGGTGATGTCGATCTGGCCGATCGGCGTGCCCGTCGTCGTCAGGTTGAGCTCGTCCAGGCCCTCGTCGCCGCTGGGCAGGCCGATCGTGAACGCGGTCGGCACGCCCTGGAGGTCGGCGCTGAAGTCCGTCGCGCCGAGGAAGATCGGCGTCGCCGAGTGGACGTTCGCGGTGATGCGGTTGATCGCGCTGTTGCCCGCGTAGGTGAGCTCGCCGCCGTCGAGATCGAGGCCGAGATCGAGCTGCGTCGGCAGCTGGTCGATCTTCGCGTTCGCCTCGAAGTCGTCGGTGTCGACGTCGGCGATGAACACGCCGCCCGCGGTGCGGGTCGACAGGTTGATCGCCGTCTGGAAGTCGACGTCGAGCTTCTGCAGCTGGTTGATGCGCACGCCGATGCGGAACGGCTCACCCGTCTTGGTGTGCAGGATCGCGCCCTGCGCCGGGTTGACGCCGTCCGTCGGGTACTCGAACTGGCCGGCCGTGTCAGACGCGGCGAGCTCGATCTTGCCGACCGCCGGGCCCAGCGCGTTCGGGTTGTTCGGGTCGATCGTCTTGACCGACGCAACGCCGTTCTCCTGCGAGAAGCCCAGCTCGACGTCGGACGGCAGCTGCTCGATGTGACCCTGGATGAACTGGCCGGCGCCGAAGATCGGCTCGGCCGCGCTCGCGCTCAGGTCGAGGACGTTGATGCCGACGGGGTTGCCGTTCTCGTCGCGCCCACGGAACGTCAGCGCGTTCGGGTTCGTCGTGCTCGTGCCCTCGAGGTCCAGACCGAACGTCGCGTCGGCCGGGAGGTCCTGGATGTCGGCCGTCGCGCTGAGCGCGTCGGCGACGTCGATGTCCGCGGTGAAGCGGCTGCCGGCGGTGCGCTTGACGCGCAGGCCCAGGGCGTCGCCGAACGACGCCTCCAGCTGCTGCAGGCCGACGACGCGCGTGGCGATGCGGAACTCGCTGGTGTTGTCGTGGTAGAGGATGCTCTGGTCGACCGGCAGCGCGGTGTTCTGCCCGTCGGAGAGCAGCAGCGCGAGCGAGCCGAGGTTGCCGCTCGGGATGTCGACGCTGGCACCGGCGCCGCTCGTCGTGTCGAAGCCGACGTTGATCTCCGGCGGGACGCCGATCAGCTCACCCTTGAGCAGACTCGCGCGGCCGAGGAACGGCGTCGCGGAGTTCGCGTCGAACGTGATCTTGTTCACGCCGACGGGGTTGTGGCTGGCGTCGAAGCCCTTGTAGCCGAACGTGCCGAGCGCGAGGTTCATCACGATCTGCGTCTCGGCGGGCAGGTCCTCGAAGCGCGCGTTGGCGGTCAGGTCGGCCGTCTCGGCGAGGATGCTGAACGGCCCGCTCTCGATCTTCGTCGCGAGGCTGATCGAGTCGCCGAGGTCGGCGTTGACCGACTGCAGCTGGCGCACGCGCGCCGCGAGCTCGAAGACCGCGGGCGTGTCGCGGAAGCTCGCGCCCTGCTCGTTGTTCGCCGGCAGCGATGTCGCCGGATCGGTGATGTCGTGGTCGGACGCGACCAGCTCGATCAGGCCGATCGGGTCGCTGGCGTTGAGGTTGACGCCCGAGGCCGTCTGGGCAAGGTCGAGCGTCAGCGTCGACGGGATGCCCTCGATCAGCGCATGGAGATCCGTCGCGCGCCCGAACAGCGGCGCGTCGCCGTCGGCGTCGACGGTGATGCGGTTGACCGCGTCGCCGTGGCCGTCGACGGTCAGCTGGCCGGCGTCGAGGTCGAGGCCGACGTCGAGCTTCGCGGGCAGGTCCTCGATGCGCGCGAGCGCGCGCAGGTCGTCCGTCGTGACACGCACGCCGAACGGGCCGCCCTCCGTCTCCGTCGACAGCGCGACCGCCGGGTCGAACGCGGCGCTGAGCTTCTTGAGCTGGCGCACGCGCGCGCCGATCACGTACTCGCCGCCCGTCAGGTCGACGAGCTTGGCGCCCTGCTCGTTGTTCACCGGCAGGTCGCCGGGCTGAACGGCGCGGTTGGCCGCGACGAGCTCGATCAGGCCGATCGGGTCGTTCGCCTGGACGTTGGCGCCGGCGCCGTCCTGCGCGATGTCGAGCGTCAGCGACGACGGGATGTCGTCGATGCGCGCGTTGATGTGGTCGGCACGGCCGAACAGCGCGGTGGTGCCGCGCGATGTCGAGACCGATGTGGCCGATGCCGGAGCCGTGGCCGTCGACCGTCAGGCGGCCGGCGTCGAGGTCGACGCTCGCGTCGAGCTGGGCGGGCAGATCCTCGATCCGCGCGAGGCCGGTCAGGTCGTCGGTCGTGACGCGCACGCCGAACGGACCGCCCTCGGTTTCCGTCGAGATCGTGATCGGGCCGGCGAACGACGCGGCAAGCTTCTTGAGCTGGCGCACGCGCGCGCCGATCGTGAACTCGCCGCCGGTGAGGTCGACGAGCTTGGCGCCCTGCTCGTTGTTCACGGGCAGGTCGTCGGGCTGCTGGGCGTGGTTGCCCGCGAACAGCTCGATCAGGCCGATCGGGTCGTTGGCGACGATGCTCGCGCCGTCGCCGCCCTGGGCGATGTCGAGCGTCAGCGACGACGGGATCCCCTCGATGTTCGCGGTGATGTCGGTCGCGCGGCCGAACAGCGCCGGCGCGCTGTGCGCGTCGAGCGTGACGCGGCCGATGCCCTGGCCGTGGCCGTCGACGACCAGCTTGCCGGCGTCGAGGTCGAGCGACGCGTCGAACTCCTCGGGCAGGTCCTCGATGCGGGCCAAGCCCGTGAGGTCGTCGGTCGTGAAGCGCACGCCGAACGGGCCGCCCTCGGTCTTCGTCCCGATCGCGATCGGGCCGCCGAACGAGGCCGACAGCTCCTGGAGCTTGCGGATGCGCGCGCCGATGACGTAGTCGCCACCGGTCAGGTCGGTGAACTTCGCGCCCTGCTCGTTGTTGACGGGCAGGTCGTTGGCGAGGTCCGGCGCGCGGTTGGCCGCGACCAGCTCGACCAGGTCGATCGGGCTGTCGGCGACGACGCTGGCGCCGTCACCGCCCTGGGCGATGTCGACCGTCAGCTGCGACGGGATGCCCTCGATGTTGGCGTGGACGTTGGTGGCGCGGCCGAACAGCGGCTGCGTGCCGGCGACGTCGGCGACGATGCGGCCGATGTCCTGGCCGTGGCCGTCGACGATCAGCTTGCCGGCGTCGAGGTCGAAGGACGCGTTGAGGTGCGCCGGGAGATCCTCGACGCGCGCGTCTGCCGTCAGCTCGTCGGTCTCGGCGTGCAGCGCGAACGGGCCGCCGGCCGTGATCGTCTCGATCGCGATCGGGCCACCGAGCTGCGCAGCGATGCGCTTGAGTCCGAGCACGCGCGCGCCGACGACGAACTCGCCGGCGCGGTCGATGTAGTGCACGCCCTGCTCGCCGCCGGCAGGCAGGTCGGCGCCGGTGATCGCGCGGTTGGCCGCGACGATCTCGATCTTGCCGATCGCCTCGTTGGCGTCGACGGCGATGTTGTCGGAGTCGGGCGTCAGCGTCAGCGTCAGGTCCGACGGGATCTGCTCGATCCGCGCGTCGATGCGATCGGCGCTGCCGAACAGCGAGCCGGTGAGGCTGCGCGCGGTGAGCGTCAGCAGGTGGATGCCCTGTGGCGAGTCGTCGGCCTCCTTGCCCGTGAAGGTCAGCTTGCCGGCGTCGCTGTCGAAGCCGAGCGTTGCCTTCGGCGGCAGGTCGAGGATCGCGCCGTCGGCCTCGATCTCGTCCGTGAGGACGTCGAGCGAGAAGGGCCCGCCCTGCGTGTTGGCCTCGAGCGAGAGGTCCGGTGTCGAAGCGAAGGCGAGCTTGCGCAGCTGCAGGATGCGCGCGGAGATCAGGAAGTCGCCGTTGGCGACGTCGTGGTAGATCGCGCCCTGGCCGCTGCCGGGGACGGCGGTCTCGGGGCCGTTGGAGGCGAGCAGCTCGACCTTGCCCAGCGGGCCGCTGCCGTCGATCGTGACGCCGCCGCGGCCGCTGGCCGTGTCGAGCGTCGCCGCCATCTGCGCGGGAATGCCCTCGAGCGTGCCGCGCAGCTTCGTCGCGCGACCGAAGAACGGCTGCGTGCTGTCGCCCGTCAGCGTGATCTTGTCGATGCCCGAGCCGTGGCCGTCGTAGGTGAGCTTGCCGTTGTCGAGGTCAAGCCCGAGATCGAACTGATGCGGCAGGTCGAGGACGCGCGCGTCGAGCGTGCGCCCGGGCTCGGCGATGCGCGCCCGGAACGGCGTCGCGGCGATCGTCGCCGAGACGGACGCCGGAGTGCCGAGCGCGAAGCTCGCGCTCTCGAGGCCCGGGATCTGGATCGCGGTGGAGCTGATGGTGCCGTCGTCGTCGAGGTTCGCGTAGGCCGGCTCGCCGGTGAGGAACCGCGGCTCGCCGTTGGCGATGCCGAGCTTGGCGAGACCGATCGGCCCGCCGGTCGTCGTGACCGCGCCGCCGCCGTCGCCGTTCTGAGTGAGCGCCATGCCGGTCGGGACATCCGTCAGGTCGAGGACGGCCTTCTGGATGATCGTCGGGGTCGGTGACGTGTTGGTCTGGTGGACGAACGCGCCGACGATCTTGGCGACGCGCGCGGCCGCCGTGTAGGTCGCCTGCAGCTGGCCGCTGGTGTTGGCCGTGATGCCGAGCGACGTCGGCATGTCGGTGATGTCGGCGTTGAAGCGGTTCTCGTCGCTGCCGTTGACCAGCCGCGCGAGGATCGACGTCGGACCCGGGCGGTTCGTCGTCAGAGCGGCGGAGACGTTGCCGCCGACCGTCGCGTTGATGGCGGCGCTGTCGGGCGACTTGCCGTAGTCGATGCGGATCTCTTCGGGGTTCGCGCGGTTCGCGGGCGAGATGCCGCCGGCGAAGAGGCTGCCGAGCAGCGCGATCTTCTCGCCGCGGCCGGTCTGCGCGAGCGAGACCTGGAAGTTCGAGGACGGCGCCAGGATCGTGTTGAGCGGCGTCGAGAGGGCGAAGCGGTTCGGGGCGCGGTCGGTGCGCGCGTCGTAGCCGACGGCGAGGTTCGGGCGGCTGCCGAACACAGTGCCGGTGAGCGACGGCCTCGACGGCCACGGGCAGCGTCGCGGTCTCGCCGGGGAAGCGGTCGACCAGGATGCCGACCGAGTTGGCGCCGGTGAGCGTGATGGTGCCGATCAGGTCGGCGCCGGTGTCGTCGTCGACGTTCAGCACCGTCGGGACGCCGATCGTCGCCGTCGTCGTGCGCTCGACGATCGAGCCGTCGGCGCGCTTGAAGCGCGTCACGAACTTGTAGTCGAGGAGGCTGAGCGAGCAGGCGAGTGTCGTCAGCCCGCTGGCGATCGGGTTGAGGCCGGGGACGGTGTCGAGCAGTTGGGCGATCTCTGTGACCGGCTTGCACAGCAGGCCCTGCAGGACGCTGGGGAGCCCGGCGTCTACGTTGAGCAACTGCTCGATCGGCGTCAGCGGGTCGTAGCCCGCGGGGACGACGTTGACCGCCTGCGTCGGGCCTGGTCCGAGGATCGGGTTGAGGAGGCTGTTGACGCCGGTGGACACGTTGGTCGTCGTGCCCGAGACGACGTTGCCCAGCGAGCCGAGCAGCCCGGCCTGCGCCGGCGCGGCGACGCCGATGCTCACTGCCATGCAGGCAGCCAGTGCTGCGGCGAAGCGCTTCCCCGTGACCATGTGTTCCCCCGACCCCGTGATTCGTGAACGTCGCACCTACCCCCACGGCAGGCGACCCGGGCGGCACCATACCTCCCATTGGTACGAGCGTGCAAGTTGCCTCGAGGCGTCGTATAAGGTCGCTTCACATCTGCACATCCCGGGGGGTCCCTGTCCGAGGGGCTGAGATGCGCGCTTCCTAGCGCCACCACCCGCCGAACCTGATCTGGCTCATACCAGCGAAGGGAGGACACGAAATGACTCAGCGTCACCTCGCCCGCACGGGCGTCATCTCACCGGCCATGGAGCGCGTCGCGCGAGCGCGAAGGTCTCGCGCCGCAGCTCGTCCGCGACGAGTGCGCGCGCGGGCGCATGATCATCCCCGCCAACGTCCACCACCTCGCCGGCGCGCTCGACCCGATGGCGATCGGGCTGCGTGCGCGCGTGAAGATCAACGCGAACATCGGCTCGTCGCCGACGACGTCCTCGCTCGACGAGGAGGTCGAGAAGCTCGCGCTGTCGCAGCGCTGGGGCGCCGACACGGTGATGGACCTGTCGACCGGCAAGCGCATCCGCGAGACGCGCGAGGCGATCCTCGCGGTGGCGACGGTGCCGATCGGGACCGTCCCGATCTACGAGGCGCTCGAGCGCGTCAAGCACCCCGAGGACCTGACCGCGGAGCTGCTGCTCGAGGTCATCGCCGAGCAGGCGCAGCAGGGCGTGGACTACATGACGATCCATGCCGGCGTGCGCCTGGAGCACCTGCCGCTCTGCCAGCACCGCGTCACCGGCATCGTCTCGCGCGGCGGTGGGCTGCTGGCGCGCTGGATGGTTCACCACGGCGCCGAGAACCCGCTGTACGAATGCTTCGACGACGTGCTGGCGATCATGCGCGAGCACGACGTCTCGATCTCGCTCGGCGACGGCCTGCGGCCCGGGTCGATCGCCGACGCGTCGGACGCCGCGCAGTTCGCCGAGCTCGACACGCTCGGTGAGCTGACCGCACGCGCGTGGGACGCCGACGTGCAGGTCATGGTCGAGGGCCCGGGCCACGTGCCGCTTCACCAGCTCGAGGACAACGTGCGCCGCCAGCAGCAGGTCTGCCAGGAGGCGCCGTTCTACACGCTCGGGCCGCTCGTGACCGACATCGCGCCCGGCTACGACCACATCACCAGCGCGATCGGCGCGGCAATCGTCGGCTGGCACGGCACGTCGATGCTCTGTTACGTCACGCCGAAGGAGCACCTCGGCCTGCCGGATGCCGAGGACGTCAAGCAGGGGTTGATCGCGTATCGCATCGCCGCGCACGCCGCCGACCTCGCGCGCGGGGACAAGCGCGCCGCCGCCCACGACCGCGCGCTGTCGCAGGCGCGCTTCGACTTCGACTGGCGCAAGCAGTTCGAGCTGGCGATCGACCCCGAGACCGCGCAGGCGATGCACGACGAGACGCTTGCCGACGACTACTTCAAGACCGCCGAGTTCTGCTCGATGTGTGGGCCGAAGTACTGCCCGATGCACAACTTCCGCGACGTCGACTGGGACGCGATCCGCGAAGTGGTCGCTGAGCGCAAGCGCTCGCGTGCAGACCGCCAGGTTTCCGGCCCATCGATCACCGGGAGTTGACTCTCCAGCCATCTCACGGTTCGTGGGAGGCATGTGCGTGGCGATCGCGTTTGCGCTGTCGCTGGGTGTGGGATCGGCGTCTGCGGTGACACAGACGTTCACAACGGTCGGGTGCGCGAACACCGTGCCCGCCAATCTCTTCACGGTGCCGGCCGGCGTGTCGCGCGTGGCGATCGACGCGCGCGGCGCGCGCGGAGAGACGATCGTCGTCTCGCAGGCTGCTGGCGGCGCCGGCGACATCCTCAACGGGACGCTGTCGGGGCTCAGCGCCGGCCAGGTCATGGACATCTGCGTCAACGTCGCCGGCGGCGCCGGCGGAGTCGGCAGCCTCAGCCGCAACGCCGGCCGCGGCGGCGGCGCGTCCGGCGTTGCCTTGGGCAGCGACTTCAGCACTCCGGTGTTCATCGCGGCGGGCGGTGGCGGCGGGGCGCTCGCCGGTCTCCGCGTAGCGACGAGTGACAGCTATCCGTTCACATAGGACGCGTTGCTGTCACTCGTGGCGAGACACCATGCGCCTACACGACGCCCCACGATGCCAATCCCGGCTACATCGCCCACGCATTGAACGACCGCATCTTCGAGTCGCAGCGCACCGTGGTGCGCCCGCGGTGCGTGAACCGCACGCGCATCCGGTACGTGCCGGTTGCGCTCGCGCCGTGGAAGCGCACGTCGAGCGTCGCGCGATAGTGACCGACCACGCCGTCGAGAAAGCGGACCGTGAAGCGCTCACGGCTGAGGTAGCGGCCGCGGACGATCCGCCTGAGCGGCGAGTAGTTGGCACGCCGCTCGTCAGGCCCGCGGCTGCACGGCGCCGCGTAGGACCAGAACGCCAGCGCCCGCGTCGTCGATGCGTTCACCGCCAGGACAAGCGCGCTGCGGTGCGGCTTCTGGCGCGTGCCGACGCCGTAGAAGGCCGCGTTCGGCGCCGGCCGTGCATCGACGCCTCGGGCGTTGCCGACGGCGTGCAGCTTCAGCGGACGGTCCGGCGTGCTGCACTGCTCTGTCCGGCCGTTGCGGGTGGACGTTCCCTTCATCCGCAAAATCCCCGTCGCCGTGTCGCCGGCGACCGTCATCTCGATCACCCATTCGACGAGGACGCGGCCGCCATACGGCAGCTGGGCGTCGCCGCTGACGCGGATCGAGTTCTGCTGCCTGACGCCACCGCTGTACTTGTCAACCTCGAAGACGTCCCGGTCTCCGCACCGGATGGCGGTCGAGAACCGATAGCGCACGTAGTCCGTGGCGCCGCCCACGACATCGAGCGTCACCACCGCGGCGGGATCGAAGACACGCGTCTCCGGTGACGGCACGTAACCGCCTCCGAACTGCACCGCCCCAGCCGAGCCGCTCGTCGCGAGCACGATCAGGACGGCGAGGCACACTGCACGGGAGAGCATGCTCCGACTCGTACCCGCCAGCGCGTCAGCTGACACGGCATGACAGCTGCAGCTGGCTCACGATCGCCGCCGCGGCCGGCAAGCGGTGCGCGCCGGCCTCCACCGCCCAGACTCCGCGCGCCGCCTCGGTGCCCGCGAGCCGTCGCACGGCGACGCCCGGGTGCGGCGGCTGCAAGCTCAGCGCCGGCAGCAGCGCGACGGCCAGGCCGGCGGCGACCAGCGGCTGGGCCATCGCGATGTCCGCGGTCTCGAACTCCACGCGCGGCGTGAAGCCGTGCTCGGCGCACAGCGCCAGCAGCGTCTTGGTGTAGCTGAAGCTGGGCGGCGGGCTGACCCAAGGCTCGTCGGCCAGCGCGTCGAGCGCGATCGTCTTGCGCTTGGCGAGCCGGTGCGTGCGCGACATGACGACTGCCCACGGGTCGTCGAGCAGGTGCGTCCAGCGCCGCCGCTCGTCGCGCTCGTCGTCGTCATAGCCGTAGACGACGGCCACATCCAACTCCCCCGCGCGCAGCTCGCGCAACGCCAGCGGTGGCTCGAGCTGGCGCAGCTCGAGCTGGACACCCGGATGCGCCTTCGCGAACACGGCCACCGCGCGCGGCACGAACGTCGCCCAGGCGGTGAAGAAGCCGCCGAGCCGCAGCCGGCCCGTCTCGCCGCGCACGAGCGCCGCGATCTCGCGCTCGATCGCCTGCGCGTCGCCGAGCAGCGTCTCGGCCTGCTCGAGCACCGCGGTGCCCGCCGGGGTCGGGCGCACCGGGCGTGCCGCGCGGTCGACCAGCGGCGCGCCGAGCTCGCGCTCGAGCACCGCGATCTGCTGGGACACGCTGGACTGCGTGTAGCCGAGCGCGTCGGCCGCCGCGGAGAACGACTGGCGGGTGACCACCTCGCGGAAGGTGCGCAAGCGTCCCAGATGGAGCATCGGCAATGCCGATCTTATCGTTAGAAAGATCGCTTGCGCTAATGCCGGTCTCGCGGCACGCTGGCGCCATGTCAACCGTCAGCACCACCGACCTCGACTTCCTCGGCAGCCGCGCCCGCGTCCTCGCGAGCGAAGGGCCGCTCGGCGTCGTCGACTTCCGCGACATCCCGGCCGGCGACATGCCGCCGCTGCACGTTCATCGCAACGAGGACGAGGGCTTCTACGTGATCTCCGGCCAGGTCACGCTGTTTCTGCCCGGCCGCGAGATCGAGCTCGGACCGGGCGACTTCGCGCTGGCCCCGCGCGGGGTCCCGCACGCCTACCGCGTCGGCAACGAGCCCGCGCACATGCTCGTCACCAGCACACCCGGCGGCTTCGAGCGCTTCGTTGCGGCCGTCGCCGACGCGGGCGCGATCGATCCCGAGGGGCTGACCGCGATCGCGGCCGACCACGACATCGAGATCCTCGGCCCTCCCGGCATGCTGCCCTAAGGAGCGGCGAGGCCGCGCGCGGCCCAGTCCCACGCCTTCGGGATCGGCCAGCAGCCCTTGCGGATCCTGCGCCGGTAGCGCTGGACGAGCGCGTCGTTCTGACGACGCGCCGCCGCGTCGCCGGGATGTGGCCGTAGAAGTGGCCGTGCGCGCTGGGCTGATGGCCGTATGGGTTCGTCGGGTCGCGCCAGGGCGATGGGCGTGCGAGCCAGCACGACAGCCGCGCGACGCGACGGGCGTACATGCGCCGCGCCTCGGCGGCGGGCATGAGGCGGCTGCGGATCCCGGCGTCGCGATCCTGGGCGAGCTGGCGCCGCAGCACCGAGCGCGCACGGCGCAACGGCACCCCGCCCAACCGCGCGATCCAGCGCGCGCTGTAGCCCGTCTTGCGCAGGCGCCGGTAGCGCGCCGGGTCCATGCCGAACGCCGCGCGCGCATGCGGGGCCACGCGCATGCCGTGGAAGACGTGGAAGAAGACGTGCTGCGCGAGGTGCGGCTGCGTCATCACGCGGCGCGCGTGGTCGCGCACGATCCGCGCCTGGCGCGTGGGAACCGCGGCCGTCCACGCCGTCAGCCGCGCGAGCAGCGCCTCCAGCTCGAGCCCGCGCGCGGTGACGAGGTCGGTGAGCGGGCGGTGGTCGTTGTAGAGGTAGGCCTCGAGGTCGCCGCCCGACAGCCCGAGCTCGGCGTTCAGCAGCGTCTCGTCGAACGGCGGCCAGTGACGCGTGACCCACTCGCTCTTCGGCAGCCAGTTGGGGGCCGCGTGCGGCGGCGCGAGGCTGTCCTTCGCCAGCGCGGGCGTCGCCAGTGCCATCAGCACCCCTGCCGCCGCCAGGCCGATCAGCCGTCGCATTCCGCGGCAGGCTAGCCGGGCAGTGACTGGGCCAGCGTCGCGCAGGGCGCGAAGAGGTCGCCGTCGCGCTGCACGCGCGCGAGCACGTCGTCGGTGGTGAAGACGAGCTTCGCGGCGTCGCCGGCCAGCTCTTCCCAACTCAGCGGCGTCGAGACGGTCGGCTGGTCGCGCGCGCGGGGCGAGTAGACGCACACCGTCGTCTTGTGGCGGTCGTTCTGCGACCAGTCGACGAGCACCTTGCCCTTGCGCGCCGTCTTGTTCTGGGTCGCGACGACGAGCTCGGGCGCCTCGCGCGTGAGCACCTCGGCCAGCACCTTGGCGAACGTCTTCGTCTGCGACCACGTGACCTTCGGATCGTTCAGCGGGACGTAGACCTGCATCCCCTTCGAGCCCGACGTCTTCGGGAACGACTGCAGCTTCAGGCCGTCGAGCATCGCCTTCAGCCACTGCGCGACGGTCGCGCACTCGGCGAGCCCGGCGCCCTCCCCCGGGTCGAGGTCAAAGGCGATCAGGTCGGGACGGTCCGGCGTGATCGCGCGCGCCAGCGGCGTGTGCAGCTCGAGGTCGGCGAGGTTCGCAAGCCACGCGAGCGTCGCGCTGCCGTCGGCGACGACGAACCCGCCCGAGGTGCTGACCCAGTCGGGCGCATGCGAGGGCGCGTTCTTCTCGAAGAAGAACTTGTCCTCGACGCCGTTGGGATAGCGCTTGAGCGTCAGCTGGCGATCGCCAAGGTGCGCAAGCAGGACCGGTGCGATCGCGAGGTAGTAGGCGAGCAGGTCGCGCTTGGTGAAGCCGGTCTTGGGATAGAGGACCTTGTCGGGGTTGGCGAGTCGGACCTCGCGGCCGTCGACCTCGAGGATCTCGGCGTCCTTGCCGCCGCGGATCACGGCGGCGCGTGGCGACTTGTCTTCGCGCAGACCCTTGTAGGACGGCGCGCGCAGGACGCCCTCGCGCGTGCGCGCGAGAAACTCGACCTCACACGACAGCATCGGCTCGACGAAGATCGCCTCGCGCGGCGGTTTGGGGCCCGCGTCGAACGGCGACGCATCGCGGCGCAACGGTGCGAGGCGCTTGGCGAGCATGTCCAGCTCGGACTGCGTGAAGCCGGTGCCGGCGCGTCCGACCGCGCGCAGCGTTCCGTCGGTCTGGCGCTCGCCGAGCAGCAGCGCGCCGATGCGGTCCTCGCGCTTGCCGGTCCCCGGGATCCAGCCGCCGATCAGGAAATCCTCGCGCGTGACCGCCTTGACCTTGATCCACCCGGACGAGCGACGACCGGGCTCGTAGGTGCCGTCCAGGCGCTTGGCGAGCACGCCCTCCATGCGCTGCGCCACCGCGGTGTCGAAGACCGCCTTGCCGTGGCCGACGACGCTCGGCGACAGGCGCACGCGGTCGCCCTCCAGGCCGAGGCGCTCGAGGATCTCGCGCCGCTCGGTGTAGGGCTGAGTCAGCAGCGAGACGCCGTCGACCCAAAGCACGTCGAAGAGCACGTAGCTGACCGGCGAGCGGTCGGCGATGCGCTTGACCTTGGCGGCGTCGCCGAGGTGCATGCGCTGCTGCAGCGCCTCGAAGCTCGGCCGTCCCTCCTCGTCGAACGCGACGACCTCGCCGTCGAGGACGAGACGGCGGTGGCCGACCGCGCGTGTCATCACGCCGAGCTCGGGATAGCGCGCGGTGACGTCGTTGAGGTTGCGCGTGCGCAGCGTGAGGCGGCCCGGCTCGGCATGGCAGATCGCGCGCACGCCGTCCCACTTGAACTCGAACGCCCAGTTGTCGTCCTTCGGCGGGAGCTTGCCGGCGGTTGCCAGCATCGGCGTGAGGCGCTCGGGCGCCGGGACCCCTTGCGGCGGGTCCATGCGGTGGATCATCCAGTCCTTGTCGTCCTTGCCCAGTGGGAACAAGGCGTACTTCGCATCCACCCGCTCGCCGTGCAGGTGGACCTCGATCTTCTTGTCGTCGAACTTGTCGACGTCGTAGGTGCCCTGGTCGAAGATCGTCATCGTCCCGGCGCCGTAGCTGCCCTTCGGGATCTCCCCGGCCCACTCCAGGTACTTCAGCGGGTGATCCTCGGTGTGGACGGCGAGCAGGTTCCTGCCCGGCTCGTACGGCAGCCCGTGCGGCAGCGCGAAGCTGACGGCGACGCCGTCGCGCTCGAGCCGCAGGTCCCAGTGCAGCCGCCGCGCGTGGTGCTCCTGCAGCACCCAGCGCGGCTGCTTGGCCTTGCGCGCGCGGCTCGCCTTGCCCTTCGGCTCGGGCGTCGGCTTCGTGCGCTTCGCGCGGTACTCGCCGAGCTTGTCGGGACTCACGGTCTCGAGGCTAGCGAGGCAGCCGCCCGCGGCTATCGCGCAGCGCCTCGGTCCTGATGCCCTCCGCCGCGGCGACGCGCAGGAGCGCGGCATCGCTCGTCAGGACGCGGTCCTCATCGCCAGCAGCACCGAGCAGCAGCGCATCGCCCAGCGAGATCGGCGCGCGCGTTCGGTGGTAGCGGCGCGAACGGATCCAGCCTGCACGCCGAGCGGCGTCAAGCTCCACCGGGCGTACCGTGACGAGGGCCTCGAGTCTGGCTACGACCGTCCGCGCGGATTCCTCGGGAACCGCGAGTTTCCGAGCGAGGACGTCGCAGACCTCGGCGATGTTCGCGCTGACCATCGCCACGTCGCCCGCTCGCAGCGCCGCGTCGACATCTTCCGCGGCGGGTTCGCCGCGTACGAACGCGACCGCCGCGGCCGCATCAAGCAGCGCGCTCACCGATCTTCGCGGTCGCGCACTTCGTCGCGCATCTCAGCCCGGATCGCATCGGTGCTCGGTCCGTCCATGTCGGCGAGCGCACCGCGCAGCGCGGCGATCGGATCCTCTGGCGCAGGACGAAGCACGAGTTCGTCGCCGCGATCGTCGAGCTCGACGATCGACGTCTTCCAGCGATGCCGAACCTCCGCCGGCACCGAGACCTGCCCGCCCTTTGAGATCCGCACGGTCCTCATGAGAACACATACTAGCTCATGAGACAGCACGGCTCTCATGAGCTGCTACCCAGGGCCGCGCTCGAGCCCGGCGGCGCCGGCGAAGCGCTCGACCCAGGGCTGTGCCGACCGTGTCCACGCCTCCACCGTCGGCTGCATCCACGACGCGTCGTCGAGCGACCCGGCCTTCACGAAGATCACGTCCGGCATCACCGGCGAGACGCTGTAGATCGGTGCGCCGCAGGTCGTGCAGAAGTTGCGCTGCGTCTCGCCGCCGTGGTCCTCACCGGTGGTCGTGAACGTGCCGAGCGTGTCGCCCTGCACCGAGAACGACGCGGCGGGCACGGCGACGATCGCGGAGTACGGGCTGCCGGTCTGGCGCTGACAGTCGGTGCAGTGGCAGACGGCCTGGACGAGCGGCTCGGCGTCTGCGGTGTAGGTCACGGCGCCGCAAAGGCAGCGCCCGGTGAGCGATGACGGCGCGGCGGGCATGCGCGCACCGTCTCACAGGCGCCCGCGTCAGGACAACGGCTTGATCGCCTTCGCCGGCGCACCGGCGATCAGGTGGCCGGCCGGGAAGCCGCCGCCGTTGAGCACTGCGCCGGCAGCGACGACGCAGTTCTCTCCCACGGTCGTGCCGCGCAGGACGACGACGTTCGCTGCGACGAAGGTGTTGTCGCCGATCAGCACCGCTGCGCTACGGATCGGCTGCTCCATGAAGAACGTGTCGCTGCCGTCGTGGCTGTGGTCGGAGTCGATCACCGTGACGCGCTCCGCGAGACCGACGTTGCGCCCGATGGCGATCCGCTCGTCGCAGTGGATCGTGACGTTGCGGCCGATCGGCGCGCGCGCCCCGATCGTGAGCTCGCCGCCGGACTTCAGCTCGGCGGCATCGCGGAGTTGGACACCGTCGTCGAGGCGGATCGTTCCACCCCACGGCTGCAGGCGCACGCGGTTCTGCAGCGTCACGCCGTCCCCCAGCTCGATCACGCCGTCGCGGCCGGGCGCGAGGTCGATGACGCAGTCGCGCCCGATCTTCACGTCGCGCCCGATGCGCAGCGTCAGCGTCCCCGGGGAGCCGTCGATCTCGACACGCAGCGGCCCGAGCAGGCGCGGCGGCGCCGCCGCCTCGCAGACGAACCCGGCGCCGAGGCGACGCAGGCGCGCGCGCGTGAGCACGACCCAGGCACGGAAGCGCAGCGCGCGGACGATGTTCAGCAGCCGGCCGATGCCGGCACGCTAGCTCAGCCGCGTGGCGGCTGGTGTCTGCGCGCCCGGGTCGCAGACGTCAGCCGCCGGCGACGGCGGGCAGGATCTGCACTTCGCCGCCGGGGCGCACCGTCGTGTCGAGCCCCTGCCCGAAGCGGATGTCCTCGCCGTCGACGTAGACGTTGACGAAGCGCCGCAGCCCGCCGTCCGGGTCGGACAGGCGGTCGCGCAGCTCGGCGTGCTCGGCGAAGAGCGCGTCGAGCACCTCGCCGACCGTCTGGCCTTCGACCTCGGCCGAGGCCGCGCCGCCTGTCGCAGCGCGCAGCTGCGTGGGGATCTTCACCGTCACGGGCATGTCGGCGGAATCTTATGCGAGCGCGAACTCGGCCTCGAAGGCCTCGTACGACGGCGCGATCTCGTGCACCTCGAACGTGTCGCGGACCGCGTCGAGCGTCTTGAGACCCTCGCCCGTGATCACGAGCACGACACGCTCGTCGGGGTCGATGTCGCCGCGCGCGGCGAGCTTGGCGAGCGTTGCCGTCGTGACGCCGCCGGCGGTCTCCGTGAAGACGCCGGTGGTCTCGGCGAGCAGGCGGATGCCCTCGCGGATCTCGTCGTCGGTGACGCTGTCGATGGCGCCGCCGGATTGGCGGGCGAGCTCGATCGCGTAGGGACCGTCGGCAGGGTTGCCGATCGCCAGCGACTTGGCGATCGTGTCGGGCTTGACCGGACGGCAGACGTCGTGACCGGCCTCGAACGCCTGGGCGACCGGTGAGCAGCCGAGCGCCTGGGCGCCGTTCATACGCGGCAGCTCGTCGTCGATCAGGCCGAGCTCACGCCACTCGTCGAAGCCCTTGCCGATCTTCGTGAACAGCGAGCCGCTGGCGATCGGGGCGACGATGCGGTCGGGCGCGCGCCAGCCGAGCTGCTCGGCGATCTCGTACGCCAGGGTCTTGGAGCCCTCGGCGTAGTACGGGCGCATGTTGACGTTCACGAAGGCCCAGCCCTCGCGCTCGCCCGAGAGCTCGGTGCAGAGGCGGTTGACGTCGTCGTAGTTGCCGTTGACGGCGACGACGTTCGTGCCGTAGACGCCGGTCGCGAGGATCTTCTGCTCCTCGAGGTCCGACGGGATGAAGACGTAGGACGGCAACCCGAGCGCGGCGGCCTGGGCGGCCACGGCGTTCGCGAGGTTGCCCGTCGAGGCGCAGGCGAGGACCTCGAAGCCGAGCTCGCGAGCGCGGTGGGTGGCGACGGACACCACGCGGTCCTTGAAGGAGTGCGTCGGGTTGGCGGCGTCGTTCTTGACCCAGACCTCGCGCAGGCCGAGGCGCTCGGCGAGACGGTCGGCCTTGATCAGCGGCGTGCAGCCGGCAGGCAGGCCGGCGCGGCTGGTGCCGCGGTGCGACGGGCCTGGCTGGCCGTCCTCGAGCGGCAGGAAGTCGGCGTAGCGCCAGATGTTCTGCGGGCCGCCCTGGATCCGGCGGCGCAGGCTCTCGACGTCGCCGCCGGCGAGCGCCGAGTGGTCGTAGGCGACCTCGAGCGGCCCGAAGCACTGCTCGCAGACGTAGCGGGCATCGAGCGGGTACTCGGCCTTGCACTCGCGGCACTTCAAATTGGTGACAGCCATCCTGGGTGGGACTCCTTGGTCTTCGTGTCCGGTGTGAACCGTGTGACGAAGATCAAATCCGCCACACATCTGTCAGGAATTGGCACCTTCCCGCTTGCGCGGTGGTTGCCGGGGCTTCATCGGGCCTGTCCCTCCACCCCTCTGGATGTGTCCAGCTATGTAGCGAGAACCGTATCAGACGGATTCCCGGCGCAAGACGACAGGTACACTGGCTTCAGAGGCGAAATTCTCTGATGGACGCGATCATGCCAACGACCGACGAGCCCCGAAGTCCGCATGCCGAGCCTGCCGAAGCCCCTTCGCAGGACCTCGCGTGCAGCGCCCGTCGTCGCGCACCCGCCTGAGTCCGACAAGCCGAACGTCGAGGTCGTCGAGTACGGCGGTCTGCGCTGGATCAACATCGAGCGCCCGCGCGCGCAGGATCGCGCCTGGCTCGAGGAGCATTTCGACTTCCACGCGCTCGATTACGAGGACGTCTTCTCGCGCAACCAGCGCCCGAAGGTCGACGAGTACGACGACTACCTGTTCGTCGTCCTGCACTTCCCCGCCTACGACAAGCGCATCGGGCGGCTGAACGCGGCGGAGGTCGACATCTTCGTCGGCCCCGACTACGTGATCACGCTGCCCAACGAGGGGCTGCAGCCGCTGGAGTACCTCTTCGAGCAGTGCGGGCGCCGCGACGACCTGCGCGAGCAGCTGTTCTCCAAGGGCGCCGGCTACCTGCTCTACCGCATCGTCGACGGCTGCGTGGACGCGTCGTTCCCGATGCTGCGCAAGATCGGCAACAAGCTCGAGCGCCTCGAGGAGGACATCTTCGAGGGCCGCTCCAAGGAGATCGTCGCGCGACCTCTCCAACGCCAAGCAGGAGATCATCAACTTCCGCAAGATCGTGCGCCCGCAGCGCGCCGCGCTGCAGGACCTCGAGCGGACGAAGCGCTACATCCCCGAGGACCTCGACGTCTACTTCGACGACATCAACGACGCGTCGGAGCGAGTCTGGGACATGCTCGAGAACTTCAAGGAGGTCATCGAGGGCCTCGAGTCCTCGAACGAGTCGGTGCTGCAACACCAGCTCAACGACGTCCTGCGCGTGCTCACGGCGTTCAGCGTCGTCGTGCTGCCGCTGACGCTGATCGCGTCGATCTTCGGGATGAACAACAAGGTCCCCGGCGAGGCGTCGCTGACGGGCTTCTGGGCCGTGATCGCGATCATGCTGGTCGTGCTCGTCGGCATGGTCACGCTGTTCCGCAAGCGCGGCTGGCTGTAGGTGGCGGCGCGTCCCCACGGACGACGCCGGATGACCGGGCGTGATCCCTTTGAGGGACACCGCAGCGCCACCCCGCTGGAGCTGCTGTTCGACCTGACGTTCGTCGTCGCCTTCGGCCAGGCCGCCAACGAGCTCGCGCACTATCTCGCCGAGGACCACATCGCCGCCGGCGTCGGGGGATTCGCGTTCGCGACGTTCGCGATCACCTGGGCGTGGATCAACTACTCCTGGCAGGCATCGGCATACGACACCGACGACTGGGTCTGCCGCGTCCTGACGATGGTCGCGATGGTCGGCGTCGTGATCCTCGCGCTGGGATTGCCCGAGATGTTCGAGTCGCTCGACAAGGGCGCGTCACCGGACATGGGCGTGATGACCGGCGGCTACATCGTGATGCGCATCGCGATGCTCGGGCTGTGGGCGCGCATCGCGCGGCACGATCCGGCGCGGCGTCAGTCCGCGCTGACGTACATGAAGACGATCGTGGTCGCACAGCTCGTCTGGACGGCGCTGGTCTTCGCCGACCTCTCGATCGCGATCACGTTCGCGATCGCCGCGGGCGCGATCGTCATCGAGGTCGCCGGGCCGGTCATCGCCGAGCGCCTGCGCAACGCCAACGGCGGCACGCCGTGGCACCCGCACCACATCGCCGAGCGCTATGGGCTGCTGGTGATCATCACGCTCGGCGAAGGCGTGATCGGCACGGTCGCCGCGTTGTCCGCTGTCGTCCACAACCCCGACGTCGGCTGGAACGCCGACGCGATCCTGCTGCTGGTCGCCGGCATCGGCCTGACGTTCGGCATGTGGTGGACCTACTTCGTCGCTGCCGTTCGGCGACCTGCTCAGCGCGCACCGCGAGCGCTCGTTCGGCTGGGGCTACGGCCAGATCCCATTGTTCGGGGCGATCGCCGCGACGGGCGCGGGGCTGCACGTCGCCGCCTACTACCTCGAGCACCACTCCAAGCTCGGCGCGCTCGGGACCGTGCTGAGCGTGGCGATACCGCTGGCGATCTACCTCGCTGTGCTCTACACCGTCTTCACGGTGCTCGTGCGCCGCGGCGACCCGTTCCACACCCGGCTGCTGGTTGCCACGGCGGGCGTGCTCGCACTTGCGGTCGCGCTCGCGGCGGTCGGCGCCTCGGTGCCCGTCTGCCTGGTCGTCCTCACCGTCGCGCCGTTCATCACGGTGGTCGGGTACGAGACCCAAGGCCACAAGCACGTCGCGCGGATCCTCACCGAGGGTTAGCCCGTCACCCGCAGGTGCGCGCGCTCGCCGTGGTGGCCGAGCAGGGCGAGCACCTCGACGGGACCGCCGACGCCGCTCATGAAGTGCGGCGTCCAGCAGCTGAACTCGGCGGCCTCGCCGGGCTCGAGGACCAGGTCCTCGTCGCCGAGCACGAGCCGCAGGCGGCCGCTGAGGACATAGAGCCACTCGTGGCCGTCGTGCGAGCGCGGCTCCGGTTCGCCACGCTCGGGAAACGTCATGTGGTAGGCGTGCGGACCGTTCGTGCCGTCGCGGCTGAGCGGGAGCACGCGCGTGCCGTTGACCATCCGCGCGCGGCGGCGCACGCGTGGGTCGGCCGGCGGTGGTGGCTCCAGCAGCGCGTCGACCGACGTGCCGAGCGCGCGCGCCAGCGGCGCGAGGTGGTCGACTGCGAGCCGGCGCTTGCCGGTCTCCAGCCGGCTCAGCGTCGAGGTCGCCATGCCGGCGGTCCGGGCAACCTCCTCGAGTGAGA
The DNA here is from genome assembly GCA_963727365.1 of Paraconexibacteraceae bacterium. GTDB lineage: Bacteria > Actinomycetota > Thermoleophilia > Solirubrobacterales > Solirubrobacteraceae > Paraconexibacter. The sequence continues at coordinate 97,890 of CAVSFU010000001.1, read as the reverse complement.
GCCCGCGTTCCTCGCGCAGCGCGCGCAAGCGCTGGCGCAGCGTGTCTGCGTCTGTTGCCATTTCAGCAAGGAAGCTTGCCACTTCGTGCGAGTTCGTGCCACTGTGGATCGCATGGACACGGACGTGGTGATCATCGGGGGTGGCAGCGCGGGGCTGCAGGCGGCGCTGACACTGGGCCGCATGCGCTTCGACGTCGTCGTCGTCGACGTGGGGCGCCCGAGCAACGCACCGGCGCACGCGATCGGGGGACTGCTCGGGGCGCACGAGGTCGCGCCGCTTGACCTGCTCGCGAGCGGCCGCGCGCAGCTGGCCGAGCTGCCATCCGTGCGCCTGATCGACGACGAGGCCACGCGCGTCGAGGCCGACCATCGGGTGACGGTTGCCGACGGGACGACGCTCGCGGCGCGGGCCGTCATGCTCGCGACCGGCATGGACTACGGCTTCCCAGACGTACCGGGCATCGCCGAGCGCTGGGGCACGTTCGTCATCCACTGCCCGTTCTGCCATGGCTGGGAGTCCCGCGACCAGCGCATCGGCCTGCTCGCGGCCAACGAGGACCACGCCGGGCACATCGTGCCGTTGCTGCGGCGGCTGTCCGACGACATCGAGGTGTTCGACGCCGTCAGCGCCGTGCGCGACGGGGCCGTCGTGCTCGCCGACGGCACCGAGGTCGCGCGCGACGTGCTGTTCGTCGCCGCGCCACCGACGCCACGCGACGCGGCGTTCGCGCACCTACCGCTCGAGCGCACCGGCCCGGGCCTGCTCGCGATCGACGACTTCGGCCACACCACCGTCCCCGGCATCTCGGCCGCAGGCGACCTCGTCATGACCGCGCCGGCGGTGGCGCAGGCGATCGCCAGCGGCCAGCGCGCGGCCGTCGGGATCGTGAAGGACCTCGCTTAGCTCGACGTCCCCTGGCCGGGGATCGCGATCGGCGGGATCTCGGTCCAGCGCGTCTTCTTCGGCGTCGTCAGCGTCACGATGACCTTCGGCTTGCGTGGCGCGCGACCCTTGCGCAGCAGCACGGTCGCCGACTTGCCCGAGCGCACCGAGAAGCGCTTCGTGCCCATGCGCGCGACGCGCACGCTGCCCTTGCAGCGCTTGCCCTTCGGGGCGATGCAGGCGATCCGCAGCTTCAGCGGCTTGCGTGCGCGCCCGCGCGTGACGATCACTGCGCGCGCGGATTTCGCGGCCGCCGCCGGCGCGCCCCTCGGCGCCAGCGGATCGGCCGCGCCGCCAGACGACCCAGGGTCCATGGGCGTGCCTGGCGGAGACTGAGGACGTCCCGGCATGCGCGCGCGCAGGACATCGAAGGCGGGACGCGTGCTGGCGTCGGCGCGCAGCAGACCGCTGTCCCAGCGCGCCTTCGGGCCGAGCGACTTCCACTCGTAGTGGTAGTAGCGCGTGATGCGATCGGGGTGCGCGTCGGCGATCGCCAGCAGGAAGCTCTCGGCGCGCGCGGCGCGCTGCTCGTCGAACGGGAACGTCGTCGTGCCCGAAGGGGTCGTGTACTGCGTCAGGCCGCCGGTCTCGGTCAGCCAGATCTCGCCGGGGACGAGCTTGAGGACGGACTCCGTGCCGGTCGAGCGAAAGTAGTTGCCGTCGATGTAGTTGTGCAGGCCCCACAGTCGCGGCGCGGACGGCAGTGCCTTGAGGAACGTCGTCAGCCAGCTGGCCTGGGTGCCGTTGTCGATCACGTCGGCGCCGAGCACGCGGCAGGACGGGCACAGCTGCGTGGCGGCCTGGAAGTAGGCGGCGGCGCGCGTCGGGTTGGTGTTCGTCGGCTGGCCCTGGTCGTTGACCTCGTTCCACGGCGTGAGCGTCGTGACCCAGGGGTACTTCGCCAGGAACTTGCCGACCGACGCCTTGTACTGGTCCACCGTCGGCAGCACGCACGGCGCAGACGGGCAGCGGCTGCCGGCTGAGCGGTTGAACGCGACCATCACCTCGGCGCCGTGGCGCCTTGCGGCATGCATCCAAGCGTCCTGCTTGACGGGGTCGAGGGTGACCGCGTCCCACGGGGTGATGTAGCGCACGACGTTGACGCCGGTGGCGTAGAACGTCGGATCGCTGAACGTCGCCGCCTGCTGATCGGCGAGGCCGATCGTCAGCGCCTGCGCCGACGATGCGGAAGCGGCGCCGAGCACGGCCACGCAGAGCGCGAGTGCACGACGCCGCACCGCTCTGGACCTCAGGCCTTGGGCTGCTTGGCGTGCGCCTTCGCAGAGACGCACTTGCCGAACGCGTTGGCCTTGTTGGGGTTGGTGGCGTACTTCTCGGCGAAGCCCGGCTGGGCCATCTCGGCCTTGCACTGCTGGGCCGGGTTGCCGGTCGGGTCGGGGATCACGGTGCCGGGGTCGGGGATCGACGCGCCGGGGTCCGGGATCGAGGTGCCGGGATCGGGGATCGAGCTGCCGGGGTCCGCCACGCTGGTGCCGGGGTCGGCGACCGTGGTGCGCGCGCTGCGCGTGACGGCGGCCTTCTTCTTGGTCTTCTTCGCCTTCTTCTTCTTGGCGACGCGCTCGTTCTTGGCCTTGCTGACGTGACCGGCGACCGCCGGTACCGCCGGGGCGAGCGCGAACGTGAGGACGGCGACGATGAGGAGACGAGCGAGCTTGGTCATCGCCCCTGCTTTCGGTCCATCGGGCGGTCGAGCTGAGCGTCGTCCAGGCGATCTGGACGCTTTGCGGGGTCAGGCGACGGGCTCGCCGACGCCGAGGAGGTTGCCCTCGCTGTCGCGAAACCACGTGGCGCGCTCCCCGCTGTAGCCCTTGCTCGGATAGTGGCCCTCGATGTCGGCGACGTCCCAGCGCTCAATGCCGTGCGCGTCCAAGCTCGCGACGACCGCGTCGAGGTCGTCGACCTCGAACCCCATCTGCGTGAACGTGCCGGGCGAAACGCCCTCGGACTCAAACAGCGCGAACTCGCCGTTGGCGAAGCGGTAGAGGTAGCCGCCGGGCCGCGCGTCGTCAGGTTCGAGACCGAGGACCTCGGAGTAGAAGCGCCGCGCTCGCTCGAGATCCTGGCACGGCACGCGGGCGGCGACGCGAGCGTTGGAGAGCATGCACGGGGTCTACCCCTTGACGCAGCGCACGATGCAGTACTGCGTGCCGGCGCCGGCGACCGTGGCGATCTGCATCCCACCGTCCGCTGCCGCTGCGCGCAGGTCCTCGAGCGCGACGGCCGACCCGCGCCAGGCGGGGTCGTCGGTACCGCGCGGCGCGCGCCGCAGGACGCGGCGCCAGAGCGAGGGCCTGGGGTAGTCGCGCGTGTGCACGTCTGGGTCGTCGGAGACCTGGAACGCAGCCCAGCCGCCGGGCCGCAGCACGCGGCCGATCTCGCGCACGTACCCGAGCGTCACCTGCGGGTCGGGGATGTGCTGGAAGACCACGAGCGAGACGACGACGTCGAACTCGGCGTCGCCGAGCGGCGCCAGCGAGACACCGTCGCCGACGATCAGACGCACGTCGTCTGCGGCGAGGTTCTGCGCCGCGCGGGCGATCATCTCGCGCGACACGTCGATGCCCGTCAGCGAGCCGACGCGCGGCGCCAGCGCCTTCGACAGCCGCCCGACGCCGACGCCGATGTCGAGCACGTCGTCGCCGGCGCGCAGCGGCGGCGCGTCGACGGACGCGAGCATCGTGTCCAGGTCCTTGGCGCCCTGCTCCCAGAAGAAGCGCTCGTCGCCCGCGTTGTAGTCGAGGCGGTTGTCGACGAAGAACTCCGCGTTCTCGCGGGCGCGGGCGTCCCAGAAGTCCTTCATGTGCTCAGCGTCGGGCACGGCGGCGAAAGGTACTCTGCGCGCCGTGCCGTCGCGCGTCAGCGTCATCACCCCGGCTCGCGACGCCGCGGGCACGTTGCCCACGTTGCTGGACGCGCTGGCCGCGCAGACCGCGCCCGCTGCCGAGGTGATCGTGATCGACGACGGCTCGTCTGACGACACGCGCGCGATCGCCGAGCGCCACGCGGTCGTCACGCAGGTCGTCATCGGTACGGGCCATGGTCCCGGGGCTGCCCGCAACGCCGGTGTCGCCGCGTCCAGCGGCGACGTGCTCGCGTTCACGGACGCCGACTGCATCCCCGAGCCCGGATGGCTGGCCGCCGGGTTGGAGGCGCTGCAGGACGCCGACCTGGTCCAAGGCCGGGTCGAGGCCGACGGCCCCGTCGGTCCCTACGACCGCACGGTGCGCGTCCCGCGGTTCTCGCATCTGTACGAAACGGCCAACCTGCTGCTCAGGCGGGAGTGGTTCGTCGGCTTCGAGCCGTGGCTGTCTCCGGCGCGGTCGAAGGAGCTCGCCGAGGACGTCTGGCTGGGATGGCGCATCCGCCGCGCCGGCGGGCGCGTGGCGTTTGCCGAGGACGCGGTCGTACGCCACGCGGTCGAGCCGCGCGATGCCGCTGCGTTCGTCGGCGAGCGGCTGCGCCTGCGCTACTTCCCCGCGATGGCCGCGCGCATCCCAGAGCTCCGCGACGACTTCCTTCACCGGCGCGTCTTTCTCAGCCCGCGAACCGCGCGCTTCGATGCAGCGGTGGTCGGCGTCGCGGCGGCGCTGGCGATGCGACGGCCGTGGCCGCTGCTTGCGGTGCTGCCGTACGCGCGGCTGCGTCCCAGCAGCGTGGAGGTGGCTGCCGACGCGGTGGGCGCAGCGGGGCTGCTGGTGGGGTCGGCCAAGCACCGCGCACCGGTGCTGTAACCGGTGCCGCGCGAGGGGTAATCCAACCGCAGATGCAGTCGATCGAAATCCTCGAGCGCCTCGGCGAGAACTTCGCGCTGGACCCCGCCAGCGAGCGCAAGAAGATGCTCGTCATCGTCAACCCGTATGCGACGACGGTGTCCGACCGCCTGCGCAACCTCGTCGTCTACGCGCTGCAGGCGCGCTACGAGGTCACGGCGATCGACACGAAGGAGCGCAACCACGCCACGGCGCTGGCGCGCGAGGCCGCACACGAGGGCTACGACGTCGTCGTCGCGTTCGGCGGCGACGGCACGCTGAACGAGGCCGCCAACGGCCTCGTCGGCTCCGACACGCCGCTGACGATGCTCCCGGGCGGCGCGACGAACGTCTTCTGCAAGCTGCTCGGCATTCCCGGCGACATCGTCGACGCGACCGAGCACCTGCTCCACGTCGCCGACGACTGGCGGCCGCGCAAGGTCGACCTCGCGCGCGTCAACGATCGCCTCTTTACGTTCACCGCCGGCATCGGCCTCGACGCCGAGGTCGTCAAGCACGTCGACGAGCATCCGCACCTCAAGACGCGCTACGGCGCCGCCTACTTCACCTACAAGGCGATTACGACGTTCTTCGGCACCTACGTGCTCAACCCACCGAAGCTGACCGTCGAGCTGGCTGACGGCACGACGTTCGACGGCGTCACGGCGGTGATCCAGAACGCCGACAAGTTCACGTTCTACAACGACCGCCCGCTGAACGTCGCGCGCGGCGCGACGTTGGAGTCGCGCGACCTCGCCGGCATCGTGCTGAAGCGCACGACGCCGACGATCATGCCGTCGATCATGGCGCGCATCCTGATCGAGCGCTTCGAGGTCACCAAGCACCGGGCGGTCGACGGCTTCTCCGGCGTCGACGGCGTCGTCGTCCGTGCGCTCGATCGGCCGATCGCGCTGGAGGTCGACGGCGACTACATCGGCGACGTCGAGGAAGCCCGCTTCGAGGTCCTCCCCGGCGCGCTGACGGTCGTCGCTTAGATCTCGAGTTCGTACGGGAAGTCCGTGAGCGTCTCGCAGCCGCTCTCGGTGATCAGCAGCAGGTCCTCGTAGCGCACGCCGCCCAGCGGCAGGCCTTCGACGCCGGGCTCGATCGCGATCACGTCGCCCGGCACGAGCGGCTCGTGGCCGGTGAGCCCGAGCGCGGGTGCCTCGTGCACGTCGAGGCCGACGCCGTGGCCGAGCGAGAAGTAGAAGCCGTGCGTCAGCGTCTCCCCCTCCTCGCGCGTGCGTTGTGTCGGGTGCCCGGCGGCTTCGATCACCTCGGCGGCGGCCTCGTAGAGCGCGCGGCCGGTGACCCCGGGCTTGGCGAGCGTGCGTGCCGCCTCCAGCGACTCGCGGACGACGTCGCGCAGCTGGGCGACCTCGTCGGAGATCGTGCCGACGACGAACGTGCGCGTCATGTCCGCGTGGCAGCCCGAGGCCTCGTCGCGCGGCCAGAGGTCGATCTCGATCGGCAGGTTCGCCGGCAGCGGGCCGGCTCCCGGGTCGTGGCCGCCGCCCGACCACGCCGACACCACCATCGTGTCCGCCGGCGCCGGCGCGCCGAGCGCGGCGCAGGCGTCGCGGATCGCCGCGCGCACGCGCTCGGCCGTCAGCGGTGAGCCGTCCAGCACGAGCCCGTCGCCCTCGATCCTCGCCCGCGCGAGCAGGTCGCGCGCGGCGGCCATCCCGGCTTCCGCAGCCGTCTGGGCACGACGGATGCCGGCCAGCTCGGCACTGGACTTCGCGCGGCGCCGACCGGTGAAGAGGTCGTCGTCGACGGCCAGGTCGATGCCCTCGCCGCGCAGCCTGTCGGCGATCGCGACGGGCAGCTCGCCCGGCACGCTTGCGGCCTTCAGGCCGGCGTGGTTGGCGGCCCGCACGGCGAGCTCGAGCATGATCGCGTCGCGCGAGAGGCCCTGGGCGATCAGCTCGGACATCCCGAGCGGCTCGGGCAGCAGCAGCTCGGCGTCCGGGACCGCCGCGGCGATGCGGTCGCGCTCGAGCGCGTTGGTGAGGATCACGCGCCGCCCGTCGCACTCGATGTAGAGGAACGGGTCGCCGATTGCGATCGGGACCTCGTGGCGCAGCGTCGCCGAGCGCTCGGTGTCGCCGTAGATGAGGACGTCGGCGCTCAACCGGCGCCGGGTGTGACTCGATACGCGTCGAACACGGACTCGATGTTGCGCAGCTTCCCGATCGTCGACTTCAGCTCGCGCGTGTCGCCGACCTCGACGACGAAGCGGTTCTGCACCATCGGCGAGCTGACGATGCAGCGTGCCTCGACGATGTTGATGCCGGCCTCGGCGAACGTGCGGCTGATGTCCTCGAGCAGGCCGTGGCGGTCGTAGGCGTCGATCTCCAGCTCGACCTTGAAGGACGTCTCGTGGTCGCCCTCCCAGTGCACGCGCACGAAGCGCTCGGGGTCCTTGCGCAGCGCGGCGACGTTGGGGCAGTCGTCGCGGTGGATCGTGATCCCGCGACCGAGTGAGACGTAGCCGACGATCGGGTCGCCGGGCACCGGGCGACAGCACTTGGCCATCCGCAGCAGCACCTCGTCGACGCCGTCGACGGTGATGCCGTAGGCGGTAGCGCTCCCGGTCGGCTGACGGCGCTGGCGGCGCGTGGAGACGAGCGACTCGACCGCGTTCTCGGGCTTGTCGTCAGCCGCCTCGCCCTGCTTGAGGCGCTGCAGGACCTTGTTGACGACGACCTTCGGCGAGATCTTCGCGCCGCCGAGCGCGATGTAGAAATCGTCGGCTTTGCGGAAGCCCATCTCGCGGATCACGTCCGCCAGCAGCGGCGAGCCGGCGATCTTCTGCGGCGGCAACCCGGCCTTCGTGAAGTGCTCCTGCAGCAGCGTGCGGCCGGCGTGCTCGGTGTCCTCGCGCCCCTCCTGCTTGAACCACTGCTTGATCTTGTTGCGCGCGCGGGTCGTGCGGACGACCGCGAGCCAGTCGCGCGACGGGCCGCGCTCGCGCTTGGCGGTGAGCACCTCGACGATGTCGCCGGACTTCAGCTCGTAGTGCAGCGGGACGATCTTGCCGTTGACGCGCGCACCGACGCAACGGTGGCCGACGTCGGTGTGCACCTCGTAGGCGAAGTCCAGCGGCGTCGCGCCGGCGGCGAGGTTCTTGACCTCGCCCTTGGGCGTGAAGACATAGACCTCCTCGTCGAAGAGGCCGACCTTCAGGTTCTCCATGAACTCCTTGGGGTCCTGGAGCTCCTGCTGCCAGTCGAGCACGCTGCGCAGCCACTTGACCTTGGCCTGGCCCTCCGCGGCGGGGCCGCTCTGACTGCTTCCGGCCTTGGCGTTGGGATCGACCTTGTAGATCCAGTGCGCGGCGACGCCGAACTCCGCCATGTCGTGCATCTCGCGCGTGCGGATCTGGATCTCCAGCGGCTGCCCCTGCGGCCCGATCACGGTCGTGTGCAGCGACTGGTACATGTTGAACTTCGGCATCGCGATGAAGTCCTTGAAGCGGCCGGGCAGCGGCTTCCACAGCGAGTGGATCACGCCGACCGCGCCGTAGCAGTCCTTCACCGACTCGACGATCACGCGCATCGCCGTCAGGTCGTAGATCTCGTTGAACTCGCGACCCTTCTTGGTCATCTTCGAGTAGATCGAATAGAAGTGCTTCGCACGGCCTGAGATCTCGGCTTGGATGCCGAGCGACTCCAGCTCCTCCGCCAGGCCCGTGCCGGCGCCGGAGACGTAGTCCTCGCGCTCCTCGCGCTGCTGGTTGACCAGGCCCTTGATCTCCTGGTACTTGCGCGGGTGCAGGGCGGCGAACGCGAGGTCCTCCAGCTCCCACTTGATCGCGTGGATGCCGAGGCGGTGCGCGATCGGCGCGAAGATCTCCAAGGTCTCCTTCGCCTTGTCGATCTGCTTCTGCTTGGGCATCGCCGCGATCGTGCGCATGTTGTGCAGGCGATCGGCGAGCTTGATCAGGATGACCCGGATGTCCGAGGCCATCGCGACCATCATCTTGCGGTAGTTCTCAGCCTGCGCCTCGTCGCGCGACTGGAAGGTGATGCCGGTGAGCTTGGTGACGCCGTCGACGAGGCTTGCGACCTCGTCGCCGAAGCGCTCGTTGACCTCGTCCAGCGACGCGCTCGTGTCCTCGACGGTGTCGTGCAGCAGCGCCGCGATCAGCGTCTCGGTGTCCAGGCGCAGCCCGGCGCAGATCTTTGCGACGCCGACCGGGTGGGTGATGAACTCCTCGCCGGACTTGCGGCGCTGGTCGGCGTGGTGCTCGCAGGCGAAGACGAACGCGTCCTCGACGCGCTCGCGGTCGACCGCGACGGCGGCGTCGCCCGCATGCTCCTCGACGATCGCGAAGATGTCGGAGAGCAGCCGCTGCTCGGTGTCGGTGAGCTCGGCACGCTTGGGCCGGTCGGCGACCGCGTGACCGTTCTCGTGAAGCGTGTCGACGGGCTCGCGCTCCGCCGGTGGTGTCGCGGTCGCCGTTACGCGGCGCGTGCCGGGCTGCTCTGGCTGCTCAGCCATTGCCGTCCCTCCGCCAGGCGCTGCTCGCACGCCCGGAAGACTGCCGACTCGTCGAGCTGGCGCTTGCCGGCCGGCTCGACCACCGGCGCACGCTCGCCATCGAACTCGACCAGCGCGAGCTCGTCGAGCACACGCAGGACGCGCGCCGCGAGCACCGGATGCATCGGCTTGTCGCCGACCCCCGGAAGGTTCGCGAGCACGCCGTCGCCTTCCCGCAGCGCCCGGTAGGCCGCCGCGAGCGGCTCACGCAGGGCATGCAGGTGCTCGTGGACATGCATGGAGAACTGTAGCTCGCTGTCGCCCCACGCCAGCACCGTTGCCGCCGCGAGTTGCGCTCTGTGCGGCGGAGGATCGAGCGCGACGACGTGCCTCGCGCCCTCTGCCACGCCCGGGTCGCGCTCCAGCGCCCGCCACGAGGCCAGCGCAAAGCCCCCGACGCGCTGCGCCAGCGCGGCTTCCCGCGCAGGGACGTCTGCTACGAGGACGAGCACGGGCTCCCCGGTCGCCACGAGCGCCGCGATCACGCCGGCAGCCCCGCCCCCGCGCCGGTCGAGTGGCGGATTTCCCCCTGTGTGAGGGGAGAATCCGCCATTCGGGGCCAGCGGGGCGTCCCATTCAGCCTTCAATGCCTCGTCCCACGCCACCGGCTCGAGCAGGCGCAGCGGCGCCGGCTCGGGCGCCTGCGCGCGGCGCAGCACCAACCGCGGCTCGACCGAGCCGTTCCAGGCGTTGAGCTCAAGACCGAACGTGGCGTCGACCGCCTCGCCCGTCGGGCAGCTTCGTCGTGCCGAACGCCACCGCCCGCGCGCGCACGCCGCCGGCCTGGACGGTGAAGCGCAGGTGCTTGCCCTCCCCCATCGGCTGCGGATCGGTGAGCCGCGCCGCGGGGACGTAGAGCACGGGCTGGGGGTTACCGATCCCGAACGGCGCCAGCTGCGTCAGCTCCTCGGCCAGGCCGATGCCGAGCTCGTCGCCCGCGACGACCGCGTCGACGCGCTCGCGCGGGATCAGGTCGTCGGGCGTCAGCGTCGCGGCGGCGTGCGCGACGAACGCCGCGCGGAACGCCTCGAGGTCCTCGCGGCGGATCGTGCAGCCGGCCGCGGCGCGATGCCCGCCGTGGCGCAGCAGGTGCTCGGCGCTGGCGTTGAGCCCGCCGAGCAGGTCGAACGCCGGGATCGAGCGGCCCGACCCGGTGCCCTCCGCGCCGTCGAACGCGACCAGCACGGTCGGGCGGTTGTGGCGCTCGGCGATGCGCGAGGCGACGATGCCGATCACGCCCGCGTGCCAGTCGTCAGCGGCGAGCACGTAGGCCGGCTGGTCGCCCTGCTCGGCCACCTGCGCCTCCGCCGCGAAGCGGATCCGCTCCTCGGTGTGGCGACGGTCGACGTTGAGCGCGTCGAGCTCCTCGGCGATCTGCCGCGCGCGTTCAGGGTCGTCGGTCAGCAGGAGCTCGAGCCCCGTGTCGGCGCGCTGCATCCGTCCCGCCGCGTTCAGCCGCGGCGCCAGGCGAAAGCCGATCGCGCGTGCATCGAGCGTGCCGGCGTCGACCTGCGCGACGCGCATCAGCGCGCGCAGGCCGGGCTTCGGCGTCGCCGCCAGCGCCGCGAGGCCGGCGCGCACCAGCCGGCGGTTCTCGCCGAGCAGCGGCACGCAGTCGGCGACGGTGGCGAGCGCGACGAGGTCGAGGTCGGCGTCGGCGGCGTCGCCGACGAGCAGCGTCGCGAGCTTGTACGCCACACCCGCGGCGCAGAGATCGACGCATGGGTAGCCACAGACCGTGGGGTGCACGATCGGCGCGTCCGGCAGCGCGCCATCGGCGCGCGGCGTGTGATGGTCGGTGACGACGACCTCGACGCCCAATTCGCGCGCGCGAGCGACCGCCTCGACCGCGGTGATCGCGCAGTCCACCGTGACGATCAGCTTCGTCCCGCGCGACGCAAGCCGCTCGACGGTCGCGACCTGCAGGCCGTAGCCGTCCTCCGAGCGCGACGGCAGATACCAGTCGACGACAGCGCCCAGCCGGCGCAGCGCCCGCACGAGGATCGCGGTGGAGCAGATGCCATCGACGTCGTAGTCGCCGTGGACGGTGATCGGCGACCCGTCGCCGGCACGCCGCAGCAACAGCTCGACCGCGTCTTCTATGCCAACGAACTCAGCAGCATCGTGGGCGATGTCCGCGCGAAGAAATGCCGCGGGGTCGGCGAAGCCGCGGCGCACGAGGATCTGCGCCAGCGGAAAGCTCACGCCAAGATCGCGCTGAAGCGCAAAAGCGGCGGCAGAGTCGTACGGCGGGATCTCCAAACGGGCATCCACGAACGCCGCACGCTACGCGCGAGGGCCGACAGAACCGCGCCACCGGGGTCCGCGACAGGTAGCGTCGCACCGTGCGCGTCCTCCTCGCCGTCCTCGGTGCCCAACTCGTCATCGCTACCAGCGCCCAGGCCTTCGCCCCGCTCGACCGCCCGGGCCCCGCACCGACGGCCTCCGCCTCCGAGCTGCGCGGCAGCCTCGTTTGCAGCGGCGACCTCGACGGCGCCACCCGCGCCCCGGTGCTGCTCGTGCCCGCGACGGCGGTCAACAGCCGCGAGAACTTCAGCTGGAACTACGTCCCCTACTTCCGCAGCCTCGGCATCCCGTACTGCACGACCGACCTCCCCGGCAGACGCGCCCAGAACGTGGGCGACATCCAGGAGCGCGGCGACTACCTGGTCTACGCGATCCGCCAGATGCACGCGCGCTCCGGCCGGCGGATCGCGATCCTCGGTCACAGCCAGGGCGGCATGGTCATGCGCTGGGCGCTGCGCTTCTGGCCGGACACGCGCGCGATGGTCGACGACGTGATCGGCATGGCCGCGACCAACCACGGCTCCGCGGTCGTCCCGCTGCTGTGCCTCACGGGCTGCGCGCCCGCGCTCTGGCAGCAACGCGACGACGCCGCGTTCTACCGCGCGCTGAACTCCGGGCAGGAGACCTTCGCGGGCATCAGCTACACGGAGATCTACTCGCACGTCGACGAGTTCGTCCAGCCCAACCTGGACAACACCGGCACGTCGTCGCTGCGCGCCGGTCCCGGCCGGATCACCAACGTCGCGATCCAGGACGTCTGCCCCGCCGCACTTTCCGAGCACCTGTTCATCGGCACGACTGACCCGGTCGCCGCTGCGCTCGTCACCGACGCGCTCGCGCACGACGGCCCCGCCGACCTCGCGCGCATCGACCGCGCCGTCTGCAACCGCCGCGTGATGCCAGGTGTCGACCAGCAGACCGGCGCCGTCACGCTGGCGGACGCGGCCGCGCGCGTCGTGACCGAGCTGGCCGGCGCAGCGCACGTCCCCGCCGAGCCGGCGCTCGCGTGTTACACGACCGACGCGGGCTGTCCCGGCCAGACCACCGCGCCGCCAACCTGCCGCTCGCGCCGCGTCGTCACGCTGCGCCTCGACCGCCTCGGCTTCCGCGTGCGCTCCGTCACCGTCGCCGGCAAGCGGGTCCGCATCCAGCGCCGCGGCGGGCGCCGCATCGCGGTGATCGACCTGCGCGGCCGCGGCGCCGGCGTCGTGCGCGTGCGGATCAGCGGACGCACGCGCAGCATCGTGAAGCGCTACCGCACGTGCGGGGGCGCGTGAGGCCGAACGTCTGTCGAAACCACCCACACGGCCATCCCCGGTCTGGTTAGGCTGGCCGCCCATGGAGAGGGGCGCCTCGCTGGAGGTGCAAGACGCAGCTGTGGTCTATTCGGACGTGATCCACGCTCTGCGCGGAGTGACGCTCGAGGTGCCGGCCGGCTCGATCGTGGCGCTGCTCGGCGCAAACGGCGCCGGCAAGACCACCGTCCTGCGCACCGTCACCGGCCTGCTGCCGATGCATCGCGGCAAGCTGATTCGCGGCCACGTCAAGCTCGACGGCAAGCCGACCGCCAAGCGCGGCGCGTCGGACCTCGTGAAGTCCGGCGTCGCGCAGGTGATGGAGGGTCGCCGCATCTTCGCGCCGCTGACGGTGCAAGAGAACTTGCAGGCCGGCGGCTTCGCCGCGCCGCGCGCCGAGCTCACCGAACGCCGCGACCGCGTGATCGAGATGTTCCCGCGGCTGGGCGAGCGCCTCGACCAGGTCGCCGGCTACCTCTCGGGCGGCGAGCAGCAGATGCTCGCGATCGGTCGCGCGCTGATGGCGCAGCCACGGCTGCTGGTGCTCGACGAGCCGAGCCTTGGCCTCGCACCGCTGATCGTCGCGAAGATCCGCGACGCGATCGTCGCGATCAACGAGCGCGGCACCACCGTCCTGCTCGTCGAGCAGAACGCGCGCATGGCGCTGTCGATCGCCAACACCGCCGCCGTCATGGCGACCGGCAAGATCGTGCTGACCGGCAGCGCGCAAGAGCTGCTCGCCGACCCCAAGGTGCAGGCCAGCTACCTCGGCGGCAGCGTTGGCGAAGTCGTTCCCGAGGCCGCCGCCCGCGTGCTCGAGGACGCCACGTGAGCCTGCTCGACGTCCGCGACGTCACGCTGCGCTTCGGCGGCGTCACCGCACTGCACGACGTCTCGTTCGGCGCCGACAGCGGCGAGCTGCTGGCGGTCATCGGCCCCAACGGCGCAGGCAAGACCTCGGTCTTCAACTGCATCTCCGGCGTCTACGTCCCGCAGGAGGGCGCGATCACGCTGGACGGCACCTCGCTGCTGGGCTCGCGCCGGCGCTCGGCGCAGCTGGGCGTCGCGCGCACGTTTCAGAACCTCGGCCTCTTCCCCACGCTCACCGTCACCGAGAACCTGCTGCTCGGCCGCCACCGCCACATGCGCTCGGGCTTTCTCACGGGCGCCGCCTGGATCGGTCTGGCGCGCAGCGAGGAGCGCGAACACCGCGCGGCGATCGGCGAGCTGCTGACGCTGCTGGAGCTTGCGCCCTACCAGAGCGCGCACGTCGCGCTGCTGCCCTACGGCATCCAGAAGCGCGTCGAGCTCGGCCGCGCGCTGGCGATGGATCCGCGCCTGCTGCTGCTCGACGAGCCCGTCGCCGGCATGAACACCGAGGAGACCGAGTCGATGGCCGCGCACCTGCGCGCGGTTCGCGAGGCACGGCCCGAGCTGTCGATCGTCCTGGTGGAGCACGACATGCCGTTCGTGATGGGGCTCGCCGACCGCGTCGTCGCGCTGGACTTCGGCACGCCGATCGCCAGCGGCTCGCCGCAGGAGATCCAGAAGAACGAAGCCGTCATCGCCGCCTACCTGGGAACGCCGGCATGACCGACTTCCTCCAGTTCGTCTTCGCGGGACTCGGGCTCGGCGCGCGCTACGCGCTCGTCGCGCTCGGCTTCGTCGTGATCTTCCGCGCCACCGGCGTCATCAACTTCGCGCAGGGCGGCCTCGTCGCGCTCGGCGCGTACATCACCTACGACTTCACGCAGAACGTCGGCATGGCATTCCTGCCGGCCGTGGCGCTTGCGGTGGTCCTGTGCGGCCTGGTCGGCGTGATCATCGAGCGGCTCGTGCTCGGCCGCATGGTCGGCCAGCCGGAGTTCGCGGTGATCATGATCACCATCGGGGTGCTGTTCGTGCTGGAGCAGCTGATACCGACCCTGTGGGACTACAACTCCCACAACCTCGGCGACCCGTGGGGCATCGACACCGTCGACGCCGCCGGCCTCACGCTCGCGGTGCGCGACCTCTGGACGCTGGTCATCGCCGCCGGCGCGCTGGCGGCCTTCTTCCTCTTCTTCCGCCGCTCGCGCTACGGCTTGGCGATGCGCGCCGTCGCAATCGACCAGGAGGCGTCGATGGCGCAGGGCATCAACGTCCGCACCGTCGTCGCGATCTCGTGGGCGATCAGCGGCATGGTCGCCGCGCTTGCCGGCGTGACGCTGACGACAGGTGCCGCGGGCGTCTCGCCGTCGGTGTCGTTCATCGCGCTGGCGGCGTTCCCGGCGATGATCCTCGGCGGTCTGGACTCGCCGATCGGCGCGGTCATCGGCGGCCTCGTGATCGGCGTGACGCAGACGCTCACCGCCGGCTACCAGCCCGAGCACGCCTCGTGGCTGGGCGACAACTTCCACGCCGTCATGCCCTACGTCGTGATGATCGCGATCCTGATGGTGCGCCCGTACGGCCTGTTCGGCACGCGGGCGGTGGACCGGGCATGACGCCGCAACCACCCAAGCTGCTGCGCACGCGCATGGCGCGCTACTGGGCGCTCGTGCTGCTCGGCGCCTACTTCGTCACGCCGTTTGCGCTGTCGGACTTCTGGCTGTCGGTGCTGGCCTACGCCGGCATCGGCGCGATCGGCGCGTTCGGGCTGAACCTGCTGACCGGCTATGCCGGCCAGGTGTCGCTCGGGCACGCCGCGTTCATCGGCGTCGGCGCGTATGTCGCCGGCTGGCTCGGTGCCGACAACGACCTGCCGCTGCCCGTCTGGCTGCTCGGTGCGGTGCTGGTCGGCGCTGCTCTCGGCGCGATCATCGGGCCGTTCGCGCTGCGCCTGCGCGGCCAGTACCTCGTGGTCGTGACGCTCGGCCTCGTCTTCCTCGCCGAGCACGTCTTCCGCAACTGGCGCGGGCTGACCGGCGGCAACAACGGCCGCGCGATCGACCCGCCCGCGAGCCTCGGCGTGAACTTCAACGACTTCAGCCTCGGCGGCTTCACCGGCACGCGCGCGCAGAGCTGGTTCTGGCTGATCTGGGCCATCGTCGCCGTCGTCGCGATCGTCGCGGCGAACCTCACGCGCAGCCGTGCCGGTCGCGCGCTGCAGGCGATCCGTGACCGCGACATCGCCGCCGAGCTGACCGGTGTCGACCTCGCCCGCACGAAGGTCGCGGTCTTCGCCCTCTCCAGCGGGCTCGCCGCGCTTGCCGGCGCACTGCTCGGCGCCTACCAGGAGTATGTGTCGCCGAGCGAGTGGAACCTCGTGCTGTCGATCCAGTACATCGCGATCATCATCGTCGGCGGTCTGGGCTCGGTGTACGGCCCGGTCCTCGGCGCGATCTTCGTCGGCTCGCTCCCGCGCATCATCGAGGAGTACTCCGACTCGATCCCCGGCGTCGCAGCAAGCGCAAGCGACGACGGCTTCATCACGGTCTTCGCTCTCAACCAGGTGCTGTTCGGCTTGCTGATCATCGGCTTCCTGGTCGTCGAGCCGCGGGGTCTGACAGCCCTGGCGGCACGCGTGAGAGCGCGATTCACCCCAACACAGGAGGAGCGCACATGAAAATCTCGATCGCGCGGTCGTTGACCGCGTGCGCGCTGGTGGCAGCGCTCGGTGTCGCGGGCTGTGGCCGCGACGACGACGACGGAGGCGGCGGCGGTGGCAGCGGCGGTGAGCCGAAGGCCACGACCGGCTTCGACGGCAAGACGATCAAGCTCGGCGTGCTGACGCCGCTGAGCGGTCCCGTCGCGGTGATCGGTCTGCCGCTGACGGCCGGCAACCAAGTCTGGTTCGACAAGCTCAACGCCGCCGGTGGGATCGGCGGCAAGTACAAGGTGCAGCTCGTCGAGCGCGACACGCGCTACGACGCGCCGACCGCGGTGCAGGGCTACAACCGCCTCAAGGGCGACGTGGCGGCGTTTGCCCAGATCCTTGGTACGGGGATCATCCAGGCGGTCCTGCCCCAGCTCAAGCGCGACAAGGTCGTCGCAGCGCCCGCGACGCTCGACTCCGCGTGGGTGCGTGAGCCGAACCTGACGCCGGTGTCTGCGCCCTACCAGGTACAGGCCGCGAACGCGCTCTTCTACTGGACGCGCACCGAAGGCAAGGGCGGCGACAAGAAGGTCTGCGGCATCTTCCAGGACGACGGGTACGGCGAGGCCGGCCACGAGGGCATCACCTTCGCGGCAGAGAAGCTCGGCCTGAAGCTCGCCGCCGACGTGAAGTACCGCGTGGGCGACAAGGACTTCACCGGGCAGATCACGCAGCTGAAGAACGCCAAGTGCGACATGGTCTGGATCTCGGGCCTGCCGACGGAGACCGGCGCGATTCTCGGCACTGCTGCGCAGGGCAAGTTCGCCCCGCGTTGGATCGCGCAGTCGCCGTCGTGGGTCGAAGCACTGGCGAAGTCCCCGCTCAAGCCGTACCTCGAGGCGCGCTTCTGGCTCGTCTCCGAGGGCGCCGAATGGGGCGACACGAGCGTCAAGGGCATGACCGACCTGATCGCGGCCAAGAAGGAGTTCCCGCCGAAGTCGAAGGTCGCCGACGGCGATCTGTACTTCTCGTTCGGGTACAACCAGGCGCGGGCCCTGACGGCCGTGCTCGAGAAGGCCGTCGAGGACGGTGACCTCTCGCACGAGGGCATCCTCAAGGCGGTCGAGGAGACCGGGACGATCTCGTTCGACGGGCTCGTGGGCGACTACGAGTACGGCCCGATCGAGGACCGCAACCCGTCGCGCCTGAGCTCGATCTTCGCGATCGACGCGTCCGGGCCCTTCGGGCTGAAGGCGCTGAAGACGAACTTCAGCGGCGCGCCCGCGAAGGAGCTGGAGTTCTAGGAAGGGGTCGTGACCGGGGGGCTGCGCCGAGCGCGCGGCCCCCTGGCCCGTCCTTGAACGTGGGCCAGCGCAACGGTGCGCGCTGGCCGATGCCGGGCCGGTCGTGGTCGCAGACCCCGTCCGGGAAGGTCCGCTGCAGGCGCGCCCACTGCGCGTCGGAGAAGGCGACCGCGTAGGCGTCGCTGCGTAGCGGCTTCAGCGCGCACTTCAGGACGTCGTCGGTCTGCGGTCCCCCGGCCGCGATGCGCGCGTCGGCGAAATAGGGGAACAGCGCGCGGCAGGTCGGCGCGTCGGTGATCTGGCGGCCCTCGATCCAGCAGCTGTCCACGGCACGTGCCGGGCGCGTGCGGCGCAGCTGCTCGGTGCGCGTGCCGCCGCCGCGGTCGCGCTCCAGGCGCGTCAGCCACTCGTCGACCACGTCGAACGCGACGTGGACAGAGGTCGGGTCGCCGACCAGCAGGCGCAGGCCGTTGAACATCACGTGGCCCGGGTGGCCGCCGGCGTCGCGGTCCAGGCGCGCACGCGCGACGTGGCTGTGGAAGTCCGAGTGGATCTCGACGTTGTCGGTCCCGCGCACGTCGACCACCGGGATCCGCGCCAGCTCGCGCCCGTGCGTGATCAGCCCGCCGCGGTAGGCGGCGCGCAGCGCACCTGGGTCAGCGACCGAGCGTTGCCCGCGGCGGTCCCAGTCGATCGTCAGGCCGCCGACCTTCTCGTTGAGGTCGACGAACTGCGCCGGCGAGATCAGCCCCGACTGCAGCGCGCGCAGCCCGTACTGGACGCCGACGTTGTCGTAGGGCTGGTTGGCGAAGCCATCCTGCGCGCGCCGTCCGAAGACCGAGACCATGTAGTCGGCCAGCGTGCAGCGCACGCCCTTGGGGTTGCGCTTGGCGTCATAGACCTGCGCGGCGGGCAGGCCGCAGCCGACGGCGTTGGACGGCTCGAGCATCGTCGCCGAGTAGCTGCCGAAGTCCGGCGTGCCGATCGCCGGGCCGTCGAGCTGCAGCAAGCAGCCGAGCTCGGGGGCCGTCCCCATCACGGCGTTGCGCTGGGCGCCGTTGAGCCACAGCGGGCTGGATGCGAAGTAGCGGTTGAGCAGGTGGCAGTCCTGCGCCTCCTGGAAGAGCTCCCAGATGTCCGGGAAGCTCGCCATCGGCTGGATCGCGTCGAGCAGCCCGGGGTAGGCAGAGGCGATCTGGTGCTGCTGCATCGAGCCGCCTGAGGAGCCCGCGCCGATCGTGTAGCGGATCGGCCCGTAGCGCTCGGCGATGTGCTCCTTGAGCATCAGCACGGCCTCGGCCGACGTGACGCTGCTGCACGACGAGCCGTACTTGTTGAGGCTGTTGGACGCGACCATGAAGCCGCGGCTCAGCGCGACGACGGCGTTGGCGTTGCCGAAGATGCCGCCGAACGCCTCGTCGAGGCCGACGTTGACGATCGGCTCGAGCAGCGGCGGGTCCAGCGTCGCCTGTGGCGCCAGCTGCCCGCCGAGCGCGTCGACGGGCAGGTCCTGCTTGTGCAGCGGCTTGCAGTCGCCGCCGAAGGGATAGAGCAGCTTGCCGTTCCAGGCCTCGGCCGGGACCGCGATGTTGTAGACGCCGCGGTTCATCGTCCCGGTCTCCAGGCGCACGACGAACGGCACGCGCCGGCCGCCGTCGGTGGTCGTCATCGCGACGTCGTCGGGCGGCTTGGCGGGGTTGTAGCTGCGCCACGTGATCCACAGCGGGTTGCTCGAGCGGTAGACCAGGCGCGTCTTCGCCGCAACGGTGCATTGCGCGTCGCGCGGCTTGCCGAGGCCGAAGCGCTCGGTCTGGCAGATCCACGGCTGCACCTGCGGGCCGGCGATGACCGGGCCGCCCGACGGGTGGTTGGTGATCGTCAGCGCCGCGCCGCGGCCGTCGCGCAGGCGCACGCTCAGGCGCGTGCGCCCGAGTCGCAGGCCGTCGACGAGTCCCTCGGCGCGACCCTTCGTGCGGCGCGTGAACGCGGCGGTCACGTCGCGCTTGCCTGCGCGCACGCGCATGCCACGCGCGCCCTTCGGCAGAGTGACGCGAACCAGCGCGTCGCCGCCGGTCACCAGATCCGCGCGCGTGGACACGACCTCCAGCCGCAGCGGCGCAGCGTCGGCCACGGCTGCGGGCAGCAGCGCGACGGCGGCAGCGGCGACCCATCTCCTCATCCTGTACTTGATCGTACAGGACTGTACGGTATCGTTCAGAGTCCATGGCGCGGCCTTTCACGTCGGCGCAGGTGCTGGGTACCGGTGTGCTGCAGGAGGACGGGCTGCTCGATGCCGACCTCGTCTCCAGCCAGCGTCTGCGGCTGCTGCGCGGGATGGTCGAGGTCTGCTCGCAGAAGGGCTACGCAGCCGCGACGATCGCCGACGTCGTGGCCGCGGCGCGCGTGTCGCGCCAGACGTTCTACGAGCAGTTCGCCGACAAGGAGGGCTGCTTCCTCGTCGCCCAGGACCTCGGGCACCGGCTGATCCTCGCGCAGGTGATCGGCGCCGCCCGCAACGACGGCTGGGAGGACGACCTCGCGCGCGTGCTGCGCGCCTACTTCGAGCTGCTGGCCGCCGAGCCCGAGCTGGCACACACGACGCTCGTCGAGGCACTCGGCGCCGGCACCGCCGCGCTGGCACGCCGCGATGCAGCGATCCTGCGCCATGCCGAGCTGCTCGAGGGCCTGCACCCCGTGTCGCGCGACATCAGCCTCGCGGTCATCGGCGGGCTCAACGAGCTCGCGCTGACCTACCTGCGGGCCGGCGACGCCGAGCGCCTGGTGACGCTCGACGCGGCGGCATTCACGTTTGCGCGAGCGGCTCTGCAGGCTGCGGCGGAGCCGCGGGACCGCCAGCGCGAGCCTCCCCAGCTTTCAGCAACCGGTCGCGAAGGTCGGCCTCCTCCTCGGGGCTCGGATCCCACTGCGAGACCGCCGGGAGGTCGTTCAGCGACATCAGGCCGAAGAGCTTGAGGAACAGCGGCGTCGTGCGGTAGAGGACGGCGCCGAACGGCGAGCGGCCGGCCTCCTCGATCAGCCCGCGCTCCAGCAGCGTTGCGGACGCGCTGTCGGCGGACACGCCGCGGATGCGCGTTATCTCGGGCCGCGACACCGGCTGCAGGTAGGCGACGATCGCGAGCGTCTCGGCCTGGGCAGGTGTCAGGGGCGGCGTGCGCGGCTTGGCCAGCAGCCGCCGCGCGGCCTCCTCGGCGTCCGGCGACGACGCGAGCGTCAGCCCGCCCGCGACCTCCTTGAGCTCCAGCCCGCGCCGGCCGGCAACGAAGGTCTCGCGCAGCTCGTTGAGGGCGGCGTCCAGCTCCTCGCCGTCGCAGGCGCAGGCGTCCATGAGGTCCTCGCCGGAGACGGGCTCGGGCGAGAGGAACAGCAGCGCCTCGACGATGCGTGCGAGCTCTGACATCACGTCAGCGCCCTGATCGAGATCTCCCCGCACGTCTGCGGCTGCTCCCACGTGGCTTCTCCTTGCTTGTACAGCTCCAGCAGCGCGAACAGCGTCACTGCCACGGTCATGCGGTCCGCGTCGCGGACCGCGTCGTCAAACGTCAGCGAGCCGCGGCGCAGCAGCCCGCGCAGGTGCGCGAGGCGCTCGGCGACGCTGACGCGCGGCATCGCGAGGTGGTGCAGCGAAACGGGCTCGGGCATCCGCAGCAGCCCGCCGACGGCGGCGCCGAGCTGCCCGGGGTCGTACACGCCGGACTGGTCCTCGGCGTAGACGACCTGGCGCAGGAACGCCGGCCGCGGCGCCGAGCGGTAGCGGTAGCCGTGCTCGCCGAGCAGCCGCGTGCGCAGGTGGTCAGCGGCGTGGCGGTAGCGCTTGGCCTCGAGCATGCGCGCGAGCAGCTCCTCGGCCGCCTCGCCCGGCGCGAGGTCGTCGAGCGGATCCTCGTCGTCGCGCGGCAGCAGCAGGCGCGACTTCAGCTCCAGCAGCGCCGCCATCAGCACGAGGAACTCGGTTGCGACCTCGAGGTCCAGCTCGCCGCGCGACTCGAGCAGGTCCAGGTAGCTGAGCACGACGTCTGCGAGCTCGACCTCCATCAGGTCGACCTCCTCGCGCAGAATCAGCGTGAGCAGTAGATCGAACGGCCCGGAGAAGACCTCCAGGTCGAGCTCGAGCTCGGCAACGTCCACCCCCGAACCGTAGCCGCTGGGGCGGATGCAGCACGCACCCGCCCCCGCTGTTTGCGGCTAGATCAGCACCCCGCTGACACCTGTCTGACCGGCGCTGCCGGGGCCCGCGCCGCCGGAGCCGCCGGTGCCGTTGACGATCGACGTCCCGGCGTTGTTGAACGTCGATGCGCCGATGCGCACGACGCCGATGCTCGGGCCACCGGCACCGCCACCGCCGTGGCCGCCGCGGCCACCCGTGCCGCCCGTCCCGCCGTTGCCGCCGCGGCCGACGTCGCCGAGGTCCTTGTCGCCACCGATGCCGCCGCCGCCGCCCGTGCCGCCGGTGCCGCCGGTGCCGCCGGTGCCGCCCGCGCCGCCATTGGCGGTCGTGACCGACGACGAGTCGCTGGTCGTCAGCGTCGAGTTGTGCAGCCAGGCGCCGAACGAGCCGCCGCCGGGGCCACCGCCGCCGGCGGGCTGACCGCCGGCGCCGCCGGCGCCGCCGCCGCCGCCACCGTTGCCCTGGCCGTCGTCGCAGAACGTGCCGTCGTCGGCGGCCCCGCCGCCGCCGCCACCGCCACCGCTGCCCGCGGCACCGGCGCCCAGGCCGCCGGCGCCCGACAGCCCAGTGAAGGCCGCCGTGCCGCCGACGGTGTTGGCCGCACCGCCGCCGTTGCCGCCAGCCGCGCCATTGCCGCCGGGGCCACCGTTGCCGCCGTCGTTGCCGTCGCAGTCACCGCCGGCGCCGCCGCCGCCGGCCGAACCGGGTGCCGGACCCGCGCCGGCGCCGCCGTTCTGCCCGCTGCCGCTCCCGCCATCGGAGCCGCCGCGGCCGCCTGCGCCGCCGTTGAAGCCGGCGCCGACACCGCCGCCACCGCCGGCACCGCCGGGCCCGTTGTCGTCGTTGTCGCCGTCGGCGCCGTCGACGCCGCGGTTGCCGCCCGCGCCGCCGCCGCCGTTGCCACCAGCGGCGCCCGGCGAGCCGGCCGCGGCGGAGAACGCGACGCGCTGAGTGGTCACGTTGGACCCGTTGATCGCGCGCAGGCCGTAGGCGCTGCGAGCGGCGTCCGGCGCGCCGTGGACCGTCAGCAGCTGCAGCGTCACACCGGTGTCGCCGTCAGCGAGTGCACCTTGCGGGCTGCCCTCGATGCGGGTGGCCGGCGTCGTCGCGCGGCTGGCAAACGTGCTGCTGTAGCCGCCCGCAATCGTCTTGTTCGACGCGAGCTGCGCGCCGCCGGTCTCGGCGAACGTGCCGGTGGTCACCAGCACGAACCCGCGTCCGGACGAGTTCGCGGTCGTGATGCCCGCATTGACCGTGCGCTTCGGTGCCCCCGGCGTCAGGCCGTTGTTGCCGTCGTTGCCCGAGATCGACACGAACACGGACTGGGCAATCGAGCCATCGACGCCGTCGCAGTTGCTGTCGACGAAAGCGAGGTCCGGCACGTCGGCCGCACCCGGATGGATAGCCGGGTTGGTCGGCGCGCAGTCCAGATTGTTCGGCGAGCCGTCGTTGTCGGCGTCGTTGTCGCAGGCGTCACCGATGCCGTCGTTGTCCGCGTCTTCTTGACCGGTGTTGGCCGCGAAGTCGCAGTTGTCGGGACCGTCGGCGATCGTGTCGTTGTCGTCGTCGGGATCGCAGGCGTCGCCCAACGGGTCGCCGTCGTTGTTCTCCTGACCGCTGTTGGAGACGAACTGGCAGTTGTCGCTGGTGTCGTTGGCGCCGTCGTTGTCGTCGTCGCCGTCGCAGGCGTCACCGAACTGGTCGCCGTCGTTGTTCTCCTGGCCGTTGTTCGAGACGAACTGGCAGTTGTCGTCGCCGTCCGCGTGATCGTCGTTGTCGTCGTTCGGATCGCAGGCGTCGCCCTCGGCGTCGGAGTCGTTGTTCTCCTGGCCCGTGTTCGCGTCGAACTGGCAGTTGTCGTCGCCGTCAGTCGACGTTGTCGTTGTCGTCGTCGCCGTCGCACGCATCGCCGAGCGGCGTCGCCGTCGTTGTTCTCCTGGCCGCCGTTGGAGACGAACTGGCAGTTGTCGTCGCCGTCGTCGACGGTGTCGTTGTCGTCGTCGCGGTCGCAGGCGTCACCCTGACCGTCGCCGTCGTTGTTCTCCTGACCGGTGTTGGAGACGAACTGGCAGTTGTCGTCGCCGTCGTCGACGGTGTCGTTGTCGTCGTCGCCGTCGCAGGCATCACCGAAGGCGTCGGCGTCGTTGTTCTCCTGGCCACCGTTGGAGACGAACTGGCAGTTGTCGCCGGTGTCGTCGACGTTGTCGTTGTCGTCGTCCGGATCGCAGGCGTCGCCCGGACCGTCGCCGTCGTTGTTGGCCTGATCGGTGTTCGCGACGATCTGGCAGTTGTCGTCACCGTCGTCGACGGTGTCGTTGTCGTCGTCGCCGTCGCAGGCATCGCCCTGCGCGTCGCCGTCGGTGTTCAGCTGGTCGGAGTTGGCGACGAACTGGCAGTTGTCGTCCTCGTCGTTGGCGCCGTCGTTGTCGTCGTCGCCGTCGCAGGCATCACCGAACTGGTCGCCGTCGGCGTTCTCCTGCCCGTTGTTCGCGAGGAACTGGCAGTTGTCGTCGTCGTCGGCGTGGTCGTCGTTGTCGTCGTTCGGGTCGCAGGCGTCGCCCTCGGCGTCGCCGTCGTTGTTCTCCTGGCCGCTGTTGGCGACGACTGGCAGTTGTCGTCGCCGTCGTCGACGGTGTCGTTGTCGTCGTCGCCGTCGCACGCGTCACCGAGCGCGTCGGTGTCGCTGTTCTCCTGCCCGTTGTTCGCGACGAACTGGCAGTTGTCGTCGACATCGGCGTGATCGTCGTTGTCGTCGTTGGGATCGCAGGCGTCGCCTTCGCCGTCGCCGTCGTTGTTCGCCTGGTCGGAGTTCGCGACGAACTGGCAGTTGTCGTCGCCGTCGTTGGCGCCGTCGTTGTCGTCGTCGCCGTCGCAGGCGTCACCGAACTGGTCGCCGTCGGCGTTCTCCTGGCCGTCGTTCGGCGTGAACTGGCAGTTGTCGCCGTCGTCGCCGACGGCGTCGTTGTCGTCGTTCGAGTCGCAGGCGTCGCCCTGGCCGTCGCCGTCGTTGTTGGCCTGGTCGGTGTTGAAGACCGTCGCGCAGTTGTCGCCGTCGTCGTTGACGCCGTCGTTGTCGTCGTCGGGATCGCAGGCGTCACCGATCGCGTCGCCGTCGAGGTCCGCCTGCCCGGGGTTGGGGACGGTCTCGCAGTTGTCGGCTTCGTTGAGCTCGCCGTCGCCGTCGACGTCGGGATCGCAGGCGTCACCGAGCGCGTCGCCGTCGAGGTTGGCCTGATCGGGGTTGGGAACGCGCTCGCAGTTGTCGTCAGCGTTGTCGTCGCCGTCGCCGTCGACGTCGTCGTCGCAGGCGTCACCGAGGTCGTCGAGGTCGAGGTTGGCCTGATCGCTGTTGGCCACCTCGGGGCAGTTGTCGGCGGCGTCCGGAATCTCGTCGGCGTCGTCGTCCTCTTCGCAGGCGTTGCCGATGTCGTCGCCGTCGGAGTCGGTCTGGTTGGTGTTGGAGACCGTCGGGCAGTTGTCGTCGCCGTCGTCGACGGTGTCGTTGTCGTCGTCTGCGTCGCAGGCGTCGCCCTGGCTGTCGCCGTCGAGGTTGGCCTGATCGACGTTGGAGACGGACGGGCAGTTGTCCTCGTCGTTGGGGACGCCATCGTCGTCGGTGTCAGCGATCGTCCGGCATGGCCGGCCGTCGAGACCGACCATCGCCTCGCCGACGACGATGTCCTGTCCGAGCAGCGTCACGCGCGCGCCGCGATGGATCAGCGTGTTGCCCTGGCGGATCGTCTCGTTGAGGTAGACGGCCGCAAGCGGCGTGTTGATCTTGACGCTGGCGAGGCCGTTGCCGATCGGGATGTTGATCCCGGCGACGCTGATGCTCTGGACCTTCGAGCCGCCCTCGAAGACTGGCTGGCCGTCCTTGCAGGTGACCTTCGCCTGCGCGGAGATGCCCTTGATCGAGACGTTGATGAGCCCCTGGACGAGCGCCAGCGAGTCGAGGCCGGCCTGTGCCGTGGCGCCGTCGCCGTCGGCGGGCACCGTCGAGGCGAGGTCGTCGGGGGTCTGGGTCGTCTTGGCCGAGACGCCGCCCGCCTTCACGCGCACCGGACCGATCGGGATGTCGACGATGGCAGCCGTCGCCTCGGCGTCCTTGCACGGCTTGGCCGCGTCGTTGGCGACCGCGCGCTCGGTCGTGCCCGCGCGGAAGCCCGCGGCGCGGCAGTCGAAGGAGCCCTCGTCGCGGAAATCCGCGCTCGCGATGCCCGGCACCGTAGCGGCGCTCGCAGCGACCAGCGCGACGACCAGTGCGACCTTGCCGCGCGTGCTTGCGCGCAGCCAACTCCCCATATGACCCACGACCATCCCCCTGATAGCGCGGCAGCCCCCTGCCACCGCGTTGGGCACCGTACTAGGCGGCGGAGTTGGAACGCAAGTACAAGTTGTTACTGATGTCCGCGGAAGCCCATTGCTTCACGGACGTCCGCGAGCACCGGCTCGCACAGCGCACGGGCCTTTTCGGCGCCCTCCGCGAGCACTGCCTCGAGCGCAGCCTCGTCGGCGCGCAGCACGTCGTAGCGCTCCTGCACGGGCGCGAGCAGATCGACGACGGCGCTCGCGGTCGCGGCCTTGAGGTCGCCGTAGCCGCGTGCGTCGGCAAGCGACGTCTCGGCCGCTGCCGGGGTGACGCCGCGCGCCGCCGCCAGGATCTCGAGCAGGTTCGTGACGCCGGGCTTGTCGGGACCGCGGCGGATCTCCGGCGGGTCGTCGGAGTCCGTGACGGCGCGCTTGAGCTTCTTCTCGATGACCTTCGGCGAATCGAGCACGTAGACCGTGCCGTCCTCCGAGCTGCCGGTGGTCGACATCTTCCGCGTCGGGTCCTGCAGGTCCATGATGCGCGCGCCGACCTCGGGGGTGCGCTGCTCGGGTACGACGAGGATGTCGTCGCCGAAGCGGCTGTTGAAGCGCCGCGCGACGTCGCGCATCAGCTCGAGGTGCTCGCGCTGGTCCTCGCCGACGGGGACCTCGCCGGCGCGGTAGGCAAGCACGTCCGCGGCCATCAGCACTGGGTAGAACAGCAGCGCGGCGGAGATCAGCTCGCGCTGCGCCGCCGACTTGTCGCGGAACTGATGCATCCGCTGCAGCTCGCCGGTCGCCGTCGCGCCCGACAGCAGCCACGTCAGCTCGGTGTGCTGCTTGACGTCGGACTGGCGGATCAGCACGGACTTCGCCGGGTCCAGGCCGGCGGCCAGCAGGATCGCGAGCGTGTCGTAGACGCGCTGGCGCAGCTCGCCCGGCTCGTACGGAACCGTGATCGCGTGGTGGTCGACGATGCAGTAGATCGACTCGTCGCCGGCTGCGTGCACGCGCTCCTGCCCGCTGACGTACTGCGTGATCGCCCCGATGTAGTTGCCGAGGTGCTTGCGCCCCGTGGGCTGGATGCCGCTGAAGATCCGCACTTAGAGCGGCTGGCGGATCACGGGGTTCTTCGCGGCCCCGGCCTCGTCGAGGCGGCGCACCGGCGTCGTGTACGGGGCGTTCTGCGCCTTCGACGGATCCTGTTCGGCCTCCTGGAGAATCGCGGCGATCGCGTCTGCGAACTCGTCGAGCGTCTCCTTCGTCTCGGTCTCCGTCGGCTCGATCATCAGCGCCTCGTCGACGAGCAGCGGGAAGTAGACGGTCGGCGGATGGAAGCCGAAGTCCAGCAGGCGCTTGGCGAGATCGAGCGTCTTGATGCCGAGCTGCTTCTTCATCGGCCCGCCGGAGAGCACGAACTCGTGCAGGCACAGCTCGCCGTAGGCCAGCGGCAGGTACTCCGAGGCGGGCGGGTGGGCATGTATCCGGGCGAGCAGGTAGTTGGCGTTGAGGACCGCCTTCTCCGAAGCGTCCTTCAGGCCGTCGCCGCCGAGCGAGCAGATGTACGCGTAGGAGCGCACGAAGCAGCCGTAGTTGCCCTGGAAGCCGCGCAGCCGGCCGATCGACTTCGAGCCGACGCCCTCGGCGGGCGCGTCGTCGAGCGTGTAGCCGGTTTCGGTCTTGCGGATCACCGGCGTCATCAGGTACGGCGCGATCCGCTCGGACACCGCGATCGGGCCGGAGCCCGGGCCGCCGCCGCCGTGCGGCTGGGTGAAGGACTTGTGCAGGTTGAAGTGCACGATGTCGAAGCCCATGTCGCCCGGGCGGCTGATGCCCATCACCGCGTTGAGGTTCGCGCCGTCGTAGTACAGCGTCGCCCCCACGCCGTGGACGATCTCGGCGATCTCCGAGATGTTCGGGTCGAACAGCCCGAGCGTGTTGGGGTTGGTCAGCATCAGGCACGCGACGTCGCGGTCGGCCTTCGCGCGCAGGTCGTCGAGGTCGACGCCGCCGTCGGGGTTGGTCCCGACCTTGACGACCTCGAAGCCCGCCATCGTCACCGTCGCCGGGTTGGTGCCGTGCGCGGTGTCCGGGGTGAGGACCTTGTGGCGCGTCTCGCCGCGGTCCTCGTGGAACGCCCGCGTCACGAGCAGACCGGCGAGCTCGCCGTGCGAGCCGGCCGACGGCTGCAGCGACACGTGCGGCAAGCCCGAGACCTCGCTGAGCGCGGACTCGAGGTTGTGCATCAGCTCGAGCGCGCCCTGGGCGCCCTCGGGGTCCTGCAGCGGGTGCAGGCGCGCGTGGCCCGAGAGGCCGGCGACGCGCTCGTGCAGGCGCGGGTTGTGCTTCATCGTGCACGAGCCGAGCGGGTAGAAGCCCGAGTCGAGGTCGAAGTTCTTCTTCGACACCTGCACGTAGTGACGGACGAGCTCGGGCTCGGAGATCTCCGGCAGCTTCGCCGGCTCCGCGCGACGATGCTGCTCGGGCAGCAACCCGTCGACCTGCAGGCACGTCGAGGTCCGGGCACGTGAACGCGCGGCGCCCCGGTGCGCCCTTCTCGAAGACCGTCTGGGTCATGCCGCCACCGCCTCGCGCTCGGCGGCGACGGCCGCGCCGAGTACCTCGGCGAGGCGATCGATGTCGGCCTTCGAGCGCTGCTCGGTCAGCGCGACCAGCAGCACGCCGGCGTCGCCCTCGCGGCCGGTCAGGCGCTGCAGGTCGGCGCCGGGGTTGACGCCCTGCTCGGCGCAGCGGCGCTTGACCTTGGTGACGTCGGCGTCGAGCTTCATCGCGAACTCACGGATGACCGGCTGGTCGTGGTGCTTGTCGACGCCGTCGATCGCGGCCAGCGCCTCGCGCGCGTAATGCGTGCGCTGCAGCAGCAGCTCGCCGAGCTCGACGATTCCCTGCTTGCCCAGCCACGACAGGTAGACGACGCCGCCGAGCGCGTTGAGCGCCTGCGCCGTGCAGATGTTCGAGGTCGCCTTCTCGCGGCGGATGTGCTGCTCGCGCGTCTGCAGCGTCAGCACGAAGCCGCGCTTGCCGTCGACGTCGGTGGTCTCCCCCGCGATGCGCCCGGGCATCTTGCGCAGGAACGCCTCGCGCGCGGCAAAGAAGCCGAACGACGGGCCGCCGAAGTCGAGGCGGTTGCCGAGCGACTGGCCCTCGCCGACGGCGATGTCGACGCCGCTTTCGCCCGGAGGCTTGAGGATGCCGAGCGTGATCGGGTCGACCTGTGCGACGACGATCGCCGGCGAGTCCTTGGCGGCGTCGGACAGTGTCTGCGCGTCCTCGACGGCACCGAGCACGTTGGGCTGCTGGAAGAAGACGGCGCTGGTGTCGTCGTCGATCGCGGCGGCCCACGCCTCGGCATCGGTGACGCCGTCGCGCAGTGGGATCTCGACGACCTCGACGCCGTAGCCGTGCGCGTAGGTCTTCAGCGTCTCGACGGAGTGCGGGTGCACACCGGCGCTGACGACGAACTTGCCCTTGCCGTTCTGCAGCTTCGCGAGGTAGCCGGCGGACGCGACGGCGCTGGGGCCCTCGTAGACGCTGGCGTTGGAGACGGGCAGCGCCGTCAGCTCAGAGATCGCGGTCTGGTACTCGAACATCACCTGCAGCCCGCCCTGCGAGATCTCGGGCTGGTAGGGCGTGTACGGCGTCAGGAACTCCGAGCGCGACATCAGCATGTCGATCAGCGCCGGGACGTAGTGGTCGTACATGCCCGCGCCGAGGAACGTGATCTCGTCCTCGGCCGAGACGTTCGCGGCCGCGAGCTCGCGCAGGTGCGCGTAGACGTCCTGCTCGGGCTGGCCGTCGGGCAGGTCGAGCGCGCGCCCAAGCCGGACCCCGGCGGGGATCTGGCGGTCGAAGAGCTCGTCGATGGAGCCGACGCCGATCGCCTGCAGCATGTCGCGCAGGTCGGCGTCGGTTGTCGTTGTGTAGCGGCTCAAGAAAGCTGGTCCTGGTAGGCGGCGGCGTCTAGCAGGCCGTCCGCCTCCGAAGGATCAGAGAGCTTGATCTTGACCAGCCAGCCGTCGCCGTATGGATCGTTGTTGATGGTCTCCGGCGAGTCCGAGAGGGCCGTGTTGACCTCGGTGATCTCGCCCGAAAGGGGGGCGATCACGTCCGAGACGGCCTTGACGGATTCCACTTCAGCGTAGGGCTCGTCCTTGGAGATCGTCGCCCCGACCTCCGGAAGGTCGAAGAACACGACCTCGCCGAGCGCGTCCTGGGCGAACCAGGTGATGCCGACCGTGGCGCTGTCGCCGTCGATGCGGGCCCAGTCATGCTCGGTGTGGTAGCGCAGGTCCTCGGGGTAGCTCGCGTCGGCCATCGCTCAGGTCGCTTTCTTGTAGAGGGGCTTCTCTCGCACGACTGCGTCGCGCAGCTTGCCACGCACGTCGATCTGAAACTCGGTGCCGGGCTCGGCCTTGTCGGCCTGGACGTAGGCCATGCCGATCGCCTTGTCGAGGCTCGGCGACAGCGTCCCGCTGGTGACCTCGCCGCCGCCCACGACCGCGTTGCCCTGGCGCGCGATGCCGGGGCCGGTCAGCTCGAACGCAACGAGCTTCTCGGCCGGGCCGGCCTCGCGCGCGGCGCGCACGGCGTCGGCGCCGATGAAGCCGGTGTCCTCCTTGCAGCACCAGCCGAGGCCGGCCTCGATCGGGCCGCGCTCCTCCATCAGGTCGTTGCCGTAGAGGTGAAAGCAGACCTCGAGGCGCAGCGTGTCGCGCGCCGCGAGGCCGGTCGGGACGGCGCCGCGCTTGAGCAGCGCGTCCCAGATCGCAGGCGCGGCAACGGGGTCGACGAGGATCTCGACGCCGTCCTCGCCGGTGTAGCCGGTGCCGCAGACGAGCGCGTCGTGGCCGGCGATCACGCGCGTGCCCGCGGTCATCCGCCGCGGCAGCGGGCCGTCGGAGAGCGCCTGGACGATCTCGCGCGCGAGCGGGCCCTGCACGGCAAGCATCGCGAAGGCGTCGGCGCTGTCGGCGACGGTGACGTCGAAGCCGTCGGCGTAGTTGCGAAACCACGCGAGGTCCTTGCCGTGGTTGGCGGCGTTGGTGACCGTGAGGTAGCGCTCGGGGCCGAGACGGTAGGTGAAGAGGTCGTCCAGGACGCCGCCGTCGCTGCGGCAGAGCACGCTGTACTGCGCTCCGCCGATCTCGAGCTTCGAGACGTCGTTGCTGAGCACGCGCTGCAGGAAGTCCAGCGCCTGCGGGCCGAACGTCTCGATCTCGCCCATGTGCGAGACGTCGAAGACGCCGCAGGAGGTGCGCACGGCGGTGTGCTCCTCCTTGATCCCGGCGTACTGCACCGGCATCTCCCAGCCCGCAAACGGGACGAGTTTTGCGCCCGCTGCGACGTGCGCGTCGTAAAGCGGCGTGCGAAGCAGCGCAGTGTCCGAGGAGGCGGCGGCCACGGACGGCCACCCTAGCGAAACGCCGGGGCTGCTCGCGAGACGATTCAAGGCGTGACCTTGCTCACCGTCTTCGCGCTGCTGGCCGGCGCGGTCACCGCGATCTCGCCCTGCGTCGTGCCCGTGCTGCCGGCGCTGCTGTCGGCGAGCGGCTCGGGTGGGCAGCGGCGGCCGTTGGGGGTGGTTACGGGTCTGACGCTGACGTTCTTCATCACGATCGTCGGACTGGCGACGGTTGTCGACGGCGTCGGACTGGCCGACGGGACGACGCGCTCTGTCGCGATCGTCGTGCTGGCCGGCTTCGGGCTGGCGCTGCTGCTGCGGCTCGAGCTGCCGCTTGCCGCGCTGTCCCGGCTCGGGCCGCGCTCGCGTGGCGACGGCTTCTGGTCCGGACTCGCGGTGGGCGGTGCGCTCGGCTTCGTGTACGCGCCCTGCGCCGGGCCGATCCTCGCGGGCGTGATCTCGGTCGGCGCGTCGCAGGGCGCGACGGCCGAGACGGTGGTCGTCGGTGCGGCCTACGCGATCGGCTCGGGCCTGACGCTGCTGGCGCTCGCGCTGGGTGGCCGCCGCGTGCTCGGCGCGCGGGCAGCGCTGCTGCAGCGCGCGATGGGCGCGGTGATGCTCGTGACCGCGCTTGCGATGACGCTCGAGCTGGACACGCGCTTTCAGACCGCGATCGCCAACGACCTGCCGAGCTTCGTCTCCAACCCGACGCGCGCGCTCGAGCAGTCGGACGCCGTCGAGCGTGAGCTGCGCGGGCTGCGCGGCGCGCCGAAGTTCGACTCCGAGCCCGCGGCTCGCGGCCGTGCGACGCGCTTTGCCTCCGGCCTGCCGCGGCTCGGCCTCGCGCCGGAGCTGGCCGGCACCGGGCGCTGGTTCAACTCGCCGCCGCTGTCGCTGCGGCGCCTGCGCGGCAAGGTCGTGCTCGTCGACTTCTGGACCTACACGTGCATCAACTGCATTCGCACGCTGCCGTTCCTGCGGCGCATGGACGCGCGCTATCGCAAGGACGGGCTCGTGATCCTCGGCGTCCACACGCCGGAGTTCGCCTTCGAGAAGGACGCCGGCAACGTCGCGGCGGCGATCCGCCAGAGCCGTCTGCGCTATCCGGTCGTGCAGGACAACGACTTCGACACCTGGAACGCGTTCGGCAACCAGTACTGGCCCGCCAAGTACCTGATCGACGCGACCGGCGAGGTGCGCTTCACGCACTTCGGCGAGGGCGAGTACGACGAGACCGAGGAGGCGATCCGCGGGCTGCTGCGCGAGGCCGGACGCGCACGCCTGGGTCGCGCGGGCGGGCCGGCGATCGAGTCGCCGGACGGTCCGCGGACGCCGGAGACCTACCTCGGCTCGGCGCGCGCCGAGCCCGAGCCGCTGTTCCGCCTGAGCGGCAGGTGGCGCATCGACGCCGAGTCGGCGACCACCGAGGAGCGCGGCCAGATCGACGGTCCCGTCACCGCGCGCAAGGTCTTCCTCGTGCTCGGCTCGCGCGGGCGCGTCCCCGTCGCATCCGCGTCTTCGTCGACGGCCGCGTGCATCGCACCGTGACGGTGACCGCGCACAAGCTCTACACGCTCGTCGAGCTGCCGACGGCGCGCGCCTTCCGCCTGCACCTCGACGTCGACGCGGGCATCAGCGGCTACGCCTTCACGTTCGGCTAGACGACGACAGTCGCCGCGTAGCCGGCCTCGGCGAGCGCGGCGCGGACCGCTTCCGCGTGCGCGCGCCCGCGCGTCTCGAGCACGAGTTGCACCGCGGTCTCGCGGACGTGGAGGTCGACGCCCTCGCGCAGGTGCGCGACGTCGACGAGGTTTGCGCCGGTCGCGGCGACGACCTCGAGCAGCTTCGCCAGCGCGCCCGGGCGGTCGGCCACGCGCATGAAGAGCGCCAGGCGCCGGCCTTCCTCGGTCTCGTAGTGGCGCGCGACCATCGCGAGCATGCCGGCGTCGACGTTGCCGCCGGACAGCACGACGCAGGTCTGGCCCGCGGTCGCCGGGGCGATCGCGCCGGACAGCAGCGCGGCGACGCCGACGGCGCCGGCGCCCTCGACGACGAGCTTGGCCTTCTCCATCAGGATCACCATCGCCGCGGCGATCTCGTCCTCTGAGACCGTGACGCGGTCGTCGAGCCATTCGTCCAACAGCGGCGCGGTGATCGTCCCCGGGTGCTTGACCGCGATGCCGTCGGCGATCGTGAGCGCGCGGTCGGCGACCTGCACGCCGATCACACGCACGTCGGGCCGCGCGGACTTCACGGCGATCGCGACGCCGCTTGCCAGCCCACCGCCACCGACCGGGACGACGACGGCCGCGAGCTGTGGCAGGTCGTCGAGCAGCTCCAGCCCGATCGTGCCCTGGCCGGCGATCACGTCGGCGTCGTCGTAGGGATGTACGAACGCCATCCCGGTCTGCTCGGCGTGCGCGCGGGCGGCGGAGACGCAGTCCTCGACGCCGCCACCGCCGGCGATCACCTCGGCGCCGAGCGCCTGTGCACCCTCGACCTTCGCGATTGGCGCCTCAGCCGGCATGAAGACGACGCAGCGCACGCCGCGCTCGCGGGCGGCCAGCGCCAGCGCTTGCGCGTGGTTGCCGGCGCTGCCGCACGTCACCCCAGCCGCGCAGCCCTCCTCGCCGAGGGCCGCAAGTTTGTTCAGCGCGCCGCGGATCTTGAACGAGCCGGTGCGCTGGATCGACTCGGCCTTCAGCACCACCTCGGCGCCGAGGCGGGCGCTGAGCGTCGCCGTCGGCAGCACCGGCGTGTGCCGGGCAACGTCGGCGATCGCCACGCGCGCGCGTGCGACATCTGCCGCCGTGGTCACGACAACGCCACGACCGCCTCGATCTCGACGTCCGCGCCGAGCGGCAGCGCCGCGACCCCCACGGTCACGCGCGCGGGCGGATCGGCGCTGAAGTACGCGCCGTAGGCCTCGTTCACCGCGCCGAACTCACCCATGTCGGTGACGTAGACCGTGCAGCGCACGGCGTCGCCGAGGCTTGCGCCCGCCGCCGCGCAGACGGCCTCGAGGTTCTCCAGGCACTTGCGCGTGCGGTCGCCGATCGCGCCGCCGACCAGCTCGCCGCTGTCGGCGTCGAGCGGGGTCTGGCCGGAGCAGAACAGCAAACCGGCCGCCTTCACCCCGTGGGAGTAGGGGCCGACGGCAGCCGGCGCGCCGAGCGCCGTGACGATCTCTCGGGACATGCCGCCGAGACTACCCAGCGACTGTTCGTACAGGGTCGAGGTCTGGCGTTGGGATGACCCCGTGGGGGCACTGGGTCGTCCCGTCTCCCGCTCTACGCCGGCTCCTCCCCATCGCCGCGGTCGCGGCGCTCGC
The DNA here is from genome assembly GCA_963727365.1 of Paraconexibacteraceae bacterium. Taxonomy (GTDB): domain Bacteria; phylum Actinomycetota; class Thermoleophilia; order Solirubrobacterales; family Solirubrobacteraceae; genus Paraconexibacter. The sequence continues at coordinate 62,962 of CAVSFU010000001.1, read as the reverse complement.
CCTTCCCGCCGCCGCCGACGCCGCCGCTCACCTGGGTGCCGTGCGCCCCGACGGGCTACCAGTGCACGAAGGTCGACGTGCCGCTCGACCGCTCCGGCGAGCAGCCCGGCACCGTCGGCATCAGTGCCGTGCGCGTGCGCGCGAGCTCCAACCCGTCCAACGAGGCGGTCGTGGCACTCGCCGGCGGTCCCGGCCAGGCCGCGATCCCGATCGCGCAGGCGTTCGCGAAGGACCTCGGGCCGGCGATCGTCAACCGCGACCTGCTCGTGTTCGACCAGCGGGGCACCGGCAACTCCAACCCGCTGCGCTGCAGCGCGCTTGCCACCGCGAACTCGCTGACCGCGGCGTGCGCAACTGCGCCAACCAGCTCGGGGCCGGCGCGCGGCTTCTTCCGCAGCGTCGACTCGGTCGCCGACATCGAGGCGCTGCGCGCCGACGTCGGGCTACGCCAAGCTCGTGCTCTACGGCGTCTCCTACGGCACGAAGGTCGCGCTCGCCTACGCCGCGGCGTTCCCCAGACCGTGTCTCCGCGCTCGTGCTCGATTCCGTCGTCACGCCCGGCGGTCCCGACGCGCTGCAGCGCTCGTCGCTCGGCGCGCTCAAGCGCGTGCTGGCGAACCTCTGCGCCGGGCGCGAATGCTGCGCGCGCGACGTCGAATGTCGTCAGCGACGTGCGCAAGCTCGCCGCGAAGCTCGCGCGCAAGCCACTGCGCGGCCCGGTGATCAGCCCGCGCGGGCGGCGCTTCACCGCGACGCTCGGCGAGACCGGGCTGTGGAACGTCCTCGTGGGCGGCGATCTGAACCCGACGCTGCGTGCCGAGCTGCCGGGCTCCGTACGGGCCGCGCTGACCGGCGACGTCAAGCCGATCCTGCGCCTCTCCGTGCGCGCGCAGGGCCTGCAGAACCTGCAGGCCGACGCCGGCGGTGACAACGACGTCGTCTTCTTCACGACGACGTGCGAGGAGAGCGCCACGATCCCGTGGACGCGCGGCGCGTCGGAGTCACAGCGCTCGGCCGAGGTCCAGGCCGCCGCCCGCGCGTTGCCCGCCGCGGTCACCGACCCGTTCTCGTGGCGCCCCGCGCTCGGCGGCAGATCCCACGGATCTGCCTGGGCTACCCGGTCGCCGGCGCGCTGCCGCCGATCCTCGACAAGGTGCCCGCCGTCCCGACGCTGATCGTCAACGGCGCCGCCGACCTGCGCACGCCGCTCGAGGACGCGGCCGCGGTGCAGACGACGATCCCCGGCGCGCAGCTCGTCGGCATCCCGCACACGGGCCACTCGGTGCTCGGCGCCGAGGCCGCGGACTGCGGCGCGAAGGCCGTCGCGTCGTTCTTCACCGGCCAGCCCGCCGCGCAGTGCACCAACAACGACAACCCCTACAGCCCGACCCCGCGTCCGCCGCTGCGGCTCACGCGCGTCTCGCCGTACCCGACGCTGCGCGGCACCGTCGGGCGCACCGCCGCCGCCGTCTGCCTGGCGGTCGACGACGGCCGCCGTCAGGTGATCGGCGAGCTGCTGGCCACCGGCAGCGTCCCGCGCTACGTCGGCGGGCTGCGCAGCGGCTACGCGAAGGTCTCGCGCAACTCGTTCACGCTGCACGGGTACGAGTACGTCCCGGGCGTGCGGATCAGCGGCACCGCGCAGTCCAGCGGCGCCGCCAGCCGGCTGACGGTCAGCGGCAGCAAGGCCGCGAAGGGCCGCCTGAAGATCACCGCGCAGTGCGCGCGCGGGATCAGCGGCCGCCTCGGCGGGCGCAAGATCTCCGTGCGTCCCGCGACGGCGCGCGCGCCACACCAGCGCGCGCGACACGTGGCCGTCGCTGGCCGAGGCCGCCGCTCACCTGCCGCGAGCGCGATGACCCCTAACGCGCTGGCGCAGGAGACGTCCCCGTACCTGCGCCAGCACGCCGAGAACCCCGTCGACTGGCTGCCGTGGGGCGACGAGGCGCTGCAGCGCGCCGCGCGCCGAGCGAGCGCCCGCTGCTCGTCTCGATCGGCTACAGCGCCTGCCACTGGTGCCACGTGATGGAACGCGAGTCCTTCGAGGACGCCGACGTCGCCGCGCTGATGAACGAGCGCTTCGTGTGCGTCAAGGTCGACCGCGAGGAGCGCCCGGACGTCGACGCGATCTACATGGACGCCTGCCAGGCGATGACCGGCGCGGGCGGCTGGCCGCTGAACGTCTTCATCACCCCCGAGCAGGTCCCGTTCTACGCCGGCACCTACTTCCCGCCACGAGCCGCGCCAGGGCATGCCGAGCTGGCGCCAGGTGCTCGAGGCGGTGGCCGACGCCTGGGACACACGCCGCGAGGAGATCCGCGAGAACGCGGCCGGATCGCCCAGCAGCTCTCGGGCGGCGCGCGGCTGCAGGCGTCGCAGCGCGACTTCGACCCGGCGGCGCTCGACGATGCGCCAGGCCGCGCTGCGCCAGATGTTCGACAGCGTCAACGGCGGCTGGGGCGGTCCGCCGAAGTTCCCCGCGGCCTCGACGATCGAGCTGCTGCTGCGCCGCGGCGAGACGCGGATGACCACATACACGCTGACCGCGATGGCCTCGGGCGGCATCTACGACCAGGTCGGCGGCGGCTTCAGCCGGTATGCCGTCGACGCGACCTGGACGGTCCCGCACTTCGAGAAGATGCTCTACGACAACGCGCTGCTCGCGCGTGCGTATCTGCATGCGTTCCAGCTCACCGGCGACATCGAGCAGCGGCGCGTCGTGGAGGAGACGCTCGACTGGGCGCTGCGCGAGATGCACGGCCCCGAGGGCGCGTTCTACAGCGCGATCGACGCCGACTCCGAGGGCATCGAGGGCAAGTTCTACGTCTGGACGACACAGGAGCTGCGCGAGGTCCTCGGTCCCGACGCCGAGCACGCGATCACCTGGTTCGGCGCGACCAACGAGGGCAACTTCGTCGACCACCACCACCCCGAGCTGACCGGGCTCAACGTGCTCGAGGACCGCGGCCCGCGTCCCGACGACGCGCGGCGCGAGCGGATCCGCGCGAAGCTGCTCGCCGCGCGCGAGACGCGCGTGCGCCCCGGGACGGACGACAAGCGCCTGGCCGCCTGGAACGCGCTGCTGGTGGCGGCGCTCGCCGAGGCCGGCGCCGTGCTCGGTCGCGCCGACTACCTCGAGGCCGCGCGCACGGCGAGCGCGTTCGTGCTCGCGGAGATGCGCGACGACCGCGGCCGCCTGCTGCGCACGTACAACGACGGCCGAGCCCAGCTCGACGGCTACCTCGAGGACCACGCCTACTGGGTCGAGGCGCTCGTCGTGCTCTTCGAGGCCGGCGGCGACCCGGCGCACCTGCGTATCGCGCGCGAGCTCGCGGACATCCTGCTCGACCACTTCGCCGACCCCGACCAGGGCGGCTTCTTCGCGACCGCCGACGACGCGCGCGCGCTGCTCGTGCGCCGCAAGGACCTCGAGGACCACCCGATCCCGGCGGGCGGCTCGTCAGCCGCGCTGGGGCTGCTGCGGCTCGCGGCGCTGACCGGCGAGGCGCGCTACGAGGACGCCGCCGTCGGGCAGCTGAAGCTGCTGCACGAGCTCGCCGAACGCCACCCCAGCGCGTTTGCGCACCTGCTGCAGGCACTCGACGAGCACCTGCGCACGCCGCGCGAGGTCGCGGTCGTCGGACCACCCGGGCCAGAGCGCGACGCGCTCGTCGCCGTCGTCCGCGAGCAACCCCGTCCAGGGCTCGTCCTCGCGGTCGGCGATGGGGTCAGCGACGGCGACATCGCACTGCTGCAAGGCCGCACCGCGGTCGACGGCGCGCCCGCCGCGTACCTCTGCGAGCGCTTCGTCTGTCAGCGGCCAATCACCGAGATTCAGGAGCTTCGCGAGCGACTTTCGGCCGTGTAGGGTGGCGGCGTGCTCCACTCCCGAAAGCTCGCAATCCTCGGTGCGCTCGCCGCCAGCGCGACCACAGCATCTGCCGCCAACGCCGCCACGCTCGCGATCCCCGCCGCCTGCCTGCCGCAGAACGAACTCAACATCCCGGTCTCCGGTTCGGGCTTCTCGCCGAACGCGACGGTCACGATCACCGGCGCTCCGGTCACGATCACCGCGCAGACCGACGCGACCGGCAGCTTCGCGACGACCTTCCTGTCGCCGGCCAACAACTCCTTCAGCCCGAAGCCCGGCACGCTCACCGCGACCGACTCGCTGAACCCCGCTGTCACGGCGACCGCACCGTTCCAGTACCTGAGGTTCGGCTCCAACCTGCCGCTCAACGGCCGCCCCGGCGCGACGACGACGTGGCGCTTCGCGGGCTTCGCCGCCGGCAAGTCGATCTACGGGCACTTCCGCTTCGGCGGCAAGACGATCCGCAACTACCGCTTCGGCAAGGCCAGCGGTCCCTGCGGCATCCTGAAGGCACGCGCCCGGCGCCTGCCCGCGCGCTCGCGCCCCGGCACGTGGCGGCTGCAGATCGACCAGCGCATGAGCTACTCCGACGCCACGCGCCCGCGGGTGACCGCGAGCTTCACGATTCGCCGCACCTTCTTCTAGGAGGTAGGTTCGCCCGATGAAGGTCGGGCGAATGACACTGGCAGGCGCTGTGCTGGCGGGTGCGTTCACCGCGTCGGCCGGCGCCGCCGAGATCCGCCTCAGCAAGCGCTGTGCACCCGGCAGCAGCGAGCTGACGATCTCCGGCAGCGGCTTCTCGCCGGACGCGCTCGTGAAGATCACGGGCCTCGACACGTCCGCCGACTACGCGCTGGCTGACCGCAGCGGCAACTTCTCCGAGGAGTTCCTCACGCCGCCCGTCGAGGACTTCCGCGCCCACCCGACGACCGTCGTCGCGACCGACGCGTCGCAGACGGCGATCGTCGCGCGCGCGCAGCTGACGCTCGTGCAGGAGCTCTTCATCACGAACTTCCCCGTCGCCGGGCGCCCGAGCCAGCGCGTGCGTTGGCTGTTCGCGGGCTTCCGGCCGAGCAAGCACATCTACGGCCACTTCGTCTACCGCAACCGCGTCCGCCGCACCTACGACTACGGCGTCGCGCGCGGCGCCTGCGGAACGGTCAGCGTCACCGCCCCGCGCTTCCCGACCCGCGCCCGCCGCGGGCGCTGGTACATCCAGTTCGACCAGCTCAAGCGCTACAACCGCGGCACGAAGCCGCGCCGCGAGACCCGCGTCACGGTGAGCTAGGGGGCCGGGTCGTCGTGCACGCCCTCCCGGGCGGCGCAGCTTCGCTGCTTGACGACTAGCCGCCCGGGAGGGCGATGCCCGCGCCCCGCCCGACCCGCCAACCACCGCAGCAACGCCACCTGCCCACCGCGGCCGACCATGCCCGCGCCCGGGCTTGCGCGCGTCGGGGCCACACCCTCCGCTCCGCACTCGGCGCCCGATCGTCTGCGCGGCTCTCGCCGCGTCGCCGCAGGGCGCCTCGCACGATGCCGCTACGGGCGTGGAACCCGAGCGCTCGCCCGAGAAGCCACGCGGCACACGCGCCAGCGATTGTCGACCAGCGACCGCAAGCAACTCCGCGGTTTGCGCCAGCGCGGAGGCGCGCATGCGCCGGGCGTGATGTCACCCTGATCACCCCGTGAACCGACGACAGCGACAGAAGCGACTCGATCGTCGACGCGCGCATCAGCCCGGACCCGACGAGCCCACCGAAGTCCTGGCCCGCCGCAGCTACCCCCACGTCAAGAAGGGGCACATCGTGCCGCGCGTCTATCAGCGCGCCTGGGCGGTCGCGGACCAAGTGGCGGTGCACATCGACGGCGACTCAACCCCCGTCACTATGAACATCGCCGACGCCGGCACGCGGCGGCGCCCGTACAGCCGCCAGCGACCGGACGGCACGCGCATCGACGACATAGAGGCAACGCTCAGCGAGGTCGAGACCCGCATCGACCCGATCCTTGACGGTGTCGTCCGAGACCCGCGACTCACGCTGGATCGCAAAGGCAGCTTGGCGCAGTTCGTCGCCGTGCAGATGGTGCGCTCGCCGAGTTCTTTCGTTCCCGCGCTAAGAATGTGGAAGCGTCAATCAACGAGATCTTCGTCCGTGAGCACGCCAAACCAGCATTGCTCGAGCGCGCTGGCGGCGACACCGACCGCGCCCGCGAGATCGCGATTGAACTGTTCCAGCGGCCGACGCAGGCGCTCGTGTCGATGACGCAGTCGGCCTCGAAGCTTGCGACCGTCCTCGGATCGATGCGGTGGCAGCTGCTGCGGCTCGACCAGCCCGTCCTCGCCTATTCCGACCAACCTGTCGTCCTGTGGCCGGCCGACACCGTCGTCATGCAATCCACGCCGGCGCGGCCGCGGTTCGGTCCGATGACAGCACAAGAGGTCCTCGTACCGCTGGCGCCCAGCGTGGCGCTGTTGATGACCTGGGAAGACCTTCCCGACCGCGAGGCCCCGCGCGGCATCGGCGAGGATGTCGCGGGGACGATCAACGAGCTCGTCATCGGCCAGGCCGACCGGCAGTGGATGCACGCGATCGACAGCAAGCCCGCGCGCGCAGCCGTGCCGCTGCGTAGCGTTTCGTTCGCCGTCAGCAGCACTCCGGCCACCACAGCAAGTACTCGACTTGCGCACGCCCAGAGATTCCTCGAGCGTCACCGGAAGCGGCGGTGGCCGCCGAATGTGCAGGTGCTCTGGGGCGACCGCGCGCCGGGCGACGCCGAACGCTCTCCCGTGACGGAGCGACCCGACGGCTGAATGCGCGCTCCTCCGCGCGGTGCGGCGCTTGAGCGCAGGCGGTAACCGCGGCGAGGAGCACCGGCCGTGTCGCTGCTGATTCGGCGCGACAGCCCCGCCGTCCCCGTCGTGCGCGAGTTGCGGGAGTAGGCGCGAGCGTCACACGAACCGGCGGCTCAGGCACCTTCGTCGAGAGGCACTGTCTCCGCCAGGAAGCAGATGAACGCCGCCGACATCGTCAGGGCCAGACGGGCTAGGTGTTCGTCAGCCTCGTCGACGCCGGCACCGCGTCCGTGCGCACTGCTCTGCTGCCCGCGGGCAGCTGGGAGCGCGTGGAGGAGCTTGACCAACCCCTCGGCGCCGCCGCCGACGTACCCAGGGAGCATTTTCTTCTTGCGCAGCTCGCTGATCAAGTCACCGGCCTGGCCGTGCGGGCGGCCGGTGAGAACCTTCATGACCGACTCGAACGCCGCGTTGGCATGGGTAGCGAGTCTCGCCAGGCTCCGCGCGCGTACGCCGCCAGGGCCTCGTCAAACTCGCCGGCAGCACCGCCGAAGCGCCCGCTCGACAAGACACGTAGCGCTGGCTTCGACGGCTTCCCGCTCGACGAGTTCCTCGTCGACGCGGACCAGCCGCCCGTCAACACGCCGGTAGCCCACCCCCTCCTGCTCGAGCACCGCGTTGATCTCCTTGCCCATGTGCTCTTCGACGCTTGTCACCGGCGACCCAAACCCCTGCGAGCAGACGTAGGCGGCGATCTGGAAGGTGCCGTGTATGTAATCGAGGACCTCGAAGTCGGGGCATACCTGGAGATGCATGGGCACTTGCCGCTCCGGCTGACGCCAGTCGGCAGGGCGGCCGTGAGAGACGGCGACCAGGGGGTCTCGGCCATAGGCGGAGACAAGGCTCTTGTGCAGCAACTCCATGCTTAGCCGCGCGTCGTTGACGACGTCACCCATCGGCGCCCAGTCCTGCAGCGCGCCGAAAGAGTCGATCGACCAGCGCAACACGCGGGTCCTAAACGACGGCGGAAAGTCCATGGAGCCGTCGGTCGCAAAGACCGCACGCGGCGGCGGGCGTAGGTGCCCCTCCTGTCGCGACCAGAGATAAAACGTCATTCGGCGAGAGTAAGCGTCTCTGCGGCGTCCGCTCACTGTTGCTCGCCGGCCGAACCGGTCGCGTCACGGTGGATCGAGTCGGGGAAACACGTGGGACTCCGCGGCGCGCTGGCGTTCGGTGGACCGCTCGTGATTCGTCATACGCTCGAGCTGAGTCGCATGCGAGACTCGATTCATGCCCGACCGGACGACCATGCGAGTCCCAGTCCGCGACATGTACGAGCGCTACCGCCACGGCGGGCTAGATCTCGCACCTGAGTTTCAGCGGAACAGCATTTGGCCTCCGCGAGCGAAGGCATATCTCATCGACACGATCCTTGAGGACCGTCCTGTCCCGCTGTTCTTTCTCCAGGAGAGTCGCTCGATTCAATCGGGCCAACCGTCTGGTCCGTGATCGACGGGCAACAGCGGCTCCGGGCCATCATGGAGTTCCTCGATGGACGCGTCCGGCTAACGCAGAGCAAGCAATCTGGCTACCGGAACAAGTCGTTCGACAACTTGGATCACGCGGTTCAGCGTCGCGTACTCGAGTACGGACTGACAGTCGAGGTATTGCGCGGATATTCGGACGCTGACATCCGAGACATGTTCGTGCGGATCAATCGGTTTGTCGTGGCATTGTCACCCCAGGAGCTTCGCAACGCTCGCGAGTCCGGAGCGTTTGCGGACCACGCCGAGCAGATCGGCGCCTGGGAATTCTGGGCGACGCAACGGGTGTTTAGCGCACGCCAGCTCTCGCGAATGCGTGCCGTGGAGTTCGCGGCGGAGTTGACGATCCTGCTCATCGAAGGCCCACAAGACAAGAAGAAGGCCATCGACCTGTACTACGGCGAGTTCGCGTCTTCGTTTCCAGGACAACACAATCTCGAGGTGCGTCTCAGCGCGTATCTGAACTGGCTCGCGGAGGCAGTGCCAGACCTGCGGCAAAGCCGCTTCCGAAGGCCGGTCGACCTGTACGGCGTAGTTGGTGCCCTTGCCAGACTCGCGCCTACAACGAAGGATTTGCGGACGATTCATCCCGCCCGCGGCGGGGAGCTTCTGCGGGCCTTCGAACTCGAAACCCAGGCCGAGGATCCTACCCGGCCAGCGGGCCGCTATCTAACCGCCGCGAGCCGGCAGACGGACAATATCCAGCCGCGGACAACGCGCATCATGGTGTTGGAGGCGGTCTTGCGGGGCTCGTCAACCGCCAGCGGGAGAACCGAGTCTTGAGCCCGCTCGAGTCACCAGCGCTTGCGTACTACGCGTCGTTCGAGAACGAGCACGAGGAGTGGGCACGAGTCGCTGATGCCGCAGAGCGACTCGTACAGACGGCTCTCCAAGACGACAATTTCGACCTGCACCTCATCGCGGCACGCGCGAAGTCGCCGCATTCTCTGCTTCAGAAGCTCCGACGGAAGAACTACGCAGACCCTGAGAGCGACCTCACCGACCGCGTGGGCGTTCGCGTGATCACGTACTACGAGTCAGACGTGGATAGCGTCGTTGCGCGCCTAAAGGCCGAGTTCACCATCGACGACGGTCGATCCGAGGACAAGCGAATCGAGCTCTCGCTCCGGGAGTTCGGCTACCGGTCGGTCCACCTCCTCGCACGCGCCAGCCTCAGCGGGCTTGAGGACCGGTACACGGCGCGGCTCGGAACGACGTGGTTCGAAATCCAGGTCCGGAGCATCCTCGAACACGCGTGGGCAGAGATCGAGCACGAACTCGTTTACAAGGCTGAGATCGAGCATGACGAGGGCTTCCGCCGCGACTTTGCCACGCTCGCGGCGAACCTCGAACTAGTGGACGGCAAGTTTGAGCAGCTGCGTGGCGAACGGCACCGACTGATTGCCACCTATGCCCAAGAATATGCAGAGGGTCAAGGCGTCGAGGCCAGTCTCGACTCTGCGCGCGTGCTCGGGCTCCTCGAAGCATATTTTCCGAACGGTCGCTCATTTCGGCAAGCCGAGACTGAAGGGCGGCCCTTTCCGCCCCGAGTCGAAGCCGTGTGCGTCAGAGCACTCCTCCAGGTTGGGATCACGACCTCCGACGAGCTGGTTGCCCACATCGAGTCTGATGCATGTCACCGAGTTTGCGGCGACTACGCGAGCCGAGAGGGACTGGCCACGGACGAACTCTCGCACCTCGCGGTTCTGACGATTGCGATCGCAACCAGAGCGCCGGATAAGTTCGCGGAGCAGTTTCCCGATCTTTCGAGTGACCCAGTCCTAGCGGATCTACTGAGCTAGGGCGCTGGCCGCGTTCTCGGGCGCGGCACAGCACCGCTCCGCTGCGAGGCAGAGACGAGAAGCCTGCAACGTATTTCAATTCGGCCCAGTGCCAACACGTCCTGTCCCAACCGCTGAGCCCATTCAGAGCGAAGCTGAGGCGCCGGGTGCGTCATCATCGGGACGTGGGAATCACCGACTCGTCACGCGACCTGATGGCATGGATCTGCGATCTCGAAGACGTGGACCCCTTCCATCTAGCGCAGACCACAGATCTACTGGCCCACGCGCGAAGCACCGGTCTCCTGACCGATGCCGACGATGAAGCAATCGAGGAGCGACTGGTCGATCTCGTCGATCGAGGTTTGCTCGGCGCGTCCGACCCGTTGGCCGCGATCGACCAGCCAGTGCCGACGCACCAACGCGCACAGGCGATGAGTGAGTTGCGAAGCACAGCGGAAGGGCGCAGGTGGGCACAACAGCTCCGCCACGAATCGGAGCGACGGACGAAGCCCGCGACGCGCTCGCCCGAACGCGCCAGAAAGGTCGCCGTGATGCACGGTCGCGATCGGGCCGCACGCAACGCGATGTTCGACTTCTTGCGGAAGCTAGGGCTAGACCCTCTCGAGTGGGACGATCTCGTCAAGCTCACGGGCACCGCAGCGCCGTACAACGGCGACGCAGTCGCCGCCGCTTTTCGCGAAGCGCAAGCCGTCGTCGTAGTCCTCACGCCCGACGACATCGGCTTCCTATCGCCAGAACTACGTGGCACGGATGAGCTCGAGGACGACCGTCAGCCCACCGGGCAGCCCCGCCTCAACGTCGTGCTCGAGGCAGGGATGGCACTCCAAAGTCACCCGAACGAAACGATCCTCGTTGAGATCGGCCACATCCGCCAAGTCTCTGATCTCGCGGGCCGTAACACCGTTCGTATCGACGGCACACCTGAACGGCTCAACTCCCTTGCAAATCGCCTCGACGGGGCTGGGTGCCCTGTACGGCGGGACGGCAACGATTGGCTCGACCCAAGAGCGTTCGGCTCGCTTGACGCATTGACGAGAGCGCCGCCGTCCGAGACGCGAGTTGTCCGCGCCGGCGCCACGCTTGACGCACGGACCGCGAGCGATCGTTCCAGCGCCGCGCATCGCCAAGCACGACACGTCTTTGTCGAGCTGTCGACTATCGATCGCACTATTGAACTTGCTCTCCAGAAAGGATTCTGGTGGAACGTGGCGTTCGAAGGCCTGCCTGCCATCCAATGGGAGTCGGCCCGGGACTTGCTTGCCGACGCGGCAGGCGACGTCTACTTCGCCGTGGCGTCCGTCTACGTCGAGGCAGATCAGCTCAACAAGGCCGCGAACAACCACGCGCAGGGCGGCAACGACAGTTACGACGAGTCGATCAAGCTCCAGATGGAGGCACTGCGAAAGGACATTGCTGCTGCCAAGACAGCGCTGCGCGCCTTCGCACAGCTCTCGACGTAGCTACGCCGGAGAGCAAGCCGCGGCCCACCGGCGGGCCCGACCGCGCGAAGTCGACCCACGATTTGCCCCGGCCCGACCTGGCCGCGTCGTCACCGCGCGGTTCGGCGCAGTCAGCCCAGCGCGCGGTGCCCAGCGCGAGACGCAGCCACCCTCTCGAGTGGTGGGTCCAAGGCGAGTCCCGCTCGCAGCCCGAGGCTGGAGCCCGTGCCATCCGCGGAACCTACGAGGGTGCGGCCGGTCCGGGGTGCCACTTGCTCTCGCGTGAACGTGGGGCCTCGCTCGCGGTGGCTTGGCGACGACCGCCACCGCGTCTGCCGCGTGGTTTCTCGGGCGAGCGCGCGGGTTCCACGCCCGTAGCGGCATCGTGCGAGGCGCCCGGCGAGGACGGGCGTGAGCCGCGCGGACGATCGGGCGCCGAGTGCGGAGCGGAGGGCGTGGCCCCGACGCGCGCAAGCCCGGGCGCGCGCATGGTCGGCCGCGGTGGGCCGTTGGCGCTGCCGCGGCAGTTGGCGCGTCGGGCGGGGCGCGGGCATCGCCCTCCCGGGCGGCTAGTCGTCAAGCAGCGAAGCTGCGCCGCCCGGGAGGGCGTGCCCGACGACCCGGCCCCCACGCGAACGCAGGCGCTACAGCACCGGCAGGTAGCGGTCCAGCTCCCACTGCGTGACCTGCACGCGGTAGTCCTCCCACTCCTGGCGCTTGATCTCGACGTAGCGGTTGAACATGTGCTCACCGAGCGCGCGCAGGACGAGCTCGGACTCCGCCGTCAGCTCGATCGCCTCGCCGAGCGTCTCGGGCAGCTGCTCGATCCCCAGCCGGCGGCGGTCGTCGGGCGCGAGGTGGTAGAGGTTCTTCTCCATCGGCTCGGGCAGCTCGTAGCCCTTCTCGATCCCGTCGAGGCCGGCGTGCAGCAGCACCGCGAACGTCAGGTAGGGGTTGCACGCCGGGTCCGGGCAGCGCAGCTCCATGCGCGTCGCCTTCTCCTTGCCGGGGTGATACAGCGGCACGCGCACGAGCGCCGAGCGGTTGCGCCGCGACCACGCGACGTACACCGGCGCCTCGTAGCCGGGGACGAGGCGTTTGTAGGAGTTGACCCACTGGGCGAAGATCGACGACATCTCGCGCGCGTGGCGCAGCTGGCCGGCGATGAACGCCTTGCCGGTCTCCGACAGGAAGTACGGGTCGTCGGCGTCGAACATCGCGTTGCCGCCGTCCTTGAACAGCGACATGTGCGTGTGCATGCCCGAGCCGTTCTCGCCGAACAGCGGCTTGGGCATGAAGGTCGCGTGCCAGCCGTACTTCATCGCGTATTCCTTGACCGTGATGCGGTACGTCATGCAGTCGTCGGCCATCTTCAGCGCGTCGGCGTAGCGCATGTCGACCTCGTGCTGCGACGGGCCGACCTCGTGGTGGGAGTACTCGACGTGGATGCCCTGCTGCTCGAGCGCCAGCACCGTCTCGCGGCGCACGTCCGAACCGGCGTCGAGTGTCGTGAGGTCGAAGTAGCCGCCCTCGTCGAGGACCTCGGTGCCGTTCTTGTCCTTGAAGAGGAAGTACTCGAGCTCAGGCCCGACGTTGAACGTGTCGAAGCCCATCGACTTCATCCGCTCGATCGCACGGCGCAGCACGTGGCGCGGGTCGCCCTCGTAGGGCGTGCGCTCGGGGGTCTGGATGTCGCAGTACATCCGCGCGACGCCCTGCTCCTCGGGACGCCACGGCAGCAGCGCGAACGTCGACGCGTCGGGCATCGCGATCATGTCCGACTCCTCGATCGCGTTGAAGCCGGTGATCGACGAGCCGTCGAAGCCCATGCCGCCCTCGAACGCGTCGTCGAGCTCTGCGGCGTTGATCGAGAACGACTTCAGCTGCCCGAGGATGTCGGTGAACCACAGGCGGATGAAGCGGATCTGGTGCTCGTCGACGAGCGCCTTGACGTCGTCGACGGACTTGGGCTGGTCAGGCATGCACCGGCAGGCTATCCCGCCGCGCGTCGCCATAGGGTCCAAGCGGGTTCTCCGATTGGTCGAGAACTAGTCCAACCAGCGCTGCGCCCATGCGCGCAGCTCGGTCAGCGCCGGCTCGAGCCCCCGCCCCATCGGCGTCAGCTCGTAGCTGATGCGCACCGGTGGCCCCGCGTCGACGTCGCGGCGCACGACGCCACGCTCCTCGAGCTCCTTCAGGCGCTCGGAGAGCATGCGGTCAGACAGCGTCGGCACGGCGCCGGCGATCTCGTTGAAGCGCATCGCCGCGCGGCTGTGCAGCAGGACCTCGACGATCGCGCCGGTCCAGCGCCGGCCGATCAGCTCGATCGCCTCATGCGTCAGCGGGCAGGCCTGCTGGCGCACGCCCATCGTCGCCGCTACGCGACCGCCTGCAGGCGCGCGTTCTCGTGCGATCCGTCGACCGGCACCTCGCCGGCGACGTTGATCATCGCGGTGAAGGTCTCCAGCGAGACGAAGGCGATCGCTTCGAGGATCTGCTCGTCCGACCAGCCGGCCTCACGCGCCTCCTCGTGCAGGTGCATCGGCGGGCGTGCCTGCTGCTCCACGAGCGCGCGGAGGTAGCGCATCAGCGTGGCCTCGCGCGCGTCGCGCGAGTCCCATTCCCTCGCGAGCGCGATCTCGTCGAGGCCGAGGCCGGCCTGGCGCGCGGTGCGCGCGTGCAGCGCCGCGCCCGGCGCCGAGACGTAGTGCGCGGCGACGGCGAGCGAGATCCGCTCGAGCGTCTGGCTGGACAGCGTGCCGTGACGCAGCTCCGCGCGGAAGCGCGTGTACGCGCGCAGGACGGCGGGCGAGCCCGCGATGACGCCGAGGAAGTTGGGGAGCTGCCCGGCGGTGGAGATGGCGCCGCGGAGGATCGGGATCGACGGCTCAGGCGCCGTCGTGTCGTCGTGGATCTGGAAACGGCTGATGGCGGTCTTCATGGGGTGGCCTTTGGGGAGAGGCTGACGATGCTGGCGTCGATCCGTGACGCGTACTTCACCTACTGAAGCTCCTTACGACGCGTAAGTCTAAGTCGCAGGTGGCTTCCATACAAGCTCTTCTGTCGTACCGTCCTCCGCGGTGCGTCGACGTGTCCAAACGGTGATCGCGATGTTGGTCGTGGTCCTCCTTGTTCCCATCAGCGGGACCGTCCAAGCCGCCGAGATCGGACATTCCGGGCGCTGGCTGACTGACGCCACGGGCCGCGCGCTCGTGTTGCACGGCGTCAACCTCACCGCCAAGCGCCCGCCCTACCTGCCGTCGCGGATCGGCTTTGACGCCGACGACGCGCGCTGGCTGGCGGCGCAGGGCTTCAGCGTCGTGCGGCTCGGCTTCATCCCGGCAGGCGTGATGCCCGCCGCACCGGCGCTGTACGACAGCGCCTACCTGGACGACTACATCGCCACCGTGCGCACGCTGTCCAATGCCGGGCTGCTGGTGATCGTCGACGCGCATCAGGACTACTTCACGGAGTCCACCGGCGGCGAGGGCTTTCCGCCGTGGATGGTGATGCGCCAGCCGCTGTTGCCGCTCGGCGCGCGCCACGCTGCGCCGTTCGACGGCTTCTGGGCCAACGTGCGTGGCGTGCAGGATCACTTCGCGGCGATGTGGGCGCACGTCGCGGCGCGGCTGCGCGACGTCCCCGGCGTGCTCGGCTACGACCTGCTCAACGAGCCGTTCCCCGGCTCGCGTGAGCAGGAGTGCGCGCAGCTCGGCGGCTGCCCGCGCTTTGACCGCGACGTGCTCACGCGCTTCTACCGGCGCGTGATCGCGGCGATCCGCACCGTCGACCCCGACCGCCTCGTGCTCTACGAGCCGCAGATCATCGCCAACCAGGGCGCGGCCACAGCGATCGGCCCGCTCGGGGACGCGCACGCCGTCTTCGCGCCGCACCTCTACTGCTCGCCGGTCGCCGGACGGCCCGACTGCACGACGCGTGAGCGCCAGGCGTTCGACCACGCCGAGCGCCAGGCGGCCCGCGCCGGCGACGGCCTCTTCCTCGGCGAGTTCGGCGCAACCGACGACGAGCGCCTGATCGCGCGCGTCGTGTCGCGCGCCGACGCGCGGATGGTGTCCTGGACGCACTGGGCCTACTGGAACCAGGACCCGTTTGCCGCGCGCCCGCACGAGGGGCTCGTCCGGACGCTCTCGCAGCCGCCGGGCGGGGCGAACGTGAAGGAGGAGAAGCTCGCGGCGCTCGCGCGGCCCTACCCGCGCGCGACGGCGGGGACGCCGCTGGGCTGGGAGTGGGATCGTGCGCAGCGGCGCTTCGAGGTCCGCTGGTCGACCGCCCGCGTCGACGGCGGCGGGCGCTTCGGCCGCAAGGCGCAGACCGAGCTCGTGCTGCCGCCGGCGGCGTTCCCGGGACGCTTTCGCGTCGTCGTCAACGGCGGCAAGGTCGTCGGATCCAAGCGCGCGCGGCGGCTGCGCGTGGCGGCCACGCGCAACGCTCAGACGGTGACCGTCGCGGTGACCGCGCTCTAGGGCTGCGGGCCGGCGCTGGCGGCGGCGATGATGACGAGGAAGAGGCCGAGCAGGACGGCGTAGAGCGCGACGCGGTCCGGGCTGGCCATCGCGCGCTCGGCGACGCTGCGGCGCGGACGCCGCGGCTCGAGCTCGCGCAGGCGGCGCGGTGCGAACTGCGCCTCGGGGCGACCGTTGATCTGGACGACGCGACGGCCGCTTTCGGGGTCGTGCGCCGGCGGCTCTTCGATGTAGTCCTCGATGACCGCGACCGGCTCCTCGACGGCGACGAGCTCAGGCTCGTCCGCAACCGGCTCAGCCTCGACGAGCGGCGACGAGCGCTCGAGCACGATGACGGGGCCCTCGTCGGTGTCCTGGATGTGCGGGCTGCGCGAGAAGCGCCGCTTCGGCGCGCCGAAGGCACCGTCGAGGTCGAACGCATCCGCGAAGTCCGCGGCGTCCGAGCGGCTGAGGCACGGCTCGCTGGACTCCGACAGGCGCGCGCGGCGGCGGGCCGAGCTGGCCTCGGCGGCTTCACGGACCGGGTCCTCGGCGTCAACCAAGCGAACCGCGGGCTGCTGCCCTTCGGCCTTCAGATGCTGGACGTCGTCCCACCAGGAGTGGGCTTCGGCACGGGACATGTGCGCTCGAATTCCTCTTTCTTGGTGCTTACGGGGTTAGCTGTCGGGCTCGCGCTGAAAGAGTCACGCTACGCCTTGAAATACGGCGATTCGCCCCTGTGCATCGATTGGGTCCCCCGTTCCCCAACAGAACACCAAAGTGCCCGTTTGGGAACTCAGCTGGTTGACGGTCGGATCGTAGCAACCTACGAAATCCCTGCAAAAACGCAACGTTATGAATCCGCGGATCTCGCAATATCCGCAAAATTCAGGTGCGGATCGACACTACCTCAGGCATCGGACGGCTTTCCACCCGATCGTCTGCGGGCTCGGTTTCGGCCTGCTCACGGCGCAGGAACCACCACACGCCGGCCACCGTTCCGACCAGCGTGAAGACCGCCCAGCCAACGCCCATGCCGATCTGCGTGGCGATCGGACCCGGGCACGCGTCCGCCACGCCCCAGCCGAGTCCGAACAGCGCGCTGCCGACGATGTGGCGGCGCTCGACGCGCTGGCGTGGCGCCGCGCGCTGCGGGTCGCGGCGTCCGACCAGCCAGGTCCCGAGCGCAGACGTCGCGACCGCTGAGGCGAACATCAGGAAGAGGTAGGAGTCCTCCAGCAGCAGCGCGCCGCGGATGACGTCCGGGCTGGACATGCCCGCCCAGGCCAGCGTGAGCCCGAAGACGAGACCGACCGCGAGTGCCTTGAGCTGCATCTAGATCAGCCCCTTGATCGCGAAGCTGACGACGATCGCGGTGCTGAAGAACGTCGCGGTCGACGCCATGCTGGCCGGCGAGAACGACGACATCCCGCTGAGCCCGTTGCCGGACGTGCAGCCGCCGGCGAGCTTGGCGCCGTACCCGATCAGCACGCCGGAGGCCAGCAACAGCACCGCCGTCGCGCCGTCGGAGAGGTTGCGTGTCATCCAGCCGTAGCCCGCGAAGACCGCGCTGCCCCAGATCACGAGGTACAGCGTGCCCGCGAGCACCACCCCGAACAGAAACCAGCCGCGCCAGTCGAAGCTCGTGCTGCCGCGTGAGAGCTTGCCGATGACCTCGGAGAAGCCGCCCGTCACGCCGAGGCGCCCGTTGAACAGCACGCGACACGCGACGACGCACAACCCCAGCACCGGCCCCGCGACGTACCAGGCGAGTTGCTCGTGAAGCATGCGTCCACTGTAAGACTCCGCGCATGGCGGCCGATCGCAACTACGACCTCGTCCTCTTCGGCGCCACCGGGTTCACCGGTGGCCTGACCGCGGAGTACCTGGCGCAGAACGCGCCGGAGGGCCTGCGCTGGGCGCTGGTCGGGCGCAACCCGGACAAGCTCGAGGCGGTGCGCGCGCGGCTCGGCGGCGACGTCGGCGTGCTCACGGCGGACGCGACCGACCCCGCGTCGCTGCGCGCCGTTGCCGAGGCCACGAAGGTCGTGCTGACCACGGTCGGTCCCTACGCGCTGCACGGCGAGCCGCTCGTCGCCGCCTGCGCGGCGGCCGGCACCGACTATGCCGACATCACCGGCGAGCCGGAGTTCGTCGATCGCATGTGGCTGGCCTACCACGAGCAGGCGACGCAGACGGGTGCGCGGCTCGTGCACTGCTGTGGCTTTGACTCGATTCCGCACGACCTCGGCGCGTACTTCACGGTGAAGCAGCTGCCCGAGGGCGTCCCGCTGACGGTCGAGGGCTTCGTGCGCGCCGGCGGCCAGCCGTCGGGCGGCACCTACCACTCGGCCGTCAACGGGTTCGCGCGTGCGCGCCAGACG
Organism: Paraconexibacteraceae bacterium; assembly: GCA_963727365.1. Taxonomy (GTDB): domain Bacteria; phylum Actinomycetota; class Thermoleophilia; order Solirubrobacterales; family Solirubrobacteraceae; genus Paraconexibacter. The sequence goes on along the minus strand of CAVSFU010000001.1, from coordinate 44,662 downwards.
CTGACCGCGGGCAAGCAGCGCCGCCAGCGCGAGCCGCGCGCGGCCGGCCGCAAGGTCAGCGCGGCGCCGAACCGCGTGCGCCAGGTCGAGAACCGCTGGGCGATGCCGCTGCCGACCGTCGACCCGGTGATCGTCCGCCGCTCGGCGCGCGCGCTGGAGCGCTACGGCCCCGACTTCACCTACGGGCACTACATGCTCGTCAAGCGCCTGGCCACGGTCGGCGCGATGGCGGGCGGCGTCGGCGCGCTGTTCGCGCTCGCGCAGCTGCCGCCCACGCGCAAGCTGCTGCTGAAGGCGCGGGCACAGGGCACGGGCCCGAGCCCCGAGATGCGCGCGAAGAGCTGGTTCAAGGTCCGCTTCCACGGCGAAGGCGGCGGCCAGCGCGTCGTGACCGAGGTCTCCGGCGGCGACCCCGGCTACGACGAGACCGCGAAGATGCTCGGCGAAACCGGGCTGTGCCTGGCGCTCGACGACCTGCCGCAGACCGCCGGCCAGGTCACGACCGCGCAGGCGATGGGCGACGCCCTGCTGGAGCGCCTGCAGCGCGCCGGGATCAGCTTCCGCGTTGTGGAGTGACGTCGAGAGCCTGGCGCTCCAGGGGGTTGACGGCGGGGCCCTCGAGCACTTCGCCGTCGACACTGAAGCGCGAGCCGTGGCAGGGGCAGTCCCATGACGTCTCCGCGGCGTTGAAGCGCACCTCGCAGCCGAGGTGCGTGCAGATCGCCGACACGGCGTGCAGCTCGCCGTCGCCGTCGCAGTAGGCGGCGACCTTGCGGCCGTCGACGCGCAGCATCGCGGCATCGCCGGGTGCCAGCTCGGCGAGGCTGTCGGGCCCGGGTGAGGAGAAGCGGTCGCCGACGAAGTGCTTGGCGACCTCGGCGTTCATCACGATCAGCGGCTTGAGGCTTGCGCGCAGGTGCATGCGCGCGGGGTTGAACAGATCGGCGGCAGGGTCGCTGCCACCCGTCAGCGCCGCGGCGACGACGTGCGCGCCGGCGGTGCCGTTGGTGAAGCCCCACTTGCGCAGGCCGGTGATCACGTAGAGGCGGTCGCTCTTGGGATGCAGCCGCCCGGCGTAGGGCACGCCGTCGGGCGCGCGCGCGTCCTGGGAGGACCAGCGGTATGCCGAGCGCGGCTCGACCTCGAAGTGCTCGCGCAGCCACTCCCACAGTGCGCGGTAGTGGCGCCCGGCGTCGCCGTTCTGGCCGGTCTTGTGGCCCTCGCCGCCGGCGATCACCAGCGTTCCGCCGTCGTCCATCGGCGTCGTGCGCAGCGAGCGGCCGCTGCCGTCGATGCCGTAGAACATCCCCTCGGGCACCTCGCCCGTCGCGCGCGCGGCGACGCAATACGAGCGCTGCGCTTCGAGGCGTGCGAAGTAGACGCCGCGGTCGAGGATCGGGTAGTGCGTGGCGACGACGACGCGGTCGGCCTGCAGCTCGCCGTGGTCCGTGTCGATCGTGCACGGCTCGCCGTCGCTGACGCCGAGCGCGCGCGTGCCCTCGAAGATCCGCGCGCCTGCCTGCTCGGCAAGCGCGGCGACGCCGAGGACGTAGCGCCGCGCGTGGCACTCGGCCTGGCGCTCGGCGTGCACCGCCGCGGCGGTCTGGAACGGCAGCGGCGCGATCGGCGCGAGGTCGGCGGGCAGGCCGGCGGCGGCGGCGGCGCGGGCCTCGTCGGCGATCTCGTCGCGCCCGTTCGGGCTCCGTCGTGTAGGTCCACGCGGTGCGCTCGCGCCAGTCGCACTCCAGTCCCTCGGTCGCGACGAGGTCGCGCATCCACGCCAGCGCGCGCTCGTTGGCCTCGCCGTAGGCGCGTGCCTCGTCGGCGCCGAGCTGCGACGCCAGCTCGGCGTACGCGAGCCCGTGCAGCGAGGTGACCTTCGACGTCGTCGCGCCGGACACGCCGCCGCCGAGCGTCTCGGCTTCCAGCAGCACGACGTCGGCGCCCGCGCGCGCGAGCAGCAGCGCCGTCGTCACGCCGACGAGCCCGCCGCCGAGAACGGCGACCTCGGCGCGCACGCCGGCCGGCAGCGTCGGGTGGGTCGGGCCTTGCGGCGTGGTCTGCAACCAGAACGAGCCGCGCGCGGTCGTCGTGTCGGTCATGAGAGGTCCCTTCCTTCGTCGCGGCCGCCCGCTCCGGCCTTCGCGCGCTGGCCGTTCCGGCGCCCGCTCGGCCGCGGCGAGTGCCGCTTGACGCCCGGCTCGCGGCCCGGCGGCTGGGTGGGTGAGACGAACTCGCCCGCGCTCTTGGCGAGCGGGCGGACAACCTCGTCCTCGGGGGTCAGGACGAGCAGCTCGTCCTCGTGGTGCAGCTCGAATTGCTCGCCCTCGGCGAGCGTGTAGCGGGCCTCGTCGTGCGTCAGCTCGACGCGCACGAGCGCGTCGCGCATCGCCAGCGCGAAGCGCAGGCAGGTCCAGCGCTCGGGCAGGCGCGGGCGCAGATGCAGCTCACCGCGGCGGTCGCGCACGCCGCCGAAGCCGGCGACCGTCGCGATCAGCGCGCCGGCCAGCGACGCCATGTGCAGCCCGTCGGTGGTGTTCTGGCTGATGTCGTGGAGGTCCATCAGCGCGGCCTCGCGGGTGTAGTCGTAGGCCAGGTCGAGATGGCCGACCTCGGCGGCAAGCACCGCCTGCGACGCCGCCGACAGCGACGAGTCGCGCACGGTCAGCGGCTCGTAGAAGTCGAAGTTCGCGCGCTTCTGCTCGTCGGTGAACGCGTCGCCGCGGATGTGCATCGCCAGCACGAGGTCGGCCTGCTTGACGACCTGGCGCGCGTAGAGCAGCACGTAGGGGTAATGCAGCATCAATGGGTAGTGCTCCGGCGGCGTGTTGTCGAAGTCCCAGGGCTCGTGGTCGAGGAACGTCGAGTCCTGCGGGTGCACGCCGCGCTGCTCGTCGAAGGGGATGTGCATCGCCTCGGCGGCGTGCAGCCACTCCGCGCGCTCGCTGGCCGTTACGCCGAGCGCCGCGGCCACGTCGCCATGGCGCCCGGCGCTGTCGGCGGCCGACCACAGGTTCTGCTGGGCCATCAGGTTCGTGAAGACGTTGTCGTCGACCAGCGCGGAGTACTCGTCAGGCCCGGTGACGCCGCATATGTGGAAGGCCCCCTGCTCGTCGTGGTAGCCGAGGCTGATCCATAGCCGCGCACTCTCGACGAGCAGCTCGAGCCCGGCGCTGCGCTCGAACTCGTGGTCGCCGGTTGCGGAGACGTAGCGGCGCACGGCTTCGGCGACGTCGGCGTTGATGTGAAACGCGGCGGTGCCCGCGGGCCAGTAGCCCGAGCACTCCTCGCCGTGGATCGTCCGCCACGGCAGCACCGCGCCCTCCAGCGCGAGCTGCTTGGCACGTTCGCGCGCGGCGTCCAGCGTCGTGTGGCGCCACAGCAGCGCGTCGCGCACGGCGTGCGGCACGGAGTACGTCAGGACGGGCAGCACGAACGTCTCGCTGTCCCAGAACGCGTGACCGTCGTAGCCGGGGCCGGTCAGGCCCTTGGCGGGGATCGCGCGGCGCTCGGCGCGCAGCGTGTTCTGCGCGACGTGGAAGATCGCGAAGCGCAGCGCCTGCTGCAGCTCGTCGTCACCCTCGACCTGGACGTCGGCGCGGTTCCAGATCGCCGCGAGTGTCTCGCGCTGCAGGTCCGCAAGGCCATCAAAGCTCTCGTCGGACGCGCTCTCGAGGCTCGCGTCCACCTGGTCGCGCAGGAACTCGACCGTCTGCTGTCCGGACCAGTGGTAGGACAGCAGCTTGACGACGCGCAGCGTCTCCCCCGGCTCGATCTCCGTCGCGAGCGTGACGCGGCCGAAGTCCGGCTCGACCTGGGTCAGCTTTGAGACATCGGCGTCGCACTCGATCAGGTGCTCCATGCCGGCGGCGACGCGCAGCCCGGAGTTGCGCGTGCAGTGCACCATCACGACGCGCTGCTCGTGCTTGCGGTGCAGACACGCCGTCGAGCGCGTCGTCGATCGCCTTGCCCTTGCGCGGGTCCTTGGACTCCGCGGCGCGGTGGTCGCCGACCTGGAGGTTGGACTGCAGCGCGATGCGCATCGGGCGATCGAGCACGCGTACCTCGTAGGCGATCGCGGCGATGCCGCGCAGCGCCAGCGAGACGAGGCGCTGCGTGCGGACCTCGACGCGGTGCGCGCCGGCCGAGCGCCAGCGCAGGCTGCGCTCGAGAATGCCGCTGCGGAAGTCCAGACGGCGCGTGTGCGCCTCGACCTCGCCGCGATGGATGTCCAGCGGCTCGTCCTCCACCTGCAGGCGCATGATCTTGCCGTCGGTGACGTTCACCGCGACCTGGCCGTCCTCGGCGAAGCCGTAGCCGGACTCGCCGTAGGTCAGCGGATAGGACTCGTAGAAGCCGTTGAGGTAGGTGCCCGGGGTCGCGCGCGGCTCGCCCTCGTCGAGGTTGCCGCGCAGCCCGATGTGGCCGTTGGAGAGCGCGAACAGCGATTCCGTCTGTCCGAGCTGGTCGAGGTCGATGCCTTCCTCCACCAGCGCCCACGGCTCGACCGGCCAGTTCGCTTGAGCTGTCACGAAGGTCGCCTACCCGGTGCTCCGGGAACGAGACGAAACGTGCTCCCTGAAGCCTTGCTCTTCGATCTCGACGGCGTGATCACCGACACCGCGCGCCTGCACGTGCGCGCGTGGACGCAGACCTTCGACGCGTACCTCACCGAACACGGCGACACGCGGCCGTTCGATCCAGGAGAGGACTACCTGCGCTACGTCGACGGCAAGCCGCGCGAGGACGGGGTGCGCGACTTCCTCGCGGCGCGCGGCCTGTGTCCGCCTGAGGAGGAGGTCACGCGCGTCGGCGACGCGAAGAACGACGTGCTGCTCGAGCTGATCGACCGCGAGGGCGTCGAGGTCTACCCCGACGCGGTGGCGTTCATCCGCGCCGTGCGCGAGCAGGGAAAGCGCACGGCGGTGGTGTCGTCGAGTGCAAACACCGCCCAGGTGCTCGAGCGCACCGGGCTGACGGAGCTGTTCGAGGCGCGCGTCGACGGCGTCGTCATCCGTGAGCGTGGCTTGCGCGGCAAGCCCGCACCCGACTCGTTCCTGCTCGGTGCTGAGGAGCTCGATGCCGCACCGGCGGACGCGGCGGTGTTCGAAGACGCGATCAGCGGTGTCGAGGCCGGGCGTGCGGGCGCGTTTGGGCTGGTCGTCGGCGTCGACCATCGTGGCGACGCGCGCGAGGCACTGCTGGCCCACGGCGCCGACGTCGTCGTCAGCGACCTCGAGGAGCTGCTGCGATGAGCTCGGGATACGCGCCCCCAGGCGAGGAGCGGCCGCTCGGGAGCTATGCCGTGCTGATGAGCGTGTTCGGGATCGCCTTCGGCGGTGGCCTGCTGGCGGCGCGACGCCGCGGACACCAGCTGCCCCAGCACATCGCCGCCAGCGACGTGATCCTCACCGGCATCGCCACGCAGAAGCTCAGCCGCCTGCTGACGAAGACGAAGGTCACGAGCGCGCTGCGCGCGCCGTTCACGCGCTACGAAGGGCCGGCCGGCCAGGCCGAGGTTCACGAGCAGCCGCGCGGCACCGGCTTGCGGCGCTCGGTCGGTGAGCTGCTGCTGTGCCCGTACTGCGTCAGCCAATGGATCGCAGGCGGCTTCGCGCTCGGGCTCGTGGCGGCACCACGGACGACGCGGCTGCTGGCGTCGATGTGGACCGCGCAGACGATCGCCGACTTCACCCAGCTGGCGTACGTCGCCGCCGAGGAGCAGACCTAGCGGTAGGGCTCGGGCTCAGGGTGAAACGCGTGCGTCGCCGCGGCCGGTGACTCGACGCCGACGTGCGCGTCGCTCGCGCCGTCGTCGGGAATGATCCCGAGGCCCCAGGTCGACCATCACGTCGCCGTCCCAGGCCTTCAGCAGCCACTCCTCCGGCGGCCGGTCGGCACGCATGCCGGCATCGGTCAGCGCCTGCAGCGCACGCTCGGCGTCGTCGCGGCGGAGCATCAGGTCGACGTCGTTGGTGGTCTCCGGCCCGCCGCGCGCCCACGCGGCGATGCACGTTCCCGACATCGTCTTCCACGGCCACGCCCACGCCGGCTGCTTTCGCGGCGCGATCGGCGGCGTCCCGGTGTTCAACGTCGCGGTTCCCGTGATGGGCCGCGACTTCAGCGTGTTCGATCTAGAGGCGCCAGTAGCTGCGGCGCAGGAGCACGATCACCGGCAGGATCTCCAGGCGTCCTAGCCACATCAGCAGCATCATCGTGATCGTCGAGACGTCGCCGTAGCTCGCGTACGACGCGGACGCGGCGCCGAGGCCGAGGCCGGTGTTGCCGAGCGACGCCGCCGAGGCGAACACGACGTCCAGCGCCGCCGCCTCGTGGCGGTCTGAGAGCGACGAGTCGAAGGCGATCACGCCGCTGCCGATCACGAACACGCCGACGTAGATCAGCACGAATGCCGCCACCGCAGCGAGCGCACTTCGGGTCGATGACCGCACCGTTGTAGCGGACGGGATGCACGAGCTCGGGGTGGATCGTGCGGCGCACCTCGCGACCGAGGATGCGGGCCAGCAGCACGTGGCGCACGACCTTGATCGAGCCCGCTGTCGAGCCCGCGCAGCCGCCGACGAAGAACAGCAGCGCCAGCGCCATCAGTGGAAAGAGCGGCCAATCGCTGTAGTCCTGCGCGGTGTAGCCCGTGGTCGTAACGACTGCGGTGACCTCGAAGAACGCGGCGCCCACACCCCCATGCTCGGGACTCTCGGCGACCAGGGCCACCGCGACGATCGCGGAGGCGACGGCGATGATCAGCAGGTACCAACGCAGCTCCTCGTCACGCAGCGCCCAGCGCCAGCGACCCTGCACCAGCCCGCGGTACAGCAGAAGGAAGTTGATGCCGCCGACGATCATGATGACCAAGATCGTCCACTGCGTCAGCGCACCGAACGCGCCGATCGACTCGTTCTCAGTGGAGACGCCGCCGGTGGCGATGGTCGTCAGCGCGTGCGCGAAGGCTTGGTAGTATCCATCACGTCCCCGGCGCCAAGCCAGCCGGGGAGCGCGAGCGCAAAGAAGCTTGCGGCGGTGAGTGCGATGTAGAGCCACGCGAAGCGGCGCACGGTCTGCGAGATGCGGCTGGGGATCGAGTCGAACTCCGGTCCCTGCAGCTCGTTCTCGAGGATCTGCCGTCCGCCGATGCGCAGCCGCGGCAACACCGCCAGCGCCGAGCGCGATCACGCCGATGCCGCCGAGCCAGACGCGTCAGCTGGCGCCAGATCTGGATCGACGTCGGCAGCGCCTCGACGTCAGTCGCGACGGTCGCCCCGGTCGTCGTGAAGCCGGCCATCGCCTCGAACAACGCGTCGAGGGCCGGCCGAGCTGGTCGTCGCCGGAAAGCAGATAGGGCAGCGCACCGAACACCGCCACGAAGAACCAGATCACGACGATCACGAGGTATCCCTCGCGCACGCCGACGCGGTCGCCGCCGTCGGTGACGTGCTGGACCAGCAACGCGCTGCCGCTGACGACGACGCCGGCAACGAGGAACGGCCAGGCCGGCTCGTCGTTGCCGATCGCGAACACGATCGGCACGAGCACCGCGAGGCCGAGGTAGCGCACCAGCGAGGCCGCGAGGTTCATCGCGGCGGAGACGTCGACCCCAAGCCTCAAAGCTTGCTCTCCACGTACGGCGCGCGCGATGCCTCCGTGAAGACGATCACGCGGTCGCCAGGCTGCAGCACGGTGTCGGAGGTGGGGTACAGCGGCGCGCCGTCGCGCACGATCGCGCCGATCAGCGCGTCCTGGATCGGCATCTCGCGCAGCGACTGTCCGACGAGCTCGGATTCGGGGCGCGTCGTGATGTCGAGGATCTCGAAGCGATCGTGCTCGAGCATCGAGACCTGCTTGGTGCGCGGGTCGTGCGCCCAGCGCACGATCTCCTCCGCGGTGACGGCCTGAGGGTCGACGACGACGTCGATGCCGGAGTACTCGTAGATGCCGGTCGACGCGGGGTCGTGCGCGAGCGCGATCGTGTACGACACGCCGTGCATGCGCGCGGCGGTCGCCGCGTACAGGTTCTTGTGGTCGTCGCGCATCGCGAAGATCGCAGCGTGCACCTGTGCGATGCCCTCGCGCTGCACGAACTCGGGATCGAGGCCGGTCGCGTGGAAGACGCGCGCGCCGTGCAGCTGCTCGGCGACGATCTCGGCGCGCTGGGCCTCCGGCTCGAGCACGCGCACTACGAGTCCCTTGTCGTGCAGCGAGCGCGCGATCGCGGCGCCGAGCTCTTGGGCGCCGTAGATGACGACGTCGCGCACGTGGCCGCGACGCGGTGAGACCGCCTCACACCAGGCAGCGGCCGCGTCGGCGGAGCCGATCACGACGATGCGGTCGCCGGGCTTCAGCTCGGTGTCACCGTTGGGCAGCAGCGCCTTGCCGTCGCGGATCACCGCCGCCAGCCGCGAGCTGCCAGGGAGCTGGGCGCGTCGCAGCGGCGTGTTGACGACATCGTCGCTGGCGTCGCCGCGCACGTCGAGCTCGAGCAGCTGGACCTGTCCGTCGGCGAAGGTATCCGTGTGGCGCGCTGACGGCATGCCGACCGCGTTGGCGACCTGTCGCGCGGTCTCGAGCTCGGAGGAGACGACGAAGTCGGCGTCGAGCCCACCCTCGCGCCAGAGGCCGAGGTACTCGGCGCTGGACGTGCGCACGATCGTGCGGGCATCGGGGCCGCCTCGCGCGCGAGCAGTGCCGGCGACGATGTTCGCCTCGTCGCGCGACGTGCACGCGATCACGAGGTCGGCGTCGCTGATGCCCGCGGCGCGCAGCTCGCGCCCGCTGACGGCGCTGGCGGTCGCGGTGCCGACGTCGTAGCGCTGAGCCAGCGACTTGAGCACGTTCTGGTCGAGATCGACGACGGTGAGGTCGTGCTCGTCGTGCAACGCCTCGACGACCATTCCGCCCACGAGCCCGGCCCCGATGATGAACACCCGCATCCGGCCGCGACACTAGCGCGGCATGATGTAGGACAGCAGCCCGTGAATCGACAGGTCACCGACAACACCGAGACGAAGATCCTCGACGCCGCGTACGCGCAGGTCATGGCGGTCGGCTTTCGCCGCACCACGCTGACCGACGTCGCCGAGCGCGCCGGCCTCAGCCGGATGACGGTCTACCGCCGCTTCCCGGACGTGACGAGCGTCCTGCAGGGGCTGATGTGGCGCGAGTTCGCGGCGCTGCTCGCGCGCTCGCGCGAGGAGATCGGCGTCGAGGGCGACCGCGAGCGGATCGTCGCGGGCGCCATCCGCGGCCTCGAGCTGCTGATGACGCACGAGCTCTTCACGCGCCTGCTCGACGTCGACCCCGAGCTGCTGCTGCCGTACATGACCCAGCGCCCCGGTCGCTTCCAGGACGCGGTCGCCGAGCAGCTCGCCGTCGACCTGCAGGCGGCGATGGACGCCGGCGCGGTGCGCAGCGACGACGCCGAACGGCTCGCCCACTCGATGCTGCTGGCGATGCGCGGCTTTGCGTTCGCCGCCCGCGACGGCAGCACGCGCCGCCAGCGCGCGGCAGCGCTCGCCGACCTCGCGCTGATGCTCGACGGCCTGCTCGCGCCCTAGCGCCGATTACGCGAACCTCGCGACGATCCAGCGGACCGCCTGGGGTCCCGCCTGCGTGTCGCCCGTGATGTCGACGTGCGTCGCCGTCGGCCAGCGCGCGTAGGTGAGCCGGGCGCCGCGACGACGCTGCGCGGCAACCAGGTCCTCGGTGAAGACGAACGGCGCGACAGCGTCGAGCAGGCCGTGATCGATGCGCGTCGGGATCGTGCGCAGGTCGGCGTTGCGGGCGTCGTTGGCCTCCAGCACGCCGTAGAAGCGCTCGCGCGCGGCAGCGAACGCCGGCCCCGGGATCGCGGCAGGCGCAAGCCCGCCCCACGAGTCCGCGCGCGTGAGCTCGACGAGGCAGCGCTGCTCGACGTGGGGCAGCAGCGCCGTGGCGCGCGGGCTCAACGCGCCGGTGCGCAGCTGTGTGCGCAGCGCGGGGTCGGCCTCCCCCGCGCCGGTGATGATCAGCGCCGCGAGCGCCGAAAGCCCGTCGACGACGCCCGGCACGGTCAGCGGGACGTTGCGCAGGAGGTCGGTTTGATCGCGGAGGCGAGTGACGGGCGAGAACGCGGCGACGCCCTGCAGCTGCAGCTCGGGCGCCAGCCGGCGCGCGAGCGCGCCGCTCCACAGCGACGCGACGGCACCCTCGGAATGACCGGCAGCGACCCAGCGGCGGCCGATGCCGCGACGCATCCGCCGCGCGGCGCGCACGATGTCTACTTGCGCGCGTGCCAGCGAGCGCCCGATGAGGTACGGGTGGGGCCCGGGCGTGCCGATGCCCTCGCCGTCCGGTCGCGCGACCGCCACGCCCGCGCGCAGCAGCCGCGAGGCGATCGCGTCCGCACGGGTGAGGCGCTCGATCTCCGGGTTGGCGGGCGTCGCGCGGGAAGGCGCGCAGCTGTTCGCCGACCCGGTCGTGACGTGAAAGAACGAGACGATCGGCCAGCCGCCGCGCGGCGGTTTGCCCGGCGGGACCGCGAGCGTGCCGGACATCACCACTGGCCGGCCGTCGAGGCTGCGCGAGCGGTAGAGGACGACGTCGGTGCGCATCGCCGCGGCGAGCCGCACGACGCCGGTCGCAGGCCGCGTCCACACGACGGTGCCGGGGCGGCCGGGGACGAGCTTGGCCGGCGGTGCATAGAAGCGGTCGCCCGCGGGGGCGGCGCCCACTGCCGCGGGCGCTGTCGCCACAAGCCAAACCGTCGTCGCCGCCACCGCGCCCCACCGCATCGCCGCCGACGCTACCGCCGGCCCGTTGTGAGGCCGCACAACGGCGCCGCCGTGCGCGTGGCGTCCGCTACAGCGGCTCGGCGCGCATCAGCGCCAGGCGCACCTCGGCGAGATCGCGCACGGAGCGCAGCGAGCAGCCGGTCACCTGCTCGAAGCGGCGCAGGCGGTTGCGCACCGTGTTCGGGTGCACGTCCAGTGCCGTCGCGGCGGCATCCGCGCTGAGGTCGTGGTCGAGAAACGCGCGCACCGTCGGCAGGATCTCGTCGCCCGCGAGCGGCTGCACGTAACGGGCCACCAGGCGATCGCCGAGCACGCCCTCGGACTGCGCGATCGCCTCGAGCGTGACGGCATCGAGGTCCAGCACACCGCGGCGGCCGTGAGCGCTCGCCGCCTCGACCACGCGCGAGGCGATCAGGAACGACTGCGGCAGCTCGTCGAGCCGCCCGACCGGCCCGACGCCGATCACGACGTCCGCGCCCGTCGCCGTCGTCGGGCGCGCTGCGGCGAGGCCGACGACGTCGCCCTCGTACGGCGCGACCAAGCCACGCTCGAGCACACCCGGCAGCTGCAGGTCCAGCAGCAGCGAGCGCTGGTCGTCGCGCCGCGCGCGGGCGCGAAACGCCAGGTACGGCCGCGCCGGATCCAGTCCCGCGGCGGCCGCCAGGCCGGGCGGCGCGCCGCGCGACGACATCAGCAGGCTCAGCACGAGCTCGGTGCGCCGCTGGCTGTCTGCGACCGCGAGCTCGATCTCGCGGCGGCGGTACGCGCCGACGGCGCCCTCGATCATCGGCCCGGCGTAGTGCCAGGCGCTGCGGATCAGCCGCAGGGCCTCGGCCGGCTCGAGTGACCCGTCCTGCCCGGCCTCGACGATCACGCGGAACGTCTCGTCGACCGCGAAGCGATAGACGCGGACCATGCCCTCGATCGGCAGCCCCTGCTGTGCACGCGTATCGCCGATCAGCGTCAGCGCGACGCGGTCGTCCGCGTTGAGGTCACGCGCCTCCGTCAGCGCCGCCATCGCAAGCGACATGTCGCGGGCGATGCCCTCGCTGAGCTCGTCCTCGCTGATGCGCTCGGCGTACTCCGGGATCTCCGCGAGCGCGCGCCGCGCGGCGCCCCGCACGACCTCGTCCAAGCGTCCCGCGAGGACAGCAACCAGCGGCCCCGCGTCGAGGATGCCTTCCGTGGACTCCACGGCGCAAGCGTAGACGCTCGTTGTGGAGCGCCACAACGGCTCCCCGATGCCGCTGGCCCGCCGCACATCGATCACGACCTAGGCTCGCAGCCGATGCGTAGGACCACAGCCGCCGCGGTCGTCGCGCTGCTCGCGTTCGCCGGCACGGCGCACGCGCAGAGCTCGATCCCCTCCAACGACGAGATCTTCGCGACGGTGGAGGACGTCGTCGAGTTCAGCCCGCGCCGCGTCGGCACGCCCGGCATCGACAAGACGGTCGAGTACATCGCCGCGAAGTACCGCGAGTACGGCCTCACGCGCGTCCACGTCGAGGAGGTGCCGACGTACTCGTGGGCGGCGCTCGGGCACTCGCTGTCGTTTGCCGGCAAGCCGATCGACGCGTCGCCGGTGATCTACTCGCAGAGCCCGGCGCACGACGCCGTCGGCGAGCGCGCGAGCGACCTGACGGCGCCGGTCGTCGACATCGGCGGCGCGACAGCCGCGGACGTCGCGCGCCACGACGTGAAGGGCAAGATCGCGCTCTTCGACCTGAAGTTCCTGCTGCCGGTGGCGGGATTGCTGCCGTTCACCGAGTTCCTCTGGGACCCGCTGCAGACGATGCTGCTCTCGCCGCAGACGATGCTCACGGCCAACCCGTACATCACGACCTACACCGAGGCCGTCAAGGCCGCGCAGGACGCGGGCGCGGTCGGCTTCGTCGGCGTGCTCAGCGACTACTTCGACTCCAACCGCTATTACAACGAGTCCTACCGCCGCCAGCTCGTGTCGATCCCGGGCATGTGGATCACGAAGGCCGCCGGTGGCGCGCTGCGCGCACAGCTCGCGGCCGACCCCGGTGCGCAGGCGCGCCTGGTGCTGAAGAGCAAACGCGAGAAGGTCCCCTCCCACGTCGTCGTCGGCTTCCTTGACGGCAAGAGCAGCGACGCGATCCAGGTGCACTCCCATCACGACTCCGGCTTCGACGGCGCGGTCGAGGACGCGTCCGGCGTCGCCGAGGTGCTGGCGCTCGCGCGCCACTACTCGCGCCAGCCGGCTTCGTCGCGCGAGAAGACGCTGATGTTCACGACGTTCGACTCGCACTGGTCCGGCTACGCGGCCCACAACACGTTCCTCAAGCGCCACGTCGCGCGCCGCAACCCCGCCCGCGACCCCAACCGCATCGTCGCCGACGTGACGCTGGAGCACATCGCCAAGCACGCGCTGCGCGACAGCGCGGGCAAGCTTGTCGTCTCCGACCTGCCCGAGCCGCGCGGGATCTTCGAGAACCTCTCGCCGCTGCTGAAGGCGCGGCTGATCGCCTCGGTCGTGCGCAACGACCTGCGCCGCACCGCGATCCTCAACGGCTCGGTGCTGCAGCCGGCGGGGATTCCGACCGACTCGTCGGGCTGGGTGATCCTCGGCGTCCCGACGGCCGCGCTGATCTCCGGGCCGATGTACCTGTACGACGCCGCCGACACCCCGGACAAGGTGCTGAAGTCCGAGCTGCAGAAGGTCGCCAGGACGTTCATCGAGCTCGTCGACGCGATGGACACGACGCCCTCAGACCAGCTCGGCCTGCTGCCGCAGAACATTCTCGGGCGCATCGGTGAGCTCTTCGGCGGCGACATCGACAGCGTGCCGGACAGCGTCGACCGCCCCGCCGGGCTGCCGCCGGCCGGCTGCGTCGCTGCGAAGTCCGGCCGCGCCGTCACGCGCGTGCGCATCACGCGTACGAAGGGCCTGCTGCGCCTGCGGTTCCGCGCGCGGCGCACGATCACCGTCCGCACGACGGCGCTGCTGCCGCGCGGGCGCCGACGCGGGCTGCGCGCGCTGCGGGTGCGCGCTTGCCGCGACTACGCGATCACGCTTCCGCGGGCGTCGCGTGGCGCGCGCGTCAGCTGGCGCGGTGGCGCGCTCACGGTGCGTCGCTAGCGCAGCGGAAGCCGACGTTGCCGGTGGAGCTGTCGGGCGCCGCCGCGCTGCGTGCCGAGACGCGGTAGCGGTTGCAGTAGGAGGCGTGGCAGAGATAGGAGCCGCCGCGCATCACAGCCTCGTCGCCCCAGGCGGATGCCGTCCACTCCCAGACGTTGCCGATCATGTTGTGCAGGCCGTAGCCGTGCGCTTCGAACGCGTCGACCGGTGCGGTGCCGCGGTGGCCGTCCTCGCCGCTGTCGTGGCCGGGGAAGTCGCCCTGCCAGACGTTGCAGCGCCAGACGCCGTCGGGCGCGAGCTCCTGACCCCACGGAAACGGCTGACCTTCGAGGCCGCCGCGTGCGGCGCGCTCCCACTCCACCTCGCTCGGCAGCCGCACGCCGGCCCAGGCGCAGTAGGCGAGCGCGTCGCCGCGCGAGACGTGCACGACGGGATGGTCGTCGCGGCTGCGCGACCCCGGCCCCTCGGGGTAGCGCCAGGTCGCGCCTTCGACAACGCGCCACCACGGTGCGGCCGCGACCGCCTGGGTCGCCGCCGCCGCGTCCGGCAACAGCCCGGCGAAGACGAACGACCAGCCGTAGCGCTCGGCGTCGGTGACATGGCCGCTGTCAGCGACGAACGCGGCGAAGCGGGCGTTGCTGACGCAGTGCGCGTCGAGCGCGAACGCGTCCACGCTGAGCGTGCGCACCGGCGCCTCCTCGGGATGGGCGTAGGGCGCCTCGCTGCCGATCGCGAACGTGCCGCCGGGGATCTCGCACCACTGCGTCATGGCAGCGGCACGGTCACGCCCGCCAGGCGCAGCGCGGTATGGCGCGCGGCCTGCGCGACATAGGGCTCGGGCGCCTGGCCGCTGTCCAGCAGCGCGGCGGCGACGAGCAGCTGCGGCAGCGCGGGGCGCGCGCGCTCGCCGATGTGGTCCAGCGCGTTGGCGGCGTAGAGGCGGATCCACGTGCTGTCGTCGCCGACGAGCCGCGCGCCGAGGAACGCGACGGGCGCGGCGGTCTCGCCGACGCCGACGAGCGCCTCGGCGGCCGCGACGCGCACGTGAGTCGACGCGTCGCCCTCGAATGCGCGGCGCAGCGCCGCAGTCGCGGGCGCCGCGCGCGCGCCGAGCATCACGCAGCCAAGCGCCGCCCAGAAGCGCAGCACCTCCGAGCGGTCGTCGAGGTGACGCACCAGCGTCGGCAGGAAGCGCGGCTCACGGCGGATCGCCTTGGCCGTCAGCAGCATCACGCGGCGCAGCGGGTAGTCGCCGGCGCGGCTGCGGTCCCACCCCGCAAGCGGCGAGCCCTCGGGGATGAAGCCGTTGTCGTTGGTGGCGAGCATGTGGCGATCCAGCGCCGCGCGCATCCGCCGCAACGCCGGCGCGTAACGCGGGTCGCCCGCGAGGTTGCAGATCTCGTGCGGGTCGGCGTCGACGTCATAGAGCTCCTCAGCGGGCTTGGGCCGCCAGAAGCGCGCCTGGACCTCGTCGAGCTGCCCGGCGTGGTGGCGCTGCTCCCACTCGCGGTAGCCCGCCTGCAGCCACATGAACTGCACGTGCTGGCCGTAGGGCACGTGCGGCATGTAGTTGCGCGTGTAGCGGTAGCGGCGATCGCGGGCGCTGCGCTGCATGTCGTAGCGCTCGTCCATGCGGTTGCGCATCGAGAACGCGTAGCGCTGCTGACGCCGCCGCGGCCCGGCAAACGCGACGCCGCGCATGCGCTTGTCCGGGGCCAGGCCGGCGAAGCCGAGGATCGTGACCGGCAGGTCGACGCCGCTTGCGACCGGCGCGCGGATCACCGACCCCGGTCTGCCGGGCGCGAGGTGCGAGACGTTGCGCCCGAAGCGCGCGATCAGCGGGATGCGCAGGCCGCTGTCGAAGCAGAAGCGCTTGGAGCGCGGCAGCGCGCCGGCGTGGTCTGAGTAGTAGAGGACGATCGTGTCGTCGGCGACGCCGTCGGCCTCCAGCTCCGCCAGGCGCTGGCCGAGCACGCGATCCATCTGGCTGATCTGCGCGAGGTAGCGGGCGGCGTCGCCGCGTGTCGTCGGCGTGTCCGGCAGGTACGGCGGGATCTGGACGTCGTCACGGGCGTCCAGCGGGGTCGCGAGGAAGACGGTCGACTCGTGCGTGTCCTGCGGGTTGAAGATCGCGAAGAACGGCACGCCCGCGGGACGGTCGCGCCAGTGGGCGGTCCCGCTTGACGCGTCCCACGTCGCGGCCATGTCGATCGGGACGTTGTAGTCGGTCTTGACGTTGTTGGTGCAGTAGTAGCCCGCCGCGCGCAGGCGCGCCGGCCAGCCCCGCCGGCGCAGGCCAGCCGGCAGCCGGCCCTCGGCGCGCATGTTCTCGGCGGGCCCGCAGCTCTCGGGCGCAAGCCCGGTGATCATCGCCGTGCGCGACGGCGCGCATACGGGCGCCGCGGAGTAGCAGTGCTCCCAGGTCACGCCGTCGGCCGCGAGTCTGGAGATGTTCGGCGTCTGCGCTGCGCCGCCGTACACCGGCAGGTGCGTGGCGCCGCAGTCCTCGCTGACGAAGCACAGGACGTTGGGACGCTTCGGTGGCGCTGCCCGCGCGGTGGCGCTGGCCAGCAGCGCGCCCGCGGCGCTCGCCGCGAGCAGCTCGCGGCGGCTCACCCCTCCTTCCATCGCTCGCGACCCTACCAGGCTCACGAACAGCGCTGTTCGCTATCGCACGGACTGCGAGCTCGTGACCGCCTGCCCGGCAGCGTCCAGCGCCCGCACGGTCACCGTCACGCGGCGCGGCAAGCGCCGCACCCGCCGGCGCAACACCACCTGCGTGCGCGCGCGCCGCACCGTGCGCGGCTTGCTCGCCGCGAGTACGCGTCCGCGGGCGTCCGTCACGCGCACGATCACGCGGCGCATCGACGCTGACGCCCCAGGCTTGGCGAGCACCAGACCCGCGCGGCGCGCGCGGTGCAGCCGCCGCACGGCACGGCGGGCGCCGCGGGCGTGCAGCGTCGCGAACGCCACCGACGCCGGCGTCGCGCCGAGCGCCTCGCCGCCCGGCTTGGTGGCGTAGCTCAGCCACGGCACCGTCTCGGTCTGCCCCACGCCGGGCTTGCTCCAGTCGCAGACGCCGCTGCGGAACGTGCCCTGAAGCGTCGCCCACTGGCCGTCGGTGAACGCGATCCCGCCGTAGTCCTCGCGCCGCAGCGGCTTGAGCTGGCATTTGAGGATGTCGTTGCGCATCGACTCGCCTGCGACGTTGGAGGGCGACTCGTAGAAGCGGTTGACCGACGGGCAATCCGTCCCTTCGACGACGCTGCCGTTGGCCGGCTCGCAGTGGTCGGTGACGTCCTGCGGGCGGTCGGCGCGGACCTTCTCGACGCGCGAGCGACCTGAGCGGTCGGTCTGGATCGCGTCGACCCAGCGGTCCATCGCAAAGACCGCACGGAGCGGGAACTCGACCAGCCCGAACGCCGGGATCGGCCCCTGCCACAGCGCGTGGCTCGCGGTCGAGCCTGTGCGCTCCGCCAGGCGCGCGCGCAGCGCAAGGCTCGGCCAGGTGACGTGCGCGGTCGCCTCGTTGGGCCCGCGGTACTCGATCACCGGTGTTTGCGCGAGCGTGTGGCCGAGCGCCATGTAGCCCGAGCGGTAGGCGTTCGTCAGCGCGCTGGGATCGGCTTCGGTGCGTTGCGCGCTCGCGCCGAGCGTCGTCGGATCGATGCCACCCACGCGCGCGTTGAGGTCGACGAACTTCGCCGGCGTCAGATCCCCGCTGAGCAGCGCCTTGCGCCCGTACTCGACGCCGACGTTGTCGAACGGCACGCCGGCGTACCCGCTGCGGCCCTTGCCGAGGACGTTGATGTTGTGGTCGAAGACGTTGCAGCGCACGCCGCTCGTGTTGCCCGGCGACCAGCGACGCGACGGGTCCATGCCGTTGCAGCCCGTTGCGCCGTTGATGTTCGACCAGAAGGCGAAGTCGAACAGCAGGTCGTCAACGGAGGAAAGCGGCGAGCCGCCGACGGCGCCGTGGTCCAGCGGTGTGTAGAGCCCACCCGGGCCGAGGCTGGTGCCGTTGATGAGGTTGCGCAGGAGGTGGCCGTTGACCGCCTGACGAATCGTCCCCAGCAGATCCGTGAACGCGCAGCCGATCGTGATCCCGTCGTAGAAGCCCGGGTAGGCGTGGGCGACGCCGATCTGCGCGATCGCGCCACCCGAGCAGCCCATCCCGATCGTGCGCCGCACCGGCCCGTAGCGCTCGACGATGCGCTCGCGAGCCATCATCTCCGACTCGGCGATCAGCGCTGGGTTGCAGTTGTGGCCGAGGTGGTTCAGCGCGGTGGACATCACCATGAAGCCCTTGCCGAGGACCTCGGCGTTGAGGACGTTCGGGGCGAAGCTCGCCTGGCGGTCGGTGCCGCACGACTCGCCATGGGTGATCACGAGCTTGCCGTTCCAGGCGCCCTGCGGATCCCACGGCGTCCACGCCCGGTTGGGGTCGTAGAGCGTTGCGATGCGGTATTGGTCGCGGTCCTGGTAGCCGATCTCGACGCGGACGATGAACGGCACGGTGTGGCCCTCGTCGGTGCGCGTGCCGGCAAGGTCGTCGGGACGCGAGCCCGGCGCGAACGGGCGGAACGTGCGGCGCTCGGTCGAGTAGTACCACCACTCGTGGCGCGCGGGCTCGTTGCACTGCGCATCCTTGGCGCTGGACTGGCAGTTCCACGGCTGCAGCTGCGGACCGGAGAGGACGGGGCCACCGTTGGGATGGCCGACGAGCGTCACCGACGCGCCGGTCCCGTTGGGCAGCCGCGCGAGCAGCCGCACCGCCTTGTCGGGGATGCCGGTGACCAGTCCCTGGATGCGGCCGTTTGGCCGCTGCGCGAACTGCTTGGTGACGTCGGCGTCGCCGAGGGCGACGTGCAGGTCGGCGAGCTTGGCGCCGGGCGGCAGCTCGATGTCGACGAGCGCATCGCCGCCCGACACGAGGTCGGCGCGGTTGGAGAGGACGTCGATCTTCAGGTCGGCCGCGGCGGCAGCGCTCGGCACTGCGCCGAGCGCGAGGACCACCGTCAGAAGCGCGCGCTTGCCGAGTCCCCTCACCGCGGGATCAGGCTACCGGCGAGATTGCCGACGGCCGTCACCAGGCTCGGGACGGTCGCCGGCGGCGCGGCAGCGCGCGCGACGATCATGTCGGACATCGCGAGCATGCCTGCGAGGCTCGGGTGCACCGGCGCACCGAGCCCGAGCGGGATCAGCGGCTCGACCCAGCGGATGAGCGGCAGCTGGCAGGCGTCATGGCCCTTGCTCGCGGCGTAGGCCGGCACGAGTGTCACGCCCGCGGCCGCGGTCTCGTTCGCGAGCATCGTGTTCAGCGCGATCTGGACGTTGCGCAGCGCCGGCACCGAGGCGTTGGCAACCGGCAGCGACGGCCAGCAGCCGCCACCGCTGTGCGGGAAGATCGCGGGGTAGTCGAGCACGAGGATCTTCGCCTGCGGCGAGCGCGCCTTGATGCCCGCGAGCACTGCGGCGACACGTGTGCCGGCGGTGGCGATGCGGCTCGTGACGTCGCCCGTCGAGCACGCGGGCCCGTTGGGATCGAGGTTGAAGCAGTCGGTGGCAAGGCCCGAGAAGCCGATGTCGTTGCCGCCGATGTGGATCGTCACCAGGCGCGTGTCCGCATCGAGCGCGTCGAACTGCGGCGGGTTGGGGCCGGGCGTGACGCCCTGCGCCTCGGTCATGTGGCGCGTCGAGGCGCCCGAGCAGGTGCGGTCGCGCAGCGGCAGCGCGATGCGCAGCGCGACGAAGTTGGCGTAGTTGGTGCTCGACTTCAGGCAGCCGTACGGCGGCACGAAGACGCCCGTGAGCGGCCCCGCGGCGTACGAGTCGCCGAGCGCGACGTAGTTCGGCGCCGCGCTTGCCGTGCTTGCACCGATCGCGCAGACCAGCGCGATCGCGATCCCTGCCACACCCCTGCGGACCATGCTCTCCCCCTTCGAACCACCCCTGTACTGAACGCGACCGTACAGAAAAGTGGTGCGGATGTCACCGCTTCGGGCCGCAGCGCTTATAGGCGTGCCGGCGCGTGACGCGCTTGCCGGCGCGGGTGCGCGCACGCACGGTGACGACGGTCTTCGTGCGCCGCGTCGCCGGCAGCTGCACACGCAGACGGCCGCGCACGCGCCGTGCGCTGACGGGGCGGCCGTTGAGCGTCACGCTGACCGCGCGGCTGCCCTTCGGCAGCGACAGCAGCAACGAGCGGCGCGCGCAACGCGGCTTGGCCGCAGCGGCGGGCGGTGGCACCGGCGTCTCGGCGCAGGGCATCGACGTCGCGCTCTTCGTGTAGCGGCTGAAGAAGCGCCAGGAGATCTCCGCGCCGCTCGGCCCCTTGGGGTCGGTGAACGACTTCCACCTCGGATCGGCCGAGCCGCCGGTCCAGAAGTGGTTCATGCCGTGGATCGTCCAGTACTCGCCGACGATGCAGCCCGCGGGGTCGCGATAGGTGCGCACGGTCGAGGGATAGCCGTCGGGCTTGGGTTCGGCGCGCGTCTGCGCCGGCGCGAGCGCGATCGGGCCGGTCTGGCTGTCGCCGAGCACGAGGTTGTTGGTGCGCAGTCCCTGCTCGAGCGCCTGGGCGTGGCAGGAGGGCGGGATCCCGGCGTCCTTGTCCCCGCCCATGACGAGCCGTGGGACGACGCGTGCCCGCGTCCCCATCTGCTGACGGGCCAACTGCGCGCTCAGCGTCGTCGGCGTGGCCAGCGGCGGGCCGATGGCCAGGCAACCCGGATTTGCGTAGGAGCCCGCGGCCATGATGCCGACGGCGGCGTAGAGGTCGGGGTACGCGGCGGCCATGATCGAGGTCATGAAGCCGCCGGCGGACATGCCCATCAGGTAGACGCGCTCGGCGTCGATCGCGCGGTTGGCGATCACCGCGCGCGTCATCCCGGCGATCGCCGCGGCGTCGCCGCTGTCGCGGCTCCAGCTCGTCGGCAGGAAGAACTGCCAGCAGCGCGTCAGCGGACCGGGCTGCGCGACGTGGGTCGGCGAGACGTCGGGATAGAGCACGACGAACCGCTCGCGCTCGGCGATGGCGTTGTACAGGTTGGCGCGCATCTGCTGCTCGGCGGTCGTCTGGCAGCCGTGGGCCATCACCAGCAGCGGCGCGGGGCGCTTGGCGTCGTAGGTCGACGGGGTGTAGATGAGGTACGGGAACGCGCCGAACGTCCCGACCTCGGTCGTGCCCGGATCCTGCGCGTCCGCCGGGCGTGGCGACGGCGCACGCAACGACCGCTGCGCTCAGACAGCTCCTCCAACCCATGGCCGGAGATTACATGCAGGGCTGCAGATAATGCGCGCCGACGATCGCTACGCCGGCTGCAGCGCCGCGACGCGCGCGTCGAAGGCGGAGCGCGCGCGAGCGATGTCTGCCTGGTGGGACTCCGTCCACGACACGAGCGCGTTGATCGTCGCGTGTAGCGACGCGCCGAGTGGCGTGAGCACATACTCGACGCGCGGCGGCACCTCGGGGTAGACGGTGCGCTGCACGAGGCCGTCGCGCTCCAGGTGGCGAAGCGTGACGGTGAGCATGCGTTGAGAGATGCGGTCGATCTGACGGAGCAGCTCCGAGAAGCGCAGCGTGCGGTCGCGCAGCAGCGCGATCACGAGCAGCGACCATTTGTCGGCCACGCGATCGAGGATCTGGCGGACGTCGCAGTCCATCCGCGCGTCCCACTGCAGGGCGTCCTCGGGGAGATCGGTTCCCTCGCAGGAACTGACTGACTTCAAAGTGCCGTCTTCCATACCCGTCGATGATGACGCATCATGCGGTTAGGCACAAGAAGTACCTAACCCACAAGGAGTTACCCGATGCACCGCTGGACCCTGCTGCTCGTCTTGAGCGGCTCAATCTTCCTCGAAGGCGCCGACATGTCGATGCTCGGCGTCGCGCTCCCGAGCATCCGCGAGGACCTCGAGCTCTCGACGGCGACCATGCAGTGGATCGTCAGCGCGTACGTGCTCGGCTACGGCGGGTTCGTGCTGCTCGGCGGCCGCATCGGCGACCTCTTTGGTCGGCGGCAGACGTTCTTGATCGCGCTTGGGAGTCTTCATCGCGTTCTCGGCGGTTGGAGGCATGGCCGACAGCGCGTGGCTGCTGATCGCCTCACGGATGGTGACCGGCGTTGCTGCCGGGTTCATGACCCCGATCGGTCTGTCGATCATCGCCACACGCTTCAGCGAGGGCGAGGAGCGCAATCGTGCGCTGCTGTTCTACGCCGGCTTCGCCGCCGGCGGTTTCTCGATCGGCCTCGCCGCCGGCGGGCTGCTCACGAGCGTCGACTGGCGCTGGACGTTCTTCGCGCCTGTCGTCCTGGGGCTCGTGCTGTTCATCGCCGCACTACGCGTCATCCCGCCTGACAGGCCCGTCGTCTCAGGGCGCTTCGACCTCCCCGGCGCCGTGCTGTTGACGGTCGGAATGATGCTCGCGGTGCTCGCCATCGTGCGCCTGCCCGATGTCGCCGTTCTCGAGACGGCGGTCACGGCCCTTGCCGCTACGGTCGCGCTGCTGGCGTTCCTGCGCGAGGAGAGCCGGACCGCCGAGCCGCTCGTGCCGCCGGCACTCCTGCGCAATCCCTCGGTCCTGCGCACCAACCTCGCCGCGGCGCTGTGGGTCGGCTCGTTCACCGCGTTTCAGTTCGTCACCGTGCTCTACTTCCAGGACGTCAAGGACTGGTCGCCGCTGGTGACCGGCCTGGCGCTGATGCCGGTGGCGCTCGATGCGTTCCTGGCGCCGACCATCGGCGCGAAGGTCATGGAGCGTCTCGGGGTGCAGCGCACGATCGCCCTTGGCGTGGCGTTCGGGATTGCCGGCTACGCGGCCTTCCTCCAGGTCGACGCCGCCTCGTCCTACGCGGTGAT
The DNA here is from genome assembly GCA_963727365.1 of Paraconexibacteraceae bacterium. Taxonomy (GTDB): domain Bacteria; phylum Actinomycetota; class Thermoleophilia; order Solirubrobacterales; family Solirubrobacteraceae; genus Paraconexibacter. The sequence continues at coordinate 21,910 of CAVSFU010000001.1, read as the reverse complement.
GCTGCCGACGATGCTGCTGCTCGCGCTCGGGTTCACCTTCGTCTACGGACCCATGACCGTCGCCGCGACGCAGGGCGTCCCCGACGAGGACCAGGGCGTGGCGAGCGGCCTGATCAACGCGGCCTTCCAGTTTGGCGCGGCGTTCGGCCTCGCGGTGGCGGCAGCCGTCGTGGTTGCTGCGAGCGACGGAGCCGGCACAGTGGCTGGGCTGGTGGACGCGTACCGCGTGGCATGGCTCGTGCCGGTCGCCGGCACCGTGGTGGTCCTGCTCGTCACCCTGCGCCGCGTCGCGACCGCAGCGCCGAGCCGGCCGGCCGCAAGTCCGTCGTCGGAGGGCGCAGCCGCGTGAACGGCATCACCCGGCAGGCACCAACATCCACGAGCGCAGATTAGCGGCGTCCAACTCAATCGACGGCCGGCGTCGCCAAAAGCGCCCGAACGGGCAGCGCGAGCGCCCGCTCGGGCGCCCGTCCGGCTCTCGCGCGCGACGCCCGTTCCGTGCTAGGTGTGGGCCGTGAACACTGTGGCGATCGCATCGAGCGCGGTGCTCGCCGACCTCGACGAGACGCTGCGCCGGTTGCTGCGAAGCGAGCTGTCCGCCGCCGGGATCGGCGAGGTGACGATCACCTTCGAGGCGCCCTCGCGCGAGCGCACGGCGACGTGGCCGTCGCCGGCGTTGAACCTCTTCCTCTACGACGTCCGCGAGGCGACGATTCGTGACCGGTCGTGGCACCGCGATCCCGCCGGCCACGACGTCCAGGGGCCGTTGCGACTCGCCTGCACGTTCGCAATTACCGCGTGGACGCAAGCCGTCGAAGATGAGCACCGGCTGCTCTCACAGGTGCTCGCCGTGCTGCTCGCGTACCCCGAGCTGCCGCCGGACGTGCTCGAGCCAGGACTGCTCGTCGGCGCGCCCCCAGCGTCGCTGCCGGCGCGTGTCGCGCAGCCCAAGGAGGATGGGCGCGCGGACTTCTGGACGGCGATCGGCAGCCCGTACAAGGTCTCGTTGGAGTACATGGTCACGGTGTTCTGCGCTGTCGGTCTCCAGCGCCCGCGCGCCCCGCTCGCCCGGGCCGTCGGCGTCGACACGCGGCGGCGCCGGTAGCCCGAACGGGCGAGCATCTCGCCCCAAGCGCTGCCCGTCCCGACGCTGTCACCCGGTCCGGCGTCCAGTACAGGTGACCTCGCAACCGACGAGGAGCAGCGATGCCCACCGTGTACCAGACGCCCGGCGTCTACATGAACGAGGTCCCGCCGCAGAGCCGGCCCATCGAGGGCGTGGCGACGTCGGTCGCCGCCTTCGTCGGCCTCGCCCCGGCCGGCCCGGCGAATACGCCTGTGCGCATCACGAGCTGGACGGAGTTCGCGCGCAAGTTCAGCGCCAACCAGAAGGACGGCCCGTTCATGGCCGGGGCCTACCTCGCCTACGCGGTGCAGGGTTTCTTCGCCAACGGCGGCACGCTGTGCTGGGTCGTGCGGATCGGTGAGGACCTGTTCGGCGGCGTGCCGCAGGCGGCGATCCCGGCGGCGTCAGGTCAGGGCGAGGCGTTCCGCTTCGTCCTGCGTGAGGAGCTCGAGGTCGACGGCAAGAAGGTCGAGGGCGAGGTGGAGGTCACGCTCGACGAGGAGCCGCTCCCCAAGCAAGAGAAGCCAGCCGACAAGGACGCGCCGGAGCCCGCGTCGCCGACGCAGACCTACAAGATCACGGTGACGCCCCCAAAGGAGGTCGGCGAGCCGTGGGAGCGCGGCGGGCTGACGGCTGTGCCCGGTCCGAACTACATCGCAACGGTCGTCAACGCCGAGCAGACGCTTATCGACGTCATGGAGACCAGCCGCATCGCGACGGTCGCCGAGCGCGTCCCGAAGGCCGCGACCTACAAGCTCGAGCCGCCACCTGAGCCGCCCAAGCCGGTCGCCAACGACCTCAACGGCGCCGAGGAGACGGGGACGGGGCTGGCCGGGCTGGCGATGGCCGAGGAGATCACGATGGTCGCTGTCCCCGACTTGATGGCGCTGCAAGGCGGGCCCGACGACATCAAGAACGTGCAGGGCGAGCTGATCGACTTCTGCACCAAGGGGAAGCGGATGGCGATCCTCGACCCACCGCCGGGCTACAGCGCGACCGAGGTCGGCGAGTGGCGCGCGCAGATGCCCGTCGCCAACGAGTTCACGACGCTGTACTGGCCGTGGATCCAGGTCCCGGATCCACTGAACGCGGGCAAGCCGATCCTCGTCCCGCCGTCCGGGCACATCGCCGGCAGCTGGGCAGGCACCGACGAACGCCGTGGCATCCACAAGGCGCCGGCCAACGAGGACCTGATGAACGTCGTGGGCCTGGCTGCCGAGATCAACGACGCGGGGCAGGGCGCGCTCAACCAGGCCGGAATCAACTGCATCCGCTCGTTCCGTGGCCATGGCATTCGTTCATGGGGCGCGCGCACGCTCTCCAGCGAGGCGGAGTGGCGCTACATCAACGTCCGGCGTCTCTTCAATTACGTGAGCGCGTCGCTGTTGCGCGGTACGCAATGGGCTGTGTTCGAGCCCAACGACGAGACGCTGTGGGGACGGCTGAACGTGTCGGTCTCGAACTTCCTCACGGGGGTCTGGCGCGGCGGCGCGCTGTTCGGCTCGACCCCCGACGAGGCGTTCTTCGTGAAATGCGACGCGGAGACCAACCCCGAGGACCTGATCGAGGCCGGCCAGGTGAACATCCTCGTCGGCATCGCACCCGTGAAGCCGGCGGAGTTCGTGATCTTCCAGATCAGCCAGTTCCAGAAGCCGCAGAAAGGCGCGTGAGCCATGGCCACCGTCCAGTCCCCTGTTGCCAACTACCTCTTCAAGCTGACGCTCGGCGGTGCGGAGGGCGCGGGGTTCTTCGCCGAGTGCGGGGGCCTGTCGACCGAGAACCAGGTCATCGAGCACACCGCCACCGACGCCAACGGCAAACCGCTGCCTCAGCGCTTCGTCGGCCAAGTCAAGTGGACCAACATCACGCTCAAGCGCGGAGTCGACGCCAAGCTCGACCTCTGGAAGTGGCGCAAGGCGATCCTCGACGGCCAGATCGACGACAACCGCAAGGACTGCACGATCAGCGTCCTCGACGCCAAGGGCGACACGATCGTCACCTACTCGTTCACGCGCGCCTGGCCGTGCAAGTACTCCAGCCCGGGCCTGAACGCCAACGGCAACGACATCCTCGTCGAGGAGCTCGAGCTCGCGCACGAGGGCTTCCTGCGGACGAAGTGATGCAGACCCAGGTTCCGTTCACCCTGCCGATCGGCATCGACGGCGACAACGGCGAGCGCCACCGCCAGGGCGTGATGCGCCTGGCGCGGGCGCGTGACGAGATCCAGCCGCTCGGCGACACCGAGGTGCGCCGCAACGAGGCCTACCTCAGCGTGCTGCTGGTGGCGCGCACGCTGGTCAGCGTCGGGCCGGTCACCGAGATCACGCCGGCGTTCGTCGAGGACCTCTACGCCGCGGACTTCGACCACCTGCAGCGCCTGTACGAGCGCATCAACACCGCCAACGACGCCGTCGCGCACGTGGCGTGCCCGACGTGCCGCGAGGCGTTCGACGTCGACCTCGTCGAGCTTCAGGACGGCCCGGCGGGGAGATGACACGGCCATCTCCGGACGAGCTGTACGCGGAGATGGCCGAGCTCGCGCACGGACTGCACTGGACGCGTGACGCCGTGCTCGACCTCGAGCACGGCGAGCGGCGTCGCTGGCTCCACGAGCTGCGGCGTCTCGAGGAACCGGCGAGGTGAGCACGCCGCGCCTCTCCGCGCGGGTCGCCGAGGCACGGCGTCCCAAGCGCCTCGGCGCGACCAGGCGCCTGCTGCCCGCGGCGGACGACCGCGATGCTCCGCGCTGGATCGCCGAGGACGGCGAGCCGCTGACGCTCGACACCGAGACGGCGCGCTGGATGGCGACCGGCGAGCTTCCGGCGGCGCTCGTGCCGTTCCTCGGCACGCCGACGTTCCCCGGAGACGAGCCGGACGCGCTGGACGACGCAGCGCCGCCGCCCGCCCGCCCGCCCCCGCGCCGCCCGCCCCCGCGCCGCCCGTTCCCGAGGCAGCGATTGCGCAGCCGCCCCCGGCTGCCGCGCCGATCCCTGGGCAGATCATCGAGCTGCCGACGACGACGCCCGCCACGGCCGACCGCCAGCTGCTGCGCCTGCGCCCATCGCCGATCGCCGCGACCCCTGCGCCCGCGCCGAGCGCGCCGTCCGGCGCGGTCGTCGAGGCACCCGCGGGCCTTGCGATCGCGGCCGCCAGCGATGCGGTCTTCACACCGCACGCCGACGGCGGGACCGTCGACTTCCTGCAACGCACCCCGGCGCCGCCCGAGGCTGCGCCCGTCACCGCCCCGCCTCCCCCGCCACCGGCGCCGGCGACGCCGCCCGAGCGGCCTCAGCAGGAGGACACCGAGCAGTCCTTCGACCGCCTCTACGATCGTCTGCTGCGTCGCCTGCGCCGCGAGCTCGTCGGCGAGCGCGAGCGCCAAGGGCGGATGCAGCGCGGCATCACCGGAAGGCGTGAACGCTGATGTCCGCGCCGCCTCGGGTCGCGCTGGAGCACGCGTTCCAGGTGTCGGTCGGCGGCCAGCTGCTCGGCGCGTTCCAAGAGGTAGCGGGGCTTGGGCTCGAGTACGAGACCTACGAGTACGCCGAGGGCGGCAACAACCTCTTCGTCCACACGCTGCTCGGGCGCGCGAAGTACCCGCGATTGACGCTGCGCAGCGGGTTGACCGACCGCTCGGTGCTGCTGGCGTGGACCACGCGCAGCGGGTCGCTCACAGGACCGCAGGACCTGCGGATCATCTTTGTCGACGCGACGCAGCGCCCGCTCAAGCGCTACGGCTTCGTGCAGGCCATTCCGGTGCGGTGGACGGGGCCCAACGCCAACATCGCAGGCAACGCCGTCGCGACCGAGAGCTTGGAGATCGCCCACCAGGGACTCACCCCCGGAGTGCGCTGATGGCCAGCTCGGCGTTTCCCGCTCCGCCGAACTTCGAGCGCGCGCTGCTGAAGGTGCTCGAGCCCTCGCCGACGGCGATCGACTTCTGGCTGAACCCGGCCAGCTTGACGGTCAGCCACAGCGCCACCTGGAAGGAGCGCCCGCGCGTGGCGCCGGCCCAGACCGCGCCGAGCTACGGCGGCGCCAACGGCGCGACGATCGGCTTCGCGGTCATGCTGCACGCCGCCTACGGGCACTCGCCGGCGAACGTCAAGCGCGCGCTGGACGCGCTCGCGCGGCTGACGTTGCCGACCGTCAGCGTGCCCCAGCAAGAGCAGCAACGCCCGCCCAAGGTCCAGCTCGTGTGGGGCCAGTTCCTCGGCTTCGTCTCGTTCTGCACGTCGGTCACCCAGCAGATCGAGCTGTTCGACGTCGACGGGCTGCCGATGCACGCGACCGCGACGCTCTCGCTGACGCAGGCAGAGCCCGAACCGGGCGACGCCGTGCCGCCGGGGCAGAACCCGACGACGCGCGCCACGCAGCGCCGTCGCATGCACCGCCTGCGCGACGGCGAGTCGCTGGCTTCGGTGGCGCACGCGCACCTCGGCAGGCCCGACCTCTGGCAGCAGATCGCGACGCTCAACGAGGTCGACGACCCGCTGCGCATCGAGCCCGGAGAGCTGCTCGCCGTCCCGCTGGAGGAGCCGTGAACACCGACAAGACGCGCGACGTCCCCGGATTCTCGATCGCGGTCGCCGGGACGCCGGTCGATCCCACGGTGCTGACCGCGGTGGGCGAGCTCGTCGTCGACCGCCGGCTGCGCGTGCCGGACCGTCTGTCGCTGGCCATCCACGACGACGACCAGGCGATCATGCGCGCCGCGACGTTCGTGGCCGGTGCGGCGCTGACGATCACGCTGGCCTCGGCCGAGCAGACCTCGCGCGGGCCGGTCTTCGACGGCCTCATCACGACCCTCGCGCCAGAGTTCGACGAAGGCACCGCGACGCTCGTCGTGATCGCGCTCGACCGCGGCTGCCTGCTTCAGCAGGCACCGGACAGCGCGAGCTACCAGGACACCTCCTACGGCGACATCGCGACGAAGCTCGCGCGTGGCGCCGGCATGAGCCCCGGCACGATCGACGCCGGCCTGACGCTGCCGTTCGTGCAGCGCTCCAACGAGACGCCGTGGAACTTCCTCTGGCGCCTGGCCGCCGACGTCGACTACGAGGTCAAGGCCGAGGGCACGAAGCTGCACTTCCGCCCGGCCGGCGGCGACGCGCACAGCCAGCCGCTCGAGCTGACGGTGGGCGAGGAGCTGCGCAGCTTTCGCCCGCGCATCACAGCCAGCCAGCAGGCGACCTCGGTGTCGGTGCGCGGTTGGGACCCCGTCGGCGCGGCGGCGATCGTCGCCAGCGCCGGCGTCGGGAGGACCCAGAGCAGCCCCGGCCTCACGCGCGGCGACGTGGCGACCGCGCTTTCGGACAACATCGGCGTGGTCGTCGACCACCCCGTCGCCAACGCCGCGCACGCGAGCACGCTCGCGCGCAGCCTCGGCGCGCAGATCGCCGACACGTTCGTGGAAGCCGAGGGCGTCGCGCTCGGCACGCCCTCGCTGAGCCCCGGCAACCGCGTGAAGGTCGCCGGCATCGCGCCCGACTTCGCGGGGACCTACGCGCTCAGCGGCGTGCGCCACGTGCTGCGCGGCGACGGCGGCTTCGAGACCGAGCTCTACGCCGAGGGCCGCGCCGACCGCACGCTGCTGGGGCTGACCGCCGACAGCCCGATGGCAGACGCGTGGCAGCGCCGCGTCGTCGTCGGCATCGTCACCAACAACGACGACCCCGAGCAGTCCGGGCGCGTGCGCGTGCGCTACCCGACGCTCGAGGACAGCGAGGAGGGCTGGTGGGCGCGCGTCGTCGCCCCCGGGGCCGGCCCGAGCCGCGGCTTCGTGACGCTGCCGAAGATCGGCGACGAGGTGCTCGTCGTCTTCGAGCACGGCGACGAGCGCCATCCCTACGTGCTCGGCTCGGTCTTCAACGGCCAGGCCAAACCCGCGGACCTCGCGACCACCGACGGCTCGTTCGGGCTGACGAGCGACATGAAGCTCACGGTCAAGACCGCCGACGCGATGGCCCTCACCTCGGCGAAGACGCTTGCGCTGGTCGGCGCAGGCGACACGAAGCTGACGACCAAGGGCGAGGGCGAAGGCGTCGGCAACGTCGAGGTCAGCTCCAAGGGGACGCTCACGCTCTCGGCCGACAGCTCGGGATCGCTGACGGCGAACACATCGATGGCCGTCGAGGGCCAGACGACGCTGAGCCTGCAGGGAGGCACCGAGGTGAAGGTGGCCGCCAACGGCGAGGTCAAGATCAGCGCGCCGATGATCACGCTCGAGGCGAGCGGCATCGTCCGCGTCTCCGGTACGCAGGTGCTGCTCGGATGAGGGCAGGACCGCCTGTCTCACCGACGCGCCCGACGGGCGACGTGCTCGGCCGCGGCTTTGCGTTTCCGGTGCAGCTCGACGCGCACGGACGCCCGGCGATGGTCAGCGACGAGCTCGACGTCGCGCAGGCGATCCTGCTGATCCTCGCGACGGCGCCGGGCGAGCGGCCGATGCGCCCGGAGTTCGGTTGCGACGTGCAGGCATTCGTGTTCGAGCGCGTGACGCCGAGCACGCTCGCGCACATCGAGCGCGCGGTGCGCCAGGCGCTGGACCGTTGGGAGCCGCGGATCAGCGTCGAGGAGATCACGTTCCGCACCGACGACGACGAGTATCTCGGCGCGCTGTTCATCGACGTCGGCTACACGCTGCGCGCGACCAACAGCCGGCGCAACCTCGTCTACCCGTTCTACCTCGTGCCTGCGGAGTCTCCGGCGTGACGCTGATGGATCCCGTCCTCGTCGATCGGGACTTCCAGTCGCTCGTCGACGAGGCGCGCCTGCGCATCGGCCAGCACTGTCCCGAGTGGAGCGACCACAACGTCTCGGACCCTGGCATCACGCTCGTCGAGCAGTTCGCGTGGATGACCGAGATCCTGCTCTACCGCGTCAACCGGATCCCCGAGCGCGTGCACCTCGCGGTGCTCGAGCTGATGGGCGTGCTGCGGCGCCCGCCCGAGGCGGCGCGCGCCGACGTGCGCTTCACGCTGGCCGGTCCGCCCAAGGCGCCCGTGGTGATCCCCGCCCTGAAGACCGAAGTCGCGACGGTGCCGACCGAGAGCACTCCGGCGGTCATCTTCCAGGTGACCGACGCGGTCACGATCCCCGTGCTCAAGCTCGCCGGCGCCGCGACGTGGCGCGACCGGACGCTCACCGCAATCCCGACCCGCGACGGCGTCGCGACGCCGCCCGACAGCGACCGCGCCGCGTTCTCGAGCCCGCCGCGCGCCGGCGACGCGCTGTACCTGGGCTTTCGCGACAGCCTCGCGCGCCTCGCCGTGCGCGTCCACGTGCAGTGCACGCCCGCGCGCGGCGTCGGCATCCGTCCGAGCGACCCGCCGTGGGTCTGGGAGGCCTCCGACGCCAAGGGCGTCTGGCATCCGGTCGACGTCCTCGCCGACACCACCGGCGGCTTGAACTACGGCGACGGCGCGATCGACCTGCAGGTCTCCGAGCTCAGCGGCCGGACCGTCGTCGGCGAGCACAAGCTCTACTGGCTGCGCGTGCGTCTGATCGCCGCCGAGCCCGACCCCGACAGCGGCGTCGTCGCCTCCTACGCCGAGCCGCCGCGCTTGCGCGAGCTGTCGGCGTCGGCGCTCGGGGCGCTCGTGCGCACGCAGAACGCCACGATCGTCGAGAACGAGGTGATCGGCGTCAGCGACGGCACCGCCGGACAGGCGTTTCGCGTCCGCCACCGCCCGGTGCTGCCGCTCGGGGAAGGCGAGACGCTCGAAGTCGCCGACCCCGCCACCGGCAAGTCGCGCACCTGGAAGCACGTCGACACGCTCTCCGACAGCGACGCGCACGACACCCACTACATCTTCGACGCGGCGGCGGGCGAGGTCCGCCTCGGCGTGGCGATTCGTGAGCCGCTCGTCCGCCGCCGACCCGATGCCGACGAGGACGAGCTGCCGCAGGGCGGCGGGTGGGTCCGTCACGGCGCCGTCCCGCCGGCGAGTGCGCAGCTGACGCTGACGCGCTACCGCCACGGCGGCGGCAACAGCGGCAACGTCGCCGCCGGCACCTTGACGGTGCTGCGGACGGCCGTTCCCGGGGTCAAGTCGGTCTCCAACCCCGAGGCCGCGAGCGGCGGCGTGGACCTCGAACCGCTGGCAGCGCTGCGGACACGGGCGGGCGACGAGCTGCGCACGCGCAACCGCGCGGTGACAGCAGGCGACTTCAAGTGGCTGGCGATGGCGTCGTCGCCGCGCGTCGCGCGCGCGTACTGCGGAAAGCCCGCGCCCGGTGAGGCCGTGCCGGTGCGGATCCTGCCCGCGACCGGTGAGCCACGCGGCTTCAACTCCTTCGAGGAGCTGACGGCGCCGGAGGAGCTGCGCGACGAGGTGCGCCGCTACCTCGAGGAGCGCGCGCTGATGGGGACGAGCGTGCACGTCACCCCGGTGCCGCTGCGCGGGATCAGCGTCGCGATGGAGGTGCAGATCGCCCCGAGCGCGCAGCCTGCGCGCGTGGAGCGCCATGTCCTCGACGCGCTTTACACCTACCTCAATCCGCTGATCGGCGGTGACGCCGACGGCGCAGGCGAGGGCTGGCCGTTCGGCCGCCCGCTGGGCATCGGAGAGCTCGAGCTGCTCGCGCGGCGCGTCGACGGCGTGCAGTTCGTCACCTACATCCGCGTCCACGAGACCGACCTGGCGACGCGCGTCGCACGCAGTGAGCCGATCACGGGCGTGCTGACGTTGGCTGCCGACGAGGTTGTCGCGTCCGGCTGGCACGCCGTGCGGGCGCGGCGCAAGCTCGAGCGATGAGCGGTGAGGCGCCACCCAGCGCCTCGGCGCGCCGCTACCTCTCCAGCACGCTCCCGGCCGTCTACCGCACCGACGAGGACGCGTTCGTGCTGCGCCTGCTGCACGCGCTGGAGGAGGTGCTCGACCCGACCGTCACGCTGATCGACAACCTCGCGTCGCACATCGACCCGCGGATGGCTCCCGCCGATCTCGTCGCAGCGTTGTTCCGGTGGTTCGGCCTGCGCCTGGACGAGGCGCTGCCGACCGACGCCCAGCGCCGCTTGCTGGCGACCGCGATGGTGCTGTCGCGCCGGCGCGGGACGCTTGCCGGTCTGCGGCTGACGTTGCGCGAGGCATTCCCCGAGCTCGAGCTGGAGGCGACGCACACGGGTGTGGTCAGCACCGGCGCCGACCCGCGCGAGCGGCCCGCCGCGCCTGCGCCGCGGATCGAGATCCGCGCGGGACGACCGCTCGACGAGCGCCAGCGCGAGGCGGTCGAGCGCCTGCTCGTCGACCAGTGCCCTGTCGACGTGCCCTGGGAGCTCTCGTGAGCGTCACCCGCATCGAGTGCCCGCGCTGTCACGCCGGCCAGCCATCGGACCTGGCGTTCTGCAGCTCGTGCGGCGAGTACCTGCTGTGGCCCGAGGACACACCGCCCGCGCCGGAGCCCGAGCCGCCGCCGGCGCCACCGCCGCCGCCCAAGCAGCCGATCGCGGTGCAGACCGTCGTCCATGTGGCGGGCACGCCGTCGCCCGACAACCCCAACGCGGCGCTCGAGACCAGCGTCGCGGCCGGCGGTCGCGTCGAGCTGCTCGTGCGGCTGCGCAACGTCGGCGACCTCGTCGACACGTTCACCGTGAGCGTCGACGGCCTGCCTGCAGCGTGGGTGCAGCTGCCCGAGCCCTCGGCGCACCTGCTTCCGGTTTCCGCGCAGGGCGACTTCGAGCAGGTGTTGCACCTGGGCCTGCATCCACCGCGCGCCCCGTCGGCCCGGGCTGGTCGCTGGCCGTTCACGATCAGCGTGACCTCTGAGGCCCACAACCGCGAGGTCTCCGCGCGCTCGGCCACGCTCGTCGTCGAGCCGTTCTACGCGGTGCTCGTCAGCGCGCGCCCGCAGGTCGCTCAGGGACGCCGCAAAGCGCACCTGTGGTGCGACGTGCGCAACAACGGCAACGCGCCGATCGCACCGACGGTGCACGCCGGCGACGCCGACGAGGCGTGCACGTTCGTCCTGCCGGCGAAGCTGACCACGGTCGCGCCCGGCCAGATGGCCAGCCTCTTCATCCTCGCGCGTGCGCGCAAGCCGCACATCATCGGCTTCCCGCGCAACTACCGCATCAACGTCTCGGCGACCGTCGAGGGCGTCGACCCGCCACCGCCGCCGCAGATCGTCGGCTTTCGCCAGCGACCGCTGATCCCGTGGTGGGTGCCGCTTGCCGTCGCACTGTTGGCTGCGCTCGCGATCGCGATCTACGCGTTGTGGCCGCGCGAGGTGACGATGCCGGCGCTGCGCGGGTCAAGCAGCGCGTTCGTCGCGCAGCGGCGCATGCAGCGGGCCGGGCTGAAGACCGCGCCGGTCGTCAAGACGCGCGTCTACGCGCCGGTCGCGCCGGGGACGGTGCTCGACCAAACGCCGCAGGCCGGGCGGCGCGTGCCTGCCGACACCACCGTGACCCTGCGCGTCGCCGCACCGCCGACCTTCACGAAGATCCCCGACCTGCGGGGCCTGACGATCGGCAAGGCCGACGGCGTGCTCGAGCGCGCGCGCCTGAGGCTCGGCAACATCAACCCCAAGCCGTCGCCGACGCGCCGGATCGTGCGCCAGGTTCCGCTGGCCGGCCGCAGCCGCCCACGGGGCACGGCGGTCGCCGTGTTCCTCGGCGGCGTCAAGCGCGTCGAGGTCCCGAAGGTCCTGTGCATCAACGCCGGGAAGGCGGAGAAGCGCCTCAACGCCAAGGGCTTCCAGCTCGGCCCAGTGCCGCAGTTCATCGGTCCCCATGCCAAGGCACTCGGCCAGATTCCCGCCGCTGGGACCAAACGCAAGCCCGGCAGCGTCGTCACGCTGATCTTCCGTGGCGACCCCGCGCGGTGTACCGGTGGCTCGCGGCAGACGACAACGCCCGCGCAGGGCAGCGCCGTGCCGCTGAAGCTCAGCGGCGACGTCGTCGCCTTCGACGACGGCGATCGCCTGCGCCTCACGGGCGCGAGCGCCGACGACCTCGGCACCGGCGCCGAGGCGGCGTGGTCGCCTGACGGCAAGCTGCTCGCCGCGCGCGTCGGCGGCCGCCTGGTCGTGCGTGACCTGCGCGCGTCACCGCCGACGCTCAGCTCGACCCGCGTCCCCGGGACGCGGCTGCGCGCCCCGGCGTTCGCGCCGCGCGGCGGCACGCTGGCGTTCCTCGCACGGGCACGGGGCGCGTCGAGCATGGTCTGCTTCGTCTCGACCGACGGCCTCACCGGCGACGCGAGCTGCCTGCAGCTGCCGCTGCTCGCGCGCACGTTCGCGTGGACACGCGATGCGCGCACACTGCTCGTCGTCGGCGCGCGGCCGTCGCGCCCGCGGGCGGTCGGCGTGTTGCGCGTGACGACGCCGCTGCCAGGCGCCGCCGACGCCGAGGCCTGGCAGATCGGCCGGCGACTCGCACGACCGCGCACGCCGCGTGGGCCGGGCAACGTGCTCGACGTCGCGGTCGCGCCCAACGGCCGCACGCTTGCGCTGGTTACCGACGTCTCGCGCTCCGGCGTGATCGGGACGCCGCGCGTCGTCCTCACCACGCTCGACCAGATCACCAACGTCACGAGCGCGCGCTGGCCACCGATCGCCGCGTGTCACGTCTCCTGGAGTCCGCGCGGGGACCGCCTTGCCGTCACGGTGCCCGATGCGCTGGTCGGCTGCCTGTCGCAAGACCAGCAGGGACCGGTACAGGCGGTCGGCGTGGACGGTCGTCAACGTCACGCGCTGGCGGCGATCGGCAGCCACCCGGCCTGGCGCCCGGACGGTGGCTCGCCATGATGCCGCTGCTGACGACCAACGCCGTGATCCTCTGCAGCCACGGCGGGAAGGTCAACCCGATCCCCTCGCAGACGACCGTGATGGCCCAGGGCGCGCCGGTGCTGTGCGGGACCGACCTGCTCGGCGCGCCGATCGCCGGCTGCCCGGTCGTGCCGTCACCCGCGACGAAGCCGTGCCTGACCGTCGCGGCGGTGATGCCACCGTCGTGGAGCTTGAAGGTGATGGTGGCGGGACGCCCGGCGTACGTCGCCTCGCTCGTCGGTGTCACCGACGGGGTTCCACCCGGGCCGCTGACGCTCCTGTATCCCGGCCAGGTGGTCGTCCAGGGGTGAGCTGATGCACGACCACGCCTACGAACCGCGGCGTCGCACTGTGCCACCGTCCGCGCGCGCCGGCGCCGGGATCGAAGCCGGCGGTCATGTCCACGCCGGCGTCGACGCCGCCATCCGCGCGCGTGCCGGGCGCGGCGCGCCGCTCAATCAAGGGATGAGCTCGTGGGCGCGCTCGACACTCGGGCTCGATGCGCGCGGTGTCGGCGTGCACACCGGCCCCGAGGCGGACAGCCTCGCGCGGTCGGTCGCGGCGACGGCGTTCACCGTGGGTCGCGACATCTACTTCGCCGGCGGCACCTACCAGCCGCACACCGGTGCCGGACGTCGCCTGATCGCGCACGAGCTGACGCACGTTGCCCAGCAGGCACGGATGCCCCCGAGCACGGGGCGCCTACGCGTGAACACCCCTGGCGACCGCTACGAGCGCGAGGCCGACACGATCGCGGGCGGCGGCGTTGCCTGAGGGCGTGCTGCACGTGACCGACGCGCTCCTGCGCGACGCGGTGCTGCGCGTCGCCGCGCGCGAGCCGACGCCGCTGGATCCGTTCCGCGGGATGTACGTGTCCGACGAGCAGGCGCGCGCAGCCGTGCAGTCGCTGGACACCGCCGCACACGAGCAGCGTCTTGGCGCGGTCGCCGACGCGCTCGAGCTCGATCCGCTCGACCGCGCGGTGCTGGCGATCTGCGCCGGCCCGGAGCTCGACGCGCACTACGGACGTCTCGTCGGCTTCCTGCACGACGACCTCAACCGGCGCGCACCGAGCCCACGCCTGATTGCCGCGCTGCTCGGGCCACTGGCTGACGAAGGCGAGGCCGGCGTGCTGGCGCGCCTGTCAGTCAACGCGCCGCTGCGCACGAGCGGGGCGGTGCGTGTGCTGCCCGATCCAGGGACGCTGCCGATCGCCGACCGCGCGCCTGCGAATCGACGAGCTGCTGGCGGCGCACCTGCTTGGAGCGGGGATCGCCGACGTCGCCACGCCGGGGGTCCGCGACGTCGAGCTGTCCGCGCTCGACCCCGCGCGTGAGACGGTGCGCGACGAGCTCGCCGCGGCGTTGACGGCAGACGACCCGGTCGTGCTCGCCGTCGTCGGTCGTGATGCCGAGCAGGTGCTTGCCCACAGCATCGGGCGGCCGCTGGTCGTGCTCGCCGCGGCGCACGCAAGCAGCGAGGACACGCTCGCGCGGGCGCGCATGCGTGGTTTGCTGACCGGTGGCCTGCTCGTGCTCGGCGATCTCGATGAGCTCGCACCGGAGCGCCGCACGGAAGTCGCACGCGCCGCAGGCGTGCCGCTCGTGCACGTCGCGCCCGAGCGCGCGGCGCTGCTGCCTGAGGTCGCCGCGCGCGTGATCATCGTGCCGGCGCTGACGGTCGCCGAGCGTCGCGTGCTGTGGCAGGCGGCGATGCCGGGGCGCGACGTCACGGTGGTCGCCGAGCGCTTCGCGCTCGGCGCCGAGCAGATTGCCCAAGCCGCCGCGCTCGCCGGCGACGACCTGCTGACAGCGGCGCGCGCCGCCTGCCGTGGTCCCTTGGATGCGTTGGCCGAGCGCTTGGGACAGCCGCTGGACTGGCAGGACCTGGTCCTGCCCGACGCCGAGCGCGAGGTCCTCCGCTCGATCGCCGCCGTCCTGCGACATCGCGAGCGCGTGCTGGTCGAGTGGGGCATGGGTGCCCTCCACGGGCGCGAAGGGCTCACGGTGCTGTTCTCAGGAGAGCCGGGCACCGGCAAGTCGCTCGCGGCGCAGGTGCTGGCCAACGACCTCGGGCTCGACGCGTATCGCGTCGATCTCTCGAGCGTCGTCTCGAAGTACATCGGGGAGACCGAGAAGAACCTGTCGCGCATCTTCGACGCCGCCGCACCGGCCAACGCGATCCTCGTCTTCGACGAGGCCGACGCGTTGTTCGGCAAGCGCTCGGCGGTCAGCGACGCGCGCGACCGCTACGCGAACATCGAGGTGGCGTTCCTGCTGCAGCGCATCGAGGCGTACCGCGGCGCGGTGATCCTGACGACCAACCTGCGCCAGAACGTCGACCGCGCGTTCCTGCGGCGGCTGGATTTCTCGGTCGAGTTCCCCTTGCCGGGCCGCGACGAGCGCGAGCAGCTGTGGCGCCGTCATCTGCCGCCGGCGCTGCCGCTGGCGGCAGGCGTCGACATCGGCACGCTGGCCGGCGCGCATCGTCTGTCGGGTGGGTCGATCGCTAACGCCGCGCGAACCGCGGCCTACGCCGCCGCGGACGACGGCGGGGTGGTGACGCTGACGCATCTCGAGGGCGCGCTGCGCATGGAGCTGCGCAAGCTCGGGAGGTTGAGCGCCGCGTGAGCGAGCGCCGGCTGCACTAGCGCGGCGGCGGCGGCGGGCGGCGTCGTGATCGCGCCGAACGCGCGCTTGGTGCCGCGATCGGGTGCTTGCGGCTGGACCGGTGCAGTCGGGTTGTTCACGGTGAGCTGAACGTCCACCGTCGGAGCTGGCGCGGTGTCCTCTTCTCCTCCTCCTCGTCGTCGTCGATGCTGACGTCGTCGGCCGGCGACGGCGGGACGTTGATCGGCTGCCGCTGCGGCAACACGCTGCGCGCCGCAACCTCGGCTTCGGCCTTGGCCACGGCCGCCGCCGCCGCGGCGTCGGCCAGCGCGCGCTCGTGCGCGAGCTCGGCCGCGCGCGCGGCAATCGCGTCCGTGAGCCGCTGCGGCTCTCGGTCGCCATCGCGGTGAACGCCACGATCGCGTTCGCCAGCCGCTGCCGGTCGACGTCCTGGTCCTCGAGGAGCTCGAGCAGCGCGTCATGACGCGTGTCGAGTCCGCCCATCATCTCCTGGTGGAACACCATGGCGTCGGTTCGGAGCGCCTTGCGGTCGGCAGTGCCCAGACGCCGCAGCGGTGCCGCCTTGGCGACGTCCTGGAGTGCCGTGCGTGTCGCCCGGTAGAGCTTCACGAACTCGGAATGCGCGGCCAGACGCGCCGCCACGACCTGCTCGCGCGCCGCGACCTGCCTGCTCGCGGACGTCGAGCGCCTGCTCGCGCGCCACGAGCGCCTGCTCCTGCTGTGGCATCAGCTTCGCGAACGTCGGGAACCACTGGTGGACGACCGCTTGGACGTCGCCCTTGGAGGCGAGGCTGGGCTCCGGGGCCCACTGCACGGCGCGCAGCTTCCACATCTTCGCGGCCGCCGCGTAGGCGAACGGGAACTTCGTCGCGTCCTTGCCGCTCGGCTGCTTCACACCAGCGGCCCGTTTCTCGAAGGGCTCATGGGTCAGCTTGAAGCCCTCGCCAGCCGTCGGCTGCAGGCCGCCCGCCAGTCGGGCTTGGCGGGACGTGGCGCGGGGGCGGGCGCGGCGACCTGCGGTGCTCGGCCTCGGCCTTTACCCCGCGGCGCGGCCTTGCGGGCCGGGGGTGGCGGAGGGGTCATCGCGACCCGGGCACGCAACGTCCAGCTGTGCGGGATGCGCCGCGGGAACACGAGATCCGGGCCGTTCGCCGGCGCGGAGATGCCGAGCAGGTTCAGCCACGCGGGCGAGATCTTCAGATCAGGCCCGTACGTGAGCTTCGCTGTGACCAGCATCTCCTCCACCTTCGCCGGCGGCGGCGCGACACGCCGCCGCTTGGAGGCGCCCTTGGCGGGTGGTGGCGGTGGGGTCACGAGCTCGCGGATCTTGCGCTCGAGGTTCGCGTAGGCCGGGGTGTTGAAGCTCGCCCACTGCGGCGCGACGTTCTCGAACGTGAACGACGTCTTGTCGCGCGCCGAAAGCTGGTCGGCGATCAGGTGCCCACCGTGGTAGGCGCCGCCGTAGACCGCGCCCTGGGTCAGGTACTGCTCGACCTTCGCGAGCCCGGTGATCTTTCCGGTGAACCCGGTGTTCTTACGGTCGTCCGCGCGCAGGTCCTCGTCGCTGATGCGCGCCTCGGCGCGCTCCGGGCGGGGGACGGCTTTGACCGGCGAGCTGCGTGTGGCGCTCTCGGGCAACTCCGGCGCGTTTCCGCGTTTGAAGTACGCCTTGTAGGCGCCGAGCAGCGTGACCAGCGTCTTCGCCGTCGTCAGCTCCATCGTCCGTTGGAGCATTCGCGCGGCGGCGGCATTGCCGAGCGCCGGCGCGCCGCCTCGCGCGCGCACCTGATCCGCCGACGACGGCTGCGGTGTGCCGCGGCGGACGCGCTCGCCGTGTGGCATCGATCAACCCTTCCTTGACGGCGTGCGCGACCGCCTGCGAGCGGCTGCGCGCGCCGAGCTTGACGACCGCGTCGCGCAGGACCGCCTTGACAGTGCGCTCGCTGTAGGCCAGCTCGCGCGCGACCTCGCGCGTGATCTTGCCGTCGGCGATCAGCTGCAGCACGCGCTGCTCGCGCGACGTCAGCACCCCCGGCACGCGTGTGTGCCGTACGCCGTCGCGGGACGCTTGGGCAAGGCGCGTGAGCATCGGCGCCGGCATCACGCCGGCGCCGTGCAGCGCCGCCGCGACCTGCACGCCCAGCGCCTCGGCGGTCAGGCCGTCCTTGCAGACGACGCCGACCGCGCCCGCGTCGATCGCGTCGCTGGCACCTGGGTGGCTCCAATGCGTGGTCACCGCCAGCACGCCACCCTGCGAGCGCTGGTGTAGTTGGGCGATCGTCACGGCCACGGCGTCGACATCGACATCAAGCAGGACGAGGTCCGCAGCGGCGAGCGTCGGCGCGTCGAATGCCTGCTCGGGCGTGGCGGCTTCGCCGACGCTGATGATGCCCGGCTGCGCACCAAGGCAGGCGACCATTCCCATCCGGAAAATCGCATTGCCATCGACGATGAACAAGCTGGACGTCGGGTACCTCCCTCGATGTCCGACCATACTGGGATTCGCGTGCTAGTGCGACAGAATTGTCACGTCGGCGCGACAGGTTGTCCGGCGAGTAGCAGCGCGACCCCGGCAGGGCCTTGACATGGCACTGGTTCCTGGTGCGATCAGCCCCCGCGCAGGCGCAGGTAAACCCGGCCGTTGGCCAGCTCGATGAGATCGAAGCCGAGGTTGTCGAGCAACTCGTCCTGCTCGGCCGGGTGCTCGATGATGTACTGGATCGCGCGAGCCGCGGCGATCAGCCCCTGCTCGGCCGCGCGGTTGAGCAGCGCGATCCGTTGGTAGCGCGCGATCGCGCGCGAATCGTGAACGGTGTAGGCGACGCCCAGCACGTCGGTGGCCTCCGGCGTGGCGCTCGCGTCGTCCCAGCCAACAGGGAGGTAGCCCTTGTCGGTCTTGTTCCAGACGTCTTCGCGTCGCGCCGGCCTGTCGGCAGCAGTGGGCCCGACCTCTGGGAAAGCCATGGTGGAGTACCGAAACACGGCCAGCGTGAACGCCGCCGGGTCCAGCGCGACGACGGATGCCCACGTGCCGATGACGCGCTGCACCCAAGCGTGGAAGATCTGAGTGGCGAACGGTGTCAGCAGCGGCGACACCTGCATGATGCTGTGGAAGTGCTGGGCGGCGACCTTGGCAAGCTCGTCTTGCGTCGGCAGCGTCTTGCGCGTCGTGATGTAGTCGTGCAGCTTCGTCATCGCCGAGATCAGGAGCGACTCGACGCGATCGGCAGAGATCGCCGTGTCGGTCGCCATCGTGTCGAGTGCCTGCGAGAGCTCCCGCTTGCCCTCCTTCTCGGCGCCCCCGCCGCCCTTGTAGCCCGTCGGCCGCGTCACGTCGCCTTTGAGGTGCTTCGTGCCCGGGACGAGATTGCGGATCCGCAGGTAGTCGTCGATCAACCGGCCGAGCTCCCCCGCGGCGTAGAGCTGGTTGCCGCCCGCGACTTCGTGAAGCGTCAGCAGCTTCCGCTTGAGCTGGTCGACCTTGTTCGCGAGGCCGATCGTGCGGTAATCGCCGTATCCCGGGAGCTCGGTGATCTCGTTGGCCAGAAGGTAGAGCTGGACGATCGCATCCAGCAGCGTGCGGCCCTTGAGGTTGCGCACGACCGCGAGCTTGAAGGCCGCGACAGCGGTCGCGTGGTCTTCCTGCACGCCCGACCGGGGACCGAAGTCGATGTCGTCGATCACCGGCGGCGTCCCCATCGTCCAGCGCAGGTTCGCGCGCTGGAGAACTCGCTCTCCCATCCCCGGGGCCAGCACACGTGCCGTCGCCTGGTTGCCGGCGGTCAGAAGCGCCGCAAGGCCAGGTGTCGCGCGCGCGGGGGCCGTCTCCGGCGCTGCTCCGAGCCGGACCCGGGACTGTCGAGGCGTGACGGTCTGCCGTTCCTCCACGACGTGCGCAAGCATACGCCGCTCGAGCCGCGGCGGGATGATTTTCGTGACGCGTCGGCGTGGCGCCGCTCAGTCCCAAACGCGTCGCCGACACAGGTTGATCGCGACCTCGAATCGGCCGCGGACGGCGCCGGACCAACAGCTTCGACGCGCTGACCGCGGCGTTCACCGTCGCCGGCACGCTACAGACAGGCTCCGAACTCGTGCTGACGTCCACGTCCACGCACCCTGCGGGCGAGAACGCGCTGTCCAAGCTCGAGTGGGACCTCGACGGCGATGGCCAGTACGACGACGCGAGCGGCAAGACGGCCAAGCTGACGTTCGACGCGCCGGGTGCACACACGGTCGGCCTGTCGGTGACCGATCAGCAGGGCGATACGTCGGTGTCAGGGCACGCTGCAGATCGTCAAGCAGCCCAACCCGCCCGCGGCCCCGATCGGACCCGTCGCCGCGTCGCTGGCCCCGACCGCCACGCCCCCTGCGGCGATCGCGGCTGCCGCCGTGCCAGCGAAGCCGACCGCCAAACCCAAGGCCAAGCGCAAGCCGTGCAAGACGCGTGCGTGCAGGCTCAAGCGGGCGCTCGCGGTATGCCAGACCAGACCGCGCAAGGCGGCCCGGACGCGATGTGTAGCGGCGGCCCGCGCGCGGCACAAGGCGCCCCGGACGAAGCGTTAGTCGAACACCGCCTGCGGCAGGGTTGGCGGATATCCGCCAGTTCGGACCGAGCGGCTGCGCTTGAGGTCACGCGGAGCAGTGCGAGCGGGCGTTCGGGTCAGGCGCGACGCTTCGCGTGTGAGCGGCGCCGACGCCCGTCGCGCACGCGATCGCCGAAGCTCCGGAGCGCGATCAGCAGCAGGAAGCCGCTCGGGAGCAGGCCAGCGATCGCCTCTTCGACGGGGACGCCACCGATATGTGCAAGCGGTGGCGTCATCCGCGATCGCCGCCGATGGTCATGTCCGCGATCTCGGCTATTCGTCGTGCAGCAGCAGCCGCGCGTTGATCGTGGGGTTGCCCGCCTGCGCGAGGGGGAACGCCCGGACGTCTTCGTCGGCGTAGAGCAACTCGATCTGACGGACAGCGTCTTGTCGAGGAGCTCCCCCGGGTCCATCCGGAAGTCAATGTTTACCAGCTCGTGCTTGATGCACCTCGCGCACTCGCGCGGCTTGTCCGGCTGAAAGAACGCGCGCTTGGCGACCGGCTCTCCGTCGGCGAGGAGGTGGACGGCGAAGGTGCCCGGGATGGCGAGGCGGTCGATGCCCTTGACTCGCGCCGACACCGGGGTCGCGCGCTTCAGCGCGAACCGGCGGTCCGTCGCAATGCTGCCGGCCTTGTTCTCCAGCGCCGCTCCTCGGTGGTCACGGTCTCGAGCTCGTCATAGGCGACGCCGTCAGCGATTGTGTCATCGGCGTGTCGCAGGAACGAATACGGCGGATTGAACGGCGGTAGCGCGTTGAACGGCGGCGCCAGCCAGTCGTGTCGCCGGTCAGAGTCGACTTGAACCCCGCGAGCGTGGTCGCGCCGACGATTGTCTGCCAGCTGAACCACAGGCGGTAGAGATTGCAATGGTAGAACCAGAACACCGGGTCGTAGGACGCGACGCCCTGATCGGCCATCGTCGGCCCGATCGAGACGTGGCCGTTGTCGTGCGCCTGGATCGACCACTCCTGGTAGCCGTCGAGGTTGACTCGCCCCAGGTGGACTGCTTGAGCGACAGGTCGTGTCTGCGTAGACGCCGTAGACGTCGAGCATGTTGGTCTGGAAGGTGGCCGGGTCGTTGCGGTGTGTCGTGTAGGAAGTAGCCCTTCACGGCGGATTGGTTGCGCGCCGGGGTCCCGCGGGAGGTCATAGCTCGAGAACGGCGGCTGCCGAGCACGGCCGGAAGGGGTTCATGAAGTCCCAGTACGGCATCGTCACGTTTTCGCAGCCCGGGACCGATCGCAGCGCGTCCTCGAAGACCTTCAGGTACGTCCGGTGCCACGGGTTGTAGCCGTCCTCGTTGGTGCAGGCACCACGCGAACGGCCGTCCGTGGAGGCCGGCGAGCGCGAAGTAGCTGTTCGGGCTGGTGGGATCCCGGTTCATCAGCCCCTGGAAGGCGGTCTTCAGCGCCTCGATCTCGCTGGCGCTGAGGGTCTCGATGTTCTTGCGCAGGCGGCGTCGCCTGGCGGCGCGGTCATCGCCGTGGGCTCGGCGTCGTCGCCGTGCGGTGCCGTGCGGCTACCCGTTGACGATCCAGTTCTTGAAGGTCTGCACCCGCTCGGCGCTCCACGTGCCGGCGGCAAGTCCGGCGGCATGTCCGGTTCGGCGGCCCGGTATGTAAGTTAATCGTGGGGGCGTTCTGCTTGACCCCGGCGTAGGTCGAGAGGTCGATGCCGATCCCGCCCATGTGGGGGATGTCCACCGCCGGAAGAAGAACCTGATGTCGGCCATGTACGTCGGGTTGGCAACTACGGGATCAGCTGCGTCGTTCTCGGCCATGGTAGGCAGTCACACTCC